>CAYVXJ010000048.1:0-1505 GCA_964454815.1 uncultured Candidatus Cloacimonadota bacterium | reverse complement strand
TCCGCAGTATTATAACATTTCTGAATAATCTTTGGTATATTTTTGTTTCGGCTTGTTAGTTACGTTTCAAAAGTGAACAGCTTTAAGGCCGATTTACGTTTTAAAAGTGACAAATGTGGCATACTTTATCCAAAAAGAAAGGGGTAAAGTATGACCAAACATATCCACAAACGATTTACCAATGAACAGGTAAAAGATCTTATGAAGCACTATGAAGCCGGTGAGATATCCAGAGCCAACATTGAAACCATCTTAGGTATAGGGCAAACGCGATTCTTTGCCCTGCTTAAGTCTTACCGGGATAATCCTGAGGCGTTTGACATCTGCTATCAACGCCGTAATCCCACGCGAAGTATTGCTAAAGAGGCTGATAAACGGATTATCCAAGAGCTCAATGCCTCCCAGAAACTTATTAACGCTAAAAACGTTCCTATCTGGAGACACAACTACAGTTTTATCCGGCAAACATTACATGAAAAGGACAACCAAAATGTTGCCTTATCAACGATCATTAAGCGAGCTAAAGAACACGGCTTCTATATCCCGCGCAAGAAAACTATCAAACCGCATGATCGGGAAGTCATCACCAACAATGTCGGCGAACTCATCCAGCACGACTCCTCGCAGCATCTCTTTGCGCCTAAGGCCAGGCGTAAATGGTGGCTGATCACCTCTATTGATGACCATAGCCGGTTTATGTTCTACGCCAAGCTGGTTGAACGCGATACTACCTGGCCGCACATCGTCGCTGTTCGCTACATCTTCTTGAAATTCGGACTTCCAATGCGCTTTTATATAGATTCTGACTCGATCTTCCGATTTGTTCGTGGCCGCGATGAGTTGCATTATAAACATCATCAATTCACCGATGAAGCCAGGCCGCAATGGACACAGATACTGGATGAGTGCCAGGTAAAGCCTATTTTTGCCCTCTCCCCGCAGGCCAAAGGTAAAGTAGAGCGGCCTTATGGTTGGCTTCAGGATCATCTTGTGCGCCTTTGTTATCGCGAAAACATCACTACCCTCGCTCAAGGTAATCATATACTCGGTCAAGAAGTCAATGCCTATAACTTCAAGCGCGTGCATTCTACAATTGAAGAAGTTCCTTATTTACGCTATCAAAGAGCTGCCCGGGATAAAAGAAACTTATTCCGTCCATTCCGAATACCTGCTCCGTTTCAGTCTACAAAAGATATCTTCGCTATCCGTATGGATAGAACGGTTGATGCGTATCGCAGCATTACGATCAACAATCAGAAAATTAAGTTCGGCAACGCCCCAATTCATGAAAAGGTTCAGCTACTAATCCATCCGGATACTACTACGGGTATATCAGAAATCAGGTTTTGGTATAAAGGTACTCTCTTGGATGTCCAAAAGATCAAAACAGTGCTCATTGACCCTGTTCACTTTTAAAAGATTAACTGTTCACTTTTAAAAAATCGGTAACATATTTTTGTTTCGGCTTGACGGCCGAAGCGCTCCTCTCCCTTTCGCTCATTTTT
>CAYVXJ010000047.1:0-1550 GCA_964454815.1 uncultured Candidatus Cloacimonadota bacterium | reverse complement strand
GTAACCGTTCAGGGGCCCCCCAGGGGAGGGGTGAACAGAACGAAAAAATCTAATGCAGCGCTAAGGCAAATCCAAAGCCAGTCTCATAAAATGAAGCCATGACAGAAAAACCGACCCCACCACATTCCGCATTTACCACGGAAGAATGGGACCAAACGCCCGTTGCCGTGCAAGCGGCGTTTTTAGCCCTGATCCAGCGCGTGGAAGCGCTGGAAAAAGAAGTCGCGGGCTTAAAAGCGCAGTTGCATCGCAATTCCCATAATTCCTCGCAACCTCCTTCCAGTGATGGCCCGGCCGTCCCCAAACGGAAAAGAAGTCATAGCAAAAGTGGGAAAAAAGCCGGGGGGCAACCCGGGCACGAAAGTGCGAGTCATAAGTTGGCCGAGTTGAGCGAAGTCCAAGCGGTGCATGAAGTCAAACCCACCACCTGTCGCTGCTGCGGCCAGACGTTGAGTGGGGATGATCCGACTCCGCATCGGCATCAGGTAATGGAAGTCCCGCCGGTCGTCCTGGAAATCCTGGAATATCGGTTGCATGCGCTGAAATGTGACCGCTGTGGAGCGACCACGCGGGCGGAACTGCCCAGGGGAGTGCCGGAAGGGGCCTTTGGGCCGCACCTGGAAGCGATGGTCAGTTTGTTGACCGCTCGATATCGTCTGAGCAAGCGGGATGTGGTGGCCCTGTTGGCCGATTTCTTTAAAATCGAAGTCAGCCTGGGCGTCATTCCCGCGATTGAAAAGCGAGTCAGCGCTGCTTTGGCCACGGTGGTTGAGGCCGCCCGC
Source organism: uncultured Candidatus Cloacimonadota bacterium (assembly GCA_964454815.1). Lineage (GTDB taxonomy): Bacteria > Cloacimonadota > Cloacimonadia > Cloacimonadales > Cloacimonadaceae > PHBP01. Next base: position 768 of record CAYVXJ010000047.1, on the reverse strand, counting down.
CAGTATGTGCAGCAACAACCCGTCGTGCAGTTGGATGAAACCGGCTGGCGCGAAGCTAACCAAAAAGCCTGGTTGTGGGTGGCGGTGACCACCTGGGTGACCGTGTTTTTGATTGACAACAGTCGCGGCGGCGCGGTGGCGAAAGAAATCTTGACCGAGACCTTTCCCGGCAAGCTCGTTTCGGATCGCTGGTCGGGATACAATTGGGTAGCGGTGCCCCAGCGGCAATTGTGTTGGGCCCATCTGCTGCGAGATTTTCAAGCTTTTGTCGATCGTGGGGGAGCCTCCGCAACTTTGGGACGAGCCCTGCGGCTGGAAGCTGAGCAGATGTTTACCTGGTGGCATGCGGTGCAGACGGGCACTCTGGAACGAACCCGTTTCCAAGAACTCATGATCCCTTTGCAACAACGGGTGGGGCAATTGCTGCGGCAAGGCGTGGCGTGTCCCCTGGCTAAAACGGCGGGCGTGTGTCGCGATATTCTCAAACGCGAGGCCGCCTTGTGGACCTTTGTCACGGTTTCGGGCGTCCCCCCTACCAACAACAATGCTGAACGACAAATTCGTTCGGGGGTGATCTGGCGCAAAATTTGCTTTGGGACTCAAAGCCAAAAGGGCAGTCACTTTGCCGAACGTATGTTGACCGTCATTGCGACTCTCAAGCAACAACAGCGCAATGCTTTGGATTTCTTGACTCAGGCGATCGCTGCCGCTAATCATGGCCGTTCTGCTCCTTCTCTCATCCCTGCTACTACCCCCTGAACGGTTACA
>CAYVXJ010000046.1:0-1566 GCA_964454815.1 uncultured Candidatus Cloacimonadota bacterium | reverse complement strand
TTCACCGAAAGTCCGCGTGAAGCCCCTGCCTTTAGGCATGGGGAGGAAAGCGGACGGTTTTGATTATGAGACATAGCTGTATCCATCCTTTGATTGGATATTTTTGACGTATTTGTGTGAAATGCCGCCCACCCGCCCCTTGCTTACTTGTATGTCGAAACAGCCGGACGCTCGTACTAAAACTCTGCCTGTATGGGCGCCAGCCTTTTTCCCTTGGGGCACTATCGCTTTAACGACATCTCCCGTCTGGAAACCGAAATACATCTTCTGACATCTGCGGTGTCTGACAGGGAATCCGTACCTATCCGTGCCACACATCTGACGATTTCCCCAACCCGTTGATTTAACCATTAACGGCTTCATCACGACAGGAAGCAGGACTCCCTCGCCTGTTGCGCCGACACATGCGGCATCGATCCAGTGGGCCTTCGGGTAGCCCTGCCGAGAGCGGTTGAACTTGGTCCTGCCTCCGGAACCCGCTTCGACGGGAAAGCCCGTTCCCCTCAGCCGGCCAAACAGTGCCCACCTGGTTGCGTTGACCGCTGTTGCGTCCTTGAGGGGTTGCTTGGCTTGAGCCAGAATCTTCTTCAGCACATCCGGCCTCTCCTTCAGAAACACCGCTATCGACTGCGTCCCTTTCTTGACGTTGCACTCCTCGCACGCCAACGCCAGGTTGCTGATCCGGTTGGTGCCTCCGTTGGCTCTCGGGTGAATGTGCTCGATCTGCAGCGGGACATTGCCAGCCCCGCAGTAGGCGCAAGCCCGGCCCCACTTTTCGAGTAGATATTCCCGCACTTCATACCCAACCAACGTCCCTTGCTGATACTCGACGCCGGAGATCTCCGGGTTTTCCATCTTCTGCAAATCGAACCGCACCAACTCTTGCGAGAGAGCCGCAACCGGAGCAAACCGGGAGATGCGACCCACCCAGGTCATAATCGTCTCAACCCGGTGCTGAAGTGACGGCGGGAGCCAACCCTTCTTGCGAGTCCTGTTGTCGAACCGTGGCGCCCGATATCTGGTCTTCCTGTTACGCCGCGACCGGCGAACCGCCCGCCTGCTGTCCAACCCGGATTTGATCGTCTGACCACGGTGAGTCAGCACCATAGCGAACACCACCTTCTTTGTATCTACGCCGACCAGCACGATGCCTGTTTCCCTGGAACCAGGATCGATTTTCAACCGCAATTGTTGCACGGAACCGGACGCGCGATCTTTCAGGACGATCGTGAACGGATACCGCCGGAGCACCGCGGCCCTTCCTTGGGACAGAAGCACTCGTGCCTTCCCCGGCGTTACCGGGTCGCATGGCCTCCTGTCCGTATCGACTACCAAAACATGCTGCATTGCTTTCCTTCTGGCCTTTCGGCCCTCCCCTTTCGGGGGTAATGTTTGCCTCGGCAATGTTATCGAAGCTTTTTCGGCCCGACACACTGGCTTAACCCCTGGTACGCCTGTTTAATGCCGAACGACAGAGCCTGGAACTGGCACGTATCCCAGGGTGTCATAACCTCGATAACGTAGCCCCGTCAGTCCGAAGACTGGTTGCTGTGCCTGGTCAGCTGA
>CAYVXJ010000045.1:0-1627 GCA_964454815.1 uncultured Candidatus Cloacimonadota bacterium | reverse complement strand
CAGCAATTCTCATTTTGAAGCGGGGGCGGGCGGGAATCGATAAAAAAGTATCTACTAGACAAAAGACGATTTACCCTTTATCCTTGAAAGGGTGATGGCGGGAGGGGGTTCGCTCACATTTGAAAGGCTGATCTCAACAATGCGGGACTCGATGAGCAGATTGCCGGATCCGCGCATCGGTTCAAATAGCCACTATTCGATGAGCGACATTGCCCTGAGTGCGTTTTCCGTATTTTTCACCCAGAGTCCTTCGTTTTTAGATTTTCAACGCCAGATGGGACGGAGCAAGGGGCGACACAACGCGGCGAGCCTGTTCGGCGTGAAGGAAGTGCCGAGCGATAATCAGATTCGTTCCGTGCTTGATGAGGTTCCACCGGAAGAGCTCTACGGCATGTTCGAGACGGTGTTCAACACGCTGGTTACGAACGGTACGGTGGATGGGTTTCGCTCGATCGGCAATGACGTCCTGGTGACCCTCGACGGGACCGAGTATTATCGCAGCGAACGGATCAGCTGTTCCCGGTGTCATAGCAGCCAGCAGAGCAACGGAAAGACGAGCTACAAACATATGCTCATTACTCCGGCGATCGTGAAAGCCGGCCGCGGGGAGGTTCTTGCTCTTGCCCCCGAGTTTATCCGCAAGGCGGACGGAGAGGGGAAAGGGGAAAATGAAATCACGGCGGCGAAGAGGTGGATCGCGAAGATGGGGGACCGACTGAGTCCTCTTTCGGTGACGATCATGGGGGATGATCTTTATGCGAATCAGCCGGTTCTGAGTCTGGTGCGCGAGAAAGAGATGAACTTTCTGTGCGTGTGTAAGGCTGAATCCCATAAATATTTATACGAGTGTATCGAAAGTCACCGCAAAGCAGGTGAATTGGATGGTCTGGTCAGCCGCGAGTGGACGGGCAAAGAGCACCACACGAGCGTGTATGAATGGATCGAAGATATTCCCCTTCGGTCCTCCGATGACGCCATGCTCGTCGGATGGGTATCGGTGCTGATAACCAATTATGCGGGCAAGGAAATCTATCGTAACAGTTTCATTACCAGTCATCCTCTGAGCGCTGAGTCGGTGGCCTCCGTGGTGGCTGCGGGGCGGGCACGGTGGAAAGTGGAAAACGAAGACATCAATACGCTCAAGACAAAAGGCTACAATTTGGAGCATAACTTCGGGCACGGCAGGCAGTATCTGTGCGAGACCTTGGCAACGCTCAACATTCTGGCTTTTCTTCTGCACACGATCCTGGACATCTGTGACCGCCGCTACCGGCTGTTACGAACCGAACGCGGTAGACGCACCCGTTTCTTTCAAGAGCTTGGGACACTCCTGTGTTACTGGCATTTCGAGACTTGGTCTCATTTGATGATCTTCATGATAACTCAACTGGAGCTCTCCGACCCGGGCGGTTGACCTCGTGTCTAACTCTCTTTCTCCCTTTTCCTCTCGTTTTTTATACGGCGAAGGCTACGCCGGGCTCTTTCTTTTTCCCAGTCGTGCAGTATCCTTTGATGTTTCCTCTTCATGTTTCGGTTCCATTTCTGAGAAATAGGTTCGTTCACCATCTCCGATTATTGAGTGAATACTGTGCCATCCCACGCGCCCGCTTCAAAATGAGAACTACTG
>CAYVXJ010000044.1:0-1694 GCA_964454815.1 uncultured Candidatus Cloacimonadota bacterium | reverse complement strand
GTAACTATTCAGCCATCCAGCTGAAACCTCAATTTTTCGCCAAAATATCATGAACCTTAACGATCGGCAATTCTACCCAAAATTTAAATATTAATGATAATCATACAACTAAACTAATGGGGGGGCGCAATTCTCATCAAATGGCGATTGATAGCCTAGATAATTCGCACTCATCAGTGCAATCAGGCATAACCATCTCATTAAGTCGCGAAGATATTTTAGCGATTTATAAAGAAGGTCCAGAAGCAGTTGTTACGCTCGTCCAAACTCTTTGTTCTATCTGTAATAAACAAGCTGCAAGAATCGTTGAACTAGAGGAGAGAGTAAAAGCATTAGAGGATCAAATCAACAAAAACAGCCGCAATAGCAGCAAACCTCCATCGACAGATACTTTCAAAAAGATCAAGAGCCAGCGCAAGCCAACTGGTAGATCAGTAGGTGGACAAAAAGGCCATAAAGGACATACACTCGAAATGGTCGAGAAACCAGACCATGTAATCGTCCATCCTGTTACCAAATGCGAATTATGCGGTCGGTCTCTGTGCGATATAGACGCCTCAAATCATGAATTCCGGCAGGTATTCGATTTGCCGCCCATTAAAGTTGAAGTATTCGAACATCAAGCTGAGAGCAAGATTTGCCCCAATTGTGGCTGCCTCAATAAAGCTGCCTTTCCAGAAGACGTTGCATATCCCGTTCAATATGGAACTCGCTTGAAATCTGTTGCCGCTTATCTAAATCAATATCAGCTTATTCCTTTTGGCAGATTAAGCGAGACATTCGTTGACCTCTTTAGTCATCATTTGAGCCTGAGTACTTTAATCGACATAAATCAAACCTGTTACGAAGCCTTGGAGTCGGTCGAAGAGTCCATCAAGAAACAGCTAATCGCATCACCTGTTATTTGTCTTGATGAAACAGGCATGCGTATTAAGGGAACGAGAAAATGGTGCCATGTGGTTTCAACTCCAAATCTGACATATTATGCCGCAAATGCCAGTCGCGGATCTAAGGCCAATGAGGATATGGGAATACTGCCGGTTTATAGCGGAACAGCTATGCATGACGGCTGGAGTTCCTATTTCAAATTCAACTGCAAGCATGCCCTTTGCAATTCACATAATCTGAGAGACCTTACCTTCGTTAATGAAGAGGACAAGCAGAATTGGGCCAAAGAGTTGATCGACCATCTGATCGACATTAAAACAACGGTAGAATGCAGAAAGCCAATTGATTCGAAATTGGATCTCGCGGAGATTACTAAATTCGAAAAAAGATATGATCGCGTAATCGAAATGGCTAAACTCGAAAACCCTCCACCAATTGCTCCGAATTTGCAAGGCCAGATTAAAAAACGTGGAAAAAAGAAGCAAACGAAGGCCCAAAATCTGTTGGGAAGACTGCAAAAGTATCGGAGAGAAGTTTTAGCCTTCATGCATGATTTTGAGGTTCCATTCGATAATAATCTGGCTGAAAGGGACATAAGGATGATGAAGGTTCAGCAGAAGATCTCAGGCAACTTTAGAAGTTGGAAAGGTGCAAAAATATTTTGCCGCATTCGAGGGTATATCTCTACGGCCAAAAAGAACTCAATCTCAGTTATCGACGCGATTCAAGGAGCGTTTGAAGGAAAGCCGTTTCTCGGATTGCTGCCTGAATTTATAATGATTTAGACGGCATGGCTGAATAGTTAC
>CAYVXJ010000043.1:0-1872 GCA_964454815.1 uncultured Candidatus Cloacimonadota bacterium | reverse complement strand
TAGACGTTGGGTGGTAGCTGAAGCGATGCAAGCTATAGCAATATCTTTCGCTTGACACCCAGGCAGATAACTATAGCTTAGGTTTATTGCGATAGAGACGGGAGAAACGATGCTTGAACAGCTTGAACTAAGGCTAAACAGTTTATACCATAACAATAGGCAATTGTTAGGCAGGATTCACCAAAAGGTGTATCCCAAAGATAGGATTCTAATTGTAGGGGCTACAGGTTCCGGCAAAAGTTCGCTGCTAAGCACGCTAAATTTGATGAATCAAGGCTATACCGGCGAAATCTTGTTTGCAGGGACAAACATCAAGCAAATGAAGCCAGAACTATTACGCAGCCGGATTTGTATGGTTATGCAAGAACCCTATCTGGAAGATGCCTCCATAGGTGATATTCTGGATTTGCCCTTGCAGTATAACGCATTGAAACAGCGTGAAATGCCGCAAAGGAAACAGCACATTAAGGAGCTGATGCACAGGTTTCAGCTACCGGAAGATTTTCTGATGAAACAGGCTTCCACGCTATCCGGAGGTGAAAAACAACGCATTGCCTTAATCAGGGTTTTGCAGTTGAATCCCGAAATCCTGCTGCTGGATGAGATAAGCTCTGCTTTGGATCAAACCAGTTCGGGGATAATATCGGATTTCCTTTTTAACAGCTTTCCCGGAACTGTTATTGCAATTTCTCACGATCCCCTGTGGCAGAGCCGTTGGCAAAAAATCTGGAAGCTGGATTCGGGAACGATTAGCTTCTTAACTACAGGTAGCGGGGTTTAAATGGATATCTCTTATCTGGGGCTGGGTTTATCGGCTCTCTTGCTTATCTTCCCCCTGCTTATTTTCAGCCATCTGAAACTGAAGCTAAGCGGACAGCTATTCAATTCGTTTATTCGGATGATTCTGCAGCTTGCGGTTATTGGTTTGGTGCTGCAATTCATCTTTGCCAGCGTGAATCTATGGTTAACCCTGGCTTGGATGCTGATAATGATAAGCAATGCCGTTATTACCTTAAGAGGCAGGCTAAAGTTTCAGCGTAAGGTAATTTTACCTGTATTGATCATAGCTTTAGGCACCACCACGATAATTGTTATGCCCTGGCTTATAGTGCTGACAGTGAAACCACGCCCCCTGTTCTCACCCACATTCTTAATCCCTATATATGGCATGGTTTTAGGTAATAGCATGAATAGTTGCGCTCTTGCTTTGGAGAGATTTGAAAGCGGTTTGGCAGATAATTGGAAAGCGTATTTATCCAGATTAAGTCTGGGTGCCAGCCTTTGGGAAGCAGCCTTGCCAGCTTTCAAAAAAGCCATGCAAACATCTTTGGTTCCCCAATTACTAACCATTGCATCCATTGGAGTGGTCAGCTTGCCAGGCATGATGACAGGTCAGATTTTGGGTGGAGCTTCCCCCTTGGTAGCCATAAAATATCAAATGATGATCATGATCTCTATATTCAGTGGGGTTTGCATCACGGATTACACTGCAATAAGCTTGTATCTGCGTAAACGATTCGATAGATACTATCTGCCCAAACCATAGGCTAATAAATGTTTTATTTGTTTCTAAGCATATTTTGCTCTGTTCTGATAGCCAATTTACTGATGGTAACCGGAAAAAGAGCCAAGCTGAATATGTTACCGGTATTTTTGGGTAATTATTTCGTAGCCAGCTTGTTCAGCTTCATCTCTCTGCCCCGAAGTGTAGCTCTTCCCTCCGGCTTTGATCTGGGTTTTGGGGTGCTTACCGGTCTGCTGTTTTTAACTAACTTTTGGGTGTATCAGCGCAGTATTGTTTTTAACGGGCTATCGCTTTCTGTGGGTGTGATGCGTATTGCCATGATTGTTCCTGTTGTTCTGGCACTTGTG
>CAYVXJ010000042.1:0-1896 GCA_964454815.1 uncultured Candidatus Cloacimonadota bacterium | reverse complement strand
TAATTATAGCAGTAATGATAAATTCTGCGAAAATATCGGGACAAAATAATTGCAATACGTCAGTACCACTCGATAGCTTTAATGTTGTAAAGAAGTACTATATGACAAGCAACGAATATTGGCTTCATTTTAACACTGATTCTTTATATTTTTCGATATTTTTAAAGCAATGTTCTGACAGTAATTCAACCGAAATAACCACAATAAATTTTTATAAAGGTGAATGTAATAATTTAACATTAATAAGATCGATAAACTTATACGAAGGAGATAGTTCACTGACTGAATCGACGCAGTCAGGAGAGAATTATTATATACAATTAATAAGTAATTCAAATACTAACGGGTATTTTAAGATATATAGTTCAAATATTACAAAATCTCCCATTAATTTAATATGTGGAAATCCTTGTACTAATCCCAATCCGCATTTCAATGATTTATCAGCTGATTTAATAGCAGAATTGAATGGTACACAGCAAAATCAATTATATATAGACCCAATGCAAACAGGCAATTATTCAGATGTATGCAACTGGAGGCAATACACCGGTTCGCCACAGATTTTTAAAGAAGCAAATGGGAATTACTATTTGTACATGTGGGCACAAAGCTATGGGGGAAATCCAGGCCAAGAATGTGCTTATAATTTATTAACAGGCAATACAGTAGTTGGTGGTTTAAGTTTAGTAGTAGGGAATAATTATAATGTAAGCTTAAGATACAGAGTTCATTATATTCAAATCAATTCTACTATTACTCAAGGCATAGATGGATTATCAATAAAACTATATAACTATCAAACATACCAATCGGTAACAATTCATAATGTTAATTTAACAAATTCTGCATTAAATCAATGGATAACTCTTAATTTTGTTTTTACTTGTACCAATGCAAACTTTAATGCTATTATGTTGGAACCATATTGCAATTCAAATACATTATCAAATAGTTTTGGCGGTATTGATATAGATGATGTTGTAATAAATGAGATTTTAAATATTAATAAACCCATTATTTCCGGGAATCCGAATAATTGCAATGAAACCACAGGATATTCAATTTCAAATCCTCAATCATGTGTAAGTTACCAATGGACAATTCAACCCCAATCAGCTGGTTCTGTGGTTTCGGGACAAGGTACCCAAAATATTACGGTAAAATGGGATGATGTTTATAAATGTAACGCCACTTTAAATGTTACAGCAACTATGCCTGGTTCAAGCAGTATGTCAAGTTCAATCAATATTTATCCTTGCTGTGAAACTTTTATTACTAAGTTAAATAATGCTACTATTGGAAATGCAACATATAATCAATTGCAAATAAACATTAATGGTGACTTACATGTAACAGGACATTTGATTTTCGATAATTGTTTTGTTAATATTTCTCCATATTCAAAAATTATAATCGAACCAAACGCAAAGTTAGAATTAAGAAATGGAACTCAATTAACAAAAAACAGATGTTGTGATATAATGTGGGATGGAATTTATTTGAATGATAATACTTCAACATTGATTGCTACATCATCAACTTTGGGAATAACTGTAATTGAATATTCAATAAATGGGATAGTAGCGTCAAATAATGCAAACCTTAATATTATTGGAGTTAATTTTAATAATAATGCGACAAGTATGAAATTGAAAAACTATTTGCCCCAACAAACGACTTTTAATATTAAGCTTAACAAATTTATTGGAGGACAAATGGTTGAGCCATATTTAGGAGAAAGAAGCTGGTATGGAATTAAAGCCGAAAATGTAGATAATGTAATAATTGGGGATTTTTCATCCAATATTGGTAATCGTTTTCAAAATTTATACTGTGGTATTTATAGTTTAAATTCATATATAAGAGTTTATGGTAATCATTTTATAGATATTG
>CAYVXJ010000041.1:0-1906 GCA_964454815.1 uncultured Candidatus Cloacimonadota bacterium | reverse complement strand
TATGATCAACTGTGGTGGTTGATCGTAGACTTGGAGGTGAAAGTCCTCTACGGACCCTGATGGTGGGAACCGTTAGCCGGACGGCAAGGGTGTCCGTCGTGAGGCGGAATCTGAAGGAAGCCGCAGGCAAAATCCCGGCCCGACGAACAGAAACCGCATAAGAGGCAGCCACAACCGGGCAAGCAGGCACGTGTCTGATAAAGCCCAATAACCATCCGGAGGGCGTGGAAGTAAATGCGGCGGGTATATGGGAGGAAGGTCACGCGCAATACCCGGGGAGGTCTGTCGTCCCGCACTGGGCGAAATCCGGTGCAGGGGAGCTGAAAACACAGCTTCCTTATGTTCGACAGAAGTCAGCAGAAGCCATATTAGTCGGCCTGACCAGTCGATGAAGGGCGGAACATGAAACGACGGAAAGGAAGCCTGAATTTCGATGACGAAAAGAGCAGCAGAAGGCCGGGCTGGGATGCCCGGCGCCAATCCGGAGGTGAGCGGCCGGAAGCCGCAGGTGGCCGGGGCGGGTGCGGCAAGCGTCACGGGAAGGCAGGACAACTCATTTCCGAAGACGGACGGACTGATGGAAGCAATTGTCAGCCGAGGCAACATGATGGCGGCTTATGGCCGAGTAATGCGCAACAAGGGAGCGCCCGGCGTGGATGATATGCCGGTAACAGCCCTGAAAGCATACTTACAGGAGCACTGGCCGCGGATCAAAGAAGAACTGCTGGCGGGATGCTACATTCCGTTACCGGTGCTGAAGGTAGAAATACCGAAACCGGGAGGCGGCAGAAGAACGCTGGGGATACCCACAGTGCTCGACCGTCTCATCCAGCAGGCAGTGCATCAGGTATTGAGTCCGATGTTCGACCCGGATTTTTCCGAACACTCCTACGGGTTTCGTCCCGGCAGGAGCGCCCATCAGGCAATCAAGGCCGCCCGTCAGCATGTGGAAAACGGTCGGCGGTGGGTTGTAGATTTAGACCTGGAGAAATTCTTTGACCGGGTAAACCACGACATTCTTTTGTCACTGGTAAAGCGCAAGGTCAAGGACCCGAGGGTACTGAAGCTGATAAACAGCTACCTGAAGGCCGGGATGTTCGAGGGTGGCATCACGTCACCGCGACAGGAGGGAACTCCGCAAGGTGGCCCGCTTTCGCCACTTTTGTCAAACATCCTCCTGGACGAACTCGACAAGGAACTGGAGAAAAGAGGTCATGCCTTCTGCCGCTATGCCGACGACGCAAATATCTATGTTGCGACACGGAAGAGCGGTGAACGGGTCATGGCGTCCGTCACCCGGTACTTGTCGGAGCGACTCAAACTTACGGTCAACCAGGCAAAAAGCGCGGTAGACCGCCCGTGGCGTAGAATATTCCTTGGATACAGCATGAGCTGGTTTCCCAAGCTCAATTTGAGAGTAGGGGAAAAGGCGGTGTCCCGGCTGAAAGACACCGTGCGGAAAATCTGCCACATGGGGCAAGGGTGGAATATATCCAAGACCGTAAAAGAGATGAACCCGAAACTGCGTGGGTGGGTGAATTACTTCCGTCATGCGGCCGGGGAAAGCCTCTTCAAGGAACTGGACGGCTGGCTGCGGCGGAGACTGCGCTGCATAGTATGGCGGCAGTGGAAGCGAGCCTACACCCGAGCAAAGAACCTGATAAAACTGGGATTGTCCGGTGACGCGGCATGGCGTTATGTCCAGAAACAACGCGGCCCATGGGCGAGCGTTGGGACAAACGTCATACACCGTGTACTCCCCAAATCCTATTTCGATAACCTCGGACTGATATCTCTTCTTGACCAGTTCCAACGACTTCAGCGCGTATCATGAACCGCCGTGTACGGACCCGTTCGCACGGTGGTGTGGGAGGTCGGCGGGGGAGACTCCGCCTCCTACCCGATT
>CAYVXJ010000040.1:0-1949 GCA_964454815.1 uncultured Candidatus Cloacimonadota bacterium | reverse complement strand
GTTCGCGGTAGGGATGCCGGTTACCCGGCACCCCCCGCACAGATCCCGGCGTGCGGCACTACCGCACCGGGCTCTTGCATCGGGTCAGACGCAGAGGCGTTGATTAGGATATGGGTGCACTATCCGGGGTGAGGGTATCCACCTCTTCACCAGAGTCTGCAATCTTGCCCAGGTCAGGCTCCGCGCCTTTTGACTTCGTTTGCGTAGCGCCCGTATCCAAGCTCGATTCACCAAGGTCCGAAAGGCGTCCATTGCCTTACGGTTGCCAGGGACTCCGTAGTAGTTGAAGTGTCCCTGTACCACAGACTTGAGCCAACCGCCTTGTTCCGGCAGCGGTTTATGTCTGTTGCGCATCAGAAGATGGCTGACCTCAGCTATCTTCGCCCGCATTCTCTTGGCGATGGTTTTCCGTCGGAGGGCAAAGCTTTTGCCGTCCCTTTTCTTGGAGCAGATGTGGGTGAAGCCGAGGAAGTCGAAGGTCTCCGGCTTCCCCTCGTTCCGTTCGGCACGATTTTCAATGGCGAAGCGCCCGAACTCGATGAGCCGGGTTTTCCCCTCGTGTAGTTCAAGGCCGAATTTCAGAAGCCTTTCCTTCAACGCTGCCTGAAATCGCCTTGCATCGGAACGGTATTGGAATCCCATCACGAAGTCGTCCACGTACCTTACGATGTAGACTTCGCCGCGTGCGTGGCGCTTTCGCCACCACTGCACCCATAGGTCAAGTACGTAGTGCAGGTAGATATTAGCGAGCAATGGCGATATCACCGCACCTTGTGGCGTCCCCACCACCGTCTTGGTCCACTCGCCGCCCTCGGATACTCCGGCTCGCAAGAACTTGCGCAAAAGCCGTAATATCCGCGGGTCGCCGATGCGATGTTCGACGAATTTCAGTACCCAGTCGTGATCGACGGAGTCAAAGAATCCGCGGATATCCGCATCCAGCACCCAGCCCACTTTCCTCTGCGTGATTGCGACATAGATCGCGTCAAGTGCATGATGTGGGCTTCGACCCGGCCTGGAACCGTAGCTGAAACCCAGAAAATCCTCCTCGTAAATCGGCTGGAGGATCGACACCAGCGACTGTTGAACGATCTTGTCTTCCAAAGCGGCGATACCAAGGGGCCGCTGTCTGCCATCCGGCTTGGGGATCCAGGCCCTCTTGCTTGGCTTTGCTCGGTAGCTCATGCTTTGGATGCGTTCATGGAGGTCAGGTAAGTGCTCTTCGAGTCCTTCACCGTACTCCAACCATGTCACGTCGTCTATGCCGGGCGCCGCACTGCGTTTAAGCTCGAAGTAGGCGCTCTGGAGTAAATCGACCGTCACATGGTGCAGAAGATTCGTAAACCGCAGTTTCGAGTCTCTTTTTGCTGCCTCTCGTACCCTGTCCAGAGCGCTCGACACTGCTTCCGGCCTCAGCGTGCCGGTCATGGTCGTCTGCACAGAGTTCCCCTTTGCCACGGGCCTTCTCTCCACGGTCTCCGCTGGTGGTTGGCTTTGTTGAATTGGTTGAGCACCTTTGTTCGTCCGCTTCACCGATACTACTCCCGTGTCCGACTTCCCGTTCACGTGCATGTCGAGATTGTGGCCTTCGGCCTTTCTCGTCCGGACCGACTGCGGATGACAGTCAGCCGTGCCCGGGATCTCCCGGTTTCCGTGCAAGGAGCTTGCATGCATGCCTTGGGTCATTGACTCCGCCGAGCCGGTAGACCACTCGCGCTATCGCGGTCTTCCGTGTTGCCTTCCCCGTCGCCCAATTAGGTCGGCACTCAGGATGAGGTGATTTCGGAGCTCGTAGCCAAGCCTGCATGCCCCCTGTCAACGCTTCGCCGCCCACATCACTGTAGGCCGACGCATGACTCAGGGCCACGACTGATCGCTAGTCATTATCATGTGGAGGACTTGCACCTCCTGCTCTTTGCCGGCTTTTACCGGCGCTTTCTGGGCGTCCC
>CAYVXJ010000039.1:0-2085 GCA_964454815.1 uncultured Candidatus Cloacimonadota bacterium | reverse complement strand
AGAATTCCGCCTGTTTTTCTGTACGCTTAGCGGAATTCGGGTGTTAAAGTTGGGGGTCTCAAAGGCGTGCAGATAGATGCACTCATATTTCAGGGAACGCCATAGCCTCTCGATCATGATGTTGTCTCGCCAACGTCCCTTGCCGTCCATGGAGATGCGCACGTTTGCATCTTTAAGGACGTTGGTGAATGCCTCGCTGGTAAACTGGCTGCCTTGGTCGGTGTTGAAGATCTCGGGCTTGCCGTAGCGAGCCAGGGCATCTTCGAGCGCATCAACGCAGAAATCGGTGTCCATGGTGTTGGATAAGCGCCAGGACAGGATCTTGCGACTGAACCAGTCCATGATCGCAACCAGGTAGAGAAAGCCGCGCCGCAGGGGAATGTAGCTGATATCGGCACACCACACCTGGTTGAAGGAACCAACAGGGGTCAACCCTTGACATAGGACATAATTGCGATAGGTTATCCTAAAACTGGGCAGGCCGGAGGGGTCACCCTTGACACGAGACAAAATTGAAAAAGCACCTAAGGCAGAATATGGCAAATTGTCCCATGTCGAGGGTTGACCCCTCCGACTTGCCCTCATCATTTATTACTTGCTGCCGAGCATTACGCTAGTGATCTCTGCGCAGCGATACTTTCAAAGTATCTCTCCGGTGACTCCGATGCTTGCTCGGCCTCTGATATATGCGGTGCTAGTGGGTACGATTCTTTCGGTACTTCCGACCGTGACACTCGAAATCATTTACATATGTCAAGCGAGTCGAAGACTCAAAGCAGCTGGGGGGCCATCCCTTAACGCGAGGTAATTTGAAAATACAATTCCCAACACGCGGCTGCCTTTAGGCCGCAGGCCGGTCAGCCATAGGATGTTGAAAGAAACAGTCTGAAGCCGGAGGTTCTTTGTGTATGAGGAAAGCACATTATAATTTACCGCATTGGAACTATTACCGTCTTTTAGAGCATGACCTAGAGAACTGTTTCCGATATGTGCAGCCATGCAAGGAACATTTCGATGTTTACTCTGATGAGTTCGCTCGAATTATCTTGATGTCGTCAACCGAAATTGAAAACGCTCTCAAATCATTTGCGTTAGAGATTAAATATTCTCCACCACCAAAATCAATTTTCAGCTACTTTAAGTGTGTGACAAGTGTTTATCCACGTTTCTGTGAGATAGAAATAGAAATGGCTCGTTTTTCGCTGATATTCAAACCTTGGGACGGCTGGTCTGAAACAAAGGCACCAGATTGGTGGACTTATGGCTACAATAAAATAAAGCATGATAAGCTAAAACACATTTCAGCTCCTACAATGATACGAGCCATTAAATCACTTAGTGCCCTTGAAGCATTGCTACTTCATTACTACAGAAAATTATACCCAGACTTTCTAATGCCAGCAGAAATCCTCCCACAGTTAATGGAACCGTTTGACCCTAAACAAGGATCATCTATTCTTTGTAGTTTCCGCTTAACCGATGACCCATAGTAGCCCAGATTTATCAACGCTGGTGAGTTCGGGTCCAGTCCCGAACTTTAAAGGGGAGGAATAAGGTCTTGTTAAAGGAATTTTGAAAACGTGATTCCCAACAGAAAAGAGGAACCAACAGGGAAAGATCGTCGGGTCAGGCATGAAAGAATGAAAGAATGTTGTTGATTGTTGAGACCCTATAAGGCTTGTGTTATGGAAATCAATGGTCTCAAGAGATGCGGATGATGCCGGGGCGTAGACAAAATGTCCCGCTGCCGACCTTTATTATGATACCAGGGTTACGAGTCTGTAGCGGATGAAGAGAAAACCTCCCGCGTGGGCAGACAGAAAACCGTCTGCCCACCCTGCCTGAGTCAAAGACGGGAAGCGGTCCACATCATGTCGGGTGGGCTAATGATTTCTCCTTTGCCCACGCGAAAAAGCAAAAAAATAATCAACTGTCCTGAGTAAATTCACACAATGCCCGGTAACAGAAAAAAATACCGCTGCAATCAAGGGCAAATCCCCGGATAAAAACGAAAGGCGCCCGTGAACCGTCCCGCTTCATAACATCCCTCAGGAAACGCTTCTCCCTGCGTCTGCATATGACCCT
>CAYVXJ010000038.1:0-2171 GCA_964454815.1 uncultured Candidatus Cloacimonadota bacterium | reverse complement strand
TAGGACCGTTATAGTTACGGCCGCCGTTTACCGGGGCTTCGATTCAGAGCTTCGCATTGCTGCTAACCCCTCCTCTTAACCTTCCGGCACCGGGCAGGTGTCAGTCCCTATACTTCATCTTGCGATTTCGCAGAGACCTGTGTTTTTGATAAACAGTCGCTTGGGCCATTTCTCTGCAACCCCCTCTAACCTATTGCTAAACCAGAGGAGGCCACACTTCTCCCGAAGTTACGTGTGCATGTTGCCGAGTTCCTTAACGCGAGTTCTCTCGAGCGCCTGAGAATATTCATCTCACCCACCTGTGTCGGTTTGCGGTACGGTCCCCTACGATCTAACCTTAGAGATTGTTTCTTGGCACCCTGACTACACCCGCTTCGCTTCAAACGTGTCTCCACTCGCTTTCGCCCCTCACCTCTCCCGGCGGATTTGCCTACCGGAATCACAGGCTCGGAAACTTAGACCGGAACTACCATTCTCCGGCCGGGCTTCGCCTCATGCGTCATCCCCTCGAAATCGTAAGAGGTACGGGAATATGAACCCGTTTCCCATCGACTACGCTTTTCAGCCTCGCCTTAGGGGCCGACTAACCCTGGGAAGACGACCTTTACCCAGGAAACCTCGGGTTTTCGGCGGACGGGAATCTCACCCGTCTTTTCGTTACTCATGCCTGCATTCTCTCTTCCGTCCCCTCCAGAGCCCCTTTCAGAACTCCTTCGTCGGTCCACGGAATGCTCGCCTACCGCCAGATAAATCTGACCCGTAGCTTCGGTACCATGCTTAGCCCCGTTACATTATAGGCGCACAATTACTCGACCAGTGAGCTATTACGCACTCTTTGAAGGTATTGCTGCTTCTAAGCCAACCTCCTGGCTGTCTTCGCAATTGCACTTCCTTTCCCACTGAGCATGGTTTGGGAACCTTAGCTGACGATCTGGGCTGTTTCCCTTTTGACCACGAACCTTGTCGCCCGTAGTCTGACTCCCGCGCATTGTGTTTTGGCATTCAGAGTTTGGTTGGGTTTGGTACCCGGTGAAGGGCCCTAGTCCATCCAGTGCTTTACCTCCAAAACAATCATCGCGAGGCTAGCCCTAAAGCTATTTCGGCGAGTACCAGCTATCTCCAAGTTTGTTTAGCCTTTCACTCCTAGGCACACCTCATCCCTACCCTTTTTAACGGATTAGGGTTCGGCCCTCCACTTGGTTTTACCCAAGTTTCAGCCTGGACATACCTAGATCACTTGGCTTCGGGTCTACGGCGGGGAACTCGTCGCCCTATTCAGACTCGGTTTCCCTTCGGCTCCGGGACTCCTATCCCTTAACCTCGCTCCACACCGTAACTCGCAGGCTCATTCTACAAAAGGCACGCCATCACCCCTTGCGGGGCTCTGACAGCTTGTAGGTCCACGGTTTCAGGTTCTCTTTCACTCCCCTCACCGGGGTTCTTTTCACCTTTCCCTCACGGTACTTCTGCACTATCGGTAGCTCTCACGTATTTAGCCTTGGATCGTGGTCGACCCAGCTTCCGACAGGGTTTCTCGTGCCCCGTCGTACTTAAGAAGTACATCACGTGGACCGTTCCGTTTCGCGTACGGGACTTTCACCCTCTTCGGCGTCACTTCCCAGTAGACTTCCGCTACAGAACGATTTTCTCCAACCACGCGGCCCGTCATGCACCGGACCCACATACTTCTTGCAACCCCCAGAACGCAACGGTGCACACCTTACACGCCCCAGGTTTAGGCTCTTCCCCGTTCGCTCGCCGCTACTCAGGGAATCTCATGTTGATTTCTGTTCCTCCAGGTACTGAGATGGTTCAGTTCCCTGGGTCTCGCTGCCGCACACTATCTATTCATGTGCGACTGACGGATATTCAAACCCGCCGGGTTACCCCATTCGGCCATCGACGGATCACGGGATGTTTGCTCCTCCCCGTCGCTTTTCGCAGCTTACCACGGCCTTCTTCGCCAGAGAGCTCCGAGGCATCCTCCATGGACCCTTTCTCGCTTGACCATATTATCCTTTCATCCTTCTCGCGAAGCACCTCAAGGACCCTACGGCCTACGTTCCGCCTCTTCTCAAAAACGCTCTTACTCTACTCAAAGCTTTCTCAAAACGCCTCTTCAGGCGCCTCTCAAAAGCCCTCTCCCTTCTCTCGTATTGTCAAAGATCTAC
>CAYVXJ010000037.1:0-2178 GCA_964454815.1 uncultured Candidatus Cloacimonadota bacterium | reverse complement strand
GCGAATCAGTGACATTTCCTTCATAAACAAAATGCGCAAAGAGTAACGAAGCCTCATAAGTGGAGGTCGAAAATCCATTACAGGACACTGCAAAAATAGCGACAAGAAATACCACAAAGAATCTCATCAATGCTTTCACATCTCTCCTGAGGCACTATCTTGACGGCTAAGGGCCCCCTCACTTCGGGCCACCCGGCACCGGCCAGACATGGAAGAATGAGCCGAAACAACATCAAAGCCGAATTTCGGCCGCCCACAGGCCCCACAAAACTTGATTCGAGGTTCAATCATAGTCATAATGCCCCCTTCCAGGACGCTCTCTTTTTAAGGGGTTAAGGTTTCTCTGGGAATAAAATAAATGCTTCTTACTATCGCATCTGCCCGGGCATTCAATTCAGCATTCTCCCCCTTATAGACCTCTATAAGCCAGTAACGCTGATTCAATTCATCGGTAATGCCATATAAATCTATCATTGGATAGACCGTCTGATCCGCCTGCCCCATTTGATTCCTGGAAGAATCGGTAGGGATAGAAGATGTCGGCACAGAAATAGTCACAAAGGATGCTTCATACTCTCCAATTTCAACTGACTGGATCGGCTGTATTCGGTCAATTTCAGCGAGTTTGAAAAACCGATTAAGACGTTCAATGTCATCCTCCAACAAGCTTTCTAAGGTAAGGCCCCTGTTTTTTTCCATCGACGCAAAATGTACCTCAATACGAGCCGAACCGCTATCTGCGTAACATCCCGCACTTGGCGCTTTCCCGGTAAGGCACGCCGCGCGGGATCGGGGGAGAGAGTTTTTTTGTTTATGTTTTCGCGGGCTTCAGAAAGCCCGCGAAAACATGGTCCTTTTCCAGAACTATGCCGGCTGCCTTGCATTATTAGAAAGAATCTCCTCTCTTCCCTCTCTGCGATCTCTGCGTGCTCCGCGGTGAAATCTCGTTCTCACCTTGTACCGTCCCGCAAATGATCTTTTCCCGGTCAGATACGCCGCGCGGGATCGGAAGAGAGAGGTTTTTTGTTTATGTTTTGGCGCGTCTCAGAAGGCGCGCCAAAACATGGACTTTTTCCAGAACCGGCCCGGCGATGCCCTCTGAGCCCCTCCCCCTCCCGCACCGCTCGCGGCCGTCCCCCAAAACGCAGCAACGCGAAGCGCGTCGTTACTTAACAACAAAACAAGGGGGAGGGGTTGGGGTGAGGGCCAGCGCGTCAAAACATATCTTTTTCCAGAGTTATTCTTCCGGCTCTTCTTGAGAGGGAAGCACTTCAATGCCCTGCGCTTTCAGCATCAATCGAGCTATCTTTAACAATGTCAATCGATCTTCTTCCGACAAATAAGAGAGAGAGATCACCAATTCCTCTTTGGAAGGAGATGCACTCCAGGCCAGAGACGGCAATCCGGCTTTGTGCAACACCTCATCAGGCGCTATGCCGAAAGCCCGCGCCACCCCAAGACAAAATTTGATGCCGGGATTTCCATCTTTGGATAAAACGCCAGAAATTGCTCCCTTTGAAAGATCTGCCCGACGGCTAAGCTCGTTTTTACTCCACCCACGCCGATCCAGCTCCGCCAATAACCATTCTGAGAATTCTGACATCCAACACTCCTTACGCATTCAGGACAAAAATGTGTAAAAATGCAATTTTATCCCCCCCTTCTTCCCTCGCTTGCGGGGGGATGCTGCGCGAGGAAGGCCGGAGGAATATGAGAAATCGAAATGGAACCTTGCCATCAAGCACATTTTTAGACCAGAAACACAGATTTCTAGATTAATGTACGGAATATCCGGGATGGTTCATTTCCACCCAGGATAGGATAACGCTTTACAGACTTTAATATTCCTTAATTTCCCAGGGTTAAAACCCTGGGCTTACTTAAACCGCCCTTTCAGGGCTTAAGAAGGTTCCTCACGGACCAATTGTAGCCCTGAAAGGGCGACTTTAAGGTAGCCTGGGGTTTCAACCCCAGGCGAAGGGCGGATGGGAGTGTTACCTTATATTTGAATCATCCCGAATATCCTTGACAAAACAGGAAACGATCATATACTGTTCAGTGATAGCCAATCGATGGATCTACAATAGATCTACCACATGTAAAAGGAGCCTTTTATGTTTGTCCGAAAAGAGCGCGCCCTCTTCCAGGCCTTCCTGGACGAAGAAATCCAGCAGCAAC
>CAYVXJ010000036.1:0-2373 GCA_964454815.1 uncultured Candidatus Cloacimonadota bacterium | reverse complement strand
GGCATGGGCAGAAGGTAGCACGGACTTGGGACGACGGCAATAGCTAATTAGCAAGCAACGTCCCTATGGCCTTCCCTATTGGGCCACCCGCCCGCTGCTTTCGCATACGGACTTTACGATACTGACCAGCAGTCTTCAGCCCGAAGGCAGAGGGCGCACCAGCTAATCTTGCGATTGCCGTCCATTGCTTTCCCACCTGAAGAAGATTCTCCCGATTTTCACGTAATGGAGTACCAGCATAGGACGTCAGCTCCCTTTCGGGCCGGGTATTGTTGCAACCCGTATCCGTCCCATTACAGGACGGCATTCGCTTTTTCCAGCTTCTTACTTTCGCATCTCCAACAGTGTGCCTTACGGTTCCACCTGCCTCGGTACTTTGGGGCGGAAATACGAGGTTTCCACGTTCCGCGTAATCATCTTAACGGACAACTTAGGTGCAGCCTGTACGCCGGTGGTTCAACAATCCCGTGCAGATACCGTTACAATCTGCAACCTGACCACGCATGTAAACACTTGGAAACATGCATTCAACCCATTAACTCCAGTGGGTTGGGTAGCCCTCTGACGGCGCGTCTACGGCCATTCGATTAATCTCACCATATTGTCCTGCCCTTGCCCTTAACCGGATAGAGTTTCCGGAAGGGTTCGCCTGTCGCCATTTGAACCCAATTCGGTACGTTGTCAGTGTGCTTCGCACCAAGTACACAGCGCGTACCAAGCACGCCACCTAGAGCGCTGCAGGGGATACTACAGGTGCTTGAGATAAATGATGCAATATCAAGCACATATGAAAACGCGACATCGTGTCGCGGTAACGGACCGCTCCTGAGCCGCCGCAGCGTCCTTGGACAAGTGAATACCTGTTCCATACCCATAACTGCCTCCTTTTTGCCTTTATTATCGCGACACTCGGAAACATTCAGGGATAAAAATTATGTGCAGTAAATTTGAGTGGTGATTTGGGAAACTGGCGGAACTGGTGAGAAAATCAGAAAACCGGCAGGGCCTGCTTCACATAACTTTGCGCTTCACATAACATTACTTATGTTGAGCTCAACATAAAAGATGATTGGAGAGCAAAGTCCAAGCAAAACAGTCGGTACCGGTTTCCGCAAGGAGGCGGCTAAAGCGGTCGATGAATTGTTCCCGGTCGCCATCGTCCAGAAATATATCGGAGCGTTCAATCCCCCGAACTATGACATGCTGCAATAAACCGGGGTATGTCTAATCGTGCTTGTCTTGGCATGGCGGCAATATACCAGGTAAAAACCAATAAAGCAATAAAGCAGCTACGTCCCCCGTCCCGTCCGTCCTTGTCGTCATACCCGGAGGTGTTGGTGTTTCCCTGGGGATCGGTGACCGAGGTCAACTGGCCGAAGTTATTGTAGGTATAGCTGGTGGTTTGCCCCATGGGGTCGGTACTTGAGGTCATGGCGCCGAAGGCGTCGTAGGTGTAACTGGTGGCAGGGGACTTGCCAGGGGACGTTGTTTATTTGTTTAATAGCGATCAGATATTACCGAATTAATCAACAAATAAACAACGTCCCCATGGCGTTCCCTGAGATGTTGCGGCGCTAACCCTGTGATTGGTTACGATTTTGTTTATCGAAATCACCAAAACCCTCTCCCTTAATATGAGTCCCACAAAAAGGGCAAAAATATAAATGGCCAAGTTCAGGAAAATACCATTCAGTTTCATCATAACCATCAGCGTTTAAGATATATCCTTCTTCAACCGCAATCTTGAATCTATTGCAACAATAGTTATATTTATTGGTTTTTATCATAGCTGTTTCCGTTAAATCTCATTGCCGTCGACATGCGATCCAGTATTTGTAAAATTATTAATCATTTGTTCTTGTCCTGGCAATAATAACAATAACGGAGCAGATCTAAAAAAGTTAGGCTTTACTTTTCTTAACCATTCTAGAACTTTTTCTGCTTCTTTAGGCACATGTTGTATTATTTTTCCACAGTGTTCTACTAACTCGCCTGCTTGATTGAATCTATATTTGCCATAATGAATAAGGCGGTTACCAAGCGAATCATAATCAAAATGCCAGCTTGCTAGTCCATATGGATCTACCCAATTCACCGGATTATTTTGGACGTACGAGTATAGGTTAATACCACCATCAAACCCAATCGGATCCTTACTGACAAACCTCCCCTCCATGGGATCATAATACCGTGCCCGGTAATAATACAGCCCCGTCTCCTTATCCCACTCCCTTGCGGTATAGGCATACGGCTGACTGAACTCCCTTTGCTCCTGAGTCATATTGCCGAAGGAATCATAGTCGTACTTCCGGACGGCGTTTCCGTGCCTGTCGGTCAGGGCGACGATCGAGCCCAGGCCGTCGGCATGGTAGT
>CAYVXJ010000035.1:0-2542 GCA_964454815.1 uncultured Candidatus Cloacimonadota bacterium | reverse complement strand
CGCTACCTTAGGACCGTTATAGTTACGGCCGCCGTTTACCGGGGCTTCGATTCAGCGCGTCGCGTTGCCGCTAACCCCTCCTCTTAACCTTCCGGCACCGGGCAGGCGTCAGTCCCTATACCGCGGCTTTACGCCTTCGCAGAGACCTGTGTTTTTAGTAAACAGTCGCCAGGGCCTGGTCTGTGCCCCCGCCTCGGGCTGCTCACCCTACCGCGGGACCTCTTCTCCCGAAGTTACGAGGTCAATTTGCCTAGTTCCTTAACGAGGGTTCACTCATACGCCTTCGGAGATCTTCCGTTTCTACCTGTGTCGGTTTCGGGTACGGGCACCTATCGGTCTCACTAGAGGGCTTTTCTTGGGGAAAAGAGCGCAACCACTTCTGGGCCACCGCCCCGGTCTCCCGGCTCAACATCCTGTGGTGGGATTTGCCGCACCACCTGTCTCCCCGGTTCCACCTGTCCTACCACTCACAGGCTGGCCTCTCTTCTCCCGTCCCCCCCATCGCTCAAACAACCCACGGGTGGTACCGGATTCTTCACCGGTTTGCCATCACCTACGCCTCTCGGCCTCGGCTTAGGCCCCGACTCACCCTGGGCGGACTCGCCTTGCCCAAGGAACCCTTAGAATTTCGGCGAACGGGTCTCGCACCCGTTTTCTCGTTACTCATGCCGGCAGCTTCACTTCTGTCCGCTCCACGTCGGCTCTCGCCTCCCCTTCACCGCAAACAGAACGCTCCCCTACCAGAGGTCTCGCGACCCCTCCGCAGCTTCGGTCATCTGTTTCAGCCCCCTTACATTTTCGGCGCAGACGCACTTGACCAGTGAGCTATTACGCTTTCTTTTAAGGATGGCTGCTTCTAAGCCAACCTCCTGGCTGTCTGGGCACATCCACATCCTTCTCCACTTAACAGATCGTTGGGGACCTTAGCTGGCGGTCCGGGCTCTTACCCTTTCGACGATGAAGCTTATCCCCCACCGTCTCACTCCCTGGCTCGCCGTTCATGGGATTCGCAGTTTGCCTGGGGACGGTACCCTGCGACGGGCCCTAACCCAATCAGTGCTCTACCCCCATGACGCATCACCAGAGGCTCACCCTACAGCAATTTCGGGGAGAACCAGCTATCTCCGAGTTTGATTGGCCTTTCACCCCTATCCACCGTTCTTCCCCGCAGTTTTCAACCCGCGTGGGTTCGGCCCTTCACCTCCTGTTACGAAGGCTGCAGCCTGACCATGGATAGCTCACTCGGCTTCGGGTCTCTCACTGGCAACTCTGCGCCCTTTTCAGACTCGCTTTCGCTCCGGCTCCCGCTTCCTGCGTTAACCTGGCTGCCACCGAGAACTCGCCGGCTCATTATGCAATAGGCACGCCATTGCGCATCCAAAGACACGCGCTGACCGCTTGTAAACATACGATTTCAGGGTCTCTTTCACTCCCTTTACGGGGGTTCTTTTCACCGTTCCCTCACGGTACTGGTTCACTATCGGTCGCGTTGACGTATTTAGCCTTGGAAGGTGGGCCTCCCAGCTTCCCACAAGGTTGCTCGTGTCCCGTGGTACTCGGGGGACTGTGCACACCACACCACGCGCTTCCGGTACAGGGCTCTCACCTGCTCTGGCCGGCCCTTCCAGGACCGTTCCCGTCACGCCTGCTGTCCATGCGGCCTTGATGTGTCAAGACCCCACAGCCCCCACAACCCCGCCTGGAGAACGGACACATCCTCTTCCCTCCACACGGTTTAGGCTCTGCCCCTTTCGCTCGCCGCTACTCCGGGCATCTCGCTTGATTTCTCTTCCTCCGGGTACTGAGATGGTTCAGTTCCCCGGGTGCGCTTTCCTGGCCTATGAATTCCGCCAGGAATGCCAGCCCATGACGACTGGCGGGTTCCCCCATTCGGACATCTCCGGCTCGCAGCCTGTGTACGGCTCCCCGAAGCTTTTCGCAGTTCACCACGTCCTTCATCGCCGCAACGCGCCAAGGCATCCATCGTATGCTCTTCGTTCCTTGACTCCTTCTTTGCGTATTCTGTGACTCCTGCGGACCGTCTTCACCGACGCCCCACAGTCTATCGTTTCTTCTTAGCCATGTCAAAGATCTATCGTTCTTCTCTACACTTCCACACGCTTCCATGGAGACGAGCGGATTCGAACCGCTGACCCCCTGCTTGCAAGGCAGGTGTTCTCCCAACTGAACTACGCCCCCAACAACCGCTCGCCACCTTCCAGCGAACGGGTGCGTTCTCCTATGGGCCTACCTGGACTTGAACCAGGGACCTCACGCTTATCAGGCGTGCGCTCTCAACCAGCTGAGCTATAGGCCCTTCAACAGACTCAACAATCTCGACAGGACGGCCTCCGCTCCTTAGAAAGGAGGTGATCCAGCCGCAGGTTCTCCTACGGCTACCTTGTTACGACTTCACCCCAATCGCGACGCCGACCTTCGGCGCCTGCGCCCCTCGCGGGTTCGCCTGACGACTTCGGGTCCACGCCACTTTCGTGGTGTGACGGGCGGTGTGTACAAGGCCCGGGAACGTATTCACCGCGGC
>CAYVXJ010000034.1:0-2555 GCA_964454815.1 uncultured Candidatus Cloacimonadota bacterium | reverse complement strand
GTGCGCCGTAGCCAAGCGACAGAACAGGATACTCCATAAGGAGTCAACACTGAAGGGAGGTGTTGTAAAGCACTCACCTGACCCAAACCTGGTAACAGGAAGGGGACCAGAGCCTGGTGAGAAAGGCCTGAGTTTTGCAATTCACAGCAAACGACTGAGGGCCGAGCTAAGTTGGATATGGCAAGAGCTGAATTGCCCAAAGACCAGTTCTGAGCGGTGCCTGCGTAAACACCGGGGAAAGTGAATTGTAACCCCGGCTATTGGTCCTCTCAAGCCAAAGTCGTCGACTTGAGAACCCTTCGATCAATAGGCGATGCACGACAAGTGTATTTAACGGAACGAACGGTCTGCCTAAGTCTAACGAGAACCTGTTCTATCGAACTACGGGATCAGCCTCACCAACTCGATCCATACCCGTAAATGTGGATTGATGGGAACACCTGAAATGGGGGTTCTGAAAATGGCGGCTGACGGAACTCTCATAGTACTCAAGGTCTTTTCGTAATGGGAAAGGCAAGGGGAAGGAGAGTAGCTAATCTCGGATGCTAAAACTGAAAGGTATCATGCAAGATGATTCAAGCCTGTGATGAATTAGACATCCTACGGAAGAAAAATCAAAACGATCCTGCGTGGATCAATCGGGACTTGTACCGAAAACTCTACAACCCCACCTTGTATCTACTGGCCTACCAACGAATCAAGAGTAAGCCGGGTAATATGACACCTGGAGTAGACGGTCAAACCTTAGATGGATACAGCATAGAAGTCATTCAGAAGACCATTCAGCTCCTGAAGATGGAACATTACGAGCCGACTCCTGTGAGACGAGTCTACATCCCCAAAAAAGCCACAGGAAAGTACCGGCCTCTTGGCGTACCTTCTCCCAGAGACAAAATGGTCCAAGAATGCCTGCGCCTCATTCTGGAATCTATCTACGAACCGAATTTCCATCCTAATAGTCATGGATTCCGACCTGGACGAAGTTGCCATACGGCTTTGGAGAGCTTGCAACGGAACTGGGTAGGAACTAAATGGGTCATCGAAGCTGACATTGCTCAATGTTTCGATCGCATCGACCATCATCGGTTACTTGATATCCTGCGGGGAAAAATCCAGGATGAGCGTTTTATCAACCTTATCCGCAAATTTCTCAAGGCAGGGTATATGGAAAACTGGCAGTACCATCAGACGTACAGCGGGATTCCTCAAGGATCAGTGATTTCACCCATCCTGACTAATATCTATCTGGATCGGTTAGACCAAAAATTGGCAGACATCTGTCAACATTACTCGACCTTGGCTCCAGGGCGAAAAGCAAGCTCGAAATACACAACCTTGTTTCAGCAACGCCGACAGCTCTTGAAAGAAGGGGAAGCCCACCCGGCACTCCGAAATAGCTTAAAAATAGAAATTCGGAAACTCAATCACCTCATTCTCCATACACCTCGCTGTGACTTTCATGACGCTACTTACATCCGAGTTAAATTTTTAAGGTATGCCGATGATGTCATCGTGGGAATTATCGGACCTAAATCCCTGGCTATGCAAATTCGGGAGGAGATGGCCGCTTTTCTGAAAGATGACCTAAAACTAACCCTAAATCAGGAAAAAACCCTCATTACACACTTACCCTCTCACCCCGCCCACTTCTTAGGTTATCTCTTCAAAACTAGCCCTGGACGGTATCGGCGGCGTAACCTTCGATGCAAGGGAGCACCTTACAATGTAGTTCAAACGGTCAAGACGAATACGGGTAACATTAAGCTCTTGGTTCCGTTGCGCAAGCTATCCGAAAAGCTGAAAAAGTACATGGAGAAAGGTCAACCAGAAAGTATGCGGGGTATGGTCAACCAACCGGTCGAACATATCATCGAACATTACAACGCAGTGATTCGGGGTTGGTACAATTACTATCAGTTAGCTGAAAATGTCAGTTCACTGAACTACGCTCGATATATCCTGCAATACTCTTTGGCCAAAACCTTAGCTCATAAAGAAGGATCAACGATGCAGAAAATCTTCCGTAAATATGGCAAAGACCTTAACTTTGAGAAGCCAAACGGACGGAAAATCCACTTCTTCAATCAACCTTTGAAACGAGTCAAACGCACCTACCAAACCCCTGCCTCCGTTGATCAAATTCCAGTCTGGGGACCCAGACGTACCCAATCCAGACTTTTAAATGCTTGCCTTATCTGTGGCAGTACGGAACAAGTGGAAATGCATCATGTCCGTCATGTCCGAAAACATGGAGAGAGCCTCAAGGGATTTACTCTGTACATGTCTGTCATCAATCGAAAACAAGTACCGGTTTGCCAAAAGTGCCATCAGGATATCCACAAGGGAAAATATGATCAGGCAAGTCTGGCTTCACTCCTGGATCAATTTCAGACTTCGCAACCGTAATATGAGATTTCTCTTTGAGATTGGCTCTGATACGGCAGGGTCAAAGCGGAGAGCCGGATGACTCGAAAGGGTCAAGTCCGGTTCGGAGGGGGGCAGTTGGAAACACAGGTCAAGCTGGGCGCTGGCTGCCTACCCTACTTTGTCATGGG
>CAYVXJ010000033.1:0-2762 GCA_964454815.1 uncultured Candidatus Cloacimonadota bacterium | reverse complement strand
GGATTTGTTGGGGAACAAAGCCATTTTAAACCAGATTGCGACGCTATTCTACTTAAAATTACAATATGTTAACAGCTTTTTGCTGCTGCGAAAGTTGAGTTCTCAGAGAACTAGAAAAAGAAGCTGAGACAATATCAAGAAGGAAATTCTTTAAGCATAGATTTGATCCGACAAAGAATATTCCTGGGGAATTATATCCCAACCGTGCAGTGGTGATGTTCATTCCTGAGGACAACGTGGTATTTTTTAAAGATCCATCATTTAGGCAAAATATTAGAGATATAGCCTTGCGTACGAGAACTTTTCTACGAGTAATACCAGTCAGAGGGATGAAGCCGAACAAGTAGTACTGCAGTGATACTAGTTGTAGCACTGTGAGAGATTATGTAAATAAACAGCAGGGGGTTATATGCCTATCAATGCGATTATGCTAGTTAGAGTCAAAAACATCATCAATGCTGCGCTTCTTGAAAAAGTGCGTAGTGAATTCCAAAAAAAATTCGAAATGGATGATAGTGATTTTTATCCAGAGGGGTGCTTTGTGCAGCTAAGCAAAGATGACACGTTGATACCGGTAAAAGATGACACAAGTACATGGATAAACGTAAACTTCGTTTTACGATATTTTGGTGAGGACTATCAAAAAGGCAACTTCGAATTATTCGATATATGTGCAGAGTGGATTGAAAATAATATCAGTGGATGTGAGATTTGGTATGGCTCTGATGAAAACTACGTAAGTATAACGAAATTGGATCCTCAGCGAAGAAAGAATCTTCTGGATGAATATAGGAAGATGAACCCCCAGGACCTCTTTACTAGACGTTTTAGATGAAGAAAGGGCTGCTGTGGGGTGATCAGGGGATGACAACACATGGGGATCGCAGGAATCAATAATTTTTCTGGTAGGCATCAAATGTCAGCCAAGGAATTCCTTGATCAAGCGTCGGAATCACCGCCGGAATTTCGACAGCTACTTTTATTATAGAAGATATTCTGGTCCGGGGAGCAATCCATAGACGAAATGTGCTAGCAAAGTTGTTGGTGTTTACATCATCAGGGAATAACATAAGGGTCAGGTCTCAACTCTATACAACTAGGAATTTCTTTGCTATGCTTATGCAAAATCCAGGCATGCAAGGAGGCCCAAATGGCTCGACCATTACGCATTGAGTACCCCGGAGCTTTGTATCATGTCACGTCGAGGGGTAACGAGCAGAAGGACGTATTCAAAAGCAGAAGGGACAGGGAGCGGTTCCTATCATATCTGGAATCAGCCTCGGAGCGATATGGAGCAGTCGTCCACGCATACTGCCTGATGAACAACCATTACCACCTGTTGCTGGAAACGCCTGAGGGCAACCTGTCGCAAATCATGCGGCATATAAACGGAGCCTACACGACTTACTTCAACGTGAAACGCAAGAGACATGGCCATCTGTTTCAAGGGCGGTACAAGGCAATCCTTGTCGATGCCGACCCATACGCCACAGAACTTTCCCGCTACATCCATCTCAACCCGGTCAGGGCGGGAGCGGTGGCCAGGCCGGACGATTATGAATGGTCAAGTTATCGGCAGTACGTAGGTCCTGCTAAGACGGCCACATGGTTAAAGACAAGTTTCATCCTTGGCTATTTTAGCGGTGAAGATGCCGGAGAAGCATATCGAGCGTTTGTCAACGACGGCCTGCTCGAAGAGGGAGAAAGTCCTTTGAAGCAAGTTGTCGCGTCAACGGTTTTAGGGAGCCCGGAATTTGTCCGTGAGATATCGCGGCAACATCTTGCAGAAAAGCAGCCGGACCGAAACGTACCGGCAGTCAAGAGCTTGAGTCGTCCAACGTTGGAGGAGATGATCACCGCAATCGGAAGAGAGTTGGGAGAGCAAGGAAGCCTGACAAGGAACGTGAGTATCTACTTTTGCCACAGGTACAGCGGGGCGCGGCTTCGAGAGATAGGCGAACGATTTGGTCTAAGTGACGCGGCGGTATCACAGGCAAGCAGGAGGGTGCGAGTAGCGTCGGAAAAGGACGCGACGGTGAGGAGTTTGCTGGAAAGGATGGGCAAGAAGCTGGGCCTGTAGGCAGTTGAGACCTGACCCCCTGTTGTGTGTGGCGGAAACATTTTTGAAATTGCCGTTGGGTTTGAATACCCGGAAGACGCCGATGGGCCAGATGATATTTCATCGTTTGCGTTAGCCGGCAAGTGCCGTAAATGTAGCAAAATTCAAATGATATTTGAAGATGAAACAGCTTGAAGCGAACCAAGACATAGGGAGAGTCCATAGGGTCCTTGAAAATGGAAAATCTTAGATGAACGCAGAAGAGTATTGGAAGCAATTGCTTTTAGACAATGATAAAAATATTAATACTGACGTAACAATATACAGACTGTATGATATAGAAAATAACATAAAAAAACGATTGTGTCTTGATGCCGCCAATAGAATAGACAAAAGAATAGATAATTTGGTCCTAATTGGGTTAGTTGAAAAAGCAAAGGAGTATGCAGAACTTGGAATTAAATATATCATCAATGGTGAAATGAAGAATAATAGAAAATTATCTTTTACCACATTAGATCCTGTTGATGCGCTTTATTTGTATAAGTATTTCAGGTATAGATTTGATTGGTTGCTTAGTGGAAAAGAGAACGAAGGGATTGCAGCAGAAGCTTTAAACATTATTCACAGCCAGGTTCAAGATAGATTACTCAACTTTCGCAGTTGCGGTTTACGATGTAACTTCTTGATAAAAGAGGTATTT
>CAYVXJ010000032.1:0-2852 GCA_964454815.1 uncultured Candidatus Cloacimonadota bacterium | reverse complement strand
TATGTCTAGTCGGGCTTGTCTTGGCATGGCGGCAATATAGCAGGTAAATACCAATTAAGCAATAAAGCAGCTACGTCCCCTCGTCCCCTATGGCTCCCCCACGTGAGTTTCCCTACTTTGCGAATAAATATAATAAAAATGCGGTCAAAAGAGCAAACAAAATCAACAAAGTTAAAGCCAAACTAACGGTTTCAAATTTTTTGTATACTCTTAGCGCAAAATTCGAGGCTATCACATCTTTTTCTATAATTTCTGCTAGTTGTTTCAGCTTGGCAACATCCGCTATCTGGCCGTTTTGAATGGCCATTTTTATCAGCGGTACCTCCTTAGAGGATCTCTCTATAATAGACATCCCCTCCTCGATTTTTCCAAAGCGACAAACATATAATCCAATAATTGCTCTAAAGGCTGGATGCAAAACTATTGAATGATGCAAATTTTTTATACAAAATTTAATATTCCAGTCATTGATCGCTATACTGTCGATAGTAAGCTTTATTAGGGTTAGCTCCATTTTCTTCTTTGTATCATTCAACAATACATACATTCCAATAAGAAATATTGATGTTACCAAGAACATAATAAAAAACATAACAGATGAATAGAAAAAAGAGCCTTTGTTCACCTGTATGGCAAAAAATAAAGAGATACTCGCTGAAAACAATACACTTGCATACATCAAAACCGATGATGGTTTCCGTGCCAAATATAATGACGTGATCATTTTTTGAATTTGATCCTTATCCATATATAATTATTTATCCTTATCCTGAATCCGTGACGGGAATTCGTTGACACTTGCGGTATGGGGTATCCCGGCCTTTTTTCAAGGTCAGGTCCACAGAGTTTGTAAAAACTGACCTCCTATTTTGCGCTACAAGCAGTGTTCTTTGACAACTGAACCGTTTTGTCACCCCTTGGGCTGATTTTTGCGCGAGCTTGATCGGGTGGCTGTCCTGCCCCCTTGAGTGACCTGCAGTTTCCGCTTCCTTTTCCCTATCCGTAGGCAAGCAGGTTGTACATGCCCGTAAACGCCTCGGCATGGGCCGTCGCGTGGCGGCTGAACCTGAGCTTCAACCTCCGGCCGCTGTTGATCATCCGGCCGGCGAAGTAGATCATTTCCTGGATGACTGTCTTGATCCTTCTCCGCTTTGCATTATGACGGATGATTCCCCTGCTGGTCACAAGGCATGTCTGACCGATGAACCGCAGGATGTTGTATATCAGGGCGCCGCAGGCCATGACCAATAGATTCGTGGCGAACTTGCCGGAAGGCAGCCGCTCAAGGTCCATGTCTGTCTTGATCTCGGCATGGTACTGCTCGCACAGGCCATGGCCCTTGTAGAGTTCGATGACCTTTTCATCGTCAAGTTTCAGGCTGGTCCACCACCCTTCCAGCTCAAGGTCCGGGATGAGCAGAGGCTGCCCCTTCCTGTCAATGGTCCGCTCGGTAACCCGCATCACCCGGCGGAAGGTATAGTTCTTTTGGGCTCCGTTTATATCGGTAACCGTCTCTTTCACCTTGACGCTGAACAGTGTCACCTTCTTTCCCGGCCTCGGATTCGAGAACACGCCTTGTTCCAGTCCCATGCGCCACCAGTATTGGGCGTCCTCTTTTCGCGGGTTCCACTTGATGATGTAGTCAGTCTTTTCATACCCGGCAAGCTCTACCCGATTGTCGAGCGCGTCATGGGCCGAGTCTTGGCGGTACAGAAGTTTTTTATCGCAGACCTGGCGTATCCGGGCATGGGTCTCGCGCAAAAAGGAAAGAAACTCTTTTTGAGGATGCTGAGAGCCGGGTAAAAGCCGGCCATTGACCATCCATCCTTCCGGTCCGATATAGGCGGGAAGGAACAGGAACCCGTCAAACTGACGGTAGGTGTGGGAGACGTTCTCTTTCTTGCTGTCCGAGTTGTCCATGGCAAAACTGTCGATGTCCACGGTGACGTGGCCGGTCTCGATGGCGGTAAGCGGCGCCTTTATCTTCCGCAACAGCTCGATGGAGGCCCAGGAGAGAACAGGAAGAAACGCCCCGGCGTGCTCGTCCATCCGCTGGCGCATGGTTCCCTCGGAAGGGACCTGTTTGTTGCCGAGAGATTCGCGGAAAAAGTCGTCACCGCGAAACTGTTCGATGGCCACAAAATCACTCTTGGCTTGGGCAAGAAGGCCGCAGTAGCTCCTGATGACATCGGCGTGGGATATCTGGTCGTTTGTGGGGGCGACCTCCGCCAGGGTCGCGGGAATGGATGTAAAACAGTTCAGGGTAAGGCCAATCAGAGAAACACCGGAATGGGATGTGTAGAACTCCTCGTCGGACTGCTCAATCTTAAAACGCCTCATGTCATTTCACCTGCCGGATGAGATTTTGATGGCTGGTACAGTAGCATAATTATCAAAGAACTTCGATAGGTTAGACGCTACTCGGTGCTGTTTTCTGTATGTGGCGCCACGGAGTCAGGCTTATATGCAGATTTGTAGACACTGGCAGCATTTGAGGTCAACCCAAGTACGTTAATTGAATTTGCAAATGTTGATGGACCCCTAAAAGATGGAATGCCTTCTCCGCATGTTGTCTTAAGGACGTGATAATTTGTAGTAAGTGCATTTGCTTTAGCAAATAGTGCTTCATTTGCTGCGAAATTTCCAACACTACCCGAAAGCATATTCAGGCCCGTATCGGCTAGCAGGGCGTAATTATTAGCTGTTGCACTGCTTGTACCCATGGAGGCTATACTTGTACCAAATCCAAAAATTCCAGTATTATTGACAACTGGATTTACCCCCCCCAGCTAAATTCATCCCAGATTTTCCATTAGCTGCATTGCCTGTAATGTCCTGATGTGGTCTAATGG
>CAYVXJ010000031.1:0-3128 GCA_964454815.1 uncultured Candidatus Cloacimonadota bacterium | reverse complement strand
AAATTATCTTATTGTTTTATCGATGTTTTTGTGGTCTAAGGTGTCAAACTTGGGGAGACCGGCAGCGAAGTTCGCCGGGGATTGAAATGTTGGATCGATTTCTACAACACGCGGCGACCACACTCAAAACTGGACGACCGGACCCCGTATGAGGCATATTGGCAAAAATCTCGGCCTGGCTACGCCGGCCGGACTCTCTCACTGGCGGCATGACTACAACCGGCTATCCACCTTATTTCCGCCGCCAACCTGTCCTACTAACCGGGGCCACCTCTCAGTCCCGCTGGCCTCCCCTCAAATTTACCAGCAGGCTTCGTATTTATCTCATGTTTCCAG
The DNA here is from genome assembly GCA_964454815.1 of uncultured Candidatus Cloacimonadota bacterium. Taxonomy (GTDB): domain Bacteria; phylum Cloacimonadota; class Cloacimonadia; order Cloacimonadales; family Cloacimonadaceae; genus PHBP01. Next base: position 2,792 of record CAYVXJ010000031.1, on the reverse strand, counting down.
ATGGACTGAATCTGATGCTATCCCTTTCAATTGCTCGTAGCATATTAATTCTTCTTATTCTTTCTAGCCTTTCCAACCGAGCACTTCTTTGATCGTTAGTGTAGGATTGCTCACTATTATTCTTCGGTGATTTTTCCTTATTTAAGGTATTGCTAATTGTTGTTGTATTGTTATTATTCGAGGACACCTCCAGAAAACCTGGCTCTCTAACTATTGTTCTTGCTTCAATGATAGGCTTGTTGCCGTTAGCGACCCATATTGCACCCCATATATCAGCAGTCAATGTTATAATATCTGGAAATATTGCTAATTTATTTTCTTGTTTTTTCAACAAATATAGTCTTTCCACTAAATAATCGATGCTTTGTTTGTTATATCCCAAGTAATTTATCTCATAATTAAAATAGTTACTAATATCAGTAATATATCTTATATTATTCTGTAGACCATTGGCGAATGGGTTATCCTTCTCGAGACTCATTGCCACTTCAAATACGTTTTCGACAGTAGCTCCTAATTCCTTAGCAAGTTGAGATGATGTGGTAACTTTTATGTTTTTGCAAATATTTATGAAATGCTCTTTACTAACGATACCTTTATTCCAATAATTATGTCTTATATTAATTCTTGATGCTGTTTCTAGAGACTTGTAATCTTGCTTTAAATACTCCTTCATGTCTAATGGCAATAGCGAATACACATCCTCAACAAATGTTGATGCAGTACTGCCTGAAAAATTATTATGTATTTCTTTTCTTAAAGGCTTGCTGGACTCGCTTGCTAAAACAACGACAGGCTGCTGGATGACTATTAACACTATTGCCAGATTTATAAGTTGCTTCATATAACCTCCTAAATGTATTGAAATCAGAGGAGAGCTAAGGGGTCGCCCATTAAAAGGCTGTCCGTCAAGAGCAAAAACGTTCCCCATGCAAGAAAATGAGGTTTTTCAAGCCTTGTCGTTTTCAGTCATCGGCATCGTTACCATTGCCGTTATTTCATTCATGTTTTGATGTCAGCCTTTGCTGCATCAGTCACCCATCAGGATCAAGGCTATTGTCGAAGTAGGGGATGTTCAACAGCCCCTTCCGCATTTCGCGGACCAGAAAACCTTCGGTTCCAGGCCGTGTCCAGTTGGTTGTTTCAGGTCTAGGGCAAACCGGAGGGGTCAACCCTCGACAGGGCAAACCGGAGGGGTCAACCCTCGACATGGGACATTTTTCCTTATTCTGCATAGGTGCATTTTCAATTTTGTCTCGTTTCAAGGGTGACCCCTCCATCTTTCCCAGTTTTAGGATAAACAATCGCAATTATGTCCCATGTCAAGGGTTGACCCCGCCGCCGTCCCCTGATTCTGCTGACGTTTCCGTTTCCGGTACTACGTCACCCAAAAGATAGCGGATGAGCGCCAGAAGAAGTCACTCAGAAAACGACGACAACATCACAAGCCTCTCGTTGAGTTCGTCGAGGACTAGCTCCAACTCTATTTGCCGCCGGAAGCCATGGCAGCCCGGATTCGCTCGACTATCCCGCAGATGAGCGAATGCGCATCAGCCGCGAGACGAATTTGCCGTTGGATTTATCTGGACTCCGGCCAGAATGGGGTCCTCAACATCCACCTGCGGCGACGGCACCCCCGGCGGCGAAGGCAAAAGTGTTACGTGGTCTTCCGGGGATGTTGTTGATTTGTTTATAGGTTTTCCGGGGTCGCGACCCCTATCGTTTCGCCTTTCTATTTTGTGGTTGAGATTGCGCATCAGATTTTGATTTTCTATTTTCAAGGGTGACCCCTTTGGGGTCTTACACGTATACGCCGGATATTTCTCAAATTGACCTCTCCGTTAGCCGGTTTGAGGGCGCCAAGGATCACGCAATTTTCCATTGCGTCGCATTCCCAGCACCCTGCGGTCTCCTTCTCCTCGCAGCACGCGCGAATGGCACACGAGGACGACCCGCCCCCCTCGCGGCAGGAGCTGGAGCAGCGCATTGCGTCCCATGCCTGCAATGCTTCGAAGCAGTCCGCCTGTTTTGCAAACGCCGCCATCTCATCCAGATTGAGCTCGGCCAGTCCCTTGGCCCCTTTCTAAAAACGCACTTCCCGGAATTTATTCAGAAGACATTGCGCCTGGTCGGCTATATCATCTCTGCGTATGAAGCAGCGACCGCAATACAGTCCGCAATGGATGATATCATCAGGACCCGCCATAGGCACCAAACTCCTTCCTCGATATAAAATTAAAACGGGCATGGTTTTGACCCGTCAGCTTTTTCGGGCGGGTCGTAAACCTGTTGGGTTCTCACCTCTTATCAAAATTGTCCTATGTCAAGGGTTGACCCCTCCGCCTTTTCGGTGGCGCGCTTCGAAAAGGTAGGCAACTATGCCTCGTACTGTCGGGTCGTCTCATCACAATGGTCCAGTAACGGCAAATCCAAAGGAAAAGGGAACAAGAAGAACGGCAACAAGTATCTCTCCTGGGCCTTCTCGGAGGCGGCCGAACTTGCCAGACGCTTCGACGACAAGGCCCGGGCCTATTACAACCGCAAATTGAGAAAGAGCAACTTCATGGTCGCGCATGCTGCCCTGACGCACAAGTTGGCACGAGCGGCGTACTACATCATGCGGGACCAGGTCGCATTCATGCCGGAGAAGATCTTCACATAGAAACTGGCTGGAGCGGTGAACCAGCATTGGGGTTGGCAAAACCACGAGGCCTGATTGGCAGCCGTTCCACCCAGCATTTATCCCAGATTTTCCATTAGCGGATTTGGATGATTATGCAGACAAGGTTGGT
>CAYVXJ010000030.1:0-3227 GCA_964454815.1 uncultured Candidatus Cloacimonadota bacterium | reverse complement strand
AACAAATAGTATAATCGAGCCAATAATCCCCATGATACTGTTACCGATCAGGTCGGCAATATCTGGACGCTGGAAGAATCTCGCGAGCGCACCTCCAAAAATAGCGGTCAGAATGAGAATGACAAACAATACAATGAACTTTTCCAATGCCGTTTCCTCACGAGCTTGTTTTTGCCAAAAAGGCACCACGCTATATTTTGCACATCAAAGAGTACGCAGCCTTTATTTACAGTTCCTTAAAGGTTATTTACCCACTGTCTTCCTTACAACGCCTGAGAGTACAGCGGCATGGCCGCTGTTACGCTTGTTAGGGCATCTTTCTTCAGTTTTGCCTTTGTAGCATGACATGTGTAGAGTCTTTATTGTCCAGCGTTTATATAGAATCTAGAATCGCACTCCTATATCGTATGGCACTATCGTATCAGTTGTTGTGCGCACTAGGTAAAAATGCATATCTTTGTTAAATACAAATGATCTTCGCTGAAATCCTTTCCACAACGAAAAGGTAACCACCTTCACTGTAATATGTTGCATGTCGTGTTCTTTGCTTTCTTCAAAAGTAGGAATTACATCAATTTTCCTAGCTTCCACTTTAATTTTATCGGGCAGTGCTTCAATATGGAAAGGACACTTTGAATTCAAAATTTGATCCATTTTTGATTTAGAAAATATAAGCACGTCATCATGGTATCTTGCATGATCAAACAAGAAAAATTGATCACCAGTCAAGTACAAGATGATAAATTGAATTAAGGATGCCGAACTGCCATCGACGTCTACAGCTCGCATATAGCTTGTAGTCATTTGCTCTACCGCATCAGGATTCCATTTAATGTCATCAAGAATGGCACAAGCTGTCTTAACATCGAAAGGCACACTATTTTTATCTCTTTTATAAATATAAGGCCTGCCATACCCGGGTAGGGCACAATAGACGAAATCTATTAGATAACCCTGATTTACTTTTAATCGGTTCAATATGTTGAAATAACCATTTACATCAAACGATTTGTGCGCGCCTTCATGCCCATAGGGATCAAAGCTATATTTAGGCTCAATTTTTTTAATTCGATCCGCCAATTCCTGATACTCATCAGTGGGTATAGCTGAAGCATACCCACCGCTCTGTGTGATAGTGATGGAAATCAAAAACAAAAGCATTTTCAGGCATATAAGAAAGATTCTTCTTAATAAACCCTCTTTATCCATAAAGAAGCTCCCCTCGAAAACTAACGGCTGCGCCGTTGACCCGTCCGGGCAGCTTTATCGCCCGGTCGGTGTCGAACGGCGTGGTGTACGCCCGTCATGGGCGTGAACTTATGGGGTGCAAGTCCCCTGTACGAAGAATCCAAACACCGTCGTGAGACGGGGTAACAAAAGTACTAGCCGAAGGCAAGGGCGTCTCCGCGAGGAGGGGTCTGAAGGAAGCCGGAGCGCAAAGCTATGAGCCGACGGACAGAAACGGCATATAAGGCCGGGTCACCGGGCAAGTCAGCACCACATGACGAAGTCCCATGGGTTCAGGTGACAAGGTAAATGCCGCGGTTGTGTAGCGACAGTTCACGTTCTTATCCGGGGAGATCTGCTCCACATGCGTTTCGTAAAGAAAAGCGCGGCCATCGGTAACGGTTGCCGTGATGGGGCAGAAGTCAGCAGAAGCCATAGTAGGCAAGGACGTCACCACTCCTGGCAGTGTGGTGGCTGGAAACAAGCCCGGCATCGTAACAGATAGTCGGGAAGACTTACCCTGCCGAAGGGCCGAACTTGAAGAGGGGGATGTCATTCTTTATGAGCTTCCGATGCACAATGAACCCGACCGGGTACGTGCATGGAGCGCGTCATAAGAATTCAGCTCCCCAGGATAATCACAGTTACTGCCGTCTTATCAAAGAACTGAGGTTGTCACCTGACCGGCTATGGCCCGTCACTCTTTGGGAACCGCCTGGTGCGGACCCGCATGCCAGGTTGTGTGGAGGGCGGGGGAGAAAAAACCCCGCCTATCCGATTGGACACTCGCTCTTTTACTTTTGTTTCGTGTCAAAGGCTGACGCCTCTGGGGTCTTCCAGTCCTTCCCAGCGCTTCCGATGGATGTCTTGTTCGGGCCTTGGTTATGTTGGTCGTCTATTTCCTGGCGGTATGTTGTCTCCTGTATACTTTCCCGGACGTGTTGTTCTATTCGGCTTCCACCCCTCAATGTTCCGAAAACTCTCGTAGCTTATTGGTGAGATGTGCTCAAAAGATTCTTCGGTTTTCCGCTCAAAGGCTGTTGCCGCGAGTGAAAGAATTGCTTCAAACTCCATATTTTGGGGCATCTTTGTAGGATCTACCATTACTTTTGAGAAAAAATCTTGGCCATTAGCGACAACAACACAGCGACTGTAAAGAAAATCATCGGCAGAGATGTAATCGTCTCCATTGTCTGGATCGAGTTCACCATCATAACAGGCTTTGCAATGCGCCCTTGTGTCAAGAGCATGCAACTTCTCGGCGAGTATATCCTCGAACATGAAAATATCGCTGGCTTCCATAGATGAGAGCGACTCAATAGCTGGTTCAAGAACCGCATCATCGTCACCGGTCTCATCCCAATCAAATAGCGATACAATTTCCCAAAAGGCTTTCTCGTTCATCATTTTAGATTCCTTTCTTTGTCCAACGTGGCCGAGGCGCACCGGCGGAGGGGCAAGTCGGAGGGGTCAACCCTGGCAAGTCGGAGGGGTCAACCCTCGACATAGGACAATTTGCCATATTCTGCCTTAGGTGCTTTTTCAATTTTGTCTCGTGTCAAGGGTGACCCCTCCGGCCTGCCCAGTTTTAGGATAACCTATCGCAATTATGTCCTATGTCAAGGGTTGACCCCTGCTGGTTCTCTTCGGCCGCGACCGTCACGGAACCAGAGGCAGGTACGTATGGAATTAGTCATTGTGTTGCTCCTTGTGTGAGTAGATTGATGCAGCAGTTTTGCGGCACCGGGTAGGAGGGGAGCCTCTCGGCTCCCGACCCCCCTAAGAACCGGACTTGAAACTTTCGCTTCATCCGGCTCTGGCATTCTCAAAGGACGCCCTTATTGGACGCCCCTCAGTTTTCGCCGAGGCATGCGACTATCCTTTGTTCGAGAATTTAATAATTTTATGGGCGTCCCCCTGGGGTCCACCGTCCCCCTGGGGTCCACCTACCCTCCGGCAAAGCGGTTAACGGATATGATGGACGACATCCATGAGGCGGG
>CAYVXJ010000029.1:0-3305 GCA_964454815.1 uncultured Candidatus Cloacimonadota bacterium | reverse complement strand
ATTTGCAGAGACATCCACGACCTGAATGTCACAAGGTGGCGCTCCATAGTTGCTGAAGATAGAGCAGCGGTTGATCGGGTCGAACACGATTTCGGGTGCAAAGTAGGGAGTAGAATAGATATACAATCCGGTGCCAACGGAATTTGAGAAATTGTTGTGTATCTTGACCCCCGAGAGCATCATTGAGCTTTTAGAACACATAATCCCTGCACCGTAATGTGCACGGTTATATCTAACCACACAGTTTGTTGCTGAGAAGTGTGAATTGCCAATAGCGAGTATACCTCCGCCTGCGTCAGTGTCTATATACCATATAAATCCCGACCCATGCTCCAACGTAAATCCCCTCAGCACCGCGTTTTGCTCTTGATTCCGAAAGATTACGCAGCTACCGCTGTTATTTCCATCGATGATCGTCCTGCTGATATAGGTGCTGTCATTGGTTGTCGCTTCGCGGCTACAAACGGTGATCGACTTGCCGATAAAGTCCACGTTTTCATAGTATCTTCCCGGGAAGACCAGGACGGTATCTCCATTCTGGGCATTATTGATCGCGGACTGGATAGTGCTGTATTGCCCGCCTCCATCCTGCCGGACGGTCAGGATCAGAGCCTCGGCTTGGGTGATGCATATCAGCCACAGAGACAGGGAGAGAGCGATGATGTATAGAGCACGCGAGATTGTGGGAGCGGTTCTTGCCTTGTTCGGAAAGAATGCGTCTGATGCGTTTTGCATAGAGTTCATCATCATTTGATCAGCATCATCTTGCGGGTTTCGCTGTCTTTCCCGGCGGTCAAGCGGCAGTAATAGACTCCGCTGGCGACATGTCTTCCCCGGCTGTCCGTGCCATCCCAGAGAGCTTGATGTTGCCCGATGCGGAGGGTGGTATCGACCAGTTCCTTGACTCTCTGTCCCTTGAGATTGTAGATGCAGAGATTGACCGGAGCATCCCGCGGGAGCTCAAAGCGGATGGTGGTCGTGGGGTTAAAGGGATTGGGATAGTTGCACAGTCCAAAGGCTGTAGGAGGGGGAACGACCACAGGATCATCATTGCCGACGTACGGTTCCGAACCGTATTCATAGCATCCCATGTCTATACGCCCGTTCCAGACGCGGTATCTGCCATCGAGGTCATAAGGGGGCAGACCGAGACCCGTAATATCCGCTGTACCCGTATCGATACAGGGGGAGAAGCGGGATAGGTGCGCATAGTCCCTGTTCTCGGGATCGAGGCTTACAAAGGCAGGATCGGCATCTGTATTGGTCTCGCTATAGAACACGAGGTTATTGCTATAGGGATTGTGGATCGAGCTTTGCCCACCCCGGAGATCGTTATTGTCCATATATAGCCTAGTCCGATATCCCCAGGGTGCGGTTTCCGGTAAGTATAGCTCATGCTCCGCATCGGGATCGTAAAAGACATTATTCCGCATCCACACGCTCCCGCTTAGCCCGATCGCGCTCAGGCTTGCGTCATTATTGATGAAGGTGTTGTTTGTCACGTAATAGGGATTGGTATCCTTCTGATGAAAGCCTATGGCATATCCTGCTCCCGTACGCAGATTATCGAAGAGGCAATTGCTGATCGAGACCTTGCGGGTGGGATTGGGTGACTCATTGCAGGAGAAGTGAATGGTCGGCTGGATGTCCGGGACGGAGAAATTGCGGAACACGCAGTTCTCGACCCGGAGCGAATCCCCGATCCACATATCAAACAACGTCTCTGCCCAGCCATCATCACTGGTCAGCGATGAGCGAACGTTTTCAAAAGTACAGTCGATCATGGAGCCTGTGAAACGATCTCCGTAGATAACTCTTGATGTCGTTGTTATATTCCTCACCTGAATTGATCTAAGTACAACATAATCATCCCCATACACGTATGCCACTCCGAACTTGTCTAAGCTTGTATCCTCTATAACTATATCAGAAATCTCACCTGAGGAGAACATTATGCCCAATTGACCTAACCTTCTTTCTGGGATAGTGGGGCACAAGAGAGTAAAACCGTGGAGTACTTGACGAGTTTGTTTGTTAGTGTAGTAGATCATTTGATACATGTTATCATAAACTCTATCTGTGTAAATAGAACAATTCGCTGAACCAGATCCTAGAATGCTAACGTATGATTTCCCCGGAATAGGTAAAATCTGGTCATGATCCCCTTCCCGATAAATGCCGGGAAGGACGTGGACTGTCTTGGGGTTTAAGCTATCGGAGGCGATCTTATGCACGGCAAGGGTTATTGAGCGCATTGCCTCTCCCGGGGAAAAGCCACTATTGCAATCGTTACCATCCGGGCTGACGTAGATATCTTGGTTAGCTTCAACCCTATAGCCCCTGTTTACGTGGACAATATCCTGGAAGCCTTGTGTACTTTGGAAGTTATTATGTCGTCCGATGTAGAAGTTGCTGGGTTCAAGGACAGATCCCATGTCCAGATATATGTCAATACTATCCGGCACATCCACGACCTGTATATCACAAGGTGCTACTCCATAATTGTTGTAGATCGAACAGCGGTTGACCGGATCAAAAACGATCTCAGGAGTGAAGGAAGGATGAGAATATATGTATAGCCCGGAGCCTACAGAAAACGAGATATTATCATGTATTCTAATGCCGGATAGATTCATCGAGCTTTTAGAACAGAATAATCCCGCACCCTCACTTGCACGATTGTAGCGGATAACGCTGTTGATTATTGAAACATCCGAATAGTTCCGCACACAAACTCCGCCTCCAGCAGTCAGATCGTTGGTCCACATTATTCCCGACCCATGCTCCAGGGTAAGACCCCTCAACACGGCATTCTGCTCTTGATTCCGAAAGACCACGCAGCTACCGCTGTTATTTCCATCGATGATCGTCCTGCTGATATAGGTGCTGTCATTGGTTGTCGCTTCGCGGCTACAAACGGTGATCGACTTGCCGATAAAGTCCACGTTTTCATAGTATCTTCCCGGGAAGACCAGGACGGTATCTCCATTCTGGGCATTATTGATCGCGGACTGGATAGTGCTGTATTGCCCGCCTCCATCCTGCCGGACGGTCAGGATCAGAGCCTCGGCTTGGGTGATGCATATCAGCCACAGAGACAGGGAGAGAGCGATGATGTATAGAGCACGCGAGATTGTGGGAGCGGTTCTTGCCTTGTTCGGAAAGAATGCGTCTGATGCGTTTTGCATAGAGTTCATCATCATTTGATCAGCATCATCTTGCGGGTTTCGCTGTCTTTCCCGGCGGTCAAGCGGCAGTAATAGACTCCGCTGGCGACATGTCTTCCCCGGCTGTCCGTGCCATCC
>CAYVXJ010000028.1:0-4090 GCA_964454815.1 uncultured Candidatus Cloacimonadota bacterium | reverse complement strand
AAAAAGTGGACTTTTTAATTCGCTATTCTGTGGACATTTCACGCCGTTCTTGACAGCATCGCCCTGTTCTTTGGCGATGTCCGTTACCGGCGCATCAAGGAAATCCTCAATGCCGCCCTGGACCGTGACCCCCTGCCCGGCGAACCATCCACCTTACCCCCACCCCGCCCTTTCACCTTTGCCCGTCCCAGCGCCGAATTCTTCCCGTCCGAAGCGGAGGGTCGCCCATGTTGACCCACCCCCTGCTGCCCAAACTGCGCCAACTCAAACTCAGCGGCATGCTGGCCACCCTGGATACCCGCGCCGCCCAAGCCTTGGAGCGTCACCTCAGCCCCACCGAGTTTCTGGCCCTACTGCTCGATGACGAACTGGAACGCCGCACCCAACAAAGCCTGGTTCGTCGGCTCAAACTGTCCGGCTGCGAAACCTCCAAAACCCTGACCCGTTTCGATTTCGGCGCCGCGCCCGGCGTCAATCGCGCCTTCATTCAGGACCTGGCCAGCTGTGCCTTCATCCAGCGCCACGAAAATCTTATTAACCGGCCCCAGCGGCGTCGGCAAAAGTCATCTCGCCAACGCCCTGGCCATCGAAGCCTTGAAACGGGAGCTGAAAGTCTTCGCCCGGGGCACCCAACGTCTCCTCACCGATCTGCACACCGCCCGGGCCAGCGGTGCTGACAGCCGCTTCCTGGCCAAACTCTTGACCGTGGACCTGCTCATTCTTGATGACTTTGGCCTGCAATCCCTGACCCCGCAGGCCGCTCAGGATTTGTACGACATCATTGCCCACCGGTACGAGACCGGCTCCCTGATCATCACCAGCAATCGCGCCTTCGAGGAGTGGGCCGAGGTCTTTGGCAACGACCTGCTGGCCAGCGCCGCCCTCGATCGCCTCACTCATCATTGCCACACCCTGGTCATCCGCGGCCAAAGTTACCGCCAACTCAGTCGGCGCAAGGAGGTCTCCGGCGATCCCTCAGCCTCGCCGGCTGACCCTGTGAACTGATTTCTACTGACCGCCACCCTCACCCACGGCAACTACCGCTGGTCGGCTTGCCTGGTAAAGTCCGGCCGACTACCGGTGGTATACACCCAGGCGGCATTTGACAGGGCCTGCTGAGTTCTCAGAATTGTGGCATTCGTTGCACACCTTGCCAATCGCGTGATTGGCCGGTCGTTAGGTTTTTCATTCTCCGTGGATAAGAGCGTTCGAATCATATTGGCTGTTTTTTGATTGCGATAACGACTCGATGAGGATATAATATTCGTATTACAAATATCTTATCGTTGTGAGGTGCGTATGTATACAATTACAGTGTCTCCGAAATTTCAGGTCGTTATTCCGCAAGCTATTCGTAAGTCTCTGGAACTTCAACCCGGTCAAAAAGTTCAGGCTATTCTTTACGAGAATCGAATTGAACTCATTCCGATAAAACCTGTTCAATCTATGCGGGGTTTTCTCAAAGGAATTGATACTACGGTTGAACGTGAGGCAGATCGGGTATGAACGTTGTTGACTCATCCGGGTGGCTTGAATATTTTGCAGATGGAACAAACGCTGATTTTTTCGCCAGGGCGATTGAGACGACTGATGAATTAATCGTGCCGGTCATCAGTATTTACGAGGTGTTCAAGCGAATCGTTCAGCAACGGGGTGAAGGAGCAGCGTTGCAAGGGGTGGCGATTATGGAACAGGGGCGGGTAATTGAACTTGATACGACATTGGCATTAAGTGCAGCCCAAATATCGATTGATTTGAAGCTGCCAATGGCGGATAGTTTGATTTTGGCAACGGCGAGGTCGTATAACGCTATCTTATGGACTCAGGATGAGGATTTCAAGGGAATTAATGGGGTCGAGTATAAGGAAAAAGGTTAAGACAGGGAAAAACCTAACAAGCATTTGCAGCGGACGGCCCAAGCTCGGTTTTTGTTAAATGCGGTTTTGGCACTTTCGGCAAGCTGTTAATCAAAGGTCATTTGGCCGCCACTGAAATGCGATCGTTAGGCGCTTGTTGAAATTTTCTACTTGGCAACCGTTTTTTTTACAATAAAAGTTATCGAGTTTTTTGACTGAATCTCATCCTGTAATTACAATGTAATTATCAAGTGAGGTGTATTATGACAGTAAAAACTCGAATCATTCAAATTGGAAATTCACAAGGTATCCGTATTCCCAAGGCTATTCTTGAACAACTTGGTTTTACGGAAGAGGTTGAGTTGGAAGTCTTACCCGATCAGTTGGTTGTTCGTTCTCCCCACCAACCTCGACGACAGTGGGAGGAATATTTCAAGACGATGGCCGAAGCCGGGGATGATCAGTTGCTGGATGAAGAATCCTTAACTTTGACCGAATGGGAAGCAAGCGAGTGGGAATGGTAGTCAAACGATTTGAGGTCTATTTGGTCAATCTCGATCCGACAATTGGGAGCGAAATCAAGAAAACGCGGCCTTGCTTGATTGTTTCACCCGATGAAATGAATCGTCATATCGCTACGGTCATTATTGCGCCGATGACGACAAAGGGGAGGAGTTATCCCAGCCGTGTTTCGTGTGAGTTTGAGGGCAAAAGTGGGCAGGTCGTTCTGGATCAACTCAGGACGGTTGATAAAAAACGGTTGGTGAAGAAGGTGGGGAGAATAGATAAGAAAACTCAGCAGGCGATATTGTTGACATTAGGTGAAATGTTTGCTGAGTAAGAATGTGTGGGGGCGGTTTTGAAAATCAACCGTGGTTTTAGTTGTGGGCCGCGCCTAACAAGCATTTGCAGCGGACGGCCAAGCGGGGTTTTTAATGGATGCGTTTTGGCACTTTCGGTAAAGTGTTGATTGGGCATCATTTGGCCGCTGCTGAAATGCGGGTCGTTGGGCGAATACAAAAATAAGGCAATCGAATGGGCTTCTTACTTGATGGTGATGTTCATAGAGAAACCGAAGATATTGTATTAGGGAAGCGTAAGAAAAGCCCACTTCTTGTAGAGTTATCTAATTGGTTTAAATCAAGGTATTCGGTCAAGATACTCAACATACAATTCAATAAACTCAGAGTTTACGACAACTCTCCGCACTACGGTCACCAATGACAAAGGCCACAATCTGGCGTGTTCGCCGACTTAGCGCTATCCAGAGCCAACGTTTTTGACCTTTGTGCCGGACAAAAGACCACAATTCATCCAGTTCCAGCACTTCATCGCCTTGCGCGGGCAAGATCGACTGGCGAAAGGGGGGGTAGCGCTAGAATATACTCCACCAGCCAGCGGCTAAAGGTCTGACGGCTCAACCCCAAAGCGCGTTCAAGACCCCGCATACTACTGCGTTCCTGGTAAACCTTCAGGCTGATGGCTTTTTTTTAGCCAAGCTTGGACGTTTGGGCTTCAGCACCCGCCGCGCCCCACAGGCTTTGCACCAGTACTGCGGCTGACCATAGCGATTGGTGCCATTTTTGACGATATTGGGACTATCACAAACCCGACAACGATAAGTTATTATTTCTTGGATCATCTCTCCATTTTACTCATCACTTACTTTTGCGCCACTACCCTATTTTGAATTTCCGCAGGCCCAACCAACCCAACAAAAACGCCGCTTGCCAATTCGCGTTAATTGGCTTGTTAGGTTGCCCTTTGCTGCCAACTAATGACGGTTGCCCGCCGCGCCCGATGCCCTGCGGCGTGACCAAACCGCCCACCCGATTGTTGGTTTTGATAGAATGTATGCCGATGGCCCGCCACCGACCGGCGCCGGCCTCAACCGGCACTGCGCCTGACCGCTGACAACTGATGCCCAATTTTAACCCCGGCAGCGAGCTTGTGCCAACCCATCAACCGGCGCTGTGCCTTTTCACCGCGATGCAACCAGCCCGGCTTACGGTTGCGCCGAAATGTAATTCCGAACTCCGCCGCTTCTCCCCACCGGCGCAACGGTGAGCCGGTACACCCATTCACTCCAAAACCGGCTACTCTTCCGCTTCTAGCTTCTACGGCAGCAACCTAACGCCCGGCCAATCACGCGATTGGCAAGGTGTGCAACGAATGCCGCAATTTTGAGAACTCCGCAGGCCCGGCCAATTCCAAAAAAACACCGCTTGCCAATT
>CAYVXJ010000027.1:0-4356 GCA_964454815.1 uncultured Candidatus Cloacimonadota bacterium | reverse complement strand
AAGTCCGGTTCTTAGGGGGGTCGGGAGCCGAGAGGCTCCCCTCCTACCCGGTGCAATGATGGAGGAAATATCGTGAAGCCTCATATTGGAGTATTCCACTGGAACACGATCCCGGAAGACACCTTCAGCGATTTCTCTGAAGTAGTATTGACACCAGATTTAAGCCTTCAGTTTGAACCACGCGAACCTGACGGCCCATATGCCGGTGTAGAGTGGCTGCTGCCGACGGCTGTCATTGTATTCATCAGCAAGGGGTACTTCGACGGCTTTCTCAAAGAAATGGGCAAAGACCACTATGCACTCCTTAAGAAAGGCATAAATACCCTCTATAAGCGGTTCTTTTCTTCCGAAGGAACGAAGTTCGTGACAATAGGAACAACTGGCAAGAGGTCTGAAGATAGATATTCTCGCGGCTTCTCAATATATGCTGAAGGAAATGAAGGATTACAGTTCAAGTTACTAGTGGAAGAAGAAATATCAGAAGCGGAATATAAAGAAAGAATAGAGTTGTTTTTGAATTATCTTCACGCATACCATGAAAGTTGTACGGACAATCAGGCCGCCGAAAATCCTGCTCAAATGCGGATTCGTAGACAGACTGTCCTGCTCGCATACAACCGTAATTCAAAAACGCTTGAACATGTTGACCCTATCCCTGGGAAAGCCAGTAGAAATGCATAACCAACCGGTTGCACGCCACCCGCCCGGATTACCGACCGGACGAAGCGGGTGAACCGGGCACCACAATAAGCGGGAAAGAATGATCAAAGAAATCATAAACCATATTCTTGCACCAGGTGAGCGGAGCGCTGCGTACTTGCTCCTTGCATTGCCGCTCCTGCTGATTGCGCTAATAGGCTCCCAATACGGCGCGGCTGCACTTTACGCCGTTCCTGCGATTATTTGCATATTGCAATTCTTTCGGCCGACTTTCATCGGGTGGTTGTTTGTGTTCTTGCCTTGTGCCGGAATGACTCTGGTATGGAGTGGTGGATTATTGATTGATATTATTAAAATCATGACGAAACAGCACCCTAGCATATTACTCGACTCAAACGATTCTATTGTCTTCATAATAGCTTTAGCTGTCTTCGTGGGACTTTCTATCTGGTTGTGGAGCGTCCGGCCGAAATTAAAAATCAACGCTTAACCACGCGGCGGCACACGGTCTCCGCTACGCTCCGCCGGTGCGCCCCGGCCACGTTCCCCCGGCCTGCGGCCGGAGGAACGGAGCCCCGGGGTGACCGGTTCGATGTTCCGCCCGCACGCGGGCGAACCATCGGGATAGACCAGGATGCCCTACGGGCACCGGTCACCCCGGGGCTCCGTTGGACCAGAAATAAGGAGGAGTTTGTGTTGGTAGTTTTTGAATTCGCTGCTTTAACCGCCACTGTAGTATTGGCCGTATTATGGATCCGAGACCCCAGCGGAAATTATGAGCCGTGGACGGTACTGTGCGGTGTTGTTTGCACCGTCACCGAGATATACCGGCGGTTCAGCGGAAGATCACCCGACGCAACATTTCCAGGATCAAAGAAGGAGATGCTTGCTTGGTTCCATGAGCATGGCCCTGTTAAACCTCTCGCCGAGCTATTACCCCGCGCACTTCAGCTTGCTCAAAAAGTTCAAAATCAAGAATTGGAGCACTGGGCACGAATGGAGTTGTATGGCTACAACTCAGACGGAGGAATGACAGCGGGTGATACCGTTCCTGAATATCGGGCTATAGGGGGAAGGTACATAGATGTCCATGGCCAAATTCTTCACATAGATGACCCTAGACTTGAATTCATAAACGCATACAGACTCCGCCTCGGAGTTGCACAACTTGAAGAACTTTCAAGAAAAACTGAAATGCAAAACATTCAAGATCCTGGATACCTGGAGATAATAAGACGGAATCTTGGAGTTGATGTTTACAGATTTTGTTTCAGTCCGGTGGAATTGGTAGCAGTGCTTCAAAACATTAGGAAGGCATTGCTTGACAAAATTAGTGCTCTAGCATGAATGAGGCGGGGTCCAACAAGGAAGCAGGACCGGCTCTTAATAAAACCGAGCCGGTCAGCTCCCACGCCGTTAGTCCAATAAGATATGAAGGAGAGATTCATGACGGATGTGCATCTTCCTGCGATTGTAGGAAAATCCTCAAAATTGCTGAAAGAAGTAACCGACGCACTCGGTATCCCACGAGACGTTTTGGCAAGCGACGAAGAAATCGAATTTGCCTGGACAAACTTGCCACGTTTGTTGAAAAAAATCCCACCCGCGCTCAGAAGTGAAGGATTGGTACGGATGTGCGTTGCCGTTAGTTCGGGGCTTTTCGACAGTGCCATTAATTACATTTGGAATGCAGCAATAATCGAGCTCAGGAATAAAGTTAAGAAATTCGGATTAAATGTAGTCGAACAAATTACAAACAAGAAATTTGACGATGCGGCCCTCCTTGACATGAAGGACGCTGATCTTCTCTCACTGTGCCTCAAGCTTAACCTAATAACAGAAGAGGGTTATTTTTATTTAGACCAGTGCAGGGACATCCGCAATAATTTCTCAGCTGCGCATCCTGTAGTCGGCAATATCGACGAGAACGAACTCATCAGTTTTATTAGTCGCTGCGGGAAATATGCTTTGTCTACAACGGATCATCCGGTCGGTGTAGATATTCAGAAATTCATTCAAGTGTTAAAAGCGGCTAAGTTCACTGCTGAACAAAAAAACAAATGGGTTGAGCGGCTTGAAAATACTTTTGATGCTCAAAGAGAACTGTTATTTGGAACGCTACATGGCGTTTTTTGTGACCCAGACGCGTCAGAGGAATCCAGAGTTAACAGCCTAGCAATATCGAAAGAATTCGCTTCAGAGTTCAGCCCTAAAATCAAATCAGACCTTATTGATAAGCACTCAGAATATCAAGCTAAAGGAGATGAAAAGAGATATAAAGCTTCACTTCAATTTTTTGAAAAGCTTGGGCTATTAGGTTTACTCGGTGAAGCGGACAGGCACCACCTAATATCAAACGCAGCTAAGAAGCTTATGAGCGTTCATCAAGCGTTTGATAATTTTTACAACGAACCAGCCTTTGCAGAAAGGCTGTTACAGCTTACAAGCCAAGGGGAAATACCAGAAACCGTTAAAAGTGAGTTCGTTGCAACAGTTGTGACATGTGCTGTAGGCAATAGGTACGGAATTTCTAACGCAGCGTATCCCTATTACGAGAAAATGATTGTAAATTTTTCACCGAGTGAAGTAGCTATCATGTTTGAGCTTCCTGCATCCAATACTATTGTTGCGAACAGGATAAAAAGTTACTCCAGTTGCAAGACCAATTTCAAAGATTTGGTAAAACTTCTTGATGAAGATTCCGTCCCGACAAAATACAAATCAGTTTACAAAAAAATAGTTGAGTCCTAACCACGTGCTCAGACCATGACCGGGCGGAAAATCTGCCCGGCAGGTCAAGCCCGGCCCCGTTATGCGTATTCAACTTCCAACTCACTGCCGTATTCGTCAAATATTTCTTGGTCTGTTTCAGCGGTTGGATCATACATGGAAATCGCCCGCAGTGCCTTGACTTGCCATTTCCAACCATCAGGAGTTTTCACGCGATATACTTCACGTTCAACTTTGGTATCTACGTCAAAAATAACTCCAAGCCCTGCGCCGAGTTCCATTCTGAGCGACCAGAATTTAATTTTTACTGTTTTTCGTAATGGTGGCAATATCATAAAACCTCACATAACCAGGTAAATGCACCCGATGAAGCCGGGTGATTTCCCGGCCCGTTGTGCGGAGAAAAGGAAGAAATGAAAACCTTTAAGACGAGTTGGTGGTCCGTGCAGATTCCGAAGGGGTGGAATGCGGAGAGAGATAATGTCTGTGCGACAATCACCGCGAACCCAGAGGTTGGGGCACTTCAAATCAGTGCCGCCAGAAACGAAGAGGGACCAGCTACCGACGAGGACCTTCTGGAATTCGCCGAAAAGCATGTGAAAGCTGGAGCAAAACTGAAAGAAGTAAGTCTTGGGAAACTCACTGGGTTTTACCTTCATTACTCCGACGATGAATTTTACAGCCGGGAGTGGTGGCTGCGGAACAGTCATACTGTTGTGCTTGTGACCTACACCACCGAACTAGAACAACGCGGGCAAGAGGATTCGGTTGTTGACCAGATTCTAGCAACACTGGAAGTGACATGACGCCCAACAGCGGCGTAGACACTGGCGCGGCAAACACCGCCGCGCAGGTCACGCCGCGACACGTGTGCGCCCGGCAGGGCGCGTGGCGCGAAAGCGCCGTCTGTCTGACTGTGGTGGTCAGGCAGTGACTTGGAGGTGCAAGTCCTCTATGGACCCTGAT
>CAYVXJ010000026.1:0-4409 GCA_964454815.1 uncultured Candidatus Cloacimonadota bacterium | reverse complement strand
TGCGGTAAAAATCTGACAGGATGCCTGTACCGATGGCGATGTTTCGGCACGGATCGAATAAGTCATCCAGGGGAAATCTTCCTGTCTTCAGGTGGCAGCTGTTGACCTGCATCAGCCCCATGTCGAGGTTGTGGCCCTGGGAGAGCAGATACTCCGCAAGCAGGACCGCTTCTTTCTTGGATTTCGGAAAGAAACTTTTTTTCAGGGTATTGTCACCGATGGCGTAAGGGTTTCCCCCGCTCTCGACCTGAATGATCGCCTTCGTGGTTGACGGCTCCACGGAAGGGCCGCACTGGGTGCACAGCGAGGCAATTAAAAGCAGGCTTCCGATCACATTATTCTCCCCCTTCCCTGCTACTGAAACGTCAGAACCGGCTGAGCTGTTCCGATGACAAGCGAGACGGAAACGGCTCCGAAATAACGCCCGTCGAAGGAGCTTTTAAGGCCGGTGGCAACCGGCAGGAAATGATTTTCGTGGACTGTCCGGCAACCTCTGAGCACAGGCAGCGGGAAACCCTTGCTGTCGGTGGCATAGACTGGTCCCAGCGTCTTGTCCTGAACTGCAAATTCCTCGTGTGAAACACAGAATGTGTCTCCGGGAACAGCGCCGACGGTCTTGAACAGCGGCCAGCCTTCCGGCAGCCATTTCCTTCCGTATAGATACTTTTCAAAGCCTTCGGGACATCTCATCAGAATGGTTTCTCCCCGTTTCAGGTTACCGTGTAACGGCGTGACAACGTAAAGCCCTATTGGTTCGCTTCGGGAAAGATTGAGCCAGTACCGGCGATCTGTATTGGATCTGACCGCCTCGACAGTCGTGAGGAGAAGGAAAACCACAAGCATGACACTCAACGGTCGCGCGTTGATTTTCATTGCGCCCTGTCCTTGATATAGTCAAGAACCGGTCCGAACGGTTCACGCGGAGACCGGGGTTCCAGACCATTTTTCAGGCTGTAGTGGGCCGCCTGGAAATACTCGGGAGACAACCCCGACAGGTCTTCTATTTCATCGTGAAGATGGTTCAGCCAGTGAAGAACCTTCCTTACCCTCCCCTTCCCCCGTGCATGCAACAGGATCTCGGCTCCGGGTTCAACCTGTGGCACTCTGTTTGCCGTTTCTCCAGGCCATACGGTTCTTAATACGTAAACCATCCAGATTACTGTTCCGTGGTCGTTGGCTATCCACAACTCCAGGGCAAACAGGCTGTCTGGTTTGAAGTAGACATTCTTCCTGCTGGACCCTTCCGAAAAACGGAGATCTTCGCTGGCGGCCGGGACGCCGAAAAGGAGTTTCACGTTTCTTCGTTTTTCCTCGAACAGGAGTTTTGTTTTTGTAAGAAATTCCATTTTTAAATAATTATCAAGCAAAATTTTCTAATACAACAGGATAAAAAAATTTACCTGGTTTAGACAGTAAGCGTTTTTAAGGTCCTATTCCTTTTCTTCAGGTTTATTTTTTACCTTCCAGCCTGGCCGTTGAAGCTTGGTATTGTTCCGTGACCTGATCCGTGTGGACCGTGGAAAGATCATGTTCCAGGGCTCGGACCCTTGCAATCAGGTAATCAATTTCTTCCATCGTCTCCGCCATCGGGTAAGGTTCCCCTTTACGGCGTTTGTTTTGCGCCTCGACAATATCCTTCATCGTTAGGTTACGCATCAGACTGCCTCAGAAATCGTTACACGGTAACGGAATCATGGAAGGCGATAGCTTCCTTGTCTGTCATCCCGTCAATTGTTTTTCGCTGTTCTTCAAGCAGCAGACGTTCAAGCAAGGCAACCTGGGTACAGCCGTTATGTTTCGCCAGCCGTCGCAGGGCCAGCATTGCGTGATCACTGATGACGATGGACAACCTGCTTTTGGTAGCTTCCACGTCACGGATGTTTCGTTGCCGGTATTCGTTCTGTCTTTCCGTGTTAGTTTTGCCCATGACTTCCCTTTACGAAAAGTTACCGTGTAACAGGATTGTGTGACAATTAAAAAGAAGGCTTTAAATTGCTTTCTGGAAGTATTTTCTTTTCTCTGAATAGTCGGTAAAGGACTGGAGCCGAAAAACCCGCTCAGAACGAAAATGGCGGCCCCTGTCGATCATCGCCGGGATAGTCTTTAGCAGTTGTTGAAAATATGGCCGATATCGAGCGTCCATTCTTTTTTGTGATGGTCATTTCATCTTGGTTCGTAATATCCCCAGTTTTCAGTTTGCAATCCTTAATCCTTCAGAATCGAAATGTGGCGTTTAGAGGAGAATCTGAGATTTCAAGCTCGATCGACTTAACCCGGCAATCGGATTTTGCGGGAGCCTTGTGAAATACAGGGTTTATCCACATGGGTAATCCCGTTAATACTTTTGTTAAATCTATATTTAAAACCTTTTACACGGTCTGCAAAGATAAGCCCATGGCGGTTTTACAGGTTATTTTGTGGGCGATATTACGAGATTGCGTGTGCATTGTTACGAAGTGAGCGTGTTTGATATTACGATAGGTAAGTGGGTAATATTACGAACACTTCAACATGTTGTCCACAGTCTGCCCCGTGAAGGGCGCCGGATTTGTGTATACGCTGCAAGCCGTGGGTAATATTACGATAATGTCCGCCCAGGCAAATAATATGGTGACGTTGGCTTTGTCATGTAACCTACTGATATTTCGATTAAAACTTGAATTGTGGGTAATATTACGATATGGCCAGTGTTGTTAATCCGGTCCTTTAACTATGTACCGACAAAATACTTTAAAAGTTGCAAAGCGGCTGAAATACAAAACAAAATAGCATATGTGGGCAATATTACGAATCGAGCCATGCTGACTGGAATATTAGAAGCATGTCCAGGAATCGTGTTTTTTATCTCGGTTCTGAACATTAAAATGCATCTCCCCGTGTGTGATATTACGAATCGGACTGTCACCGGTCAGCTTTGGTTTTCACCTCCGTTTAACGAAAGTGCGATTTCCGCTGCTATCCTGTTTCGTACCGTCAAGATATCCTTTTCCGCATCGAAAGAAACAAAATAATCAGGTAACGCATCGCGATTAACGATCTCGCGAATCATGCGGCGGAACTCCCTTATTGACGATGTGGAGCCGCTTTTTTTATGCAGCTTCTGGAGACCTATTTCCCACTTTTTTTGCAGGCCGCAGTGTTTTCTGGACATCTCGTATAAACGACGTTCCAGGCCGCCAGTCAGCTCAAAATATTCGCGATTTATGGTCAGTAAATCCTTGTCGCCGGCAACGGCCGCATCCCAGAGCCAGTCACTCAGAACCAGCTCGACACCAATCATCCTGTTGGTGTTCGATTCACGTACGATCTTGTACTTTTCTATCAATCCGAAGCCTTCGGTTTTCTGGGTGCCGCCGGTTGGAATATTTGTTTTGATGACCGTTCCTTTGAGCCGGTCCAGGGCAAGTTCGAGGTCGTCATAACTCTTGCCGCCGCTGCCTCGGTTGGTGCTTAAAAGGAGATTGTAGGCAGTGATGTTGATCGGCTTGTTCCTGTCCAGTGTTTCGCCGTTGTTTAATGCATCCCGCAGTACCGATACCGCGTAGATAATGACGTCCTTGTCCCAGATCGTCGCTAAACCTTTCACGCTTGGAGTCACTTCAATTTTTACTGATCCGTCTGGGCTTTCATAGTTGCGGATTCTGACGTCTTTTCTTTTTGACAGGGAAAAGAACGGATGTTCAAGAGAATGTCTGTCGGCTTTTGGAGACCATGTGAGGATATCCGAGACGAACAGATCAAGCTGTTTGACTGCACTTTTCGGATTTTTCGCCATAACGCCCTCCCCCATTCAGACAGATTGCCTTTACCTATTTACAATGGAACGTGCCGCCGCAAAAGTACTATTTCCCGAATGTGGGTAATATTACGAGGATTAGCGTGGGTGATATTACGAACTGAAGGCAGTCAAATCTGCTGCTGCCTTGTTTCTCCTTCCAGGCTTCTAGAGCTTCCCGCAGGAGATGGTTCAGTTTCAGGTCATATTCAGCTGCCCGCTGCCGGAAGCGGCGTCAGGCGCTGCGAAGGCCTTGCCTGCCCGTTTTGAAAAGTAATAAAATATATCGAATTATTTCAATATAAATCGATATATTTCTAAAATAATTATATTGATTTGAATCTATCTGATATCAGCCGATCTCCTCAAGCTTCTCCTTCCCTTCCAGAACCTTTATGATAAAGGCGCTCTGATTGCCCGCCGTCTTCTCTTCGGCGTTCGCCACAATCAGTTCGATAAGTCTCAGAGGTAGCCTGAACCCCACTGTTTTGCTTGGTTCCAGCTTTTTTCTTCCCACTTTTTTCTTTTCGGTTGGGGCTGCAGCCACACTTGCCAGATCAATCTGGGTCGCTTTGCCGCTCATGATAACATCATCAAGAGATTCAGGAGCCTTTGGTTTTTTGGGAATCGCCAT
>CAYVXJ010000025.1:0-5034 GCA_964454815.1 uncultured Candidatus Cloacimonadota bacterium | reverse complement strand
CGATGTCATATCCTTTAACCCTACCCTCCACCACCCCGCGCATGTTATCGATATTCAACCGGCGGAGTCCTTTTTCTCCATTCCCAAAAGAACCTCCATCCTTATCTTCATTACTAAAACGATATCCTAATTCATGAGCGATTGTACGGTCATCTATCAGTCTTATGCGCTGACCAATCCAATCATGCGCCATACCCATCCTCGACAATACGTTGGTAGCGCTTCCATCTGGTGAATCCAGCCAGATAACAGGTTGCTGTACTGTTTTATAGCCGGCAAACTTTGTCAATAACATCCATTCCGTGTCAAATGCCCACCGCATATCCTCGGCATATTTACTTATTATTCTCACGGCAGACACCGGGAACAGTTTAAATCCGCACTGCGTGTCCTGTATTAAAGCAAGCTCTCCTGCCAACGCGTATTCTTTTATGGGGGCAGATTCCTGTTTAGCTATCCGTTCGGCATCACTATCTGTAGTAAAAGCCACTGAAGAATTAAAACTTCTACTGCAGATTGCAACCGCCCTTTTATCGGTCACCAATGGATGAATAAGTAACCCGAGTTGATCCATACGGACACTAATATCCACATCCGTATATCCGATTAAATCCCACGCGCCAAATTCCTTCATCAAGACTTTTATCCCGTATAATATCGTTCCGCCTTTGATCATCGCAGGTTCTTTGTTGGCAACGTTAATCACCCTGAAATGTCCATCTTCAACAAATTTGTAGTAACTTTCATCGTTTTTCAGCATTGTTATGGCAAAATCCCCGGTATTATCCGTACTACGGTTATCTATCATCACCAATTTCCAATCCAGCACATCCTTATACGGAGCAAAAATAGCTTCCATCTGGTCAATTTTTACCCGCAAACAATCCTCTCCGATGGGATTGGCTTTGCTTCTCGGTTGAATGCGGCGGGTTTCGTTGAATACCGCAAACAGCATCCAAACCGTGATTTTACGATTAAACTGCCGCAGGGCTATAGCAGACTCTTCCATGTTGCGGTATGAAGTCAAAAGTATGGCGTTGACTTTATGTTCTTGCAAAGCGCTTAACGGATAGGAACAATGAATCGGCAATTCCTTATTCTCTCCGGCATACAACAATAGGCCTGATTCACGGACACGGTTCTCTTCGTGGGTGAAATTGAATTTGCCGGTAGCGCCGATCTCATGCACTAATGAAACTGCTCGTTGAAAAGAAGTATTAAAGGAAGGGTAAAGATTGGATAAAAGAAGATATTCGGTGTTGTCCTGAATATAGGTCGTAGCCAAGAAGTCGGAGAGTGGCCCGGCCCTGATTAAGCCTGCCTTGGCAAGGTATTTTAAGTATTCGGCCATGGAGGACTCATTGATGGAGTTGAGGTATTCTAATGCCCTTGTTACTTCCTTTGATTCAAAGGTAATAGCGTCAAAACCTGCAAGGTTATGTCTTGCTACCTCGGTGTTTACCCCTTCCCGCGAAGGGATATTAGTGCCGGGGAGGGGGCGAGAAGAATCCATAGTACCAACCGGCATCTTAATCCAAGAAGGAAAATTAACGAAATCCTGTAAAACATGAATACTTTCATCCGGAATAATTTTGTTATATTTTTTTCTTAAATCAAATTCTCCATACCTGGCTAATATATCTTTATTATATCCCCCTGAACTTGGACTCTGTTTACCGGTAGAAATAATAGTAATGAGCCTGCCACCGAATATTGTTAAATCCCAAGGCGCATTTTTATCATGGCCACGTACCATTATCTTCCCGCCTATCTCTTTCATAAAACGCTCAAAAGATTTTCTACCTACCCAATAGCTTACATAACTCTGTTTTCCATTTTTATATGTACGTATTCTCTTGAAATCCTCATTAAATGCTTCTTGATTACTCTCTTTTATGAAACAATGGTTGCCCGGTAAAAGCGTTATATGTTCAGGATAGTTTAGTTTAAGCTTTAAGATAATTTCTAGGTTTTTCAATGTATCAGCACCTTCATCAATGTAATCACCCAAGAAAACCATATGCACTCTCTCTTTATTCTCTATACGCTTGATTAATTCCGTCTCCTTCAAAATTCGCTCGATTGCGGCAAAATCACCATGCGTATCTCCGATCACAAAGAGCTTTCCATTCTTATCCGCAATATAGGCAATTCTCCCTTCGATAAAACTGCGGCCGCTTTTGATTTCACTAATTGTCTTCTGTAACAATCCAGTTTTATTTTCACTTTCCACGACGCCTTTTACCCTGCCCATTAGACTTATTAGATTTTCTAATCTATTCTCTAGGAATACAAGGCAGCTTTTTCCTCTTATTTCGTTATCTTGATGAGTGAATTCATGGCTAAATTTATTCGTCGCACCGATCTCATGCACCATGGAGGCGGTTCTCTGAAGGATGGTGTTGTATTCAGGGTAAAGATTGGATAAAAGGAGGTATTCATTGCCTTGCTCGGCAAAAACAGCAGCCAGCTGCCCTTCCAGTGGACCTGCGCGGATACGTCCGGCTCTAGCCAAGTATTCCAGGTATTCCGCCATTTCTCGCCGGCGCAGATTCCTTCCGCGTTCGTTATGATCGGTATTTATCAGATATTCCAAGGCGATTGCTACTTCTGGAGAGCCGGTTTCAATAACACTGAATGCGTTAAGATCCACCACTGTTTTGATACGCACTGTTGCCGGAGCCACAGCATTATTCATACCTGCCGGTAATAAACGTCCTGTGACGGCGGCTTCACTTGGCTGCGGGATCATTCCCCCTCCGCCGTCCTGATCCTGTCCCGTAGTATCAAATCTATCTACGTCTGACATCTTAACATTCTCAGACGACTCTCTTTGATACAACGTCAGCTTTCTTCCGTCTTTAAAATATCCCGTCACTTTCATAAAACTGCTCTCGCCTTCCACTCTCATAGGAGGGAATGTCTCGATAAGATGTATTTTAATCTCCATAGAATTAAGTTCCAAAAGAATCTTTTCTGCTTCAGACAACACTCTGCTGTTGAATACCGCTCCAGCTTTTGTGTCCTCTTCCGTAACCGTTATAGTTTCCTTCAAGCCGTAAAGGGTATTCCTGAAATAGGAAGTTTTCACAGTGATATGAACGGGCAAATCATTCATCCCCGATTCTATCACTCCTCCGTCGCAATGGTCATTCAACGCCTTCAACAGAATTCGGATATCTTTTGCCGTAAATACGTCAGCCACAGAATTCCTTTCTCCGCCGTCCAGAGATAACCTCCTTATGTTCCCCAGGTAGATCGCCCCTTGCGCCTGCGCCAAGGCATCCATATCCCTGGCTTCTGCCTCGGAATATCCACTCTCCAACGCCAGATCCGATGCCCGCTTCAGGCCGATATCGTTGATCCCGTATCCAGACCGCAGTTCTTCCTTCGCGGCCTCGACTACCCGCTTCCCGGCTTCCCCCTCTACCACACGGCCGAACAGGATAATGGTGGTACCTCTTAAGCTCTCTGCCGCCATCGCTCCTTCTGCGGTTGCCACGATCAATGCCAGATTCTTCCCTGCCTGCCCGAAGATCTCCTTCAACTCTTCCGGCCCGAATTCCTTTAAAACAACCCCCTGCAGTTTCTTCGCCAGTTTCTCAATTTTCTCCTGCAGTTTTCTCAGGTTGTCTTTCTGCTTCTCCTGCAAGTCTTCCATCCCCTGGGTCTGTTCGACTTCCATTATAATCTGCAGGTATTCCAGAATGTCCTTCTGCCTCTCCTGCAAATCTTCCGCCAGTATCCCCTTTGCCTGACCGGCTTCCATTATGGTATGCTGCGAAAATAGCTTCTGCGCCGTGCCTTTGATATCTTTCCAGGTCCCGTGTGCGTTATCTTCGCTGCAGATACTGGTGATAAAATATCCCATCTCGAAAATACGGTTCTTCAATCGGCCGTCCGCTCCCCAGAACCCTCCACCCAAACTCGTACCTCCCGCGAAATTACAAATATTTCTGCCAGGCATCAATGTCGCGGCCCAGATCGAACCCACATTCCCGTCGTTCGTGATCGCCACCGGCACCGCTTCTCCTCCAAAACGGCCGCTGATCTCCTCCGATACCAATCCTGCCAACGGTCTGACCTGCGTATTGAACTCCGCCCAGTATCCAGCCGTATCATCTCCGTACTGCCTGCGCACCTGCGCGGTCTTCGAAGTTATCCCGCCCACGATCTCATTGTTCACCACAATATCCGGGAAGCTGATACCTATGGCGCTCGGCTTCACTAATTCTATGCTTATATCTATAATTCCTTCACGAATCCCGGTCAACTTCTCCATCGACACATCCGAAGACAACAATGCCGCTTCTATCCGTGTTTCAAGGTTTTCATCTCTGACTTTATCCTGCGTCTTATAGGCGTATACCGCCAGCATGAACATTAACAGATCAACCGCGTGTTTCTTGAACTGGTCAAGGCTCTGGAACTGCTTGGGCTTCACTTCCCAGGCATACTTCTTCTGCCATCTGTTCCTCCGGCCATCCTGTATAAACAGCTTCACGTCCGTCCCGCCTATGTCGATACCGACCGCCACCCCTTCTATACGGTCAATATCCTTCAAATCGGACTTTACTGTCTCGTCCGCGATGGACCGGCCTGCTGAAGGCACCACCGCCATATCCGCTTCATCCTTGACTATAATTGCCGTGTCTTTATCCTTCCCGTATACCGCGGCGATCCGTTCCAGTATCGGGCTGTATCCCTTCGGCGTATTGAAAAGTTTCTCCACTATATCACTGAACATCCCTTTCAAGTCATCCGGGGAATAAATCGTCATCTGCTCCGGCCCGGTAACCACGAAGAAATTGAACAACCGCGCAGTTACATACGCTTCTATCAAATCCTTGTTGCCGTTCCTCGGAAGGGGAATAATCTTACGGTATATCCGTCCGTCAACCTGGATATCCATCTCTACCTTGTATATGGCATCTTCTGCCATTGTCTCGAACTCCCGCTCAACGTCAATTAACAGCCGGCCGCCGTCTCTCTCTACCGTTATATATATCTCCGCTTCAAACACCTCTCCCGGCT
>CAYVXJ010000024.1:0-5114 GCA_964454815.1 uncultured Candidatus Cloacimonadota bacterium | reverse complement strand
GTCCGTAGAGGACTTTCACCTCCAAGTCTACGATCAACCACCACAGTTGATCATATGTCGCTTGCGCGACACGCGCCCTGCCGGGCGCACACGGGCCTGGGTTTGACCCGCCTTCTTCTAGGGCGGGTCTTAACCCTGGTTGGAACCTAGGCATTTTAAGACTTTTCTCTTTTAATGGGTGGAACCTAGGCATTTTAAGACTTTTCTCTTTTAATGGGTGCCCCTCCCTCCAACGGGCGGTCCTCGGCGTAACCTGGTTAACCTGCCCCTATTACCGAGTAACTCGCCTCTATTTCGATCTCCCCGTTTGATATCAATGTTATTATCTCTTTGATTGATGCTTTTAGTGACCCACCGATCACTACCTTTTGATTAATTTGCAGCAGATTCAACCTGAAAATGGAGTCTCCAATTGTAATTTCAGTTCGAACCTGTTTAAGCATTCCGTCAACGAAGGTGGCGAGGAACTGACGTAATCGCTCAATAAGATAATCCTTGAGTTCACTTGCCGAATTGCCAGCACTTGTTATCATCGCGCTGATACTTTCCCAAGTTGTCTCAACAAGAGCATCAACCTTTTCAACACCAAATTCGATCCCCTTTCTTATCGAATCTAGTATGGTATCCCATGCTTCTTTAAGCCTTCCCAAAGTCACTCCTTGGAGGGGTGCTCTAAGTCCTGTTAGTTGTTCCGGCTTACCTATTTTCTCGGCGTCGGCAACAGCAGCTTCAAATAATCCTGGTTCGGCAATTAATGTAATTCGCATCTGAAATTCTCCTAGTTAATTTCGTTAGGCAATCTAACATCCCAACTGTCCCCAGTTTTCTGTAATAACTTGCTCCAAAGCTCCTCAGCGACTTTTGGTGCCTCTTGTGTGGGAGAGCGGGCACTTGCATCAAGCGTACGAATTATTGCACGCAGCGCAGAAGTGTCATTGCCGCAGAATCCAGAAAGTCCTTCCTGGAATACTCTTTGTGCAGTCTGATCGTCATCAATAACGAACTTCAGCAACATCAAAGACATATCCTTACGGTCGGTGCGTTTCGACGGGTCAAGTACCTGGTCAGCCAAGGAGGAAACGTAATCAGACCATGGCTCGACCTGATAGCGGGCTGCTCCTGCCGACCACCCTTCATCAACCTCTGCCAGCCAAGTTTTTGTGCGCTTTGCCCCCGCGGCGCCATTTGCGATCTTTTCAGCGTCAAGTGACAGTAAGGGATTGCCAAGGCAGCGAACCTTAATTTCATCATAAAGGCCGGGTTCAACCTTTGGCTGGCCGAAGAGCATCCCTCGTGGCTGAACATGGCACCAGTTGCCGAAAATCAAGACCAGCAGATTGCGGCCTAGGCCGCGGCCTTCCAATGTGCTGACAGAAGCCGCCAAATCTGCAACCCGCATGACGGTCATGCGTGGTTTTCTTATTCTTTGATACTCTGCTTCGAGAGCTGCAAAGTCCTCTGGAGTCAATCCCAAAACTAGACCGTTATAGCTTGGTGTGCCTGAATCTCGATGGATTTCAGTTGTTCTGATGATGCAAAAGAGCGAACTTGATTCCCGGTGCAGCCAAAAAGGTGCCTCGACACTGCCTATGGGGAGTATGTTAAGGGGTGTGAGATACAGGTTCATAAGCCTGCCGGCAAAGGACATGTCTATTTTGGCCTTAGTAAGCGCGTCGGCCATGATTCTAAGAACTTCCATACATTCAGGGTTTGCATTCGGAACGCGGTCCACATCGGCATTCCCGCTGCAAAGGGAGGTCATTGCCTGTCGTAAGAGAATAAGAATCGTCTTTTCAGTCTCTGCGACAATTTTTTCAGGATCAATCGGCTCGGACACAAGTTGTCCCGCAGACCAGTGCAGACTGGTTGTAGGAGAATAATCAAGGAACCGTTCAATATCTTCGCGGGCCATGCCCGATGTTGTTTTCAGCCACACCATCATCCGGTCTTGCACGGTTTTCTGAAAATCAACCAGCGAAGTGCCGAGATCGGGGATGGTTTCTCCTGTACCAAAGCGGGTTACATGCAAAAGTATACGTGAGGCCTCCGCGCCGCTCAGTGATCGTCCAAGAGTTTGACGCCAAGAGGCGACCACACCACGGACCGCGAGATAACCGGGTAGATAATGACTGTGGCAACTATTAAGATAAGTAAGCAGCTGAAAATATGCGTCATGGGAAATTGCATCGGAATATAGCTGCTCCGCTTCACGGATACGTTCGTCCATAAAGGCCCTTAACTGTTCGGTGGTTGCCGATTGCTCTTTCAGCGAACGGTCTACCAACTGGCTGATAACGGTCAAAGAAAAACCTAGGACCTGCGTGTCCATTTTCGGATCACCGGCCAATTCGGAAAAAACGGCAATTCCCTCAAACCATGGCTCCCACGTTTCCTGAAGAATCTGAATCTTTCGGCTTACCTGCAATGACTGCTCAGCTTGGGCCAGTGCTAAAATATCACCAGTCTGCAATGGAGCAACGCCAGTACGCACAAATTCTTCAGAGTCTGGGACAGTACCTTCCTTAAATGAAAATGTTCGAAGCGTGATTTCAAACATCAAAGCAGCTATCCTAAGCGCAATGATAGCCATGCCAATGCGGCTATGCATACTGTAAACGTGAGTGATTTCATGGTTAAGCTCGAACAACCTTTGATTTAGGTCACGCTCTCTAAGGAAAGAAACACCGTCTGGGACAGCGTTGCGATATGCAAAATGGCGGAATGACCAGGATGACCAGTCAGCATTTAGCATATGACTGTTTTGTTGGGGCTGGAGCTTGAGACGATCATTCTCGATATGCGCATAAATAGCAGTTGAATGCAAAACGGCATTGAACCATGCGTCTGAAGCGTGATCCGACAGGGTTTTCAATAACTGCGAAAGATCGGGGATTTTCTCAGGCAGAGGGGGACGTAGATTTTCCGGGATGTTCAAGACAAATAAACTAATCATGCTGGCATAATGCTTGTTGCTTAGCCACGGTTTGAGGATTGACATTGCTTGATTACGTTGTGTGGGATCAGAAGGTAGATTCAGCAAGGCGCATTCAATCGCGTCAAAGGCGGAAAGCCTTGATCTTTCGCCACGCTCAGCAAAACTGGCAATGGCAGTAGCGAGCCGTGCGTCGCAAAGGCCAAGAAGGGTTTCATTCCCGATTATTCTGACGAGCCGAGCAGCCTCTTCAGCTGCAGACAGGAAACGGAGATCTTCTGGAGAAGGAATCAGGTTGCAGCAAATAAGGGAGCATTCGAAGGCAAGCTGATGATGACTTGCAGCAGATAACAGAGGAATAAGCGAGAAAAATTCGTCGTAACTCTCACCAAGCAGGTCGCTGCAATTATGAGCAGTCCCCAAGTCAATCCGAGCAAGAGGTTCAAGGCCACGGATGATCGCCGACACCACCTGGTCCGCGAAGCCTTCTGGATTCAATTCCAGAAGATACAAGTAGTCACGTGCGTAAATGATCTGGGCTGCCCCGCCTTCGAACCAGTTAACAATGAGGCCAGAAGTTAGTATTGTCAATATTTCTGCTGTAATTGGCTCACCGCTCTTTTCAGCAGCGCTAAAGTAGTCTACTTGCTGTGTTCTAGCGGTCTTATCTATCCTGTCGAAGGCTGAAAGAACATCCGGCCGAGTCATATCAATTGTGTTGAGAATTCGAGCGCTACAAAGTAGCGAATCGGTAAGAATATGTTCTACAAGTGACTTTGCCTGAGCTTCATTCATGATCATTCCTTTCCGGGGAGGTCGGAGTGAGCGCTAGTCATGTGGCTATGGTTGATGAGGTTTTTGATTTTCTCAGATTGCAGATTGCCTCCATGGTGAATGGATTTTTGCGGCCTTGTTCCTGAGCCAACGGGACCGGTCCTGCCTCCTGGTTATACAGTTCACGTAGTTTATTACTTTGTAATTTCCTCAATTTGACACATGTAAGTATGTAATTTTTTCAAAACATAATCCGCAATTTTGTATGGTGAATCGTCGTCGGTATAATGCATCTCGATGCTGACAGTTTTTTCAGGGAGATCAATAAGTATGTCTGGGTAAATATTCTCAAGCCAAGGGTGCTTCTTCTCTGTGTAAACATCAGAATCAATCAGGTCAGAAATGGCCGTAGCTAATGGCTTATTGACGTTTTTGTCAGAACCTTTTGATGAAGTTATCCATGAATTTAAATCCTTAAATATCGGTTCGGCAATGTCTAGTGCTTTCGCTGCTGGGCCACCTTTTCTTAACCCAACTTGATATTTTTCTCCAAGTGTCTGTTTGATAAATGGGGATGATTTCAAAAATGTTTGAGCATTAGTCTTTTTTTGCCAATGCTTTGGTGATTTGTGTTTTGATATAAGCTGTTGAATCTGCGTATTATCTGAATATGCATAAACTGATGATATTAATGTATTGGTTGGCAAAAACATTATTCTGGTTTTTATGTAACCGAATAAAGCCAGTTGTAACCTTGTTGCATTCCAGATTGCACTTCTTTGGCTGTCTGGTATGTATTCATATAGTTTGTCATGAATAGGGGTCCATGTTTCTTCTACAGTTTGTCCTTTTCTTGAAAATTGGGAAATAACACTCTCAGCATTTTTATATGCAAAACAAAACCATACCTCGATAGGTTTTGGTATTTGTGCCTTAATTTTATCTAGGTGTCCAGATTCAGTTTCCCATTTCGATTTTATTAATTGTAGAAATTTTCTTATTGTTCTATGGAGTTGCGACAATTTTTGGAACTCAAGAAAAACTTCGCTAAATATATCGTTTGTTAATCCAAATTCAGACGGCTCCATACCATTATTGATTGTTGTAATTGTTCTTTTAGCGATATCGATAAATTTACTTTCTTCAGGGCCTTCGAATTGAATTATTTCTTTGCCAGGATAAAACAGGGTAGTTGCAATTTGGTTTGCTATATTGATCATAAAGTCTGCGTCGCTATTTTGAGTAACAGGCCAGATAATTAGAATGGGACTTTTTCTTACCAGGCCATTTAAGTTTCTGAAAAAAGACTTTATCTGTGCCTCTGGCTGATCTTCGATGCTTTCCAAGTAATCTATTATTACCACGGCAATTAAATAAGCCAATATAGTATGATTTGTGATATAGTTCT
>CAYVXJ010000023.1:0-5739 GCA_964454815.1 uncultured Candidatus Cloacimonadota bacterium | reverse complement strand
AGGGTCATATGCAGACGCAGGGAGAAGCGTTTCCTGAGGGATGTTATGAAGCGGGTACGGTTCACGGGCGCCTTTCGTTTTTATCCGGGGATTTGTCCTTGATTGCAGCGGTATTTTTTTCTGTTCCCGGGCATTGTGCGAATTTACTCAGGACAGTTGATTACTTTTTTGCTTTTTCGCGTGGGCAAAGGAGAAATCATTAGCCCACCCGACATTGATTTGTACCGCTTCCCGTCTTTGACTCAGGCAGGGTGGACAGACGGTTTTCTGTCTGCCTACGCGGGAGGTTTTCTCTTCACCCATTACAGACCCGTAACCCTGGTATCATAATAAAGGTCGGCAGAGGGACATTTTGTCTACGCCCCGGCATCATCCGCATCTCTTGAGATCATTGATTTCCATAACACAAGCCTTATAGGGTCTCAACAATCAACAGCATTCTTTCATTCTATCAGGCCTGACCCGACGACCCCCTCAATTTTGTCTCGTGTCAAGGGTGACCCCTCCGGCCTGCCCAGTTTTAGGATAACCTATCGCAATTATGTCCTATGTCAAGGGTTGACCCCTGTTGATTCCCCTGTCTGGATTTGACCCGATAGCCGACGGAAATTATGACATCAAGATTATAGAACCGTAGTTTTCTGCGAACCTTCCGGGTTCCCTCCTTTTGAACTACCGAGGATTCCTCGGTAGTTGCATCCAGCTGTAACTCTCCCTCTTTGTATGCATTGCGAATATGCAGGCCAATAGTATCGCTGTCCTTGTCAAAAAGCTCCGCCATCTGTTTTTGAGTCAGCCAGACTGTTTCATGGTCAAGGCGGACATCGAGTTTGGTAGTACCATCAGGACTCAGGTAAATAATGATGTCATTGGAGTTATCACTTGGCATTGTGATTCCTGAAATTTAAGTCAGCTCAAATTTTTTGATGGACTAAATGATCCAATATAGAAGACAACCTGAAACCATTATGATGGGTGGGAATCCAATCGCAATTTGGGGACTCTTTTCCGTGAATCTTTTACTGGAAAAGACCGTGATTATCGTAATCACCCACAAAGATACAGCAAGATAAAATGCAATTCCCGCATATGTGCTGTATTGCCGCCACAACTCTAAGTTGCCGATTCCGGTTTTATCCATACCGGCTGGTTGGGAATCGTGCCTTTAAAATTCCATTTTCAAGGTCAGACCCCTCAGTCTTTCCATTTTTCTAGTTGGGAATCGTTTCTAAAATTCCCTTTTCAAGGGCAGACCCCTCTTTCTTCCCTCTTTCTTCCGCAAGGGCAGACCCCTCTTTCATCCGTCAGCGTAACCGGTGCCCAACGGAGCGCAACGTAGTTGGGCGTCCGAGTTGACGCTGTTGTTAGCCAGCTTTGACATCTTCCTCGTGAATGAATCCCCACAGGTGTTGCCCTTCCGTGACACCGGTGACATGCCAATACGTTGCATCACCCTTAAGCCCGGAAACTCTATAGTCCGTATTGATTCTAAGTGCGCTTGGCGGAGTCGAGGCAACTACTTTTGAGTTTTTATCGGCATTCTCATATACCGATACGCCATCTCTGTTTAATTCGAGATAGTACTGCCCATATCCACTTGTCTCTATTGCTTTCCGTGCGGTATGCAGCCCAAGTACAACATCGATCGTGGTGGTCAAGATGTACTCAATCTTGTCGGCAAGAAACTCTTTATCGAGTTTGCAGAAGTCCTCCTTCACTACCCACTTGTCTTCGGCAATACGGTAAACCGCTGGGGTGAGCCGCCAAAGATTCCAATACGCCGTTGGATCTAAGCCATCCTTTAGTAATTCTTGATCGAGATAGCTATGGTCGAGAACGATAAAATCCGTTGGCTCGTGAACATGCTCATCTATGTACTCTTTGTTCCTCGTGAAAAATGGGGCGTTGCTATGGCCGGCTAGGAGCCCAAGTGGCTTTCCGTCTTTGAACTT
Source organism: uncultured Candidatus Cloacimonadota bacterium (assembly GCA_964454815.1). Classification (GTDB taxonomy): domain Bacteria; phylum Cloacimonadota; class Cloacimonadia; order Cloacimonadales; family Cloacimonadaceae; genus PHBP01. The sequence goes on along the minus strand of CAYVXJ010000023.1, from coordinate 3,787 downwards.
TGCGATGTCATATCTCCACTCTATCTCTAAGAAGAGCGCCTTTCGGCATGCTATGGAGCAGGATGCGTGGTCGCCTGCCTCGAGAGCGGCCTTTGCCTCTAATAGTGCATTCTTTGATTTTCCGTCTTCAAGCAAATCGATAGCGCATACGGTAGAGAACGTTACCCCGAGTACAGAACGAGAAACCTCTTCAAAAAACTCTCTGAGGGAAACGGCAAGGCGTTCACATTCATCGCGAGCAGGCTGAATGCCATAGTGCTTTGAGTCGACGCGGATTCGGTTCAACCGCATCAGCTTTGTTTTGAAAGGAAGCTCTTTTGGTGCGATGCGCTCGTCAATCAAGACAAAATACTTGTCGAATTTCGTGTTCTGGTCAATACCTGCACCAACATGATCGGCAATTGCGAGTAAGAACGCTTCAGCCGCATCCTGCATCAGATTCGCCGACGCGAAGAGATGCAGATCGTTATATGAACGAAGACTAGACATCGCTAGCTGGTTCAAATGTCTAGCTAGAGCCACCCGTCGAACGGTTTCTATATCCATGCTGCCCCCTGGGCTAACCAACACAAGGCTGACCGGCAAGTCTCAGGGCCGGTCCAGCCGCGAGTTGGAAGTTGATCTTGCCTAACATCTACCTATTATTGCAGTCTCTGTTATTCCTTTCAAGTTGAACAGTTCCCTGAAAGACTGAGACTAAACTCCAAAGAACTCCAATTGTTCTTGATCATGGTTTGTAGAGTTGCAAGCAAAATAGCAACAGCAAGTCCTTTAATCGCCCCAATTTCCATAAAATAGTCAGCATACCTGTCGGTTTCTTTGAATGTAACATTGTTAGGAAAATCAAGGTCTCCATGGACAAAGCGAGACCGGAAGTTATACATTTGACTAAACTTTTTCTTAAATTCTTTTCTGTGTCCTAGGACTAGTTGTGTTTTTTTGTCTAAAAGCGATTGTATAGATGCCGTTCCAGACCCATACAAGGCTTCAATGCCTAATAGAGCCCAAAACAATTCTTCCGAGTTTGCACCTAATAGCCCATCGTGAAACAAGTAGGACAAGGCATTAAGTGCCCGGCCCACAGGGGTTTCACTCATTGAATCAGTGGATGAAATGTGTTTTAAATACCACTCCCATACTCGACTTATCTCGATATTACTAAAATTAGGCCATCTAACTCGTTTAGATTCCATCACAGCGAAGTGAAAATAGTTGAACCACATAGGAGTTTCATCTTTTTCCAATATTTCTCCATCACAATCCTCAACAGTTATAAGGCCTTCTTGAAACCAGAACCATCCAGGTTTTGCTAAACAAAGTATATTTAAAACATCGAAGATTCTTTTTTGAAAGCCATAGAATACACTCCATGCTGATTCATCCGTATCCAATGTTATGGTTATCGCGATTATTTCTGTTGTGGGATAACGAAGCTGTCGCAATTTTGGCAAAAGTTTCAGAGCATTTCTTCTTTCTACTTTAGTGAAATTTGCCTGAGTCATTACAGGTCCAAACGGCAGCCTCACGCGCTGTGAGAGATCTAACAATTCTTCAATGGCAGCGAAGAAAGGCCTGTCGTCAACTTCAGGACCATCATCTGGTATAGAAAATGGGATATATCCGTTAACAATGTACTTCACAAGCCACCCCACGTGAAGCTATTGCTGTTGAGCGATTTTCTCTCTTTCCAACGTCACAAGGCGCACCGGCGTAGCGCAGCGGAGACCGTGTGCCGCCGCGGGTTAGGCATTATCTTCCCGCTTTCTCTTCAACAAGTTCTTCGATGTGCCTGAAAACAAGCCCGCTTAACGGGCTGAAATTCATATCAAAAAGCGGGTTTGCAACAATTTGAATGTCTTTTTTCAAATATTTAGACAAAAATGAGTCAAACTCATGATCTGATTTTAGAATGTCTATTTTATATTTCGGCAACTCTATCCCAGCTTTGGACCAGTTTGATAAGAAAGATTTAAATTTCAGAGGGTTATTTAATACGAATATTGTGTTACTTATAATAATTGGTTGCCCGGTTTCTATATCAAGGAGAATAAATAGTGGAGCATAGTAGTTTGTTAAACGATCATAAGCCTTTTCAATCGCAAGGGTGTATTTCACTGCTTCAGCATCAATGCACTCAATACAATCTTCATCCTCATCTTTCATTTTCATTACAATTGAGTATGCTCCGAAGGTTTCATTTTTTGACGTGTAACAACTTGGATTGCCTTTAAGTCTGTCCCTCTCGAATTGTGCGTTAAAATATTTAGCTCGCTCGGTAGCAGACTCCAACGTTTCTCTTACGACCTTGCTACGATGATGAACAAATTTTGAGCTCCCATCTTCAAGGTTGATTTTTACACAGTAATTGCCCTTATACTCGCCATGTCCTTCGGGGTTCCACCCCATGAACATAACCTGATTTAACTTGCCCTCCAGGGATCCAAACATAGCTTGTCCGCTCTGAATGCACTCATACCAAGTTCTATAGTCAAAGTCTTTTAAGTAATCATACTCGTCGAATACTTCGGCTTTGATCGCCCCCAGGACTCTATCTAGCGGAGCTAGGCATTTCTTGTGAACAAGTCCCAGAGCATGCTCAGCCCCGATTTCGTCAATCTCAACAAAGGGGGCGCCATTCTCTGAGATGGGGTCTCCGCAGTGGAGACATTTTAAAGGGTGACTATTGCCTTTTCGGATATCTTCGCAGTACTCGCCGTAGGCAAGTGCAAAAGGCGAAAGCTCAACATCATCTTCAGTATTTATGGGTAACAAGCCAATTCTTTTATCCTTAAATCTGTCAGCACGTTCTTCGATATATCTTTCTATGCCTGAAATGGTTGCCGCTCTAGCCAAGACGTTCCATTTACTGCCATTGAGCAACTCACATTGAGCGTCGTGAAACACAACTTTTTTTTCACCTGTATCATTAAATCTGATCAATTCGACAATGAGAAAATCTTGCCCGTTGATAAATGACTCCACGAGGAGAATTTCTCTTCCACTGGAAATTTTACCGGCACACATCTCAATTTTAAGGAAATCCTGTTCCACGGCTTGTTTCTTTTCAGGTGTTAACGTGCCGATATAATTACCAAGCCTCGACTCCAGGCCCCTTTTGTTGATTGATTGCCTTGCAGATGCTAAAGAGAGTGCTAGAGAAATAGTAGCAGAGAGAAATAGTTCTGGCCTGACGCTGCTCTTACTTGTGAGAATAGTAAGAATTGCTCCCTCAAGAGGCATTCCTTGCTGGACATCGGCAATGGCAACGTACATTTTTTTTAAGATTTCTGTTGTGGGTGTATCAGTTATAATTTTATTTGTTATTGCAACAAATGACGTGGTAATGCAATTCTTTACCTTGATATATGTGTCTTCTTCAGATTTATTAAGTGGATTGTCTTTAAACCCGGTATCATTTAATCGAATACTTTCTACTATTTTTCTAAGCTCTTGCTTTATTTTTGATGATGAGCATGAAGATGTAGCTAGGACAAACTTATGGCTCCCAGATGGGTCCTGTAAAAATTGATTCACAAATTGATGAATTGTTTTCATGAATTCTGAGTCTTCATTGTCTGACATGCTGATATTTCGTTTTGCCTGAACATACAAATTACCAGTTGTAGTTTTTACAACCATATCATCGACAAAGGCTGAAGACTCAAAGGAAACTTCAGTGATGGAGTGAACTCCATCGAGGCCAATTCCTGACAATGAGTTTATGTCAAGGAGCACTGCTGTCCCATAGCCGTTAAAGTAGCGCCAGTTGCAGGTTTTTGATCTTTGG
>CAYVXJ010000022.1:0-6647 GCA_964454815.1 uncultured Candidatus Cloacimonadota bacterium | reverse complement strand
TGTTGTCAGGGGTCCATGTAGTGTTTTGAGTGATGTGCCCGCCAACTTCAATACATAGTAGTGTTGATACAATGGAAACAAGGGACAAGATAAATAGAATTCGTTTCATAGTTATTCTCAAAACCCGGGCTTTGGCTTCATGCCAAAGCCCGGATTAATGAATTTTATTTCATTAACATCATTTTATGAATTCGATGTTTATTCCCTTGCTCTATCCTTGCAAAGTATAGTCCTGAACTGACTGTTCTGCCGCTTGAATCCGTTCCATTCCACATAACAGCGTGTCTTCCAGCAACTACATGCTCGTTTAGTATTTGTTTGACTCTTTGTCCTTTGATATTGTAGATAGTCACCCTCACCCTCCCATCACTCGGCACAGAGAATCTGATGGTTGTCTCGGGATTAAACGGATTTGGGTAATTTGACTCAATATTCAGTACTTGGGGTGTAGGTTGGTTGTTCTGTGATTCCGTAGCTGTTATTGATGACAATGTTGCGAGGAATTCCAAATAACTGGCAAAATCAGGAGTTTTTACACTTATATTTGGCAAGGATTTATCACCTTCATTAGCCAGGTTCATATAACAGTAAGCCTGATCAATAAGAGCAAACAATGAATCTGCAACAGTCTCCGGATTATCAAGAATAAGCTGTAGTCTGCTAATGGCAGTGAGATAATCTTCTTCTTTGATATAGCACTTTGTTTTGATCTCTTCTTTTTTCACGTATGTCGCAAAAGTCTCCGCAGGGATTTTCTGATCTAGGTAAGCTCTCAGATTGGCATAATCTTCAGATGATGCTCTTGTTGCCAGATACAAGTAGTCGATAGCGAGTTTCGTCAGTAAAGAATCGGGATAAACTTCGACGGCCTGCTTCATGCTTTGTATCGATTCATCAAACAATCCCTGATAAAACTGGTTCATCCCCGCTACAATAATGTCGGTTAACGATGATGGGAAAAAGGGATCAAACCTAAAGGCATCATAATTTGGGTAGAATCGCTCTCTATTACTGGGAGGAGTTTGAGCAAAACTATTGCCCCTCATGTTAGCCACTGGTATTACTAAACTACTCGATAGATTAGCCAAAATATACTTATCCCAAGAATCAAAGTTCGCAAGGGGATCGCTAGGGACGTAATTTGTTTCAGTGAAGAAATCGTCATCGAAAAGGTTAAGCCCATTTCTGGAGGTTGATAAGGACGCAGCATCACCAATCAATTCACACCCGTTGTTGTTTTGGAAAGTATTTGCTGCAAAACCATGGTATTCTGGGTTCGAGTTCCAATTGTAGCTTTTCATAAGTATGCCATGCCAGCCAAGATTGTTAAAATCATTGTCAATAATATCTGCGTTTGATTCATTTGCCCATATACCAATTCCGGAAGTGCAGGTTGGAGTCGAAAAATCACCGGAGAATTCGTTCCGGTAAATAAGAGATTTTGATTGGGTGCTTGACGACTGTTCAAAATCAATACCGGCTTTCTCATTGTTATAAAAATGGCAAGGTTGACCTTGGGTTGGAAGATAGGGATAAGTAGTAGCATAACTCCCACCGACCAATACAGAAGATTGCAGGCTAATAATGCCATAGCCATTTCTAAAGAAATCACAGTCATTTACACTAACATTAACTGCATGGCGCAATGCGATCCCAGCGAAGTTAAACCCCGACAGGGCATCATTATTACCAAATTCGCAATTGCTTATATTTGCTGATAAACTCGGTGGAGTATTACTTGGAGCGGTATCTTCAAGAAATATCCCATAACTACAATCCTTAAACACACAACCAGTAATAGCTGTAACTCTTGCAGGTTGAAATGCTACATTTGTGGTAGAATACACTCCGTAAGTGCAGTTTACGAACTTGATACCACTTATCAATGGAGCTTCACCAGGATTCTTCACGTATATCCTATCTATTCCGGAAATCGTGCTTAGATTGTTTGAGTCAAGCATGAAGTTACTATCATCAGTAAATGAAGTGTTGATATAAATCCCATCCCACCTAGCATTATTCTGGTTAGATGTTGATATAAATAGATTTCTAACCTTTCTCGGATATAGTGGATCTACTCCTTCAATCTTCCCATTTTCATCCGTTATTATTCTGTCCCCATATCGATTGGGATCATTAGGAGCTGGGTTTGGTTTCATCCCCGAGATATTAACTCCTTCTTCAAGCTTGATGACACCGGGTGATCCTGCTGGAGTCATGTTGGCAATTACCTCTGCTCCATTGTAGTTTACATCAAGATTTCCCATAAGTTCAAGTTTCGAGCCAGTTTTGAAGCGCAAGATTGCTGAATCATTAATTACGCATTTTGAATTACCTTTGACAACTATGTTGCCATAAACACTGTAGGGAGGGGGTGTGTTACCATATCCCTTGAAAGTGCAGATTGTGTCCTTGATGGTGAACTTAGCTCGTTGTGGTTGCGTTTGGGCTGTATCCCCTATATAGAACGGTGATTGAATAGAGCCATTAGCAATCCTCCAGATAAAATTGCCGAAATCTGACCCATTTTTTATCTTCAGTATTCCTAGTATCGTCTGTCCATTACTGTCTTGCCATGTATCAATATAGTTCCTTATAACTTCAGCGCAATCGTTAACATCCACTCTTCCCCTGTTCTGCAAAGAACCGATTGATGTGGAGACGAAATCAGAAGTTACGATGCTGTTCATAGATTTAAGCTCAAGATTTGCATTCGGTTTGATTATTACCGTGTTGAGAACATAGCTTGGGGACTGCAGGTTATATCCCTTGAACTGTAGTGAACTATTCTCAGTGTTCTCAAGATTTGAAGTTACAATTAGTTTTCCGGTGTGTTGCCCATCGACATTGAAAACTGCTACACCATCAGGGCTGTTACATACTGTTTCACCGACAGTTAGCAATGCTCCATCACCTATAGTGACCTGTGATCTTGAGCCAAGAACAAGCCTTGTAACTGTAACATTTGAGTTCTCGCCTATTCTCCAATGGGCATTGTCTTCCAGTGTTACGCTATTAAAGTGTAATGGTCGAGGGTAAACCCAATTTGTCTCAGTGTCAGGGTCAAGTGCAGTGTCTTCAACCACCATATCAGGATCAGCATTAATGATAACAAAATCGCTTTCATCACTGATTTCAATGTTATCGCAATACACAACATTGTTTGCGTTGTTTTTCCATGTGATCCTATAGCGTTTATTCGGAAGCATCTCGGTAAATGTCGCACTTATTGCTTCAATCTGTGTTCCCGGAATAACATCCCGCAAGTTCTCTCTGGCGTAAGCATTTGCAAACGTATATGAGCCTTCAATATACTCCAAGCCGTAAAGAAAAACTTTGAATTGCCCTACTTCATCATTGGTGAGAATATTGTTGAGATTTTTCATGTACTTAGCATAACCCATATCTGGGATAGCATCCTCTCCAACTTCGAACATCGGATCAAATCCTACGGAGGTAGATGATAACCATGAGTTATAGCTCGTTATTCCTCCACATTCATCTCCAAAAATGGCATTGAGATAACCTGGAATTGATGAATGATAGGGTGCTATTCCTCCCCAACTTTGGCGATTTGATAAAGGAGTAGGTGCAGAAGCTATAACCGATGGTACTTGGTAAGCATGATTGTAGCCTACATACGAAAGATTGATGTTCCGTAGTGAAATGTCATATTCATCAGAATTGCTAGGATAATAGTCAGTGACACTAGACCCATACATGCTGCTGTTTCCGTTGTTCAAAGTGAAAAGCATTGTTTTATTAGAGGAGTTATGATAAGATAGAATTGAATGGTTCCCCGGGAATTTTGTCCCAGTTGTATTTAAAAATGTACTTTGTCTCCAATCGTTGATGTTGGTGCTAGGGTAATCCACTGGATCAGAATTACTAGTATAGGGGGCAAAATCATAGAATTCATTTATTCTCAATACTTCATCGTCTCTGAACATGTACATGCTGTGGGTAAAATCAGTCATTATAGATGATTTTACTGTATCGGTAGAAAAAATACTCGTAAGATCTATACTTTCGATTGGCGAAGCTGGTATGTTTAATCTTCTATTTTCTTGCTCTAAGAAGCTCAGCAAGGGACCATTGGGTCCTTGATTTGCAAAATAGACATGGCCATCTGCATCTAAAATAGGTTGTGATTGAGACAAGCCTAAAGGCGTTGCAGTTAATGAAGTTATAATGGAGTTATTAAATCTGTATGCCATCCCCATATGGCTTACCAAATAAAAAGAACGATCTGCATCAGGCAACGTATCGTATACCAGAGGAGTTTCAAAATAGTCTTCCATAGGCATATTTGGGCAAATATACTCGGACTGAGACGGCATCCCCATAGAGATATCTACCACATGAATCAGTTTTATCCCTGTCACGTAGATAATATTACTTATCAAAACTGGTGTCGCCATGAACTCGTATTTAAATGAGTTGGTAGGGTCGAGCAATCTCTCAGAAGCTCGTAAATCTACCTTCCAATCCACGCTAATATCAGCTCCTGACACATTAACGCTCAACAAACAACCACTTTTATTCAGAATGATCAGGTGCTTTTCACCATTGTTATCCTTATACAGAATCGGACTCGCCCAAGAACCTGTTCCACTTTGATAGCGCATGAATCCTTCTGTCCCCTGAGAGCCATCCGTGAATGTTAGAACATTGGGATAAGCTGCCTCCAACCCACTTAAGTCACTATTATTGTAACAATTTACTGGTATTGTTCCCTGGTTGAAAACTGGTTCGTTCATCGTGTTTATTACAACATCTGTGAACTCCCAAGGCCAGGGACTCATTTTGTTCTGGATCCCGAACCTGACCAAAGACGCTGGCTTGGGTAATGGTGCCCTTTCCCTATGCGTTTGGGAACCGTTAAAATTCTCAATCCCAAACGTTGTTACATAAAACCGTCTACCAGCCCCAATTACGTCAGGATCAACAGCGGGTGTGTTCCTTATTCGGTCTGCTACTAACTGTTTAGTTACTGGTGGTTCTGGAGGTTCTACGCATTGAGCAAAATATGAAACACTAAGTAGAATACCTACCAGAAACAAATAAAACCTTTTCATGATTACCTCCTGATGTTACTTATCTAGGGAAGTGATTTTATTCCCAACAAACTATACCTATTGAAGGAATAAGTACCTTTCCTTCGTTATCGACAATCTATACTTTTGTATATATGATTACGCATCACTAGCTATCAGAAAGCATGGGACCAAGTATTAACTAATCAATTAATGAGTCAAGAACTTTTTCTGTCGTATCTTTATGCATCTGCACTTGTGATAACATATGGTAGTGGTTTCTGAACATGCCGCATTCTGTGAACTAGTTGATAATGGTGAAGTTGCCGACTCATATTCGAACCGGAATGGCGTTGCGAGAGAGCATACATCATTCCCACTCATTCATCGGAAGTGCAGGACTACTATGATTATGTACTCTAATTGAATATCTATGGGGTTTATCAATCTATAGAATGCTATTTAATGAGTATCATTTTATGAGTTTGTGACATGCCATTCATTTCAACCCGCACAAAATATACACCCGAACTTACAGCAGTTCCCCTCTCGTCGAATCCGTTCCAAATGATACTGTGATGACCTTTTGATAGCAGCCCATTGCAGAGCATGTTCACTCTTTGACCTTTAATATTGAACACAGACAGTTTGGCAGTTCCTGCTTGAGGAGTTATAAAACTGATCGTGGTCGTTGGATTGAAGGGGTTAGGGAAATTTGCAATCCCGAAATCTGTGGGTTCAGGTGACTGAGTATTATCGTCATTGGCTACATTAGTGCGCACCAGCGGGATGTTTAGTATGGTGTCCTCACCTAAAGTCACCACAACATTAGGAATGATCAGGTCCTGGTAGTCCCAGCGGCTTGCCCTCACTGTATAAGTTCCCGCTCCGGAAGGATATTGAAAGCAGCCAAGGCTGTCACTGAACTCAGGAAGTTTCCCGAAAATCTCGATCTTCACGCAGTCAACAGGTAATCCTGATACTGAATCGTAAACATACCCGTTAATTCCACCGATATAGACCGAGTTATACTCATAAGCTCCTATATCAATGGCTCGAGGTCCATTAGGTACACCTTGAGCGATGCGCTTGTGGTACCTGATATCGAATTCAGGAAGATCAGGACGGTAAGCACCGGCATCTATGCACGGTGAATTGGCTGATAGACTATAGTCCCCATTCAAGCTGTCTGCAAACCCTGGATCTGCAACGATATTGCCTTCACCAACAATAGATGAACCATGAGGTATTGGAATACTGAGGCAGTTATTAAACAATAATGGGTAGAACCCATCATCAAACTGCCCAAAACCAAAAGATATATCAATGATATTATTAGTATAGATCGTATGATAATCACCTAAAGAATAATGCAAGGTGTTGTAACCGATTATAGTGTTGTTGTAAATAAACGGAGATGTTTCGTGAACGTTTACTGCATAGGATTCAATAGCCCCTAAGTATCTTACAAGATTGTTAAAGAACCTGATCTGTCCACCTTGATACGCAGGATTCAAGTTCTCGAATTTCAATGGCGATCCTGGATAGTTGTTCTCTATGGTGTTGTTGTAGATGTAACATGTTGTGGCATTGGACATTGTCGTTTTAACC
>CAYVXJ010000021.1:0-8600 GCA_964454815.1 uncultured Candidatus Cloacimonadota bacterium | reverse complement strand
TTATCTTATTGTTTTATCGATGTTTTTGTGGTCTAAGGTGTCAAACTTGGGGGGTGGCTAGTCCTTACCCGACAGGGACTTTCACCCTGCAAGATGCGCCAAGCTTTGCTTGGCGCGACAACGTCGTGGGGGCGCAGCGGCGAACGTCAGCGTAGCCCGTCTGCCGCCGCCTTGTTGTGCATTTTGATCTCTGAACTTCTATTTATTCCAAGTGCTGAAAATTAAAAAGCGGATGGCCAGCAAATAAGCCACTAACATTGTTACAAATAATTTTATTTCAAAGTTTTTATCATAATTTCTCTTTCTACTCGATTCGACAAATGAGAAGCAAATATCTGTAATGCTGATCTTTTTTGTGAAGCTTCTTAACCGTGCAAATGTCTTTTCTTTGAGGAGGATATGAAACAGCAATGTTATCAAGTTCAGTAGAAATAATGTCGCAATTCCAGTTATTGCCGAGAACCAAAAAATGAGCCTTGGATCTGGAATAGGTATATCGTTTGCGAGCAAAACAACCAATATTATTGGTCCTGCGATAATGACAAAGAAAAGCAGTCCCAAGAGTTGAGAGACTTCTCTATTGATTATTGGCTTTTCATCGCCTTCCATATTTTCCTCGCACAACGACCGGCTAGAGGGTCTGCCGCGCGTCGGCAGCACCCGAGTGTTGAACACGATTTAGGGTCGTGATTCTGATATTTCCTCGTAGATTAGCAAGCGTCCAGTGTCATCACGCGCCACAAGCATAGAAATTGGACTTGAGTATTTCTTTAGATTTGAAAATCTCGTTGCTCGGATTCGCACCATCAAACCCTCTTTGGAAAAGCTAACTTCCGAATATGTATTCGTGTCTCCTCTCAATTTGGCGAGGGGCATAGTCTGACGTATCAGAGCCTTGTATTGATTGGCTGGCATAGTGAGCTCTCTAATTTGTCCCGTGGGGTATATTCGCTTGTTCTTAATCAAAGCATCTTCCGCGTACATATCTGCCGCAGCAGGATCGAAAGACTGCCCCGACTGCACGTATTGATTAAAGAACGCCTTAGCCTCTTCTATTGAGGTAGCCAAACTAGCACGAGCAAACAAGAGCATTGTGCAGAAAATCATTATCGCTATTTTCTTCATCTCTTCCTCCATGTTCAACGTGTCGCAGCGTGACCTGCGAGGCGGGGTTTGCCTCGACAGTGTCTGCGCCGTGGTTATGTGTCACATTTCACTAGCTTTGACTGGGTGACCTTGATATCTCCTTTGCCGGAACCAAGCTCAATAAGATACTCAGGTTCAGGTGTTAAGCGGAGTATCGATATTACTGCTCCACATTCTCCTGAATGCGGTCCCAATGTTATTGAAACTGCATCATTAAGACAAAAGTTGATACCTCGAATAGTTTCTCCAGCAAACCAGCTTTCTTCAATTTCTCTCGGAACTTCATCTGTGTTCCAGTATGCTGCTTCCTCAGTGACAATAGCCATGTTCATCCAATAATCCGCATCCATCTGCTGATTATAAATTTCCTTTTCTTCGTTTGTAAGTGGTCGCCACTTAGGGTTTCTTCTTCTACCTTTAATCTCAGTTATACTTAAAGGATAGTCTTTGATAGCTTTTTCTTGTGCCTCCATCAACGATTTGCAATTGGCGCCACCGCTACACGCAGGATTTGCCAATTGAACACCATCATCTTCCCATCCGCACACTTCACATAGATCATAGCTCCCAGGTGGTTCAGCAAAAGTTAGGAATCCGCAAACAGGACATGTATAGAGGGTTTTAGTCATTTATTTCCTTCACATAACGCCTCAAGGCGCCAGCGTCGGAGCGTCAGCGAAGACCGCTGTCGCCGCTGGTTGGCGATCCCACCACGGGATGAGCTATTCCTCTGCCAAGCAAACTGAACAAATCAGTGATTTAGGTCTTAATTCAGGCCAGATAGGCTCAAATAGCTCGTTTTTCTTTTTGTCAGATTTCTTGAAACAAGATGTGCATGTCGGTTTTTTGCATTTTTGGCAAATACCTCCTGAGGGTGTGTCAAATTGACATCCACAAACATGACATTGCCATGGGATGATTTCTTTCATGGTGCCTACCTCTTTTCTTCGACACGGAATCAGGTCTTTTCCTCGACTTTATTCCAAACCAACTCAACAATATCCCTTACTGTTACAGCATTTTCAGCTTCTTTGTCTGATATCTTTATTTCAAATCTTGCTTCAAGGGCACAGACGATTTCAACATCAGCCATGGAATCGAAGTCCCAAAAGAAGCATAAATTCTTTGAAAAGTCGTCGGCGTCGATCATTCTTGAAAGATCGGCATCCAGTTGCACCTCAAGGATTTCTCTCACGCCCAAGACCACATCTTCAGGGACGCCCAATGTCATGAAATAGGTTTGATAGAATTCTTCCGGAGTGCGTTGCGGACGTTCGGCAAATGCCTCTTCAATCTTCTTTTCGCGGGATGTTTTTTCACTCCGAGCGAAGGCGAATATTCCGATTATCCCTGCAATCACAGTTAGTAATATCTTCATTATTTTTCTCGCCAACGTCTCAAGGCGGTAGCGGCGGAGCGTTAGCGGAGAACGCTGTCGCCGCGAGTTGGCGATTACTCTCCTATGGAGTTACGGTACTTCTCGTTCCACCAGATGACAAATTCCTGATGTTTCTTTATGTTGATCCATGCCATGTTCTCCTCAGAGGCCGGATCTCCTCCAAAGACAATTGGATGGATGTACCATTTGATTTTTCCAGCGTAGCGGTCATCAGATTCAAATTGGTTTAATTCGTGTACCTGCCGGTGTTGCTCAAGATACTTCTGCGCAAGTGGCACGGTCGGGACGCGCCAGTATCTTCCTGCGTGATCTGCTAGTAGAAAGTCGTCCCACCCCACAATTGCAGAAACTGTGTACCTAAGGCAGATATCTTTCAAGGTTGTAGGCTTTGGTAATCTCGGCCTGCTCATGTTCCGCAAACAGAATCAGATACTCGTCACCAATCCAGCCTTCGTTCATCCCGTTTTCCTTTGCCAACGGCTTGCGCCCTTGACCCGCACCGGGGCGCTTCACAGCCCCGGTCGGTGTCCAAGGGCCTTGTTGACCCCTCTTTTTGCGAAGTAAACCTTTTCCGGGTTACCAAACGTTTATCACTTTAGAAAATAAATCAGAAGGCAGCCAAGCCAGACTGGCACCAAGAGTAACCCTCCGTGATTAGATGAGGATAGGCCTTCGATGACTTTGGGTAAGATCGCTCTAAAATTTGTTTTTCCTTCTTCCTTTTTCTCTGATATCGCCGTGAGAACTCCTACGGAACGTGAAAAGAGATCCATAAAGGTTGCAAGGAGCAGGTACGCCTCTAGTCTTGTTCCCGGTATGAGCAAGAATTCCTGCGCAGGAGTCAGCAGAAGACGAGCTACTACCAAAATGACTATTGCTCTGATAATTCCGCAGGGGCACGCGATGTGTTGAAAGACGGTCATGGTTTTCTTATTCTTCTGTTTTGGGTCAACGGGGTATCCGGTTCACCCGCATCGCCCGGATCGGTTTTCCGGGCGGGGCGGCGTGCAAACGATTGGCAGTCATCCTTTTACGGTTGACCATATTTTTCAACGTATTGCTTAGCCTTATTACGAATCCAAGCTGTTTTGTCGCTTGTATATGGTTTAATTACTTCAACGTAATCAGCACAGTGCATTTTACTCAATGTATCGATTGCGTGCCCAGCTACGTGTGGATCTGAGATTTGTCTTGCAATGTCGGGAGAAAATTGGGCGCAGACAGCATACCCAAAAAGCATAATGAAGCTCTGTCGACCTCGCTTTGCTTTCTCATTGCAGGCGATTCGAAGAAAAGCTCTTTGAAGTTCTGGGTCTTTTCTGAGCGACTTCTTCTCAGTAAGAAGCTGGCGAATATCTTCACCTCGCTTCCATATTTGATGCTCAAATGTATGCCACTCAGGAACACCCTTTATTTGCTGGCTTGGAGGCAAGTCTGGCAATAATTCTGAAGGGATTGCTGCTTCTACAATCGCAACCAATTCCATAATTTTGTTTCGGGTCTCGTTCATGTTTTTTCTGGCAACGGCGTGGGGGCGCACCGGAGAAGCGTAGCGAAGGCCGTGTGCCGCTGCGTGGTTATACCTTCTTCAGGTCTCCGTGGATTTGATAAAGGCAATTCCATCTTAGACCAGAGTTTTCGTGTTCCTCAATGAATCTTCTTAAGGAGTAGTTTGAACGCTTCATGCTTTCAGAAGGTCCAAACTGGTAGTCGGTTGTAAAGTACAGTTGGTTGATTGGTGATTGTTCCAGCAGGAATTCTAAAAGTGCCTTCAGTTCCGTGAATACCTGTCGCACAAAGCGAAACATAAAGTCTTGATCTTCGCCCCACCACTGCTCGTCGCTACCGCCTTCCTCTATCTGAGGAATAATGATTTCTTCATTACCCCATTCGATCAATTGGCCAGCAAACCATCCTCCATCTTCCTGCCCTTCCATATCTTTATTTCCAAGATGCAGGATGATGCCAGTTGTCTGGTCGAATACAGATTGAAATATTCCTCGGTGCGACTGCAGCTGTCTTTCTGCAATATAAGAAAAATTTTCGAACGAGGGTAAATTGGGCAATGTCTCGCACTTGAGAGCAACAATCTCGATTGTCGGCATATCTTCCTTTACTGGTATAACGGTGGTGAGGCGCAGCGGCGGCGCGGCGTCAGACGCGACGGCCGTCTGTCACCGATGGTTGGCTGTTGTGTTCCAGCCACTCCCTACACTCGGCTAAAATCGCGGCTTCAATCTCTGGATGCCGATCGGGGCCAAAATCTTCCAGTTGAAAGTTCTCACCGAGAATACACTTCTATATGATATGAATCTCCTACGCACTTGTTCGAGCGTTCGTAGAGGTTGAAGGGGTAATAGACGTCACGAAGGATATTTTCCACTCCTTCGGATGGCTTTATTTTTCCTTGTTCAATCTCTTCGATGTAGTGTCGCAGCAAGTACCAGATGACCTCTTCAGTCTCGGTTGGGTAATTGATTTGAAGTTCTTTGAGAGCACGTCTATAAGCTGGGTCTAGCTCCATCAAATCTTTCTCCGAGAAAAGGGCGGCCTCAGCCAGCGATGGCGAGTACATTCCTGTGTTTAGTGCTGTGTCGGCAGCACGTCGAAGGTCATCGGAACTAGCGAGCCCAGCAGCAAGCCTCACTCCCTGCAGTTGCAATTCTGATTTTATGTCCATATTTTTTGTTCAGCCAACGGTTGCGCAGTTGCCCCGCCAGTTCAGACGTTTCCGGGCGGGCGGTGTCCAACTGCCTTGTTGGAAATCGCGATTCAAAATATTCCTCTGAATGAGCTGGCTTCCGCTATATTCAATGCGGTGTATCTTTGTCGATGATTCTGGAGCTTGTCATTTGTTCTAATACTGCTTTTGCATCGTTATGTCCCTGTTTCGCTGCTTTGCGTAACCATTTAATGGCTTGCTGCCTATCGCTAATTTCCATTTCTCTTCCCCAAAAATACTGTGCATCTTTATTGCCACCTTCTGCCGCCTTTTTTAACCAATATACTTCTTCTTTGTCATGTTCCCGTTCGACCCAATAATAATACTTATAAAGTTTATAGGCAGAATCTGAATTGCCACGTTTTGCCTTATGAGTTAAGGAGATAAGTTCAGTTTTGGAAAGCAATAACGGGAGGCGTTCAATTGCATAGGGATCGCCCTTCTGTGCAGCCTTTGACAACCAAAATCTGGCTTTTTGAAAATCTCGTTGGTTTATTGGTTCATTTCCAGTCATATAATCACGTCCGACTTCATATTGGGCATTTGTATGACCGTTCTTAGCAGCAATTTCATTCCAATAAAACCCTTTCTTTTCATCGAGGTCAACCATCACAAAATAATTTGCAAGTCTTCTTGCAGCTTCTGGATCGCCTTTATTAGCCCGTTCTGTATTTACTGCAATCTCTTTGTCGGATAGAACAAATGCCTGACCGCCAAATATTTCCTCTTTTTGCTCGTTTTGCTCAACATCGTTTGAGCAATTGCACAGCATAGTAGAAAGAAATATTACTATTATCGGGTACAAGATAATTTTATTTAGTTTCATCATAATTTAGAATTCCTCCGCGGTAGGAATGCCGGTTACCCGGCACCCCCCGCACAGTCCCGGACGTGCGGTATTACCGCATCCGGTTCCTCGGTTGTACTCGCTTCCGCGTGAAGTGCGGCGCTTTCAAGCATATCTTCTCCGGGGAACTTCGGATGTGTGAGGCCATGCTACCTTTACTCGGTCAAGTATCTGGATGTATCTATCCCAGGTGAAACTATTTCGCTTTCCTCCCCGGCGGTTCAGCCATTTGAAGGCATGTTCCCTCGCCACTTCGAAGAAGTATTTCAGCGACAACCAGTTCCCTCTCACTCCGTAGTAGTTGTAGTGACCCACCAACCTTCTATTCAGCCCCTTGAAGAATTCACCTCCCGGCAGATGCCGGTTCGACCTGATCCACTCTTTTATCCGTTTGCACGCCCCTCTCAGTTTCTTTCGGGATGTGCGGCGTTTCACGCGCGATTCTCCCTGCCGGTCTTTTATCCAGAAAAATTCAAATCCCAGAAAGGTGAACCGTCGTTCCATGCCCGGATGGAAGCGGCTGAATCGCAGTATCCCGGTCTTTTCGGGAGCCGTCTCAAGGTGGAATTTCTCCAGCCTCTTCGGCAGTACCCGGTAAAACCGCTGTGCGTCGTCTCGCAATTGAAAGGCGCACACCCAGTCGTCGGCATAGCGGCATATCCTCGCGTCGCCCTGACAGTTGGGTTTGACAACCTTTTCGAACCAGAGGTCCAAGGCAAAGTGCAGGTACACGTTTGCCAGGACCGGCGAGATGATACCCCCTTGCGGGGTGCCGGTGTCCGGGTGGATGATGGTGCCGTCGGTTTCCAGTATGCCGGCTTTCAGCCATTTCCGTATCAGGTTGATAAATGCCCGGTCGTCTATCCGCAAACTCAGCATCTTCAGCAGCCAGTCGTGGTCCATGTGGTCGAAGAAGCCTTTGATGTCGGCTTCTACGATGTACCCATAGCTCCCGTACTGAAGGTCGAAGGTGAGGTCTTGGACCGCATGCCTCGCACTCCGTTCGGGCCGATAGCCGTAACTGCTCTCCAGAAAATCCTGCTCATAGATGGCAGTCAACAGCTTTGCGCACGCAAGCTGCACGAGTTTGTCTTCCAGCTCCGGGATTCCCAGCGGCCGTTCTTTCCCGTTTTCCTTGGGAATCCAGCACCGCCTTACCAGTTTCGTCCGGTACTTCTTCCCTTTCAGTCGCTCGGCCAGGTTCTGAATGTTGCCATGCAGATTCTTTGCATATTCTTCCGCCGTTACCTTATCCACTCCACTGGCTGCCTTTTTGTTCAGGTCTCGCCAGCAGGTATGAAGGAATCCGGCGTTCAGCTCCCGGTAGAGGTCCCGAAAGCGGTGCCGCTTGTCGGCTTTCGCCTTCTCTGCTATTCCCCGCAGTGAGGTTGGCTTATGTTGTTCCAGTCCTACCGTGTCCGGCATAAGTTTCCTTTGCGGGCTGCGTACTTCCGTCAGGTCCTTCCCCATGTACACGGCTTTCCCGTGCTCGGAGTACTATGCCTGATAAGACACCCCATAAACATCCGGCTCGCTTTCCCTTTGTCGGGTTCCGCTGCGCCTTCCTTCTCCGACTTTCCGGATCGTTCGTCAGGTTTCGGTCTAGACTGTTTCAGGGTTTCCCCTTTCCGTGCCTCAATAACCGCATACCTTGTTTCGACCTTCCCTCCGGCAGGTGTCCATGGGGCTTCCCAAGTTCCTGGCGCATCTCTTCCCGCATGCCACGGCCTGTGGACTCCGGCGGACCTCCTCACCCTTGCCTTTTGCGGGTGATTCGTGTTGCCTTCAAGCACGTTAAAACTCTCGGCATCCGCAACCGACCCTCGATTTCGAAGCTGTACCAGCACTTCAGGGAACGCGGTTTCCCCTACGGCCTACGGGATTCTCTGTCTACGCTTCACCTGTCTTGTTCGCCGGATTCCTCCCCGACTCCGCCACAGGCGCAAGACTCGATACGGGTGGGTGGCTAGTCCTTACCCGACAGGGACTTTCACCCTGCAAGATGCGCCAAGCTTTGCTTGGCGCGACAACGGCGTGGGGGCGCACCGGAGAAGCGTCAGCGGAGCCCGACTGCCGCCGCCTTGTTAGATCTTCAGCTTCTCGAAATAGTGGAAGATAAACCAATACATGAATCCAACGAACAGCATGGTCGCCAAGAGAATGAACAGGTGAAAAACTCTTTTGTAGAGAGGGTCTGAGACTTTATCCTTCGCGTTTATCAAGTCCGAAACAGACTCTCCGGCGAGGGCTAAAATGGTTGTCACCATGAGACCGGCAGCGATGCCATAAATCGTTTTCGAATTTCTCAGGACATGAAAACCGCTGTAGGCGTCATACAGTATTCCGAACAATGGCAACACGATGAGGGCGATCAGTATTGTCTTTATTGTTTGTTTTTTCGACTGGTTCATCTTCATCTTTCTTGTGATCTAATCGGGTAGGAGGCGGAGTCTCCCCCGCCGACCTCCCACACCACCGTGCGAACG
>CAYVXJ010000020.1:0-19754 GCA_964454815.1 uncultured Candidatus Cloacimonadota bacterium | reverse complement strand
TACTGCGTGGGCAACTGCGTGGAAGAGTAGGTCGCCGCCATCGCTAACGCCTTTTGTTTATACTCTCAAATAAACACTCACAACCCCTCAATGAATCTGAATCACCCGACCAATAGTCTCTCACCACAAACGTAACTACATCATTGATCTTCCCAAGACAACAGATGGATAGCTAACGTCGGATTACAACGAGCGCTAAATGGTTACTTCATGATCACTACTTTGGCTGTCGATGGGGTAGCCTTCCCGTTGATCACTTTCACTAAGTACACGCCTGAACCAATGCTCTTTATCGGTATAGATACAGTGCTTTTAAGCAGAACATTAGAGAAAGAATCGACAAGCTGACCTCTGAGGTTAAACAGTTCAACCTTCAGGAGTTCTTCATCGGAGTCGTTCTGTGATCTGATATTGATGCAATTGTTTGAATAGCCAACCCGGTAAGCTGTTTGAAGAACTGGGATCGAATCATCTGCTATTGTATCGATATAAAAGGTCTTAGTGTCTCCATGCTTCAGGAGATTAACCACTCTCTCGACATCGTCGAAGTTGAACTCAAGCATAGCAATATCATGATCAGAATCATTCGATAACGTCACCGCAAAAATACCCTCACTGGCAGTCCGCTCTACTTTAGTTATTCTGACCTTTTCGGTAGCAAGCATCCTATCAAATATATCTTCCGCTGTTGCGATCCAAAGTCCTCTATGCGTCTGGTAGTAGTCCAGCATCTTCAGCATTTCCTCAAACTCTGGTCTGATCTCGTAGTCCCCATTTGGTGCTATGACGTGGAATGAATTAACGTTTGGTGTATTTGCGAAGCAGAAATGCGTATACGAGATATGTAGTCCGTGATTTTGTAAGAGCCTATCCAGGTTATCGACGGTCATCGTGTTCTTGAAGTCGATCTGTATATCTGCACTCAGGTTCTCCCAAACGTTCATTCTCGTTCTTCCAAAGAACCAGACAGGTTTTTCCAGAGCTGTAAGTTCCCACAGCCGATGAGGCAGTCTCCATGGTTCATCAAAACAATCGAAAGCATTATTGGGCGGTGTGTCCGCCATCCAAGCATAGTCGATACTGGATTGATTGATGACATCTCCAATATACTGTCTGGCTGACGGATCTAGTCCGTTGTAGCCGAGATCCTCCGGATTGTAGGAGATAGAGTGGTCTATCCAGAGTCTGACATTGTAGGGTACAAGATCGACCAGTAATGCCTGCGCATTAGTGCCGAGAGAGTCTTCAGTGCTCTGATACGTATGATAGGCGATGCTATTACCATGCTGATATATCTGATCCCATATATCCTGCATTACCGGTTGATTGATCCCAAAGACAGTATTCGAAACCGGGATGTGGTTTGCTATCAGACCTTCCTGCATGTACTTTGGATTAGCGGGATTGTTCGAGCCAAAATATACAGGAGCCAAGCGGGAAGCCCATTCTCCATCCGCATCATTGGTGATCGCCAATGCGGCTTGTTTCCCGGCAGGCCAGCGATTGTAAGCAACCAATAAGGGTTTCTCCGTAAATACGAGGAATCCCCAATTCTCATGATCCCCTGGTTGTTTGTACATTGTATCCCGAGGAAGGTCTGCCATATTGGTCGAGGGACGAAATCGTCTGAAAAAGTGAAGTTTGAAGTCGTAGAGACTTATCTTATTCAGAGAGAGACCCTCAATATTCTGACATTCGCGATAGTTTGATGCGGCGATCCAGAATCGATCATTCCCCATGCGGTGTTCAATTACTTTGTCAGTGTAGGGAACCAAGTTTATGTTTTTGGCAGCATCCTCAGCATTGATCGCTGCGACCCCTTTATACGTTGTCAGAGCGGTAAGATCATCGAACACCAGATCAAAGTACAGCTCTCTCAGGAATATCTCGGAATGAAAATCTGCTCGAGCACGAAACCCCCAGGCTTGAGCATCATAGTTATCATTCTGCTTGATGCACAGAGTAAGATCCATTTCCGAACAGGAATAGACGATTACTGTGCTATCGGCATAAGCTGATAAGATCGGAGAAAAGGCAAGCTCCTGGAAAGTGTAGTTAGAGATCCGCTTACTGCCATGAAGATCCAGCCTAAACCCAATATTGTTTACATTAAAACTACTATTATCCTGAACTGATACTCCTGTCGCCCCGAGATAACCAATCCCTAAAACAAGGATCACTAAGATATACATGAGCCGGCTATTCATGCTCACCTCCAATCATTAACGGTTGGTTCTAATCTC
Organism: uncultured Candidatus Cloacimonadota bacterium; assembly: GCA_964454815.1. Taxonomy (GTDB): domain Bacteria; phylum Cloacimonadota; class Cloacimonadia; order Cloacimonadales; family Cloacimonadaceae; genus PHBP01. Next base: position 17,511 of record CAYVXJ010000020.1, on the reverse strand, counting down.
CTAAAACCAGAAAACTGAGCTTCTGCTCTTGTCCCAGCCGATTTCCGGCTGCGTCTGCGCAATCCCCGGAGATATTGATTTGATACTCTTTGTTCTGCGTCAGTTTGATGTCCGGGCGCAGGATAATGGTCTTCCCATGGCTACTGTCGAGCTTGGTAGTGATAGTCTTTGCTTTGTCTGCCGAAATCAGCTCGATATCCAGACTCGCAGGATCGACTACTTCGCTAAAGGTAATACTGATCACCGGTTGCGATGAACTGACCGATGTGCCGTTACGCGGAACAGAACTGAGGATCTGTGGCGCTTGGGTATCGGCTTTGGGGGAATTGATATAATCCGTCCTGAGCACTTGGCTGATGTTTCCCTTTTGATCACGCGCATCTTGGATAATCAGCTTCAGTCCTTTCCCCGGCTCAGCCCGATACACAAGAGTCAGATCGCGTTTATCAAGAGACTTAGCAATGATCGGGATCGAGGAGCCGTCAGCATAAGACAATCCCACACCGGAAAGAGATGTAACCGGCTCTGAGAACCGCACTATGACCTCTGTCGAGGAAATAGGCAAAACCGAACTTATCTTGACGCTGCTGGTATCGGAATAAGCTAAATTGACATCTACGCGTTCGAAACCATCCAGACTAAATCTTCCTGAATCGCCGGCATCATATTCCAGATCGAAACGACCGTTCAGATCCTTATCAATGTATGCTTTCCAGAGATATCCTGAGCGATTGAGATTCTCGACAGCGTATGACTCTCCTCGCAGCGTGGAGCTAAAGACGAGGATCGAATCCGGACTAAGCAGATCGAACTGGACGGGAAGTCCTCGATCAGCTTCTATCTCATATTTGAGCAATCCGGACAGCTTTCCCGTTTGCAATTCGCCACTGGCAAAGACCAGCGTTCGGCTTCTCTCGACGGCATTTCCCCGGATATCTTTGATACGGGGAGTGATCGTCACGTAATAATTCGTATCTTGCTTCAAAGATTCCTTGATCTTGATGATGACCCGGTTCTTCTCGACAGTGATGGATTTATTCCCGATCAGGGGATAGATATATAGTCCCCGCGTGACGGATGTCTTATCCAAATACTTGGAGAAGCTAAGCTCGATGACTCCACCGCTGATATCAGAAAACTCCGTCGGTAAAGACTCAAGCAATTCCGGTTTTTCGAGGTCGAGCTTTCCGCCGGTGGGGCTCTTTTTGCTTCCACAAGCATAGCTCAAAAGGAGCAAAGCGAGCAGGATAAAACTAAAAACCTTGTTCATAGAGCCACTCCCGGCTAATTCCGCCGTCTTTCTTTCCCCGTCGGAGATACTTCCCCAAGACGTCGTATTCAATGTTTATCATGTCCCCGGATCTCTTATGCGAGAGATTGGTATTGTCCAATGTGTGTCCGATCAGGGCAACTTCAAAGTAGGACGAACTCAAAGCAGAAAGCGTCAAGCTTACTCCGTTCAGAGTGATCGATCCCTGCGGGACGACCAGATCCTGATCTTCGCGATCGAGGCTGAGCCTCAGATACTGCGTCTCTTTCTCTTTACGAGTTTCAAGGAGCTTCGCGGTTCGATCGACGTGCCCTTGCACCCAATGACCGTCCAGTCGATCACCCAGGCGCAACGCTCTTTCCAGATTGACCTTATACCCCGGTTTCCAGGTTCCTGCCGTGCTTTTGCGTGTGGTCTCATTCATTATCTGAACCTCGAACCAGCTCTCCGCAAAGGTCAGGACTGTGAGGCAGATCCCGTCACAGGCGATGGAAGAGCCATTCTTTAGATCGGTAAACGATCCCGAACGACCGATCCTGACGAGGGTCTTATCAGCCCGGTGATTGATGGCGATAACGTCGCCAACTGCTTCGATGATCCCTGTGAACATAACTTATACCGAATACCTTCTTTTCCATGCATTGGCGAGCGTGACCGTGCTGCTGTATTCGAGGTCACCGCCAAAGGGCAAACCTGTCGAGAGCCGGGTGATCCGGACTCCTGTCTCGCTGAGGATCTCTGATATGTAATGGATGGTTGCTTCACCTTCGGCAGAGGGTTTGAGCGCGAGGATGACCTCCTGAGGCTTGATCTCGTTTATAAACTCGACAAGCTGCCGGCAATGGATCTGCTCCGGTCCATAACCATCCAGAGGGGAAAGGAGATGCCCCAGGACAAAGTAGCGTCCGCGGAAGTCATTCATATTCTCAATGATCTGGGTATCGGGACTGCTCTCGATCACGCAGATGACGTCGTCATTCCTGTCAGGTGATTGGCAAAAAGGGCAGGGATCGGATTCGGAGACGATATTACATCTCCGGCAGGTCTGAACGCTGTCGATCGCTGTACGGATCGTCTCCGCGAGTTCCAGAGCGAACTTGCTGTCCTGACCGATCAGAAACCATGCCAGCCTTTGGGCGGTCTTTCTGCCGATACCGGGAAAACGGTTGAATGCCTGGATCAGCTTCTCCAGGCTAAGTGAGACTATCATTCCGTTTAGAACAAGCCGGGGATCTTCATTCCGCCGGTGAGCTTACCCATCGTTTCGCTGGATGCCTCGGACACTTTGCTCTGAACATCCTGCATGGCAGCGACGATCAGGTCTTCGAGCATTTCCACATCGTTTGGGTCAACGGCTTCGGGATCGAGCTTGATGGAGAGCAATTCATACTTTCCGTTCATTTCGACCTTGACCATTCCGCCACCGGAGCTCGCCTCAAATACTTTATTTTCCAGCTCTTCCTGGGATTTCATCATTTCCTGTTGCATCCGTTGTGCCTGTTTCATCAGGTCTTTCATGTTCTTACCACCGGGTAACATAATAACTCCTTATTGTGTTTTCTTCTGATAGTCATGCAGTAATCGTGCCACATATTCGTCAAGTTCAAATTTAACCCCCTGCCTGATCCCTTGCCTTTTGCTGAGTTGATATCAATTGGGGGTCATACCGGCATCTTATCGGTATCATATCGGGGAAATTGCCGATATGATGCCGATATGATACCGTTATAATGCAGCTCTGATCCCGATCCCGCGATAGGGAAGAAGCGGACAAGAAAAAGCAACGGCTTTAGAATAAGAAAAGCCGTTGCTATATAAGGTAATGTGAACTAAGCGGATAGCTTAGAACTGGAAATAGATGAAGGGCTGAATATCAGCGGATCTGGCTTGGAATAGGATCCAGATGACAAATGCCATGATCACTGACTGGACATAGACCGGCATGTAGGTCAAGCCCTTTTCGATAGAGTTTTCGACTCGCTTTGGCATCCAGTGGAATATATAGCCGACAGCGATCAGGATCGCGACAAGGTAATACTCGGAAACCCACTGGGTAAAGAGCGGAGCCTTGAACTCGGTGAAGATCCGGGTCAGCACCAGCCAGGCATCGGCGAAGCTTCGAGCCCGGAAGAAGATCCAGGCAAAAGAGACGAAATTGAAGGTCAGGATGACCCCAAGCACCTTCATCAGCCTGGTTTTGGAGATCTTGAGAGAGAGCCAAAACTTGTCAAACATGAGCCCAATTCCGTGCAAAGCTCCCCAGAAGACAAAGTTCCAGGATGCGCCATGCCAAAGTCCACCCAAGACCATGGTGATCAGCAGATTGACATATTGGCGAACTTTCCCCTTACGATTACCACCGAGGGGAATATAGAGGTAGTCTCGCAGCCAGGTCGAAAGGGAAATATGCCACCTGTGCCAGAAATCCGTGATACTGGTCGCGGTGTAAGGAGCGTTGAAGTTCGCCGCCAGCTCAAAGCCCATCAGATACGCCAAGCCGATAGCGATATCCGAATAACCGCTAAAGTCGCAATAGATCTGCAGTCCGTATGCATAGACCGCGATCAGGTTTTCCACCCCGGAGAATAGCGCCGGACTGTCGAAGACGCGATCGACGAAATTGATGCTGATATAGTCTGCGATCACTCCTTTCTTGATCAACCCCGCAAAGATCAGGGTCAAGGCTTTTGCCATGGTTTCCTTATCCAGGCTGATATACTTGTTTATCTGGGGGATGAACCAAGAGGCGCGAACGATCGGTCCCGCGACGAGCTGAGGAAAGAAACTGACAAAGAAGACAAAGTCTGCGAAACTCTTGATCGGGTCGAGCTTGCGGAAATAGATGTCCATGGTGTAGCTCATCGTCTGGAAGGTAAAGAAAGAGATCCCTACCGGCAGGAAGATGTCCATCATCGGGAGGCTGCCGTTGGTGACCTGATTGATCGTATCGATGATAAAATTGGTATATTTATAGTATCCCAGAGAACCGAGATTCCAAAAGACGCTGAGGATCATCAGCAGATTGCGGTTGCGCTGGTTCGTGCTTCGGTGGATCTGGGCACCGAGGAGGAAATTGACCAGAGAGGTGATAAGAAGCAGGATAACGAAGAGACCGCTGGTCTTGTAATAGAAATATAGCGAAAAGAGCATCAGATACCAGGTTCTGGTCTTGATGCGATTCGCGATGAAGGGATAGACGAGCATGATCGCCAGGAAGAAGAAGAGGAAGAAAGTGCTGTTGAAGAGCAGCGGTTGCTTAGGATTGTAAGCAAGGACGTTCAGAAACCAGTCGAGATATACTTTCATTATAGCCTTTATTTGGATTGTTCAGTGTATTTCTTATAGCCTTTGATGATGGCTTGGTAAAGCAGGTAACCTTGGAGCATATAGCCTTTTGGGGCGAAGTGCATCATGTCGTTGGCTGCGAGAGCCTGGGCTTTCCATTGCTTGATGGAACCTTTTCCGCCCATAGCCTCAGCCAAGTCCCACCAGGCAAAGTCCTTGGAACGCGCGTAATCCGCGAGTTCAGCGCTGACTTTGTAGATGTCGTTATTTACAGATCCTCTCTTATAGGTATCCGGCGGGGTAGTAAAGAGCACCGGAACATTCGGGTTTTCCTGCTCCATCAGGGACATAAACTTGCGGATCTGAGAGCGCATATTCTCCGCGCGGTAGTTTCCTTGGGCATCGTTGGTTCCCAATGAGACGATGATCAGATCCGGGGAGAGAGCTTTGATCTGCTTGAAGAGCAAAGGATTTGGAGCCAGATTGTCGTATGACGCCCCGTTCACGCCGGTCGAATGGAAGATCAAGCCTGGTTCGCTGCGTTCCATGCTCAAGCCATAGAGCTCCATCCTCGGAGTCCCTCCCTCCTTATTATAGGATAGAGTGAGTTGAGTTCCCGGCGCTGGAGCCTTGAGGCTGGTCGCCTTGATCCCGCCCAGCTCGTCTGTCATAGAAGTCGTTGCTCCGGACATCGACCAGGTGAAGTCGCCTTCGTAAAGCAACCTGACCAGATCATGAGAGTTATTCGAGCCAAAGAACTCGTTGGTCTTGATGGAGATAGTACCGCTGTTTCCGGTCGAGATGGTATAGCCGGAAAGCCCGACTTTGTTCGGCACACGAGTCCATGCCGATGCGGAGGATATACGATAGTCATCCGGCTGGTTCGTCCCGCCCAATCTATAGGGGAAGCTCAAGCCTCTTCCGGCATTGCCAAAGTGCTTCTGTAATGCGCTTCTGGCGGTTCCGGCAAAATAGCCGGATTGGATATGGGAATCACCGATCTGATAGATCGTCACCCTGTCCCGCAAGCCGTTACGCAGTTGAATGAGCTTTGTATAAAACTCCGAAAGAGCGAGGGAATCATTATAGATCGTATTCCTCTCGGCTTTGAGGAAAGGGTAGTTCTTGAGATATACTTCGCTGTCCAAAAGCAGGTAATAGCTTTGGATGAATTCCTCCAGCGTATCTATGTCGCTGGGATACATCTCATCCAGCATGCTCTGATTGATATCCGATTCGTCGATCGAGTCACCGGCAAAGGTCATCGAGAATAACATTGCTATCAGTATTACCAGCAGTTGAGTTCGCAGGTGCTTCATCAGCCTCCCTGGGTGATCACCTTGGTCAGCATATCGCCGATCTTGTTCGCTCCGGCGCGATTGAAATGCGTAAAGTCTTTGGAAGCTAAAGGCGGATTTGCTTTGACCCAGGTGCTCATTGAGTTCAAGCCACCCATCGCATCAAGCAGGTTCCAGAAGCCGGAGCCGGAATCCTTGGCGATCTTGGCTTGGGTCGTCACGAGGATCGGGATATCCGGAGAGGTCATGAATCCGCCCTTTTGATTGACGCTGCGGTCATGCGCGCTGACGATGAGGATGGGGATTTCAGGGATGGCTTTACGGATATGCTCGATGGTCTTGAGCATACCTTTATAATAGAAGCTGTAGTCTTTGGTATTCGGATTGGAGACGTTCTCGCCATATTGCAGGACGATCAGGTCGTAATTCATATACTTCTGGAAGGAACGGATGTTGTCCACACTGATCCGGTCAAAGTACATTCCGGAATAGCCACGAACTGAGATGTTATCGACGAAGACTCCGGTTCTCTGATCAAAGGAAACCCCATACAGGTGGATTGGATCCGAGGCAGAGAACTCCAGACGGATCTTTGAGACAGGGCTTGCGCCGCTGAGGTCCAGAGCTTGGACTGCTTCTCCCGGCATTAACGGATACTTCGTGGCAGATTCACCATTTCGGGAAACAAGCACATACGAACCGGAATGGGCATGGCTGTAGAAAAGCCGGATCCGGGTAAAGGTCGCAGAACCTCCGGCGATCGTCGCACCGGCATATTCAACCCAGGGATTGGTGTTCACATATTGCTTCTGGACTACTTTCTTGGGTTCTTCGGTCGGGATCGGGGTCGCACTGACCGAGGTTGAATCCGCCAGACTATCGGCAGTGGAAGCAGAATTCTGGGTCTCCACAGGCTTTTCGATGCTGTAGTAATTCCGAGGGATGAAGACATAGCCGCCAAATCCGGGATTCGTGTTTCCCCGAGGGCTCATCAGAGAGATGGTCTCGAAGTTCTTGGAGAATGTGTGTCTGATAGTCTGCCGAAATCCGGCAACGATCGAGGTGATCGGAACGAGTCCGACCCCGCTTCCGCCGTATTGGGTCTGCAGATTGTGACGCAATTGGGCTGTGATCAGGTCACCCTCGATGATCGAATCCCCAAAGTATGCGATGCGAACCGGGCTTCCGCTCTTTAGCTTGCGCACGAATGGCTCCAGGGGGACCAACTCGCTGTTGATCTTTGCGGCAGCTACTATCGCAGCTGAGGTCGAATCAGCTTTGCCGATGTTCTTGAGGTTGCTGAACCAGGAGAAAGGCTTGATCTTGGTCTTGCCTTTCTCACATCCGGGGATGAATTGCGCAATGAGCCCCAGCGCGAGGATCGTAAAGACTATAAGTAATAATGGGCGGACGAAGTCCTTGTTCATAGCGATCTATCTCTCTTTAATAAATATCACTTACATCGACAGGGATTTTCACGGTTCGCGACAATTGGCGCAAGAAAAACCGAGTCAATATGGCAATCACGTATTTTAACAACTGCTTATGCGTCAAGCACTGTTTTTAGCATGTTGGGATGTCTTGGCTAAAAGCAAGCTTGACAGGGACTAAGGGAGAATGTACACTGTAATGCGCTATAGAGAAATAAGATACGAAGAGAGCTGAAAAAAGTTGAAAAACCTCTACATCGCCATAAGCATTATGAGAAGAGAAAGTTCCGCTTATTGGAGTCAAAAACGGGGGATCAAGAGCATATAATAGACCTTGACAAAAAAGCTAACCCATTTATCCAATGCAAGTCGTGGCTATAGCTGAGAAAATCGCAAAAAACGCAGCCACGCATGCAATAGATTAAAATATAAAGTATATACAGATTTGTAGATAGGGGAGATCGATGTTCACTAAGATACGGAAAAGAAACGGACAGATTGTGTCTTTTGACAAGGATAAAATAGCGGAAGCTATATATAGGGCTGGTCAGGCAACAGGCGAGTTTGACCGGAGCATGGCAGATACTCTGACGGTCAGAGTTTTGAATCTCATACTTCAGCTCTTGACGGAGGATATTCCGGAAGTCGAGAAGATCCAGGATATCGTCGAAGAAGTTCTCCTTGCCTCTCCTTATAAAAAGACAGCCAAAGCGTACATCATCTATCGTGATCAGCATTCCCGTATCCGTGAGCTCGTTTCAACAGCCGGTGTCAACCTCATAGACCAGTATCTGGAAAAGCTGGATTGGCAGGTCAATGAGAACTCGAACATGGCCTATTCTCTCCAGGGATTAAATAACTATATCGCCTCAGAGGTCAGCAAGACCTATTGGTTGAGCAAGATCTATCCCCCGGAGATACGTCATGCCCACGTCAAGGGAGACATCCATATCCATGATCTGGGTCAGCTCTCTGTCTATTGCGTGGGCTGGGATCTGATGGATCTGCTCCTAAAAGGGTTCTGCGGCGCTGAAGGCAAGGTCGAAAGCGCACCTGCCAAGCATTTCCGCAGTGCGTTGGGACAGATCGTGAACTTCTTTTATACTCTCCAGGGAGAAGCAGCAGGGGCTCAGGCGTTTTCCAGTTTCGATACGCTATTGGCGCCATTTATCACTTATGATGGTCTCTCTTATGAGGACGTCAAGCAAGCCTTGCAGGAATTCGTCTTTAATATTAACGTCCCGACACGGGTCGGCTTCCAGACTCCCTTCACCAATATAACGATGGATCTCTTCCCTCCGGATCTTTACAAGGATACGCCCGTCATCATAGGCGGTATCCCGCAGGAGAAATGTTATGGGGATTTTCAGGCTGAGATCGATATCATCAACAAAGCTTTCCTCGAGGTCATGATCGAAGGCGATGCCAAAGGACGGGTCTTTACGTTCCCAATCCCTACCTATAACATTACCAAGGACTTCGACTGGGACAATCCTACCCTGAACTATCTCTGGCAAGCCACGGCAAAGTATGGCATCCCGTATTTCTCGAACTTCGTCAATTCGGATATGGATCCCAATGATGCGCGCTCAATGTGCTGTCGGCTGAGGCTCGATACCCGCAAGCTCGAAGCACGCGGTGGGGGACTCTTTGGTGCGAATCCACTTACAGGATCCATCGGAGTCGTCACTTTGAACCTTCCGCGGATAGGCTATCTTTCTTCGACCGAAGAAGAGTTCTTCCAGCTTCTGGACGAGAAGCTTTTCCTTGCCAAGACGTCCCTCGAGATAAAGAGGAAGGTCTTGGAAAGATACACCTTAAGCGGTCTTTATCCCTACACCAAGTTCTATCTTTCTTCTATCGCAGAGAGATTCGAGCAGTATTGGAAGAACCACTTCTCTACGATCGGGATCATAGGCATGAACGAAGCCTGCGTCAATTTCCTCGGTGAGAACATCGGGACAGAGACTGGGCAGAGCTTTGCCGTCCGGGTCATGGACTACCTGCGTGAACGCTTGGTTCAGATCCAGGAAGAGACCGGGAATAACTATAATTTGGAAGCGACTCCCGCCGAAGGCACAAGCTATCGGCTCGCTCTCCTTGACAGTAAGTCGTTCCCGGATATCATCAGCGCAAACAGCAAGGGAAACACTCCGTTCTATACGAACTCTACCCAGCTGCCCGTGAACTATTCCGACGACGTTTTCGAGGTGCTGGAACTTCAGGACGAACTACAGACCAAATACACAGGCGGGACGGTTCTGCACATCTTTGGTGGAGAAAGGGTCGAACACAGCAACAGCATCAAGGAGCTCGTGCGCACTATCTGCAGCAACTACCACCTTCCTTACTTCACCTTTTCACCGACCTTCAGTATCTGCCCGCAACACGGCTATCTGAATGGCGAAGCCTATAACTGCCCCAAATGCGACAGAAAGACTGAGGTATATTCCCGGATCGTAGGGTACCTCCGTCCGGTATCGCAGTGGAACGAGGGAAAGAAAGCGGAGTTCAAGATGAGGACGACCTTCGATACCCTCAAGGAACACTCGCCTGAACACACGCATCTTCATCCAGCAAAATCCGGTAAGTAGGATCCAAGCTTGAACATCGGCGGTCTCCAGAAGTTTTCCCTGCTGGACTTTCCGGGCAGGATCTCAGCTATCGTGTTTACGCAGGGCTGCAATTTCCGTTGCCCCTATTGCCACAATCCGGAGTTGGTCGATCCCCTGCGTTACTCGGCTTTGATCCCTGTTCACGATGTGCTCAGCTTTCTGGAGAATCGCACGGGTAAACTCGGAGCGGTGACCATAACCGGTGGAGAACCGACCCTGCAGACAGGTTTGATACCTTTCCTTACCCAGGTCAAGGCAATGGGCTACCTCATAAAGGTTGATACTAACGGTTCACTTCCCGATGTGATCGAAGAGGCTATCAAGCTGGACCTGGTCGATTATTGGGCGATGGATATCAAAGCCCCGTTCGAGCTCTATCAAGTCGTGACGCAGAGCCTGATCGACGAACAAGCAATACAAACCAGCATGAAGCATCTGCGTGAATCGGGCAAACCTTATGAGTTCCGTACTACCATGTTTGATAAGCTCCTAACCTGGACAGACATTGAGAGGATCAAAGACGTGCTTCATCCCGGTGATAGTTTCTCGCTTCAGCAGTGCCGTTACAAGAAGACCTTGTCAGACCTCACGCCGAAGAACGGGCATACGAATCTACATCCCAAGTTCTCCGATATCCCGGAGACCAAAGAGCTGGTGGAGTGGGGCAAGGAACATCACATCAAAGTGCATCTAAGGACGTTATGACCCAAAACCATATAGACTTCGAACCCCTGCTTCCTCTCGTGGAGAAGCCTTCCCGCTATATAAACCACGAAGTGAACGCCATACATAAGAGCTTCAAGGACGCTGAAGTCCGCTTCTGCTTTGCCTTCCCGGACGTTTATGAGCTCGGTATCTCTCATCTGGGACTCAAGATCCTTTACTCAATCGTCAACAGCCTGGAATATGCCATGGCAGATCGAACGTATCTTCCTTGGCTGGACATGATCAAGCTGATGCGGGAGAAAGAGATCCCGCTTTGGGGTCTGGAAAGCCGGGCTTCACTTTCTGATTTCGACGTGGTGGGCGTGACTCTCCAGAGCGAGCTAAACTACACTAATATCCTCGAACTCCTCGATCTTTCCAAGATACCTGTACTTGCCAAGTACAGGACGGAAGAACACCCCATCGTCATGGCGGGAGGTCCTTGTGCGACCAATCCCCTTCCCTTATGTGACTTTATCGACGTGTTCTTCATCGGAGAAGCGGAAGAGGGTATAGTCGAGATCGCCGAGATCCTGCGCAGATGCGGGACTCGGGAAGAAAGGCTGCAAGCCCTTGCAGACTTACCTTCCTGTTATGTCCCCGCGATCCACAGCTCGATGCCTGATCAGGCTTCCTTCCGGGTCAAAGCCCGCAAATACTCCACATTCCACGAAGGCAAGGCGATCCACAGTCCCCAGATCTTGCCCTGGCAACTCGCCACTCACAATCGCTACGTAGCTGAGATCATGCGTGGTTGTTCCCGAGGTTGCAGATTCTGTCATGCCGGTTATTTCTATCGTCCGGTGCGGGAGCGGAACGCTGACGACATCCTGGAGGAATTGGTACGCGAAACGCGTCAGAGCGGCTGGGACGAAGCCGGGCTTATCTCTCTATCCTCAAGCGATTATAGCTGCATCAAGCCTCTGCTTCTCAATCTCTTGAATGCCCTGGATACAAACCAGACTCATGTCTCCCTGCCGTCACTGCGTGTAGATTCTCTCGATGATGAGCTCGTCTCCAGCTTAAAGAACCTTGGTCGTGAAGGTCTCACGATCGCTCCGGAAGCTGGTTCGCAGAGATTGCGCAATGTTATAAACAAGAACCTTACCGAGGAGCAGATCCTCTTCGGAATAACCACAGCACTCAATCTCGGCTGGCAGAAGATCAAGCTCTACTTCATGGTCGGACTTCCGACTGAAACTGATACGGATGTCGATGCGATCATCGAACTCATCCAAAAGATAGACTCTCTGGCGAAGCGCAAGCTTCAGATCAACGTCACGATGTCCCCGTTTGTGCCAAAGACATTTACTCCCTTCCAGTGGGAACCCTTTAGCCCTCTGACCCAGACCCTGAACCGGATCATGAGGGTCAAGCACGCTTTTTCGACCCGCCGCAATATCAAGATCAAATACCATAACCTTGAGAGTTCCCAGCTCGAAGCAATCCTGAGCAGAGGAGACCGTTCCATCGGCAAGGTGATCCATGCTGCCTGGCAAGACGGAGCCATCTACGACGGATGGAATGAGTCCTTCGATTTCTCCCACTGGCAAAAAGCCCTCGAGCTGTGCGGGATCCCTTTGAATGAGCCCCTTTCCGGATACTCGATTGAAGACGTCCTTCCGTGGGACTTCGTCGATACCGGGGTCTGCAAGACTTTCCTGATAAACGAGCTGACCAAAGCCAGAAACGAGGAAACGACCGAAGATTGCCGTGATCTATGCAGTGTCTGCGGGATCTGCGATGAGACCGTTTCGACGATCGATGCCCCCAAACCGACGATCATGATCCCTCCGGTCGAAGAGCCGGGTCTGAATATTGCCCAGAGACTCCAGGATCAGTACCACTACCGCGTTTTCTACCAAAAGCTGGGTATGTTGCGCTTTATATCGCATCTCGATTGGATGCGGATGCTCTTTCGCTGGATCGCCGGAATTCCTTTGGAAACGGTCTTTACCCAAGGCTTCAACCCACACCCCAAGGTCAGCTTGTCTCCTCCGCTACCTGTAGGAGTTATCGGCGAGAACGAGTATTTCGATGTCTCATATCTGCGCCTTTATAATCCGGACGAAATCCTCGACAGGTTCAAAGACCTAAATATCCCGGATTTTGTCCTGCTCCGCGTCGAAAAGCTCACCAAAGCAGAAATGACGATCCCCGTCTTCGAGGAACTGTCCATAGACTTTTCGCCCGGTTTCCTCGCCACTATTCAAGCCAAGATCAAAGCATTTAATGCTCTGGACGAGCTTATATTCACCAAGGTCAAAGACGGCAAGGTCAAAGAGTACGACCTGAGGGATATCATCCAGACCATCGAACTGACCACCGACTACTCCCTGCGGATCATCAAAAAGCTCCAAAGCCCTTCGCTGTTTAGCATTTTAAAAGAACTCTTGGGCTTAGGTTTGGCGGAACTCTATACTTTCAAGATCGCCAGAAAGCGCCTTCATACGTAGATACTGATATCCGTCACTCTTTTCCCGCTATGGAACGTTTCTTGCTCAATTTCTAAAAAGCGTTTCGTAACGTAACACCGGGCGGATGGTCGTCCGGTATAGGTCAAGGAGGAAAGATGAAACGGCTCGTAGTATTGGCTATATTTTGTATTTGCACCGGTATTGTTCTTGGGACGGGTGTCGTCGTTAACAGCGCCGCATCCTCATATGGCAACTGTCAGCTTCAGAGCACGATATATCAAGCAACTGTGACCGATCAGGTTGCCAATGTTGTCTGCACTGAGTCCTTTCGAAACCAATATGGAACAACGATCACTCCCCGGCTATACTTCCCGAAGCCTCGCGGTTCCCATGTGACGGCTATCCGCTGGGAGAAGGATGGAACTTGGCATAGTGCTACCTTGCAAGAGATCGGGGAGACCCCTCCGGGAGCATCGTTTGTGTTTCCTGATTCATTCGTCCTGCATATGCAATTGATGCCCCTGATCTTCCAACCCGCAACGACATTACAACCATATCAGAACATCACTTTTGAAGTCACCTACATCTACATGCTGGACTACACTTTCGGAACGGTAAATCTGAACCTGCGGAATGACTACAGCAGGATCCAAACTACTCCTCTCCTGCATCAGGAAATGACTGTCTTTTACAATTCAAACAAGACCATAGTCGATTTTGACGTCAAAAACCTTGCTGCTGCCGAGACTTTCTCCGAACATACAGCGTATGCTCATTACGAACTGAACAATGCTCCCGCTGAGGCTGACTACAACGTAATGGTCTCGCTTTCAACCAGTCAACTTGGTTCCTGGGCAATGAGTACCTATCTGGCATCTGTCCCGGATCAAGGAGCGCATGGCTTCTTCCTCGTCAACTCAGAAGAGCAGTCCTTACCCGCTGATTCGTCCTATGCTGCGACGGTCATCCTCGTAATCGATGTATCGGGAAGCATGACCTTTGAGAACCGACTGGAGAATGCAAAGGAAGCTGCCAGCTATGTCATAAACAATCTCAGCCCCAATGACACCTTCAACGTGATCCTGTTCGATCATGTCTGCCGTCCCTGGAGAGGTACTCCTTCGGCAAACACACCGGCGAACGTAGCCGCTGCTCTCAGCTATATCAACAGCTATAGTATCTATAGTCTGAACGGGACAAATCTGGACGGGGGACTTCAAGCTGCTCTGGATCAGCTTCCTATCGCGACCCCTAACCGCAAGAACATCGTCGTCCTCTTTTCCGACGGACAGCCGAACGTCGGAGTCACCGATACCTATCAGATCGTCAACCGAGCTGATGCGACGATCGCCTCGCATCACAGTAATGCATACATCTTTTCTCTTGGGATCGGTCTCGATGTAAACTACCCTCTGCTGAATATGCTTGCGCTGCGCAACAAAGGTATAGCTATCTTCGTTCAGAGTGATGATCTCAGCGATACAGTGGCATCGTTCTACTATGTGATGCGTAATCCAAACATCCTCTATCCGAGTATAGGTCTGACCAATCCAGGAATCATCAGCGAAGTGTATCCTGTTCTGGTCCCGGCGCTTTATGGAGGGGTTCAATATCGCATAGTCGGACGTTATTCGACTGCCCAACCCTTCAGCGTCAATCTATCCGGCTTGCACGAGGGAGTTCCGCATACTTATACATATCCGGTGACCCCCAGCAATGCAGAGAACGAGCAATATTCGTTCATCCCCAAGCTTTGGGCGAGCGCCAAGATCGACCAGTTGATGCTCCTTTATTACTCATATCCGAGTGATTCCGCTATGGCTCAGGAATATAGGCAACAGGTAGTCGAGCTCAGCCTGCAGTATGGCGTGCCGACGACCTTTACAGCTTACATCGATCCGACCGATATCGAGGATGAGGAAGCAACCCCGCCTGCATATCCCGTAGTCCTCAATCAGAATTACCCCAATCCTTTCAATCCCGAGACGACCATCTCCTTCGATGTTATCGAACCTTTTACAGGGGAAGCGGTGATCGAGATCTTCAACGTCAAGGGTCAGCTCGTGCGTAGTTACCGGATCTTGATCAACCGGAAAGGACGCTATGAGGTGGTATTTGATGGGCGGGATCAGTCCGGAGACAGATTATCCAGTGGAATATATCTTTATAAGTTGACCATGGGCAAGACCACCCAGGTCAAAAAAATGATCCTCAGCAAGTAGCCTGTATAAACAAAAACCGGATCAGCATCATGCTGATCCGGTTCTTTTATATCCCTTAGTTTATATTCTGTAAAAAGAACTTGCGCACCGTTTCCGGGTCGTTGTATTTGCCGAATAGCGCCATCAGCTTTAGCCTCGCTTTGTTTCCCCGCATATCTCCGGCGAGGATCGCGCCGATCTCCTCCAGATGCTTGCCGCCACCGTCATAACCATATTCCGGGAGAACCCTGCCGGTGTAGGTCTTGGAGCAGATCACGACCAGCACGCCTGCTTCGATTGCTTTGATGATGTCCGGGACGACATTTGCTGGGAGGTTTCCCCGTCCAAAAGCCTCGATCACGATCGCTTTGGCATGATGCTCCACAGAGCAGCGGATGTAGCGACCGTCAAATCCGGCGCTTGCTTTGATCAAGTCTATATTTGTCTCGAGTTTATCCGTCCAGACGCTTTCCCGATTCTTGGCAGAGCGGTGAAAGACGATCCTGTCCGGATCGACGATCCCCAGAGGACCATAGCCCAGAGACATGAAAGCGCCGACTTTGCCGGAGTCGCTTTTGACGACGTCTCTGGCGGTGTGGATCTCGTCGTTCATGACGACTAAGACGCCCTTGTCCGCTGATTCGTCGTTCCCTGCGACCCGCACGGCACCGATGATGTTCCTGGGTCCATCCAGTCCGAGGTCACTTCCACTGCGCATCGCTGCGGTAAAGACGACGGGTTTGCGCGTCGTCAGCACCAGTTCGCATAGGAAAGCGGTTTCTTCCAGAGTGTCCGTCCCGTGGGTAATGACGACTCCATCATAATCGATGATCTTGAGGTCGATGAATTTCGCCAGATCGAACATCATCTCCGGAGTGACGTAGGGACTGGGGATATTGGAGTATTCATAGACATCGACTTCCGCGACCTTCTCAAGCTGGGGAAAGGAACGCAAAAATCCGGCAAAATCGCTGTTGGGAACGACTCCGAGATTGCCCGAAGCCTTCATGGCTATCGTGCCTCCGGTCAGAACGATCAGGATATTCTTCATCTATAATTCTGTATGCGGCGCATAGGGGATGGGGTCGCTGATCCCTGCTTCCCGAAATGCTTTCAGGCGCAGGAAACAACTGTCGCAGGTTCCGCAGGCTACGTCATTGTTGCGATAGCAACTCCAAGAATACTGGAAGGGGGCTCCGAGTTCCAGTCCCTTTTTGACGATCTGGGATTTGCTCATATGTAAGACGGGTGTCTTGATCATGATCGGATTGGCGGTCTTGGTGCCTTTGGTGATGGTGAGCTGCATCGCCCGGAAAAAGTCTTCCCGGCAGTCCGGATAGCCTGAGCTGTCCTGCTCCACCGCGCCTATATATATACGGTTGACGTTGATCACCTCAGCCCAGCTAACCGCGGCAGCCAGGAGATTTGCATTTCTGAACGGCACATAGGTATTGGGGATACCGTCGTTTCCACCGTGATTCTCGATCGGGATACTGGCATCAGTCAGCGCTGAACCGCCGATCTCGGACAGCCAGAGCATCGAGATACTACGCGCGTTGACCGGATTATAGTGCTTGCACAAAGCTTCAAAACACTCTTGCTCCTTCGCCATGGTTTTCTGACCATAGTTCACGTGCAGAAAATTGATCTCGTCGCATTCACCGGCTGCGATCGCTGCCGTCACGAGGCTATCCATGCCCCCGCTAAGCAGTACTATTCCTCTACGCATTGTCTTTCCTCTGTCAAATTCATTCTTTGTCACTATTATATGGTAGGCTATTCTGATGTCAAGGATTACTATGTAGATGGGCTTGAGATTCGTCATTGTAGCTGCCTTTCGGCTTTTTGCTTCCCTGTCGCGGCTTGGGTGTCATATCCCGATCATAACGGTATCATATCGGCATCATATCGGGGAAATTGCCGATATGATACCGATATGATACCGGTCAGATACCTGTTGGAGGACGGGTCACGAATGAGGAGAAACGGGGGGAGGAATAGTAGTTTTGTCGCCTCAATATCTGAGTGTACCGAGTTCGAAAAGCCAAAAAGGCCATCCATGTGGGCAAAAACAGAAAAAATATCCGGATTCTTAAACTGAGGGAAAATTGGTAGTTATAGAGCAGAATGTCCGCAGTGACGCGGAAACGCGAAAGATTTCTATTGACAAAAAAAGTGCCGCAAAGAATATGGCTAAACGCTTGCTTGATGATGCAGTTTTTCAGGTAGGCAGTTAGATCTTTAACAGTATATAGAGTGCCATAGATGTTTGTGAGAGTCCTAACAAGTT
>CAYVXJ010000019.1:0-29896 GCA_964454815.1 uncultured Candidatus Cloacimonadota bacterium | reverse complement strand
AGGAATTCCTGGAACTGGCGTTTGAACATGCCGGGCTTGACTGGAAGAAGTATGTCAAGGTGGACAGGCGTTTTTACAGGCCGGCGGAAGTCAATCTTCTGCTCGGAGACAGCACAAAGGCGCGGAAAATACTGGGCTGGAAGCCGAAGGTCAGGTTCGAGAAGCTGGTAAGAATGATGGTTGAAGCGGATCTCGCCGCAGCCAGAGTTAAGCGCGCGGTAAAACAGTAATCAGCCGGCTGCCGGATATGTTCAATGGCGTTCGTAGAATAATAAGCGTAAGTGCCGGGGGAGCCGTTTCTTTCTTCTGCGAGATATGGGCGAAGAAATACGCCGTCTATCAGCTTGTAAAGAGAGACCTGAAAGAGCGGTACATAGGCTCATATTTCGGGCTTGTATGGGCCCTGCTCCAGCAGGCCCTGCTGGTAACGGTGATGTGGTTCGTGCTTCAATTCGGGCTTCGCGTCAGGCCGGCGGGAAATGTCCCTTTTGTCGCCTGGATAGTCCCGGCAATGGCCGTCTGGGTTTTATTCTCGGAAGCGCTCAATACGGCCGCCAACTCGCTTATAAGCTATTCATACATCGTCAAGAAGATACAATTCAAACTTTCCATCCTGCCGCTCATTAAAGTGCTTTCCGCCGCGGTCATTCACTTCATTTTTCTTTTTCTTGTTGTCCTGGTCTTGTTGATCTCCGGCATATCGCCGTCATTGTTCTGGCTGCAAAGCGCTTATTATTTTGCCGCCTGTATCTGCCTGGTGCTGGGGACGGCCTGGCTGGCCTCTGCGGTAATGGTTTTTTTCCGCGACCTCGCCGCCGGCATAGTGATATTATTGAATCTTCTGATGTGGATGACGCCTATTTACTGGAACATGGAGATGATCCCGGAGCGTTTCCGGTTCCTCTGTTATTTAAACCCGGTGTGTTATCTTACCGAGGGATACAGGAGATCTTTCCTTTACGGTGTCCCTTTCTGGAAGGACCCTTCATGGGGGATCTATTTCTGGGGGGTAACGTTCTGTCTTATGGCTGCCGGCATATTTGTCTTCAGGAAACTTAAACCTCATTTTGCGGATATCCTTTGATATGGCCGATACGATCCTGCAAGTAAGAAACCTGACCAAGATATATTCGCTTTACGACCGGCAGATCGACCGGTTGAAGGAAGCGCTGGACCCGCGGAGGAAGAAATACCATCATGACTTCTACGCGCTTAACGACATCAGTTTCGATGTCAGGCGCGGCGAGACACTCGGGATTATTGGAAAGAACGGCTCAGGCAAATCGACCCTGCTTAAGATCATTTCCGGGGTGCTTGCCCCGACATACGGGGCTTACCGGGTCAATGGAAGTATCGCTTCTTTGCTGGAACTCGGGACGGGCTTCAACCCGGAATTGACCGGCATAGAGAATGTTTACTTCAACGGAACGCTTTTCGGCCTGTCCAAGAAGGAGATTGACGGAAAGCTGGACAGCATAGTTGAATTCGCGGATATCGGGGAATTCGTGAATCAGCCGGTTAAGCTGTATTCCAGCGGGATGTTCGTGCGTTTGGCGTTTTCCGTCGCCGTGAACCTGGACCCGGAGATATTGATAGTCGACGAGGCCCTTTCCGTCGGCGACACCTATTTTCAGCATAAGAGTTTTGAGCGTATACGCCAGTTGAACCGCCGGGGGACTACGCTGCTGATAGTTTCCCACGACAAGAACGCTATCTTGTCCATCTGCGACTCGGTGATCCTGCTGAACTCCGGCGCATTTGTTATGCAGGATGCGCCGGAAACAGTTATGGATTATTATAACGCCATATTGTCGGAGAATACCGGCAGCATCGTCCGGCAGAAGACGGCGGATGGCGGGAAGATCCAGACTATATCGGGGACAAGGGAAGCCGTCGTAGAGGACGTGGCGCTGCTGGATGCGGAAAATAACCGGGTGGAGACGGTCAATGTGGGACAGCAGGTCCGCCTGCGCATTGTGGTGCGCTCGGCCGCCGACATCGAGCATCCGGTGATAGGCTATATGATCAAGGACAGGCTGGGACAGTCGGTATTCGGTACCAACACCTGCCATCTGAACCACGACATCGTTAAATTGAGGAGCGGAGAGTCTTATACCCTGGACTTTAAATTCGGCGTTGATCTCGGTGAAGGGAGCTATTCGGTCGCGGTGGCTTTGCATACCGCGGAAACTCATATCACGAAGAGTTACGAATGGCGGGACCTGGCCCTGGTATTCAAGGTGGTCAACACAGATAAAAGTAAATTCGCCGGGGTCGCCTGGCTGCCCCCGAGTCTGGAGTGCGGCGATGGATGACGGTTTTTACCGGGCGTTTGAGGACCGCTACCGCGGTTCTCGGGAGCTGATAAAGCTGCGCCTGAGGGCGTATTTGCCGCTGGTCGGGCCGTTACTGGATTTCTACGGAACGGGGGAGGCGGTGGATCTGGGCTGCGGCCGGGGGGAGTGGCTTGAACTGCTGGCGGAGGCCGGTTTCAACGCAATAGGGGTGGATCTTGACGATACCCAGCTCGCAGCCTGCAGGGACCTCGGCTTGAATGTCCGCATCGCCGATGCGATCGATTTTATAAAGCGCCTGCCGGATGCGAACCTGGCATTGCTGACCGCTTTTCATCTTGTCGAGCATCTGCAGTTTTCCCAGCTGCAGGTGCTGGTAAAAGAGGCCTTGCGGGTGCTGAAACCGGGAGGCCTGCTGATACTTGAGACACCGAACCCGGAGAACATATTGACCGGGACATCCAATTTCTACCTGGATCCTATGCATCAGCGCCCCATCCCGCCGCAGTTACTTTCTTTCCTTCCTGAATATTACGGCTTCCGCCGAGTGAAAATATTGCGGCTGCAGGAAACGGCCAGGCCGCCGGAGGAAGAAAAGATGTCGCTGTTCGACGTCTTGAACGGGGTCAGCCAGGATTATTCCGTCATAGCGCAGCGCGACGGGGACCAGAATATCCTGGCCGCCACAAGGGCCGCTTTTGATGCCGATACGGGCTGCACGCTCGAGCAGATAATTTCCCGGTATGAAAATTATGCCGAGGGAAAAATAAGAAAAATGGATCCTTGCGAGCATCAGCTGTCCCGGCGGGCGCAGGATCTTGAATCTGCGTTGCAGCAGGCGGCCACCTGGTTCATCAGGAACGGAGACAGGCCGGTGAGAGAGGACGTGATCGCCGCTTACCGCTGTTTCCTGGGGCGGGAGCCGGAGAGCGAAAGCGTCATTTTGGGGTATTTAAAGGCCAAGAATGTAAAGGGCCTGCTGAAGGCCTTCTCCGGGTCGAAGGAATTCCGGGATAAAATAAACCGTTTTGAAGAACCGTCCCGGCCTGAAGAGGGGCTCTGCGTGTCTTATCCCCGGAGAATATCCAGGTATTTCCTGGATATTCTGCTGAGAGTGTATCCCCGATTGGTCTTCAGGAACGCGGTGAAGAGGATGATAACGGCCGTGCCGTGGCTCAAGGTGACCCTCAAGAGCCTGTTTAACCGGCAGATCGCGGAATTAAGGCTGGAAAGAGATAAACGGCTTCATCAGAATATGTATGCGGATACGGATTGTCTGTCGCTGTTCTCACTCTCCATCCTGGAAAGATTGAAGCGGAAGCTGAGCCAGAAAAAGAGCCGGGCCGTATGATCCCCGGGAAAACCACTTATTAAATGTTATGCGCATAATTCTGGATCTACAGGTTTCACAGACGTCAAGCCGGTTTGAGGATATCGGCCGTTATTCTCTCGCTCTCGCAAAGGAGATCGCCGGCAGCCGCTCCGGTCACGAGGTGATCATCGCATTGAACGGGCTTTTCCCCGATACCATCGAACCGATACGGGCCGCTTTTGACGGGGTAATATCGCAGCAGAATATACGCGTCTGGTCGGCGGCCGGGCCTTTATCAGGAAATGATTTCAGGCATGAATGGCGGAGGAAGGCGGCGGAACGTATGCGCGAGGCGTTCCTGCTTCGGCTCAATCCGGATATCGTGCATCTGATGAACATTTTCGAGGGGTACGCCGACAACGCCGTCACCACCATAGGGGTTTTTTCTCCGCGGATACCCACAACCGCCGGTTTTCATGAAATAATCACTTCTTCCCGGTTCACGCGCCAATTCAATTATGACCGGCAATATAAGAATTATTTTATTGAGAAGATCGACTATTTGAAGCGGGCGGACAAGGTCATAACGGTGTCGGAGGCCGCGGCCGGGGACATCACCGATACTCTCGGATTAGCGCGCGGCAGCGTAGCCTGCCTTTCCGCCAATTGCTCCCCGGCCTTCAGACCGATGAACATCGGAACAGTGCTTAAATCGCGCCTTTTCCAGCGTTTCAGGATCAGGAAACATTTCATTATGCTCGATGCCGGGGAAGGCGATGACAGGGAGATCCTTTGTTTCCTGCGCGCGTACTGCAAGCTTCCCCCCGCCGTGCGCAGCGAGCATCAGATACTGCTGGCCGGGCACATATGTGATGATAAACGCAGTAAAATATACGCTCTTGCCGCCTCCTCGGGGCTGCGGGAGGGGGAACTTATGATCACGCACCAGCTTAATGATGAGGACTCGGCCTGTTTATATAACCTGAGCAGGCTTCTGGCGGTCCTTTCTCCGCGCAACACATTATGTCTTACCGCGATGGAAGCGGTGAATTGCGGCGCGCCGGTCATAGGCGCCGGCAGCAAGTATCTAAAAGAGACTCTGGGATATGACGGGGCCCTGTTCGAGCCCAATGACGAGGATTCCATAAAGAGCAGGCTGTATTCGGCCCTGCTGGATGAGTCGTTTACGCGCGACGTTATACTGAACGAGATAAAACACCGGAAAGAAGGCTCAATAGAGCAGAACGCCGGGGATATCATCGGGCTTTTTGAGAAGACCGGGAAACCTCCGGTTATGACGCCTGAATACGCGGACAATGAGCGTATTGTCGAGGACCTGCTGGAAAGTATAGGGGAGGCCGAGAACGGCGGCAAAGTGCAGTCTTCCGATCTGATAGCCGCCGCGCATTGTATAGGGCTTAACCATGCCGCTCTGCCACGGAAGCAGCTGTTCGTGGATATCTCCGAATTCGTCAATAACGACATCAAGACAGGCGTGCAGAGAGTTACCAGAAGCGTGTTGAAAGAACTGCTGGAATTCCCGCCGGAAGGCTTCTCTGTGGAGCCTGTCTTTGCCACAAGCGGATCCAAGGGGTATTTTTATGCCCGGCAGTTCCTTGACAAAATGCAGGGCCGGCCCAGGCACCGCAAGGACAGCGTGATCGATTTTCAGCCCGGAGACGTCTTTTTGGGGCTGCACCTGCAGCATCTTATCACCAAAGCGCAGGCGGATTATCTGTCTTTGATGCACCGCAACGGTGTAGGGATCTATTTCGTGGTCTACGACCTTCTTCCCATTCTTTTTCCGCATTACTGGCCGGCGCAGCACGGCGTGGACAAGATACATCACGAATGGCTGCAGATAATCAGCCGGTTCGACGGTGCGGTTTGTATATCTCAGGCGGTAGCGGACGAGTTCTCCTGCTGGCAGAAGGTACATTGCAGGGACAGGTTGAGGCCGTTCAAGATGGGCTGGTTTCATCTCGGCGCGGACGTGGATAACTCCATCCCGACAAAAGGTATGCCGGATAATGCCCCCGGCGTGCTCGCGAAACTCGCCGCGCGGCAGACTTTCCTTATGGTGGGGACGATTGAACCCCGCAAGGGATATTCCCAGGCACTGGACGCTTTCGACCTGCTCTGGAGGGCAGGGGTGGATGTGAATCTTGTGATAGTAGGCAAGAACGGCTGGATGGTCCAGGGCTTGACGGAGCGGCTGCGCAGGCATCAGGAGCGCGATAAAAGGCTTTTCTGGCTTGAAGGCATAAGCGATGAGTTCCTGGAAAAGATATATTTGAATTCAGCCTGCCTGATAGCCGCTTCCGAGGGCGAAGGATTCGGTCTGCCGTTGATAGAGGCGGCGCAGCATAATCTGCCGATCATTGCCCGCGATATCCCCGTATTCCGCGAGGTTGCCGGAGAATACGCTTTTTATTTCGGGGGGGGCGCGCCGGAGATTCTTGCCGATGCCGTGAAGAAATGGCTTGCGCTTAACGCCAGGGGATGCAGTCCTGCTTCTATCAGTATGCCGTGGCTGACCTGGCACCAGAGTACCAAGCAACTGCTGAAAGCGATTATCCCGTGATCGGGGCATTGTTGAAAAACGTGAAACCCATATGAAATTTTCGTAAACAAAGAGCGCGGGAATAATCAAATAAGGACAAAATCCATGAATACAAAAAAAAGAGTTCTTGCGTATTTTTCTGTAGTATCGTTATCAAGTTTGCTGCTTACTGCCATCATGCGGCTGTGGCGGGCCGATCTTTTTGTTTCGTTCGGCTATGAAGGAGATGGGTTGTTCAATTCGGCGATCATAAAAGGAATTATCGATAACGGCTGGTATTTGAGAAATCCGATGTTGGGCGCTCCTTTGGGAGCGGACCTTTACGGATACCCCATGTCCGACCTGTTTAATTTTTTGATTATCAAAGCCATTGGAAGTTTAACCCGCAGTTGGGCCGCAACTCTTAACTTGTTTTTTCTCGCGACTTTTCCCCTAGTCAGCATCTCTGCCATGTTCATTTTTCTAAAGTGCAGGATTAGAACCCCGGTCGCTCTGGTATGCGCTTTGATTTATACCTTTATACCGTATCACCTTTTGCGTGGCGAGGCGCACCTTTTTTTGTCGGCATATTATATGGTGCCGGTCATATGCTGGATGGCTTTGAATATGTTCGAAGAGGGGGGATATTTGTTCAATTCCGGACGAATATCTTTTAAAAGTATTCCCAGAAGGAAGATAATCGCGATTTTGCTCTTTTCTTTCCTTGCCGCGTCTACTGGAGCGTATTACGCCTTTTTTGGGATGCTTTTCATACTTTTCGCGGGCGCGGTAGCTTCGCTCAATCGTAAGAACTACGCTAATCTGGTGAGCGCGCTGATCTTGACCTGTCTTATGGCGGGTATGGTAATACTGAATATACTTCCAAATCTGGTCGATAAATTGCTTCATTCTCAAAGCCCTCATATATTGAGAAGCGCTATTGAATCGGAGATATACGGCCTAAAAATATCGCAGCTTTTATTGCCGCGCACAGGCCATAATCTCCCGTTTTTCGCTTCTTTGCGGGACGCGTATAATAGGGCGGCGCCGCTTGTGACAGAGAACGATATGTCGGCCCTCGGGATGGTTTCGGCGATCGGCCTGGTGCTTTCTTTATGCACCGTTTTCTTGTTCCGCCGCGATATAAAGTCTAATTATGGCAGGATCGGCGTGCTGAATCTGTTCGCGGTCCTGTTGGCCACCATTGGCGGCGGGGCGGTTTTCATTGCTTACTTGATAACCAAGCAGGTCCGCGCCTACAACCGGATCAGCATTTTTATCGCGTTTTTTTCGCTGTTGTTCGTTGCTCATCTCTTGAGCGCGTTGTATGAAAAATACGCCGTAACCCCGAAACGCAGGCTTATTTCAGCGGCAGCATTGTCTATTTTGTTACTTTTCGCGATCTGTGACCAGGTGCCAATACGCTGGGGAAGCTATGCTCGATATCAGGAAAAGATCGCTTCGGACAAGAAGTTCTTTTCCTCGGTAGAATCCGCCCTGGGGAAGGACTCGTCGGTATTCCAACTGCCGTATTTTCCTTTCCCCGAAACTCCTCCTCTCAACAAAATAACGGATTATGAGCACTTCAGGGGATATCTGAACACCCGGGAAGTGAAGTGGAGTTACGGGGCCTTCAAGGGAAGCTATGCCGATGCCATCATAAAGTCGATCGGCTATAAGTCCGGGGCAGATCTCCTGGACACCCTGGTGGTCATGGGATATGACGGTTTGTTCATCGACCGGTTCGGCTACGAGGATTCCGGGGCCGGGGTGGAAGCGCAGATAAGGCTTTTGATCGCCTCAAAGCCTCTGGAGAGTGACGACGGCCGGTTCGCCGTCTACAATCTGAAAGCTTACAGGGACGAATTCATAAGAAAGAACGGGGATATACAGGCAAAGAGAAATGCGCTGTTGCGGGACAGGGCCCTGGGTTTATACGTGCCGGGAGAATGGATAACGAATACCGGCGACAGGTATTTGACTTCCGGCTGGTCCACCGACGAAGGTAGTCACCGCTGGAGCCAGGGCCGCGCTGCTAAAATAGAATTCAGACTTGGTCCCGTCAAGCCTTCCCCGGTGATGAAACTGGTGATTGTGCCCAAGATGGTGGTGGGGGTCCAGCAGCTGCAAGTCTTTGTGAACAATAAGAAGGCCGGCGATATGTTCCTGGACGCGCCTAAAGAGTACTTTATGGATATCGATACCGGTTTATTGATCCCCGATGCCGTTAACTCTATCTGCCTGAAACTGCCGAACGCGAAACATATCGGAGGCGACCCGAGGCTTTTGGCTATCGCGCTGGGCAAAACCGGGTTATTCTATCCGGAGGACGCCCGGAAAAGGCTGAGGCTTCTTGAACCCGTATTGCACGTTTATTCCCCGGGTAAATGGATCGGCCACAATGACGGGCAGTTCCTGATATCCGGGTGGTCCAAGAATGAAGAGACCCACAGGTGGAGCGAAGGGCACAGCGCCAAAATAGGATTCATATTAAAAGAATTGCCGCCTTCCCCTTCAACGAGCCTGGTTGTCGTCCCGTCGATGATCATGGGGTGGCAATACGCCGAGATATTCGTAAACGGCAGGAAAGCGGGGATAACGCTGTTCCACGCCCCCAAAAAAGAATACCGTATAAAGTTCAGGACCGGCCTGCTCAAGGAGAACGCGCCGAATGAGATCAGGCTGAATTTCCCGCGCGCCAAAGCGGTGAAGAACGACCCGCGCCTGCTGGCGGTGGCCTTAGGAAAAATAGGATTGTTTTATTAATTTAGGTGGAGACCGATGAAGATTTCGTTTGATTTTAAGAATATGCTGAAACACCGGATGGTCGATTTTCTAATACTCTCCGGGATCATCGTATATGTATGGTATGCGTTATTCCCGTTGTTGCAGACCGGTTATTTCGCCGACGACGCCCTGAACGTCACCGCGCCAGCTGATGCTGAGCTTAAAGGCCTCAATGTCTTCCAACTTACCTGGATAATCTGGTATACAGGTTGGTTTAAGACCATGGGAAGGCTTTTTCCGCTGGCGTTCTATGTGTATTCGGCCTTCGCGGTCTTAAAACCGCTGATCGTGTATAAGAGTGCGACGCTCATGGTGATTCTTCTGGACATTGTCGCATTTGGGTATTTTGTCAAGTTAGTAACGGACTCCAAATACCTTGCTTATGCGTTGATGCTTTCTATTTGTACATTTTTTCAGTTTCGCATTTGGTATGAACCACTCCTGTCTTTCCATTTTATGATGCCGTTGGTTCTGCTTGAGATACTTGCTTCCTTGATCCTGTATCATAAATTCATCCGGAACGATAAAAAATCATATTTAGCAATAGCGGTTTTTTCTTATTTGCTGGCGTTGCTTACCTACGAAATCTCCTATTTTCTATGCGTATTGCATGTAGTAGTTTCATTGTTCTGCCTATCTGAACAAAAAGCGGGGTTTAGACTTCGGCACTTGTGGAACGCCGTTAAACAGGCCAAGTTCTTTATTCTCTCAACTGTAGCTCTTGTTATTTTGTCGGCATATTTCCGATCTGCATCCATTTTCGATAAGGGCGGCGCATATACTATCACGTTTACTCCGTTGTTATTTCTGAAGACATTTTATATACAAATCATTGGTTCATTTCCGTTATCATATTTTTTCTTCAATAGGAATGTTTTTAACTTTACAGAGTTGGTACGATGGCTCCAGCCGGGTGATTTGATAATCGCCGGCGGGTTCGGGTATTTTCTTTACCGTTTGACCTGCAAGATAGGGGAAAAAATTGACATTCGGTGTTTGTTATATCTGGGGCTTTCGCTTATGGTATTGCCGGCAGTGTTGATATCGCTCTCCCCCAAACATCAGGTGACTCCTCTGGGGGCGGCTTATCTGCAGGTATATCTGCAGTATTTCGGGGCCGAGCTGTTGGTTGCCGCGTTTTTACTTTTGATAAAACGTTCACTGGGTAGTTTCAGAAAGAAGTATTTACCTAGGCTGGCATGGTTGTTTATGATATTTGTAGTTTCATGTGTAGGATTGATCAACTTACTCTGTAACCGTTATGTAGTCGATCGGATGGATGCGATAGGACACTACCAGATGGTAGTGGTCGAGAAGGCGTTGAAGAACGGTTTACTAGACGATATCCCGGATTCGAGTATGATACTGACGGGATCCTCCTGGGCATGGGATCGCCAGGAGTATTATTATTGGCTGTTGGGTAGGAAATTCACCGTCAAGGGACTGGATGCTTATTTGTCCGAGCAGTTTAAGGAAATGTCTTCTAAACCGGTAACTTCTTTTCAAGACCGGATTTTGACCCTTGATCTGCGCGGAAAGAACGTGTATGTGATGAAATATTTCGATTATTCTTACCGGGATAACGGATATCTGCTGTTCGGCCGATTGGCTTCGGTGTCTTTCGACCGCGTATCTGGCAAGACCGTGCAGGTTAACGCGGATGCTCTCAAATTGTTCAGCTGCGGGCGGGGAGTCTTTGAGGCCGTCCAGGGCGAAGTAGTGGTCTCTTCCACTTCTGGAGATCCACAGATCAGTACGGACTATTATGTAATCGAAAAACTGCCGAGGATGAAATTAGGCAGGAATTTTGTTCTTTTTGACGTCCCGATATCCGGGGAGACCATTGATTTTCGCTCGTTGGTTTTCTCAACCCGCAATGAAAAACTGGAAAAGATGCCTTCTAAGACTTCAGGGCAGGGTGGACGCTGGGTCAGACACGGAATGGAACTGCGGAAGAGCGCCGTACTCTACCGGCCTGGTAAGTGGATCACCCATAATGATGAGCAGTATTTGACGTCCGGCTGGTCTACGAACGAGGGAACCCACCGCTGGAGCGAAGGACGCGGAGCCAGGATAGATTTCAAGCTGAAATCGCGCAGGGCGGACACGGTAATGAAACTCATTATTGTTCCCAGGATGGTGCTGGGGCCCCAGCGTGTCAGGATCTTCGTAAATAAGACGCTCGTCGCAGAGACGGTTTTTGAGAAAGCCGGAAAATTTGTCGCGGAGTTCAACTCGGACATACTGATCCCGCATTCGGCCAATTCCATCAGGTTCGTATTCCCCGGCGCGAAAACTTACAAAAGTGATTCCAGGTTAATGGCTGTTGCGCTGGGGAAGGTAGGGGTGTTTTATTGATATCGGCGCGGCCTGATTTCCTGTGTCCGTGCATATGCTGATCGTCATCACGGCATTCAATCTGAAGATCGGGAATATTTTCTGGCGTAATCTGGACCGTATCCTGGGTAAATTTGCCTATAGCATGTTCTTCAGTCACTTTGCCGCTTTTTTCATTACAAGGATGCTGATGGAACATTTTACGATTCCTTTTACCAAATTATTCTATGTAACGGTAAGCGTTATCTTGACATTCTTCCTGTCCGGGATGAGTTATTATCTGATTGAGGCCAATATCGACCGGATCCGGGCCAAGTTAAAGAAAAGAATACCATCTTCTATATGAGCATCGGTAGAACAGCTTTTTCTGCAGCACAGCGGAACATTATTTATATAGTTTCCATCCTATCCGTTTGTCTTTCCTTGCTTTTAAGATATTTAATAACGAAGTTCTCACTGCATATTTTTTTACCGGTGCCCATGCTGGATTATATCTGTATTTGTTTGTTTTTGCCGGTATGCATATTCATTCTTATTTATTTTCTGAAGTGCTATTGTATTTTTTGTATCGGGGAAAGATACCTGGCGGATTGTTTGGGAATGGGCTGTTTTTTCTTCTTCCTTTTCCTTGTTTTTTTTCATATCGACTGGAGCATATATTATAAATGGGCTCCCTGGAATCACAAAATCTATAAAAATCTATTTACACACTTTTTTTCTTTATTGATTTGCCCGGTTATTTTTATTACTGTTTGGAAAGCCAGGGATATAAAGTTAAGGTACTGGTTCGGCTTAGGCAGTATTGCAGGTGTTCTTTTCTTGAGCGGATATATGGCCAGCTTCGCAGTCTTGAATGATTGGCATATTTACAATCAGAATTCCCTTAATTTCGGTGTGGTTTTATATCCGATTGTGCAATGTGCCCTCGGGAAAGCGGTTCTTATTGACCTTCATTCTCAGTATGGGTTATATCCGCAATTCTTGGAACCGCTCATCAGGATAACCGGCTTAAGCATTTTATCGGTTAGCTGTATCCTTGCTTTTTTGTTGTTTATTTCACTTTTTATGACCGGAATCGCGCTGTTAAACGTGGTAAAAAATAAAATACTGGCCGTTTTGGGTTTCGCGGCATTCCTTTTTTTTCATCTTTTTTCCGCGTCATTGTGGCCGTACGAATTGTATTTTCAGTATTATCCTATTCGTACTCTTTTTCCGGCAATTTCGTTTCTTGCCGCAACATATTATTTTCGCAGGCCTTCTAAAAAAGCATATCTTTCGATATTGTGTATTCTCTCCATTGGGATATTGTGGAATGTGGATGTGGGAGCGGTGGCTTTTCTGTCTTTCGTATTAAGTAACGTAAGCCTTCAACTTTCCCGATGCCGCAGGACTTTCGGTGAGAAGATGCAACTGTTATTCTTGCGTGGGCTGGAATCTTTAAGTCCCGTAGTATTAGTTTTTACTTTATACGCAGTTTATTTACGGATTCGGTATCATTTCTGGCCTGATTTCTTCCGGTTGTTACTGCCTCACGGGTATTTCTTACGTCAATATAGCCAGTTAACTTTAAATAAAAGCTGGGTATTAGCGGCTTTACTATATATTGTTTGTCTTGTGTATTCAATTCGTGAGATTCAGCGGAAAAGAGTGGATTATTTTAACTCCATATTGTTGTTCCTTTCTATTCTGGGAATAGGTCTTTTTTCTTATCACGCTAATCAATATTTTGACCAGGTATTGACAGCCTGCGCGTATCCGGCTTTGCTGCTTCTTGTCGTGTGCACCGACAAGGGATTGTTATATTTAAGATGTAGGCGTAAAACCATGTATGTAAGTGATATTCTATTCCTTATATGCAGTTGTTTCTTCATTTCCTTTTGTGCGATTTCTTTTCTTTGCAGTTTGCATGGATCGCCGCCCATAAGGAAAGCGGTCAGAATCGAAGATTTCTATCCGATGAGTCCAGAGAATCAAAAGGTGTTGTGGGAGGACAAAACTCCTTTCTCGGAGAATTCTGAGAATTCAGTGCGTTATGTCAAAGTAAAAGATATTGCTTGCGGTAATCCTGATAAATTATCACCCCCTTGGAAACAACGCGCGTCACTTCTGAAAGACTTTTTTGCCGCACGGGATATCCGGGATAAAAAACTCGTTATTTTTTCCATGTGGGACGCATGGTTGTATATGGAATTACATAAACCTTCCGCTTTAAACATAGTCAATTCGGTCCATTTATATGTTTCTAAGAAATGGGGAGAGGTCGCTAAAAGATTGCGTGAACGGGATATTGATTGGGTGGTTCTTGAAACGGACGCGATGTTGATGAACACAGGAAAAGACGGATGGGATATGATCCGTAAGACACTCGATGAGTACTATCATCAGGAAGCAGTCTTCCCAGTTTCACCTACTTGGTATGGGGGGTGGCAAGATTCTGAATTCAGGATTTATAACAATAAGAGATGAGCGGTATTTCTTGTTGATTCATGAGTGTTTTGACATCGTGAAGATATCCCTGGTGATAATGTGAGATCAAGGCGCAGGAGTACCGGCTAAAACAGCAAAATTTACTTTCATTTTTTTTCTTACAATGTTATAATTTTATCGCATAACAAAGCACAAGACGGTTTTTCTGCCCACAGGAGAATAAATGAAGGTAGTTATTTTAGCGGGAGGAAGAGGGACCAGGATCAGCGAGGTAACGGAAGTCCTGCCCAAGCCCATGGTTGAGATAGGCGGAAAGCCTATCCTCTGGCACATCATGAAGATATATTCTTCATACGGCTTCAACGACTTCATAATCTGCCTCGGGTATAAGGGGTATTTCATCAAGGAATATTTCTCCCATTATTTCATGCATATGAGCGACATCACCATCGATCTCTGCAAAAACAAGACCGAGATACATACCACCTCTTCCGAACCCTGGAAAATAACCCTGGTCGACACCGGCCTGGACACCATGACGGGGGGCAGGCTGAAAAGGGTGCAGAAATACGTCGGCGATGAAGCGTTCATGCTTACTTACGGCGACGGGCTCTCCAACGTCGACATCGGGAAACTTGCGGAATTCCACAAGCAAAGCAATGCCGCCGCCACTCTTACGGCCATTCAGAATACCGGTAAATTCGGCGTCCTGGACCTGGATCAAAGATCGAAAGTCACATCCTTTCTCGAGAAGCCGAAGGAGGAGGGGGGGTGGATCAACGGCGGGTTCTTCGTTTTGAACCCGGAGGTCTTCGATTTCATAAAACAAGGGGACGGGACCGTCTGGGAAAGAGAGCCGTTGGAGACACTGGCTGACCTCGGGAGGCTGAACGCGTATAAACACAGCGGGTTCTGGAGCTGTATGGATACTTTGAGAGATAAGATTGAACTGGAACGGATCTGGCAATCGGGTGAGGCGCCCTGGAAGGTGTGGTAATCGAGCATGAGGATAAATAGCGGTTTCTGGAAAGACAAGCGGGTCTTGATAACCGGGTTCGAGGGTTTCCTGGGGTCCCATCTGACAAAAGCCCTTTTAGGGACAAAGGCGAAGATAGTCGGGCTGGATATCAGGACGGCCCGTAAGGATACGATATTCAGCCGCGCGGATTACGGCAAAATAAAAAGCTATAAAGGCAGTGTGACCAATTTCGGGCTGCTGCGAGAGATACTGCGGAAACATTCTATCAACGTGATCTTTCATCTGGCCGCGGAAGCGATAGTCAGCCGCAGCCATAAGAATCCCCTTGCGGCCTTTGACGCGAATATCGCCGGGACGTGGAAACTGCTGGAAGCGGCGCGCGGCCGGGGGGACATGAACGCCGTTATTGTGGCTTCCAGCGATAAGGCTTACGGCAGCCATAAGAAACTCCCCTATCATGAGAATTCCCCCCTTATAGCAAACCATCCCTACGACGTATCGAAAAGCTGCGCGGACCTGATAGCGTATACGTATTACCATACTTACGGACTGCCGGTCTCGGTGACGCGCTGCGGCAATATTTACGGCCCGGGTGATTTCAATTTCAGCCGTTTGATGCCGGACATCATGAGGTGTATTTTTCATAATAGGACCTTGAAGATACGCAGTGACGGAAAATTCGTCCGTGATTACGTATACGTGGAGGATATCGTCAGCGGGTATATCCGGATAGCGGAACTCTTGCGGTCACGCGGTCTGGCGGGTGAAGCCTACAATTTAAGCGATGAAAATCCTTTGACGGTCATGCAGGTCCTGCGCGAGATAGACGATCTATGCGGAAAGAAATTGAAATACCGCATAATGAATGAAGCCAGATATGAGATAAAGAAGCAGTACCTGGCATCCCGGAAGGCCAGGGAAACGCTGAAGTGGAAACCAGACTATACGATCAGGGAAGGATTGCGGAAAACGATAGACTGGTATCTTGCTTATTTCCGGAATAATGCATGAGGATACGTTTCCTGGGCACGAACGGCTGGTACGACACCGGCACCGGCAACACCGTGTGCGTACTGGTGGAGTCGGACTCTGAATACCTGATATTCGACGCCGGTAACGGGTTCCACAAGATAGATGAATACGTAAAAGAGAACAAGCGTATCCGGCTGTTTCTCAGCCATTATCACCTCGACCACATTATCGGGCTGCACGCGCTGAATAAATTCCATTTCGCCCGCCCGGTGGATATATACGGCCCGCCGGGACTTAAAGCTTCGTTAAAACGTTTCCTGAACAGGCCGTACACGGTGCCTATCGGCAGTCTGCCGGTTAAGCTGCGCCTGCATGAGATCGGGGGCCGCGGGGGAAACTGCCCGGATAACGTCTTCTGCAGGCCTTTAAAGCACTCCGGACATTGTTATGGATACAGGGTGCTGCTGGAGGGGAAAACGATAACGTATTGCACGGACACCGGCGTGTGCGCCAATCTATATTCACTGGCGGCGGATGCGGATGTTTTTATATCTGAATGTTCATATAAAAGCGGGATGCGGGCGAAAGCGGACTGGCCGCATCTCGATCCTCGGCAGGCGGCTTCGGCCGCCCTCAAGGCAGACGTGAAAAAACTTTATTTAACGCATTTCGACGCGAGCATATACCTAACGCGGCAAGACAGGCGCAGCGCGCAGAAAGAGGCGCGCAAGGTCTTCCGGAACACATGGTCGGCGAGGGACGGCATGGCGGTATCGTTATGAAGAAAATGAAAGTGGGGATCATCGGCACGGGCAATATAGGCACGGATCTGCTGATCAAGGTCACCCGGTCGGAATATCTTGAATGCGGCATATTCGCCGGCCGTAACGCGGATTCGGAAGGGATCAAAAGGGCAAGGGCATTGGGCGTCAATACTTCCACCGAGTCGATCCGCGCGATAGAGGACGATCCGGACAGCTGCGAGATAGTTTTTGATGCCACTTCCGCAAGCGTTCACAGGCAGAACGCCGTCATCCTGAAAAAGATGGGGAAATACACCATTGATCTAACCCCGTCGAAGATAGGCAGGATGTGCGTCCCGGCTTTAAATATGGCTGAATGCCTGGACGTTGACAATATCAACCTTATCACCTGCGGCGGGCAGGCCTCTATACCGATAATCCATGCCATAATGAAGGTCCATCCGGATACCGGGTACGTTGAACTGGTATCCAGTATTTCCTCCAGATCAGCCGGCCCCGGGACGCGGCTGAATATAGACGAGTTCACGCAAACCACCAGAGACGCTATAGAATTCTTTACCGGGGTCGGAAAAGCAAAAGCGATAATAGTCCTCAACCCGGCAGAGCCGCCGGTGCTTATGCACAACACGATCTACGCAAAGATCGAGGATCCCGATCTGCGCAGGCTCAAAAAAGAAATTTCGGCCATGGAGAGGATGATACGGAAGTATGTTCCGGGATACAGGGTCACGCTGGGGCCCGTTGCCGAGAACGGCCGTGTTACTACAATGGTCGAAGTCGTAGGGCTTGGGGATTATCTGCCCAAGTACTCGGGCAATCTGGATATAATAACCTGCGCTGCCGTCAACGTGGCCGAAGAGTTTGCAAGAAAAAATATTTTTAAGAGAAATCGCTAACCTATATGCCGAAAATTATTATTTTTGATTCTACCTTACGAGATGGTTCTCATGCAGTCAGGCATACATTATCTGCCGAGAATATTTCTGATTATTGCAAGGCAGTTGATTCTGCTGGAGTATATGTGGTTATAGTAGGACATGGCAATGGTTTAGGTGCTTCTTCTCTCCAGGTTGGACTTTCTGCTTTATCTGATTGTGAAATGCTGTTAACCGCGCGAAGAGTACTAAAAAAAACACGGCTTGGAGCTTTTCTTATTCCTGGTTTTGGTACAATAAAGGATGATTTGGGACCAGCAATTGATTCCGGAGTAGATCTTATTTGTGTGGCTTCTCACTGTACTGAAGCTAATATAACCGCACAGCATATTGAGTATATCAGAAAAAGAGGCAAAGAGGCCTTTGGGGTTTTAATGATGTATCATATGGCTTCTAAGGAAAAACTGCTTGTAGAAGCCCAAAAGATGCAAAGCTATGGTGCTCTCGGGATCATTTTAATGGATTCAGCTGGAGCATCAGATCCTAATATGGTTGCAGAGACAGTAGCTTTTTTGTCAGATGCCCTAGATATTCCGGTAGGTTTTCATGGACATAATAATCTTGGTTTGGCAATAGGCAATACTCTTACTGCAATAAAATCAGGCGCGAGAATTGTCGATGGAACCGTCCGCGGCTTTGGAGCAGGAGCTGGGAATTGCCAACTTGAGGTTTTAGTAGCTTTATTATCAAAATTAAAGTTTGAAACAGGAGTTGATTTATACAAATTGATGGATGCAAGCGAAGGGGTAGTAAAGAAAATGATGTCAAAGCCACAAGAAATAGACTCTATAGCGTTGATTAGTGGGGTGGCTGGTGTGTTTTCCGGATTTGCACCGCATGTTAGAAAAGCATCGGAACATTTTGGTGTTGATCCGAGAGATATTTTTATTGCTCTCGGAAAAAAAAGAATGGTGGCGGGACAAGAAGATTATATTGTTGATGTAGCTTTGGATTTAGCGAATAAAAAGGCAAAAGATCAAGATTTATCCTTCTAATTGATTAAAAAAGGATTGCGATGTTAAAAGACGAACTTAAAAAAGGTTCTTTTGTTTTAGGCACCTGGTGTGATTTACCGAGTCCATCAATCGTTAATGTTTTGACAAGAGCAGGATTGGATTTCGTTATTGTTGATTTGGAACACGGTCCTATGGATTATAAAATCGCTCAAGAAATGATAATGGCTGCCGAATGCGAAGGGAAAGAAGCTTTAATACGCGTATCCCATTTATGCGAGTCGGAGATTTTGCGCGCTTTAGATATAGGAGCGTCGGGCGTAATTATTCCCCATATTGAATCTGTCGGTGACAGAAAGAAAGCGGTTTCCTACACTAAATTTCCTCCTTTGGGACAAAGAGGGTTTAATCCGTATGTGCGTAGCGGATCGTATCATAAGGTTAAAGCAGATTATTTCTCCAAAGAAAATAATAAAGTGATCTTAGGACTAATTTTAGAAGGTAAAAAAGCTTTAAAAGACTTGAGTGCAATTATTGACGATCCCTATGTAGATATGATTTACCTCGGAACTTATGATTTATCTTTATCTTTAGGATTGTCTGGAGATGTCGGACATCCAAAGTTATTACGAGAACTGGAGAAAGCAGTGAGAAAGATTAACAAAGCCAAGAAAAGCGCTGGCTGTATGATTCACAATCAGGACGATTTAAAGAAATTTAAGAATTTGGGCATTCGGTTTATCACATATAAAGTAGATACTTCTATTATTTATGATTCTGTGGCAGAAATTAAAAGGGAGTTCGACAGATGATTAAACTATCTGATTATCTAGTTAAAGTTCTGGAAGATCATGGGGTCAGTGATATTTTTATGCTTACTGGAGGCGGATGTATGCATTTAGTGGACTCTTTCGGTAAGTCAAAGAAAATTGGGTATTTATGCGCTCATCATGAACAGGCTTGCGCAATGGGGGCCGAGGGGTATGCTAAGTTTAAGAATGATTTAGGTGTAGTCTTGGTGACCAGTGGCCCGGGCGCTACGAATGTCATAACCGGGCTGGTTGGAGCATTCCAAGATTCTGTCCCATGCTTATTTATTTCGGGACAGGCTAAAAGACGACAGACTGTTTTTAATGAAAAGGAAATAAAACTGCGGCAATTCGGTACGCAGGAAGTTAATATTATTCCAATAGTGGAATCCGTCTGCAAGTTTGCAGTAATGGTTAATGAACCGGAAAAGATTCGCTATTATTTGGAAAAGGCGATTTATTTGGCCAAAAACGGAAGGCCCGGTCCGGTGTGGTTAGATATTCCTCTGGATGTTCAAAGTTCCCAGATTGATGAAATGTCCCTTCAAAAATTTGATTCCTCAGGACAGGAATATAGTTATTTGAAAAACGTAACGCCGGGAGAATTTCATGATATAGCCAAGCAGCTCATGAACGCAGAGCGTCCTGTGATTATTGCTGGACATGGTATCCGACTGGCCGGGGCATGTCCAGCATTTATCGATTTTGTCGAACATTTCAATATACCGGTAGTTACAAGCATCATGGGCATTGACGTTATTCCGTCAAATCATAAGAATTATGTAGGAAGGATTGGAATAAAAGGAACGAGGGCCGGTAATTTCGCCGTGCAGAATGCAGATCTTATTTTAAGCATAGGCTCAAGGCTGTCTATTCCTTCAATCGGACATGAATATAAGTTATTCGGCAGGGAAGCGAAAGTCATAGCGGTTGATATTGATTCGGAAGAGCACAAGAAGAAAACAATCCATATAGACAAAGTAGTCCAACTTGATGCAGGTATTTTTATAAAAGGAATCAGGAAATATCTAAAAAAGAAGGAAATGTCGATATCGGAAATCTGGGCCAAGAAATGTCGGCGATGGAGAAGACGGTATCCGGTTTGTCTATCCGAATACAAGAAAACAAGCGGGGATATTAATCTATATCATTTTATTCAAGCTTTAAACGAAAAGATCCCCCAGTTAGTTCCGGTGGTTTCCGACGCAGGTTCTGTATTTTATGCTACAGCACAAGGGATTAGCATTAAGAAAGATCAACGGTATATCACTTCTGGAGCGTTAGCGACCATGGGATTCAGCCTGCCTGCAGCTATAGGCGTTTGCATTGCTAATAACAGAAGAAAAGTTGCGGCAATAACAGGCGACGGTTCTTTTCAGATGAATATTCAAGAATTGCAGACAATCGTTCATCATAATTTGCCGGTTAAGATTTTTGTCGTCAACAATAATGGCTATTTATCTATTCGTCAAACTCAGGCAAGATTTTTTAACTCACGTTTTGTCGGTGAAGGAAGGTGTTCCGGCGTCTCTTTCCCCGATCTTAAGAAAATAGCCTCGGCGTTCGGCATTACATATGTTAAATTGAATTGCGATAATTTATTTTCAGGCTTGGAGCAGGTTTTTGAGGGCGATACTCCTGTTCTTTGTGAGGTTAAAGCCCTTGCTGACCAACATATTATTCCTACTAATACGGCAGAAATTAACTCAAGTGGTGTTATGGTTTCAAAACCGTTAGAGGATATGTACCCTTTTCTTGATCGTAAAACGTTTTTTGCGGAAATGATTGTAAAACCTGTCAATTAAAATGAAAAAACGGATTGCGATATTAGGGGCTACAAGTCATATTGCAAAAGGGTTAATCCTCAATTTCTTGCAAAATAAGAAGAATTCTTTATTCCTATTCGCCAGAAAACCTATAGATGTACGGTGTTTTTTAAAGGCAAATGGCAGGGAAGTACTCTCGCAGATAAGTGCTTTTGTTGAATTCAATAGAAATAGGTATGATATCATAATTAATTGTGTCGGTCTGGGTACTCCCGATAAGGTGAGGAGGTCGAATGGCGAGATATTTAATCTTACGGAGAGATTCGATAATTTAATCCTGACATATCTTAATAAATATCCTGAGACATGCTATATAAATCTGAGTAGTGGTGCTGTTTATTCTGTGGCGTGTGATGATATAAGACCAGAATATTATTACGGTATTGCAAAATTATACCAAGAAGCAAAACATCGTTCCCTAAGTAAATTAAATATCGTGGATATACGGATTTTTTCGTATTTTAGCAGGTTTATCGATCTTAATTCCGGTTTCTTCCTGACGGAAGTAATCAAATGTATAAAAACAAAAACGATTTTTGAAACTGATTCATCTGATTTCATCCGGGATTATCTTTCGCCACATGATTTCTTCAATTTGGTATGTCTGATTATAAAAAAAAGACCTTATAACTTTGGTATTGATGCATATAGTGCGGCTCCGGTCAGTAAATTTAAGTTGTTGGAATTTCTTACGAAAAAATATGCTTTAAAATGCAAGATTAAAGATAGTTTGAAGTTAGATTCTCCTACCGGTAAAAAATCAGCTTATTTTTCTCGTTCGCGAAAAGCTTTCACGTTGTTGGGCTATAAGCCGAAAGATTCTTCTCTCAAGACAATTACAACAGAGATAACACATATACTTTAATGCGCATGAATAAACAGGAAGAGATTAGAGAAAACATATTAAAGCAGACCAAGTTATATTTAACTTCAGCACAGAAAAAGAAGTTTATCGGCGGGGGAAATTATATATCCTACGCCGGCAGGGTTTACGATGAGAAAGAGCTCACGGCTTTAGTGGATTCCGCGCTTGATTTTTGGCTGACAGCCGGTAGGTATGCGCGTCTTTTTGAAAAGAAATTCGCCGAGTTCCTGGGGGTAAGACACGCTATCCTGACCAATTCCGGCTCTTCCGCCGATCTGCTGGCAGTAACGGCGCTTACCTCCCCGCTGCTTAAGGACCGCCGGCTTAAGCCGGGCGACGAGGTGATAACCACCGCCTGCGGTTTCCCGACCACCGTCAATCCTATCCTGCAGAACAAACTTGTCCCGGTCTTCGTCGACGTTTCCCCCGGCACATATAATATAGACCCGGAAGCGCTGGAACGGGCCGTTTCGCGCAGAACGCGCGCCCTGATAATCGCCCATACGCTGGGAAACCCTGCTGACCTGGACGCTTTAACGCGGTTCTGCCGCAGGCACAAATTGTGGTTTATCGAAGACAATTGCGATGCCCTCGGTTCGCGCTACAGGGGCAAGTTTACCGGGACGTTCGGCGACATCTCGACTTTCAGCTTTTATCCCGCGCACCATATAACGATGGGGGAGGGCGGGGCCCTGGCGACGGATGATCCTCTTCTGAGGAGGATAATACTTTCTTTCCGCGACTGGGGCAGGGACTGCTGGTGCGAATCCGGGCACGACGACACCTGCAGAAAGCGGTTCAGTCAGAAATTCGGTGACCTGCCTTTCGGGTATGATCATAAATACGTCTATTCCCACATAGGATATAACCTGAAGGTCACGGATATGCAGGCGGCGGTCGGGACCGCGCAGCTGAAGAAGCT
This sequence comes from uncultured Candidatus Cloacimonadota bacterium, assembly GCA_964454815.1. GTDB lineage: Bacteria > Cloacimonadota > Cloacimonadia > Cloacimonadales > Cloacimonadaceae > PHBP01. Next base: position 7,172 of record CAYVXJ010000019.1, on the reverse strand, counting down.
GCCGGGTTTCATCTCCCAAAGAAAGAAGAACTTCGCGCTTCTTTATAAAGCGCTTAAAAAGCACGAAAATTACCTGTTGCTTCCGTCCTGGGACAAAAAAGCGGAGCCGAGCTGGTTCGGTTTTCCGATCATGGTGAAGGATAACCGCTATTTCGGCAGGACGGATATCGTCGGCTATCTTGAGGAGCACAAGATCGCCACCCGCATGCTGTTCGGCGGTAATTTGACCAAACAGCCGGCTTACAAGGACGCTAAATACCGGATCTCCGGGAATTTGCGTAATACCGACCAGGTGATGAACCGGCTTTTTTGGATCGGCGTCTATCCGGGGATCAGAAAAGTCCAGCGGGATTTCATTATCAGGAAGTTCGGCGATTTCTTTAAGGAAAGGGTGAAGGAGCGATGAAATTGATAAGCATTGTGACCCCGTGTTACAACGAAGAGAAGAATGTCGCCGCGCTATATACGGAAGTCAAAGAGGTTATGGCGGGGGTCAAAGGATACGATTACGAGCATATATTCATCGATAACGCCTCCACGGACGGCACGGTAGGTATATTGAAGGAGATCGCAGCCGGGGACAAGAAGGTAAAGATCATAGTGAACCTGAAAAACTACGGTCATTTACGCTCCCCGTTCCACGCCATCCTGCAGGCGAACGGTGATGCCGTCATATCCGTGGTGGCCGACCTGCAGGACCCTCCGGTCTTGATAAAGGATTTCATCGGCAAATGGGAAAGCGGCTATAAGGTGGTTGTCGGAGTCAAGAACCGCAGCAACGAGCCGCGCTGGATGTTCCTTGTGCGGAAATTGTATTATTCCCTGATAAGCGCCATCTCGACCTCGGAACAGATAAAGAATTTCACCGGTTTCGGCCTTTATGACAGGGCCGTAATAGATATACTCAGGCGGTACGACGAGCGCTATCCGTATTTCCGGGGTCTTATCAGCGACCTGGGCTTTCCGGTCGCGCGTGTGGAATTTGTCCAGCCGAGGCGCAAGAAAGGGAGGAGCAACAACAATCTTTATACGCTTTTCGACCTGGCGATGCTCGGTATAGTTAATTATTCGGTCCTGCCGCTGCGGCTGGCCACATTCATAGGTCTGATCACGGCCGCGGCAAGTTTCCTGACGGCATTGTTCTATTTTATATATAAGATAATATTCTGGGATAAATTCCAGGTCGGTATGGCCCCTTTAATAATCGGGATCTTTTTTTTCTCCGCCGTTCAGCTGTTCTTTATCGGGATAATAGGCGAGTATATCGGCGCAATCTATACCCAGGTTAAGAAACGGCCGCTGGTAATCGAAAAAGAACGGATAAATTTTTAGCGGCGGCGCAGCATCGGGATTTATGCGGCAAAATAGCGTTGAGCATCCAGCCGGATATGCGCTGGGTACCGGTGAAGCACCGGCTTCACCGCAAAAAAACAGGAGTCCCGGGTCAAATCCGGTGGTCTCCATTCCTTTCCTCATTACCGGTCAGGCAATCACTAAATCACAGGGTGCGCTTTGAGCTTACGACGGCGGGTTTTCATTGAATGCAGTAATACCTGGGCCAGCGATATGAACACCGGCATCCAGAGGGTGGTCCGGAATATCGTCCGGCAGTCTTTTTCCGTCCGCCCGGCGCCGGATACGGAGGTGATTCCGGTCGTCGTCAGCCGGGGCTCTTTCCGGCGCGCGGGTATAAAACCGGGAAGTTCCGTGTCCAGCGCCGCATACTGGTGCCTGCTTAAAGGATTCTATCACCGCGTCCGTCCCCTATTGAAGCTTTTTCCTTTTCTCGGCAGGGTGGAGTCGTTTCTTATACTGTATGCGCGGCGCTTTATGGCGTCCCTGCCCGGTCTTCCCGCCCTTTTATGGCAGCGGCGCCTCTCCTCGGGGCGGGAGGTTATTCCCGGGGAAGGGGATATTCTGATCCTGCTGGATTCTTCCTGGATGTATCCGGTATGGCAGGCCGCCGGGAAAGCCGGGAAGAACGGGGCTTTCGTGGTCCTGGTCGTATACGACATAATCCCTCTTACACATCCGGAATTTTTCCCCCCGGCTATACATAAGCGTTTCGGGGACTGGTTCATCAGGGCGGCCGGCAGCGTCGATATGATAATGGGCATATCCGCTGCGGTGAGGAGCGCGGTCCTGGAATATCTCAAGGGAATACCCGGCGGGGAGAGACTTGACGGGCGCGTGGACTTTTTCCGTCTGGGGTCGGCTTTGGACAACATACATTGCAGGGCGGATCAGCCGGCGCTTAAAGAAAACGGCAGGTTAAAACGCGGATTTTATATAAGCGTGGGGACGATTGAAGCAAGAAAGAACCATAAATACCTGCTCGACGCTTTCGATCTTGTCTGGGAGCAATGTCCTGATGCCGGCTTGTGCATAATCGGAAAAATAGGGTGGCTTAGCGAGGGTGTTGTATCGCGCATAAGGAAACACCCTTTGTTCGGCAGGCGGCTTTTTATGCTCAATGACGCCTCGGACAGGGAACTGGAGCATTATTACAGGCATTCAAAGGTGCTGGTGTTCTCTTCCTTTACCGAGGGATTCGGTTTGCCGATCGCGGAAGCGCTGTTATACGGCCTGCCGGTGCTGGCCAGCGATATCCCGGTTCACAGGGAAACCGGTGGTGATTTTTGCACCTATTTCGATATAAAACACCCGCCGGACCTGGCGGGGATCATCGTAGGTATCGAAAAGAGCGGGCGGATGCCGCCGGTAAGGGACAACAGGGAATATATCCCGGTGGGATGGGAAGAAAGTTACCGCGAGCTCATAGAAAAGACCAGGGCATCTGCCGGCGGCGGATACGGCGTCCGTTCTCCTGCGGTTTCCTGAAACAAGGGGCGGATATGAGGGTGGCATTAGTGCATGATTGGCTTACCGGGATGCGCGGGGGCGAGCGCTGCCTGGAGGCTATGTGTGAGCTTTACCCCGGGGCCGACATTTTCACTTTATTGCATATTCCCGGCTCGATTTCGGATGTCATAGAACGCCGCCGCATCATTACTTCTCCTTTACAGCATCTTCCTTTCGTAAAAAGCCATTACCGTTACTATCTTCCTTTTATGCCGCAGGCGATAGAGTCGTTCGATCTTAAGGGGTACGACCTGGTAATATCATCAAGCCACTGCGTTGCCAAAGGAGCGCGTATTTCCGGCGGCACTCCCCACATATGTTACTGCTATACCCCGATGCGTTATGTCTGGGATATGCACGCCCAGTATTTCCGGGGCCGCGATTTGAGTTCCGCAGCCATGAGACTGCTGCGGGAACGTTTGAAAAAATGGGATATGGCTTCTTCCCGCAGAGTGGGCGCTTTTATAGCTATTTCCGAAACAGTTCAAAAAAGGATCAAACGATGCTATAATAGAGATTCACGCATTATTTATCCTCCCGTGGACACGGAACGCTTCCGTCCCGCCGGAGAGAAAGGGGATTTTTATCTCCTGGTAGGAGCAATGGTTCCCTATAAACGGGCGGACATCGCGGTGGACGCTTTCAATACCCTGGGGTATCCGCTTAAAATAGCCGGATGCGGCCCGGAAGAGGCCGGTTTGAGAAAAAGGGCAAAGAGCAATATTTCGTTCTTAGGCAGGCTTTCCGATCCGGAGATCGCGTCGCTTTACAGCCGCTGCAAGGCATTGATATTCCCCGGAGAGGAGGATTTCGGCATAGTTCCGCTTGAAGCTATGGCGTCGGGAAAGCCTGTGCTGGCTTTTTCCGGAGGAGGCGCGGGAGAGACTGTGTCCGATTATGAGGACGGTTCGGCGCGGCCGGCTTGCGGGATATTGTTCGGCGAGCAGAATGCCGGGGCCCTTGTCCGGGCAGTAAGGCGTTTCGAAAGTGTGGAAGGGAAAGGGATTTTCCGGCCGGAAGAGATACGGAAATACGCCTTAGCTTTCGACAAAAGCGTTTTTAAGGCCGCTTTCAGGCAGGCTATAGAGGAATTCTTATCCGATGCTTAAAAGACACGGTCAACTGCTGCTCAGCTTGTTTTTCATTGCCGACATCCTTTGGGTGACTTTGTGCTGGATGTTGATGTATGCTTTGCGTTTTTCTTCAAATATTTTCCCGGTTTTCAGCGAGACCCCCGATTTCAGCCAGCACTGCGGATTATTATTCCTGATCGTCCCGGTTTATGCGATTGTCTTCAAAATGGCAGGTGTATATAAACCGAGGCGCACTTCCCAATTAAGCTCCGAGATAATAGATATTGTCAAAGTTTCGGTTATCTCCCTGATGAGCCTTGTTTTCATTATTTATTTTTTCAGAAGGGGATTTCATTATTCGCGTCTTACTCTCGCTTTATTCTTCGTTTTCAGCACTTCCGGCCTGGTTTTGATCAGAAGTCTTCTGCGCAGAATATTCAGGATCTTGAGGAAACGCGGATACAACCTGCGGCATGTGCTGATCGTGGGGACGGGGCCTCATGCGCAGGAAGTGTATGAAAAGATACATGAGCACCTTGAGTTCGGGCTGAATTGCGCCGGTTTTCTCCGTAAAGAGAACGGTGCCGATTGCCGGCCGGCGGTAGACGCGAAAAAGATAATCGGTACCTACAGAGAGATCGAGTCGATAATCCTGGAAAAAGGGATAGACCAGGTGATCTTTGCGCTGCCTTCCGGTGAAGAACGTATGATAAGGGCGCTTTTGAAGAAGATAGAAAAGGAAGGGGTGGATATAAAGGTCATTCTCGACCTGGGGGATTTTTTCACTTTACGCAGGAGTTTCGACGACCTGGCTGGGCTTCCGGTCATAACATTAAGGGAGAGTCCTTTATTCGGCTGGCCCCGGATAGGCAAAAGGATGTTCGATATCATCGGGTCAACTTTATGCATCATAATCAGCGCGCCGCTTATGTCCTTGATAGCCCTGCTGGTCAAGCTGACCTCCGACGGACCGCTGTTATACAAGCAGGAGCGCGTAGGGCTGGACGGGGAAAAGTTCATTATTTATAAATTCAGGTCTATGCGCCCGGACGCGGAGAAGGGCAGCGGGCCGGTGTGGACTTCAATTTCTGACAAAAGGCGAACCCCGGTGGGGGCCTTGATAAGGCGCACCGGGCTGGATGAGCTCCCGCAGCTTTTCAACATTCTTTGGGGGCAGATGAGCCTGGTAGGGCCGAGGCCGGAGCGTCCGGTGTTCGTGGAAAAGTTCCGCAAACACCTGCCGAATTACATGCTAAGACACAAAATAAAAGCGGGAATGACCGGGTGGGCGCAGGTTCACGGGTGGCGCGGCGATACTTCTCTTGAAGAAAGAATAAAGTATGACCTTTTTTATATAGAGCATTGGTCCCTATGGTTCGATCTGAAGATAATCTGTATGACACTCCCTGCCGTCTTGAGAGGGGAGGGCGCTTATTGACCGGAGCCGCGAGTGAAACAAGTCGCTCTCCGTTGATGGGAATTCCCGGCCGCGGGGCCGGTCTTCGGCAATTGTTTTAACTTACGCGGCGGAATAACGGCGGCTCTACAGCCGGATATGCGGCGCGCACCTGTGAATGTTCGAGATGCCTGATAAAGATAAAATATACGGATTTTTCGATAATCTTCAGTTTTACGGGTTCTGCCTGATATTATTGGCCGCGCCTTTTTCCCTGGCGGCAATCGAGTCTTTTTTCGGCGTCGTCCTTTTATCTGCGGCAGTGAAATTCGCCGTCAGGCGCGATCTATCTTTCATCAAAACCAGGCATGCGCTTTTGCTGGTTGTGTATATGTTCTTTCTCGCTCTTTCCCTGTTCAACTGCGGCGCGTACCTCAATATCGGGCTGAAAGCCTGGTTTTTCAAGTGGGGGGAATATGCTCTTATGTTCCTGGCCGCTTCCGACACCTTCCGCTCGCGAAAACGCCTGACGGCAGGGATACAGGTTCTTATCCTTTCTTCTCTCTCGGTCCTCATTTCGGTCATTACCCAGATATGGCAGGGGAAGGACATCCTGAGGGGAAGGCTGCTTATTCCTATTGCTCCCGGCGTTAACGGAATTACCGGGTCTTTTAACAGCCACAATGATCTGGGCTGCTACCTCGCTTTAATACTTCTTTTAGCAATCGCTTGTTTTTTAATAGAGCGCGGCCGGAAGTTAAAGTTGTTTATGGGGCTGTGGAGCGTAGTTATCAGTATCGGCCTTCTTCTCACTTTCTCAAGAGGGAGCTGGTTTAATTTTACTGTCGCCATGGTACTGTTCTTGATTCTGCTTAGGAATTCTTCCGGCCGTATGCTGCTGAAAGTCGTTGCCCTTTGGATGGTACTTGTTGTTGTTGTCCTGACAGTCCCGTCCCTCAAGGCAAGATTCCTTCTCACTTTCACCACGGAAGGAGATGCGTTACGATTCTCGATTTGGAGAAGCTGTTGGCAGATGATAAAACAGCATATTTTATTCGGCAGGGGATTGGGGACGTTCATGAGTTATTTCCCCAGTTTCTCAAGCGATTTCAAGACCGCCTATTACGCGCATAATTGCTACCTGCAAATGTGGGTAGAGTCGGGGGTGTTTTCCGTGATATCTTTTCTCGTTTTTACCGGTTCCATTCTCTTGTCCGCGTGGAAATACGTCCGGCAGTGCAAGGATGTTATTAAAGCGGCGTTGGTTGCAGGATGCTTCGGTTTCCTCGCGCATAGTTTCCTTGATACACAGCTTTATTCGCTTCAGCTCTCGGCGCTGTTCTGGATACTTCTGGGCATGACCGCGGCGGAAGAGATAAACGGGGTTCAACCAGGTTGATCGCCGGCAAAGGCATGGAGAGGGAGCGGTATGGGTGCCGAACGCAGTAAAAAGACAGCGTGCGTGTTGTTTATTCTCGGCGCCGCCGGAGCGTTTTTTTGTTTCTCCCTTTTTTTTACCGGCTATTCCTTTCTTTTTAAACATCCTGTTTCCATGTTATTTCCTTTCCTGCTCCTTACGGCGGCGTTGTTCTCTGCCGCCGCGTATATCGACGGGGGCAAAGGCGTTATTATCTTTGCTCTCGCCGGTAATCTGCGCCGGATAAGCGCACGGGCAGCGCTTGGAGCCGCGGTAACAGTTCTCACGCTGGTCATCTTCACCCTTTCCTGGACCCGTTACAACTCCTACTCCAGCAATTTCGACCTCGCCATATACGAGCAGATCATTTGGAATTCCGCGCACGGCCGCTTTTTCGTTTCTTCTATAATGGGGGATTGCAATT
>CAYVXJ010000018.1:0-30680 GCA_964454815.1 uncultured Candidatus Cloacimonadota bacterium | reverse complement strand
CATACGACCACTGTGACATGTGATATCGATTTGCAGATTTGGGTGAGAACTTATAGGTCACCCAGATAAAAGCGGTATCCTTTGCCGGCAACGGAAGCATATCCTAAGGATACGAAGCACAGAGCCTCAGCCCATTTCCCTATGAACAGGCTTGACAGCATTCTCAAAGTCAATATCACTCCACCCTAAAGAAATATCCCCGGAAAGAGGATCAATGATGCCTGACGCAAAGCACATCAATATAGCAAAGATAAGCCTCGGAGACCGAGCATCTCAACCGTGTAACGGCTTTTCCCACCCATTATCCGGCGCTCAGATCGCCTATCACAGTTCCCATCCTTTGGCAGATACCGCCTTGATCTCCCGAGCTTCCAAGGGAGAGAACGTTATCTCCTGGCAAACCGGAAAGCTATATCCCATGCCGGACGGGCTGATCCATATCCACTGGTTGGGCGGGATCGCCTCTTGCCAGGGAGGTCCGCATACCTTTTACCTCAGAGTTGGAGAGTATAAGCCTTTCGAGCTCAAGACCTGCGGAGCCGGAGAAAAACCGAGCGAGATCCTATGCGCAACAAAAGATCTGACCCTGTATTTCCGGCAGCAATTCACCGATATGTTCGGGGATCACTTTGGCATATTCGAGCTGATAATCAAGCCCAATGCTTTGGGACAAGACCCGATCACGCTGGAGATCACGGGCGAGGAAGCGAACAGCAGAGACTGGCTCATGGTCTTTTGCTATCCCCTGGACGGCATTCCCCGTCTCAAAGCCGATCCGGTCATCGCGCTTCGCGAGGGGCATCCCGAACGCCTCATCCGCATCTGGATCGATAGTTTTACTCCCATGGAAGAGCTCAGCATAACTACATCAGATAGTTTGCCGCAGAGATATAGCCTGAACCCCGGAGTAAACCTGATCGAAGTCCCGATCCCGCTTTGCGACACGCCTGAAGTCTTCAGAGTCAGCTATAACAGCGATTCTAAGAATATTCCCTGCCCTGATCTGCATATCACTCCGATCACCCCCCGTGAAGTCCATATCCTTCCCTTTTCGCACAACGACATCGGCTATACCCATCTCCAGCCGGAAGTTATCACCCGTCAGTGCGCCAACCTCGATCAAGCTCTGATCCTCGCCGAGCAGAGCCGGGACTATCCCGATGAAGCCAAAGCGAAGTGGAATCTGGAAGTGCTGTGGGCTCTCGAGCATTGGTGGGATCAAGCTGATGAAAAAGTAAAGATCAGGCTGAAACAGGCAGTCCACAGCGGTCAGATCGGCTTGAACGCCCTATATGCCAATCCCTTGACCGGCATGTGCAATGAAGAGGAGCTCGCTCACCACTTCGATCTTGCCCGCAAGATCAGTGCACTGCTGGACTATCAGATCAGCACCTGCGCCGTGACGGACATCCCCGGCTTCGTCTGGACTCTGCAAACTGCGATGTATGACGCCGGACTTCGCTACTTTGCCATCGCCCCCAATGCCGGAGACCGCACCGGACACCTCTATAAAGGGCTGGGGGACAAGCCTTTTTACTGGGTCTCACCAGACGGTGACAAACCCGTCTTGACCTGGGTAATGGGAGCAAGCTACTCCCTCTTTCACCGCGAGAGGATCACGACGACAGGCATCAAGCACCTGCTGAGCTATCTGGAGCGTTTAGATGAGGCTGACTACCCATATTCGCTCGTTGCCCTGCCCTACACGATAGGGGGAGACAACGGCGGTCCCGATGAGGACTTAGCCAGGTTTGTAAATGACTGGAACGCGAAGTATCTATCCCCACGCCTGGTCATCTCCACCCATGAACAGCTCTTTTCGAAATTCGCAGCAATGTACGGGGATAGCTTTCCCCGCCTCAAGGGGGACATGACCCCTTATTGGGAGGACGGCGCAGGATCGACCGCGGAATACACGGCTCTTGCCCGGCAGGCTTCCGACCGGCTCCTGCAAGCTGAGGCTATATATCGCCACTATGCCCCTCAGCAATATAACGAAGACTTCTTTTACCATGCGTGGCAACAGATAGTCCTCTGGGATGAGCACACCTGGGGGGCTTGGAACAGCGTCTCGGATCCCGATCTGCCTTTCGTGAAGCAGCAGTGGGAGATCAAGAAGAGCTTTGCCCTGAGCAGCGACCGTCTATCCCGTGAACACCTCAAGGATGCCTTAGGCAAAGTTCCCACTCACAAGGGTTTGACCGTGATCAACACCAATCCCTTCCCGATAGAAGCTCTGGTCACTCTGGAAGTGGGGAAGACCCTCGCGGACACAAGCATAGCGACCCAGCAGACCCCGCAAGGAGAGATCGCCTTTATCGCTGAGCTTCCCGCAGGTGTCAGCCATCGGGATTACGATCTAATTCCATACGAACCTATGCATTTAGACAACAGCGTCACCGAACCTTGGCTGATGCTTAGCAAAGATCTCCACATCGAGCTTGACCCGAAAAGCGGATGCATCACAAGCATCATAAACAACATGACGGGAATGTCTTATCTATCTAAAGCACAACCTGTGCTTGAGCTATGCTATCTCAGTGGACTGAATCCCCGTACATATCACCATCCCAAAGGCATCAGACTGATCCATCGCTTTAGCGGTGAACTCTTTGAAACCCTGAGCTATAGCTGCGAGCTACAAGGGATGAACAGCGTCAGGATAAACCTCACTCTGCATCACCATCAGCCCTGTCTGGAGATCGAGCTGATCATCGACAAGCAGCCCATTCGCGAAAAAGAGAGCCTGCATCTGGCATTTCCCTTTAGCTTTGAGGATGCCGTCCTGCGCTATGACAGTGCCGATTGCGGGATCAGCCCGGAGATCGACCAGCTTCCCGGTTCCTGCAAGAACTTCTTTTCTCCGACCGGCTACGTCGATGTTTCAAATCACTCGGCGGGTGTGACCGTAACCCTGCTCGATGCCCCTCTGATCGAGGTAGGGGAGATCACGGCAGAGCTTCCCTGGATCGAGAGCTTAGCCCCCTCGACCACCTTCTATTCCTATATCTTAAATAACTACTGGCATACAAATTACAAAGCCGATCAGGAAGGGATCATGTGCTTTCGTTATGCCCTGCTCTTCCACTCCGGCTATTTTCACCAAAGGGCAAAGGAGTTCTCCCTGTCCAAACGCCGTCCACCCGTATTATCTTATTGAAAGAAAGCAGATAAAGCGTCCTTCATCCCGCTGAGGGGAGCCCAAAGAAATATCGCGCCATACCCTAAGGAATATGAAGAGACTCTTGGGTGACCCTTGGGTGACCCTTGGGTGATCCTTGGGTCGCGACCCAAGAGTCACCCAAGGATCACCCAAGAACTTCTCGGTAAACCCCCGTTGATATCTCGATCGTTGCTCCTGATCATCTTGAACTCAACTTGTACTCATCTTGTACTCAACTTGTACTTTTCTTGAACCGTATCCAAGATGACTTCCTGCAGAGATAGAGACGGGATAGTGCGGATAAACATTGCCAAAGAGGGAGGAAGAAGGGACGCGACCGGGGGACAGGGCAACAGGCATCAACAAGTCATTTTTCTTGACCGCTGGATCAGGATCATTAGGCTTGTAATTATGGAAAAGATATTTGTTTTGGCTTTTGTTTTCGTAGTTTGCCTGGGTAGTCTCCTCCTTGCCAAGGGTGCTCCCAAGCCTGAGTCTTTTTGGAAGAACGGAGTAGCGGTGCAAAGCACGGCTCAGACTCCCGCGGAAGGAGCTAAGTCTATCCGTGCCAAGGTGGACGGGGGATGGTCAAACTTCCCGTTGGTCACCTTTCCGGATTCTTTCTGGAAGTGGAACAAGGAACGTCGCAAGGAGTATCTGGATATCTTTCGCGAGATGTTGGAGATGGGTCCGAATGCCACGCGTCAGCCGGAGCTTGCCGGGCCTCACAACGGGATAATCGCGACCTATGGTGCCAGACGCAAAGACAGCCTCTTCAAGCTGAACAATGCGATCAAGGGGATGGGCTTCTTGCCCAAAGCGGAGAAGCTCCCCGGAGTTATCAAGCGTCTTGAGGAAACCCTTGAGGAACCGCTCGGGACCAAGCTGGACATCCTGGATTCGCTTTACACCAATGCGGAGGAGATCTTTGCCGCGGATCGGCTGATCTCCCTGGAACTCTATGCGGAACCGGGCTATCTGACACAGACCTTCATCAATCAGATGGTAAATCCCGAGTGCGTCATCGTCTGGATGGACATCCCGACCTACAAGATCAAGTCCATAGTTCGTCTGCTCGATCCCAAGGATACGAATCTGACGGAATACGAGAAACAGACGATCCACTATATAAATCTGATGCACAGCTATTTCCACGGGGCTTTCCCGCGTGAATACATCGCTGCGGTCTATTACAATGTGGAAGTCTATGACAGTTCACCCGGAAGGAAGGATGCGCGGGGAACCAAGATCAGTCCCTGAAAAGAATTGACAAAATAGTCCTCACTATAAGTTTGTCCTTGCCAGGCGCAACGCAATGGCTGCTTGTGAACCATGTCAGGTCAGGAATGAAGCAGCATTAAGCAATGTCAGTCATGTGTAGTTGTTAGCCTGGCATTTTCTTTTTTTCAGGGTATGGAAATTGCACTATCCGCGACAAATGAGTTGCTAAAGGACTGATAACATGAAGAAGCACATCGTTATACTGACGATCCTGGGTTTTGTCTGTGGTCTCTTTGCCTATCCCGTTCGTATCCAGAGCTGGGATATAGACAGGGACGTCAAGGTTTTGAATGAAAAGCACTACAGCATAGATTACGTGAACCGGAATACCGGAGCGATCATCGTCTATCTCAAGCAAAACGGAGATCAAAGCGAGCTTGAAGCTCTCGGATACACGCCTCAGCGCATCGCCGAACCTCATCTGGACTATGCCAGAGAGCTCTATGAGACGACGAAAGACACGACTGATCCCATGAACGCATATTACTCCTATACGGAATACATCACTTTCATGCAAAACACTGCCAATCAGTTTCCTTCCATCTGCCAATTGGTGCAGTATGGGACGACGGGGCAGAACCGTCCGCTTTACTTTATGAAGATCTCCGATAACGTCAACGTCGCTGAGGATGAGCCTGAGTTTCGTTATACCTCCTCGATCCACGGGGACGAAGTTGTCGGCTATGATATGTTGATCAGACTGATCCAGCTTTTGACGGGGCAATACGCGACGAATACGCGGATCGCCAACATCGTGAACAATACGGAGATCTGGATCAACCCGATGTATAATCCGGATGGTTATGCGCTGCAACAGCGGTATAACTCTGCCGGGATCGATCTGAACCGGAATTTCCCGATGCCGACCGGGGAACAGCATCCGGATGGAGAGGTTTGGGGCGTCGAAAATATCGCCTTCATGAGCCATGCCAATAGCAGACATTTTATCCAATCTATGAACTTCCACGGTGGGGCATTGGTCATAAACTATCCTTGGGATTATACCTATACTTTGGCACCGGATGATGCATTGCTCCAGAGCATGTCATTGACCTACTCGACTCCCAATGGCCCGCTATATAACAGCACTGAGTTTGAACATGGGATCACCAACGGCGCCGCGTGGTATGTGATCACCGGATCCTTGCAGGACTGGAACTATGGTCTGACGGATTGCATCGATATCACTGCCGAGATCGGAACGAATAAATGGCCTCCCGCAAGTCAATTGGACACTTTCTGGAGCCAGAATCAAGAGTCTATGCTTAGCTACCTCGAATACGCCCAGAAGGGAGTTCGGGGTATCGTGCAGTCCAGCACGGGAACGCCGCTCAATGCTACGATCAGCGTCAGCGGGAATAGCAGAGTCGTCCATACCGATCCGGAAGTGGGGGACTATCACCGTCTGCTCTTGGGCGGGACGTATTCGATCACTGCCTCTGCGCAGGGCTATATCCCTCAGACTCAGCAGGTGACGGTTCCCACCGGGGGAACTGCCACGCTGAACTTCACTCTCAGTCCTGCAGCGCAAACCACCTTCTATGGCATGGTTCGTGACGTGGATGGAACGCCTGTCGCCCAGGCAACTATCACTATCGGGACAAGTCCGGTCACCACTCTTACGTCCTCTGCCAACGGCACCTTTAGCATTGCCAATATTCTCGAAGGGAGCTATCCGATGACAGTAGCTGCCACGGGTTATCCCCTTCTTAGCCTTAGTCTGAACGTCAGTGCTGCGGACGATCATCAGGTCTTTCTCCTCAGTCAGCCTGTCTTTAGCGATGGATTTGACAATGGGATCGGTAATTGGACTGCGACGAGCCCCTGGGGCGTGACCTCGGAAAGCGGAAACAATGTCCTGAAGGATTCGCCGACCGGGTCTTATGCGAACAGCATCAACAAATCAGTCCGCCTGACCAATCCGATAGCCATGCAAAACATGACCAATCCGAGCATCACTTTCCGGGCAAAATATGCCCTTGAATCCGGCTATGACTTCGTCTATGTCGAAGCTTCGAGCAATAACAGCACTTGGACGGAACTGGCGAGCTTTACCGGAAGCCAGTCCACCTGGCAGACCTATAGCTATTCCCTCGCTGCATATGCGGGGCAGAATTGCTATCTGAGGTTCCGCATCTCCACCGATAGCGGAGTCACCGCGGATGGAATCACTATCGATGATGTGGCGATCCTGGCGAGCCAAACGAACGTTCCGGTCTATGGTGACGTTGACGGTGACGGGACTATCGATCTCACTGATTACAAAGCGGTCTTGGAATATTCGGTCGGGCTTGATCCCCTGCCTGCCCTCGATCCTTTACCCTGGACGAGCAGCAGGATCGAAGCTGCGGATGTGAACAATGACACAGTAGTCAATTCACAGGATGCCTATCTGATCCGGCTTTATACCCGTGACGCTGCTTTTAACTTCTCGGCGCAGGGAGGTAATGATCCGACCCTTACTGATCCGCTGCTGCATCTGAATGCAGTGAACAGCAGTTCATTGGATGCGACTTTCGAGCATCCAGCGGAGCTGAGGTCTTTTGAGATCAGCCTTCCGGTCAGTGCCGGGCTCAGCCTGATCTCCGGAGACGCTCCCGGAACCGCTCTTAGAGCGATCAACCCCGTCACGGGGAAATATGCTGTCCTCTGCGACGGCATTTCACCGGCCGGTATCCATCTGAATATCAATACGAGTCTGACGAATATTGCCTGTAGCGGAAAAGTCAATGGACTGAGCTTTACCCAGAACGTCCAGGTCGGAGTTGGCAGTGATGATCCGCTCATTCCGCCGATGCAGACTTCTCTTTTGCCAAACTATCCCAATCCGTTTAACCCTTCTACGACCATCGCCTATCAGATCAAAGAGGATCAGGGGCGGATCAGCCTTTGTATCTACAACGTCAAGGGGCAGCTGGTCAAGACCTTGATCGACGGTGTGCAAAGCGCCGGAACGCATCAGGTCGTTTGGAACGGAACGGACGTCAATGGTGCTCCTGTGAGTTCGGGGATCTACTATTACACTTTGAAAAGCGGAGAGCATACGCAGACCCGCAAGATGATGATGGTGAAGTAATGAAGCAATCTTTTATCCTCTCCCTACTGGTCGTGCTGGCGATGAGCATGATGCTCGGATGCAAAAAGCAAGACAAAGACCAGCCCAGTCCGGATATGCCGATCTTTACCAAAGAGGGTATCCTGCAGGTCATTGGTTCGGATGGCAAGGTCAAGGCTACTCTGGATATCGAGATCGCCGAAACACAGGATGAGCTGAGGCAAGGACTAAAGAATAGAGAATTGATGGAAGATAACCAGGGAATGCTCTTCATCATGGACGGACAGACCAAGCATCCGTTCTGGATGCAGGATACATATCTCTCTCTTGATATGATCTTCGTAGAGCAAGACAAGACTATCTTTGAGGTCGTCGAGAATACTACGCCTTTCAGCGAAGAGATGATCGAGCCGAAGATGATCAATATGTACACCTTGGAGATACGCGCCGGCATGGCAAAGAAATATAACATCACAGCGGGAGACAGGTTAGAGTGGAAAACCGTCCAATAAGATATATCACAGTATTATTTGCTCTGATCATTGCTTTGGTCTGCTTTAGCGGATGCAAAGCCAAGACAGAGAACTCCGGCAAGGAAGAGACCGTCACGGAAGAGAATATCCATGAGGATGAATACACTCCGGAGGATACGACGGAAGTCGACGCGGAGGTAAAGCCCCTTGCAAAGGTCAGCAGCACTATCGCGGACTATAAATATACCTGGACGGATTCGAAGGCAATCCCGCCGGTGGTGATCATCGTCGATGACTTTGGCTATACCGGAGGGGAGCTTCTCAATGACTTTGGCGCATTGCCGAAGGAAGTTGTCTTTGCAGTCTTGCCGGATCTGCCAAATACCGCTGTCAGTGGTAAAGTCGCGGCTGCGAATGGGCATGAGGTGATCATCCATGTGCCTATGGAAGCCAAGACCAGCACGACGAGCCCGGGTAAACGCTATATCAAAACCGGTATGGAAGCGGGAGATATCATCTCGCTATTGGCGGACTTCAAGGCTCAGTTACCGATGGCTATCGCCGCGAATAACCACATGGGTTCGACGGCTACTGCGGATGAAGCGGTCATGGGCACCGTCCTCGATCAGCTCAATGGCATGGGGATGTTCTTCATCGATAGTGCCACAAGCGCAAACAGGCTTTCCTACAATCTTGCCAAGTCCAAAGGCTATCGTAGCTTGCGGCGGGATATATTCCTCGATGTTCCGGACAGTAAGGACGCGACTATCGCGAGTAAGATCCAGGGATTGGGGAAGTATCAGGGAAGGAACGAACCGGTCGTCATCATCACTCATTGTCACAATCGGGAGAAGCTGAATGCTCTAAGGCAGTTCATCGCCCAGATCAAGGCAATGGGGGTGAGGATCATCTCGCTTTCGGAGGCACAGGGGATCGCCTGAGCTTGAGATAGGATCGATACATTATTGACCGCGGTCTTTCGTGCCGCGGTCTTTTTTTTACTTTAGAGGGAAGCGATCATCTCCGAGTATAGTGCTTGAGTTCGGATCGGATCGGCGAGGGATGCGGGGTTGATCCGGTATTCTTTGGTAAAGCGTCCCGGGTTTTTATCCATGAGCAATACCCGGTCTGAAAGTCGGATCGCTTCGTTGATATCATGCGTGACCATCAGGATGGTGAGGTTCAGCTTCTTTCTGATCTCCATGAGCCAATCCTGCATCCGCACTCGGGTCAGAGCGTCCAGATTGGCAAAGGGTTCATCCAGCAGCAGGAGCGGTGATGCTGTCATATAAGTGCGCAGCAGGGCTACCCTTTGCCTCAGACCACCGGAGAGTTGAGAAGGCAGGAGCTTTACGTGATCTTCCAAACCAAAAACGGGGATCAGCTCCAGGATCTTGGCTTTGGCGGCGCGGATATCTCCCTTCTTGACCCGTACGGGGAGCAGGCAGTTTTGCAGAGTGTTCAGCCAGGGAAAGAGGAGATCATCCTGTGGCATATAGCCGAGATAACCGCCTTTTCCGTTGATCACCTTTTCTTGGAAGATGATCTCTCCGGAGTCCGGGATCGTGATCCCGGCAAAGAGCTCCAG
This sequence comes from uncultured Candidatus Cloacimonadota bacterium, assembly GCA_964454815.1. Classification (GTDB taxonomy): domain Bacteria; phylum Cloacimonadota; class Cloacimonadia; order Cloacimonadales; family Cloacimonadaceae; genus PHBP01. Next base: position 21,120 of record CAYVXJ010000018.1, on the reverse strand, counting down.
CAGGGTGCTTTTACCGCACCCGCTGGAACCGATGATAGTGACGAATTCATGCTCCGAGATCGCCAGATCGAGATCTTGCAGGATCACCGTCCTGTTTCCCCGAAAGAGGAAGGACTTGGTTATCCGGCGTGCTTCGAGCAAGGTGTTCATTTGGGTAGATATTCGTTTGAATATGCTTTGCTGATATCGATATTGGTGTCGATCAGATGGTTGTTGTACATCCAGGAACTAAAGCCCTGCCATACGGATTCCTTTTGTTCACCCCAGCGCGGAGCATCGGCTTTGTATTCCTTTGCCAGGTAGTCCATACTCAGGCGAACCAACTCAGGATTGAGCTCCGGGGCATGCTTGATCAGGATACCGGCAGCTTGTCCGGGGTTGCTGATACAATAGTCATATCCTTTGGCAACAGCTGCCATGAAGGAGCGAACGATCTCCGGACGGGACTCGATCATCTTCTCACTGGTGATGATCACAGGGGTGTAGTAATCAAACACCGGGTCGAGATCCTTGAGGTTGATCAGGTTTAGCTCTATACCGAGGCGTTTGGCTTCGATGCCGTCCCAACCATTGAAGATCCACTCAAAGTCCGCGTCTTTGCCGATCGTAGCCAGGAAATCCGTCGCGCCGACGATGACCTTGACCTTGTTGTAATCAGCTTTAGCTTTGGACATGATGGTCTTGAGGATGGCTTTCTCCGAGGGTGAATCCCAGCTTCCATAGCGTTTGCCTTCGAAGTCCTTGGGGCTGGTAATATTGGCTTCCTTAAGCGAGGCAAATGCGGAGGTGTTGTGCTGGATGACTGCTGCGATGGATACGAGAGGTATGCTCTTGGCTCTGGCGGTAATGACGTTTTCCTGATAGCTGACGCCGAACTCGCTGGAGCCATTGGCGACAATCTGATCCGAGGTATTCTGTCCGGGTTGGATTATCTCGACGTCCAGACCGGCTTCCTTGAAGAAGCCCAATTCCTTGGCGACGTAGATCCCGGTATGGTTGGTATTGGGAGTCCAATCCAGAGTGACCTTTACCTTGGTGATCTCTTTGGGCTTTGGTGCTTCCTTTTCCTTCTTGCAAGCGGAAAAAGAAAGCAAGACCATTGTACCGAGTAAAATGACGAGTGCTTTTTTCATTCTCTCTTTATCTCCTGTTATGATTATGATCTGGGATGATAGACCTTGTGAGTCTCGATCAGGTGTTTGGTATCCACGTGGGTATATATCTGTGTCGTGTCAAGCGAGGAATGCCCCAGCAGCACCTGAACGATGCGCAGGTTTACCCCTGCTTCGAGTAAGTGCGTGGCAAAGCTGTGTCTAAAAGTGTGCGGAGTGATCTCCTGCTTGATATTCGCCTGTAGCAATTCCTTCTGCAAGATCTTCCAAAAGCCCATGCGGGACATCTTCTTTGCCTGGTAATTGGGGAAGAGGACGTCGGTAGGGCGGAAGCTGAGGATCGCCGGACGCGCGCCGGCGAGATACTTCTCGAGTAAGCCGGCAAGGTTCTCCAGGAACGGGACGAATCGCTGTTTTGAGCCTTTTCCCCGGATCAGGATGACCCTTTCGTGCAGGTTCACATCGTGAGTGGTCAGCCCCAGCAGCTCAGATATCCGCAGTCCACACCCGTATAGCATCTCAAACATTACCTTATTACGCTGTTCCAGGGGTGTGGAGACCGGGAGACCATCGAGAAAGCGGAGCATATCGTCCACTTGGAGGAAATCCGGAAGGTGCTTGCCGATCTTTATCGAAGGAATGCGGTCAAAGTCCATCCGATACGCTATATCACTGTCTGTGAGATACTGGTAAAACTGCTTGAGGCTTACTTTACGGCGAGCGATACTGGTATTGATCAAGCCCAGATACTGAAGCTCGACGAAGTAGTTGATTATGTCATTGTGGTCGCATTCAGGAGCAGGTTTGGCTATGAACTCGAAGAAATCCCGAACGTCCCGGGTATAGCTTTCCACGCTGTTCTTAGCGAGTCCTTTCTCGACCTTGAGATAAAAGGCAAAGTCAGTGATCAGCTTGGCATTGTCATTCACTGCTGTTGTAGTTTGGCGTTTCTTTGGTGATCCGGATGTCGTGCGGGTGAGATTCCTTGAGCCCGGCTGAGCTGATCTCGATGAACTCCGCATTCTTCTTCAGAGCGCTGAGGTCTGCTGCTCCGCAATAGCCCATTCCGGCTCTGATCCCGCCAACGAGCTGGAACACATAATCCTTGAGTGGTCCTTTATAGGGCACCATTCCTTCGATGCCTTCCGCGACGAGCTTGTTCTCATCTGCTGATTCCTGGAAGTATCTGTCCTTGCTGCCGATCTTCATCGCTCCAATGGAGCCCATACCGCGATAAGTCTTAAATCTTCTGCCATTGTAGATGATGAATTCTCCCGGGCTTTCATCCGTTCCGGCAAAGAGAGAACCGATCATCACGGCATCCGCGCCTCCGGCGAGGGCTTTGACGATATCTCCGGAGTATTTGATCCCACCGTCTGCTATCAAGGGGACGTTGTCTTTGGCGGCGATCTCCGCACAGTCCATGACCGCGGAAAGCTGAGGTACTCCGATCCCCGCGACCACGCGTGTAGTGCAGATAGAGCCCGGACCGATCCCGACCTTGATCGCATCCGCACCGCTATCGATGAGGTAGCGGGCTGCTTTTGCCGTGGCGATATTCCCGGCGAGTACATCTATCGAATATTTATTCTTTATCTTGGAAAGCGCTTCTCTGATGTTGACCTGATGCCCGTGAGCTGTGTCTATGGTTATAAGGTCTGCTCCACTGGCGATGAGTTCTCCGGCACGTTCGAGAAAGTCCCCGGTGACTCCGACAGCAGCACCGACCAAAAGCCTGTTCTTTGCATCCTGCACGGCATTGGGGTAGTCGATCCGTTTCATGATATCGCGAACGGTGATCATTCCGGCGAGCGAACCATCGGGATTGACCAGAAGCAGCTTTTCGATCCTATGTTTCTGGAGGATGGTCTTCGCTTCATCCATGGTGGTGCCAAAGGGCGCGGTGATCAGCTTGTCGAGCGGAGTCATAAGCTCACTGACGGCACGCTTCATGTTCGTCTCAAACCGGATGTCCCGATTGGTGAGGATCCCGCAGAGTCTGCCGTTATCGATGACGGGGAAGCCTCCGACCTTATGCTCTTTCTTGAGCTGCAGCACAGTGGAAAGCTTGTCTTTGGGGCTGATGGTATAAGGATTGGTGACGACACCGCTCTCGGCGCGTTTGACCAGATGCACCTGCATTGCCTGTTCGGCGATACTCAGGTTCTTGTGAATGATCCCGATCCCGCCTTCACGGGCGATGGCAATGGCAAGCGAAGCTTCTGTCACGGTATCCATCGCGGCACTGATGATCGGGATACGCAGACTGATATTGGGGGTAATACGACTGTCCAGTTTTACGGACGCGGGGATTACTTTTGATGCTTGAGGTACAAGCAGCACATCATCGAAGGTATAGGTCTTTCTGATATTCTTGATCACAGCTACTCCTTATTTGCTCCATTAAAAAAACTATCATTGCTTTGTCAAGCACAGCCTACAGGTTTGGTCTGCCATAGGAGATCCGGCTGATGACCTGACGCATCCGGGGTGAGAATATACTATTGGGGTTCTGTTTCAGATACTCTCTGGCAAAGCGTTGCTCATATTCCTGGTCGGCAGAGAGGGAGAGCTTGATCAGAGCGGAGTATTCTCTCATGACCTCATCCTGCCATTCATATTCGAGCAGCGTTCGTGCCTTGTCCGTCTCACCCAGGCTAATAGCCCATTCGACTGCCAGGATACGCAGCTCCTCATCTCCATTGCTGCCAAAGACGAGGTCGAGTTTGTCCGGAGCGTCCTTTTTCTGCAGCAGATAGCTCCGGTAAGCATCGAAGAAAGCGCCTTTCTCTGCTCCCTTCAACCCATAGACCAGCATCATCAGGTAGATCGCATCATTGGTAAAAGAGCTTCCCGGATACTTGATGACGTATTCGTTCATGAGCGAATCGGCTTTGGGGAGCATGTCCCGCATCAGAGCTTCCATAAAGCGGAAGAAGGCGACCTTCTCGATCAGAGCCGGATCGGTCACTCTGGAGAACATCCGGTTTGCCGCGTCATAGTCCTCGCTCAGGAGGTAATATCTTCCCGTCATCAGGTCTGATTCCTGCATCTCTTGTCCATTCCGGGCAAATGAGCGAGCCAGGGTCATCATGGTCAGAACGCTGTCCTGAGGCGCATCTTCACTGATGAGGATGTCCGTATAAAGCCTTCTTCCCAGATAGTTTGCCTGAATACGGTTGCGGATCGCAGGAACGCTTAGTCCCGGATCATCGATGATCCCTTTGAGGAGGCTCTTTGCCTCTCCTGTTCTGCCATTACGATAGGCGATCTGAGCCAGCCTGAGTCGGTACTCAGCTCTCCAGCCCGGATCGGTCGCAGTGCTGTCCAGCCAGGCATAAGCAATGATCCCGACCTCATCATTCAAGGCAGCGAACTGATCCTCCGCAAAGCGATAGAGCCTGTTCCAAGGCAAGTTCTTGTAAGCATCCAATGCTTGAGGATACTGCCTGAGATCGACCAATATCCCGGCATACAGCTCCCACAATATCTGGTCATTCCCGCTGCGGGCTTTCTCTGCGACGATCTCGACCATGCTCGGGTCTTCCTTGACTATGGTCTTGATCTGGTTATTCACAAAATACAGATTACCGGGATTGAGCTCCAGATAACGCATATACTCCAGGATGGCGCGGGGAAAGAGACGGTAGTTCAGAGCCGAATTGGCGATCTCCATAGTGAAGAGATCAGGATTGGAAAAGCGTTTCCGCGCATTGTCATAGAGCTCCATGACTTGCTCAAAAAAGCCCCGTGCCTCAAAGTATGAAGCGATCAGCCGATATTTGTTCTGATCAGTATTGGGCAGACTAAGATAGTTCCTTGCCAGGTTCATTGCCTCTATTGGCTGAGCCTTATGGATCAGGAGCAGGATGGACTGCTCCGTAAAGGTATTCTGCGAGAGGACACGCTGCTTTTCCCCAAGCAAGGTCTCCGCCTTTTGGGTCTGCGAGGTCTGATAATATATCTGTAGAAGCTGGATGATAGTATTCTGGTCGGTGGGATACTTTTCCAGGATCTGAAGGAACAACGCTTCTGCCTGATTGTATTGCCTTTGAGCGAGGAGTTGGTACGCCTGCTGAGAGAGGATGTCCTTCTCGTTATACTGGGCAAAGAGCTGTATGGAGATCAGGATCAGCGCGAGAATGAGCCAGTATGAACGCTTCATTTCTTCCATCCTCCCGCATTGTTCAAAGCCTTGAGATACTCGATGATCACTTGTTGATATTCCGGCGGGTAGTTGCGATATCCTTCATCCAGCATAGCATTGCGGCGAAGCGTGTCAAAATCCACTTCCTGCTTGCCATTACCCCAGTCACGGCGGGTATTGGATTCACCCTTGCGCTTCTGGGACATCTCCCGTTGATTGATCGAGCGTTGCGCATCCAGGAGCTTGGACATGATCCTTTCCTGACGTTCCAGCGTCTCACGGTTGACCATGCCGGACTTCATCTGTCTGGCGATGGTCTCCGCTTCATCGATGATCTGCTGCAGCGAATTCCCCTGCTTTTGGGCATCGGGGTTATTCTGCAAAGCCCGTTTCAGATTATCCGCCAGTCTCTGCTGATCCGAAGCCAGCTTTTGCAGTTGCTGCTGCATCGCCGGAGTCATTCCACCGCCTTGTTGCTGCATCTGCGAAAGGAGCTGCTGGGTCAGCATGTTCATCGCCATCTGTTCCTGTCCCATCTGTTCCAGCATCTGCATCAGCGACTGCATCCCAGAACCGCTGCCGGAGCCTTGTCCCTGATTTTGCAGAGCCTGCATCAGGTCATAGATCATCAGGTTCAGTCCCTTCTGGATATTGCCCAGGACTTCGGGAATGCGATAATACTGCATATCGCTGACGTTGACAAACAGCTCCCTGTAGGCTTGATTCGTGGAAGTAAGATCGATGAAGAACTTCGGCGGAAGCATCATCAGCATCTGAGGATTGGAATATAGCTTGGCGAGCGAGAGATCGATCCCCTGATAACCCGCGATCAGGTCATTCATGATGATATATGGGTCGTTCTTGAATCTGGAGGCGATCTCCTCGTGCTCATTGGAGAAGATCAAGAGCTCGCGGATAGCGGTCTGGATGGACTTGATCATCTGCTGCTGAGATCCCGAGGACATCGATTCCTTCATCTTGGAGAGCTTCTGACTGAATTTCCGCATCTTACCCAGAGCTTCCTCTTGCTTCTCTCCGGCTTTGGGGCGGGAGTTACTCTGCAATTGCTCCTGAGATTCCTGCATATCCTGCTCGATATCGCTCTTCTTCATCTCATCTTTGAGCTCGGAAAGCTGGTCCTTCGCCTGTTTGTCTTTCTGCGGATCAAGCATGTTATCGAGTTTGTTCAGCTCGTCCTTCAAGGTCTCGAGCTTGTCCCGGATATCCTTCTGATCCTTAGCCAGCTTATCGCTATCCTGCTTTGGATCTGCCGTCTTGTCTTTGAGCGCGGATTGCATCTTCTCCATTTCCTGAGAGATCTGCAGTGCTTTCTGGACGGCTTGCTCTTTCTTGATACTCTCCAGCAGCTTCAAGGTCTGATCTATCTTTTCGTTAAAGTCTTCCATGGAGAATTTGAAGTTTTCCATCGCCTTCTTGAGCATCTCCGGATTGAGGTTCTTCAAGTTCTCGTTGAACTTCTCCATCGCTTTCTGCAGATCAGCATTGTTGATCTCCTGCATGAGCTCCTGGATCTTCATCATCTTCTGAGTCATTTCCGGTGACAAGGTCGAATTAGCCTGCATCTTTTCGATCAACTGCGAGTAATCGTCTGTGATCTTATCGACTTGCTGAGAGAGCTTTTCCTGTTCCTTGAGGATATTCTCCAGTTCCTTTTTGTCCTGATAGTCGATCTTGTCATCCTTGAGCAGTTCCCGCCGTTTTTCCTCAAAATCCTGGCGCAATTGATCACTCTTGTCCTTGACCTGCTCGAGTTCGTTTGCTCCGGCTTTTTCGCGGCGTTCCAGTTCCCGATAGATATCCTCGATAGAGGGAAGCTTTGCCCGATAGCGCGGACTTTCCGCTTTCTGATGCTGAGGCGAATTGTCGTAGATCTCTGCCCAGTAAGTGACTGTGTTTCCGGGCATCAGCCCCAGGCTTTTCATATCGAAGACGTAATCCCGGGTAAAGAGCTTGGTCTGGATAAGGCTTTGGATGGGAAGAGAGACCGCATCGGCATCATTGACCTGATATCTGAGGCTGCAATTCTGCAAGCCGAAGTCATCTCCGGCGTTGATTATCAACGGCAGCAAGAGATCCTGATCAAGGGTGACGTCCTTGCCGGGGAAGACGATCTTGATCTCCGGCGGGTTATCGGGAATGATATTGATGCTCTTTTCCTCAGGCTTGGAGCGACGTTTCAGTTCGTCCTTCATCTCCAAATACCAAGTCTGAGCTTTATTAACCGTGAATCTGCCGGTAAACGTGACGGAGTCCAGCCGGGAAAGGCTCAGGTCTGTCCCGTCGGCAAACCGCATGACGGCTGTCGTGACCGGGATATTCGTCGTGATCGTCAGCTTTACCTGGCTTTGCGGATAGGCGGTGACGTTCCCGTAGCTCAGAGTATCCGTCATCGCCCCAAGCCCGGTATAGGCGGGATATGCATAGTCCAAACGCCAGCTTTTGACAAATGGTTCGTCCAGCACGCTGATCCGATAGACCTTCGATCTGGTCTGCGAATTGGAGACGTAATACTCGATATCGCTGTCCAATCCCTCGAAGGTATAGCGGTAATCGGTGAGGGAGAGCTCGCGCCAGGCTTTGTCCGTTCGGTAAAAGAGCTTGTGTTCGAGCCTGATATCCGGATCCGTCACGCTGATGATCACCTGAGTGTTCTTACCGATCCGGAGGTCTCCGGGGCTGACTTCTATCGTCTTTTTGTATTCGATCTTGGCGGATCTGTTTGTGTAAAACTGTTTTAGAGCGGAGCCAAAGTCCTTCTCATCCATCGCCCAGATGGATAATATCCCCAGTAAGACCGAGGCAAAGAGGAGGATCTGTCCCGCGGAGGACAAGGGTGGGAGCTTGACCGGTTTCTGATCGAAGCGACCGATCGCTTTCTCCGTCAGCGCTTCGACGATCAGTTCATTTCCCCCTTTTGCTTCAAGCTCAAAGGTGTTTTGATACAGATCGTCCGTCTCACCCGAGATCCCGTCCAGGAGCCGCGTTATCCCTCGCATATCCGCCATTTTCTGAACCGCTCGCAGGATGATATAGATCAAAACGAGCGCAAGGGTCACGCGGATAGTGATATTCATATAGACCAATGCCTGCGAGGCATGATCCATGTTCTTCCACAAGAGGTAGTAGAGATGGATCGCGACGGCAAAAAGAAGGACAACATGAGCCACACCGCGCAGGGAAAGAAGCAGATTCACTTTATTCCGCACGCGTCGTATTCTGAGAGTAAATTGTTCCTTGAGCTGTCGTTCTTTCATGAGTATGCCGATAAACTAAGCTGGGGAGTGATGTCAACAAGATTTTCGGGATAACCGGCTCGGCATTGCGAAAAGCTCCCCGGAGCTTATCTTATCGGTATAAAAACATTATCAGATATAAGAGGAGAAAGATCACATGGAAAACCGCCTGATCAAGAATATCGCGCCCGAGACAGCCCAAAAACTCGATGAACTGGTGCAGTACAGCGAAGGACAGATCGTCAGCCGAACCCTGGCGCAGAACAAAGCCGTCAGCCTCACCCTCTTCGCGTTTGCTCAAGGGGAAGAGATCAGCACGCACGCATCGCACGGAGATGCCCTGATCACCGTTCTCGACGGAGAAGGGGAGATCACCATCGGAACCAAGACGCATCTGGTTTGCCGGGGCGAGAGCATCCTCATGCCTGCCAATATCCCCCACGCAGTCAAGGCAAAGACGAACTTCAAGATGTTTCTCACGGTAGTCTTTCCGGAGTGAGCCATCACTGATGCTGCTCACATGACATACTGCTAACAAAAGCTTTAGCCCGGGGTCAGGTGAGCTTTGCCTGACCCTTTTTCATAGCAAAACTCGCCGCTTTTTCCCCGCTGAACTCTCTATCTGTACCCTAAGGTTTACCAAAGCACACCCTAAGCATACTCAAGGATAACTTAAAGGTATAAGGTACGCTGACGAGGCGCACTCGCCGCGATCCCGCCGCAATCACGCCACATTGCGGCGTGATCAGGGCGGGATCGCGGCAATTTTGTCCGACATTCCTGTAGGATATCAGTGAGTGTGTTCTGAGTGTGCTTAGGGTTTCCTTTGGGGAAGTTGTGATGCAGCAGAAGCATAGCAATGATAGAGTAAACAGAGTGTTAATGTATTGCTATGAAAATATAAAGCACGGGCTATGGTGAACCCGTGCTTTAGCTAATAATGGCTATATATCTATATGGCAATAGGAAGCGTTATGGTTTAGTCTTCTGCTGTGGCATAGAGAACTTCGGGGATGGAGGTGACTCCGGCGCGGATACGTTCGAGCCCGGATTGTTGCATGGAGAGCATTCCGTGTTTCTCGGCGATGTGGCGGATCTTCTCTTCGTCTATATGGTTGTCCGAATCGACTATCTCCTGACGGATCTCGGGGTAGAAGTAAAGAGCTTCCACGAGGCATACTCTGCCGCTGTAGCCATCGTTGCATTTATTACAACCGACGGGCATATAGACCTTTCCGGCATCCAGCTCTTCCTGAGTGAGTCCCAGCGACAAAGCCGAAGGATAGAGATCGGGAGAAAGAGGCTTTTTACAATAGTCGCAGAGTTTGCGCACCAGTCGCTGGGCGATGACGATATTGATTGAATAGGCGAGGAGGAAGGGTTCGATCCCCATCTTGTACAGCCGGGTTATCGCCGAGGGAGCGTTATTCGTATGCAGGGTGGTGAGGGTCAGATGACCTGTATTAGCGAGTTTGACGGCGATATCGGCGGTGATCTTGTCGCGTATCTCGCCGACCATGACGATATCGGGGTCGTGACGCAGGATGGAGCGCATGGCTTCGTCAAAGGACATATTGTGTCCGATCTTGAGCTGTCTTGCGCCTTCGATGACGTATTCGACGGGATCTTCGCAGGTCAGGACATTGTAGGCGGGATCGATGATATGATTGAGCGCAGCCATCAGGGTGGTGCTCTTTCCGCTGCCTGTGGGTCCGGTGACTATCACGATGCCTTTGTAAGCGTTGATCGCTTTGATGAATTCTTCTTCAGCCTGGGGGAGGAAACCAAGCTTATGAAAGTTATCGATGACCTTCCTGTCATCGATCACGCGGATGACGATGCTCTCCAGCCGGCGATTGAATTCTGCTGATACCATCGGCAGGACGGAGATGCGGAAGCGGATCAAATGACCATCGACGACCTTTTGGGTGTAGCCATCCTGAGCTTTATCGACGATGAAGCGGTCTATCCCGATGCTTTGGTCTTTGACGACCGCTGCGACTGCCTCAGCGGGAGTATTATCCCTCTTGAGCCACAGCTTGAGCCTGCCATCGACGCGAATGTATATCTCCACTGCTTTCTTGCCTTTGGGAAGGATATGGATGTCCGATGCGTCATTACGCACCGCGTCGATCAGGACGTTGTCCACGAGTTCCTGCAGGAAACCTTTGTTTATCTCTTCATCGATGGAGATCTCTTCCTGCTCATCGACGGTGCGACTGCGTTCCAAAAGCGTCTGATCGCTCTTGCGGATGATCTGGCAAAACTCGAGGGGGATCTTGGATTTCTCGATCATGGCTTGGATCGTTCCTTTTGATGTCCAGTCTATCTCGATGGATTTGAAGGAAGTCTCCGTTTCGATCTCCCGGATCACCGGATGAGTCGTATCCGTGACAAGGATCTGGAGCACGTCGAGATTCTTCCCGACCAGTCGGAAGGGGAAGATGTATGCGGCAAACATCCGCTCGAGGAAGGCGGGATCGATCTTTTCGTGGAGAAACTTGATCAAGCAGATCTGGTTGCGGTCAAGCTCTTCGACGTTTATCTTGACCTCGCCAAAGGCGTAGTATTTGGCTATTGCGCGGTTCACGGAGTCTTCATCGAGCTTCATGTCCTCGACCAGGATCTTGGTCAGGGATGCGGGAGAGCTTTCGCCATAGGCATCGATCATCGCCATGGCTTTGTTTATGATCTCCGAGTCAAACTTTGTATGGTTCTTGAGAAATCTTCCGAATCTATTTAGATTGTTCACTTTGGTGTCCTTTCACATTATTAGCTTAGAAAAAGTAATCGGGATGATCTTTGCGTCAAGGTTCGCTTTGGTTTATCGGCGGGGAATGGGGATAGCATCCGGCAAGATCTCGGTGGAGCAGGCTCAGACGAACATGTTATAGGCGCCTTTCCAGCGTTTATGCACCCAAAACCACTGCTCCGGATAAGCCTTGATATAGCGGATCAGGATCTCATCCAGCTCACGCAGGATCGTTTCGTAATTCTCCGGGACGTCTTCAAGCTCCGGATGATAGATGATCGGTTCGAAGGAGAAGACCAGAGTTCCGTCCGGTTTGCGCAGGGAAAAGCCCGGAACGATCGGCACCTTGTAGCGCAGAGATATCTTGGCGACTCCCAGCCAATGTGAGGCGGGATATCCCATAAAATCGAAGATGACGCCATGTTGCCCCGCATTTTGGTCGGCAAGGATGGCGACGAGCTCGTTGTTCTTGAGGTGATGCAAGATATCGCGCAGTCCACGGCGCATGTCGATGACGGAGACACCGTGCATTTCGCGGATGTTATTCGTAAAGGTATCAAAGCGGACGTTTCGCTGGCGCTTGGTGACGACCGAAAGGGGTATGCCCATCAGGGGCATGATACGGGCTGATTCCCAATTGCCGAAGTGAGCGGTTGCGAGTATTGCACCTCTGCCCATGCTCAGAGCTTGATCGACGTATTCTCTGCCGAGCATCCCGGTCGTGGAGATCAATCTTTGCTCCGGGATGACGTATTCCTCCGCAGTGGTCAAAGCCATCCCGCGATACATCTTCTTCAGGATGTTCCGGCGTTCTTTGGCGTTCAGCTCCGGGAATACCTTGTTTAGTTGGATATCGGCTACCTTCCTGCGGATACCGATCCTGTATCCCACGAGATGGAAAAGAGAACAGATCAGCCACTTCGAGAAGGCGTAGGGGAGAAGCCTCAGGAAGCCGATCAGACCTCTGAAGGCATAGTATTCTATCGAGTTGTAGAGCCTATTGTTTTTCTTGCTCATCCCGGAAGTAATCGGTAATGGTTTGCATGTGAGTCGGTATTTCCAGCTTCTGCGGGCACTTGGAAAGGCAGGCACCGCATTGGACGCATTTATCGGCGCGGTTCTCTTCGCGCACAAACCAGTGATACTCGCGTTTATGACGTTGTTTATCTCCGAACATGACGGCTTCGTTATAGACGCCCATGACAGTCGGGATAGCGACGTTATAGGGACAAGGCAGGCAATAGCGACATTCGCTGCAGAGGATCGGGATCCGCTTGATGTATTCCCGGCGGATGTCTTTGTAGAGCTTGATCTCTTTTTCGCTGAGGCTCTTTGGGGCATATTTACCGGCAAGGCGAACGTTTTCTTTGACCTGCTCCAAGGTGGACATACCGGAAAGCAAGGTCGTCGTTTCGGGAAGATCCCAGACCCAGCGTAGTGCGCGCTCCACGGGTTTCTCGTAGTTCTTGTGCTTGTTCCACTTCTCTTCGATCCCCGGAGGTATCGGGGCGATCAGCTTTCCCCCGCGCAGAGGTTCCATCGCCATGATCCCCAGTCCTTTCTCGGCTGCTGTTTTGACACCATGCAGACCTGCCTGATAATGAGTATCGAGGTAGTTTAGCATCACTTGGCAAAAGTCCCAGTCGTAGGCATTGAGGATCTTTTTGAACACGGGATAGGAGTCATGAAAGGAAAAGCCGATATGGCGGATCTTGCCGTCAGCTTTGGCTTTCTCCAGGAAAGAGAAGACCTTGTTGTCGCGGAGAACCTGCCAGGTCTTGGCATTCAGCGAATGCAGCAGGTAGTAATCTATATATCCGGTTTGGAGCTTGGCAAGCTGTTCATCCAGATAACGCTGCATATCCTCATGGGTCTTGATCAGCCAGGAGGGGAGCTTCGTCGCCACGAATACCGAGCTGCGGTCTATCGTCGTAAGGAACTCACCAAGGAAGGTTTCGCTCTGCCCCCCATGATATGGATAGGCAGTGTCATAGTAGTTTACGCCGTGGTCATAGGCGTACTTGAGCATTTCGAGGGAACGTTCTTTGTCTATCTTGCCGTCCGCATCGGTCGGGAAACGCATACATCCGAAGGCGAGATTGCTAATCAGGTCTTTGCTTTTGGGCATCTGCCGGTATCGCATCGTTATTCCTTTATTGTCCGAGGGTAAAGAACTTGGTCTTGGCTTTCTTGACTTGCTGGTCCATCCACTTTTCAAACCAGTCTGCGTCAAGATTGCGAGTATAGAGAGTGCGGATCGTGGTCTTGTCCGCGGTGGGCTTGGCAGGGAGATAGGTGTGGCGGATGATGGGGATCACATAGAGCTCATCCAGGGGGTATAGGCTCGGTTTTTCTTTGTTCAGGTGGGCAAGCATAGCTTTGTAATAGATGTCGGAAAGGTCTTTCCCGTCGATCCTGCCTTTGATATTGAAGCCTTTGGAGCTGACCACGCGGTAATCCTGAGTGTTTTCCAAGGTGACCGCAGGGTCAAAGTTATCGAGCCATACCTTGGCTTTTTGGTTGACGAATTCTATCTTCTTGTCGGCGATCAGATCTTTGCGAACCTGCTCCCGCACGACGCTAAGAGGACGCGGAGAACGGGTCGTCTTTTCCGCTACACGGGCTACTACCCAGGAAGAGAGCTGATAGGAGAAGACCGGAGGCAGGATCTTGCCTTCCGAAGCCTTGTCTATCGCTGTCAAAAGCTGTTTGTCCAATGCCGGATCATCGGTGATCTGGGCATCAGGCTGGATGTTCTCTTCAAAGCACAGGGTATAGTCCATCTCCTGGCAGGCTTTTTCCATACCCAGCATCCCGGCGAGTTCTATCAGGTTTCTGGCTTTCTTTTCGGCGAGATTTATGCTTTGGTTACCGGGAGAATGAGGGACGAGCAGTCGGCTGAGTTTGATCATTGAACGGGTCACGGAATCGACCCGATAGATCTCGTAGCCTTCCGAAGCGTTGATCGGGGCGAGGATCTCTCCTGCTTCACGGTTATAGATCGCAGCCTTCATCTCGGGAGTCAGATCCGGGATGAAGAGGAAGCCTGTCTCCGACAGACGGATACGGCGGTCCTTGGAGGCGTCTGTATTGGCGATGTCCTCCAGGCTGGCTCCGCCTAAGGCAGATTCATAGAGACTGTCCGCGATGGCTTTGGACAGGATAAGGTCTGTCTCCGATGGACTTGCGGGGATCAGAGTGTATTGCAGGGAGAGCTTCGCATCTTGCATATACTTTTCCGGATGTGCGGTGTAGTATTCCTCGATGTAAGAGTCGTTCAGGCGCAAGTCCGCCGTGGAAGCATCAAAGATCACCCAATCTATATCCGCGCTGCCTTGGATGATCTGCCCGATCTTCTTCATCACCGGCTTGGTCAGGAACTCGTTGTTGATGAGCTTGGTCTTGAGCTTGGTGATCGGGATGATGTCGTCATAGTATTTCTTGCGCACCGGTTTGAGGTTTTGAGGAGAGTCAAAGTTCAGAGACTGGAGATATGAGGTTTGGTCGAACTTCCCGTCGATCTTGAACTTCGGAGAGTTCAGGATGTATGCAGGCGGGTTCTTGGAAAGCGTGTCGATCACCTCCTGATGGGTCACGGAGATGGCGTACTTCTTATAATAGTCCTGGAGGATGACATACTTAGTTTTGTATAGCCAGGTGAGGCTGCCGATCTGCTTTTTCTCGTCCGGATTGGGAGCGCGGCGTTCCAGCGTATAGAAATTCTCATACTCGGTTCGAAAGGCGTTCATATACTCGGAGTAAGTGATACTCCTGCCGTTGATCACGCCGGCGACGGGACCGTTATTTACCTGACAGGCGCTTATCAAGAGCAGGAGAGCTCCCAGCGCGAAGATCAGCTTGTTTGTCATATATCCAACCTTTAGATCTTTTCTTGTAAGTCCTTGAGATACTGCCATGCCTGGATCGGGGTCATGGTGTCCAGATCCAGCTCCTTGATCTCATCAAGCTGGGAGTTGTCCTCTTTCGCTTTGTCGATCAATACTTCAAATATGTCTATCTGGGGAGTGTTTTGGTTCAAACGTTTGCGGATGGAAGCGGTAAGCCCCTGCGGGGAGATCTCGTGTTCCTCGAGATTGCGCAGGATCTCCTTTGCCCGCTTGATGACCTTGTCCGGGATACCGGCAAGTCTGGCGACCTGGATACCATAGCTCTGGTCAGCGCCACCGGGCTCGATCTTGCGCAGGAAGATCATCTGGTCGTTCCATTCCCGCACTGCGACGTTGTAATTGCGTATGTCCGGGTATATGTTCTCCAGTTCGGTCAGTTCATGATAATGGGTGGCAAAGAGAGTGAGCGACTTCTTGTAGCGCTCGATGTATTCGATGATCGACCAGGCGAGGGAGAGCCCGTCAAAGGTGGACGTTCCTCTCCCGATCTCATCGAGCAGGATGAGGGATTGCGGGGTCGCGGAGTGTAGTATATTGGCTGTCTCGATCATCTCGACGAGGAAGGTGCTTTGCCCCTGAGCGAGGTTGTCCGATGCACCGACCCGGGTAAAGACACGATCAAAGATCGGCAGGGTCAGCTCTTTGGCAGGGACGTAGCTCCCGATCTGCGCCATGATGACGAGGAGTCCGATCTGCCTGAGGTAGGTGGATTTTCCCGCCATATTCGGTCCCGTTATAATAGCGATGGCGGTCTCGGGACTCGTCAGATGCGTATCATTGGGGATGAACTCGTCCGAGAGGAGCTTTTCGATGACAGGATGACGCCCCTCGACTATCGTAAGCTCCCGCTCCTCGGTAAAAGCCGGGCAAGTGTAGGAGTTCTGCCAGGCGATATGGGCGAAGTTTGCATATACATCGATGAGGGCGATGACCTCGCTGAGCTTTTGCAGGCGTTCAAGATTGACCGCCATGGACTGCCTGAGCTCTTTATAAAGCTCATACTCGAGGTTTTTGATCTTCTCTTCCGAGGAGAGAACCTTGGCTTCATATTCCTTGAGCCGAGGGGAGATATAACGTTCGGAATTGACGAGCGTCTGTTTCGGCGTATAATAGTCAGGAACCTTGGACTTGTGGGTGGCCGTGACTTCTATGTAGTATCCGAAAACTCGGTTATAAGCGATCTTCAGACTCGGTATCCCGGTCTTGGCTCGCTCGTCTTCTTCCAAGCGTGCGATCCAGCTTTTACCATCGTGGATAAGCTCCAGGAGCTCATCCAGATCAGGATCGTAGCCTTGCTTGAATATCCCCCCCTCGGTGATGGTCACAGGCGGATTCTCGAGGATCGCCCTGTCTATCCTGTCGGCGATATCGTCGAAGGAGGATAGCGTTTCCATCCAAGGAATAAAAAGCTCTTCTTTGAATTGTGAAAGTATATCGCATAGATCCCGCGTGACGTAGAGAAAGGACTTCAAGGCGTTCATCTCTCTGGGGTTGATCCGGAGGGATGAAAGGCGGGATACCAATCGAGAAATGTCGCCTACGTTCTTGAGCATGGAACGCAGGTCTTTGAGATAAGCCGTGTTGGCGAGGAAGGCTTGCACGTATTTTTGACGCTTGCCTATCGCTTCTGTGTCCAACAAAGGGTGCAAGACCCAGCTCTGGGTCAGGCGTGAGCCCATCGGAGTCTGGCATTGATCCAGAACGGAAAGCAGACTGCCATGCCGAGAACCGTAGCGGATCGAACGGGTCAGCTCCAGATTGCGTCGGCTGATCTCATCGAGCTGCATATATTCCGATATGGAATAGTAGCTTAAGGATGAGATATGCCCGAGCGGAACCTGATACAGGGATTGGACATAGGCAAGGGCAGCTCCCGCGGCAGTAGTTCCCGCAGGACGGTTATGCGCTCCGTATGCCTCAAGCGAAGTGACCCCGAAGTGCTTCTTCAGGGTTGCCTGAGCTTCATGAGGAGTAAAGAGCCAACTGTCGAATATCGTCAGAGTCGGCTCGTATTCCAGCTTTTGATCCTTGATGTATCTCTCGGCATCGGAGTTTGCCAGGATGATCTCTGCCGGACGAAAGCGCAGTAGCTCTCCGATAAGGTCTTCCGTCCCCAATTCGCTAAAGAGGAATTCTCCGGTCGAGATATCCAGCAAGGCAAAGCCGATCTTGCGTTTGAGATCTTCCCACCACAGCGCGCAGAGAAAGACGTTTGAGCTGTCTTCCAGGAGATGCTGGTCGAGCACCGTTCCCGGCGTGATGATCTCCGTGATCTCACGCTTGACGATCCCGACTGCCTTTTTGGGGTCTTCGACCTGCTCGCAGATAGCGATCTTGAGACCTGCCTTGATCAGCTTGTCCAGATAGTTATCCAGCGCATGATAGGGGAAACCCGCAAGCGGGACAGGATTGTCTTCGTGCTTACTGCGGGAGGTGAGCGTAATATTCAGAATCTTTGCCGTGGTATAGGCATCATCGAAGAAGGTCTCGTAAAAGTCACCCATGCGAAAGAGGATCAGCTTGTCCGGGTGCTTTTCCTTCACCTCGAAATACTGCTTGAGCATCGGGGTCAGCTTGACTTCTTCGGCGGCTTTCTGCTTCATCAGTATTTTACGGTAAAACAGTCTATCTTGCTGCTCAGGAGGCGGGATCTGGCTCCATCGGCATCGATCTGGCTGGTGAATGGTCCGCTCATCACGACCCAGGTGCTCTTCCCGTTCTGCTTCTCTTCAAAGTACAGCGAGGGATAGCCAAAGTTAAGGATCTCTTTGGCGCGGGAAAGGGCATTATCGGACACGGAAAATCTCCCTGCCTGCAGGTAATAACCGCTGGAGGGACGTCCGGAGGTCTTCTGAGGTTGTCCTCCGCTTATCACGGGATTGACCGGAGTCACGGGTGGAGGAGTCTCGGTGCCGACAGAATCCGGCAAGACCAGCTCCGTGTAGGGATACAGGAACGATATGTCCACGTTGCTATTCCCGGAGCGGAGGTCAAAGAGCCTGTCCTCGATCTGGTAGGCGAGCTGGGAAAACTTGTTTATCTCATAGGCTTTACGGTATGCAGCGAGAGCGTCCGGGATCTTGTCCCCGGATTCATAGGCATAAGCAAGGCTATAGTAATAGCGCTGTTCATCGATCGGGTGTCCTTGGGCTGAACCGAGCCGGGTGAGTGTGGATGCAGCGCTGAGATATTTCTTCTGCCTCATATACGCGTCGGCGATGAGGAAATAGCAGTTCTCGACCATCTGCTCGTCCGTTCCGACCTTGAGATAATTCTCTCCATGATTGATGACGTCTTGCCAGGTGTCCTTCTCTGCGGAACACATCGCCAGCCAATAGAACCTTTCGTTCAGTTCCGACGACGTTATCCGGCGGAGATAGGCAAGGGCAGAATCCGTCTCATGGGAGAGGATATTGAGCTTGGCAAGTTCCAGCATGCTTTTTTGAGCATAGAGCGCTGCGGGGAACTTCTCAGTGTTTTGCTTATGTAGCAGGATGGCTTCCGAACTGCTGCTCTTGAGCATGGCGCTGTAAAAAACCAAGAAGGCTCTTTCTTCGTCACCATTGGGTTTGAGCAGATTTAGCATATCGACAGCGCTGTCCAGATCACCTCTTAGGTAGGCGTTCTCCAGATTGGCAAAATCCCTGCGAAGCGTCACTGCTCCGATCTGGATGGTCAGGATCAGCAGTAAGAGCGTAACAATAGATATACGCTGCATGGCAGAAGCATGTCCTTTAATTGCTCATAGAATTGAGGAGATCGGCATTTGTCTCCGTCACCTGCATCTTTTTCCTCAGGGTTTCGATCCCTTGGATCGGACTGATGGTCTTGAGATACTTACGCAGGACGTACATCCGGTTTAGTTCATTCTTGGTGAGCAGGAGTTCCTCACGCCGTGTTCCGGACTTGATGAGGTCTATAGCGGGATAGAGGCGCATATCGGAGATCGAGCGATCGAGCACAAGCTCCATATTACCTGTTCCCTTGAACTCTTCGAAGATCACCTGGTCCATCTTGCTTCCGGTATCGATCAAAGCCGTAGCGATGATCGTCAGACTGCCGGCTTCTTCTGTGTTACGCGCAGAACCAAAGAACTTCTTCGGTTTGATCAGTCCATTGGCATCGACACCACCGGAAAGGACCTTTCCGCTGGACGGGGTTATGTTATTATATGCACGGGCAAGCCTGGTGATCGAATCCAGAACGATGACCACGTCCTGTCCAAGTTCGATCATCCGTTTGGCTTTTTCCAGGATCATCTCGCTGACAGCGGTGTGGTTCTTTGGGGATTCGTCAAAGGTGGAGCTGATGACCTCAACGTTCCCCGGCTTGAGGATCTTCTTCATCTCGGTGACTTCTTCGGGACGTTCATCCACGAGCAGCACGATGAGATAGACTTCCGGGTGATTCGTGAGGATCGCATTGGCTGTATCTTGCAGGAGGATAGTCTTACCGGTTCTGGGAGCAGCGACGATCAGACCGCGTTGTCCTTTGCCGATGGGAGTAAAGAGGTTGATTATCCGGGTCGAGTAATTCTTGGGGTCAAACTCCAGATTGAGGCGTTCGGTGGGATAATAGGGGGTTAGCTCATCAAAGAGCCTGAGGTCTTGCAGGCAGTTCGGAGCCATGTCATTGATGGCTTCGACACGGAGCAGGGCGTAGTACTTTTCGCCTTCTTTGGGAGAACGCACCGGACCTGAGACCATGTGCCCGGTCTTGAGTCCAAAACGTCTGATCTGAGTGAGGGAGACGTACACGTCGTCTCTGCCGGGATTGTAATTATTCTGAGGAAATCTCAGGAAGCCAAAGCCATCATCCATGATCTCCAGGCAGCCGGTCACGAAGGTCAAACCTTCCTGAGCAGCCTGGAACTCCAGGAGTTTGTAGATCAGCTCGAGGCGTTTCATCTGAGTATAGCCGGGGATCCCGACCTTTTTTGCCACCTTATTCAGTTGGACAGCGGTGAGTGAAAACAGATCGTCTTCTATTAACATGTGCGGTTCTCCTTATTTCTTTGTTCCGATCACCAATAGCCTGCTGGCGCTGGCGCAACCTACTTCCGCAAGCCGATCCAGAAGCTCTCTGCCACGGGCGGCAAGCTCTTCGGCGCCTTCCGTGGATTCAAGCCTTTTCAGGGTCTCGGTGCAGTTTCTTTGCAGGCTTTCGCAGGTGGTATTGGCTTTGGGATTGTCCACCGGGACGTAGTAGTCCATGATCTCCGGTTCGGTGATCGGCAATGAACGGGCGAAGTCTATGATTTCTTCTTTGTTGTATGATTCTCGGTGATAGACACCCAGGTGCCTGTCCACCATGGCGATCCAGTGGTGCAGCAGAATGTGTGTCTGTTGGGCTTCGCTTTGGGCTCCGTCTTTATACATCTCGGCGATGATCAGGGTCCCGCCTTTCTTGAGCACACGCAGAAGCTCGGTAAAGACCTTGTCCCGATGTTCAAGATGATGTAGCGAATTGGATATGGTGACGGTATCGAACTGCTCGTCGTCAAAGGAAAGCTGTTCCAGATTCATCCGGTATATTTCGATATCATTGTCCGGGAATAGTTTTTGAGCGTAGTTCACGCTCTTTTCGGAATTGTCGATACCGATGATCTGAGTGTAGGAGCGGAAGTTTGTCTTGATGGTATTGATGAATTCTCCGCGTCCTGTCGCAGCGTCAAGAACAAAGCCGGCGTCAATATGCGCTAACCTCTTGTGCACGTCCTTCATGATGATTATTCCTCGCTGGTCATTAGTAGTTGGAATAGCAGCTGTTTATTATGATCTCAGCCCCTGCGCAGGCATATGCAATAACCCACGCGCCAAAGCTAATTCAACTATTTTCCCCTCACATGATTTCGTCAAGCCTTTTTTTCATTTCCACAGCTTGATTAGAAAGCTATCCGCCGACAACCCCTTTGGCTAAATTCGACAACCCTTTTGGAAAACATACT
>CAYVXJ010000017.1:0-46110 GCA_964454815.1 uncultured Candidatus Cloacimonadota bacterium | reverse complement strand
GCCTGACCTTCACCTTCGGAGGGTGCCACTCTATCCAGCTGAGCTACAGGGACGCGCTTAAGGGCATCAATTTCCAATGCCGTGTTTATGTCAAATGTTTTGAGGGAAATCGCTTTTACCGGCGAGAAAACGGGTCGCATTCGGGAAGAGTTCGCGCAACAAAGAGCATAAGCCGTCGGAGAGCTCTCTGATCTCCCATTGGGCGTGTTTGTCCGAGCGTAAGCGAACGAAATGATATATCTCCCGGAGGTTCATCCGGGTAAGGACGGTGACGGAGCAAGCATTCAAGCGGGTATAGGGGATGATCGCCGGAAGACGAAGCTGAAGCTCATCCGAGAAGCGCTTTGCCTGTGTGATCAGCAGACGCCAGTTCTCCTCCCGACCTACGGTCAGGATACCTTGAGGGATGACGGGATCATTATCGCCGCCGTGCTTTTTCTTGATCATGGTGCTCATGCGATGACGTTTGAACTGACCCCAGCAAGCTTCGGACATCTTCAGCTCAAAGCTGAGATCGATCATCTCGAAGGCGCGGGGCATCTTGTGCCAGGGCTCTATCCCTTCAAAGAGGTCCTTCCAAAGCCGGGCTGTCTGCTCCTTAGTCAGGGAGTCTATCATCCTGCGGCAATGCGAGAAACTTCCGTTTGAATGTTCATAGAGCAAAGTCGCGAGGATATCGTTCTCTGCCGGGATCTTTCCATCAACGATGCGGACAGTATCCGGGGCAAGTTCATCGGCTCCTGTGGAGTTGAGTTCGCGGATGTTGATCTTGCCGGGAAGATCGCCTCCGGTGGTGTATTTGACCAAAGAGGGGCTGATCCCGGAGATGGGGGAGAAGAGCTTGTCGTAGAGTTCACGCGCTTCACTGAGGTCTGTCTGATACAGACGGCGGAGTAGGCTTTCCAGACTGCGGGCATTTATCGTCATCCCCATCTGGGTTCGGGTCGCCAAAGGCAGGATATAGCGTGCATCTTCTTTGGCTTTGCCTTCCAGCTCACGTCTGGGAAGATCGGGAAGATGCGTCTCATAGTGCCGCACGAGAAGCTGATAGGTCGTCTCATACTCGGAGAAGAGGGCATCCATCAGGCTTTGATAGCTGTCTTTCAGGTCGGCATGGGCGGGATCGTCGAGCTCTGCGGGGATGATATAGTCCCGGCTGAAAGTGACATAGCGTTGCGATTTCTCGGTGAATGAGGCAAGTCTGGAGGCTTGGACTATCTCCGTCAAATGACGCGAGATACCGATCAGGTCAATATTGAAGACGGCATGCTCGGCGACTGAGCTGTGACCCATGCCAAAGATAATGGATTCGTTTGAGGTGCGAGCCTTCTCGATCTGGCGGATGGATTCTTTGCGCAGTTCGGATACTGACTTTGAGCTGCGGCTGACTCTGGCATAAGCAGCGGAGATCGTTTCCGGAGTCGCGATGTTCGGATCGAGCTTATCGATCAGACTTTTGTCTATATTATATCCCGCTATTTGAACGAGCATGTTTATTCCACGATAGCCATGACGTTTGACGCTCCGATGCGGTCAGCACCGGATGCAACCATCTCCAGAGCCTGTTCCTTGGTGCGAACTCCTCCGGAAGCTTTTACGCCCAATTTGGGACCGACGATCTCACGCATCAGGCGGATATTCTCTGCCGTCGCACCACCGGTACCAAAGCCTGTCGAGGTCTTGACGAAGTCTGCGCCTGCTTTCTTGGCGATTAGGCAGGACGTGATCAGCTGTTCTTCACTGAGATAACAGGTCTCGATGATCACCTTGAGGGTAGCATGCTTATCAGCGCATTGCTCGGCAACTCCGGCGATGCTGTCCAATGCAGAAGGGATATCCCCGGAGAAAAGTGCTGAGAGATTTTGGACCATATCCACTTCATCGACTCCGGCTTCCAGGACAGCGCCGGCTTCCGCGGAGATGGCTTCGGGTGAACCGGAGCCTAAGGGGAAGTTGATCACGGTGCATGTCAAAACGCTTCCATTGAGCAGTTTGCGGGCAAGCGGAATGAAGTGAGAGTTTATGCAGACCGATGCGGTCGAGTATTTCAAAGCTGTGTGGCATAGTGCCCGAACGTCTGCTTCGGTGGCTTCGGCTTTGAGCACTGTGGCATCGATGCCGGAAGCGAGGTTTGCGGGGGAGAGCTTAGCTCTATCCGGACGATTGGCCCGGCAGACGTTGCACTTCAGGCATACTTCATGGCTTCCGCCACATTTGCAGGGTTCTGTATCTCCAAAAAGTCTGATGGCGATCTCTTTTACTTTCGTCATTTTGATACTCCTTATGAGGTTTTGGGGGCTACAAGCTGTCCGCAAGCTCCGCTGATGTCGCTTCCCCGGCTCTTGCGCAGGGTCACGGCTTGTCCGATCACCTGTGCTTTTTGCAGGAAGTCGGCGATCTGAGCTTCGGTCGGCGCTTGCCACTGTCCGTCCCGAATGGGATTGTAGGGGATGAAGTTTATCTTACAGGAAATATCCCCGACGAACTGGTTCAGAGCCCGGATATCCTCGTAGCTCATGTTAAAACCGGGGATGAGGATGTATTCAAAGGTGATGCGGAAATTGGTCTTGCGGCGGAAATACAGGAGAGATTGTTTCAGGTCGGTAAGGCGGTATTTCCGGTTTATCGGCATGATCTGGTTCCGTTTCTCGTCTATGGCGGAATTGAGCGAAACTGCGAGCTTGGTCTTGATCCCGCTGTCGGCAAGGGCGTAGATCCCCGGAACAACTCCGGAGGTAGATACGGTCGTCCTGCGCGGACTGAATGAGATCCCGGTGTCGGACTGAAGCAGGCGTAAGGCTTCCAATACGTTGGCTTGATTGTCCAGCGGTTCTCCCATTCCCATGAATACCAGATTTGTGATACGCTGAGGGGCAGTCTCCCGTGAGGCAAGGAAAAGCTGCGAGACGATCTCGGCGGGACTGAGATCCCGTTTTAAGCCCATCGTCGCTGTCGCGCAGAATTTGCAGGCTCTGGCACAGCCAACTTGCGAGGAAACGCAGAGGGTGAGTTTACCCGGCGCAGGGATCGTCACCATCTCGATGAGTTCTCCGTCGCTCAGGCGCAGTCTGTATTTATTGGTCAGATCGCGGGAACTGAGCTTTAGGTCGATCTCCGGGAGGTTGAGATCATAGTTTTCGGTCAGGAAGGCGCGCATGTCGTTTGGGATGTTGCTCATATGAGCCGGGTCGTTCTCAAAACGGGAGTAGAGCCAGTTTTGCAGTTGCTGCACCCGGTATTTGGGAAACTTGGATGCGATATCTCTGCCGAGGAGGTCAGGATCTATGCCTAAGATGTGGGGGAGCATTTGTCTATATCCGGGATGCTGATCACTTCGAGCTGATTGTACTGGTCGAGCGGGATCTCCAGCATTTCCTGCTCTTCACCGGTGAGGGTGACCTTCTTGTTCAGAGGATCACTGCGCAGGACGACCAGCTTCTGCTTGTTCATTTTGACGACCGTTCCCGGTAACGGGAAGCCTCTGGCTTCTTCGACGTAAAAGTCTTCCTCAAAGTTCAGGCAGCAAAGAAGCCTGCCACAAGGACCGGAGATCTTGGAGAGATTACCGGCGAGGTTTTGGTCCTTTGCCATCTTGATCGTCACTTGGTTAAAGCGTTTGAGGAAGCTGCCACAGCAATATTGCAGACCGCACATGCCAAATCCCCCAAGCCGCTTGGCTTCGTCTCTGCCGGTCGTCTGGTGCAGCTCAATCCTCGTCTTGAAGACCAAGGCAAGCTCACGCACGAATTGGCGGAAGTCTATCCTGCCTTCGGCGGTGAAGAAAAAGGTTAGTTTATTGCCGTCGAACTGATAGATCGTCTCGATCAGCTTCATTTCAAAAGGATAACGCTCCAGGATGTCCAGGAAGGTCTTTGAGGCTTTGTCCTCTTCGAAGTTGATGTTATTCAGCTTCTCGAGGTCTTCATCTGTAGCTATCCGTTTGATACTGTATAGCTTGCTCTTGGGGAGCTGTTCGTCGATCTCCTCGAAGGGGATACTCAGGTGGGTCACCTGCGCGATGTCCTCTCCTCTTTCTACTTCGACGACTATCAGGTCTTCGGGATTGATCTCCAGACCGGAGGTGTTCTGATAATATCCGAGCCTTCCGCTGCGGAATTCTACTTCTATGTAATCTTGCATTAAATCTCCAGATTATCTTGTTGTATTTTATCGAAAAGCCGTTCCTCCGCCTTACTTAGGCTAAGGTTGCGGCGATCCTTGACCAGCCTTGCAGTCTCGATGAATGCTTCCAGGCGGTAAGGACTGAGGGAATCTGCCTGACCCCAGGAGAAGTCCGGGATAAAGCCGGAGATCAGCTCCCGTCCCCAGAGATTTACTCCGGTTCCGAGGACAGCTCCGGTATTGATCGTGGAGTTTATCCCCAGCTTGGCGTGATCGCCGATCAGGCATCCCATGAAGCGGGTTCCGGTATCGTATCCGGCTTTTTGGGAATATGAGTATATATGGACGTTCTTATAAGTATTCTTCAGGTCGCTGTTGTTCGTATCAGCGCCGATATTGACCCATTCACCGATGTATGAATGCCCCAGGAAGCCATCATGCTGCTTGTTCGAATAGGCTTGGATGATAGTGCCTTCCAGTTCACCACCTATCTTGCATACGGGACCGATCGAGCAGGACTGGTATATCTTCGCGCCGATCTTGATGATGGTCTTCTTCCCGATGTAGCAAGGGCCTATGATCACGGAGTTTGCCATGATCAAGGCATTGTCATCGATCACGATAGGACCGTCAGATGCATCCAGTACGACACCCGGCTTGAGGATCACATCCTCGCCCAACCAGACGTTATAGGGGTGAAGAACCGTGACTCCTGGTTCTGTTTCAAAGAAGTTATCCTTATCGGCAAAGACCTGTTCAAAGTCAAAGCGGATCATGCGGTCGTTATCATGGATCAGTTGGGCAGGATGGGCATAGAGCGTGATCTTCTCATCGCGGATGCTCTTCAGGCTGTCGAGTGAAGCTGCCGGTTCTGCCGGATCGGTGATCGTCATTGCGGAACGGATCGCGACTATTGAGTCCCCGGAAAGGAGAACGGTCTCGTCCTGCATTGAGCGTATGCTGCTGATGCTCTCGGGAGTGACGATCAAGCGGGCATTGAGGTATAGATGCTGCCCCGATCCATGAGGAGCAAAGTCCCAATCCGGATGCCTTTCCCGGTAGAGCTCTTGCAGGTCTTTAGGTACGATATAGGCAGTATCGTCTTCTTCGCTGAAGAGCAGCTCCAGCCGCTGACGCAGCTTGAGGATGCCGCAGCGCAGATCTCCGGTCACCCGGAGCTGGGTCAAAGGGTAAAAGTCTATACGGTGGTTATCGTCAAAGATCACAAGCATCGCTGTTTCCGTCTTCCTTAGTTTCTTACCAGTTAGTTCCGGGGATTGCCCGTTTCTTGGGCTTTTCCTGTTTTGGTTCCGAAGTCGCCTTGGGCTGTGAAGCGGGAGCAGCAGGGGCTGTCACCTTGGTCTCACGCGTGGGAAGCTCGTCCTGGAAGCTGTGTCCGGCGGGGAAGTTCATGTTCAGAGTATCTGAAACTGAGGGCGGGACGTTGCTCTCAAGGAAATACTCCTCGGTTCCGCCACCTTCGATAGTGAATCCTGTACGGGTGTTTATCCCTTTCTTGATGATGCCTTCCGGAACGGAGAATGAATATCTCGGGTCACCGGAGCGGGGAAGACGTCCTTTGTTCTCATTACGGATCGCATGCGTCATGATCTTGCCCCAAATGGGGGTGCAGATAGGAGCTCCTCCGGCAGTACCTTCGGAGTAGTTATCAAAACCGAACCAGATCCCGAGAGTGAACTGGGGGTTAAAGCCGATGAACCAGGAATCGCGATAGTCCTCGGAAGTACCGGTCTTACCGGCTGCATCCCAGAAGTAGTTGTTTCTGGCAAGGGTTCCCGTTCCTCCGGAGACCACAGACTGGAGCATACTCGTCATCAGATAGGCGACGTTTGAATCGCAAACCCTGATCCTCCCGCCGCTTCGCCTTTCGAGAACCTTTCCTTCGCTATCTTCGATCTTGGTGATAAAGACCGGCGTGACTCTGTATCCTCCGTTCGGGAATGTCGTATAGCCGGAGATCAGGTTTATCGGTGTGACTTCGTGAGAACCGAGAGCAGCGGAGTAGTCCTTGGCGGAACTGCCGACTCCAAAGCGTCGGAACGCATCCGACATAGAGTCCAGACCGATATCCATAGCGGTTTTAACCGCCCAGACGTTGTTTGAGTTCTGGATCGCTGAGCGCATACGCACCAGCCCATGATAGCTGCGGTCAAAGTTGTGCGGAGTCCAATCGCCGATGGTGATCGGGGAATCGTTCATGATCGTCGAAGGGGTATAACCTTTCTCGACGGCGATGGTGTAGAATACAGGCTTGATAGATGAGCCCGGTTGACGTCTGGCTTGGGTCATCCGGTTGTATTTGCTGTGGACGAAGTTCCTTCCACCAATAAGGACGCGAACTTGTCCGGTCTTGTTATCCATGAGCACCATTCCGCCCTGGATATACTTGGTGTTTATATCCACTGCATCCTTGGGCGTCTGGGCATACTTATAGCGGTAACCACGCGTGTTCTCAATATTGGTGAGATAGGCGTTCATGACGGAGTCAGCATAGACTGAGAGCTCCGGATCCAGGGTAGTATAGATCTTTAAGCCGCCTTCAAACAGCCTGTCTGTCCCATATTTCTGCTCGAGCTGAACCCGGATATGCTCAATAAAGTAGTCATTGGAATAACGCTGCATCATCGAATCCCCGGCAAGGAGCGGGGTGTTCAAAGCTTGTTCATATTGCTCTTCGGTGATCTTATGTGATTTATAGAGCCGTTTCAGGACGTAGTTCCGTCGTTCAAGGCATCCTTCCGGGTTCTTGCTGGGATTATAGAAATTCGGTCTCTGGATCATCCCGATCAGGGTCGCCGATTCGGGGATGTTCAAGTCCCTGGCATGCTTGCCAAAGTAATACAGAGCAGCAGTCTCAAGACCATGCACCTGTCCACCCCAGAAGATCTTATTAAAATATATCTCCAGGATCTCATCCTTAGTAAAGGACTGCTCGATCCTGATAGACAGGATCAGCTCCTTTATCTTACGGGAAACTTTCTTATCCAGGGTCAGGAACATATTCCTCGCCATCTGCTGGGTAATTGTACTGGCACCCTGAGAGAAGTCCATGCGCAGGACATCGATGAATACCGCACGGATATTGCCGATGATATCGATCCCGAAGTGATGGTAGAAGTGCTTGTCCTCAGTGACGATCAGAGCGTCGATGAGATGCTGGGGAAGCTCTTTGAGGGAGACGAGCTTGCGTTTTTCAAACGCAAAGAGATAGACCATCTTGCCATTGCGGTCATAGACCTCGCTTCCGGTCCGGAGCGTAAAGTTCTTCAGCTCGCTGGTAGGGGGCAGGTCATCCTGGTAAAACCAGAACAGACCGAGTATCAAACCTGTCATGACACAGCAGAATACACCTGCGTACGTCCAGATCTTTATCCACTTTTTGTCTCTGAATATATCCATCGCTATAACAGCCTTATGTCGTTTAGTTTATCGTTCATGATCAGAGTTAGGTATCCTATGACCATTCCACTGACCATACCTAAAATTATCAGGATTGGTGTCAACATAAAAACTCTGCCTTGGGGAATAATCAACCATCGGACGATGAGAAGCTGGGCAAGGTTGTGTCCGACGGCTCCAAGTACGCTGATCCCATAGATGCTGAATCCCAGCTTGGCTTTGATGCCTGTGAACATCAGCAGCAGGGCGACCAATCCGCCTGCGATGGACAGAAGCGTCGCAGGGGTGATCAAAGTAAAGGTGATCAAGCCTCCGATCAGGGACTTGGCAACGTTGACCAGCATTGCGCTCCAGAACCTCCCGTGGATCAGCAGGTAGAGCACGATGATGTTCGACAGCCCGAGGCGTATGAAGGGGAAGGGCATCAGCCGCATGACCAGGCTTTCGATCACGTAGATCGTGCATGCCGTGGCGATTAGAAACGCGAGCAGAAGGCTACCGCGCTGGAGGCTTCCTGTCATGCTTCACCCCCGATAAATCTCTGTATCTCCGGGTCAGTAGTGCGGAAAAGCTCATCGATCTTGCCATAGAATCTCTGCTGACCATCCTGAAGGAAGAGCACCATGTTCCCCAGGTTGCGCAGATCCTTGAGATCGTGGGTGATGGTGATGGATGTGACCTTCTTAGCCCGGATGATCTTGGACATATAAAAGAGGATCTCTTTGGCAGTGACGGGATCCAGACCGGATATCGGCTCGTCAAAGATGATCCATTCCGGCTCATAGATCAGCGACCGGGCGATCCCGATCCGCTTGCGCATTCCACCGCTCAGTTCCGCAGGATACATATCAACCGTATGGCTCAAACCCACGAGTTCGAGACATTCCAGGACTCTCTCCCGGATAGCGTCAAAGGACAGCTTCTCTCTCTCATAGAGCGGCAAAGCTACATTTTGGAAAACTGTATAAGAATCAAGCAGCGCGGCATTCTGAAAGACCATCGAGATCTTCTCCCGAACTTGGCTCACCTGTGCTCCGGCTGAGGCATGAATATCCACATCGTCGATGATCACTTTTCCGGCAGAGGGACGGAGCAAGCCCATCAGGGTCTTGATCAGGACTGTCTTTCCGGAGCCACTCTTGCCCAGTACAATGAGGTTGTCGCCATCTCGCAATTCAAGGTTGATCCCTTTGAGGATCTCACGTTCATCGAAGGCGACATGGAGATCGGTAACAGTGATCATTTGCGAAAGAGCAGAGCCACGAGACCGATACTCAGACCGGTGTAGTTTGCCAGCAGGTCCCAAAGAGAGACTGACCTGCCGGGAATGAAGCTTTGATGCAACTCATCCAGGGAGGCATTTAAAAACAATATAGCATAGATCACCAAGATGGTGGTCAATTTCGTCTTTCTCGGTATGCAGCGGTTCACCAGCAGACTCAGGATCCCGAAGATCCCGATATGCGCCACTTTGTCAAAACCGAGGATCTTGACAGAAGGTAGGTCGTTTGAAGGGATTGATGAAAGGGTCCAGATGATCAATGCCCAGATGATAGCCGGGATCACCCTTCTCTTGCTGATTCTCTCGTTACTAATCATCTGCGTGTCTCTTTTGTGTGCAGGGAGCTTTGGGACTATTCTGTCTCTTCATGCAAACTTAGCTGGACTCGCTTGATGCTCTTCCCATCGCTGTCGAGCACCTCGAAGGTGATCCGTTCGTTCCAGTCAAAGGTCTCGGCAATGCTGGGAACATGGTTGAAGTTCTCCAGCAAGAATTGAGCGATATTGTCATACTCATCGGGATCGATATCCACGCCGAATTCCTGGTTGAACTGCCGGATATTCAGGGTTCCGCTGATCACGTAGGTCTTGTCGTCGATCTTGACGACGTCCGGAGTCTCATCGTGGTCATACTCGTCATGGATCTCACCGACGATCTCTTCGAGGATATCTTCCAAAGAGATGATCCCGGATGTTCCGCCGTATTCATCGACGACAACCGCGACTTGCAGTTTCTTGCTCTTGAACTGGTTCAAGAGAGTCTGGATCTTCATATTCTCTGTGACAAACCACACGGGGCGGATCAATTCCTTGATCGTCTTACGTTCAGGATAGATGAGCAGGTCTTTGACATAGACTATTCCGATGATATCGTCGATCGTATTGCGGAATACGGGGATGCGGGAATAGCCGGACTCTACGATGAGCTCTTTGAGCTGCTCCAGGCTTCCGTTCTCCTCAATTGCCTTGACTTTGACGCGAGGGACGTATATCTCGCTGATCTCGGCTTCCCGAAACCGGAAAAGCCCGACCAACATCTTCTTTTCGTGTTCCTCCAGACTATTGCCGGAGCTGTCGGATTGGATCAGTTTATGAAATTCCTCCGATGTGAAGCGTTGTTCCAAGTGCTTATCCGGACCATGCTTCTTGGATACGAGCTTGCTGAAAGCCTCAAATGCCAAGACCAGGGGATAGAGTATGATCTGAATGAGTCTTATCGGATAGGACAGAACAGGCGCGATCTGGCTGGCTACGGAGATCGCGATCAGCTTGGGGATGATCTCCCCAAAAAGCAAAACCAAGACGGTCGTGATGATCACTTGGATACCGACGGCCAGAGAGACGCTCATCCCGGAGATCCCGGCATACTCGATCGCCAACAGGGTACCTATCGAGGATATCGCCATGTTGACAAAGGTATTGCCGAGCAACAGCGTGATCAGCAGTTTTCTGGGCTTTTTGAGAAGCTTGAGGACTCTTTTTGCGCTTGGGTTATCGGCATTTTCCAGCTTCTTTAGCTGAATCCTGGATAGAGAGAAGAGCGCAGTTTCAGAGCCGGAGAAGAAGGCAGATAGCAGAAATAAGACTATAATAAACAGCGGTTTACCATCATCCACTTTGGGTCACACCTCTTTTTGTTGCATTGTATGTATGTTCTTTGTTTTCCATTATTTCCCGGTCTTTATTCTTTATGTGATCGTATCCCAGAAGATGTAGCAGGGCATGAGTAAAAACGACCTCTATCTCCTTTTGGAATCCGTCCGAACCATTTTGCCTGAATACATAGTTTGTGTCAATGATAATATCACACACAAAAAGCTTTTGCGCTTTCTCACCTTGTTCGGGGAGAGCTTCATGGGCAAAACTCAGGACATCCGTCGCGGCGTCTTTACCCCTGTAGAGGCGGTTGAATTCCCGCATCTGCTCGCTGTCGCAGAAGAGCACCGAGATCTCGTAGGCATCGGTGACCTCTTCGCCTCGCCAGACGATATTCGTTATCTCCAGCAAAGGCTCTGTCTCTGGGATAGGCTCAGACTCAAAGATGAAGTCAAGCTCAGGAAGGATCAACTATCTTCTCCTCTGGATAATCAAGCCTTTTGCGGTATATACTCTCAAGGATCGGGATCATGGTTCTTTTGGCGATATTCAAGTCTTTGATCGTGATCGGCGAATCATCCAATTGATGTTCCCGGATCAAGCGCTGGATAGTCTGGTCTATGATGTGCTCGATATCTTCCTCGGAAGTGATATTCTTGGCTTTGGTCGTGGACTCGATGATATCCGCGAGCATGACCAACGCAGCTTCCTTGCTCATAGGTTTGGGGCCGGGATAGCTGTACAATTCCGGGTCTATCTCCATGTCGTTCTTCTTGGCCTGTTCGAGGAAGTAACGGATATAGCTCGTGCCATGATGCTGCATGATTATATCGATCACCGGATGGGGGATATGATGCTCTTCGGCAAGACGCACACCCTCAAGCACATGTCCCTTGATCAGTCTGGCACTGTCTTCGGGCTTGATGCTGTCGTGGATCTCGGAGGAATCCTCATTATTCTCGGTAAACACGTCTGTATTGATGATCTTACCGATATCATGGTAGTAGCTTCCGACACGTGCCAGAAGCGGATTTGCTCCGATTGCCTCTGCGGCGCGTTCACTGAGATTGCCGACTATCAGGCTGTGATGATAGGTTCCGACCGCTTCCGTCGCCAATCTCTTGAGCAGCGGGTGGTCAAAATCCAGTAGCTCCAGCAAGGTTTGCTTCGTGGCAAAATGCCACTTTCTTTCGTAATAGGGGATCAGCCAGGCAAGCCCGATGATGGTGATCGTTGCGGAGATCATGCTATATCCGATATTGGTCAGCATGGTCAGTAACGGATCGCTCTTGTAGATCCCGACGCAGGCATTGACCATTATCCCGGAGAAGAGCAGATAAAGCCAGATATTGACGTACTCATGCTGGGCATTGTAACGGATGGTCAGAATGATGGTGATCAGAGTGGTAAGGATCAGGAGGATGGGAGTATATGTCTCCCAGTTGATAAAGGGGCTTAACACCAGTAAGCTGGTGATCGTGTAGAAGATCCCAAAGTTCGTGCTGATCAGGATGACCGCAGCCAAGCCCATCATCGCGAAAGGTATGAGGATGTTATTGAAACCAAGCAGGTAATTATTGATACAGGCGAGCAGCACGAGGAGAACAAAGCCGAGATTCATCGGCAGAATGTCCGGGATACCTCCCATTCCCTTCTGGCTTGTCTGAATATAGTATTTATTCGTGATCAAAAGGATGATCAGCAGATAGATCAAGAGACCCACCGAGAGCAGCATCCGTTGCAGCGGAGATTTGCGGATCTGTCTGGATTGGTATGCGGCTTGCAGAGAGCTCAGCTTGTCTATGTCTTCTTCCGAGACGCGGACGTTCTTGCGCACGATGATCTCGTTCTTTTGGATGATCCCCTTTGCTCCGGTGATGTCCTGGGTTGCAGTTTCAGCCAGCTCATTCAGCTTGCCCTCATCGACGATTAGGTTCGGTTTGATCAGTGTTCCGGCAAGCTCGGTGCAAAACCTGACCGCACCCAGGGATTCTCCGGCATCTTTGACGCTCTTTCCAGCTTCTTCGACGGATAGAAACTCCCGGAGGCTCTTTTGGCTGAGTTTGTCAGCCCCGGAGATCAGGATGCTGTCGGAGTTCACCGAGCCATAGATACCCCGGGCATAGATCCGGTCCAAAGCATCGCTCAACCGATTATAGACGTTCTCTGCCTGACGCACGGAAAGGAGTTCCGCAAGGGCTTCGGGACTAAGCTCGACACCTTGACCCTTGAGGCTTTGGATGGTATTCATCCCTGCGTTTATCTTGTTTCCTTCCAAGAGCAGCTCGAAGATCGCATCGAGCTTTGCTTTAGCGCTGAAAAGAATGTCCTCGGAGATGCGGTATGGTTTCTGCAGTCCGGTGACGACCCGTTCCTTCTCCTGCCTGAGCATCTCGTTGGTTTTCAAGATCGGGAAGCTGAAGGGCGCGATAACGTCGATATCCGAAACCTGCCCAGCTTTGAGCTTATACTCCGGATATGAGAATCTTCCTACCTCAAAGAGGTGATAGAGACCGACGATGATCAATGCCGTCAAAATACTGTAGTAAATATGCTTTGATTTCATGCAGTTCAATTTGCGGTGATGCTCTTCTTTGTCAAGAAACATCGCAGCAGCGTTTGGACAGGCTTTCATCCGCGGTTCTTGGGGGAGCTTGCTTGGCTGCTGAGCAGACTAAGGTGATGATCTCGCAGTATTGCCATAGTCATCTTGTACGCGGTACAAGCATAGTACAAGTTGAGTTCAAGAAGAGTACAAGAAGACTACCTGGATCAAAAGCGGGATCGATAGGCAAGCAAGCCGGATTTTTTCTCCGGTGATCAAAGGATCAAGAGCTTAGAATAGTGAATATAAAGCCTTGATATCTTTGATCTTGACGACCTTTGGTCTAGCTTTGACCTTGGCATAGCCGGAGACGAATATCTTTTCATAGCCAAGCTTGATCGCTTCATTTATCCGGGTATCGAGTTGGGCTGCGGGACGGATCTCGCCATTGAGCCCGACTTCGCCGATAAAGACAGAATTATCAGGCACCGGGACGTCCTTGAGGCTGGAAATGATCGCTGCCAGGATCGAAAGGTCGAGGCTGGTATCGGTCGTCCTGATCCCACCGGCAAGATTGATGAACACGTCGCTGTTGCGAAGATAGAGTGCGAGATTCTTCTCCAGGATGGCAAGCAGCAGAGCGAGGCGCTTCTGCTCCAGACCCATGACCACGCGCTGTGGCGTTCCGTAGTTTGAGCCGGTCGCCAGGGACTGCACCTCGACGATAAAGCTGCGGCTTCCCTCGACGATGCAACCGATAGCAGTGCCGATCTGATGTCCTTCCTTGGTGAGAAAGACGTTATTGGGATTGAGCACTTCCATCAGTCCCGCAGCGGTCATCTCAAAGAGCCCGATCTCATTGGTCGAGCCAAAGCGATTTTTCACAGCCCGTAGGATCTTGTATTGATTGCGCATCTCGCCTTCGAAATAGAGGACTGTGTCCACCATGTGCTCGATGATCTTGGGTCCCGCGACGAAGCCCTCTTTGGTGACGTGACCGACGAGGAAGATCGGAATGTTCTCGGTCTTTGCCAGCTTGATAAGCCTGTTGCAGCTTTCCCGGAGCTGGGTGATCGATCCGGGGATCGAGTCCAGAGAGGGGATCGAAATGGACTGGATGGAATCGATGATTACCAGATTTGGTTTGCTTTCCGCGATGGAATCGACGATGTGTTCAGTGTCGTTGGTGCAGAGAAGCCAGATGTTCTCGTTATGGACATTAAGGCGATTGCTGCGTTGCCTGATCTGTTCCATGCTCTCTTCGCCGGAGCAATAAAGAACGCTTTTTCCCTGTTTGCCCATCCATTCACTGAGTTGGAGCATCAAGGTGGATTTGCCGATTCCCGGCTCACCGCCTATGAGGATCACCATTCCGGGGACGATCCCACCACCCAGGACCAAGTCAAACTCGCTGCTGACAGTGGTTTGCCTTTCGACTGGACTGGCTTTGAGATTGACGATCTTCTCCGGTTTTTGCCGGGCGACGTTATCCGCGCCGAGGTTTTTCTTCCCCAGGATGCGGGTCGATTCCCGCAGGGTATCCCAGCTGTTGCAATTGGGGCATTTCCCGCTCCATTTGGTGGTCTCATGGCCACACTCGGTACAAAAGAAAGATGAAGGCATAAGTCACTCCGGCTTTTTTTGCCAATAAAGAGCAGGCAGGAAAAAAGGCAAGCTGAATTTTTCGGACACTTGTTATATGGACGGAAATCCACAATGAACTATTAAAGTGAGAGGATGAAGGGGCAAAAACCCAAAATAAAGGTTGCCAGCAAATAAGTTTCCTATTATAATGTTCGGAGAGGTAAACAAATGAGACCGAACATAGTAGTATTTAGTACACCCACGTGTTCCTGGTGCAAGAAGGTCAAAGATTACCTTAAGGCTAAAGGATTTGTGTACAAAGATATAGATGTGTCAAAGGATAGTGCCGGCTTAAGGGATATGATTCGCAAAACTGGGCAGCAAAGCGTGCCTCAGCTCTGGATCAATAACCAACCGGTCGTAGGCTTCGATCGTGCTAAAATCGATCGACTATTACAAGTGTAACAAAAGAGGAGAAAACCATGGCAAATTACACAGAGAAGTTCCACGAGTTGATCACGAGACTACAGGTTGTCCTGAGCGATATCGACTACTCGCAGAAAGCTTGTCTGCAGGCAGGAAAGATGGAGTGCCATCTT
This sequence comes from uncultured Candidatus Cloacimonadota bacterium, assembly GCA_964454815.1. GTDB lineage: Bacteria > Cloacimonadota > Cloacimonadia > Cloacimonadales > Cloacimonadaceae > PHBP01. The sequence goes on along the minus strand of CAYVXJ010000017.1, from coordinate 30,963 downwards.
TTGAACTACCTTTTCAAAGTAAAGGTGCCCGCTAATATGAACGAATTGGCCAAAGTGCTAAACGTTTCGCACAGCCGGGTCACCAGGATTATGGATAACCTTGTCGCGAAGCAACTGGTGCAACGCAAGCCTTCCGAGGAAGACAGGCGCTGCTGGTTCGCTATCATCACCGACAAGGGAAAGAAACTGGCTGAGAACAGCCAACGGACTGTTGTTGATCAACAGAATATGATAATCAAAAGGATCCCTGAGAAGGACCTCGAAGCTGTCTATAAGGCGTTTAAGACATACGTTGACAAATATGAGGAAGTGCTCAAGGAAAACTACGTGGAGCTCTAATGACCATCAAAACAAGTACCAAGTGGATAGGTGATATGGCTTTTGACGCGGACGTCTTCGGACATCACGTCATCATGGATGCCGATCCGCAATGGGGCGGAAAGAACAAAGGCCCCTTCCCCAAGCCGCTCTTGCTGGCTGCTCTTAGCGGATGCTCCGGGATGGATATCGTTTCTATTCTGGACAAAATGAAGATCAAAGACTATCAGCTGAAGATCGATGTCGAAGCCGATAGGACGGAAGAACACCCCGTCGTGTATAAAGACATCGTGATCAGCTTCTTCTTTACCGGAGAGAACCTCCCCCCGGAAAAGGTCGTCAAAGCCGTCAAACTCTCGACGGAACAATACTGCGGTGTGAACGCGATGCTCAAAAAGGCATCTGAGGTCACAGCAAAGGTCTATATCAACGATACTGAGGTGCCGTTATGAAACTTAGCATGACTATCCTGCTCGTGGCACTGGTCATGGTCTTGGGTTGCACACCCGCTCCCAAGCCCGGCGATGCTGCCAATGCGACCGCTGAAGACACTACTCAGGTGACCGTCGAGGAAGCGCTCGGTGAATATACCACCGGAGAGTGGATCGAGAACTATGAAGATGCGCTCAAAGCAGCTAAGGACTTAGACCGCCCTATCCTCGTGAACTTCACGGGATCCGACTGGTGCGGCTGGTGCAAGAAGCTTATGTCCGAAGTGTTTAGCAAGGACGAATTCAAGCAATACGCGAAGGACAACCTCGTCCTCCTCAAGCTGGACTTCCCCCGCTCGATCCCTCAGACCGATGAGCTCAAAGCACAGAACAACCGGCTGCAAGAGCAGTTCAAGATCCAGGGCTATCCCACGATAGTGCTGATCGATGCGCAAGGCAAAGAGATCAACCGCACCGGTTATCAACCCGGTGGAGCCGTCTCCTACGTCACCCATCTGAAGCAACTGCTTGCCAAATAGCAACCAAAGATCCGAAGTATAGAAAAAGCCCCTGCATCGCAGGGGCTTTTCTTTATCTGTATTATTTCGAGTTATAGGTAGCGGTTGATCACTTCCATGACCTCAGGTAGGTCCATCCCGATGGAACGGAGGTGCTCACGGGTCGGCACGCCTTCCGGAGTCCAGCCTTTCCGTTCATAGACTGCATCGATAAGCTGCTGATACTGGTCTTCCCGGTAAGCGCGGAGCAGAGCCATCTTCTCCTGAGTGCTGAGCCCGGCGGGGTCGATGCCTTGCTTCTCTCTGAGGGCTTTGTCGTATCTTTCCTGTCGAGAGAGGTATTCCTCTTCCGTCACGGGACCGACTGCTCTGTAAGGCGGGACGTCGTCTATTCGGCGACCTTTGCCCATTCTCATGCAGAAGACCTTTTGGAAGTTATAGACCCTCTCGGACTGGCGGATCAGCTCTTTCTTGTCCATGGGTTTCCCGGTGATCGCCTTGTAGATATCTACGTAGTTCTGGACGTGTTCCGGGACTTTTGCCGGTTCATCGGTCTGAGCGTTGTCCTCAGGCTCGATATCGTTCCACGGGAGTTTGCACAATCCCTGTAGCCCAAACCAGGTGCGGAACATAGGGAAGTAGTGCAGCGCTTCGGCTTTGTCCTTGAAGGTCGGAATGTGATTATTGACCATATCCATGAAGATAAGCCAGGCTTCGTCATGCTGAGGACCTTTGAGAGCAAGAGTATAGCCGCCTTGCTGTGCGAGAGATTCCTTGGACATATATTGGGAATATTCCAAACCCTTTGCTTCCATGCCGATATCCTGCAGGAAGTTCGGGTCAGCGCCGTATTCAGCAGCAAAGAGGGCTTTCATCTTGCGCACGCCCTTGCCGACCGTGACGCCAAAGCCTTCTCCGCGAGCCATCTGGTGCAGAAGCTCAAGCGCAGAATCAGCATTACCCCAGCTAAGGTCAAGCCCGCCGGTGCGTTCGAGGTTCAGGATACCGTTCTCAAAGCACTCCATGACGAAGGCGACAGAGGTGCCAAAGGAGATGGTGTCCACGCCATAAGTATCGCAGTAGAAGTTTATCTCCACGACGTCCTTGGGATCCCAGATACAGAGGTTTGAACCGCATCCGGCACCCGTCTCATATTCCGGACCGTCCACGCAGACAGGCTGTCCTTTGTAAGGACCGGTGCGCGGGAGGAAGTTATCGACTGCCTTGCAGCAGGAGAGGGAGCAGCCAAACCAGCAACCATCGGGCATCCCTTGGGTAAAGAGCTTCTTGAACTCCCAGGATGCGAGGCTAATAGCTTCGGGCATTTGCCCATATTTGAAGTTGCGGATGGGAAGCAGGTCATAGTCGTTCATGATCTCCATGAGGTGGGCAGTGCCCATCTCACGCATGTGGCATTGGGATGAATCACCTTTCTCGATCTCGTTGTGGAGTTTCAGACCGGTTTGTTGCAGGGTCTCGATGTCCACAGGATCGTTCGAGTCACCGCTGAGGGAGGAGTACTTGACGACGAGAGCAGAGAGCTTCTTGTCTCTGAAGACGGTACCCGTACCGCCACGTCCGGCTTGTTTGAGCCTTGCGACCTTGCGTCGCTTGTCCCAGAAGGAGAAGTTGAGGCAGGTTATCTCGACGTGGTTGGAGGCTGTTCCTGAGGACACAACGGAGACGTGCTGGAGATGCTGCTCACCTCCGGCGAATTCCTCATGGAGCCTCTCGGAGATGATGTGGCTATCCAGCTCTTTATCAGGAGCAGAGAGGATCTGAACCAGACCATTATCCCCGTCGATATAGACGAGAACTTGCTCGTCGGCTTTACCTTGGATCTCGAGAGCATCCCAACCGGCGAATTTCGTATAGGGACCAAAGTGTCCACCAACGTTACAATCCACGGGGATCCCCGTCAAGGGTGAGATCGTCGTGACGATGGACTTCCCGCTACCGGGGTAGTTCGTGTTTCCGCAAAGAGGACCAAAGGAGATACATATCTCGTTCTCAGGGTCATTCCACTTGGTATCATCCTTGACGCCATGCCACATGAGGTAGAGGTCAAAACCCTTGCCTCCGACGAACTTGTCTATCATCATGTCAGTGACCGGCTTTTCCTTGATCTCCAGAGTGCTGAGGTTCACGTATAAAGTTCTTTTGTTATATCCACGCACTATCGGGCGCAGTTCATAGCGATATTCGGCAAGTACCTTTCTGTTTTCCATTATTCCTCCGTCTCGATCTTAATGGCGTCTGCGGGGCAGCTCTTGGCACACATACCGCAAGCTACGCACTTAAAGGGATTAAGCCCACCCTCAAACCGTCTCATGGACTTTGTGGGGCAGGAAGCGACGCACATCATACAGCCGATGCAGAGCTTTTTATTGAGCATGATGACCCCGAGGCTGTTGATGGTCAATGCCTGGGTCGGACAGGTCATAACGCAGGTTCCGCACTGATTACAGACGTTCATGTCTATCGGGCTTTGATCGTCATTGATCTTGATACAGGACTTCGACGCAGTATCTTCCTTGAAGTAAAGTTTCGAGCAAACACTCTCGCATAAGTGACATCCAATGCACTTATCCGGGTAGGTTTTGAGTAGCTTTTTCATTCCCTGCTCCTTCTCGGTTTTTCTTTTTTTACCATCCTGATAGGTTGAGAGAATAAGTCAACCAAAATATGAGCATAAAAAAAGGGCGTTCATGAACCGCCCTGTGAATTATCGCAAAAGGCTACTTCACCGCTTCCCTGATCTTCCTGATCAGCGTGAGAGTATCCAAGCCAGCCCATTTATAGACATCGTCGGAATTGCCTGCATAGGGATAAGCAGTGACTCCCAGCTTCGTGAGTGGTGCGCTAAGCCCCAACTCCACCATCTTATCCGCGAGCACGGAGCCAAGCCCGCTATGGACGTTGTGATCTTCGACAGTAATGATAGCCCCATCGCGAACCGCATGCCGGACGACATCCGCATTGAGCTCCAGCGGAGCGGAAACGTAGTAAAGATTTAGGTAGATACCTTCATCGCGCAGAGTATCGATCGCTTTGACCGTCCTGCCGACCGGTGTTCCGGTGACGAAGACCGTCCCGTGATTTCCCACCCGGAGCAAGTCCGCTTTGCCATATTCAAAGGTATAGCCCATGTCATAAAACACAGCGCCTTCTTCATTCCGTACGATCGGGAGCTTGGAGCGTCCCATGGTGACGATGTAGTTCCCCGGCTTATCAGCCAACCAGCGGATGATGCGATCCGTTTGGTTTGGATCAGCGGGGGAGATGAGGCGATAGCCAAAGAGATTACGGACCAAGCCGATGTAATCGATACATTGATGTGTCTTGCCGTCTTCGCCAACGTCTATTCCAACGTGAGTGACGACGGTCTTGAAATTGGCATGGTTTATGTCGTTCAAGCGATGCATGTTATAGACTTCGTCAATGCCGAACATCCCAAAGTCACTCCAGAAGGTCTGGATACCGGATGCGGACATCGCACCACCAACCACCGCAGCATTATGCTCCATGATCCCCGCTTGGATGAACCGCTCAGGCGATACCTTGGCAAAGTCCCCGGTCTTGACACTCGCAGCGAGGTCGCAATCGATGACTGCCAAAGGCGTCTTGGCGTTTAAATTGATCTTTCCCAGATCGGCAATTGCTTTGCCCCAGGCACTGCGATTATCCGTCTCGCTTTCATAGACGATCGGTTGCCCACCGCTGAGATCGGCATGAAGCTGAAAAACGGCTGTGCTGTGTTCTATCTTGGCGGGGTTAAAGTCATCCCGCATCTTCTTGTATTCCTTGAGTTTATTCGGCTGACCCAATTCCTTGAGCGCATCGGAGAGCTGTTCCTCGGAGAGCGTCGAACCATGATACTTCGCTTGGTTTTCCATGAAGGAAACGCCTTTGCCCATGACCGTATGCGCGAGGATCATCGTAGGCTTGCCCATATTCTCCGCTTGTGAAATGGCATCTAAAACCTGAGCATAGTCATGCCCGGAGCTTTCGATCACCTGCCAACCGTCCGATTCCCAGTTCTTGCGTATGTTCTGCGGCATGACGTCGCCGATGGAGCCGCTTATCTGGAGCTGGTTGTAATCCACGATTGCACAGAGATTGGCGAGGTTATACTTCACGGCAAAGCGTCTGGCTTCGCTGATCTGTCCCTTTTGCTGTTCACCGTCGCCCATGAGGACATAGACGCGAAAAGGTGTATTGAGCAGCCTGGAACTTAGAGCCATTCCCGCACCTGCGGACAATCCCTGTCCGAGGTTCCCGGTAGTCCATTCGACGCCCGGAACGGTGCGTTCGATATGCCCTTCAAAGATGCTCCCGAGCTTTCTGAACTGCGCTATCGCATCACTCAGGTCAAAGAACCCATGCATCCCCAAAGTCGTATAAACAGCTGGAGATATATGCCCATTGGACACGACGACGCGGTCTCTATCGGGGAGAAGGGGTTGCTTGGGGTCAAACTTGATCCGGCTGTAAAGAGCGAGCAGGACATCAATAGAGGACATCGATCCACCCGGATGCCCCGAAGCGGAAAGTGTCGTCATATGAAGGATCGCAGACCTGGCGAGAGTGCCTAATTCCTGAAGTTGGCTGATAGCATCGATGTTTGGTTTTCGCATGGGAACCTCTGAATTTTCCTCTATAAAGAAATTATCCCCTCCACATTGCGAGGCAACGTGAAGGGGTTATATTTGGTGGAGCATAGCGGGATCGAACCGCTGACCTCTTGACTGCCAGTCAAGCGCTCTCCCAGCTGAGCTAATGCCCCAAATGTTCTAAGCGTTGTCAGATGTGCGTCATCCTTTATGCGGGGCTTTTTCTGTCAAGAAGAAATCGCCGGATTCAGCGTTTCAGGTCTATTTTATCATCCAGTCCTTTGATGAATTCGACTACGAGCTTGACGGCATTATCTAAGTCCTGCAGTGAGATAACCTCATTCGGCGAGTGCATATAGCGGTTTGGGATGCTGATCAAGGCTGTTGCGGAACCTGTCCTCAAGCCGTGGATCGCGTCCGCATCCGTCCCAGTTCCCCCGGGGCTGATCTCCAGTTGGATGGGGATATTGTGCTTTTCTGCCAGCTTCCTGAGCTTGTCGCTGAGGAGCGGATGCAGAGCGGCACCGAGGCAGATCACGGGTCCTTTGCCCAAGCCGACGTCGCCATAGACGCGCTTATCCGCTCCCGGGATGTCCGAGGTAAAGGTGACGTCTATAGCGATGGCGATATCCGGCTGAACGAGATATGCACTCGTTCTCGCGCCTTTCATGGTCGTTTCTTCTCCGACGGAGGAGACGGCGTAATAATTCGCCTTGAGCTTCTTGCCTTTGAGCTCTTTCATGACCGCTGCGGCGACATAGACTCCGGCTTTGTTATCCGTAGCCTTGGTCATGATCAGATCATCCGAGAGCATCTCGATCTCGGAGTGATAGGTGATGATATCTCCGATGGAGACCTTCGCCAGCGCTTCCTCTTTGTTCTTCGCTCCGATATCGACCCAGAGGTCTTCTATCTTGAGCTTGGGGTTATCATCTCCGCCTCGCATCATGTGGATAGGTTTCTTGCCGATAACTCCGCGGACGACCTTGCCTTCATGATAGATATCCAGGCGGAAGCCGGGCAGGAGATTGACGTCAAACCCACCCAGGGTCTTGACATAGACGTAACCGGATTCATCGATATAGTTGACGATCATCCCGATCTCATCCGCATGTCCGACGACCATGACCTTGAGCTTTCCGCTCCCCTTTTTGAGGGCGATCAGGTTGCCATTCACATCGCTGATGAATTCATCCGCACTGTCGGTCAAGTATTCCCGCACGACCTTCTGAGCCGGAGCTTCAAAGCCTGAGGGAGAGGGCGTGGAAACGAGCTTCTTGAAAAAGCCGAGATTCTTTTCGTTTATCATCTATAAGCCCCTTAGCAGTTATTGGCGGTCTCACCGGCAAAGGGATTGAGGGTCTTTTTCTTGACGGGGTGTTCATGCGGGATCATGCACAAGAACTTTAGGACAGTATCTCCCACGTTGACAAAGGAATGCAGGAGATTTGGATCGACGTAGATGATATCATCCGCGCCAAATGCCTGCTCACCGCGTTCGGTCTTGAGCGAGCCTTTTCCGCTCAGGCAATATATCTCATGTTCCCAGTCATGCTGATGGTAGGGTGTATGCCCACCCGGCTCAACCTCAAACATACGCATGGCAAAGTTCGGCGCGCCATCTTTCTCGGCGATGAGCCAGCGGATCTTAGCACCTTCTGCGCCATCGGCATAGACGGGTTCCAACTCGACGTCATAAGCATTGGATAGTTTCATTGATACCTCCATGGTAATCATCTTTCTTTGTCGAAAATATATCCCGATGTTCCCTCTCCGTCAACAAGAATAAGTCACCGGAATACCGAGCGTTTCTTGGGTGCCTCTTGGGAGCCTCTTGGGTCGCCACCCAAGAGGACCCCAAGAGGAGTCCAAGAGGCACCCAAGAGGCTCTTCATGATCCTTAGGAATATCTTGGGGTATTTTGTGAGATGGTTCGGGCTTTGTCATCTCTCTCCGGGATCTCCTCATTGGTTCCCTTTGACGGCAGGTAGTTTGCTTGTAGTCTTCTTGAAGTCATCTTGTACTCAACTTGAATGAGATACAAGGAAAGTATGAGAAAGTAGTTTGTTGAGTAGCACAGAGACGCAGAGACGCGGAGACACAGAGGGAGGGAGATGTTTAGAAGTTAACTAAAACAGAGGTAAAGAGATAAAGAGAGGGAGTTCTCAGACTTTGTGGGGGATCTTGCCGGTGAGCATCAGATCATCTCCGAAGCGTTTATGCTTGATCTCGGTGAGGATGAGGGCTTTGGAAATGTTGGGAACGGAAAAGCCGTCGAGGATGACCTTGTCTCCGCCGAGGAGCATATTGCCATAGAAGAAGATCACTCTGTCGATCAATCCGGCATTGAGGAAGGAGGTTGAGAGACCCGATCCGGCTTCGAGGAGGATGGAGTAGTGCCCCATTTTGTGCAGTTCGTGGAGCACTGCGGCAGGGTCAAGCAAGCCATTGGTGCTTTGCAGGGGGATGAGAACTGCTCCCGCAGCTTTCAGCTCGCCTGCTTTCGAGTTCCTGACGGCGTCCTTTGAGCAGAATATCAGCGTTGGCTGGGAACTCGCCGTGGTGATGAGCTTGGCGGTCAGAGGAGTCTGCAGATCGCTGTCGATAATGGCGCGCACAGGCTGACGCGGTGCTTTGCCGATACGCACGTTCAGGAGCGGGTCATCGCCGAGGACGGTGCCGATCCCGGTCAGGATCACATCGACCTCGCTGCGGAGTTTGTGCGTATAGCGTCTGGACTTTTCTCCCGAGATCCAGCGGGATGAACCGTCCGTCGCACAGTAGCGTCCGTCGAGGGACATCGCCATTTTCCAGATGACAAAGGGACGATCCTGCGTCATTCTGCAGAGGAAGTATTCGAGCTGCGTCTCGATCTTTTGGCTAAAGAAGCCTGTCTGTACCTCGATCCCGGCTTCGCGCAGCATGGTTATTCCCTTGCCGCAGACGAGGGGATTGGGGTCAGAGATGCCGATATAGGCGGTCTTGATCCCTGCTTTGATCAGCGCCAGAGCACATGGGGGAGTCTTTCCGTAATGCGAGCAGGGCTCGAGGGTCACATAGATCTCAGCGCCTTTGACGGAGCCGGATGCGCGCTTTAGGGCATGGATCTCGGCATGGTCGCTCCCATACTCATGCGTCCAGCCATCGGTGATCAGCTTGCCGTTCTTGACGATAACGGCACCGACAAAGGGATTCGGGGAGCACTTTCCGCGGGCTTTTTCGGCGTTCCTGATCGCTCTCTGCATCCAGCGAGGGTCGTAGGTCATTTGTCCAGGTGCTCCAAGTTCTGTTTGGCATAGGGGAAATCGGGGAAGGCGTTCAGCATCCCTTGCCAGATCTCGCGGGCTTTGGCTTTGTCGCCCATCGAAGCATGGCAGGCTGCGACGTTATTTAGTATCTGAGGGTCGTCCGGACGGAGCCGGAGCAATTCGGAATTCCAATAGAGAGCTTCAGCGAAATTGGAGGAGGCAATGTTCAGATTTGCCAGATGGATGTAGCTGACCTCGAGGTAGTTATCCAAAGAGATAGATGTATAGAAGTCCACCTTGGCTTTGTCATATTGCTGGACCATCTGCCAGTAAATCCCACGGTAATAATAGAGGTCGGCACAGTCGGGATACTTCTTCAAGGCTTCCGTGACGAGGTTCCAGCATTTCTCGTCCTCTGCCTTGGAGATGGCTTCGGCGATGGAATTGAAGATCTGGTTTTGGGCATAGTAAGCTTGTGGGTTGTCCGCGATGCTCTGTCGCATTTGCCATTTCTCATCCTTCCGGCTGAGGAGGAAGGTCCAGTTCTCTTTATGGTTGATCTCGCCAAAAACGAAGCAGGAGCTTCCATCTTCGGTGACACCGGAATGGATGATGTCGAAGGAAGTCATCTTCTTTAGCATAGGGATGACGGAGATGATCTCGGCATAGCGTTCGTCGCAGCCGTCCAGATCGCGGTCGTTTATCGATAGGGAAGCGAGCTTGTCCCACTCCAGAGCTACTATGCGCTCACAATACAGGCTGACGATATCTTCCGGGTCAGGCGGGGTCTCGCTCTTGATATCCGTAATCCCCAGCTTGGTCAGCAAGTAGTCCAGGGGGAAGTATGCGGGGTATTGGAACCCGGTCAGCCAGGCGATGAGCTTGTCCTTGCTTACCTCTGCATATTGGAGAGGCGTGAGGTTCTCAAAGTGCTCATTCTGCTTGTTTATCCAGAGGTCAATATAGCCTTTGCAAGCGAGGATGGATTCGCGATGAGAATCGGCTTTGAAAGCGGGGAAGGGGCTGGGATAGCGGGGATCGGAGACCGGGCGATAGGCGCAGGACTCCGGGCAGCGAGAATCGACGCGCATCTCATTACAGCATTGCCAGCATATATCACGGTTGACGCGGATGCACTTGCGGATCTGACGGTTGTTATGGCAACGGGGACAGCGATTGGACTTGAGGATACTTAGCATGTTTCTCCATCGATCAAAGGGGGTAAGTGACGCTTGAATTCACTGCGTCGGATGAGCTTTTCGACGTGACGATAGGTGCTTATCGGGAAAGAGAGTTTGTCACTGTTACCGGGATTGATATCCAGTTCGGTGAGTTCATAAAGTATTTCGTCCAGTTCCTTGTAGGTGATGCCAAGCTCGGACTCATCTGTCTGACCGTCCCAGAGATCGGCTGTGGGGGCTTTATCGATGATCTTCTCGGGGATGCCGAGGATACGCGCCATCTCCCAGACTTCCGTCTTGTAAAGATGCCCGATCGGCTCAAAGGCGCAAGCTCCGTCACCGTGTTGGGTGAAATAACCTACGAGGAGTTCGGTGCGATTGCTGGTGCCGACGACCAGGGATCTGTATTTGGCGGAGAGGTCATAGAGGACGATCATGCGGAGTCTGGCGCAGATATTGCCTTTGCGCAAGGCGTCGATGTCTGCTCCGGCAAGGGAGAAATACGGGTCTGCCATGTGGCTGATCTCTATCGTTTCGGTTTTTATACCAAAGGTTTGGGCAAGGAGGGTCGCGTCTCCGGCGCTATCGGGATGGCTGGTCTTGTAGGGTAATAATACGCCATGCACTTTGTCTGCACCGAGCGCTTTGACGCATAGGGCAGCGGAGAGACTGCTGTCTATCCCGCCGGATAAGCCAAGCACGACGCCATTGCAGCCGGCAGAGCTCAAGTAATCCCGGATAAAGCCGCAGATCCGGTCTATTTCTTTATATAGGTCGATTTGTCTCACATATACCTCGCAAGAGCTTTTGGCTATGCCATTATAAAGGGAGATTTCGTCAAGCACAAAAAAGAGGCGGAGAGCTCTCGCTTCCGCCTCATATGTCGGATTCGAAGTTTATACGGATATGACTTCTTTGACTTCGGGAATTTCTTCCTTGACCACGCGTTCGATCCCTGCTTTGAGGGTCAGGGTGGACATGGGGCAGCCTTTGCAGGCACCCTGGAGGCGAACTTCGACGACTCCGTCTTCACGGATGTTGATGAGTTCGACGTCTCCGCCATCAGCTTGGATCGCGGGTCTGATCTTGTCGAGGACAGTCTCTACTTGTTGTCTTTCTATCACTTTGATTTCCTATTAGTTGGAGAGGTTCAATGACATCGTTCTGCCATCGGGGTAGAGGAGAGTCATGGTGTTTCCATCAACAGTGGCGACCTTGGTCTGGGAGGAGCCGTTGTTCATATACCAGGCATTGGTATTATGATCGAAGGCAAGCTCAAGACCCTGTTCTTTGCTGTTCATGGGTTCGATCTTGACGTTGTCTTTGCTCATGGTGATCTTGTAGGAATCATCTCCGTTCTGGGCGTATTTGATGATCTGATCGCCACTCTTCATAGCGAGAGGATTGTTACCGGTCCAGAACTCAAGGAGGTTCAGGAGAACTACGTCAATAGTTCCGGCAAGGGAGTAAACGGGGAGCCAGTTTAAAATCCAGAAAGCGACCTGTACCAGATACTTGTCGCCAAGCTTACCATTCCATTCATAGACCTTCTTTGTCAGCGCAAAGCTTCCATAGCAACCGAATTGGCTGACGAGCAGAAACATGGCGAGAACCGCCACAGTCACGAACTTAACCATTACTTTCATTGTAACCTCCTGTTACTTTTGTATTGAAGTTTTTGTTGGTTTACTGGTAATATAATACATAACGGGGATCAAGACAAGCGTCAAAAACGTCGAGACGATCAAGCCGCCAATCGAGACGATACCCATGGACATGCGGAATTCCTTGGCGGCAGAACCAACCCCGAGAGCCATCGGCATCATACCAATGACGATAGCCAGGGTGGACATGATCACCGGTTTGAGCTTGAGGCGTCCCGCTTCGAGGATGGATTCCTTTAGTTCTTTTCCTTCTCGGCGTACGACGTTCACATGGTCGAGGATAAGGATCGCGTTATTGACCACGATACCCACGAGCATGATTATCGCCATCATCGAGAAGATATTCAGGGTAAAACCGGTGATGAAGAGAGAGACGAATACGCCGATCAGAGCCATCGGAACGGTGGACATGATCAAAAGAGGCTGCATAAAGCTCTCGAGGATTGCCGCCAGGAGCATGTAGGTCAAGAGCACGGCAAGGATGAAGGTTCGCACCATGTCAACCATGGTCTCGGAAAGCATCTGAGCATCTCCACCCCAGGTTATCTGATAGCCATCAGGGAGGTTCAGCGCATCGAGCTTGCTCCGCACTTCGGCGATCACCTTACCCATCGAAGAACCGACAGTGTTTCCGGCGGTGAACTGGATGGACTTGAAGCGATTTTGGTGAGTTATCTTGTTGATACCGGCACCAAAGTCTATCGTCGCAAGCTGAGACAGCAGGTATGGCGTTCCGAAGATCGTGATGGGCAGGTTGGCGAGTTTCTCGGGGGAATCCACAGAGGAATCATCCATCGAGAGCTTGATGTCATACTCGTTACCGCTTTCGCGATACTTCGTCGCAACCATGCCTTCGACAGAGGAACGGATCGCCAGCGCGAGGTCATAGACTGTCGCACCGATCTCCGCCATCTTTTCCCTGTCCGGGATAATGGTGAGCTCTGCTCTTCCGGGACGGGTACTGCTGTCGAGGTTGGTAAGCCCCGGGACGTCCCGCAGGGTGTTCATCACTTCCGTTTTGAGAGATTCCAGCTTGTCGTTGTCCTGTCCCTGGAGATAGAACTCGATCGGGTCACCACCACCAAAGCGGGATTGCTGTGAGACCTTGATCTTGGCATTGGGGATCACGGAGAGATCCTTACGTAGGACGGAGATCATCTCCTGGGTCGTGCGGGTGCGTTTCTTCAGATCCACGAGCTTGATATCGCAGGATGCGAGGTTTGTGCTCTCGTCGATCATACCCATCGCTCCAAGATTGGTCACGATATGCTCGATCTCTTTATGCGATTTGATCTTGTCTTGGATGGCAGTCACGGTCTTGGCTGTCTCATCCAGGTTAAAGCCCTGAGGGAGCTCTATCGTAGCGGTTATATTGCCCTGGTCGATGGATGGCATGAGCTCCAAACCGATCATCGGGACCAGCATCAGGGAGAGGATGAGGACGCCTACGCTTCCAAGTACAAGCAGTCTGCCGGTCTTCTTTGTCCGGAGGAGGCTTGCCAAAAGCCTCTCATACCAAGCGCTGAAACGGGCAAAGTACTTCTCAAAGCTGCGTCCGTACTTTGTGTCGATCTTCTTTTCGGGGATGATCATCGATGCCAGCATCGGGGTAATGGTAAAGGAGGTGATCAGCGAGAAGATCGTCGCAAAGGTCACCGTCATACCGAACTCTTTGAAGAACTGACCAACCATCGAGGTCATGGTCGCGATAGGCAGGAAGACCACGATATTGGTGAGAGTCGATGCCAAGACCGCCACAGCGATCTCGGCTGTGCCTTTGTCTGATGCTTCGACCCGGTTGTTGCCCATATCCTTGTGCCGGAAGATGTTTTCGAGAACGACAACTGAGTTTGCCACCAATATACCCGTCGAGGTGGATAAACCCATCAGAGTCATGACGTTGATCGTATAACCCGCCATCCTGAGGAAGACGAAGGTCGAGATAATGGATATCGGCATGGACAAGCCCACTATCAGAGTGGAGCGGACATCATGCAGGAAGAGGAAGAGCACCAGCCCGGTGAGCAGGATACCCATCCAGATATTGGACATGGTATCCGAGACCATGAACTCCGTGAATTCAGAGTCATCCCTGATCATTCTGAGTGTGACGCCCTTGGGAAGCTCCTTCTGGATCAGAGGGAGCTGACGACGCGCTTCTTTGGCGATCTTGACGATATTACCGTCCGTGCTGTTGGTCAGCGAGATACGGATTATGTTCTGTTCCAGCTTCTGATCCGGAACGTTGAAGTATATAGCTCTCTGGCGCACCTCGGCGCTACCGTCTGAGACTTCGGCTATGCTGGAGAGACGCTTTGCTCCGAAGGCAGTAGGGATCTTGGCATTAGCGATGTCATCGGTGCTTTGGTATTCACCTTTGAGGCGCACAAAGTACTCTTGGCTGCCTTTCTTGAAGTTTCCCCCCGGCATATCGAGGTTCTGTGCCGCAAGGATCTGATTGAGCATTGCGAGGGATATCTTGTTCTCATAGACGACAGAGTCCTTGAGCTTGACGGATACTTCACGCTTATTACCACCGGTCATGGAGACTTGAGCAACGCCTTCTATCTGCGCAAAGCGGTCTTTGAGCTTCTTATCCGCAAGCTCATACAGGGCTTTGCCATCCATATCCCCGGCGAGGACGATGTCCATAAAGGGGAAGGAGTTTACGTCCATCTTGGTGATCTTGGGCTTTTGGGAGTCCTTGGGCAGGTTGTAGGAGATGCCATCGACCTTGTCCTTGACTTCCTGATTGGCGATATCGACATCCTTGGAGAGCTTGAACTTGATGAGCACGACGGAGACGTTGTCCATCGAATAGCTCTGGATGAAGTCTATCTGTGAGACCATAGCCACGGCATCCTCGACCTGCTTGGAGATCTGAGATTCGACCTCGCGAGGTCCGGCGCCGGGATATATGGTCTGCACCATAACGTAGGGTATCTGTATATCCGGCATCATGGTCAAAGGCATACCCATATAACCCAGGATACCGAAGACCACAAAGACCAGGATAGCCATGGTGACCATCACCGGTCTGCGGATTGATATTTTGGAAAGAAACATCTGCTGTCCTCTTATTCGCTGATCTTGATCTTGGCACCTTCGGTCAGAAGGTTGATTCCCTCAGTGATGAGCTGGTCACCCTCGGCTAAGCCGGAGACCACTTCATAGGACAGGCGGTTATCCAGTCCTGTTTCGATCTCGCGTTTCATTGCCTTGCCGTTATTTGCCAACCAGACGTACTTTTTCCCATTCTCGAGGACGATATTTTGACGCTCGACGACTATGGCGTTCTGCACGGACTTAGTAACGATGTTGATCCTCGCGGTGATGCCGAAGCTGACCTTGGAGTTATAAGCGGGGAACTTGCATTCGACGCGGAAAGCCTTGGTGTTCTGATCCATACCCGGAGATACGGACGTAACAGTGCCGTTGAGTTTCTCACCGTTCCATTCAGCCGTGACGCGAAGTCCGCGACGGATATCTTTCATATCGATCTCGGGAACGCTGAGGGTTGCTTTGTATCCGGAGCCACCGGCAATAGTAAAGAGTGTCTGCCCGGGGAATGATCTCTCTCCCTGGCTGACGAACATATTGGTGATGATCCCGCTGATCGGTGCAGCGATATTGATCATCTTGTTCGAGGAATCCAGAGCCGACTTGGCGAGGTTATACTGCGTCTCGACGTTGTCCATGTCCTGCTGAGAGATAGCTCCCTGAGCATGCAGGCGGGACATTCTTTCGTATGCCGTACGGGCAGCGTTGAACCCCGTCTGCGCATCAGTATTGCGAGCCTCAAGCGCAGTTTGCGGATAGGAGACGATGATCTGTCCTTTTGTGACTCTGTCTCCGGCTTTGGCATTGACGTGGGTAATGACTTCGGACATCAGCGCCATGCCATTTGCCTCTTCTGCTCCGGAGAGCGTCGCGTTGTAATCCAGACCCTGGGTAAAGGTGCTGAGTTCGATAGGGGAGACCCGAACGGGAACTCCCTGTTCCTTCTGAAGCTGTTCTATATTCTTATCATCGACCTTCTTTTTTCCACAACCAAGGGTAAAGAGCAAGAGGACTGCGAGTGTAATAACGATCGTTCTTTTCATCTGATAGTTTCCTTTAGAGTTTGTTGCCCATAGATTTTACCAAGTTCCGTTCAGCGGAAATGACCTGATAGATAGCGTTGTAATACTCGAGCTTCATTCCGGCGAGCATGACGAGGGAGTCAAAGACCTCGAGCTGGATGCCGACCTGATTCTCATATCTGATCTGCGCAAGCTGGACGTTGCGTTCCGCCATCTTGATGTTCTCGGTCTGAACGCGATAGTTTTCCAATGCGTAAGTGTATTTCTGATAGTTCTGTTTGACTTCCAGACCGATCAGCTCTTTGTAATCCTGTTCCTGTATCTGCGCGAGGATATGGTCATGCTTGGCATAAGCGCGCTTGGAGGAATTCTGCAGCCCGGTAAATAGCGGGAACTGGAACCCGATCCCAATGCTATACTTCGTGCCAAAGTCATCACTCTCGATGCCATATTCATCCGCAGCTGTAAAGAGCGAAGCATCCGCAGTCAAGGCGACGTTCGGCAGATAATTGCCTTTCTCCGCATTATAGCGTATCTTCTGCACCTCTGTGTTGATCGAGGCGAGACGCAGCTCCAGCCGATTGGCAAGCGCGGAACTGATCGCTTCTTCCTCTGTGATGTTCATTTCCTGCGGGAGGATAAACTCACCTTCCGGGATGATCGTCTGATCCTCGGTGCCTATCTGCTTTCTAAAGGCGGATAACGCCAGATCATAGTTATTCTGGCTCTGCACCAGTTGCGGTTTGAGCTTTGCCACCTCGAGCCTGGCACGCAGGAGGTCGAACTCCGAGACTTGTCCTTCCTTGAAGAACAGCTCGACCCTGGCGAGGTGTTTATTCGCCGTGTCGAAGGCATCCTGCTGGACTTGAACAAGCTTGCCCGCCAGCAGGCATTGATAGAACAGCTCAGTCGTGCTGACGACGATATTGTTCTCGGCAAGGTCATAGCGAAGCTTCTGGATGGAACGGTATCTATCGACCGCTTTGACGCCATTGATCAGCTTTGCGCCCATGAAGAGGACTTGCTGAAACTTCAGCTGCATCGCCAACGATCCTTCCTTTTGCGGGGAAGACGGGATCAGGGAATTGACAACTCCGTTCATCGCATTGGCGAGGTAATTGTCATTATCATCCGCAGTGGCATCCAGCCCTGTCGTAAAGTCAAACGCAGGCGGGATCGCCGAATCCGGCAGATAAGTCTTATTGAGTGAGTAGGCGCCTTGCAGGGTCAGTTGAGGAAGCAAATAGCCTCGCACGTCCTTATACTGCGCGTCTGCCTTGTAAATATCTTCTTTCGCCTTGAGCAGTTCTTTGTTTCCCTGCTTTGCCATAACGATGCTGTCGTCCAGGCTGATTCCAAGGCACAGGCTACTCACAACGAGTAGCATCAATAGTGTCATAGTTCTTTTCATTATGTCTCCAGTCCGAGCTTATGACGTCCGATCTACCAGCCCTCGTCCAGAGGGATGTTTAGCTCTTCAGTTCCGGGAACTACAAACCTGCCGTCACGGATGATCTCCGCTTTGTGACCGTCCTTTGTGATGGCAGTGATGGATTCCAACATTTCATAGGGTAAAGTAATGTCCATGTGCTTCTGAGTATAAGCATTCATGGAGTCTGTATCTCTGGTGCGGGATTTCTCATTATCGACGGCGATCATCTCCTTGCCGTTCATAAAGCTGGGGTGCGGAGCATCTTCCTCATGGCTAAAGCATGTATCGCCAATGGCAAAGTGCGGCCCCATCTTCTCGATGATGAGGATGGGGAGCAGAGCAAGGATGTCGTGCTTCCGAGCGATCTGATAGGCTGTGGTGTTCGTTCCGATGGCGAATTCACCAATGGGAAGCGTGTCATGCGGGAGGAGCAGATTCTCGTGGATATACTTGCTACCGTCTTCCGCATTGTCAAAGTTGGAGCAGGAATAGCTCTCGACCCAGCCATCCGTGAACTTGATCCGCAGGTTGTAATACCTGAGGCTGCCGAGATAGATGTCTTCGACGTGGAGAACGCCATTCGTCCCGGTAAGCAGAGGGGAAGTAAAGACTTCCCCAACGGGGATATTGACGTCCGCGACGCAATTCTCGAAGTTCGTTTGCGTTGCCGGATCGGTGATCGGGTGCATCCTGACCATAATATCCGTGTCATTCCCGGCTTTACCTTTGACGTGCACGTATTCGGCGGTATCCAGCACATCGATGATCTTTTGCTGGATGCGGGCATAATGGTTGCTGTCCAAGAGGTTGATCTTCAGCGTATCGGCAAAGATCTCCGGGAACTTCTCCCCGATCTCAGGCGACGGGAAAGCAATGATGGTAAAGCTGGCTTCATCTCTGCGGTAATAGCGGTAATAGATCTCGGCATTACGCGCATTCATCTCGCGATATATCTGCTGCTGTTCCGGGCTGAGCTTGAGAGCGGTCGCTTTCGATTCCGGTGAGAAAGGCTCTTCGCCAAAAAGCTCAATATAGACGGGACCTGCTTGTCCTTTGATCATATCCTGATTGGCTTCGAGGAACTTCGCGATGATCCCCAGTTTCTTATCCATCAACTCTCTGTCCAGGATCAGAGCGATGTCGAAGCGATGGTCATAACCATACTGCTTGTTGATGCTCTGATTCATCGGCAGGGTGACGATTGCCTCGATCCCTTTCTCTGCCAGACCGGAGATCACCATACGACCGAGCCGTTCCATCCCGCAGGGGATCATCAGGTTTGCATATTTCTTTTTGGTGTAGTCCTTCTTAGCTCTCACGAAGCCATCGATCCAACTCTGGATGATAAACCCTGCCAGAGCATTGAGGTCGTCTTCATTATATCGGGCGACGAAGTCCGCCATGGCGATGTCATATTGATTGACGAAAATGGGATAGCGGTAGAGATAGCGGATATCGCTGAGGTCAGCTTCCATGATTATCCGGCGGTAGTAATCGCAGTCCGGGCTCATGCGGTGATAATAGCTGAGGGCTGTCCTGTGTTCCAGGATCGCTTCCTCGGTTTCCCGATAGACCCGGAGCCAGGTCTGATATTCACCGTTCCCTTCTGTTGCGAGATCATGAAGCTTTTCAAATAGATGCAGATAGGCTATGACTTCGGGGTAATTATCCAGAATGAGGGACTGACGGAAAGACCGGAAAGTGCTGTAGATCGAGCTGAGCAGACCGCCCATCTGAGCCCCGTAAAGGCTGACGGCATAGTCCGGATTTCCCAGGCAGGATTCATAGCCCTTGCCCGGTACAGCTTTGGCATAGAACTCAGCCTGGAAAGCTTCCAGTTCTGCCTGTGCGGTGTGAGTAAAGGACGGGTCCTTGTCCATCATCATGGCATACTTCAAGCTCAAGCCGATAGTCGCTTGGGCGGAAAGAAAGAACTCCGCAAAGGGCAGTTCCGGATCGATACCAATACCGGCGATCTTACTCGCAAGCTCAAGGCATTCTTGCTTTTGGGAGAGCATCTGCTGATGTAGGGAACGGTAGTTTTGACACATAATCATCCTCTCAATAGATTTGAGTATCTTGTAAATATATAAAGACATAGCGATTTCAATTCTAAAAACAAAAGTAGCTTTTTTGGTATGCAATCATTCGTCAAGGGAAATATAAAACCATACATATTAAATCATCGAGGTTCCGCAAAAACATAGCTTCATCATCAAAAGAAGAAGATCGAGGACGCAAGACGCGGAGCCACAGAGCGATCGATCCTCAAGTCATCAGTTCAGCGGTTGCATCCGACTTCATACTCAAAGCAATACCTAAGCTTGCCCGTGTAAAGCGCGGGTGATCCCCGTGTGATTCCCGCGTGCTCACGCGGGAGTCACGCGGGCTTCACGCGGGGATCACGCGGGAATCTCTAAGGAAGGCTTAGGAAATCCGAAGTTAGTTCTCGGATCATTCTTTCATTTTCATGAGGGATTGATGAGAGAGTCATCTGGGAGTCATCTGAGGAAGAAACGGTGAACAAGAGAAAAAGGAACCGACGTCGGGAGGACGTCGGTTCATGGATATATGTCTATTGTCGTCAGAGTTTTACTTATTGAGCAGGGCGTCGATCGCCTTTGCGCTCCTGTGTCCGTCAGCTATTGCTGAGATGGCATCGGCGGTGTTATTGAACATATCTCCGCCGATGAAGACCTTGCTATCGGTCGTCTTGCCATAGCGATCCGCTTCGATCTTATACTTGCCAAAGGAGATGGTCGCTTTGGTGTTCTCGTTCATCCAGGTGAAGTTCATCCCCTGTCCGATAGCTGCAATGATCGTATCCGCAGTGATGAGTTCACGGCTTCCTTCGATGAGGATGGGCTGAGGGCGTTTCCCTGCTTCCTGCACGACCATTTCCGCTTTTCCCCAGGCAAATGACAGCTTGCCGTTTGCGCCTTCTTCTATCTCCAGCGGGATCGCCTGATAGATGAAGTTCACGCCTTCTTCCATCGCTTCGTCGATCTCCTCGCGGTCTGCGGGCATATCTTCGAGACGTCTGCGGTAGAGGACGGTGACGTCAGCTCCCAGTCTGCGAGAGGTTCTCGCGGCATCCATGGCGACGTTTCCGCCACCGACTACGACGACGTGCTTGCCGAGTTCCACGGGGATACCCTCGGTGACATCGCTGAGGAGTTTGAGTCCGCTGATGACCTTGGGATGTTCATCGCCTTTGATCCCGATGCGGTAAGGCTCAAATAAGCCGACACTCACGAAGATCGCATCGTAGTTCAGATAGAGATCGTCAAAATTGACGTCCTTGCCGATGCAGGTGTTGTACTTGATATTGACGCCGAGGGAAGTGATGTAATCCACGTCTTTATCGAGTTTGTCATAGGGGAGCCTGTATTCCGGGATGCCATAGCGGAGCATACCGCCGGCAGCGGAGTTCTGTTCATACATATCTACCGCATAGCCCAGATTGGCAAGGTAATAGGCAGCGCTCAAGCCTCCGGGACCGGTCCCAACTATGGCGATCTTTTTGCCATTGGCTTTGATCTCGGAACGGAGGATATCGGCGTAGTCTTTGGCTTCGACGCAATCGGTCAGATAGCGTTTTAGCCAGCGGATGGATATCGCATCGCCGCGGTGAGACAAGGCACAGACGTCCTCGCATCTGCGGGTGCAGATGCGTCCGCATACGCCGGGTAAGGGGTTTGTATCATAGAGGATCTTCAAGCCTTCGGCGATATTGCCTTCGCGAATTGCCTTGATGTAGGCAGGGATATTCATGTGTGCCGGGCAGGTCGCAGTGCAGATCCCGCATTGGATGCAGCGATCCGCTTCTTTGACGGCAAGCTCGGCAGAGAAGCCTTTGACCATTTCCACAAAGGACTCAAGGCGGGTCTCAGGAGTTAGATGAGGCATAGGAATGCGGTCAAGATGAAGCAGCTCATAGTCATCCGGCTTGTGATAACCAAGCTCGTCATTGTCCCATGGCTTGCTGTCCACTCCGGGGGTGTAGCAGTATGTCTCACGCACATCTATGTCCAAGCCTTCTTCTACCCAGATGTAGGAATTGGACATGGTCAACGATCCGCTGGGGCAGATATCGACGCACAAGGCACACCAGCAGCATCTGCCGTAGTCGATACGGGGACGCAGTCCGCTGTCTCCATCGGTCGGGGTCTTGACCGGAACCATCTCGATGGAGACGTTCTGGCAGATCTCGGCACAGCTTCCGCAACCGATGCATTTGCTCACGTCATTCTTATGAAATCCGCGATAGGCAGGCGCACCGGGACGAGGTTCGCTCAGGGTATTTATGGAAAAGGGCTTTTCAAAAGCGCGTTTCCAGACGTATAAGGGGGATAGTATATCTCTTAAGTTCATTATTACCTCTCGATCTCAGGCGGATAAGTGTGCAAAGAAACCATCAAACCGGCGACGTCGGCGATATTCACTCCGACCGCAAGGTCTTCCAGAAGAGCCATTGCGTGGGTATAGGACGGTCCGCGCACGGTTATCTTGCGGGGGAACTCGCTGCCGTCGGAAACCATATAGTAGCCATACTCACCGCGAGTGGATTCGGCTCGGACATAGACCTCACCCGCAGGGACTTTGAGATGGAGTACGTTCGGCAAGGTAACGTGATAGGCTCCGGTCTTGGGCATCTTCCTGAGGATCTGGCGCACGAGATCTATCGCCTGATAGGTCTCTTGCCAGCGGACTTTTGCCCGGGCATAGACGTCACCATCTGTCTCGGTCACGTAATCGAAATCAAGCTGGTCATAGATAAGGTAGGGCTGGTCTTTGCGGATGTCCCGCTTGATCCCCGAACCTCTGGCATTTGGTCCCACGATCCCATACTGGTCGATAATGGCGGGATCTATCTTACCCAAGCCCTTGGCACGGAGCTTGAAAACTGAGTTGTTAAACATCACGTGGCGGATCTCGTCGAGAACCTTATAAACGTTGGCGAGGGTCTTTTCCGCGCGTCCTTCCCAGCCTTCGGGAAGCCCGCCTCTTACCCCGCCGGGGGTCATATACATATGGTATATGCGCGCGCCTGTCCACTCCTCAAAGAGGTCGAGGACGTAGTCACGGTGAGCAAGACACCATTGGGCGACAGTGCCCATGCCAAAGGCACCGCTCTGTCCCCCCAGCCACATCAGAAAGCTGGAAATACGGGATAGCTCCAGATTCAAGGTTCGAAGCCACAAAGCTCTTTCCGGGATCTCGACGCCCATCAGGCTTTCCATCGCATGGGCAAAGAGATATTCATTGGTATCCGGCTCAGGGACGCAGATACGGCAGACAATGGGGAAGCAGTTTATATAGCGCCGGCGTTCCATGAGCTTTTCAAAGCCACGATGGAGATAACCGACGTGGGTATTGCATTTGACTACCTGATCGCCGCTAATATCGAGCTCGAGGCTCATATTCCCCGTGACGCCGGGATGTTGTGGGCCTTGCCACATCTTGAGGAACTTACCACTATCAAGGTCGTAAACAGACTTACCATTCACTATGGGTGGGTATAGGTTTTCCATCTCAATCCTCCGGGTACAGGTGCTTTTTCATATGTTCTTCGGGCTCGAGACTGTGACGCTCACGGTTGCTATAGTTCTCTTCACTATACTTCTTGGTATCAAAATCACGCAGCATGGGAGGTGGTCCCTGCCAGCCTTCGAGGATCATGGGAATCCCCTGACCGGGGCTTCCGGGGAAAGAGATGCCAAACATCTCGTTGAGCTCCTGCTCATATACTCTGGCTTGTTTCCAGAGATGGTGGATCGAGTCCATAACAGGAGTGTTGCGAGGGATCAGCACCTTGATGCCCAGATCGGTATGCAAGGTGTAGTTATGCAGGATATAAGTAAGCTGGAGCTGATCGTTCTCAAGCCAATCAACGCAGGTGACCATGACCAGATGAGTATAGCCGTGCATATCCCTCAGATGGGTGAGGAGGCTGATAAGCTGCTCCTTCTCCGCAAAGACGAAGGTCTGTTTGTCGGTCTTATAGATCTCTCCCGAGAGGCGGAATTGGACGGATAGTTTTGTTATTAGATCTCGCATCTTCACCTACCAGTTGTAATCGGGCATGTTCCAGTCTTTGATGACCTGTTTTTGATTAGCTTTGTACCAGTCGAACTTATCAGCATAGAGGTTCTGACCTTCGGCTTTGCCGGCTTTGATCAGTTCCTTGAGCTTGGAAAAGCCCGCGAGGACAGCTTCCGGACGTGGCATACAGCCGGTCACATAGACATCCACGGGGATGTATTCATCGATGCGTTTGACGGTGTTGTAGGAATCCCAGTACATACCGCCATTTATCGCGCAGGAGCACACAGCGACGACGAACTTTGGCCCTTGCATCTGCTCATAACTGCGAACTATACGCTTGAGTGTCTTGATCGAGACGTAACCGCCGATCATGAAGACCGAGGCTTGACGCGGGGTCGGACGCGGCTGCATCCCCAGACGGCTGATGTCGTATCTTGCGGTGACCAGTGGACGCAGCTCTATAGCTCCGCATCCTGTACCAAAGGCGAGGATCCAAAGGCTGTTTGAACGTGCCCAGTTCATGAAGTTCTCCATGACCTGCCAGCTCTTTTCTACCCGCTTGGGTCTGGCGTCACTAAACCAGTCCTGCTCCTCCGGAGGAAGACCATTATTGGTCAAAGTCTTATCGTCTTTTCGCCACTCCATGGGATCCGGAGTGAGAGTTTTATCTTTATCATTATCGTTCACTTGGAACTCCTTATATGGTAAAAACCAAGACTGAGAGGATCCCGATCAGGGTCGGGTATTTGAGGAAGAAGCGGATCGAGTCTTCAGTTCTGAATCTCGGGTAGGCTGCACCGAAGAAGACGCTGACCATGTATATCCAGAACGTCTTGAAGATTAGGACGATCAGGTTTGGCGCTCCACCGAAATAGAGGTTCATGAACAAGACCAGCTTTGCGCCGGCAAAGATACCCCGGTTGGTTGCCAGCAGTCCCAGGAAGGAACTGTGGTATTCTGTCGGGGGTCCGATCGGCGTTTCCTGAGGAGCGATCACTACTGAGAAGGGATTGTACATATTCATTCCAAGCATGGAGATCATCGCAGCGATAACAGCCAACGGATTTGTAAATAGTGTCCAGTGAAGGAAACCACCTTGTTGAGCTGCTACGATATCCGTGATGTTTAAGGTGCCATACTGGACGACCAGCGAAATGACCGAGAGAGCGAAAGGTACCTCGAACGCGGTCATCTGCGCCAATCCACGGCTCACTCCTATAGCTGAATATGGATGTCCGCCTTCACCAGCACCGAGAGCCATACCAAGCTGACCAAAGAAGATGAAGTACATGACCAGCAGGACGTCCCCGGACATCGAGAAATTGGCGAAATGCTCCGATCCAAAGAGTACCGGGATAAACATATAGGTACCGATCCCACCTGCGATACGGAACACAGGACCG
Organism: uncultured Candidatus Cloacimonadota bacterium; assembly: GCA_964454815.1. GTDB lineage: Bacteria > Cloacimonadota > Cloacimonadia > Cloacimonadales > Cloacimonadaceae > PHBP01. Next base: position 6,025 of record CAYVXJ010000017.1, on the reverse strand, counting down.
AGGTAAAACATGATCCCATGGCTGATACCGGTACGCTTGGCGTTATTCTTGATAATATCAATGAAGGGCTGCCAGACGGGAGGTCCGAGCCTGCCCTGAACACGGGCAAAGATCTTGTGCACTATACCATTGAGGGTGAGACCCCAAACGGTCACGACTCCCAGAGATATGAACGCCCAAAAGAGCTTACTAACTATCGTCATTATTTCACCCCCAGTATGGCGTAGAGTACAATTGTGTAAAGGAATAGGTGCAGCAGATAGGTCTGTCCGTTGCCCGTGTATAGCCTGGATATCGTCGCGCTGAGTGAGTGAGTCCATTCAGCTATGCCTTTATAGAAAGCTGTTGCTCTGGGTTCTACGAGGAGACCAAGAGCCTTTCTGTAGGGCGCGAACATGTTATAGGCAAAGTGGGTCGTCCAGGGTTTATATGGACGCTCCGCAGCAAAGACGATATTGAATTGTTTGACCTTTTGCGTGCGGGCATTTACCAAGAGGAGCCATGAAAGCGGGAAGATAAAGACTCCCATTGTCACGTACATTATCAGGTTGCCATTCCAGTTTCCATGCACTGCGGGTGACGCCAAGACCATATTGTAACCATTCCAGGAAAGCCACTCAGGCTTGGCAATTATAGCACCAACCATCTCGGATAAGGGCTTCGTTATCATATTCGGGAAGCAGGAGAACGCCATTATCACCATCATGAATACGACCTGAGGTATTATCAGCCAGATCGGAGCTTCCTTTACCGCGCTTTGGTTTGGCTTTGCCTGTCCCAGGAAGACGGTATGGATCAGCTTGTAGAGATAGAGGAAGGCAATTGCGCTGGAAAAGAATGCCAGTGCGGCTTGCAGATATCTTCCCTGCTCCAGGAGAGAGGTATAGATGAACCACTTGGAGCCGAACCCAGTCAAAGGCGGAACCCCGGAAGCGGCGATTATCCCAAGCAAGACACTGATATAGGAGATCGGCATCTTCTTGATCAAGCCACCCATCTCGTACATATTGCGGGTTCCGGTACGATAGAAAACTCCCGCCATTGCCATGAAGATCAAGCCCTTGAAGAGGAAGTGATTCACGGAAAGATAGAGAGCAGAGACCCAGCCCAGATGCGACATCAGGGAGAATCCGGCAACGATATAACCAAGTTGGCTCATACTGGAGTATGCCAGCAGGTACTTCGCGTCTTCCTGAAAGACTGCCATCAAGGCACCAAAGAAGGCTGTGAGGATTCCCAGCCAGCCAAGGACGTTCATACTGACGTCATTGGCACCGATCACACCGGCAAGCAAGGTCAGAACCATCATCAAGCCATAAACACCAACTTTAGAAAGAACAGAGGAGAGTATCGACGTCGTATCGTCCTCACTCTCGGCATAAGCACCGGGAAGCCAGTAATGCACCGTGAAAGATCCCATCTTGATGAGGAAACCAATGGCAAGGAGCAAGAGGGCTACCCGAGTAAGAGGTTCGGTGATGAGCGCGGGATTTACTAACCCACTCATATCAACCGTAGGAAGGATATTCAGCCCTGTCAGGATCAGATACGCTGCAAAGGTCGAGAACAGAGCATAGGCATAAGCATGCAACCTTGCTTTCTGACCGCGCAGGATCATAAAGAAGGAGGCAAAGGTCATGTATTCCCAGCCCATGAAGAACTCCAGTTTGGTCTTTGCCAGAAGGATAGTTCCCATCGCTACTATGAGCATGGTGAGAGTGGGGAAGATGCCTTCGGATCTGCCTTTGCGGTTCATGAAACCAAAGATCTGCAAGATCGAACCACCCACGAGGATAGCACCAAAGAGGAGCTTGATCCCGGTCAAAGCGGGTACGAGCATATAGTATGCCCATCCGCTAAGGAGCAGTATAGCAACAAAGCCTTTGACCTTGGTGGGGAAGAAGTCGATCAAGCCCATCAGGAGCAGAGCCATTGCCGGAAGTATCGCATTCAGGCTAAGTCCCGGGTATTCGACAGTGAGATAGAAGCTAAAGGCACTAAGCGCGATAGCGACGCCCATAACCCCAAGAACTTTCGCAACAGACGGAGTGATCTCTTTGTCCGTTTCGCCTCTTGCTGCCCAACCGATCAGTCTGAGGAGGTAGGCAGCCTCAAACAGCGAACCAAGCAGCAAAGCCGCGATCCAGATCCAAGCTCCATGCGCGGAGAATATCTTGATCATCTCCCACTTCGCATAGAAACCCGGGAAGGGCGGTACGCTCATCAGCGCCATGCCAAAGATCATCAGCATCACAAACAGCCCGGAGTTCTTACGGATCACACCCCAGCTTTCCATGAGCTTCTCGTTGACTATCCCGGTCAGCCAGAAGAGTCCTGCTTTTGCCAAAGCATTCGTGACGAAGAAGCCAAATGCGATGACCAGAGCAGTATGGTCAGGAACTCCGAGGAGTCTCAGGGAACCGAGTGTGAACACGACCAGACCGGCTTGTGCGGTCGAAGAATAGCCCAATAGACGTTTCACGTCATGCTGCCTGATACCAACCAGATTGGCAAAGACAAAGCTCACCAAACCTGCTCCCGTAAAGAGCGCCAGCATCGTGGGGTCAAAAACGGGCATGATCTTGCTATACAGATATAGCAGGGCTCCGGTATTGACAGATGAGATGATCGCTCCCAGACCGCTATCGGAAGCCTGATACAGATCAAGCGCCCAGCCATTGGCAGGGAAAGGCTTCAGCTCGAGGAATAGCCCGATCCCGACGAGGAACATCGCCACGATGTATCCCGGGCTCGAAGCCACAGGCAATGAGATCCAGGTATCGATATTGAGGGTTCCGGTATAGCGATACGCCATCACGATCCCCAATAGATACAAGGAACTGGAGATCCCACCCGCAAACATATACTTCAGCCCGGAAGCAAGGGAGTTCTTGTCTTGGTAGATCCCGAGGATCGAATAGGTAGCGATGGAGAGGATCTCCAGAAACACGAATGAGTTGAATATATCTCGCGTGAGGACAAGTCCGTTTGCCCCCAGTAATACGAGCATGTAGAGCGCAATCGCTTGAGCACCACCTTTCTTGATCTCAGAGATAAGGTAGATCCCGCCAAACAGACCCATAAGGTTCAGAAGGCTGAGGAGCAAAGACTCGTTCAATCCAAAGCGCAAGACGATGGACAGCGGAGCCGGGAAACCGGCACTGACGATATCAACACTCAGTCCTGGGTTCAAATACAAGGTCACGAACTGATATACAGAAAACGCCAAAGCGGTGATCAGTCCGGTGAACATCAAGGCAAGGCTGACGGTGCGATGCAGCTTATCAGCCAAAGCAATGATAAACGCAGTAAAGAGGAACATAGCTATGAGGATCATCGGATTTACCATTTCTGCTCCTCGTAATCATCAATGATAATGCTACCTTTCGTCTTGTAGAGTCTGATAGCATAGGTTAGCATCAGCGCTGTGACGGCAAGCCCGATAACGATAGCCGTCAATACCAGTGCAGAGGGAACGGGATCGACAAGCTGAGAGGCGACGACCTTGGTGTGGTTGACCCCTTCAGTCAGCTTGATACTGCTGTCGATGATCGGCGCGGTACCGTTCTTGACATAGCCGATGGCGACTATCGCCAAGTTTATCCCTGTATCCATGATCGAAAAGCCTATGATCATGCGGAGGATGTTCTTCTTCGTCAGGACGATCCAAATACCGATCAGCATCAGGACTACGGCGCAAATCAGAACTATCATACAGTTTCCTCCTTACCTCTGAGGGAATCGATCACGCTGGTAAGCTCGGATCCCACTTTGATCCCGATACAGCTATATATCAAAGGTACCGCTCCGCTTGAGGCAAGCTGAAGCCATGTTCCCAGCGGGATGTAGCGCGGATCGAGGAATGAGTTCACCCCGATGAGAATTAGCCCCAAAGCTCCCAGAGCGACGTATGCCATCCCCGAGAGTGATTCCAGCCAATGGATGAGATTGTGCGAAAAGTGCTGCTCCGGATTCGCCATCGCCATTAGGAGCATTGCCGAAGCGATCACCACACCACCCTGGAAGCCTCCACCGGGGGTCAAGTGACCATGGATAAATATATATATGCCAAACATCACGATCAGCGGAGAAAGAACCGTCGCTCCGATGCTGAGGATCTCAGTCGCCGGACGTCTCTTCTTGTGTTTGAGCTCTCTACGCTTGAGCAGGAAACCGATCCCAGCAGTGGCGAGAAAGAGCACCGTGACCTCACCCAGAGTATCGAGTCCGCGATAGGTGACGACGACGGCAGTGACCACATTTGGCATGTTCAAGTCATTGATCGAACCTTGAATATAGCTCTTGGCAAGCGGATTGACATCGCTTGGAACCGTAAACTCCGCAATCAAAGGAAAGAGGAGCCAGACAAATCCGATAACGGCGATAACGACCAATATCTGCTTAATCATCTTCGTTCCCCTTTACCTGCTTCAACGCGTAAATAAACACTACTGTGGTAAGCCCGGCGCCAATTGTCGCTTCCGTCATCGCAACGTCCGGTGCGGCAACGATCAGGAATATGATCGCCGCCATCAGACTGATGACTCCGGAGGCGATGATCGCATGGAGCGTCTTCTTTGTGAAGACCGCATAGATCGCCGAGATTACACTTATGATAGAAAGCAGGATCAGCAGTATGGTATTAGTCATTGCGATTCCTCCTTATCCCTGTCTTCTTTGAGATTATCACGAATACTCTTTTCCGTGAGTTTGATTCCGGCAAGATGCGCAGCTCTGGCAAGGACGTTGGAGCTGATCGGATTGGTCACGAGGATAAAGAGCACCAAAAGCATGAGCTTGACCAGCCACTCGGTATGCACCATTCCCAGCCCAATGATGGAGAGAATAGAGCCAACCGTCGTTGCCTTCGTTCCTGCCTGCATACGATTGTAAACGTCCGGCATACGCAGGATACCCAGCGCACCGAGAAAGAGGAATATCGCCCCGACGATACTGATGATGGAACCGATAAAAGCGATCATAATCCCTCCTCCAAATATCTCCCAATGACGATAACGCCCAGGAAGCTAAGCAAGGCATAGACCATCCCGACGTCGATGTAGATCGCTCGGTTTAGGTTCACTGCCAAAAAGATTATCAAGGCTATTCCGCAGGTCGTCATGACATCAAGCGCGACAACTCTGTCTGCCGGAGTAGGTCCTTTCAAAAAGCGGACAAATCCCAGTGCCAAAGCAAGCATTGAGATATAAAAAGCCGCATCTACAAACAAGGGGGTCAAACTATCCAAAGATCACCTCCAAATGCTTTTCAAATGTGTGGACGATCGCCTCGGTCGCCTTGTCTATATCATCGGATACAATGTCGATCCAATGAATATAGAGGTATTCACCCTTAGTCTCGACCGTCATCGTTCCCGGAGTCAATGTAATGGAATTCGCCAAAACGATGCGCCCCAAACGCGTCTTGAGCTTGGTGCGAACTTTGACGATCCCCGGATTGATGGGAAGCGAGGGAGAAAGAACTCGTCTGGCAACATCCAATGCACTTTTCGCCAACTCATACAAGAAGACGACGATGTAAACAGGGATGCGAAGGATGGAGGCAGGGGAGAGCTTTAACTCTGACAGGATGAGGAGCCGTTGTCTGAACAGCAGGCTGATGACAAAGGCGATGACCGCTCCTGCGATCACCTCCTGCACCGCTGTCCCGGCGATTATGAGCCATAAGCAAAACAAACTAATCAAGCTCAATATGAACGACTTTATCTGCTGCATTTGTCCTCCCGGACTTTAATATCTGGCTTTATTTTAACTTATCTAACGCACACATTTCTGTCAATAGAGAATATGCTTGCCAAAGAACAATTGTTGACTGCTATCGATAGTTAACAGCATATACTCTAATCTGTGCAATAATTCCTGAGTCTATGTTTATTGTCAAGCGCAAATTGCCCGCTGCGCTACCAGGTGGGATAACTGGCTTTCATACAAGTAGATGATATGGAGGTCATATAAGTTCTCACCCAAATCTGCAAATCGATATCACATGTCACAGTGGTCGTATG
>CAYVXJ010000016.1:0-51915 GCA_964454815.1 uncultured Candidatus Cloacimonadota bacterium | reverse complement strand
AGAAGTAAAAGAGGGGAATTTTGAGTGAAAAGTGAATAGTGAAGAGTGAATAGTGGCTGATGTGCTTCGCTAATGAAGAAAGATGAAAGAAGAAAGAAGAAAGATGCTGGCGCATGTGGTTCGGGTCTGGGTGTCACTTCGTCATTCCAGCGAAGGCTGGAATCCAGCAGATCACTCCCCTTAAGGGGAATCCGCTTAGATAGTGAATAATGAAGAGTGAATAGTGAAGAGTGGCTGAGGTGCTGACGCATGTGGTTCGGGTCTGGGTGCCAATCAAACATCTCGGCTGAGAAATGATGTAGCATTGGCATGCTACACTACGAAGGGTAGTGAATAATTAACGAATTAACAGATTAAAGATGATCGTGATGCGCCAACTGAAGTCAGCGCTACGACCGACTAAAGTCAGTGTTACGCCAGACCCGAACCACATGCGGCAGCATCTTTCTTCTTTCTTAATTCTTCACTGATATAAATCCTTACTCGTCCGCGATCTCTGCCCGTTTCCGTGCCGTGTGGTCGAGGATCTTTTTGCGCATGCGGATGCAATCCGGGGTGATCTCGAGGAGTTCGTCGTCACCGATGTATTCGATCGCCTGTTCCAGGGTAAAGATGCGGGGTGGGATCAGGCGGATGGCGTCGTCTTTGCCGGCAGCGCGATTATTGGTCAGCTTTTTGCCGCGACAAACGTTGATCACGAGGTCTTTGTCCTTTGCATGTTGACCGACGATCATCCCGCCATAGACTTCGGTATTGGGGGAGATGAAGAAGCTACCCCGGGGTTGGAAGGCATTGAGGGAATATCCGAGCGCGATCCCGTTCTCCATCGCGATCATCGAACCGTGCGTCGAGCCTGTGATATCGCCTTTGTAGGGCTCATAGCCAAAGAAGCACTGGCTCATGATCCCGGTACCGCGAGTGATGGTGAGAAATTCATTGCGACAGCCGATCAGTCCCCGAGCGGGGATCTTGAATTCGAGGCGGGCATAGCCATCGGTCGGCGGTGACATATTGACGATCTCGCCTTTGCGGCACCCCATGAGGTCGATCACGGCACCGACAAATTCCTCGGCGACATCGATCACGGCAAGTTCGATCGGCTCGAGGAGCTTGCCCTCGACTTCTTTGTAGAGCACGCGGGGTTTGGAGACCTGGAACTCATAGCCTTCCCGTCGCATGTTTTCCATGAGGATGGAGAGCTGAAGCTCGCCTCTGCCCTTGACGGTAAAGGTATCAGCAGAATCGGTCTTTTCCACGATGAGGGAGACATTGGTCTGCAGCTCACGCTGGAGCCTCTCCCATATCTTGTTTGAAGTGAGCCACTTACCGGACTTGCCCATAAAGGGGGAGTCGTTGATGATAAATTCGATAGCGATGGTAGGCTCGTCGATAGTAATGCTTTCCAGCACCATCGGTTCGTCCTTGGAGGCGATGGTCTCGCCGATATCGATCTGTTCGGAACCGGCAAGGGTGATGATATCACCGGCAAAAGCGGTCTTGATCTCTTTCTTGCTGAGACCTTCATAGGTAAAGATCGCGGTGACTTTGAAAGAGACGCGTTCTTCATTTCGCTTGAGGAGGAGGACTTCGTCCCCGGTATTGACGGTTCCGTTATGGATCTTGCCTGTGCCGAGCTTGCCCAGGTAGTTATCATACTCGATTGCAGAGGTTAGCATCTGGAACGGGGCATCGATATCACCGGAAGCATCGGGGACAAACTCGATGATCATATCCAAGAGAGGGTAGATCCCATCCGGCTCTTCATCGATCTCATAGACCGCATAACCGTCCTTGCCGGAAGCGTAGATCACGGGGAAATCAAGCTGTTCATGATGAGCGTTTAGTTCGAGGAAAAGCTCAAAGATCATGTCCAGGACGTCGTGCGGACGCGCATTGGGACGGTCGATCTTGTTTATCACCACGATGGGCTTCAAGCCCAGTTCGAGAGCATTCTTTAGCACATATTTGGTCTGGGGCATGGGACCTTCAAAGGCATCCACCAGCAGAAGCACGGAATCCACCATCTTCATGATGCGTTGGACTTCGCCCCCAAAGTCGGAGTGACCGGGAGTGTCCACGAGGTTTATCTTTGTATCATTATAGGTAAAAGAGGCGTTCTTGGAAAAGATCGTGATCCCCCTTTCCTTCTCGATGTCGTTTGAGTCCATGATGCGCTCAGCGACACGCTCGTTATCCCGGAATAATCCGCTTTGACGCAGCATCGCGTCCACGAGAGTGGTCTTGCCGTGATCGACATGGGCTATGATGGCTATGTTTTTGATTTTCTGCATGTTTATCCTTCTGGTGTGTAGATCTAGTGCCTTTTTTATGGCTCAGTCCTTAATCGTCAATGCAAGTTATTAAAAAGCAAAAGAAAAGCCCCGCGGAGGCGGGGCTATGGTCAAGATAAGTCTATAGCTCAGGTCACTTGATCATGAGCATTTTTCGGGTATCTACAGTTGAGCTTGTGCTCAGCCGATGGATGTATATCCCTGAGCTTGCTTTTCTTCCGGTGCTGTCACAGCCATTCCAAACGATCTTGTGCGCACCTTTGTCAATCGATCCGTCTATCAGAGTATCTACAAGCTGACCACGTAGGTTAAAAACCTGCAGGATAACCTTCCCCTTGGTGGGGACATAGTACTCAATGGTCGTACTGGGGTTAAACGGATTGGGGTAATTGGACTCCTGTTAATTAATAAACTACTACTCTTCTTACACTTGTTACTACATTGTCCCGTAGCACTGAAACTTGATATACTCCGGCATCAAGCCCAGCGAGATCAGTTCTGAAACATCTGATCCTGAGTTCCTCACCGTTGATCACCCCTTCTCTGACGCGTTGCCCGCGGATATTGAAGATACCGTAAGCATACTGACCTTTGGATGAATATGCATCCCCTTTGAGCTTGACACTGATGCTCCCTTGAGCCTTATGACAGGGATTGGGATACACCTCTATGCCCCAGTCAACCATGCCTACCGAAGGTACGACCGGATCATCGATGGATACGGTCGTATCCCGAAGCTGGGCATTGCCGGCAAAGACGTAAACCCTGCCGGGATCATGAAGCGAACCATCCATCCAGCGGGGACACGACAGGGCAAGATCATCGAACTGGTCTCCATTGAAATCTCCGATCGCTTTTGCCTCCCCAAAGTTTCGTAGCTCCCAGTCCCAAGGGGGATTTAATACCAGATCCACTGTAGCGTTCACATTCGCTCCTCCCAGCCAAAGACCCGCTTGACCATTGTAAGTATTTGCCTCGTGATCGCTACAGACAAAATCATCATAGCCATCTCCATTGAGATCGCCATAGACAGCATACTTAAATATCACTTTACCAAAGGCATGCATATCGTGATCGGGGGAGGTCAGGCTGATTGCTAAGTCGGGAATAGAATCTAAATCCGAAGAACCAAGCCATACATAGTGATATGGATGCAGTTGATAGCCAATGAAATCAGCAAAACCATCACCATTGATATCTCCCAATGGTGAGGAACTTGGAAAGCTCTCAATCAAGTAATCTGCAATCACCAGACTGTCAGTCAGAGATGCAGAAGCGTCACCATAGCAAAGAGCTATCTTTTTTTCAGCCCAATTACCCGGGTTACTGGGATATGTCACGTACGCATCATCGTACCCATCATGGTTAACATCACCAACTCCGAATAGTGTGATAACACCTCCATCAATACTTGAACTAAGGAAGGGAATAGGATCAGACTCAATATCCAGCCAGATACTGCTAAAATAAAGGTAGCGATGATAATAATATTGCCCCCATATGGATAGATCACTCTTCCCATCTCCGTTGATGTCTCCTAAATACTGCGGTCTGACGTGCGTATAGGGAATTGTTGCCAGATAATCCGGCTCTGAGTGGGGGGTTGAGCTGCCAAGGTAGATGGCTATGCTTTTGTAAGCTCCCCAGGGAACGTCAGTCGAATATGTGATCGCCAGATCGTCTATCCCATCGCCGTTCATGTCCCCGGGGTTACACATGTATGGAGCAAACTGTGCCTGAGATTGCCCCTCGATTACGTAGTCAGGGATATTGGACAAGCCGTTTGGTCCACCCCAATAGAAATAGACCTTGCCCAAAAAATACGCTCCGACTAACCCCGTATCATTCCAAAATGGTGCGACGACGATGAGGTCATCGTAGCCATCGCCGTTGTAATCCATGGAGACCATTTCCGCGCCAAACTCATCTCCATTGAACTCACCATAGAGCGTGTTCATCAGATCCATGTGGTTTTGGCAATAGACCTCCACTGCTATCAGACAGAGCCAGAATAGCAGGATGAATTTCCGTCTCATAATACCTCCGGTGGGATAGCTACTCGCATGTATTGTACCGCCCCCACCCTTTACCGCAGGAAAAAGGACATACGTATGATTGTCAAGAGAAAAAATAAAAAAATCCGCTCACTGTCCAAAAAACTGCCCTAATGTCCAGCTTATATATATGAGAGGTGGTTTTTTCTTAGCTCGAAAATGTCATCAGATCTTTAGCATCGCATAGAGTGAAAAAGAAACGGGCACCCGAAGGTGCCCGTGTGAAAGCATAAAGCTCCGGGTCTTACTTGATGAGGAGCATCTTCCTGCTGAGGGATCGCTGAGGGGTGCTAAGGCGGTAGTAATATACTCCGCTGGGGAGGCTTGTCCCGCGGGAGTCTCTGCCGTCCCAGACGACGGAGTTCCTGCCGGAGGGAGCAGTTCCATCCAAGATGGTACGCACCATCTGCCCGCGGGGGTTAAAGATCTCCAGCCGGACGAGGCTTTGGCGGGGAAGCTCATAGCTGATCGTGGTCGTGGGATTGAAGGGATTGGGGTAGTTTGAGATGCTTATTTCAGGGACGGGGAGCGCGGGATCAGCCGTGGCAACGGGATGCTGAAAGAGGGTGGCAGTGTCCAATACCAGCCCGGGGAGGCTATAGGCAGGGGCGGTGAGGGTCGCGGTGGACCAGAGGATATAGCCGGTAGTGGGGATATATTGGATCGCCATGAGGTTATTCTCCATTCCGGCAGCACCGCTCAAGACTCGCCATTGGCGTTTGGCGGAGATATTGGGATTCGTGTAGAGAGAATCCTGAATGTTGTAATAGCGGGTGCAACAGGTTCCGGAAGTCAGGATGCGGAAGTGATTGGTTGCGGCGATGTGCCTGCCGGGGAGGTTTCCGCTTTGGTTATATAGGCGGCGGATCGTAGCGGTGTTATTGGTCTCGATCACGCTGGAATGGAAGTATCCATCGTGCTCTGCCAGGTTTTGGATCAGAGTGCCGGAGAGGGAGCGTCCCTGCAAAACGGAATCAAACAGATCATCGGAATCATAATCGCCATCGCTGTTCCAGTCGGTACGCTCCAGTCCCCGCCGCACAGAGAGCAGGACGGGCTGAAGTCCGTCGAGATCGGTGACGGTGTGGTCATTTGCCATGTTCAACGAGGCAAAGCTTTGGTTCTCCGTGATTGCAGTGAGCGCGCCGATAAAACCGGGATAGGTAAAGGAAGCCCAGCGGATCTCGTCCGGCTCGGAGGGGTAGTGCACGATCAAGAGGGGATTGGCGATCAAGGCGGAATTTTGGCTCCAGTCCAGAAAGCGGGTGATGACCGAAGCGCCGGCAAGGTTGACATCCTGCTCGGTGGAGATACCCCAGCTTGCCAGAGAGGCACAGCCGAGGTCAAGGGGTGAGCCTTCGCGGATCTGGGACATATCGACGACGGCATTGGCGAGCTGGAGATCCTCCGCGGTGAGGTTTCTCCCCAGTCCGGGATGATAGAGGTGCCCGGCATCATACATCCCGGCGATCATCCCATTGAACTCCGCTTCAAAGCGGGGATCGATGCTAAAATGCTCCTGATAGTAGCTCCAGAGGGTGTCATAATGCTGGGGATCGGAAAATGCCATCATCGTGTAATAATAGTCTTGAAAGACGGTCATGATCTGGGTAGAGAGCAGGTAGCCATGGGCATAGCCGCGCTCGTAGTGAGTTCCCCAGACCTTGAGGACAGACTTGCCGTTGACGGTGCTGAGTTCGCCATTGACCTGAGCGTTCAGGATCACTACGGCAATAAGCAGGATCACCGCAAGTATATATCTAAGTTTCATTATTAACCTCGTGGGTATATTGTAAGTGAAATCCTACAATATGCAAAAAGAGAGCCGATACGAGGCAATATCTATAGGCGGACGAGCTTGCGGATAAGGCTCCTGCCTTTAGCATCCGTGGCTTTGAGGTAATAAACACCCGGGAGCATCATGTCCGCTGTGTCTATCTCCAGAAGGGTAGCGGAGGGTTCCATGCTTTGGATGAGCTGTCCGCGGAGGTTATAGACCGAGATCCGGGTAAGCGGGGCTTCGGAGGATACTTTGAGCGTGCTACCGCTGAGCAGGGGGTTCGGGTAAGTCGTGAGCCGGAATACAGGCGTGGGGGCAAGATCGTCGTTCGAGCTGACCGGCTGGATAAAGAGTTCATCGGTATCGAGAGCCAGCGGAGCTTGCGAATAAGCCGGGCTGGACTGGGAGGCGACAGACCAGAGGATCGCGCCGGTCTGGGGGATATACTGGATCGCCATCATGTTCTGCGGAACTCCTCCGGCGCCGCCCATCAGGGTCCATTGCCGGGAAGCGCTCATCGTGTCCGAGACCTGAAGCGAATCTCTGATCCGGCTATAGCGGGTGCAGGCGACGGGGTCGTAGAGCACGCGGAAGTGATTGGTCGAGGCGAGATTCGATCCGGCTATCCCGCTATAAGCATCTCCGGTAAAGCGTCGCGCCGTTCCGCTATTATTATTCTCGATGACCTGGACGATGGTCTCCAGAGGAGTGGAGGAGACGCTGTGGATCAAAGTCCCGGCGATATGCTGATCCCCGAAGATCGACGCGTATGTATCCCCTGCATCAAAGCTGCCGTTCTGGTCATAATCTATGCGTTCCAAGCCTTTACGGGTGGAAAGCAGGATGGGATCGAGGTTAAAGGTCTCGACGGAAGTGTGATAATTGCCGATATTGAGGAAGGCAGCCTGACCGTGGTCATTGATCCCGGAGAGCGCGCCGAAAAGCCCGGGATAGCCAAAGGAGATCCACTTGACCTCATCGTTCTCCGCGGGATGATGCACCGTCAGGAGAGCATTGTTCTTTAAGGTAGTGTTCCCGGTCCAGTCCAGGAGCCGGGTGACGACCAATGCGCCTTGCAGCTCCGGATCGTTCTGCGTCGCTGTGCCCCAACTACTGAGCTCGGAGCAACCAAGTTCGATGGGGGTGATCCCCTGGGCATAGATCATATCGACGACGGCATTGACGAGGAGGATGTCCTCCAGCCCCAGGTTTCGTCCCAGAGGCTGGTGCCAGAGGCTTTGCCCGCTGTCCGTCAGCCCGGCGACCATCCCTTGCGCCTCACTGAGAAAGCGGGGATCGGTCTCAAAATGCGTGCTGTAGTAGTTCGTCAACATGTTATAGCGAGAAGCGCTATTGGATGCAACTGCCATGAAGAAATAATTGCTAAAGAGCGAGACAAACCGATCGGCAAGGAGGTAGCCTTGCGCATAGCCTCTTTCGTAATGGGTGCCCCAGACGTGGAGGATCAGCTTGTTACCATTGGTAGTCAAAACACCGTTGCACTGGGCATGTGCCCCGGTGACGAGGAAAACTGCCACTAAGATAAAAAGGAACGCTTTGAGCTTCATAATTCACCTCTGGGATCAGGATCGGGCATGGCGGGGAAATGTCCAGTAAAACTTACGCCGGAGGATAATCCGGTATTGGGAACGGAAAGTGCAATGGAAAAGGAAGCTAAAGTCAACGGAATAAGGAGTCTATGATGAAGCTCAGGTTCTTTGTGACCCTGTTGCCGGTGTTGATGGTGTGTCTCTGCGCGGCACAAGCGACAGGCTGGCGGGTCGCTTCGCGCGTCTCCGAGAGTAGCGGGATAGAGTTTTCGCCCTTTGTCCCGGAGGGATATACCGGGTTTACCGATCGGGTCGAAGAGACCGTGCTGTATGATCCCCTGCACTATGACGTGATGTACAGGGTCCTGGGCAGAGATATGCATACCGGAGCGAATGGGGACGGAGAGTGGCACACGCATCCGCAGATCCTGAACACGGCGGTGGTCTCCGAGCATATCTCGGGATACCGCACTGTCTATAGCTATTTTGGCAATGGGGAGTGGTATCGGCAACGGGTCGAGACGACAGATAGTCTGGGGAGACTGGTGCATCTGACCAGCGGAAACGGAACGATGCCCACGAGCGCGGGAAGACGGATCCATTATTACTACGACGCGGAAGGCAGGCTGGACTATTTGCAGGTCGTCAACTTTGCCAATAATCAAGCAGCTTTCTTCCAGCGAGTGATGCAGTATGACCAGCAGGGCAGGAAGATCGGGGAGATGGTCTATACCGCCGGAGAGGACTCCAGCAGTTGGACGCCTTTCCAGCGCGTCACGGTCTATCAAAGCGGAAGGAGCTTCCCTGTTGGAACGGTCTTTCACCGTCAGAACATCCTCTTTGATATCCAGCCCGCAGGCTATGCAGCTTGCTACGACCTGATAAACCTACCCGGCTTGACGGAGACAGGGATCGTCGATTCCGTACACGTCGAGGAGATGATCGACGGAGAGTGGAGCCTGACCGATCGGGATGTCTATGAGGTGCAGATCTCTCCCTCCGGGGACATCAGCTTTAGCATCATATCCTGGTATCTGCCGATGGTCGGGTTCCCGGATTATTTCCCCGGGCAATACAGCTTCTCCTTCGCTTCGCACGGGGGCTTCCTCGGCTACAGCTTTAGCTATGACGACGGGCTTTCACCCCCGAGCTGGGGTTCGGTCAGCTATGAATGGGAAGAGGTTTCGGAAGGGGATGATCCGCTTTCTCCGGCACCTGCTCTCGAGCTTATCGCATACCCAAATCCCTTCCGGGACAAGCTCAGCCTGGAGCTTAAGGGGCAGGGCGGAGAAGGAACCGAGATCGGGATCTACAACCTGCGGGGACAGCGCATCAGGACGTATCGCGGGACGGAGAAAGTCCTTGACTGGGACGGCAAAGACGAAAAAGGGTATGCCGTTCCCGCCGGGATCTATCTCATCAACCGGGATAACGGGGGAAAGAGCGCCTGCATCAAGGTGCTCAAGTACTGATAAAGGATTTGAAAGCCAATGTTACACAGTTTTTGGACTGCATGGAGCGATCCGCTCTATACTCTCATCCTCGGAGTGGTTTTTATCCTGCTGAATGTCCTGGACGGACACAGCACCTGGGGAGTGCTCAAGCCGGATCACTATGAGCGGGAACGCAACCCCGTCGCCAGATGGATCTTTCGCAAGCTGGGTCTGGTTCGCGGCATTGTCAGCTTCAAAGCCGTGCTGATGATCTTCCTCGCCGGCTGCGTCGGCTATTACAGCGCCTATGACCCCGGAACGATCAACGTCGTGCTGCTGGTCTCCGATCTGCTCTTCCTCTGGGTGGTAAGGCATAACTATCGGGTGCGGGAAAGAGTGCAGAAATCGGAGTGAATAGTGAATAGTGAACAGTGAAGAGTGGCTGGCGCTGCTTCGCTAATGAAGAAAGATGAAAGAAGAAAGAAGAAAGATGCTGGCGCATGTTGTTTGGGTCTGGCGTAACACTGACTTTAGTCGGTCGTAGCACTGGCTTCAGCCGGTGCATCTCGTCATTCCAGTGAAGACTGGAATCCAGCAGATCACTCCCCTTTAGGGGAATCCGCTTTGACAAGTGAATAGTTTGCTGACGCGTGTTGCTCGGGATTTCAAGTCCGTCCATCCCGTCCATGACCGTCCATTTTGTCCCTCGAAGATCTGCCATCTTGAAACGAGCACACCCAGCCCGGCTCGTTCTCCACTAACCTTCTAACCCGTTACCCCATTAACCAAAGAAACACCGCGGGGATGACCCGCGGTGTTTCTGCTCTGTAAATGTGCGTTGATCTATACAGATCAGGGATAAGTAAGGGTGCAGGGATTGGTGACCAATATCCAATACGCCTTTCCGGGCTCAAGCTGGGAGAGTGAACCTCCACCGGGAGTCCAGGATGCTGTGATACTGCGAACTTCCATCACGTTACCGATGATGCCGGCAAGGGCTGAGCTGACGCTCATCGCGGTATCCGGCAGGTAGGAAACGAGGTTCCAGCCTGTCTGCAGCGCTTGGCTATGGGTCGCGGTGCTCAGGAGCTGACCAGTCACGGACACGGCATCGGTTCCGCTGTTCTTGACCCAATAGCCCTTTCCGCCGGTGATCCCGCTCATGGTATTGTAATAAGCGGGTACAAGCGGGGAGTAGGTCTCGGTCTGGGTCTTGATCTGCTGCAAACCGTTGTCGAAGATCGCATTGATCCCGTTGGCGCCGAGGTCGATATTGAAGCTGACGAGGTTCCAACCGGGATTGAGGGTAAGGTTTTGAGCATGGGGAAGCTCGCCCATGACGACGGTCAACGGGGTCTTGGCACCGGCAGTGACGACAACACCGCTGACGGTCTTATCCGGATAACCGGAGGCAGAGACCGTCAACGTATATGTTCCGGGGCTTAAGAAGCGGTAGAAGTCGCCCCGGGCAGGATCGGTGATCACAGCGGAATAGCTGTTGTCATGTCCGCTGATGGTGATCGTTGCGCTCAAAGGATTGCCGTATGGATCGGTGACGATGCCATGGATACCATACTGAGCCTGCTCCAGATAGGAGAGCATCGCGTCGTAGTTATAGCTCCAATAGTTCGGCATGGTCGAGGCAGCGGGCATCTTCGTGGATGAGCACTCGATGGTGACCTCACGGCAGTGGGAAGTGTAATTCATCCAGTCCTGTCTTCCGCCGGTGATCACATACCAGGCTGCGCCGTTGGTGATCCCGTTCGAGGAGATCCCGGTGAAATAGCCGGAAGGACCATTGAGCTGAACCTTATTGGCATAGACGAGGCTGGTCGTCACCCACCAATCATTGTCCGGATGCAGGGTATAGGTATAGTCCCAAGGGTAGTTGACGACCTCGGCTCCTCCGTGGAAATTCGCGGAGAGGACGAAGTGATGCGCATTGGCAAAATTCATCATCAGAGTCGTCTCGGTCTGGAGGGGTTGACCGCTGTACTGCGCGCCGGTTTGATCCGGGAAGTTGCGGTTTATGTCATAGCCGTTCTGGTTATACCTTCTGGCGTTGGCGAGGGTGCTGTTGCCACCGTAGTAAGTCCCGTCCGGATTGGCATTGGGGTTGATCCACAGCTCGGTATTGTTCACGAGGTTGGTGATCCGGGTATCGGTTCCATATCCGCTGAGGAGGGTATCGATAAGGCGGAGCATGAGCATATAACCGGTGGTCTCGTCGCCGTGAACTGTGCTGGTGTACATGACCTCAGGTTCGGCTTCTTGGCTCGAGACGTTATCGGAGATCTTGGCGAAGAGGATCTTGCGTCCTCCGGTCGTCGTTCCGGCATCGATGATCTGGCAGAGATTGGGATATGTCGCAGCGAACTGGTTCATCATGGCGACGTAGGCATCGTAAGTGGGATAGGCATCCCAGGAGCGAACCTGCTGAACCGAAGAGGTCGTGCGGAGCTCAAACTGCGACGAGGGAGCCGGGAGAAGCTGGGTCTTGAGACCCAGCTTCTGAAAGGCTGCCCATTCATCATCGTTGGCATAGGCATAGACCCAGTTACCGCGGATGTTATCTATGGACACGATATTGGTGATGTGAGCCAGTTCGGCTTTATCGATCAGCTCAAACCGGAAGTAATACTGATTCCACTCGCGGGAGAGCTGGGCAAAAGCTCCAATGCTCACGAGCAAGAGGATCAGCAGTATGCTTAGTCTTTTCATTGGTTCCTTCATTTAGCAGGATTAGTGTGTTCCGCGACGATATAGAAGAACCGCATCGCGAGGGCAGGATCGACATCCCAATACTCATTGGGGGTGCTTCCGACCAGGGTGAAGGTTCCATACGGGGTATCACAGGCATACACTTTGTAGTTAGTGGCGTTTGAGACCGCATTCCAGGCAATACGAAGCCCTGTCTCGGTCGTGACGGCGGTGACTGCGGGAGCGGACAAGGTGACGATATCCGAGCCGTTGAGCGGGATCGGGGTAGTGTCGCCATAAGTTCCGCCGGTAGTCACGGGGAGCTCGTTCTCGACAGGATAGATCGTATCCTGAGCGTAGGAGTAGATCTTGAAGGTGACGGTCTCGTTATCCCCGGCGAGGTTCACGATCAGGGTCGCATGAGCGGTGGCGCGGTCAACGAGAACGATGTTCCCGGTTCCGCGGCACTCGTTGCCGACAAAGGCAGCGACGACGTCATTGAGCTGGGCGGGGATGTCGTTTATTGTCACGACGGCATAGATGGTCGCAGGGTTATTGGGATAGACGACCGGCGTCCAGGATGGGGTATCGGTCGGGGTGACGGTCACGGTCACGGCATCGGAAGCGGTGCGGGCTCCATCACTGACGGTGAAGGTCAGGACTTCGCTGCCAAACCAGTTTTGCGTGGCGGTGAAGGTCACCATGGTTCCGGTGATATCGACGAGGACGTTCGTGTTCCCGGAGACGTTGAGAGTCAGGGGATCGTTGTCGCTGTCCGCGATGTAGGAAGCGAAGCTCTGCATCAGACTGCCGTTCTTCTCGTAGGTTAAGGTCGCGGGGATATCGATCGAAGGAGCGTGGTTCCCGGTCGCTACTTCCATGAGGAGTTGGACGGTCTTGATTGGGTTCACGGGGTCGTTCGAAGCGATGGTGAGCACGGCTTCATAGAGCCCTTCGCTCATCCCGATCGCGGAGAAGTAGCCGTTGATCGCCTGATTACCACCGGCGGCGATGGTTCCGCTCAAGGGTTCGGCGGAGAACCATTCGACGGGAGGAAGGCTCGCGGCGAGAGTGATCGTTCCGGAGAGCGTATGCGGTTCTGCGCCATAGACGTCGCCATTGACCTGATAAGCGAGGTCAAGAGGCACACTCATCCCGGCAGGGATGGTGACGTTGACAGAAGCAACTCCGGTCTGAGTGCCTTGAATGACGCCCCAACCGCTTGAGGTAGAGCCGTTCCAGTGAATTGTGATCCCGGTTCCGGAGGTCTGATCCGGAGTCATATCCGCGGATCCACCCACGAAGTTTGAGACGCTGTTGACGGTCACACCCGCAGGGATGGTCAGGTAGATATCTTCGAGCCATTCCGTATCCGTGCTTCCGTTGTATGCGCTAAACGTCCATGTCTGGGTGGTTCCGGGCGTGTATTCCGTGACATCACAGGTAAAGGTCGATCCCGCGATGCTCTTGGTCGATATGTCTCTACCATTACCAAGCCCCGGGGTTCCGCCTACGCGAGTGACCTCGGAGACACCGATGGAGTAGGTGAGAGCTTGTGTTCCGGTATTGGTAATGGTGAAGAAATCCGCGCTCTCTTCGCCGGTGATGAGGCTGGCAGCAAGCTGCTCCGCATCGACGGAGATGGTCGGAGGAGTATATCCCGTTCCGGTCACGGCGACGTTGTATGTGCTTTGGGTCGCGCTATTGCTGGTGATGACGATGTTTCCGCTATAGCTCGTCGCTGCGGTGGGGTTGAAGGTGATGTTGTACTGGGCGGATGCGCCGGCGCTGAGGCTGAAGCTGAGGGAATTGCGGGTATCCTTGGCTGCATTGGCGACGACGAAGCCTGCGGGAGTGGTGATCGTTCCGCTTAAAGTCCCACCACCGCTATTGGTCACGGTGAGGTTCTGCGCGGCACTGACGGTTCCGACTGCAGTTGCGCTGAAGCTCAGGCTGGTCGGGTTCACCGAGATCTGAGGATTCGGGGTGACGGGCAAGAGAGCTAACTTCACGTTGGGTCTGTAGGTGGAGGTTGAGCCGGGTGTCACGTTGGTCTGATCCGCTGTATCGCTTTGTCCGTAGCGGTAACCACTCGTGACCACAGTGTATTGGACGGTACCTGTTTGAGTATAGCCGGTAGTCAAGCCAAAGGCAGTATCGATCAGGATATTACTGGTGCCATCCCAGAGGAAGGGCGTAGTAAGAGTGTACATGTTATAGCCGGTTGCAGTCGGCAGATAACTGGCATTAGAATAGACTATATTACTGGCGTCCACTGCGATCGCACTGGCAACATTGGTCGCTGTAGTATGCTTCATCCGGACGATGAAGTTTGGCATGGCAACTGTCGGTAATCCGGTGATATTGATGGGTCCTATTACACCCGCAGCATTCAGTTCCGCAGCGGTGTACACTGACTGACCGTGCCGACTCTTATAATAGACGTTGATCGGGGATGCGGTAGTCGTTGTGGTTGATGTCGTACCTGTACCGATCACGACTTCGGTGACGGATACGTTCGTCGGGGTAGCGGTAGCCGTATTGGATGCGGCGGACTCACCGGCAGGATTGGTATAGACGGTCGTGACGTAGTAGGAGTAGAGAGTTCCGTTGGTCAGTCCGGTGTCCTGATAAGTCGTCGTGGTGACTGTCGCGATCGCGGTGCTGTTGCGATAGACCTTGTAGCCGTTGATCGAGCGATCGTCCTTTGCGCCTGTTGCTGCAGTCCAGCTCAGGTTCACCAGAGCATTACCGGCGGTAGCGATCAGGTTGGTCGGAGCTATCGCGTTCGGGGTGGCATTGACCGTAGCCGTCGCGGCGGATTCACCTCCGGTGTAGGCGGCGATCAAATAGTAGCTATAGGTAGTTCCGTTGCTGACGGCGGTATCTGTGTAGGACAGAGCCGTGATGGTAGTCAGGAGGGTGCTGTTCTTATAGATCTTGTAGCCCGTGGGAGTGCCGGAAGCGGGCGCAGACCAGCTCAGATTGACGACACCATAGCTTGCGGTGGCGGCAAGGTTCTGAGGCGGGTTGTAGTTCACGACGCCGGTCGAGGCGGGGAAGTTGATATTGTCGATCCAGGCGCAATCGCTACCGCTGGAGACAGAGCTGTCCTTCATGTACTCCCATTTCAGGACGTGCGTTCCCGCGGTGAGGGCATAGGTAGCCTGCGTCCAGTCCACTGTTCCGGAGAAGCCGGTACCGTTCTGGATGGTTCCGTCCACGTAGAACTTCAGGTAGTCATAGCCTGATTCGGAGGAGACCTTATACCAGAAGGTGAGGTTTCCGGCGGTGGTCAGGACCCGCGTCGTTTCCATAGTGCTGGATTGGCTGTGGGTGATGGTTCCGCTCTTGGCAGAGTATGCCCCGGTCTGGTAGGTAGTGTTATCGATCGTCCAGGGGAGTGTCCCACCGAGCGTCCAAGGGAAGGCGTTGAAGTTTCCGGTCTCGAAGTCTTCCATGATCAGCCCAATGGCAACGGCTTCGTTCTTGGATGCCGTGTAAGCTCCGGCAGTAGCGCCAAAGACAAAGCTGGCAGCGGTTCCGACCGTGACCGAGGAGGCACAGGTTCCGCTGAAGCTCAGAGATGCGTTGCCGGAAGCGGAAATCGCTGTGAAGTTCGCGGTACCGGTCGTGATCGTGATCCCGGTCGTGGGGCTGGTCAAGGTCGCTGAACCGGCAGGAGAAGCTGCGCCACCGGTATTATTCAGTGGGATGGTGACGGTGAAGCTTTCGCCCGGATCGATGCGTCCGTTATTGTTCCCGGTGGGGTCGGAGATCGTGATGTTCCCAAAGCTGAGCGCGGGAGCGTTGAATGTCTGCGTGAAGGGGAACGTCCAGTTGTTCGCGCCACTGACCATGGTGATCAGGAAGGAGGCGGAAAGCTGGTTGGCAATGTTATTGGCGACGGTAAAGCTGAAAGCATTGGTGATCGTGGTAGATGCGCCGCTGGCAAGGGAGGCGATCGTCTCAGTCCCGTCGGTAATAGTGATCCCGGAGGTGGAGCAGGTCAGGGTCGCAGTGATGTTGCTGGCGGCGACTGAACCCACGTTCTTGAAGGTAGTCGTATATCTTCCGGTCTCGTTGTATTCGGCGATGCTGTTATTAGCATCGTTGTAAGTATTGGCATCGACTGTGATATAAGGACCGCTGTTGGGAGCGATGGTCACGTCCGCGATGATCGTGCGCTTGTTCTGTGCGGTGATGACCAGTTTGGCAGTCCCGACAGAGCTAAAGGGCGTGATGGTCAGCGCAAGGGTTCCGCCGGTACCAACGATCCCGGTTCCGTAGATCGTGCCGTTCATGGTCAAGGCGACGCGGGACTGTGCCGCTGCGGTGACGTTGATCGAGGTAGCCCCGACCAGGATGGTCGTCGGATAGGTCGCAGTATTGACGCTGGGAACTCCCAGGTAGGGCATCAGCGAGGGATCGCCCATGATGTGGTAGATCTCCCAATAATAGGGCTTGCGGGTGCTGGAGCTTGCCTGCACGGAGGTGTTGCCCATGACGTTGATCTCACCCATGGTGTAGGCTTGATCGGCAAGGGCTTCGCCGTGGGTATGGAACATGGCATCGTAAGCGCCGAGGCTGGTCGCGCTATAGTCATGCGCCGCTGCCTGGATCGGGGTCTTGTAACCGATTCCCCACCAGTAGTCTTCATCCCAATAGGAGTTATTGGTGCAGCCGATATAGGCGACGGCTCCCTTGTTCGAGGCGCGGATCAGCGCTTCACCGAAGCAGGGACCGCCGGTGTAGTTGAACTTATTGGTGATACAGCAGTTTCCTACGGCGACGTAGGGCTTGTCCGTATTGGTCAGCGTGGCGACGTCGGAGACGGAGAAGGTGGGGTCTGCCCAGCTTGTTTCGCTTCCGTGCGCCGTGTAGTTTATATAGCCTCTGCCTTCGGATGCATTGGCGATGATCGCGGCATCGGAGGTCTCCGAGGCGGGATAGAGGTAAGTATTTGAAGTAATGCCGTTCGTCGAGTTAAAGTAATGCGTGGTGCCATAGTTGATCTGCCCGTTGCCATAGGTAGGGGCATAGCTGGCATCGGCACCGGCGATCATCACGACCTTGCCAAGATAGCTGAGGTCGGGCTGGAGGGTCTTCTCGAACTGCAGGGTCTTGTTTATCGCGTTTGTAAGTTCCGCGGTCGTGGAAACGGAGAATCTTCCCCAATACATTTCCGGGAGGTAGTCCGTGCCATTGAGACGGACGTAGGTGAGGTCGGTGACGTGGGCGGTGCTGCTTTCGCCGGTATTGGCGATGATGGTGCCGTCTGTCGAGCCGGTATCACCGACGATGACCAGATAGGTCGGAGCGGGGTTCTGCGCGGTGGCAGTATCCCAGATATTCTGGATATAGGCTTTGATAGCGGTAGTCGTATTGGCGATGGTCCCAGTCGTTCCGACGGTGACGACGGTGACTGCGATACCTTGCTGGATCTTCCAGTCCACAAAGGGTTGAAGTGTGGAGGTGTAGGACACAGGGCAGAGGATCAGCATCTTGGTGGGGGTGCGGTTCAGGTTCAGGCGTTCGCTCTGTTCCTGGTTCCAGTTAAAGATAGTGCTGCTATAGAGCCTGTTCCACTCCACCGATGCGGTGCGGTTCATGAGCTCCGCAGTGGCTACGAGATCGGGATTGTTAAATCTGACCCGGATCTGCGCTTTGTAGGTGACCTGGATATCCCCGGTGACGGGGTTGTAGGTGACGGGTTCAAAGATGATCTCAAAGACCCGTACGCCGCGCATAAAGCCGATCTCATTGACCGTGAAGAGCTGATTGGAGCTCATGCTGTTGCGCTGGTAGGAGGAGGACTTGAGCTCGAAAGGCACCTTGGCGGGGTCTTCGGATTTGGAGATCGAAGCTTGAGCCGGGATGATCCGGTGCTGAAGCTTGAGCTCAGTCGCGGAGAGATTCTTGGTCTCGCGGGAGATAAAGCTGTAATCGACCGTGGCGCCGACAGGGACGACGATCAGTTTCCGCAGGGCGGGGAGCTTCGCCTCTCCAATTCGGTCGCTAAATCCATAGTTATCTATGGAAAGCTCATCAAAAGTACCGGCTTTGGTCTGCACGGTATTTAGTTTTAAGTTTTCGACGGTGAAATCAACATCGAAGCCCAGGTCGTCGCTGTTACGCAAAACTGCCTGACTGGGCGTTGTGGAAAGATCAACCTGCCTGGTCTCGGCAGATAAGTATGCTGTGACACACGTTAATACAAGTGTGAAAACGAGCATAATCATGAACCTTCTTCGTGGCATACAATCTCCTTTATTTCGTATAGTGTTCGTTGCAAAATAGTTGTCCCTAATATGCAATATCCGTTCCTTTTGCCCTCGTTTTTACCAAGTATATGACAAAAGGCTGAGCCTTGATGGCTCAGCCTTTTTTTATACTCGGATTTTCTTAGTCTATGGGGATCAGTTCGGCAGTGACGCGGAAGAAACCAGTCGGTGTCTCGGTCACGCTATCATAGAATAGCTCCTGAGTCGTTCCCAGGAATTGATACACACCATCAGGCGCATCGGAGATGAATACATTGTAGTGGTTTGCATTCGGGACGGCATCCCAGCTAAGCCTGCATCCGGTCTCTGTTCCAACGACCGTGAGATTCGGAATATCCAGGCTGGCAGGTTCCAGCACGCTTACCGGGATCACTGCATTGCTTTCCAATACTCCATCGCTGA
Organism: uncultured Candidatus Cloacimonadota bacterium; assembly: GCA_964454815.1. Lineage (GTDB taxonomy): Bacteria > Cloacimonadota > Cloacimonadia > Cloacimonadales > Cloacimonadaceae > PHBP01. Next base: position 33,421 of record CAYVXJ010000016.1, on the reverse strand, counting down.
CGAAGAAGGCGATGTTCTCGCTGCCTACCCAATAAGCAGGAGCGCTGAAGGTGACGGTATGACCGACTATTTGCACGCTGATATTGGTGTTATCCTCGTATCTCAGAGTCAGGGGGTCACCATCCGCGTCACTGATATAGCTATCGAAGTTGACGACGAGTTGGTTGCCCATTGTGAAACTGAGACTGGGAGGAGGGGTGATGACCGGTGCGCTGTTCGCGGGAGTCACTTCCAGGAGGATCTGCACGGTCTTGATGGGATGGACGGGGTCATTGGACGAGATGGAGAGCAAGGCTTCATAGAGACCCGCGCTCAGCCCAAGGGCGGAGAAATGACCATTGATCGCCTGATTTCCACCACCCGCGATGCTCCCGGTAAGGGGGCTGGCTGTAAACCAGGTCATAGGAGGCAAGGCTGGGCTAAGTTCGATCGTTCCATTGAGGATATGCGGTTCCGCTCCATACACGTCGCCGTTTATCTGATACGCGAGCGAGATAGGGGTGATCATCCCTGTGGGGATGGTGACGTTGACCGTGGCAAGAGCTGTCTCACCCCCATGGATGACACCCCAACCGCTGGTGTCAGAACCGTTCCAATGGATGGTTCCGCCTGTTCCGGAGGTGACGTCCGGGGTCATTGCCGCGGTACCGCCACTAAAGGTCGTCACGCTGTTGAAGGTGATGCCGGCGGGAAGTGTCAGATAGATATCCTCGAGCCATTCGGAGTCCGTGCTGGCATTATAGACCGTAAACGTCCAGTCAACCGTGCTACCCGGTGTGTATTCGGCTGTATTCAGGGTAAACGTGGTTCCGGCGATGCTCTTGGTCGAGAGATCGTTTTGGCTGCCCAGCCCGGGAGTGCCGCCAAAGCGCGATACTTCCGCGATCCCGATAGTATAGTTCAGGGCTTGGGTGCCCGTATTGCTGATAGTGAAGAAGTCGTCGCTCCCTTCACCGGCTACAAGGCTGGCTGCGAGCTGCGTGGCATCGACGACGATGGTCGGCGGGATGTATCCTGTTCCGGACACGGCGATATTATACGTGCTCTGTGTCGCGCTGTTGCTGGTGATCACGATGTTTCCGCTGTAAGCGGTCGCGGTGGTGGGACTGAAGACTGCGTTGTAAGTGGCGGAGAGCCCGGCACCGAGGCTAAAATTCACCGTGCTGCGGGCATCTTTGGCAGATGTCGTGACGGGGAAGGCGGTCGGTGAGGTGATCGTCCCGCTCAGGGTGCCTCCACCGGTGTTTGTGATCGTGAAGCTCTGAGTCGCGCTTGAGGCACCAACCGCAACGCTTCCGAAGCTGAGCGCGGTCTGGTTCACCGAGATCTGGGGATTGGCTTCCAAAGCGCTAAAGACGAATTTGATATTCGGTCTGCTGGTCAGGATAGATCCTCCGGCGAAAATACTCGTCTGATCCGCAGTATCGCTGCGGGTGAAGCGATATCCGTCCGTGACCGTGGAATACTGCACTGTCCCGGTGGAATAATAGTTTGCCACCAGTCCAAAAGCCGTATCGACCACAAGGTTCCCGGTGCCGTTCCAGAGGAACGGTGTGCTGAGGGTCAGCATCTGGTAGCCCCCTGCGACAGGCATGTAGCTGGCGTTGGAATAGACCGTCTGCATATCCGTAGCCGTCTGCCAGTTTGTGACCGTGGCATCGGCAGTGTGCTTCATCCGCACAACGAAGGAAGGGAGCGCAAGGGTCGGGACGGTCGAGATATAGAATCCTAATTGCGTGATATTGATCGGTCCATAGATCCCCGCGGCGTTGAGCTCAGCCCGAGTGTAGATCGCTTGTCCGTGCAAGCTCTTGTAGTAGATATTGATCGGGCAGGCGGTAGTCGTGCCGGTCACAGTCGTGCCGGTGCCGATGATCGCTTCGGATACGGTGCTGGAAGTGGGCGTAGCGTTCACGGTCGGGGTGGGATCCGAATTACCGCCGGAATAGGTGGCGATCAGATAATAGCTGTAGGTAGTACCATTGACCACTGCATTGTCTGCGTAGCTGAGTCCGGTGACCGTCGTGAGCAGTGATCCCCCGCGATAGATCCGGTATCCGGTAGGCGTTCCGGATGCGGGAGCCGACCAACTGAGGTTGACCACTCCGTTTCCGGGCGCAGCGACGAGATTCTGGGGCGGGTTGTACACGCTGGGGATAGTATGCGGCGGGAAGATGATGTGATCGACCCAGGCGCAGTCCGAACCGCTGGAAACCGAGCCGTCTTTGGTATAAGACCAGGCAAAGGTATGCGATCCGGTAGTCACCGGGTAGCTCTGTGACGTCCAGGCGACCGTGCCCGACCATGACCCCATCTGGGTTCCGTCTAGGTAGAACTTCAGGTAGTCGTAGCCTGATTCTGAGGATACCTTGTAATAGAAAGTGATGTTCCCCGCGGTATTGATCGTCAGCGGTACGGTCATCGTCGTGGTTCCGCTGTCGGTGATGGTTCCGGACTTGGCAGCGTATGTCCCGCTGAAGACGTCCGTGGACTGAACCGTCCAGGGGATGGTGGTCTGCGTCCAGGGGTAGGCAGAGAAGTTACCGGTCTCAAATCCTTCGTTTGCCGGAGCGAGCAGGGTCAGGCTGATCGTACTCTGAGCCGTGAGGGATGAGTTATCCGTAGCTTTGGCGACGATCGAATGGGCACCGCCGGGTACGCCTGTGGTATCCCAAGTCCAGGAGTAGGGCGCGCTGTTATCGACGTAAGAAGCAGTCGCGGAGCCATCCAGATAGAAGGAGACGTTCGAGATCGTCCCGTCCGTATCGGTCGCGGTCACCTGAACCGTGACCGGGGAACCGATATTGAAGGTCGAGCCGGAAGTGGGTGAGGTGATAGTGCAGCTTGGCATTCCCGGGATCAGGGAGGAAAGAGCGCTATTGGCGTTGACCAAGCCATATCCGGTGTAGCGATCCCAGCCTGCACCACCGTCGAAGGTCATGTCCGTAGCGGTCGAAACGAGGGCGGTACGAACTTGCGCGGGAGTCAGGCTCGATTGTTTGGAGATCAGGAGAGCAGCCACGCCTGCGGCATAGGGAGTCGCGCAGGAAGTGCCGTTGAACCACATATAGTAATCCGTCGTGGAGTATCCGACGCTTCCCACGAGGTCAGTCGAGGGAAGGATGGTCGGAGCGCAGATATCGACCGATCCGGGATCGTCCTGTATCGTATTACCGTAGTTTGAACCCCACCAGTTCTCTCCGTCCGAGGAGGTCGTGCTCTTGCGCTGTCCGGTAGGGCTGGACGCGCCGACGCTGATCACTTTGTTATGGTTTGAGGGGTAAGCGATGGTCGAAGTGTTGCTATTGGCAGTCGCTGCAAGCAGTGTGACGCCGTGGCTGTAGGCATATTCCAGAGCGGCATCCGTCGAAGTGGAGCTTCCCTCTGCCATACCGCCTTCCGCGCCAAAGCTCATGCTGGCGACGTCCGCGCCGTTATCTCCGGCATGGGTCAGAGCATTCTCGATCGCGGTAAAGCCGAGTGAGCCATCCGCGGAGGCTATCTTCAGCGGCATGACGGTGCAACCGCCGGCTACCCCGGTAAGCCCCAGACTGTTATTGGCTCTGCCCGCGGCAACCCCGGAGCAGGATGTTCCATGCCCCGGATCGGCGCTGTCGTCCATGGGATTGGAATCGTTGTCGCCGTAGTCGTAACCGTTCATGAGCCTCAGATCCGGGTGAGTCGTATCCACACCGGTATCGATGATGGCGATGATCACGCTGGATGAGCCGTAGCCCTGAGATTGATCCCAGGCAAGCTGGGCATCGGAGTCAAATCCGATCGTGCCGACTCCGGCTCCGGAATGGCTTCCGCCGGTATAGACCGGTAACTGAGCCGTATTGTTGTGTCCCCAGTTATTGGCATAGTAGGGATCGTTTGGCACTGCGGTCGTATAGGCATAATACTCGGGAATGGCTTGTTCCACAAAGCGATTGGCTTTGAAGAGCTCGATCCCGCTCAGGACCGGGACGCGTCCGTCCGTCTTGATCAGGAACCAGCGGTCAAATCCTGTTTCCTGTTCCCAGGCTTTGTCCTTGACGGCGCGATGCGCGCGGATGATCTTTTTGCCTCCGATCCGGCTCATAAGCTGGTCGAGTTCGTTGATCCCAAAGGATCCGGCTTCTGCGTAAAGCCCGGTCGGCAATTGCGCCAGCCGAACAGCCTCAGCGGAGAGTTTGATCTTGACGATGTCCGCCGCATAGCGGGGACGATCCTGAGAAATGCCGGGTCTTGCCGAAGCAAACAAGCCCGTGATCAGTAATAGAAGTAAAGCGATCAAAAGGTGTCTTCTCACGTGGGTCTCCTTTCGTTAATTTTCTCTTAAATGTAGCTTGAAAATTTCCCGCACACTTGGCAAGAAAAAAATACGGGTAACACACATCAGGTCTGACTCATCCACCGGGACGTCTGATAACGTACAAAACACGGATCTGTCCCCGGTTGGGTGGGGAGAAACAGAGTTCCGGGGGATAGGTTGATTCGTCGATGGTGATCCCCTGTTTAGGACACAGAACCTATATGAACTATGCAGGTAGTCATCTCGTATGAAGTCCAAGCAAAGTACAAGATGAGTACAAGAAGAGTACAAGCGGAGTACTTGGGGATCGAGACAGAGGAGCAGAGACGCTGAGAGGGAGAACACAGAGACGCTGAGACACAGAGACACAGAGAGAGGGGAGAGATAAGAGTTTATATTAAAACAGAGTGAAGAAGTAAAAGAGGGGAATCCTCGAATTATGAAAGAAGAATTAAGAAAGAAGAAAGGGGCTTCGCCAGTGAAAAGTGAAGAGTGAATAGTGAATAGTTGCTGGCGCATATGGTTCGGGGCTGTCGTAACACTGACTTTAGTCGGCGCGTCCCGATCATCATTAATCAGCTAATCATTCACTTCCCTTCGTAGTGTAGCATACCAATGCTACAACATTACCCAGCCCCGGCTCGTCCTCCACTAACCTACTACCCCGTTAACCCACTAACCGCGCAGCCAGCGCTGGCTTCAGCCGGTGCGTCATAAGTCCATACCGTCCATAAAAGTCCATAGAGACAGCTATCCTAAAACAAGCACTACCCAGCTCAAGCCGTCCTCCATTAACCCACTAACCTACTAACCCGTTAACCGCGAAGCGCAAAACCGCGCAGCGCACAAATCCCGATTCCAACAAAAAAGGCTTACCCATGACGGGTAAGCCTTGTGTCATCGGGGTTTAACCGATTACTTCGTGGGGTGCAGTAATTTATGGGAGCCGGGACTGGGAATGCGGCTCATTAAGGGCGTCGTCGCGCGGGACAGCGCAAGAGTATTGCCCAGGCTGCGGCTGGCGGTATCCGAGCTTACTTTGAAGAACGCGCAATTGGTGATCCCGTAGGGTGCGAGTTCTGCTTCGGTGAATTCGGCATAGCCACCGGTGGCGGTTCCTACCAAAGTATAGGTTCCGTCCGGCGTGGGAGATGCATAGATCTTGTAGCTGTTGGCATAGTCCATCTCATCCCAGGCAAGGGCGATACCGCCGGGAATGGGATCTGCGAGGACGTTCGTAGGGGTCGAAGGCGCCACTTGGTTTTGAACGGTGAGGTTGACGTAGAGCTTGTAGGGACTGACCAAGCCATTGGAGAAGATCCAGGTCTGGGCGGTGTAGTTTCCGACAGGCAGGGTCGTCGCATCGATGCTCAGCGTCAGAGGCTGGCTTCCGCCAATACCGACCGTTCCGCTGAGGGGAGTGCAGGAAAGCCATCCGGTCGGCGCTACTATCTGAGTGGGACCGGTGATGGTGTCGATCATGACATAGCCATACTGGTAGCTATCCACCCGAGGATAATAGAAGCAGACATAGATGTCTTGTCCGGCATAGGCGTCCAGGGCTTGGCTGAAGTTTGCCCAGTTAGTGTCGGCAAGAGGTCCGATCGTCGCGAGGGTCGTGAAGGACGCGATGTTGGTATCGGTCGTGGAAATCCGAACCTCGAAGCTTTCTGTACTGGAGTTGAACTGCTTGTACCAGAAAGCGAGGTTGTCCCCGCTGACGACGCGGAGTTTCGGAGAGATCAGATATTGAACCGCGGTCGCGCCATTGGAGGCAAAGACCCAGGTGGCATCGCTGAGGTAACCGTAGGGTTGGGCTGCGGAGCCGTAGATATCGCTATTGGCGGTGACGGATCCGCTCCATCCGGTCAGGTCTCCCGTTTCCCAAGTCTGATTGAGAGCTCCGGCAGGATGAATATCCCCACCCCAGACACCGCTGGCGGTATCAAAGGTCAGGGCTGCAGTACCGGTATTGCTCATCGTCACGGGGATCGTGGTCGTCTGACCGACGTTGACCGTGGTATTGTAGGTGGTCGTGGGGATCGAAACCTCGGCATAATCCAGCGCAACGTTGTGCGTCAGAGTGCTATTGGCGGGTATGGTGACGTTTGCTGCGTAGGAGATGTATCCCGTAGCGGTGACGGTCATCTCATAGGTATCGACGACGAGATCGGAGATCGTGTAGCCACCATCTTCGAGGGTCGTGAAGCTATGACCGGAGACGGTGACAACCGCGCCGGCGACGTAGTCTGTCGTACCGGCTTTGCTGATCCGTCCGGAGACGCTGCCATAGACCAGCGGAGCAGCCAGAGGCGGCATCAGGACGTCGTCCAGCTTCAGTACGAACTGGTCGGAGCAGGAATGATGCTGGAAGGCGAGATAGACGTTTTGCCCCGCGTAGGCGGAGAGGTCGATCTCTTTGTTGCGCCAGGTGGCATCGCTCAGGGTCTCGCTGAAGAGAGTGGTCGTGAAGGCGGAGACCGCGTTGGTCGTGGTCGAGATCTTTACCGAATAGTGTTCGGCAGCCCAGGAGGCATCCTGCGCGGCGATCCAATAGCTGAGGACATCGCCGGAAGCGATCGTCAGTTTCGGCGTGATCAGCCAGTTATCGGGGTAGAGCACGAGCTTGCTGCTATTGGCTTGCTCACGCTTGGCGGCATCATTGACGTAGGAGGCGGATCCGGCGCACTGGGCTCCCGCATGGGCAGCGTCTGTGGCTGTGTATGCCATCCAGTTATAGGTATCGGCATCATTATCGACGATCTGCCAGCCATCCGGCGGGAAGGTCGCGCCTTCGAAGGTCTCAGAGACGTAGTTGGCATAACCTTTGAGGGTGATGGTCTTCGTTCCGCCATTGGTCACGATGGTGACGGTCGCAGTGTAGATCCCGCTTGTGGTGGGATTGAAGGTGAAGCCGAAGCTATGAGTTCCATTCTGCGGCAGGGAGATCCCGGTATTGATGTTTGAAGTGAAGGGAGTTCCGCTCAAGCCGCTAAAGGAAGTGATGGTCAGGTTTCCGGGTCCGACGTTCTTCAGGGTGAAGACGTCGCCGGAGGTAGAGGGGGTCCCGACGTTTGCATTGGTGGTCCAATTTGTACCGGTCAAGACGGCTACGGGAGTGGTCGCGACTGTGACGTTCAGGGTGATCGGCACCACCATGACATCGCCGCGATTGCCGGCGCTGGGGGCTACGTAATTGGAGTTGTTATAGATATACATATTGGCATATTTAGCACCCGCAGAAACACCGACGGTATTGAAGTTCAGAGGAATGCTGACGCTTCCGGCAGGGGTGATCGTTCCTGAGAAGGAGGAGCCGTCCAGCCAGCTTGTGCCGGTGACGTAAGCATCCATGATCAGATCCATGCCGAGGTCAGACCAGCCGTTGGTGCTGTCATAGGCGAGACCGTTGCTCGTATAGACGGAGGTTGCCAGAGACTGCGGTTTTCCGGTGGTCGTCGAGGTCGGGGCGACGGATACGATGAAGTCATAACCGGCGGGGATGCTCACGGCTGTCGGCAGGGTATAGCTCGAGAGCAGATAGGTATTCGTCGGAGTGGTGGTAGCCAGAGTGATCTGAGCGGAAGTATGCACCAGGGTGACAGTTCCGGTAGGGCTGACGGTGTATATCTTCCAGTTGAACTTATTGGTCGTGGATGTCCAGGCAGCGGTGGAAGGATTGTAGAAATAGTGACGCAGTTGAGTGATCGTCACTGCTCCGTCCATCAGAGCGATATCATCGACGATGAAGTAGGTTCCGCGTTCGGTCGTCGCGGCGGTGAAGTAATCTGCATCGCCGATCGCGGCATAGCCAAACCAACCGTCATAGCGTTCCGGAGAGGTAGCCTGAATGCGGTCGATGCGGACCCCGTGCATATCGGGAGAGGGCTTGCGGTGGTTCTGACCGAGCAGGGAGCGCTGCGCACCCCGAGCCGGAGCAGTTCCGGCGCCGATATAGCCGGCATAAGTAGTATTGGCGGTTCCACCGGGGTTGCTGAGAGTGATGCTCTGGTTCGTAGTCTCACCCTGATAGAGGTTTATGCTGAGGCTTGTCGGGTTTGCGGTCAGTTCACCCCAGGTCAGACCAAAGTCCTGGGTCGTGGTATTGCCGTTGCTGATGGCGATCCCGGAGACTGTCGAGGAGAAATAGAACATTCCCGGAGCGGTGCATATAGCGGTATGAGTTCCTACTATCAGGTTGTTGATCTGGTAGAAACCATTGGCATCGGTATAGGTGGTCTTGGTGCCGACCGTGATCAATGCGTTGGAGATGGGGGTAGCGGTTCCATAAGCATAGACGTGTCCGCTCAGGTTTCCAAAAGTGGGAGCGGGCGGAGTCGTCCCGTCGCTGACAGCGACATCGTCGATCAACAGGAAGAAGGCATCATTGGATACGCATTGAATGGCAAAATACTTCGCCGTCACCGGGAGTGTATAGGTGTACTGCGTCCAGGTCGTGGGGGCTTCGACGTAAGTCGTCGCTGAACCGGCGAGGTAGTTCGTGAAAGCAGTATAGGTATTCGTAGTGGTAGAATACAGGACTTTGAAGCGTTCGAGCCCGTAGTCGGCTGTGTAGGACTTTGCCCAGAACTTGAGCGAGCCGGCTGCTGCCATGGTGAACTGAGGCGAGATCAGCCAGTCGTTATTGGGCGGGGTCGTCGCGGCAAAACAGGCGGCATACTTCTGCCCAATATGCGCTTCGGCACCGGAAACTGCCGGGGAAGTCGAATTGGGGTTGAAGATGATGTATGAGCCGGTGTAGCCGGAGTTCGTATAGGTCGCGCCACTCACGCCGTAGGTCGCGGAGGCGTCGCCGTCATACTGCGTCCAAGGCGCGAAAGAAAGCGAAAAGTCCGTATAGTTTTCAAAGCCATCGGCGAAGATCGCATAGGATGCGCTGCCGCTGAGAGCGATGGTGAGGGTTCCGACATTGGTGACGATCTGATAGTTCACAGAGTCTGAACCATAATTCAGCGGGTCATAGGTAAAGCCGAAGTCATGGGATTGACCATAGACCAGGGAGATGGCTGAATTGAAGTTGGACTTAAACTCCGAACTACTGAGGTTCGTCACGGAGGTGATCGTCAGGGTTCCGCTTCCGGTATTGGAGAGGGTAAAGATGTTTCCGGAAGATGCCTGGTCACCGGGAGCCATATCGCCTGCTGCCCAGCTGGTGAGGTTCAGAGAAGCTGTAGTGGGCATATAGGGACCGGCGATGTCGTCGATGATCCAGGTCTTGGAATTACTGGTAGAATTCGTGGAATAGGTCTCGAAGACGAAGTAGTAGTTGCCGGGTGTCAGAGTGTTTATCGTGCGGGTAAAGGTCTGCACGCTGGTCGAGAGAACGGCGTTTGCCAGATAGGTCCAGGGACCTGAGGCGCTGGTCGAATAACCGATCTTGATCTGCTCGGCGCGCAGGGTCGTCCCGGCTCTGGCTTTGAAGGTCAGATCAGGAGTCGTCGCATCGACGACGAGCCTTTTGGTGATCAGTTGCTTACCGCTGGCGGTCGCTCCGGTCGCGGTGACGTTGTAGCGGGCAGAATATGCGCCGGTAATGAAGTTCGTCGCAGATCTCGCCCAGGTGCTGGCAGTGGCAGTCCAGCCGGTCGGAGGGAATGTTGTTCCTTCGAACCCTTCGGAGATCGAAGGAGTCGTCGCGGTCGGTCTGATCCCGATCACAGCTGCCTGGTTGCTGGTGAAGTTCTCGCCGCCGGGGTTCAGGGCAGTGAGGGCAAAATATCCATTGTAGGAGCCGTTCCAACCCCAGTTAACGTGGAAGTTAGAACCGCTGTAGCCGTCCAGGACAAAAGCATGACCACCGGAAGCTGCGCTTGATCCACTGTAATAGACCGGGCGTGAATTGTCCAATTCCCCTTTCATCATGTTTTCCCAGACTGTCGAGGAATAGGCGCTCTTGTCATAATAATGTGCCGTGCTGGCATAGCGGAAATAGGTGGTCAATGCCGCAGGGACATCCGTGCTGTAGGCGCCGGAACCGCTGGGGTCATAGTCCATGTTGACCGCCACACCGGCATGATAACTGATGGTGGCGACTGCTGTATTGGCGCTGGTGACGTTATTCGGCATGGCAGACCAGTTATAGGTCGTTGCTCCGAAATCAGCCGATTGGGTGCCATAGACAGGATGGGTATAGCTATGGGTACCCGTACCGGTCACGGGGAATGACCAGTATTTCATGATCTGCGCCATGGCGGTGGCGACGCAACCGACCGGGGTATTCGTCGGGCATAGAGCATTGTAATAGGTACCCTGTCCCCAGACAGAGGATAAAAGCGGGCTAATGTCGCGATAATCACGGCTGGGGCTAAAGGCAGCCGGTTCCACGGAAAGTCTGTTCCATTCCGAGCGGATATCCGTCGTGGAGAGCATGCCGCGGGTCACGATCGCGTGCATCTGAGCATTCCAATTACTCAGCATATAAGCGAGCTGTTCTGGCAGCTCGGTTTCGCCCCAGTTGTGCAGATCACTGTATCCGACGATGGGAGTTGCCGCATCATCGGCGGTGATCAGAATGAAGCCTCGGGGACTGAGGTTGTAAACGTAAATGTAGGCTTGACCGAATCCTGAATCAAGGGCATGGGCTTGCCCGATCGTGTATTCGGTTCCCAATCTTTCGGTGACGAAGTTCTGCGCGACCCGGTCACGGGTGAGAGAATTCACCGGAAGCGAGAAGAGCATTACTCCCGCGATCAGCAGAAGCAATAAGAGACCGATTCTTTTGGTCATAGTTTCTCCTTCTTTTGTGGATTTGGGTCTTGGGTCATGAGTGTGCGATGGTCTTGTGTGGGGTTTTGAGGTATTCCAATGTGCGGGGAATACCGGTTGGGCATAAAAATATCAAACGAGTCACTCGCGAATATCATAAACTCCTCTGTAAAGACGATTTCCATTATTGATCAGAGATCTCCGGAAATCGTGGTAAAATAAGAGCGGAAACCTAATAGAGATGGTTGATTTGTCAAGAGAAAACGAGTAGTGGATCCGGATGAGGCAACTTGCTATCAGATATATGGTTAGTAGTGGAGGCACACAAGCGGTTGCGCCGGATATCGGGCTTTGTAGCGAGCAGGGGCAGGCTGTAAATGGGATGTCTCGGCTACGAACCAGCTATGAAGCAGGTTCGTAAAAAAAAGGAGATCCCCGGGTGGGGATCTCCTTGATCTATTCAAGTGAGGTTTTACTTGGTCATTACCATGCGACGGGCATAGACATTGGAGCCGATCGTGACTCTGGCGAGGTAGATCCCGCTGGAGCAGGGAACGCCGTTCATGTCGCGTCCGTTCCATACCGCGCGGAAATTGCCTGCTTCCCGATCTCCGTCATAGAGCCGGGCGACGAGTCTGCCGCGGAAGTCATAGATCGCAACCTTGACCTGAGCGGCATCTTTGACGATATAGCCGATGCTCGTTTCGGGATTGAAGGGATTGGGGAAGATCTTCTCGATTCCCTGGACGATCGGGATCACGGGGGGATCGTTCGGGTTCTCACCGTGGATCACCAGAGCCTGGACGGGACCGTAGAAGCCGTTGTTGCCGTCGAGATCGAGGCTTTCCAGCCAGTAATAGTAGATACCGTCCACTTCGATCTCGGTGTCGGTGAATTCGTAGCTATGGGCTTCGCTGGTGTTTAGAGCGTCGATGAAGACGTTTAGCATGGTCGCTTCGGAGAGAGCCGAGGAGACCCCGCGATAGATCCGGTATCCGGAGAGCGAAGTCTCGGTCTGGGTGACCCAGCGCAGATGCACGAAGTACTCTTGCGTGGGGATCGCCGTGAAGGAAGAGAGCTCGACCGGAAGGGGATCGCCATTGGCAGGACCGATGGTATAGACGCCCTTGGTCAGAGCTGAAGCGATGCTCACGGTGACCCAGCGCGTGCTTCCGCTGACGTTGTAGGCGGTCTGGGTATATTCGGTCGTTCCTTTATAGACAGAAGGAATGTCACCCGCGGACAGCCAGGGATAGTAGTTATCATCGGTGGCAGTCCAATAGAAGGTGATGCTCTTGCTGCCGGTGTATGTCCCGTTGATCGTCCACTGACGGTTTACCTTTTGCGGCATCAGGGTGGGCGTGGTCATGGAGATCGACCAACCGGTGATGTTGTTTCCGGTCTCGGGGAACTCGATGAAGTTCACGACGGGGGCATAGTAACCATCGACGTCCTGAGTTCCGCTGAAGGAACCGCTGGTCTGGGTCAGGGTGCCATTGACGGCGACGCTGTTGGTCAGCGTGACGCCGGACGCATTATTGATCGTCAGATTGTTCACCGCTGAGGGCAAGCCATTACCGGTCACCTGCGCCGCAGCGCCGTTATAGGTGTAGTTCGCCCCGGTGTTGTAGTTTCGTGTACCGGCTGTCTGGATCGAACCGCTGGCTCCGCTGGAAGTGATCCCGTTGAGATTAGCGGTGACCAAGCCTGCGCCGGATTCGAGGGTGAAGGTGCCGGAACTGTTGCTGATAACGCTGGTGCCCATATCGAGAGTAGAGCCGGATTTGACGACGTAATTTACCGCGCCGGTCATAGTTCCCGCGCTGCGGGTAAAGGTCTGCGTCCCGGCTTTGGTGAAGTTCACTGTGGATGAACCACCGGTAAGGTTCGTATTGAAAGTGCCGCCGGACATATTGAAGTTCCCGGCGATATTGACGACGTAACCGGTGGTGTTTCTGCCGATGGTGACAGTTCCGCCGGTCTGCACATAATTCGTGAATTCCAGACGGAAAGGACCGCCGGTGGGCTCGACAGCGGAAACTTCCATGTTCGAGGTCCCGCTGCTGGTCATGGTGAAGTTGTTGCGAATAGGACGGAAGCTATCACCGCGGATATAGACGGGTTGGCTTTGCCCGGTGCAGTTCCAGGTAAAATCATAGAAGCTCTGGCTGGTGCCCTGAAGCTTCGTAGTGGAACCTGTTCCTGCCATGTTGATGATCTCACAGAGGGATCCATCCTGCCAGGTAGCGGTCGGAATGGTGCCGACACCGCCGGCAGGCCAGTTGTGCTGATATTTGCTTCCATTGGCAAAGACGATGGTCCCGGTCGCGATGATCGCGCCACCGTTCTTGACGATGCCGTTGACGGTCAGGTCGGTACCGGCGCCGTTGGCAACGGTCACATTGACGGCAGAATTGACATCAACTTGCGCTCCGGAATCGATAGTGACCTGGTCGATAGAAACCGTCGCCGTGATTGTCACGACGTTCGGGCTGCGAACCGTGGTCACACCCTTGGTATTATCCGGGGTACCCTGCAGGGAAGTGGGCTCTGCCCAGCTGCTCCCGTTGTAGCGTTCCCAAGTGCTCAAGGCGTTCCAGTTACCGGTAGCTTTGCTCCGATAGTCACCGGTCGCCTGAGCAAAAAGGGACATACAGGCTCCCAAAATTACCAAAAAAACAATCATGTGTCTTAAGTGTCTCATAAAACCTCCACACTTATCATTTAGATAGCTATATTCTAAAGATGGGCAAAAACTTGCCACCTTCGTTATCTCACTAATCTAATATCTAAGCGGAACCGCATCCTTGTCAAGCTATAGCTGACCTTTTTTGCGAATATCTGAGATGCAATTGTGGAAAATAATACAATCATCTATGGTTTGGCAGAGGATCATCATTTGCTTTATCCCGCTCAGAGTGACTTTCAGGCAGAAAAGGCAGACGGGAACGTTGACCACAGTCTATGGCTTTGAATAAAGAGTTTGACAAAATCGTGCGTTCACAGAGCCTTGAAAAAAAGAATACGAAGATGGAGAATAGATGGACTATCGGATTTATGAATATCTGAGCGTATTCATAATGTCGTGGCTATTGGTATTTGGATTGACACCTTTCATCATCAAATTTGCCCAATGGTCGAATTTTGTAGATAAACCCGAAGCGCGTAAGATGCACCTGACAGCGACGCCATTGCTCGGCGGGGTCAGTGTTTTCATCGGCTTCCTCGTTCTGTGCCTCTATGACGTGGCAATTTCACCGGGCAGGTTCTTTGACCGCCAGATGCTCGGTTATCTTCTCGGATCGGTCATCATAGTGTTGATCGGCGTCATAGACGATCGCAAGGGTATGCGTCCTCTGATCAAGATGGGTGGGCAGATCGTCGTCAGCCTGCTCTTTATCTTTAGCAATTTTACCATTGAGGAACTGGGGCTGATGTTCTGGTCACCTTATATCACCGTGGCGATCCTGCTCGTCTGGATGGTGGGGCTGATGAATGCCCTGAACTTCCTGGACAATATGGATGGGATCATCAGCGGGATGGCAGGGATCCTGGGGCTGGGGTTCTTTGTCTTTAGCCTGATCAATCAGACCGGGGCGAATAACGAAGCCATGGCTTTGATCGGCTTGATCTCGCTGAGTTTTGCCGGCTCGACCTTTGGCTTTTTGCCCTATAACTTCAATCCGGCGCGGATCTTCCTCGGAGATGCGGGCTCGATGTTCATCGGCTATTTCCTCTCTTCGATGGGGATCCTCATGGCTCGCTATGCCGGCAACCGCTACAACGACAAGTTTTTCTTTCTCTTGCCGGTGCTGATGCTGGCTTATGCCATCTTTGACATCGCCTTGGTCAGCTATACCCGCAAGCGTGACGGCAGACACGTCATGCAAGGCGGGAAAGACCACTCCACCCACAGGATAAACAATGTGCTGGGATCGGTCAAGGTCACTGCTATGATCATCTATACCATCAATACCCTGATAGTTTTGACCACGATCATCATCTTCCGGATCGGAAACCGTGAACTCCTGGTGATCACCACGGCGATCTTCGCAGCCCTGTTCCTGGGCTTTGGGAGAAAGCTGGATCAAGTTCCGGTCTCCATCCCTGCCAACCAACTCAAGAACAAACCGGAGTCCAAGTCCTGATGAGGCTGATCCTGCTCGGTGCAGGTCCGGGGATACCCCTGCGGGATAAGAATCTCGCCAGTATCTACGTCGAGAGTGAGGGGACGAATCTCCTCCTCGATTGTGGTGAAGGCTGCGCCAAGAAGCTGTTATCTTATGGCTTTAGCAAAGACCATCTGGATTGCGTCATCATCACGCACTATCATCCGGATCACGTGACGGGGGTCTTCATGCTCCTGCAGATGCTCTACCTCGAAGGCAGGACGAAGCCGCTGCGGATATTCGTCCCCGAACGTCCGGAATTCATCTTTGACACCATGCACGCGATGTACACTTTTGAGACGAAGTTTCCCTTTGACTTGCATATACATACTCACGACCGGATCACGGAGTTCTTCCCCATGATCTGTGCCCATGATACGGACCACTTGCTCGGGTATGAGCCAAATATCCGCCAGATCGGGGCAAAGAACCTGATGAAGTCTTCCGCTCTGCGTATTCGGGGAGAACGCGGTGACCTCGTCTATACCGCTGATATCGCGACTACGGACTGCATTGCCGGGCTTGTTGGCGGTGCCGGAACGGTCATTGTCGATTCGCTCCACCCTTCTGCCGATCAAGTTCTCAAGCTAAGGGACTACGGCATCGGGAAGGTCCTGCTCAATCACGGGATCTCCGCGGAGCTCGAAGCAGCGCTGCGTGAGCATCCCGATCCACTCTTCGAGATCGCCCGGGAGGATCATGAGTATCAGCTTTAGACCCCTGCGTACTCTCGCGATCCCGGCTCTGATCTTGCTGGGAATAAGCGCGTGTCAGCTGAACACCCTGAGCCGTCCGGAGCAGATGATCAAAGACCGGCGTTATGTCGCCGCGATCGAGGATCTGGATAATATCATCCAAAAAGACAATAACGGCGCGAACGTGACCCGGGCTCAGTTGCTCCGTTCCGAGGCATATTACCAGCTTGGGCTGATGGCAAAGGAACGCCAGAACTGGCCTCTGACCATTCGCTTGCTAAAGCTGGCGAATTCCGAAGACGCGGACAATGCCCTGGCTGAGACCTATCGCTATCTCGGTGGTTTGGCTGAGGCTGCCGGGGACTATGAGACCTTCGCGATGTATCTCAATCTCATCATCCGGGAGATCCCGCAGTCCTCCCTCATCCCGGAAGTGCTGCTCAAGCGGATCACCCTCTCGATGAACATCTATCTCGATAAAGAAGCAGCCTGGATGGACTATAAGCGTCTCTATGACAACTTTCCGGACAATTCCTTCGAGATCCAGGCGCGGACGACGATCAAGCCTCTGCTGCCTTTGCGGGTCCAATATGCCGAGACCCTTCTATCCCAAGCCTTTTACGTCGATGCCTTGAACATCCTTTTTGAGCTCTACCGCTATCCCGTGCTGGACAAAGCCGATCTGCAGAAGCGCATCTCGGACGTCTATCAGGCTCAGGCGGAGAGCATGCTCCGGCAAGAGGACTATCTCGAAGCGGATAAGCTCCTGCGCATTGCCCTCCAATATTATCCCGCCAAGAAGGCGGAGATCGACGCCAAGCTAAACTCGATCACCTCGCTGTTCATCAAGAAAGGCGATGCCTATCTCGCCGCGAGGGACTTTGACAATGCCCTGTTGAACTATAACAAGACCTTTGAGATCATCCCGGACTATGAGCCGGGGCTCAAGGCGCTGGATCGGCTGCGGCAGGTTCAGTTTAACATCCGCCAGGCGGAGGAACTCTATCACAATGCCCAGAAGGCTGAAGCGGAGCGGAAATTCGCCGAAGCTCTCCGGCTCTATCAGCAAGCCCAATCCCTGGAGCCCAGAACCGAATACGGGCAAAAGATCGCCCTGATGCAAAACATCATCGAAGCGGAGCGTGACCCGGTTGGCTTCACCCAGCGGATCATCAACGGCTATGGCGGCGGTATCCTCAATACCCGGATCAAGGCGCAACTGGCGACCCTCGGCAAACGCTACAAGAAGAATGAGATCCGTGATAACGGCTGGAAGATCCTCCTGTCTTCCGGGCAATACAAATATGAAGCGCGCTATGACATCCTGACCCCGCAGGAGACGTTCTTTTACGTCTGGCAGGTCAACCTGAGGGAACGTACGATCGTTCCGCTGAACAAGATCTCCGAAGCATTGATGAAGTAGGTATGAAAAAGACGATCCTGATCCTGGCATTTCTCGCTCTCGTCATGCTGCTCATGGCGCAGGGCTTTGACATCTCCGCATTCTCAGATACGACGAAGTATGGCTGGCAGGACTATGAACAGCGGATGGACTTCCGCAATGACTTCCTGGAGCGCCAAAAACTTCTGCAGCTTTACGAAATGGACGCTCAGTCGGTGGGGAGCAACATGATCAAATCCGCGATCATCCCGGGGTGGGGGCAGTTCTCCGCCAAACAGCCGATCAAAGGCGAGATCTTCCTCGGAGCAGAGATTGTCACCTTTGGCACGGCGCTGCTCTTTTATGACCGGGCGATGGGCTTCTACCGCAAATACGAGACCGCGACCCAGGTTGACATCATCGAGGACTATTACAAGAAAGCTCAGTCCGAAAACCAGTATGCGGTGATCTTTTCCGGGCTGGGACTCATCATCTGGGCATATAATATCTACGACGTGGTCATGTCCACCTCGGATTACAATGCCGGGGTCTGGGACAACATCATGAAAAAGTACTACAAATCCCCCGTCAAGCTGACCCCGGACGGTGTGGAGATCAGGTTCTAAGGAGCAGGCATGCGACGCATATTTCCGGCTTTGATCCTCTTGCTCATCTTGGTCAGTGCTTGCGGGCTGAGACGCAGCAATCCGATCGACCCTCTGGCAGACCACAATGACGAGTTCTACGTTCCCGATCCGGTGACCAATATCTCCGTGACCGTGAGTGGCGCAGGACTTCAGTTCAAGACCGTCGAATTCCGCTGGACCCCGAATAGCAACACCACGACGGATGGCTATTACATCAAGCGCGGAATGGCATACAACGCCTTGTATGCGGTGGTCGATACTCTTCTGACCAGTACGCCAGACCAGACGGATCACCTGATCCACGCGGTTCACGGTTCAAAGCCCTGGCATTCCGTCCTCCCCGGTGACTATTATTACAAGATCTCTGCCTGGAAGCAATACGGCGATCGCCGCCTCGAGGGCAGAGAGTCCTCCCATATCTTTGTGCGGGTTCCCGCCAAGTGACCCTTGGTCTTTAGCGACCTCTAAGACGATGATCCCTCCTGAGCTCAATCCTCAGCAACAGCTGGTGGTCACGACGACGGAATCTCCGATCCTCGTTCTCGCCGGCGCCGGCAGCGGCAAGACGAAGTCCATCATCCATCGCTGTGCCTATCTCCTCCAAGACCTGAAGGTTCCGCCCTGGAACATCCTCGTGGTGACTTTTACGAACAAGGCGGCGAAGGAGCTGCAGGAGCGTCTGCAGGCACTACTCGGATTCCCGGTGCAGAGCCTCTGGGTCGGCACCTTTCACTCGATCTGTTCGCGTATTCTGCGCTATGAAGCCGCTCATCTCCCCTTTGGCTCGAGCTATTCCATCTACGATGACGATGCCCAGAAGTCCGTCCTCAAAAAGATCTACAAGGAATATGGCTTTGACCCCGCCAAGGACCCGCTGAACAAGGTGATGAACACCATCAGCAAGTATAAGAACCGCTTGCAGCTTCCCGAGGATCTCGAGGCAAAGCGGGCAGAGCTCGAAGATTCGGACGGCTATTTCCGCCGCTTCCTCAATATCTACACCTATTACCAGCGCAGTTTGCTGCTGAACCAAGCCCTGGACTTCGACGACATCCTGCTCTACACCGCGAGGCTCCTGCGGGATAACGAGCAGGTTCGCGCCAAGTATCAGCAGATGTTCCGCTATGTGATGATCGACGAGTATCAGGACACGAACCATGCCCAGTTCCAGATCGTCTATCAGATCGCCCGGGAGCATCATCGCGTCTGCGTCGTGGGGGACGACGATCAGGCGATCTATTCCTTCCGCGGAGCCACACTGCGCAATATCCTCGAATTTGAGCGCGACTATCCCGGAGTGCAGGCGATCCGCCTGGAGCAGAACTACCGCTCGACGACCTCGATCCTCGATCTCGCCAATGCCGTTATCCAAAACAACCGCCGGCGTCATTCCAAAGCCCTGTGGTCTGAGCTGGGCGTAGGTGAGAAGCCAGACCTGCAAAGCTTCAAGGACGAGAACGAGGAAGCTTCCCGGATCACGGAGGCGATCCTCGCAGAGGCAGCCAAGGGCACGTCCCTGAGCCAGATCGCGGTGCTCTATCGCACCAATGCTCAGTCTCGCGTCTTCGAATACGCCTTCATGCAGGCGAAGCTCCCCTACAGCATCGTCGGTTCGCTATATTTCTACCAACGCAAGGAGATCAAGGATCTCATCGCCTATATCGCCATCCTGGCAAATCCCGCCGATAACGAAGCTCTGCTGAGGGTAATCAACGAACCTCCCCGAGGCATAGGGCAGACCTCGGTGAACCGCCTGATCGGCTTTGCCAATCGTTCCCGCTCATCCGTCTTTCAAGCGCTGCAAAACTACGAGGCGATAGACGAGCTCGGTTCCGCTGCCCGCAAGCGGATCGGTGAATTCGCCGCCAAGCTCGAAGCCTGGCGGGTATTAGCGCAGCGATCCCCGGTGCTAACGGTGGTCAAGACCATCCTGGAGGAGCTGAATTGGGTCGAGCTTTACCGCGGGAGCACGGATCCTAAGGACGTCTCCCGGGCGGAGAACCTGGTGGAATTCGTCAGCTCCGTGAGCGAGTTTACCGAGCGGTTCCTGCAGGAGAACGAAGCTCCGCCGACCGTGCGGGATTACCTTCCCTTTGTCGCCTTGCAGACGGGGCTGGATCAGCTTTCCGAGGCAAAGGAGACAGTCCGTCTGATGACCTTGCACAACTGCAAGGGGCTGGAATTCGAAGTGGTCTTCATCGCCGGGCTGGAGGACGAATTGCTCCCGCACCGGATGAGTATGCAGACCAAGGAGGACATCGAAGAGGAGCGTCGTCTCTTCTACGTGGGGATCACCCGCGCCAAGCGCCTCCTCCATCTCAGCTATGCCAAGTTCCGACGGCTCTATGACAGCTTTTATTTCACCAAACCCAGTATGTTCCTCGGCGAGCTTCCTCCCGGGCTGATCGGCAAGGAAGAGAGCGAGCCGGGCTTGCAGACCGCGCCGCGCAAGATCCCCAAAGTTCGCCATACTCAGCGGGAAAGCCGCAAATATTGGCAGATCGGGCAGACGGTCTATCATTCCGAATACGGCAAGGGCACCATCCTCAGCGTCGATGGCGAGGGTGACGATGCCCGGGTCACGGTTTCCTTTGCCAAAGGTAAACTGGCGCGGATCATGGGGAGCTACCTCTCCCGCGAAGACCCCGATCTCCCCGGAGACAGATAAGTGCTTTACGACATCATCAATTCTTACCTGATGCGTTCCGATTTCTTCCGCGAGGTCGAAGCTGACCTGCTTAGCGGCACCCGAGCGCAATACTATCACCTCAATCAATCCTCTCGTGCCGTGCTGGCGGCGCATCTTCACCGCCGAACGGGCAAGAACGTCCTCCTGATCTCTCAGGACGACATCATCGCCGAAGACCTCTGGGACGATCTCTGCGTCCTGCTGGGCAGGGATCACGCCTTTTACCTGCCGGATTACGAGATCCTGCCGTATGAGGAGCGTTCTCCGCACTATTCGATCCGGGCGACCCGTATGGAGTGCATCCTGCATGCCTTGCAAGGGGATAAAGGCGTCTATAGCCTTTCGATCCGCACCCTGGCGCGCTATCTTCCCCCGCGGGAAAACCTCAGCCGCCATATCCGGATCATCCGCCAAGGCATGGAATACCCGCCGGAGGATCTGATCCGCGACCTCGCCAATATGGGCTACGAGATAGACTATCAGGTCTCCAAGGTCTTTCAGGCGGCAAAGCGCGGCGGGATCGTCGATGTCTGGTCTCCACCCCTGCAAAAGCCCGCGCGTCTGGAATACTATGGTGACGAGATCGTCTCCATCCGCCATTTTTCCGCCACGACCCAAAGATCTGAACCGGGCGAACTCGGCTGGCTGAGCCTGATCCCTGCCCGGGAACTCTCCCTGGACGACGTGATGAGCTCTTCGCCGATCATCAGCCGCATCCGCGAAACCGGCTACTTTGAGGGGATAGAGAATTACTACAGCCTGCTGATCCCCGAGCTTGCCTGCTTTGCCGATTACTTTGACGCGGACGACCGGATCATCCTCTGGAATAACTATCCCTACATCGCTGAGGAGCACGAACAGCTCCTGGAGCAATGCCTCAGCGGCTTCAAAAAGGAAAAGAAGAACCGGGGCAAGGCAAAGATTGCCACTCCGGATAAGATCCTCGCCGACGAGCAGTACATCATGCACCTGCTCAATAGCTCCGTGAACCACTTCGTCTCTCAGAGCGAATTCATCCTCTCCGTCAAGGCAGAACCCCGCCGGGCTCCGGTCTCTGGCGCGACGGTGATCAACGCCGATCTCGGAGTGCTGAGCCAGCGCCTGAAGGAGAACGAGGAGCAAGGCATCTACAGCCTGATGCTCTTTGACAATCCTTCCCAGAGCAAGCGAATGCGGGAGCTGCTGGCGGACTACGCCCAGGATCCGGATCATTACCTCGGAGTGCTCCATGAAGGCTTCTTCCTCGAAGATGGCGGGCTGGAACTCTTTACCGATCACGAGATCTTCAATCGCTACAAACGCAAACGCTATACACCCCGCTATTCTCCCGGTGAGGAGATCGTGGACTACGAAAACCTCAAGCCCGGTGACTACGTGGTGCATATCGACCACGGGATCGGGGTCTTCGAAGGCTTGCAGATCATCCGGCTGGACGGACAGGACGTCGAGTGCCTCGTGCTTCGTTATGCGGGCGATGACCGCGTCTATGTCCCGACCTTCCAATTGCAGCTACTCTCGAAATACATCGCCGAAGAAGGCGCAAATCCCGTCCTGAACAAGCTTGGATCCGCCAAGTGGTCGCATACCCGCAAGAAAGCGGAAGAGCAGATCGAGCTGATCGCCGCGGATATCGTCAAGCTCTATGCCGAGCGGTCGAACCGACCCGGGATCGAGCATCAGCCGGATACAGCCTGGCAAGCCGAGCTCGAGGAATCCTTCATCTATGAGGACACCGTCGATCAAGCGCGGGCGACTGCCGAGATCAAAGCCGATATGGAGCTTCCCGTGCCGATGGAGCGTCTGCTTTGCGGTGACGTCGGCTTTGGCAAGACCGAGGTCGCGATCCGGGCTGCCTTCAAAGCCGTCTGCTCCGGATACCAGGTCGCGGTTCTCGTTCCTACCACCCTTTTGGCGGAGCAGCATTACCGCGTCTTCCGCGAAAGGATGGCGCAATACCCGGTGCGCATCTCGATGTTCAGCCGTTTCCGCAGTCCGGCGCAGGTCTCGCGGGATCTCGTCGCCATCGCCATGGGTGAGATCGACATCGCGATCGGGACGCATCGCCTGCTTTCCGCCGACGTGCGTTTCCGCAAGCTCGGACTCCTGATCATCGACGAGGAACACCGCTTTGGGGTTCGTCACAAGGAAAAGTTGCGGCGGCTCCAGTCCAACGTCGATACTCTCTATATGTCCGCGACGCCCATCCCCCGAACCCTCAATCTCGCTCTGGCAAAGCTCAAGGAGATCTCCCTGATGCAGACCTCGCCCAAGGAGCGTCTGCCGATCCGCACCATCATCACCCCGCGGGATATCGAGGTGATCAAGGACGCGATCCGCAGGGAAGTGGATCGCGGAGGACAGGTCTTCTTTATTCATAACCGCGTCCAGACGATCGAGACGGTCGCCGAGGAACTCCGCGAGGCAATGCCGAACGTGGTCTTCGGAGTGGGGCATGCCCAGATGCCGGAACATCATCTGGAGAACGTCATGGATGCCTTCATGAACCGCGAATATCAGGTTTTGATCAGCACCACCATCGTGGAAAACGGGATCGACATCCCCAATGCCAATACCATCCTCATCGACCGTGCCGATACCTTCGGACTTGCCCAGCTCTATCAGATGCGCGGCCGAGTGGGGCGGAGCAACCGCCGTGCCTATGCCTATCTGCTCATCCCCAAGAGCACGACCTCCGATGCCCGGCACCGGCTGGAAGCCCTCACCCAATACGACTATCTCGGCGCCGGATTCCAGGTAGCCCTGCGCGATCTCGAGCTGCGCGGCGCGGGCACCATCCTCGGGATCAAACAGAGCGGCGTGATCCAATCCATCGGATTTAACTATTACAACAAACTCCTCGGGCAGGCGATCGAACATGCCGAAAGCGGTTCGACGGAGCCTCTGCGCTCTGCCGAGACGGTTCCCCTCAAGCCGGCTCTCAAGACCGAGGTCGATCTCTATCTCCCCGCAGACTACATCGATGACGATGAGGAACGTCTGCGCATTTATCGCCGCATCAGCGAAGCAGAAAGCTATGAGAGTCTGGACGATATGGAGCTGGAACTGCGCGATCGCTTTGGCAGGGTTCCCGATAAAGCCCGCTGGCTGCTGCTCTGGTTCCGCCTCAAACTGCTCACGACGGGTGCGGATCTGCAAACCTGCCAGGTGCGCAATCAGCAGATCAGCATCGAGTTCCGGGAGACCTCGCTTCCCCCGAAGAAGCTCCTGCTCGCTTTTACTTCAACCCTGAAGTATCCCTTCCGTTTTGACGTCACCAAGGGGCTCAAGCTTATCATCGAGCTGGAGAAGCATGCTCATCTGGACTACATGGCGCAGTTCGAAGCGGCGATCTCCATCCTGCGGGATTACCTGCGCCTCGTTGCCGAAAAGGACGCGGGGATAAGCTCTTGACATTATTCGCGTCTCACAGGTTCTGACATCAAAAGACTATAGGATATATTGATCTGATGCTGCGTCTCAAAAACCTCCCCCATCCGGAAAGACAGACCGCCTGGTTGCTCATGCTCGCCAGCCTCTTCAACGGCTTCGTGCAGAGCTTTGGCCAGACGCAGGACATCATTGCCCGCAAAGCCCTGCACGCGGCAGACTGGCAGATCCTCGCCATGACCCTGATCTGGCCGGTGACCAATTTCCTCTCCATCTGGATGGGACGCGTCTTCGAGCGCTCCTGCCACAAATCCCGCTACTTTATCCTGGCAGGGATCTTCGGCAGGCTGACCCTCGGCTTTGGGCTCTGGATCGCCGGAATGAACCAATATCTGATCCTCCTTGCTCTGCTCTACAGCGCAAATTCCATCCTCATCCCCGCTCAGAACAGCATCTATCAGAAGAATATCGACAATACCCGCCGGGCAAAGGTCTATGGCTATACCATCTCCCTGGGGATGTTCGTCTCCGTGATCGTCACCTTCATCGGGGGCAGATTGCTGGACACTCAGGACGGTTTCCATCGCTGGATCCTCTTTGCGACGGGGATCGCCGGCTTCATCAGTTGCGTGCTCCTCTCCCGGGTGAAGCTGCCGGTGGAACCCTGTGATAATAAGGATGAGCTTTCGTTCGGTCAGGCATTTCGCGAGCCTGTCCGCCGTAGCGTCCAGCTCCTGAAGGAGAATAAGCAGTTTGCCGCCTTCGAACGCAGCTTTAGCATCTACGGCATGGGCTTCATCATGATGACCCCCGTCATCCCCATCTATCTGGTGGATGTGCTGGATCTCACCTACACCGCGAATTTCCTCTCCAAAGGCATCCTCTCTCAGGCAGGGATGCTCTTCCTCTCCCCGGCTCTGGGAAAGCTTCACGACCGCTTGCACCCCTTCCGCTTTATCTCCCTTTCCTTTGGAACCCTGATGTTCTTTCCGCTCCTGATCATCATCTCCAGCCTCTTTGCCGGCAATCAGACAATCTCGACCATTCTCGTCTTCGTCGCCTACGCGATCTTCGGACTGGCGATGACCGGGATAAACATCGCCTGGAACATGAGCTCGATATTCTTCGCCGGAAAGGAAGATGCTGCCATGTATCAAAGCGTGCACGTCACCATGACCGGGGTGCGGGGCTTGATCGCTCCCGTCCTAGGGCTGGGATTGATGCACTTCTTTGGCTATCAGGTCGTTTTCGTGGTTGCCGCGGGATTCCTCGCCAGCGCCGCCGTGATCAGCTATCGCGATCATAAACGCCTCCAAGATTGATCCCTTTAGCTCTCCGGCTGAGGGAGATAGCCCAAAGGTTCCCGGATCCGGATCCACTTGCCCAGATACCGCCCCAGTTCCTCATCCTGCCGGCTGATCCGCTCCAAAGCCCGATGCAGGGAACGGAATACCGCATAACGGATGTTGCCGATGCCGTCGCCAAAGGAACGGATCTTCCCTCCCTCGGTCAGCGTCTCGCGTAGGTATCGCTGTAGCCCGTCCCGCTCCTCCAGGAGATCGTCTCGGCGCCCATGATCGTTCCAGTCCTCTGTCTCAACCAGCTCTGCTTCGATCGCCCTCAAGCGCGCCAAGACTGCCAGGATCGTCTTCCTGTCCGTCATCGCGATCGGTGCTTCATTCCCTCCCGCTGCCTTATCCCGGAGCCGCTCCTCGCCGCCCCGATGGCTCGCAAACTGCCCCGCGAAATACCGCAGATGCAGCTCCAGACTCCCGATCCGCTCCCAAGGATGCACCAGCAGTTCATGCAGATACCTCGCCCCAATATTGTCCAGCAGGCTTACCCTCCTGCCCTGCCACTCGATGATCAGCTTGCCGGTCTCAAACCAGGCATAGACCGATCCCGCCTCATGCTCGACTTTGTTAGCCTTGTTCAGTTTCATCTTGCCTCCGTAAGGTCAGTAAAACTTAATTACGAAGACAGGATATTCAGTCCAAATAATTAGTCAAGCTAAAATATCGGGGTAAACTGGACGATAAGCGTTAAGTATTGATAACTACGATAGATGCTCCGCTTACTTTTTTTACTTGATCACGTTGCCATACCAGTTCACTTTCGCTTCGAGCATGAAGGCAAGCATTTCAGTGAGCACTTTGAGGTCGATGTCAGAGATCTTCTTGATCCGGACGCAGCCTCTGCCGTCGTTGACCTTGCCCAGAGCGGGGAGGAACTTTTTGGCCTCGAGGTTCATCAGGTAGAGGCTGAGGTAGCTTTTGCGGGGGGAGATGCCGATGATCTCGACCCCATCCCGGACGATCATGATGATCTTTTGATAGTAGCGGGCTTCGCAGGGGATACCGGTATTTCTGACGCAATCCAGAAGGACGTTCATATCATTTTTATCTTTGTCGGGAAGTTCGTCGAGGAATTCCGCCGCGGCAGAGTTTATACTGAGGGACATGCTGATGTTCTCCTTTGTCTATTCTTTGTCTCTGATATAAATATAGGCGAGACTTATAGATACCGCAAACCAATTGTGCTTTTTTTAGCCTGTGGAGATTGGACAAATAGGTAGCTTAATGGCTTGTAATAGAGTGGATTAACCTCCGCATACGTCGATCTTGGGTGCATTTTTTCCTTGACATATTCCTAAGCTGATATTTTTGAATACTTTATTACTTTAATACGCAGAACGCTTTATCAGAGTATAATAAATTCACCAAGGAGTAAGGACATGACTAAAGCAGATTTAGTAAAGATCATCTCGGAGAACACCGGAATCATTCGTAAGGACGTCGGTGTTGTCGTTGACTCCCTGCTGCAATCCATCAAGGATAGCCTCAGCCAGGGCAATCATATCGAAATCCGCGGTTTTGGCACTTTCAAGCTCAAGACCCGCAAGCCCCGCGTTGGCCGCAATCCCAAAACAGACGAGAAGGTTCCCGTACCCGCCCGCACCGTTCCGACCTTCAAATTCTCCCGCGAGTTCAAGGGCTCCGTGGTAGATCTTAAGACCAAATAAAGTCAGGTATCGATATGCCGTGCGGAAAGAAGAAAAAACGCCATAAGATCGCTACCCACAAGCGGAAAAAACGCCTGCGCAAGAATCGTCACAAAAAGAACAAATAAGCTTCTCTGAAGCCTGTTTGTTGACGGCTCACGCCGCAGAAAAGTATATGAAAGCCCGGGCAGAACTGCCCGGGCTTTTTCTTTTTTTACTGATAGCGCTGCGGATGGACGTCTCTCGCGCGGATAATTGTCATTGACAACCTTTGTCCTTCGTCTATATTATCCGCAGAAGAAAAACCAAAGGAGTATAACCATGAATAAAGCCTTAGTCCTTTTACTTTTTGTGTTCCTCGCTCTGCCGCTGATTCTTAGCGCGGAGGAAGCCACTCCTGCCGCCTCTTTCTGGGCTGCCCTCGTAGCCGGGGGTGACCTGGCGACCTGTGACACCCTGATCGAGGGTGGCTATGATCCCAAGCCTGACGCGGGCTATTTCTGTGATCTGTATCTGGATAAGATCAACGCCTGCTGGGATGGCTTTGAGGACTACATTTATTACTATGACCTTACCGAGGATGAGATCGCCGAGGAAGAATATGCAGTCGAACAGGAACTGATCGACCTTCTGACCAATATGGGCACCTACGAGATCCCGCTTACGAACAAGGATGATCTCGCCGAAGCCGCATCCGATCAATGGCTCTATTATCTCCAAGCCGAGATCGAAGGCTACACCTATTGACCACCGTCACTGTTCACTGAGGAACTTGACGCAAAACAAAAAGTCCGCCTTTCGGGCGGACTTTTTTATCTCTATGGGGTTCTGTAGTAGTTTAGTCGTCGATGACTTCGACGTTGGCGCGGGGGATGCTAAATCTCGTGCCATCGCTGAATTCGGCGATGAGGATACGCACCAGGGTCTCAGATTCGACTTTGGTCAGTTCTTCCGGGAGTTCCACGACCTTGGCGATGCGTCCGAAGTTCGGCTGGCGGATGATACGGATCAAAGCGCCCGGCTCGAGGATCGGGAGCTTGGCATCCGGAACGACGAGCTCTTCATCTTTAAACTCCAGCGGGATGATGATCTCGGGGCGGATAACGCCGGCGCGGATCTGCGTCCTGCCGTGGATGGAGCATTTGCTCCCTTCGAAGCGCTTGAGCAGTTCAAAGGTCTTGTCCGCCATCTTGATCTTGCCAAATCCTTCGGTGCAGACGATGGTCAAGCCGATGCGTTCGTGTCCGGTGATCGCCACGCCGATGTCATAGCCCAGGAGGCGTTTGAGATCCTGATCGTCGATACCGCCGGTGATGATCGCGCGGACGCCGTGTTTGACGGCGGTCTCGATCACCGCATGGCTGACGAAGCTACCCACGACGATGACCTCGTCGCGCTGCGCCTCGCTGATCTGAGCGGGACCAACCTCGTCCATGGGGTCTTTGGCGAGCACCTGGATCTTGCCGGTGGTCTCGTCGCCGATCCCAAAGATGCCTTGGATGTAGGCGCTCTTGTTTTCGATGATCACGCCTTCATTTTCGACCACATCGCTGACGATGCCGTCGATAAAGGCTTTGACCTGGACGGGGATGCGGGGTTCGCGCAGCAGCACCTGACCGGTAAGGGCAGAGATGCTTTCGACTTCGCCGACGAGCGGGCTTTTGACCTCGTTCTTCATGATCCCCAAGCCAAAGAGACCCTTGGTCTCGGCGAGGACGGTATCTTTGGTCAAAGCCTGTCCGGGCTTGATCTTGATATACTGTTCGAGCTGTCCGGGAGTGACTCCCAGTTTATTTGCCAGGTTCAGAGGCACGACCTTTCCGGGGAGCAGGGTTTCGGCAACGACGTCTTCGCCCTTGACCTTATCGCCTTTTTTGACGAGGACCTGTCCCTTGAGGGGAAGGATGCGCTCTTTACGCAGGATGATGCTATCGGTGACTGTGAGTCCGGCTGAATATGATTGTCCCATCTTTTCCTCCTTATACCAGTATCGATTCGGGGTAAGCCTGCAGCTCTTTCATCCACTTCTTGAGCAGAGGAACGCGGCTGGCGGCATCGACGGGGAGCACGAAGGGCTGGCGACCGCGGGTATCGAGGACGATACCGACGACTCCGCCATGCAGATCGCAGGTGAGTTCACGGTTCTTTTCCTTGTCCAGCCACAAGCCGGGAGCGGCTTTGAGGGTGGCTTTGGCGACTTCGCCTTCCCCGCAGGGGATAAGGCGCACTTCGCCGAAGGGGATGTCTTCTTCCCAGACCTTGCCGCCGGGAAGCTCCAGCTTGGCATAGAGGGAAGGCTTGCCCATCTTGCCTTTGCCGACCGGTGCGACGCAGGTGCCGAGATAGACCATGCAGTCTTTGCGGAAGACTTCCGTCGCAGCTTTGGTGCTGATCTCGGAGAGCACGCCCAGGTGCGGCATCATAAAGATGCTATCGACCGCGAGGCGGGTCACGCCTTCGGGAAGGAAGGCATCGATCATCATCATCACGCTCTGGTGCCGGCGGGGAGCATGGGAGAGCACGCCACCGCTGCCGACCAGCAGGTTTAGGGTCATCAGGTTTACGATCGTGTTTCCGGAGGTCGATTGGCTAAATGCTTCGGAGATGTCGCGCTGACGCTGTGTCCCTTTGAGGGTCACGGCAAATTCTTTGTGCTGTTCAAAAGCCAGACGCAAAGCTTCCTTGGCGATGGCTTGTTCCAGGACCAGCTCTTCCAGCAGGGAAGGGATGGTCGTGGGGCGGATCATCTTGTTCTTGATCATGTTTCGCAGCGCGCTCTCGTCGATGTCAAAGGGGACCCAGCGCAGGATGTTGTCCAGCCCGCTGGATGCCAGGACGTTCGAGATACTGTAGCTCATGCCGAGGTTCGCGCTCACCGTGCGGTTAAAGACGAAGTCCTCGGTAAAGACGGAGAATACGTCCGTCGTGGCTCCGCCGATATCGACGCCCACGACTTCGATGTTCTCATCTTTGGCGATCGCCTGCATGATGTTTCCCACCGCCGCGGGGGTCGGCATGATCGGGACGTTCTCATGATCAGGTCCCTTGGTCCATTCCATCAATTTGTCATAACCGGGAGCCTGTTTCATCACGTGTTCCATAAACAGGTCATGGATCTTATCGCGCGCGGGACCGAGGTTTTCCTGCTCCAGCTTGGGACGCAGGTTATCAGTGAGCATCAGATCGACCTTTTCACCCAGAGTATCGGTGATCGCTGATTGGGCATCCTTGTTTCCGGCATAGATGACCGGGAGTTTGTTTGCGCCCAGACGGCTGCGGGGATCCGCGCCGGCGACCAGCTCCGCCATTTCCACGACGTGCTTGATCGTTCCGCCGTCTTCTCCGCCTGCCATCAGGATCATGTCCGGACGTAGCTGGCGGATCCGCTCGATCTTTTCATGGTTCATACGTTTGTCGTTGGAGGCGATGAGGTCCATCACGATGGCGCCCGCTCCGAGAGCGGCACGCTCCGCGCTTTCCCCGGTCATGGTGGCGACCACGCCGGTCACCATCATCTGCAATCCGCCTCCGGCGCTGGAGGTGGAGACATAGGCATCGACGCCCACGTCACCCCGGCGGGGAATAACGAACTTACCGTCTTCCATGAACTTGATATTGGGGTTCTTATACTTGAGCCGGGCAAGTTCTTCCAGCTCCTGAGTGGCGTTTTCTACGCCTTTGGTGACGTCGTTCAGAGGGGCTTCCACAGTTGTGGGAGCTTCTCCGCGGATGGTCTGGCGAAATTCGCCGTCCACCCACTCGATCAAAATAGCCTTCGTCGTGGTGCTGCCACAGTCCGTGGCGACTATCCGCGTGAGGCGTTTTTCATCATATTGCATATATTCCTCCGCTTATTCAGCTTTGTTTTTTGGTTTTATCTTAAATATTCGGTAAAAGAGCTCACGGCGTTGATTGGCGCGGCGTTTGCGCTTGATCCTCGCCTTTTCCCGGCGTTCCCGGTTCATTTCCTCGTCCAGTTCGTCGATCCGGCTGATCAGCTTTTTCAGGTTTTCCCCGTCTTCCAGCATCAGAGCAAAGCGCTGATACTTCGCCGAGTCAAAGATGATCTCGGCAAAAGGCAGAACGAAGTACATCGCCTGAGCGCCGATCCCGTGCAGCGGACGCACGGATTCGAAGAACATGATCCCCGCGGGCGCCAGATGGCGTTCCACGATAAAGCGGGCGACCTTTTCGATCATTTCGGAGACTTCATCCGGGCTGATCGTCACCCGGACATCCTGATATTCTCTTGTCTTTAACATTCTTATCCCGCCCTGCAGGCTGTAAGTACCGCGACGCTCTGCGCGCCGGCTTGTTTGAGGCATCCGGCGAGTTCGCTCACCGTCGTTCCGGTCGTAAAGACGTCATCCACGAGGATGATCCTTTTGCCGGCAAACTTATCCGCCTTGAGGGGGCGAAACGCGCCGCTCAGGTTTTGCAGCCTTTGGCTACGGCTCAGGGTCGTCTGACTCCGGGTATAATAGCGGCGTCCGGCAGTCTCCCGATAAGGGATGCCGAGTTCCTGCGCCACTTCCCGCGCCAGCAGCTCGGACTGGTTGTATCCGCGTTCCCGGCGGCGCACGCGGTGCAGGGGAA
Organism: uncultured Candidatus Cloacimonadota bacterium; assembly: GCA_964454815.1. GTDB lineage: Bacteria > Cloacimonadota > Cloacimonadia > Cloacimonadales > Cloacimonadaceae > PHBP01. Next base: position 1,833 of record CAYVXJ010000016.1, on the reverse strand, counting down.
CGGCGGTGACCAGGTCAAAGCCCCGGTATTCCTTGTTGTCGCGCACGTATTCCCGCATGATCCCGCCGATCCGGCGCGCGCTCCGGCGACTTCCGGAATATTTCATCCGGTGGATCAGGCTGCGGATCACCTCTCCGTATTGGAGGATGCTCCGCGAAAAGTCAAAGTTCAGCGCCCCGTGCATGCAGGTCTCGCAGATCTCGTCCTGCATCGGGGTTCCGCATTTGGGGCAATATCCGCTCTCGACCAACGCCAGCTGCTCCCGGCATTCGGGGCAAAGGACGTCTCCGCTGTCCTGCGTCCGCGCATGGCAGACCAGGCATACGGGAGGGAAGAGCAGATCAAAGACAGCTTTCAAAATAGCTTTCCACTGCCTCGATGATGCGTAAGCCGTCCCGGCTGGTGACCGCGGGGGTCGCGGCGCGTTCCGGATGCGGCATCATCCCCAGGATGCGGCGGTTCTCGCTGCAGATCCCGGCGATATTGTCTATGGCTCCGTTGGGATTGGCTTCGGGGCTTATCTTCCCCGCGGCGTCACAGTAGCGGAAGACCACTCGGTCTTGCGCCTGCAGCTCCGCCAGCCCGGCAGCATCGATAAAGTAATTGCCCTCTTTGTGGGCGATGGGGATGTCCAGGACGGTTCCGGCTTCGATACCATGCGTATAGGCGGAAGCGGAGGTCTCGACCCTTATATATTGGTGATCGCAGATAAAGCGGAGCGAGCGATTCATCATCAGCGCTCCGGGGAGCAAGCCCAGTTCCGTCAGGATCTGAAATCCGTTACAGATCCCCAGGATCAGCCCGCCCTTTTCCGCGTGTCGATATACTTCGTTGATAATGGGAGAAAACCGGGCTAAAGCGCCACAGCGCAGGTAGTCCCCGTAGCTAAATCCCCCCGGTAGGATCAGCAGATCGGGAGCGCCCAGATCCGTGTCCTTGTGCCAGACGGACTTCGTCTGATGCCCACGCAGGGCAAAGGCTTCCAGAGCATCGGCATCGCAATTGGAGCCCGGAAAGGTGATCACACTGACTCGCATCAAAGGCTCCTTGCCAGAGCCGGACGCGGCAGCGATCTTTCTTCTTTCTTCTTTCTTCTTTCTTCACTCATCAAAGCGGAATCCACTCCGTGGATAGTGAACTGCTGGATTCCAGCCTTCGCTGGAATGACAGGTGCGTGGATGTTGATCTGCTGGATTCCAGCCTTCGCTGGAATGACGGGCGTAGGGATAGAGAACTGCTGGATACCAGCCTTTCCACCCCAGCAACCAACAAGTTGTCTACCGGGGACCCCGGTCGCTGGAATGACGGAATCTCGGATATCGCGAAGCGTCCGCAAGCTCAGCCTGTGCGCCAGCCACTCTTCACTCTTCACTTTGCACTCTTCACTCCGCGTCAGCGGTCCTCTTTCTTCTTTCTTCTTTCTTAATTCTTCACTCATCACTCATCACTCTTCACTATCTCAAAGTGATATCTTTCCGTATTGGGGTTTGCCAGCAGTTTGTCACAGATAGTGTGCACCGTCTGTTCGGCTTTCTGAGGGTCGTCCTCATCCAGGGTCAGCTCGATGTATTTGCTTACCCGGGTATCGCATACCGTGGTATATCCCAGGCTGTGAAGAGAATTGGTGACGGCTTTACCCTGCGGGTCAAGCACGCTCGCCTTGAGTTGAACGAAGATCTTGGCTTTTAGCATCCGGAAATCCTTATTTAGTTTTTCTCAGTCTATCCAAATTCCTGTAAGAGCGGGATTAGTCAAGGGAATTGTGTGGGGGGTGAATTAAGAAAGAAGAAAGAAGAAAGAAGAAAGATGGCTGACGCACGAGCTGAGGATACG
>CAYVXJ010000015.1:0-65294 GCA_964454815.1 uncultured Candidatus Cloacimonadota bacterium | reverse complement strand
TTAGGTACATTTGGAACTGGATACAAGGCAGAACAAACCCAATTATTAGCTCAACATTATCAAAGGGTTTTTCTTCTATTCGATTCCGAAGATGCCGCTCAAGAAACTGCTGATCGAATGACAGATTCACTTTGCAGACAAGGTATCGAAGCAGTCAACTTGGAACTTACTCAAGACAACGATCCTGGGGATATGAAACAGGACGACGCAAACGCCCTAATGCGAGAACTTGGGCTGAAAGGATGGAACAAATGAAACTGAGGGAATCAAGAACCCCAACCCCATATGGAGTTCACTGTTGTGGTGATCTCTTTCACGCCTGTAACGATGGTGAGATTATCTACCTGACCGAAGACGAGTACATGAAACAAATGGACAGACCTGACGCTCTATGGAAATGCCCGAGATGTGGGCACGAGGCGTGGTGGGATGGCGATAATTACGATACCAAGATCGGACAAACTGTCACCTAGAAGTTCTTGAAATACAACATAAAATAAAAAACCTTGACTCACTTTAGAAGTATCTTATATATTAGACTTCTGCTTGCTGGAAGTTTTCCCATCAAGAGGGTGCTTGGAAGTCGCGATCCAAGTGGGAACGAAATCGAGACCGACAACTCGAGAGTAGCACCCTCCCAATATTTTCCTTGTCGGAGGAACGCTTATGGTTGATTTCGATATCAACGAAGAACCTGTCGTTATTTCTAAAGCAACAATTGACATCCTACTGCAACAAGATAAATTCTCATCCGATGCGATCGCCTTGTACGTGTTTTACTACTACACCGCGAAATGGCAAAAAACCAACTGTCCCAGATGCACTACAGGGTACGTTGGAAAAGCACTGTCATGGGGTGGCGATAAAATTCAAAGAGCTAAAAAAATCTTACTGACGAATGGGCTTATTGAGGATGTGGTCGCTAAAGATGACAACAATAAGATTATTGGCCACTATATTAAAGTCAATTTCATTTGGAAAAGAGGGACTGTAGAACAAAGTCCCACCCACCCGGTTTTTCCCACCCACCCGATTTCCCAGGCCCTGGAAAACAAGGTGACAAATGCTTTAAGTACTAATAATAAAAATACTTACTGCAATAAGAATAATCCTCTTCCAAGTCCCGATGATGTGTTTCGACTTTGGAACAATTATGTTAAAGATACACCCCTTCCAATTGCACATCGACTTACCAGTACCCGAATAAAACATCTCAATGCCCGAATAAAAGAATACCCCACCTTACGAGAATGGCGAGAAATATTTTCCAAGGTGCTGCAATCCTCTTTCCTTGTAGGGAATAATAATCGGGGTTGGAAAGCAACTCTTGATTGGTTGATAAGTAACGATGATAAAATTGTAAGGGTTCTGGAAGGTAAATATAATTCCCAACATCTAAAAGAATCAGCAACTAGACATCTCAAGGATGGAAAACAACCAAAAGGATGTGCTCCTGATGGAAGTCCTTGGCTGTCATTGCCTGATTGTTATTACGAATGATATACTCCCAGGAGGGAAATGATGTCGAGTCTAGTTCGAAGTCGACGTCCCAAGGTGGATATCGATTTAAAAATATTGACAGGTTTGATTGTAAATGACGACTTCCTTAAACGCATACAAGATATCATACAACCAAATTTATTAAGGGATCCATCATCAATTCTAATCACGAGGTGGTGTCAGGACTATCTAGCGAAGTATAGCAAAGCACCCAAGGACATAATTTGGAATATCTTCGAATCCAAACAAGCAACATTGTCTTCTACACAAATCGATGCAATCAATAATATCTTGGAAAACTTGGAATTGGATACATATTTCCAGGATATGTTGTCTTTCAATGTTGACTACTACTTGGAACAAGCACAGCTTCTGTTCCGAGAGCGTGCTATAGAGGAAACAGTCAAGGACATCAAAGCATATCTGAGCCAAAGTGAGGTGGATGAGGCAGAGAATAGGCTTATCAAATACAAAAAAATCGAACACAATGTCAGTAATGTTATAAACCCATTCGAAGAAAAGCAAGCGTTCAAAACAGCATTCGAATCTAAAGAAGAACCTTTATTCCTACTACCAGGACCATACGGTGAAATAATCAATCCACATCTAGTCAGAGAAGGTTTCATTGCTTTTCTTGGAAGAGAAAAAATAGGCAAAACTTGGAGGATGATGGATTTAGCAACTTGGGCTTTGAAAGCACGAAGAAACGTTGCCATCTTTCAACTCGGAGACTTGTCTCAGAACGATTATTTAGTACGTCTTGGTGTACAGTTATCAGGAAAAAGTAATTTGAAAAGATATTGTCAAGCACAGAATGTTCCTATCCTGGATTGTTATATCAATCAAACGGCCGGGGATTGCCCATTCAATAAAGCATCAAAGACTGCGGTAATTGATTCTTATACAGGAATACCGTATGATTTAGAAACAGATATCAAGATGCACACACCATGTTCGAAATGTTATCGAAAGAATCCACAAAAATTCAAAGGTTCTGTCTGGTGGACATTGCAAGAGGAACGCGAACCGTTACACTGGAACGAGGCGTATGATAAAGCTGTTCGATGGGCTCGACGACACAAGGCAACGAAACGATTTCGATTAGCAACATACCCAAACTCAACTCTTAACGTACGTGGTGTTGAGCGTGTCTTGGATCGATGGGAAGAGATGGAAAGTTTTGTCCCAGACGTTGTTCTTCTTGATTATGCAGATATCATGGCAGTAGAAGATAACGGCCAACGAGACGCCCGGCACCAAGAAAACGATAGATGGAAGGCATTACGGCGTTTGAGTCAGGAACGCAAATGCCTCCTCATTACCGTGACTCAAAGCACGAGAACAGGGCACAAGGACAACGTGACCCTTACAGCTCAAGATGTGAGCGAAGAGAAACGAAAATTATCGCATGTAACCGCCTTTTTTGCCTTAAATCAGAACGACGCCGAGAAACAAAAGAATCTTATCCGAGTGGCACCGATCATGGTTCGAGAAGGTGCGTACAGCGTTCACCAACAAGTTTGTGTTATTCAACATCTGGAATCAGGTTCTCCTTACGTAGCGAGTTTTTGGCACCATAAATATCCTAAGAAAAAGAAGGAGGAAACAGAATGATACTCATAACCAAAGAATACACAGCAGAAATCGCTCATCGTCTTCCCAGACATCCCGGTGCCTGCAAATATGTACACGGCCACAGTTACCGATTCGAAATAACTCTGGAAGGGGAAACCAACGAGACTGGAATGATCATGGATTTTAAGGAGGTGAAACAATACATTGAAGAAGTTATCGGGGACTGGGATCACGCCTTAATTCTGTATGAAGGTGATCCTCTCACCAGGTACGTTGATGGGTACGCAAAAATAATCAAGTTCCCATGGTATCCAACAGCAGAAAACATGGCCGTTTACATCGGCTCCCAACTTGTACAGATGCTTGCGTTTTCTTTTGTTTCAGTGCATTCAGTTCGGGTCTGGGAAACAGCAACCAGTGTTGCAGAATGGAGGAGATAATGTTGTTGAGAGTTCGAGAGGTATTTACATCTATTCAAGGAGAAGGTCCTTATTCAGGAACACCGGCGGTGTTTGTTCGTTTTGCTGGTTGTAATCTACATTGCTCCTTCTGTGACACAGATCATGATTCCATAGTATGTACGATGACTCCTAAAGAATTAGCTCGTAGAATTTTGAATGAGTTAGAAGACTATCCGGAAATCAGATTGATTGTGTTCACAGGTGGGGAACCGTTTCTACAAGATTTTAGTTTGGTCATGAGCGCCTTGAATTCGGAATCCAAACGATACCTGAAATATCAGGTAGAAACGAATGGAACAATAGACCCATTCGACGGATCTTTTCAATTTTCCGGGCTGTTGCACGAAACGACCATCGTTGTTTCTCCTAAAGAGGGGCATCAAGTAAAAATCAAAAAAATCGATGCTCTGAAAATGCTTGTAAAAGAAGGAAAAGAACTTCGGATGGAAGGGCACAGTAATAAAGTTTGGTTACAACCAATATGTGTAGATGGGAGTACAGAAGATACTGCAAGAAATATGGCGTATGCGGTGGAACTTTGCAAGAAGCATGGATATAAACTCAGTTTGCAACTCCATAAGATCTTGGGAATACGATAAGAAAAGAAATAACTTGATTTTAGACTTGTTCTATTTTATAACTTAAATTCTACAAGATGTACTAAATTCTGAGCTCTCGGAAAAGCTCATAAAACCCCCGAGGGAAAATGGAGGAATTACCATGGCAAAGAAGAATGAGGTAAAAGAAGAAGTAAAAGAAACCGGTCCCGAGTTTGTTCGGGAAGACGCCGTCAAGGTTGCCGAAGTTCTCAACGAAATCCTGGGCCTCGAAGATGATGACGTGATTGACGTCGAAGCTGAAGACACCGTTCTCCAGGAAGCAATCGGCAAAGCCGCTGGGCTGATCGGAATGGATCCCAAAACCAATGCATTCAGCTCCAAACTCGCCGCCAAAGATAAGGAAGACCTCGGCGCCGAGACGTGGGAATATCTGGAGAAGTTCGAACTTCTCGGACACATCCCCGAAGAAAAAGAAGACAAGCCGGCCGAGAAAAGCAAGAAGGACAAGCCCAAGAAAGAAAAAGATCCCAACGCTCCGAAACGCCAGGCTCCGAAACGCGAAGGTCCTCGAACGGCTCTCGGTTGTTTCGAAGGCACCCAGGCCGGTTTCATGGACGAACTGTTCCTGAAAGGAACCACGGAAGACGCCGCCATCGCGGCATTCGACAAAGAATTCTCCAGCGGCGCCGCGAAAGCGAAAGCTCGTTTCAAATCCCACCTCAAACACCTGGAAGACAAGAACGGTGTTGAAATCGTCCAGGACAAGAAGGGCGTATACACCGCCAAAGTAACCAAGTAATTTCATCGAAGCCGGTTTCGGCAGCGTCAATGAGTGCGGGGTGTCAATACCCCGCACTGTTTCCTTACCACAAGAAACTTGTATTTACAAAAACGAATGTGAAAGGACCTTTTTATGCCAAGGACAAGATTTCCAGTGAAATTGAATGGAAAATACCTGTCGTTCAAGGAATCCAGGGAATTCGAGAAACTCTACCCGCCACCCCCCTTACTAACTCCTGCACAGCTTGAAGAAAAACGCAGCCGAGAATATAATGTTCCTGATACGTCCCACGTAAAAAGTCGGGCGGAATTCGGTCATTGACCAGGAAGGATTTCCATGCAAAAACCTATGCAAGATTGCGTCTATTTGACGCATGATGAAGTATACGCCGTTGCGAAAGACCTTGCATCTAGGTTGCCGGATAAAGCGCGTCTTTATCCAGTTCCTCGAGGAGGTGTACCTGTTGCATATCTTTTAAAAAGTTTCCGTCCCGATTGCATTATTATGGATTATCCAGAGAACGCTAACGTAATTGTTGACGACATCATTGATTCTGGAACTACCCGAAAATTATACCCCAATCAAACGTTCTTTGCGTTGTATGCGAAACCTTTTACCCCCTCATTCAAAAATTATCTCATGCTCTGTTCAGGAACTTCTTTTGGAAGAGGTCTTCTTAATGAATGGGTCGTTTTTCCATGGGAGGGTACGGAAGAGAAATCCGCCGAGGATATTGTCACACGGCTTCTACAGTTCATAGGAGAAGATCCTTCCAGGGAAGGCCTCCAAGAGACACCAAAACGATTTCTGAAAGCATGGAAATTCTGGACGAAAGGATATCGGGAAGATCCTGCGGAGATCATGAAAGTGTTTGAAGACGGTGGAGAAGCCTATGATGAAATGGTGATCGTGAAAGATATTCCATTCTATTCTTTCTGTGAGCACCACCTTGCAGCCATCATCGGAACGGCGTCCATCGCGTATATCCCAAATGGAAAGATTCTCGGTCTCAGTAAGATGCCTCGAGTTGTAGAAATCTTTGCCAGAAGACTTCAGGTACAAGAGCGTCTTACTGCACAAATTGCTGATTGTCTTATGGAACACCTCAATCCTAAAGGCGTTGGAGTTTTCATGCGGGCTCGACATCTTTGTATGGAAAGCCGGGGTGTCGAGAAACCCGGATCAGAAACCGTAACGATTGCCGTCAGGGGCGGATTCAAAACAAACCCAGAGACCAGGGCTGAATTCATGTCCATGGTCTCGAAATGAGCAATTCATGAAAATAGTTAAGGCTGAGATATTATGGTCACGCAGATGTCCCTTACAATGTGATTACTGCGCGATGGCGACAGGAATAAAGAACAGTCTCCCAACGTGGGCCTGGAAACAAGGAATGCGGGAACTCAAGAAATTGGGTTGTGAATTCGCAGCGTTCTATGGCGCCGAACCATTGGTGGAATTCAATAAACTTCCAGACATCGTTGGATTTACCGAAAGCATCGGAATTAATACAACCATCATTACTTCTGGTTGTGTTCCATCATTTCACGAAAAGTTGCGAATACTGTATAACAACGGAGCTCGTAGCATTAGCATGTCCCATGATATGGTTCCGATTGGAAGTGATAGTGAAAGAAAGATGTCTAGGACAGTCGAATCTCTCCAGTATTTCCAATCCTTGGGAAGTAATGTTCGGGATGTTGCTGCCATTGCAACGTTGACGAGGGAGAATTTCCAGGAACTTCCTGATTTTATCAGACGCATGACTTCTAGGGGAATTTGGGTGTTCTTCGATTTCATTCACCCATATCGACACCAACCAGGAGCAAAGACTCGTTCCAATACAAGGACAGATCAATTGATCTTTCGTTGCATCGATTATCCCGCATTACAAGAAATACTGGAGGAAGTCCTGGATTTGAAAAATCGAGGGTATCTGTGCCATTCCAGTCGACCTTTCCTGGACATCGTCTCCAGACATGATTTCAGTATCTTAAAAAACATGTCTTGGAACTGTGCGTTGGAAGAAAACTTTCCAGCATGGTTGACCATCGACTGTGATGGAACAGTTCATGCCTGCGACGACTTCCAACTGTCACATCGATTCAAAATCACGGACATATCCCAAACATTTGAAGACTTCTCTAAAGAACACCAGGAACTCGTGACTGCACATTGTCCTGGTTGTTGTTGGAATACACATATCGATGCACATCTTGTTAAGGCAGGAAGACTGTCAATCAATGACTATGTGCACGGATTGGAGAAGAAATGAAGACACCAATACTTCTATTCTCAGGCGGCATCGATTCCTACGTAGCCTGGCATTATCTTCACAAACCACAAACACTGTATTTCGATTTGGGCACACCGTATTCTGCCAAAGAACGGAAATTCGTGGAACAGCTTATTCCAGGAACCATCATCGATGAATCTCTTCGAATCGGGGACCGGCAAATTGGTGACAACGCCTACATTCCATTCCGCAACCTGATGTTATCCTGCCTGGCGTACAAATATGGCAACCCAATCATTATTGCCGGTGTCAAGGACGACGTTGTTAGCGACAAGAACGCTGTTGCATTCGATGCGTTCTCGAGGTTGTTGTCCATGTTGGAAGGACAGACTATACGGGTTGTCAGTCCTTTCTGGGAAATGACCAAAACACAAATAGTCAGATGGTACCTTCAACAAGGACTGTTAGAAGAAGATCTTCTCAAAACCATCTCTTGTTACAGTCCTATCGATACGAATTACTGCGGCATGTGTCCCAGTTGTTTCCGCAAATGGTGTGCTCTTCGAGCGAACGGAATAAATATCACGTTCTATAATGATCAACTCATGGATGATTATGTAGAACGGGCAAGGGCAGGTGTCTATGATACTGAACGCAATGAAAATATTCTTGCGCAGGTGGAATATTACAAGAAGGAGCTCGAAACTGCAATTGAGAATAGCGGTCGACATTGATGGAGTGTTAACAAACGAGACGGAAGGGCACGACTACAAAACCCGAACTCCAAATTTCGATAACATCAACAAGGTTCGAAAAGCATATCATGATGGACATGCAATCATTCTGTTCACGTCCAGATTCTCCCAGGATAGAAAAGTAACAATACAATGGCTGAAGAAGTATGGAGTTCCATTCCACAAACTCATTCTTGATAAACCTCAATATGATCATTTTGTGGACGACAAGGCATCATCAGATTTTCCGGAGGACTTATGATCATCCCATTTTTCCTTGATTCTGGTGCATTCTCAGCAAAGAATCAAGGTATTGAAATCGACCTGAGAAAATACATCAAGTTCATTAAAGAGAATGAAGATGTGATAACAACGTATGCAAACTTGGATGTAATCGGGGATGCTGAGGCTTCTTGGAGAAACCAACGTCGCATGGAAAACGCAGGACTCAATCCCCTTCCAGTATTCCACGTAGAAGACGATATGAAATACTTGGATCGGTGTTTGGAATATGAGCATTTCTGTCTTGGAGGCATGGCCAAGGGTTACACGACTTCCCAACGAGAAGCTTTCTTGCATCGTTGTTGGTGTAGAATTTGTGACACTCCTGATCAAATGCCTAAGAGTAAAGTTCATGGTTTTGGAATGACTGCTCTTCCACTCATCAAACGTTATCCTTGGTATTCTGTCGATTCCACTACATGGCTCATGTTAGCAGCAAATGGAAATGTGCTTGTTCCTAAATTCAGAAGGGGGGAATTCCAATACGGGGATGTGCCACATATCGTTGCCGTATCAAACAAATCCAAGGACGTGAACATCCCTGGAAGTATGCACGTTGATACGTTTCCTCCCATGGCGAAGAAACAGATTTTGGATTATTTTGAGATGCGAGGGTTTTCATACGAGGACATACAAACAAACTATATTACTCGGGGAGATGTTACCATGACATTCTTATATGAATTCAGTAGGCATCTCCCCGAATGGCCCTGGCCGTTTAAGGCAAGGAGAAGGGAAGGACTTCTGATATGATATTCTATTTCGCTGGATCCCGCTCTGTATGTGAAATCGAGGATACTGGACACCTCATGAACCTTCCTGATTTCACGAAACATTGCGGTGTGCTACAATCGTTCTTTGACGGAAGCTCCACGCGACGGAGAGTCAAGAACCTCAAGGAGAGAGGCAATGGAAGAAAGTGTGAGACAGAAGGAACATTGGCCGGCAAAATGGATGACAACGGATAAGGACATTCGCGCCATGTTGCACAAGTACCCGCATTTCGTGCCAATACTTAATGTCATGATGCGCGAGCGAAACCATCTGAGTTATGGAGAATCGCTGATACTGGCGGAAAAAAGAGGTTTTGAAACACACAAAGATGCAAATGGGCAAGAGCGCCATGTTGCGCTGCTGCCCGAAACACTGACACCTAAGGTAATAGCGAAAGAAATCGGAAAGTCGGTTTCGCTTGTCCATAAGTACCTGAAAGCCATGATCGACATTGGGGTCTTGATGCGGAGTCGCCAAACAGGACCAAATGCGTATTCAGTGTATTCGATTGGCTACTGGGTCGAATGGGAGAATAGATGTAGGATTATGCTTTATTTACAAGAAAAACTATATGGCAAGAAAGGCCCTCTGTATCAAGAACTCTTGAGTTTCAATATTGAATTTAATAAAAATTACATCAGGAGGAGTTCATGAAGGTAAATCGTAAACATCTTATCGACATTCTACAACTTGTTAAACCGGGACTTGCTTCCAGAGAAATCGTTGAACAAACAGCCAGTTTTGTTTTCTATGATGGTCAAATCATCACGTACAACGAGACTATCGGAATCCGGCACAAGTTGGCATCGGATTTGAAAGAACTGGATGGTATCGCTATTCAAGCGAAAGAATTATACGATCTGGCCAGTAAACTCTCAGACGAAGAAATCAATTTCACGGTAAAAGAATCAGAACTCATCGTCTCCGGCAAGAAGTCAAAAGCTGGAATCAGGTTGCAGGAAGCAAACATCAAAGACTGGCTCAAAGATATGGGCAAGCCCAAAGACTGGGATGAACTTCCAGCGTCCTTCTGCAACGCTCTCAGCTTCTGCGCATTCTCAACTACACGCAATTTGACTGAAGCCGTATTGACTTGTATCTACATGAATAAATCAACCGCGGTCTCTTCGGACAATATCAGAGTCACAAGTTATGATCTGGGGAAAAAGACGAATCTCCCCGAGATGCTGCTTCCAGTAATATCAATCATGTCCGTTATCGATTACAACCCTCTGGAATACTCCATGGATGAGGGGTGGATTCATTTCAGGAACGAACATGGCACAATTTACAGTTGCCGCAGGATAGAAGCAGATTATCCTGTCAACACAGCTCTGAAACATCTCAAAGAAATTGAAGGTCCAGTAATCAAATTGCCGGATAATCTGATTGATATCTTGTCACGTGCTGGAATTTTCTCGTCCCGTGACAGTAAGATCTCGGTGGATAACCGAGTTCGAATAACCCTCTCGGATGGTATGTTGACAGTAAGGGGTGAAGGTTCGGGCGGATGGTTCGAGGAAACAAGTCGAATTCGATATAAAGGTGATGAAATTGCCTTCGAAACCAATCCAGACCATCTCAACGCCATCTTACAACATACCAATGAAATGATCATCGGTTCTTCCGCTCTCAAATTCGAGGGTGAGAATTTCCAGCATATGATATCCGGCATCGCAAGCATCGACTGAAAGGGTATTTCATGGGACTGTTCGAACATGCTGAAATAGCAACAACAAAACAAATTTCTAAACTCCCTGGATGTGGGGCTTGTAAACTTCACAAGACGTGCCGTTCTCCAAAGATACCTGCTTCTGGTAAAGGTGAGAAGGGAATTCTAATCATTGCCGAAGCTCCAGGAGAAGATGAAGATCGACAAGGCACGCAGTTAGTTGGAGAACCCGGACAACTTCTACGGCGTCAACTAAGAAAGTTGGGAATTGAGCTTGACAGGGATTGCAGAAAAATCAATGTCATAGCGTGTCGGCCAATCGGTGACAGACCAATAACAAACCAAGAAATCGAGTACTGCCGGCCACTGGTTTGGAAGGAAATCAATCAGTTCAAACCAAAACTTATCATTCTACTCGGAAATAGTGCCCTAGAGTCTTTTCTAGGACACCGTTGGAAGAAGGATTTGGGCGGTATCTTGAAATGGAGAGGTTGGACAATCCCAGATCGAGAATTGGAAACATGGGTTTGTCCAACCCTGCACCCGGCTGCAGTGATAAAGAATAATGATAAGTCCCCCGTCCTTGAACTTCTATGGTCCAGAGATATCGAAAGAGCTATCGATTTACTAGCTGTACGTGTCTACAAACCGATTATATCTGAGCACAGCACCATAGAGATTATCCAGGATAAGAAATCCTTGCAAAACTTCCTTTCCGGAGTTTATGAATGGGAGAAATTCATTGCGATTGACTACGAAACGACGGGACTTAAACCTCATGCAGAAGGACATAGAATTGTATCATGCTCAATAACGTGTGAAAGTGACAGAACTTGTGCATTTATGATGCCCGAGGAAGGAAAGAATAGGTCTCTTCTCCGTAAAATTCTGATGGAACCCAGGATTAAGAAAGCAGCCCATAACATGAAATTTGAAGACAACTGGTCCTGGGAGTATTTACGGTGTGAGGTAGAGGGTTGGGCATGGGATAGTATGCTTGCTGCGCACATAATTGATAACAGAGAAAATATAACGGGACTTAAATTTCAAGTTTATGTACACTTTGGAGTTCTTCCATACAATGAACACATTGAACCGTTCTTGAAAGGGGATGGTTCTGCGGGAGCAAACAGTCCCAATACTATACACAAGATACCTACGAAAGATTTATTGCTTTACAATGGTTTAGATACATTATTCGAAAAACGTCTTGCTTTCATACAGATGTCTAAATTAGGATTTCAGATATAAGGAGGAGCACGTGCATCGTTGTTATCGGATGGTAAAATCAGCCTTGTTCGCTTTATACAGATACATTGTCTGGAGACGTTGCCAGAGAGTGAATCCTGAAATCAGATCTATTCGATTTCGTGAATGTCTTCTGTGTAAATACATATCCCACAAGCCTCATATCTTTCAATTCATGCGATTTCGATGCATAGAATGTGGTTGTTATGTTAATCTTAAAACCTGGTGCATTGATGAGAAATGTCCGATGGGAAGGTGGTGACATGAAAATCACAGATATCGAAGAACATGCAGATGTCGAAGAATACGAATTCAATGAAACCCGAGAAGAATTCATCGCCCGTATGATAGATGAGGGTTTTATGGTCGTCGAACCAAAACCCAACGAATTATTCATTGATATCGATAACGACGAACAGTATCGGATATTCAATAAGAATTTTGAAATCCTGCAACGGGAATACAAATCAGCATGTATCTCATACGACAAACCATCAAAGAGCGGTTTGCCCCGGCGCCATATCATAGTTTGCATGCCTTGGCGTCTCAGGGATATCGAACGCATCGCTTGGCAAGGGGCTCTTGGATCTGATCCTACAAGAGAATTGGTATCCTGCATTAGATTAAAACGAGACACTGTCAAACCAACAATCTTCATTGAGAAACCGGAAGGACAGGTATGACACAATTCACTCCAAAAACAGTAGAAGCTTACAACTTATTCCATGAAGGTATGTTAGCTCTTGCAAGAGCTGAACGAAATGGGATATGTTGTGACGTCGAATACTGCGAAAAAATGAAAGACCATCTTACAAGACAAATTGCACGTCTCGAAAAACAAATGAGACAATCCAATCTCATGAAACGTTGGCGTGGTAAATATGGACCTCGCTTCAAACTGGGAAGTGGCCAACAACTGGCAGACATTCTATTCAACGAGATGGGATTGGAATCTGTGAAAGATACAGAAGAAGGAGCTGCGAGCACCGATGAAGAAGCCCTGGATGCTTTAGCAGTATCTGTACCTGAATTGTATGACTTTCTACGAATCAGAAAATTAACGAAAGCAAGAGATACATATCTTAATGGGTTCCTCACAGAACAAGTATATGGGGTAATTCATACGAACTTCAATCTACATTTTGCACGTTCCTTTAGGCCGTCCACTGATTCGCCAAACCTGGCGAATGTTCCAAAACGAAATCCTGAAATCCAGAGAATAGTTAGAAGAGCGATACGCCCTCGACCAGGACACAAAATACTTAGCGCTGACTTTAAAGGAATTGAAGTTGGTATTTCTTGTTGTTATAACCTCGATCCAGTTCTAATCTCTTATGTTAAAGACAAGACGAAGGACATGCACCGTGATATGGCAGGGCGTCTTTACCTTGTAGACATGCTTAAATTGCATGATGACCTTCCCAAGTGGTATAAGATGCTTCGACATAGTGGAAAGAACGAATTCGTATTTCCTGAATTCTATGGAGATTGGTGGAAATCTTGTGCTGGGGCTTTATGGACTAGTGCTCATAATTACGTCGTTTGGAATGACGAGCCACTCATCGAATATCTTCGCAGACAACACAATATTCGATCTCTGGAACAATTTGAACGCCATGTAGAAGAAGTTGAGAACTGGTTCTGGAAAAAGAACTTCAAAGTCTACGATCAATGGAAGGCCGATTGGTGGGATGCATACTGCAAACAAGGATATTTTGACACACTTACAGGATTTCGTTGTTCCGCAATAATGGATCGAAAACAAGCGTGTAATTATCCAGTACAAGGCAGCGCATTTCATTGCATGCTTCAATGTATTATTTGGATGGATGAGGATAGTATCAAAGAAAACTGGGATTCTTACATCTGTAATCAAATCTATGATGATCTCATGATGGACGTTCATCCCAAGGAAGAACGAATGATTGTTGACAGAATGAAATTATACATGACAGAAAGACTTCCAGAACATTTCAAATGGATCAATGTGCCTATGGGAGTAGAAATAGAATCGACAAAAGTAGATGGAACTTGGTACGATAAATCGGAAGATTATCTTTTCCAGTGAGGTGAATGATGTCGTTGAAATATTGTCCTGAATGTGGAAACCTACTTCGTCATGAATGTGGGTGTTGTGTTTGTCCGTGTTGTGGTTGGTCCGAATGTTTCATGTGAAAGGGGAAATAGCATGGTAGATTTCAATAAATTCAATGATCCTGTCGAAAAAGAAAAACGAAGAAATGCTCGATTAGAGAGAGAAAAACAGATGGAAGCCCATGAGAAAGCTTGTCGACTTATGGCGGCGAAGCTCTATGAATTGGTGGAGAACGATCGCATCGATAACGATTTCGATGTTCGATTCATAACCAACGTGCATGCTCGAATCAACGCCGGCCTTCCACTTTCCGAAAAACAGGAGAATTACTTAGAAGAATGTTTCCATAACAAATACTAGGAGGAATACTGACAATGTCTCTCGCTATCAAACATCGACCGACGTCCTTAGAAGACGTCGCAGGCAATGAACAGACCGTCAAGTCGCTACAAGCGATTTTAGCACGGAAGAAAGGTGATATCCAGCACGCTTTCTTATTTGCAGGGCCTTCAGGGTGTGGCAAAACCACTTTGGCCAGAATAGTTGCGTCGGAATTGCAATGCGCCGGTCGAGACTACATAGAAGTTGACACTGGGCAATTCCGAGGCATTGATACGATCAGAGAAATTCGATCCAACATGATATACAAACCGTTGGAGAGTTCCTGTCGAATCTGGCTACTGGACGAATGCCATATGTTGGGTGCCGGTGGTGCTAGTGAGAAGAATGCAGCTCAGAATGCGCTTCTCAAAGCTCTGGAAGACTGTCCTCCCCACATATACTTTATTCTGGCCACAACGAACCCTGAAATGCTTCTGCCAACCATACGAGGTCGTTGTGCAGAATTCGAAGTTGCCCCTCTCGATACGTCCGAAATGACCGATTTTCTTCAGAACATCTGTCGTGCCGAGAAACGTCGTGTGCCGCAAGACGTCATAAAGCTTATCGCAAGAGACAGTCTCGGCAGTTGTAGAAATGCATTACAAGTCCTGGACAAGGTTATTGATTTAGATCCTGATGAAATGAAAGACGTTGCTGAACGCACAGCGGAAAAAGAAAATCAAGTAATCGATTTCTGTCGCAGTCTCATGAAAAGGGAGAAATGGCCGATCATCGCCGATATCATCAAAGGACTTCAAAAAGAAGATCCCGAGAAAACACGTCTTGCAATCATGGGATATGCAAAAACAGTCGCATTGAACGAAAAAGATGCCAGTGCTGCGTACCTCATCCTGGATACCTTCAAAGATCCAACGTACTCCAATGGATGGGCTCAACTCGTTTGGGCAGCATATACTTGTATTGCAACTTAAGCAATGAAGATTTCTTGACTTTTGATTTAACATATTTAAAATATAAAGTCCAGTCAGGTTCTAAATCTATGTTTGGAAAGGAACATCATGTCAGAATATGATTACAAGGAAGATGTAAATATTAACCCAGGGGAACTTGACGTCGAATGGTTGAAACAAGCCACCCTCTACGCTAAGTATTCTCAACTCGCCCCTGATGCCAACGATCGAGTTCGAAAACTCGAACAAAAATTGAAAGTGATTCGTTCCCAACTCATCCTGGAGGCATCTGAGAAAGGGGAAGAAATCCTCGGCAAAGGTGTCAAGCCAACCGGCCAACCCATCGAAGCATATTACCGTACACACGAAAAACATATCGAGGCGAAAAAAGAATTATTCGAAGCGATGTACGAAGCCGAGATGATCAATAACGCTTTATTCTCTCTACAACAAAAGAAAACAGCACTCGAGAATCTCACCAAGTTAGTTCTTTCGGGGTATTTTGCAGCCCCCTCAATTCCCAGAGAACTGGGCGAGCGTTGGAAAGAAGTCCTGGAAGTCGGGAAAGACAACCGACAAGAAACTGTCTCAGAACGCATGTTGTCCCGCAAAAGAAGAAGAAGTGAAACTACCGAATAAGAAAGGAGTGTGCATTGAAACTTCAGGACATCATTGCACGAATGAAACTCGTATCGGGCCGGAGTGTTGTGCGAAAAGCACACATCAGACACCAGGGGGAGAAAGAAAAAGCACGGCGCCGGAAACAAATGGAAAAATTCATGACCACACCAACGAGAAAGGAGCAGTAATTCATGGCAAGACGTGGAGATGACAGAAGATCCAAGGCAAGGGAGATGGCCAAGAAACAGGCCGAAGAGAACAAGTACAGCGGAGGTTCCAATTACTTGAAACTTCCCGATGACTACACATTCCTCAAAATCAAGAAAGGTACCATGGAACTTGATTTCATTCCTTTCGAGATTGCGAAATCGAAGACAGTGCCGGATACACCGAAACGGGATTTGCAGTTTGATGAAGGTGATCTGTGGTGGCATCGTTCCATCTTTGTTCACCGTAATGTAGGGCCGGAAAAGAAAACGGTCCTTTGCCCCAGGACATTCAAGAAACCGTGTCCTATTTGTGAAGAGCGACAAGCGCTCATGGACAGTGACTACGAGAGCAACAAGAAACTCATTGGGGATCTGAAACCCCAGCACAAAGATCTCATGTTTGCGATCGATCTCGGCGCCGAGAAAGAAGGCGTGAAAGTCGTGGAATTCTCGTATGCGAATCTTCGGGAAAAAATCGAGAACGAACTTCGAGAACAGAATAAGGATGAATTCTACGATTTCTTTCAACTGGATCAGGGCTACACTCTTCGCATACGGTTCCTTGAAGAAACATTCAACAAAACCGTGTTCTTCAAAGCCGATCGCATTGACTTCGACAAGCGGAATGACTACAACGAAAACATTCTAAAAGAAACTTTCGATTTCGACGATTACCTGGTTCTTCTCCCTTACGAACAGCTCAACAAAATATTCCTGGGTATCGATGACGCCGACGACGAGCCGGCTGAGGAATCAAAATCGTCCCGGCGTCCTTCTCGGGACGAAAAAGAAGAAAGAACATCCAGGAGATCCAACCGAGAAGACGATCCTGAGCCCGAGAAAGAAACACGGTCTTCCAGACGCTCTAAACAAGACGATCCTGAACCCGAGAAAGAAACACGGTCTTCTCGTCGGTCTTCCAGGGATGAGGATCCCGAACCTGAAAAAGAAGAAAAGAAGGGTGGCAGATGTCCTTCCGGCGGCGATTTCGGGTATGATTGCGACAAACTTGAAGCATGTCCTGACTGTCCGAAAGAAACCTGGGAAGCGTGCGCTGATGAATTCGACGATTTGAAGAAACAGGGCAAAATCAAGAAGTAATCAATACGGCACCGAATATCAATTATTGAAGTTTAGGGGGGAAATCACAATTCCCCTCTATTCTTGAATACTTGATTCCTGGGAGGGTGCTTTGAAACAACATAAAAAACACCGCTCTATACTGACGGACCATGAAAAAGAGATATTAGAGGCATTGACAAAAAAAACACCACTATACATCATAGCAAAGAAACATGGAGTGCGCATACACTCTATTAAATATTGGTTACGACAACATGATAGAATAAAGGAGGTACTAAACTTGATACGAAGACGAGTAGCAGACGATGATCCTGTTTATATGGATATTACTTCAGCAATGGATAAAGCAAAAGAAAAAGGCATGACAACAACAAGGGCAACAATGATACGATGGGTTGAGGAAAATCGACTTGGTTTCCAACCCGGCGGATCCAATTCCCCATGGTTTGTGGACAAGAAGAAGTTCCAAGATTTCATAGAAATGAAAAATCCAGGAGGGAATTAATGGCCAGATCTATTCCCGCTGAAATAGCGGAACAAGTATCAGAAGAAGCAAAACAAAAGGTCTCTAAACGAGTTGTTAAAAAAATCAAAGAAGAAGATCTGGCGCCATCAGGATCGACACTTCTCAATTTAGCTTGCAGCGATACTCCTCATGGTGCGTACGAATTGGGATCAATAGTTACAATTCCCGGCGCGTCCCAATCTGGGAAAACCATTCTCAGTCTAACGTCATTAGCCGAAGCATCCTCGTTATCTCGATTCGATGAATATAAATTAATTCACGATGATGCGGAAGAGCGACGGGCGTTTGACCTTGTTTATCTTTTCGGGGAAAAAGTAGCAGACAGAATAGAAGAACCTCCCCTAGGAAATAGCCCAACTATACAAAAATTTCAGGCCAATGCACTCAATCTTTTGAAATCAAAAATTCCATTCATCTACGTCCTGGATAGTTTTGACAGCCTAAGCAGTGACGAAGAACTGGAAAAAGAAATGAGAAAAGCATTGGCCATGGCGAAAAGTGACGAGGCTGCAAAGAAGATTGCTGGCAGTTACAATACAGAAAAAGCAAAAATCGCTGGACAAATGTTGAGAATGGTGAATAATGATCTCAAGCATTCCAAATCTCTCATCATCATAATCCAACAACGTCGACAAAAAATCGGCGCCGGTCCTTTCGAGGAGAAATATACAACTTCTGGGGGAGAAGCCCCATTCTTTTACAGCCAACATCAGGTATGGATATCTAAAACAAACTCAATAAAAGAACAAGGACAAGTCATCGGCAACACAGCATCTATCAAAATGAAGAAAAATTCTCTCACAGGAAAACTTCGGGACAATATTACATTCGATATATATTATGATTATGGGATTGACGACATCAGTTCCTGCGTTAATTTCTTACTTGAGACTGGATACTGGAAAAAGAACGGCAACTACATCGTTGCCGAAGATCTGGACATTAAGGAAATGCGAACGAACTTGATCATAGAAATCGAAAAACGATCTTTGGAACGGCGCCTTATTAAGGCAACACATAATGCATGGAAACAACGTGAAGAACTCCTTAAATTAGACAGAAAACCAAGGTACGAATAATGAGACGGGTGCTCCGAGATTCAGCAAAAACTTACGTAGGCATCGATAATGGTGTATCGGGATCGGTAGGAGTAGTAGATTCTTCCGGTGTGTCTACAAACTTCTTAAGAATTCCAATATTCGAATGTCAAGATTACAACAAGGAAAAGAAACGCATAAGCAGAATTGATACTGTTACTCTTGAGTACTGGCTTAAACAATTCTCGAATGTAATGGTTCTTCTTGAACGCCCTATGAAAAATCCTGGCAGGTTCAATGCGTCTATCAGCGCACTACGAGCATTAGAAGCGACTCTGATTGTCCTAGAGCGTTTGGATTTTCCCCACATGTTTGTGGATAGTAAAGAATGGCAACAAGATTTGCTACCCAAGGGCGTCAAAGGTTCAGATGCCCTTAAAAAAGCGAGTTTAGATATTGGGAAAAGACTATTCCCAGAATTCAAAGATTTGTATCATAATGATGCTGATGGAATACTCATCGCCGAATGGGGCCGGAGACAGAATTTCTAGATGCAACTATACCACGTTGATACTAAATGGGGTTGTGGGGGGATTGTTGTTAACGAAGAACGAATTATACGATACCCACCCATCTTCTCTGCTCTTGTGCCATTGCCACTAAAAACTTTAGTGAGGTACTATACCGTGACAAAAATAGTATTCGATGGTATAGAAAGAAAATGCTGGAACTGTTTTGAATCGATGGAACCAACTGAAGAAATGTACTACTCTCATTGCCGGATGTACAAATGCCCAAGATGTGGAGCTAAATTCCTTTGGCATGAAGACCCAGCCATGGATGGAAGTTACGCTCAAAAACATAAGTATAAAGGGGAGCACTGTTTCGACTCGATATCTATGGAAAGTGACCCTGAATGCGGTGTATACGGTCCAAAGAAATATCCGGATCCTCCAGGTCCTGAAGGACCGTTCAGGAAAAGGATTGATGGTAAATCATTCCGCTGGCATAAGGGAAGGGGAAGGTGGGTGTTATGGGAGACCTAAGAAAAATAGACGGGGCCGGAAATAAGAACAGGTCCGCTGAAGCACTAAGGGAAATGCAAGCAAACATCTTACAAATGATTGAATACATGAAAATGACAGCTGTACTTCATCGAACCAAGTACGATGCACTACTTGAACAAGGTTTTGATAAAAAACAGGCGTTGGAACTCTGTAAAACGCTATTCTAAGGTGGGTTGCTTATGATAAAATCAATAACTCTTGAAAATTTTCAGTCGCACGAAAAAACCACCATCGATTTCAGTGAAGGAGTCAACGCCATCATTGGTCTATCTGATTCTGGAAAGACGGCCATACTCCGTGCAATTCGATGGGTTATGATCAATAAACCATCAGGGGAAGAATTCCGATCCTACTGGGGTGGGGATACCATCGCCAGCCTCAAATTTGATAATGAGATAAAAGTGACCCGAGGCCGGTCCAACTCTGACAATTACTATATGTTAGACCTGCCTGGTAATGTTAAGAATGCACACCAAGAGTTTCGAGCCTTCGGACAGGACATGCCAGATGAAATCAAGAAAGTTATTGATATTTCTGACGTCAATATGGCCGCTCAGATGGACGCTCCTTTCTTGATCAGTTCCAACCCCGGTGAAGTCGCCCAGACTTTGAACAGGATTGTCAACCTTGACGTTATTGACCGTGCCGTAAGTAGCGTCAGAAAAGAAAAGATGGAAGCCGATCGAATGGTTCGCCAATGTGAGGAAACCCACGTTGACTTGCATGTTCAGTTAGAAGGATTCAATTACCTCGAACAGATGGAAAGTGACGTTGTGGTTCTTGAAATGTTGACAAGTAGCAAGGAGAAAAAAGCCTCATCCTTGGCAACGCTCAAGCAAGTCATCTCACAGATTAAGAACTTGGATGACGAATTACACGACTGCTATAGGTTACTCAAGGCTGAAAAAAGCGTTGCCCTCCTCTATGCCCACCAGGAATATGTTGAGAAAAAAAAGGTGGACCAGCGTGCCCTTTTGGACATGACTACAACAATTCGTCGGAACCAACAAACCATCACCCAGTTTCACAAATATGAAAAGGCCCAAAAAATAGTTGACCAGTTACTATCATCTGTCGAAGACGCAGGTCGGTTGTGTACTACAGTCGATACACTTAACAACTTGATATGGGACGTTCGTGAAACTATCAAGAAAAAAGATAACTGGGTTGGGGAGTACGAACGGGTGAAAGAAGAATTCGACAAGATATTCCCCGACACGTGCCCGTTGTGCGGACAGGAGGTGAAACAATAATGAATAAACTGTTTTTCTTACTGAGTGAAGAGCTCGAAAAAGAAGCGAATTCGTGCAACTCGTATGCCCAGATTCCATCTGCACCGAAATTTCAGAGGAATGATTTGTATGTTCGTGCTGGATTGCTTTATTCCTTGAGCAAAGTCTGTAAGAATGTAGCAAAACAGTACGAATAATACAATCCAAAGAGGGTAGCAACGAATTGCCCAAGGCATAAGTTAGCAAAAAACCATTCGGGACTTTTCCATACGCACGTGATCAGAAGGAATCAAAATGAAACCAACAGCCATAATCACCTCTGATATAGGTTTGCAGGAAGGACAACCGATTTGCCGGCTTGACGATTACTGGGCGGCACAAGGTTATAAACTTGCTTGGTTAAAAGCGTTACAAGAGGAATACGATGTCCCCATCCTTGATGCTGGTGACTTGTTCGAGCATTGGAAACCATCTCCGTACTTGCTCAAATGGGCGTTGGAAAATTTACCTGATGGGATCATTACTATTCCAGGCAACCATGACTTACCAGCTCACAATCTAGATTTATACGAAAAGTCGGGCCTTGCCGTTCTTGAAGCGGCTGGGAAAATTGAAGTTCTAAAACAAGATGATGTTAAAGACATGAACCACGAAGTGTTCGTTTATTCTTTTCCTTGGGGCATGGAGACAACCGGACTTAGCGAATCTCGCAGACCAGACGTGTGCCATGTTGCCCTTGTCCACACCATGACCTACATTGGACGGTCATATCCCGGTTGCAAGGACCCGGGTGCCTTGCAATTGTTAAAAAAGATGGAGGGATTTGACCTCATCATCGTCGGCCACAATCACCAACACTTCATGGTCAATTACAAGGATAGAAAATTAATTAGTCCAGGTTCACTAACCAGAACAACAGCTGACCAGATTGACTATCAACCCAACGTGTTCTTATGGTATGCCGACACCAACGATATCGTTCCAGTCCCAGTTCCCATCGAGAAGGGTGTCATCAGCCGGGAACATATCGACTCAGCTGCTCAGAAGGATGAACGAATTGAAGCTTTCGTGTCCAGGCTCAGCGACGAGATGGAAATCGGCCTATCATTCGAGCAAAACCTTGAGAATTATTTCAGTACGCATCGATCACGACAAGGTGTGAAAGACATTGTATGGGGGGCTGTAAGATGAGTGATTTGAAACAGAAGTTGATGAGCATGAAAGAAAAAATTGACTCGGCCAAGGCCAAGGCAGACCAACTGACAGGGGCTGTTAACCAATTGACCAAACAACTGAAGGACCAGTTCAATGTCGACTTGGAGGGCGCTGAGGCTCTTGCCGAGCAATTAGAATCGGATATCAGCGAACTTGAACAGGACATCGCCAAAAAGATCAAAGAATTGGAAAATGCGTATGACTGGTCTTAGTCGTAAAGAACAAGTCCACATTGCCACGCTCCAGCGCCGAGTGCACCACCTGCACGAAAGGATAAAGTCCGCACCGGTTGGTCGATGCATGGACTGGGACCGCCGGGAGTTGAGTGCTCTTAGGTGGATTATTGAGAGGTTATATGGAATTCAGGAAAGAATTGGAACGGAAAAAAGGTCGAAGAGACCAGATTCTGAAAAACCTTGAAATATGCGAGCAGGATTTGAAAAAATGGCGACGCCAAGCGATGTACGGGGAGGAGGCCCAACTCATCATTCAAACGGTCGCCCAGCAAACGCAAGAACAACTCAATTACCACATATCGGAATTAGTGACGTTGGCGTTAGCGTCTGTATTTGAAGACCCGTATGAATTCAAACCTGAATTTGTACAACGCAGGGGTCGGACAGAATGCGACTTGTGGTTCGTCAGGGATGGGGTTCGCATTGACCCGATGAGTGCTAGTGGAGGAGGGGCTGTTGATGTTGCCGCCTTCGCCCTGCAAGTTGCTATGTGGAGTTTAAGAAGACCACACACAAGAAATGTCCTGATACTTGATGAGCCGCTGAAATGGCTGAAGGGAGGGGACTTACCAGAAAAAGGTGCACTCATGATAAAAGAAATTAGCAACCGCCTCAACCTACAAATAATCATGGTATCACACATCCCTGACCAGATCGAGGGTTCTGACAAAATTATTAACGTGAAACTGAAACAAGGGAAAAGTATTGTACAATGAAGCGCTATTTTCTTTACCACCTTAGATGGCAAGCATCGGCACTGGTTATGCAAGTCCCATTATTTATGTTCCAAAATATCAGCACCAACCAGTATATGAACCTCCAACTTGTTCAATTCGTCGGGGCCGTAGTGTTCTGGCAGATTGACAAGTGGATATTTCAAAACAAAGAGGATGTTTCCTCGGCAAGGAGTGACTATGGAAGATGTGAGAATTCGGCAGATACGAATCAAACGGTCGTACCCTCTAAACACAAAAATAGAAGAAAAGGCGAGGGACGCAGAAGAATTCCACGGGTGGACGGTTTTTCTGAATAACAGGCATAACATAGCACATGTCATGCACCATGAAGATTCGGACGGGTACTATCGATTGAAATGCCGGTCTAAGGAAAGGGGGTTAAAACAGTACTCGGATGATCAATTGTTGCTGTATTTCTACGTGCGGCTCAACAAGTTGTTAATTCTGTAACACAAGGAGGATGTTAATGAGCATGATTAAAGATTTAGTTGTACGGGCAAAGACCGAAATTGTTAGTGAAACGCACGATACGATGGTCGATGAAATCAAGACCAGAATTCGTGAAATTCGAGCAGCAAGGAAAACTCTCGACATGTTGGAAATGAGTTATAACCAACGTCTTGTCGAGATGGAAGCGGACCTCAGGGAACAGGAAATTGAAGATGTTCAACCCTGAAAGGCTCACAATCGTAAGCGATGGTCAACGATTGGCCTTTGTAGTTCTGGATGGGCTCGTATACCTTGCCCCATCCTACTGTGTCAAACAAATGTCGACGACAATTCACCAGGGCATGATTGATGTTACCAATCTGGATGGGTACCGGAAGGCCATTCCAGGTTACGCCCAAACAACCCTAACCTTGGAAATAGTTCTTAACGAAGGACTCATTACCGGGGACAAAGATTTGCTGAAGGGACTCAGGCCAATTGATTCATTATCCATCGAAGGTCTTTTCAAGGTAATCCAAGAACGGATAAAAGAACGATGAAAAATGCCCGGTGAGTAAGGGGGTCTCACCGGGCAGTACCACACAACCTGGAGGGGAATTGTGTGGTGGCGACTTACTGGTCGATAATAGTTATGACCGTTATCCGCAACCCAGATGGAGTATTCGGAACGGAAACAATATTCACAGTATTTGACGGGGGCGATTCTCCCCATGCGTTATACGCAGTAACGTACGCAGTCGCAGAACCCGGGTCAAATGTATATGTGGTCGTAGTAGCATTCGGGGGGATCGTTTTTGTCAAAGCACCGTTTATATACAAACGATATTCATCCGCCCCTGTAACAGCACCCCAAGTAAATGTCGCAGTATCACCCTGAACCATTACATTCAAATTCGAAGGTGCCGATGACGTAACCAATGGAGGGGTGCTGACAGTATTGCTGAATGGCGACTCCCCTCGATCATTGAAAGCCGTCACATTGAACGTATGATACCCATTAGTAACCTTCACTACCCCGGTCAAACCATTGACAACCGCAGTTGCGTCATGTGTATTGTCAACATAGACCTTATACCCTGTAGCTCCTTCCGAAGCGCCCCATGCCAATGTAACCGTTCCGGCATGAGACATACTCGCAAATCCAATCAGAATCATCGCGATGAAACCCACCATGAACCACAGAAAATTCTTCATTTCTCTTTCCTTTCTTTGATTAATGGACAATCTGTTGCAATGCAATTGAAAACATCAACTGCACCTGGACATTCAGCGTCAACACAATCGGAAGTGGTAATTCTCCAGATGATGTCGTCATCGCCTTCGTAGTCGTCCATAAGAACCTCACCGAAATTTTGTTAAGGGGTGGTCTTGATTTCTCTGCTCGATTAAGCGTTGGTTGATGTTTTCCAACAAGCTAACCCTCTTTTCCAAATTGACTATGTAGATGACAGAAGGTAAGCCAAAAACTGTAATGAAAACACCAAGAACCCAGAGTAATGCTGTTAATTTAGTATTCAACGAAACCAATAACGCCTGGTTATTCTGGTGGTAATCGCATACTTCTTTTCCGGAATTAAGTTCGTTGATGATGTTGGTTACAATAGCCGAAAGTTCCTCTTTTGTCACCACCACGCCCTTACTATAATCAGGCCGGGTAAATTCATCAGCCATAAGCATCACCCCTTTCTTTTAGGTTGGTTATTGAATAGGCTGAATTAGAGTGAAAATCAGCGGGGGGTACCCGTCAGATATTAATTTCTGCACCCTCTCGGACAAAACCGGGTCAGAGCAATTCATGAGCAACAAATTGAGTTTGGACGAGTTCAGAAGTTGCCATGCAAGGTACGCTTGGGACGCAGCAAGGCATTGATCTTGTTGCATCAACCCTGTTCTACAGGCGATAGAAACGTCAGTTGCCGCAACGATCTTTACTTGCTGCGTCTTTTCGGCCAAAGACACCATCTCATCTGTAGTCTGAATTTGCCCACCAGTACACCCGACGACTAACAATGCAAACAACAGGATAAAACTTTTCATTTCTGCCCTCCTTTCCAATGTGACCCACCAAAGATTCGTACTGCCCGATATGCGATGGTCCTTCTCCACCAAGAAACATATTCTTCTTTCATTAACTGCAAAAAAATTTGGTCAACGTCTTTCCTACTGTATATGCCGCAACCAGCATACTGGTAGAAAAAATCATGTACCAATGGTGCTGTTATGCTCAGTTCAAATGGTGCAATAACCCTCCATAACAAACGCGGTATTGATGCAAGGTCTGTGATATAACCTTCTGCAATCAATATATCAATACCCGGTGGACGCGTTATCTTAATATCGAAATCTTTCGTAACAATCCACCGTGCCATTTCAACATCGTATGTTACAGAAGGTCGTTTCATATCAAGCCTCCCAATTCTTATTTACTTTGTCGACATAAACCTGATTCATGTACCTCCCATTTTTTAACTTTATAGGGCTCCCTGCGTTATACGCAGCGATGACCCCAGGCCAACCATACTTGGTGTAATACTTGTTCATCAACCGAGCAAGGTACTTACACCCATATTTTATACCGGTGTCAACAGTGTGTAAAACCGAATACGGGCCGGTAAAGCCAAGTTCTCGAGCCGTCTGACCAAGAACTTGCATTGGACCATATGAGGTAGAACGAGCAGTGTACTCTGCCTTCGACAATCTGATGCGGTCCACCAACCACTTAAAGAAACCTGGCTCATACCTAGTTCTTTTATCTGCCCAACCAGAGGATTCAGTTTGGACTATGGCGCGAACCAATTCGACAGGAACACCATACTGTTTAGAATAGGTTTGAACAGCCTGTTCAACCTCCGTTACGAATTTCATGTCTTCCTCCTTATATGGCAAGAGATAAGTACGGGACTGTGGATAAGTCCTCGGAAACGCCAGCTCTATTGAAGGATGCAACTTTGAAATAAAGGGTTGCACCAGCATCAACAGGCAAGATTGAGTAAGCAACAAAACCACCATCATATACAGCGAAGAGATCTCCTGCTTCAATATCCCCTGTTTCATGATATAACACCGTTCCGGCTTCATCATAAATGAAGTCTGTCAATTTCCATATTCTAGGTGAAAGTAACGTTGCTGTCATGAACCGACAGAACTTATCTCCGGAGTTAGTCCGCACCACAAACAAATTCATTAGTGGTGTGGCAAGTAATTCAGCAAATGTAAGAGCCGAATTTAGCGTATCGTCCGTATCCAAGGCTACGATGATATAAGGAGGCTCAGAAGTAGCGGAAGGCGAGCTAGAAGGCGAAGTTGAAGGACTATTTGAAGGTGATGAATCCAAACTTGGGCTGCTTGACGGCGAACTACTAACCGATGGGCTGCCAGAAGGGGACGAGCTAGCGGAAGGACTTCCAGAAGGGGAACTAGACGCACTAGGAGAAGATGATGGAGAATCACTGGGACTTGAACTTGCCGTCACCGACGGAGAGGAGCTCGGTGATGAATCCAAACTTGGACTACTTGAAGGCGAAGAACTCACACTTGGTGATGCAGAAGGACTGTTAGAGGGGCTTGCGCTGTTACTCACCTCCATGTTCACACTCAATACGGTACCAGTGATGCCCGATCCGTTCCTTGACGCGACAGATTCGTAAGTACCACCAGCGGAATATGACCTATAAAGTTCAACCCCATCCCAAGCTTCATTGCCAGATTCAGAGTAAGCAACACCAACTAGATTTCTATCAGTGTACATATTAGGCACTCGAAACGCTATCGGGTGTATTACAGAACCAGCAGGATCATTATACGCTGGTGCAACAGGTTGTGAAGCTGGAAGGTAGCTTATCACCCAGCTATTGAATGTTCCAGATCCCCCAATAGAAGTTATATTGACAGTTAGTGTATTAACAAAATACCCGAGAACAGTTCCATCCATATAGTTAGAACTACTTCCAGAAGCAGAGATATGAATCCTGCCACCCTCAACGAAATCAATACCAGCAGCGACCTGAAATGATTTCTCACCAAGTCCTATGGTGATGGATGAACTAGATGCGCATGTGATTCCAGGTGCGTAAACGAAAGTGTTTACATATGGACTATCATCCATAGCATCAACAACAATCTGATAGTCTGGTTGTTCTTTGATAGCACCTATCCTTAGATTAGCTGCATTCATTTCAAGATCAGCCTCAGTGAACTCTATCACTTGGCCGGGTCGTAAATCCAAATTCTTCAACCCCAACTTGAATGAGTATGTTTGTACATCAATCAAGGATTTGCGTAACATTCTGTATGCCATCCTGATAGCTCGCACCCAAGTACAGAAACCTTCAAGGTTGGTCGTTACGTCAAGCAAACCATTCTTATCTATATCAACGACATCATCAGCAGTAACAACACCAGTTACATATTCATCTGACCTCTTAGTATATTGAACATTGACTCTATTCTTGTAATCCTTGCCAGCTTTAGAAGTACCAGCCATAGGAAGTTGGTTTATAATCTTCACTAGATCAGACGTTCCTAACCGTGTCACTGGTGTTTCTACCTTCAACTGATGGTGCGAAATGACACCATTCAAATACGTCATGTATCCATCATGATGATTTATTACCGCTTGTAAAGCATCGAGTACGCTAACTTGTGAATCGAATACTAATGATATGTAAAGATCATTATCTTCACAATATTTTTGTGATACGGTTGCAGCAGCATAATCCCATACGGAGTCATCAAGACCAAGACCATAAAAATCATTAGTCAATATGTCCCAGGTTATCGCCTGAGGTAGTACATCTTGTGGGTTGCTTGTTAAATTTATATAAATATTAAATAACTGTACACGCTCATTTAGAGCATCAGCAACCCATATTATAGCACTAGTGCCTGTTCCATGAGCACTTAACAAATGAGCCCCATTAAACAACCCAGCACCAACACCCTGGCCACCGGAATGGTATGCAAAAGTTCCAGAATTAGTCCACACAGACAACCGATTATTCCCAGAGTCCATAACACAAACATGGTTTTCAACTGAATATGTAATGGACGTTGGATTGTCCAGCTCCCCATCACCTTGCCCATACAAACCGAATTGGCTAACATAAGACAAGTTGGTGTTCAATCTCTGTATTCTGTTATTTCCAGAATCAACAACATAACAATAGTCTTGAGTGGAATTCCAAAACACATCGTTTGGGCTGTTGAATTGAAGATTTCCAGTTCCAGTACTTCCCACAGACTGAATGTAGTTTGCATCTAAATCATACACATCAATACAATCATTTTCTTTATCAACCACTAATATGAATTCATCATTAATACAAATACCACCACATCTTCCATCAGAATGACTTAAAGCGAAACGTGAAACAAAAATTCCGGCGGTTGTGAATATTGATATATACTGTGACCCAGCATCAGTCACGTATATGTGATCTTCTTCAGCACTGTTGGAGCCAGCTTTAACACCATAAGGATTTACGAACTCCCCTTCCGCAGGATTTGTTGGATTAACTGCAGGAGTTCCAAATTCAGTAGTTTCTCCACCGGCATCTGGGTATATCTTGCAAATCCCATCCTCATAGAATGAAACGTAGGTGTTATATCCAAAATGATCTACTCCATATGGTCTCATGCTGGTACCCCTTCACTTATTGGTTCTGAAGTCAAGAAATGCGATCTGTAACTTGTAACAGTGTCTATTAACAAACACCCACTAACTTCAAACGTAAAATTAGGAATATATGGTGATTTACCTAGATCATAGTTCGGGAATACAACCCAACATAAACCTTTGTAAGTAGGGGCTCGATCAAGAAATGACGCCATGTGTGAATCCGGCTCAGTTTGAAGTCCGTTATAAATGCGTATTTCATCATCAGCAATCATTTGATTAAGATCCTGTTCATTCTTACCAACCCACAATCTAGTAACTTCCATTCCGGCATAAGCACCATTGGAAGCAGCAGTATTCAGGCACAACCCCCATGCCATAGAAACAGAATAGGTGTAAACCTTGACTTTCTGCTTTCCAACACGTTCCTTTTTAACATGAACAACATAGTTTCCATACCAGAGACAATTCCCTGAAACCTTTCTTGTTCCATATATAGCAGGCACTACTCCACCATACTGAGAAGATTGGAATTTAAGAGTGTCCGGCCTTGGGCTTGCTGCTGTAGTTGGAAACAGTGCAGTACCTATTCCAGCTATAACAGCAAACGCAAACGGAGCCGCATAATACTGTTGAAAAATACACAGTACTATGGCAACAATCGCTGCTACAACAAATGAGAATATCTGACCAAGGTTACTCATAGTAATGTTGCTCGAATACTGTTATAACAGGAACACCATCTATAATTCTAAATAGGAACCCTGTGGTATCCAACGGGTAGGTTTCTCCCATACGCAACACCCGATGTTCCATGTCTTTAGTAAGGTCCCATGTAGTTGGAAGGTATATGCTTCTTCCTTCGATAGTTCTGGCAGTATAACCTGAAAACGAAGTGTCCTCATACCAGCTTATACTTCCTGCAGCATCGCTATACGCAGGTTGGTACGTGATAGGTGGACCTTCATCAAACCATGGATAAGTATCGATGTATGTTTCTGTGTCTGAATACGGAGCCTCTTCCACCCAAATGTCCGGCGGTGCCCCTAAATCCGTATATGAACCATCAGTTGCCATCTGCCAGAAATCGTTCAAACTATCAGTGAAGTACATATGAACCATGTCGGTTATGAAACCATTCGCCATCATATATTCACCAACAGTCTCGTACGGCCAATCGTTATCCTCAAACACAGACAAACCGGTTAGAACCGACAGAATAGTTAAACCAGCAGGTGGTCCGGACCATCCAATAAACACATAATTGCTGTCAACAATAATAAGCGGCCCGTCAGCACCTGTAGGCCGATTTATCACCGTTGTCCAAGCTGTTGAATAATCGGTGTTTATGCGAGTCACCCTGTATGTGGAAGAGTCTACCAACCCACCAACAATGATTATTGCCTCTTCAGTAGTAGAAGATTCCTCATCAACAACAGGGTCTGAGGTCAAGAAATGTGATCTGTAACTTGTCACTGTATTTATGTCTAAAGTTCCACCAACCTCGAAAGTCAGGTTAGGAATATATGGAGAATTGCCAAGATCAAAATTGGGCAAGACTACCCAAACCAACCCTTTGTATACAGGAGCTCGATCAAGAAAGGATGACATATGAGAATCAGGTTCAGTTTGCAATCCATTGTAAATTCTAATATCATCATTGGCCAGCATATCTGCAAGATCAAGCTCATTCTTCCCAGACCACATTCTTGTTATTTCTAATCCTGAATAATCCCCGTTGGCATTGGCTGTGTTCATGCAGATGCCCCAAGCTAACGAAACTGTATAGGTATAACCAGTAGTTGAACTTCCACCACCTTTACCTCCAGAAGATTTCTGCTTATGTGACTGGTAATTATCATACCATAGACAGTTCCCCGACATCTTTCTAGTACCATATACCACTGGTATGGCCGTACCATAATTGGAAGTCTGGAACTGAAGCTCTGCTGGTCTGGGTTGTGCCACTTTCGCAGGAAAAAGAGCCGACCCAACACTGGCTATGGTTGAAAATACGGCAAAACCCAGAGCTGGGTTCTGGGTAATATATCCTACGACGATACCCACAATAGCGGCAACAACAAATGTTATTATCCTACCTGCGTTGCTCATTGAATCTCCAAGCAGAATCGAATTTCTCTGTCAGGTTGCCTACGTTGACAATAACAACACCATTCTGAATATGGCTGTGCACTAACTTTCCATCACCTAGGTACATACCAGCATGGTTTGCACAACGACCATACGTATATATCAGTATGTCCCCAACTTCGATATCCTCAAACTTGACTTCAGTGCAATAATCAGAAAGACCTTGCTTCAGGATGCTGATATCGTTATGCAAAGCATAGTCAGCAGCATATTTAGTGGTTTTGAAATCTTTAGGCAACCAACCGAAAGCAATCGCCAAGGCAACGATGAATTGAAGACAGTCAGTACCATACCCTTTCACAGCAATTCCATGTTTCCAGGGAGTAAACGGCTTCAACCATGAATTGACTTCTTGCATAATCTGTTCTTGTGTCATAACAACCCCCATTAGTATAAGATCATCTCTGGTTTCGGGATATATTCAAACCCAAAGAAATTAGCATAATTATTGAACTTGTTGGCACATGTTTGACCTGTTCTGTCACAGCCCCAATAGACTGTAAAAGTATCATCAGTTTCAACTTCCTCAGGAAATGGCGTTATCAACGTTACATAACCATCAAAATGCTCAACCACCATCCTTGAGATAGTGTCATTGTTGCCGGAAGTCATAAGCAACTCACCACGAACCCACCATCCCTGTCTCATATTAGAATACGCAAAGACAGTAGAGTATATGGTGACAACAGTGCTATTTGCCCCGACTACCCCGTTCTGACTGTAACTCGCTTTACTCAATCCACAACGAGTGTCAAATAGCTTGTGCTGGCAATACTCTGAATACACCAGCTTGGGAAACTTGTCATTCAACTTGTCCAATATCGAACCTACTGATATCGTCATAGTACCTTGGTCATATGATATGCCACCGGTCAGATACCCATCAAATCTAACGACAGCGTTGGTAAGAGCTACATAATCAAGAAGTAATATGCGAACTCTCATGTAGCGAAAATACCCACGCTTGATTATCTGCGGTATCGTGAGCTGGTTGCCGCCTATTATGACACCAACCACACCCATAGTGATGTCAACCTTGTCTGCTTGAAGATTTGAATGGTACGCAATGTTGCTGCGACTCATGGGAATTGACTGATACGTTCTCCCAAGATACGTTATATTCGTACTGTGCGGTGTGAAATACGCAGTCAACCCATTCGTCAATTGCAACTCATAGATCTCGGTCAACGTATTTCTAATGTTAGTTAAGTCCATTAGGTAACCACCTCATTCACTTGGATGAATGTCACTTCATTCAAACTGTACAGCTCGTACTCGAAATATTCAAAATCATACGAATCTTTCTCGAACCGAACAACATACAAGGTACCGTCCTCATCATACAAGTTGAATGCCTCAAATGCCCCTTTTCTGGCAATGAAGAAATCAAGCACCAACTGGTATTGCGCTGCTGTCAAAGCCTCGAGGGACGCTTTTATCTTATATCTGGGGGTTGGCTCTAGGCTGATCCTTTGCTCTACCGCCGCACCATAGTTAATGATGACAGTGCTGAATTGTGGGGTTTTTACTAAAGGAAAACTTATAGGTACATCAGGAAAGTCAGCCATTAACCCATCCTCCTAGCTGGCGAATTATCAGATATTAAGCTTCCCATAGCACTTGCCACTGACTCTCTGTTCTGCATCAAGTAAGCGTGGAAACTTTGTGCGTCAAGGGCATGAACATTCCAATGGTGAACGTGAGTAACCTTGTTTTTATCTTTGGTGTTACCCCTATCAGTTTTAACGCCAAGCTCACCTTTACTATTTCTAGATAATGGTAAGATTGCTTCAGGACCAGCTTCCCCCATGACACCGGCTCCAGATGCGAAGGCAAAGAACGTTGGTTTGGTAACAACGCTATTTGAATGAGCGGAAAGACTTGGACTATCGAATGTTCCACCCTTCCTCCAACCACTCATCAATCCACCGGCTATGCCACCCCAATTATTAACGTCAACCCCACTAGTCCCACCATAGTAGGAACTGATACCACCTATAATTCCAGATATCACCGATCCCCATCCACTCCCACCCCCACCACTCCAACTATCTTTTCCCATCAACGAAGCCATAGTCATCTGAGCCATGATATCTGCTATGATTTTCAGAACGGCCTGTCCAAACTGTGTAAACACATCCATCAAGCTATCTATCTTGCCTTGTAACAGTGCCCCGAATGCACTCGATAATGCGTTCTCAGCAGCACTCATATAATCATTCAACGTCTTAGCACCGAGCTGGTACAGGGACAAGATCTTTTCTTGTTGGATTTTAACTGCATCAGAAAAACCTTGCCCGAATGTTCCTCGAAGCTCCCTGACTATTCTGATCTGTTCCTGCAAACTGTTGTTAGTCTGTTGTATCTGGGAAGTAAGAGCCAAGTATGTCCGCATTCCTTCTGATGAACTTGTTTCTTGAGCAGCTCGTCTGGTTTCAAGAATAGCGAGTTCCTGAGCATATATATCTTGGCGTTTCTGCGCGGCATCTGCGTTAGAAATAGAATATGTTGTTTCAAGGGCTGAGATTTTTTGTAATTCAATCTCATACGCACTCAACTTATTAGTCATTGCTTCATCAAGGTCTTGTTGTCGTGCCTTAGCAATGGCGATCTTGTCCAGCATCTCAAGTTCTGCTTGTAATGCCTGGGCCTTGGTGTCTCCTCCGGACGCAGCAGAAACAACACTCATACGTTCTGCACTTTTCTTGTCCTGCTCCACCTTCAGTTTTGCTGCTTCTTCATACTTTCCTTTGTACTCCAATATCTGAGCCGCAACGTCCGTGTAAGACTTTGCAAGCTCTTCATTCGACTTACGTATTTCATTATCATATTCGATCTTCTTCTGTGCCAACTGTGATTCAAGTTCGTTTATCTTGGCGAGGTCCTGTTCTACCTTTGCGCGTTCTTGGAATGTTCCAGCGACCATACCCTTCTTACCAGACAATTTCTTAACTACGGCTTCACGTTCCACCATGCGAGCCTTGACTTGCTCAAGTTCTTTCTGTGTTCCAGCAGTTTCAAGTGCATATTTCTGATCAAGGTATGCTTTCGTGGATACCAGACCTTGTTCTTTTTGAGTATTAAGTAACGCCATTCTTACTGCATTAGCATTTCTAAGAATAGTAAGCTCTTTCTCCTGTGCCGCTTGGAGATAAGTCAATCGAGCATCTGCGTCAGTCTTTTCCGAACCACCCTTGCCTTTCTTATCCTTTCCATCACCACCAGAACTCTTAATCTTAGGAGTTTTTGCCTCTACCTTAGATTTTCGAGGCCCAGCCATCTGTTCATCAGTCTGTTCAAAAAACATCTGACCATAAACGTCATCAATCTTCTTTACTTGTTCACGTCCTTCTTTCCAGGCCCCTGAAATATTTCCCCAAGTCTTCTTTACATTATCAACCATGCCCCCAAAGTCACCAGAAAACACACTCTTCAGATGGGTACCATAACCACTGGCCGCTTCCTTAACCATATTGAAACCTGTGATACAATATTGAAACAACTGATGTAATGATGAAGCAAGAGCCACTCCAAACAATCGAATAGTCTCGAATTTCTCAGCAAGGACTTTTCCAATCTGCCATCCAGCAAAGAATGCAATCAATATCGACCCAGCTATCTTAACCTTGCCCAACGCATTGGCGGCAGCAAAACAAGCTGTAACAGTCTCGGTGCCCATAACTAAAGCATACGTTCTGGCAATGAGTGTCGCCCCAACCATTTCTTTTGACGCAAGAGCCATCTGTATTTGATACCTAGCCAAAGCAATACTAGCTGCTGTATATACAGCAGGAGCCACCTTAAACACCAAAAAATATGCAATAGCAACCTTGGTGGCAGCAGCGATTATAGACGCACTCGTCTTAATCGCATTGGCTATTTGTTCACTGTTATTCTTGATGAAATCTACGAATTCACGTCCTTTCTCTGTTGCTTCTTTATATACATCTGCAAACACATTTCTCTTCAACTGCGTCATTGCAGTATCCCACGACGATTTGACCGATTCCCATGAATTGGCGATATCAGGAGCCGCAGCTTTGACACCAGCAAGATATGGCTCAATTCGTGCCCAGAAATCACCGTGCTCTTTTCCAAGTTTTATGATATCTTTCAGACCATTCTTGTAATCCCCAGAAGACTTAGCCATCTGATCTATCTGCTGGGCCACTATCGCGCCCTGACGAGCTTCACCAGTCATCAAAGCTCGCATTTCTTGTCTGATCTGCATTCCTTGATTCTGTCCTTGAGTATACATAGCAACCATGTTGGACAAGGCTGCGAATGACTCCATCTCTTTCTTGTTATTGGTGTCAATGACCTGTCCCTGCATGATCATCGTCTCTGCCATCGCTTGCAAACCTTCTGCGTTGGCGAAGGAAATATCGTCAATCTTCCTCAACTCTTCAGCCAAACCAACAGCATATTTCTTCGCTTCAGCGTATTTCTGAGCGATGTTATCTGGACCCTGCATCGTCGAAATCATCGAAGCCATCTTGATGGTAGAAAGATTCAAATTATCAATAGCTTCTATCCCAGCATTCACTTGACGAATGATATAATCAGCAGAAAAAGCAACCCCAAGGAGACCGAGTGCGGACCTTGCTACATTGGCCGCACCGGTCAACTTGGAATTAATACTGCCAGCAAGATCATTGATTATGCGTTCCGAATCTTTCGACCCGGACTTGAGCATGGAGTTATCTAAACCTATTTGTGCCCATAGGGTTCCGATATTCATTCAACGCTCCTTCTTCTTGATCTTTCTGGCACCTAACGCACGTGCAATCATCTGCACCTTGTCCAACATAGAAACGCTAGAATTTATTTCTTTCATCTTGAATTCCGGAACAAAATCATTCGGGGTATACGCATCCGTCTTCTTGGATCTGTTGACATTCGCTACCGTACTAGCAACAATCCCAGCTCGAATATCTTCTCTCCACGGACCGAACGGTTCTACCCGGTCATACGCAATCCATTCCAAGAATAGACGGGATGACATGTTCGCCAACATCCCGTCTACATCCCATGTACCAACCGCCAGAGCTAGTTTGAAGGCGAATTTTCGCTCTGGTCGGTCACGAAGTTTTTTTCCAGGAACTCAACTCCCCCACCGTTGAGTTTGGTGTCTGCAGCAAGTACACGTTGAAGGGCTTTCGAGCTTTTCTTGGCAAGGTCCGGGATATCACCCGGTGTGAACAGAAGATTCCCCTCGTCGTCGCACATACAGAAAGCCGCTCTCTTCGCCCGGTAATTGGTCATATCCATGATTGGCTTGCCGGGGTTACTGGCGTCCATGATCGTCTTGTCGAACTCGTCCTGTTGCTTGGCGGTCAGAGCTTTTACCATTACGTAGGCTTCAGGATCCCCATCAGCCCACTCAGGAACGAAAACCTTCTCCATCAGGATATCATTCGTAGCCAAAATCTTTTCTTTTGTTAAGCACCCCATGATAACACCCTCCATAGTGTTGAAGTTTGGAGGGGCCGTCAAGACCCCTCCATTGTTGTTACGTCGACAGCGTTACTTCGCCAGAAATCTTGATGGTGCAGCTTGCGGTGACCTTGTCGTCGGTGGGAATCTTCAGTCCCAGTGCCGTAACAAGACCGGTGAATGCAAGCTCTGTGCTTCCCGCATCGGGGAGAACGATCTTGTAGTCCCTCGGATCAGAACTCTCGAAATCGAGCTTCAGATCGTCGTACCCGTCAATGGTGAAGTTCATTTCCAGCTGAAGTTCACCACCATCACGGAAACCACCGATGAACGTTCTGTAACCACCCTCAGTATCCAGGGCCGTTGTGTCAATGGTATTCCGGCTCATGTTCGGACCGGAAATATCATTGATCTCACCGATAGCGGTGAACGTTGGACTCGATGCCATGTTCGACCGCTGCAGTTCTGCTCCAACTCCTGCAATAGCCATGATTTACACCTCCTTTTACGATGTTTTCGACCTGTGTATTCTCAGGTTCACAGTGAACAACCACCTGTTGCTGTCGTCTTTCCCGATACAATTCGGACCGTTCTGCACCCAAATAGCCAAATATCGATAAGACCCAACAACTTCTTCATACAACCCATTCAAAGCGTCAAATATTTCCTGCGCTAGATCAAAACCCTCCTCGTATGACTTGTTTCGAACCATAACTTGAACAGTTGGCCTCTCAAAACTATAATTCGGAGCCGGCTCGTACCCACCAGTATCAAAACAAGTTATGATATCATCGGGGCTTGGTGGCATTCCGCCAACAAATAAATCGGTTGCAAACGTCCCCAAAGAAATGGACGATGTTTCCAACAAACTTGCTATGTCACGTGCCACACTCATAACCAGCTCCTAATCCAACTTGGTCTTTCTTGCAATGATAGCGAGTATCCTTTTTTCGTTTTCCTTCAATGGGTCCTCAAGGAACTTCGCCTTCGCTGTAGACTTGGCACCCTTCTTTCTTGCCTTGGATTGAGCTGAAGGTCTCGGGACTGTGAAATTCGCTCCTGTCATTTCATGTACGAATGGAGCATATGATGCTGTCAACCCCAATTCTGCAACGACACCATCAGGGTGTCTGAATATAGTAGGACCGTACCAACTATTAACAAGGTTCGCTGTATCAACTGGGGTTTGCTTCTGCCCTTCCCTGCGAACAAGAGCCCCAGCTTCTATCAGCCCAGCTTGTCCATTAATACTGATACCGTTAATCGCCTTGTTCAGGTTGGCCAGGACTTTGTCCAGTCCGCTTATTCCTTTCTTCATAACAACACCTTCCTGAATGTGAAGGTTCCTGACAAATTCTGCGACGAATTGACGGAACGAATTTCTTTAGCACCTGCAACAGACCTCGGATCACCCTCATTGGCTGACGATAACGTGGCCAGAGTTCCAAGATATACATACCCGCCAAGAACCAATTCCGAAGCCGGGTATACCACCGAGGAAGAAGTATGTTCACTTCCGTCCCTCGATACGAAACGCTCTTGCTTATCCTCCCATCGGACAGACACTTCAACAGGTTCCGCAAAGATTGGTTCACCATATCCGTTCACTCCAGTCAAGGCCCAATAAACGGCCGTTTGATTTCTTCGAATTTTCATAAGATGTACCTTGGCGTTATCTGCGTTCTGAGCGTTTCGATGGTTGCTTTCGGTTTCTCAAGATTCGCCAGAAGGCCCGTGGTGTCCAACATTTTGACATGTTGACCATATGTGGTGGCGTCAAGTCCTTTTCCACCGGCAGATGCTGTCTGATATGTATTGGACGCATCGCCCACACTCTCGTTCGTCAGTCTTGGATCCATCGTACAAGCAAGGTGGGCTGACAGATAGAGTTCGATCTGCTTCAACCTTGCATCTGACAAACCTTGATCAGCCAACGTCTCATCCACAATCAAAGACGCTGTTGCAATGAATGGCGTAGTCTCGATGGTAGTATCAAGAATCTTTTTTACCTCGTTATCAGTAACTCTCATGTTATACCACCTTTATAGCAAGAGTCTTGGAGTACACTGCTTCATCAGACGCTGTAATCGACACAGTGATTTCATATGATCGACCAACAGTTCCACCTTGAAACCAGATATACACGATAGAATCATCATTCTGCAATCTGGCTGGGCTGGTAATTCCGTCATCATCGGTAACTACAACAGAATCAATGATTTCTTCCTGAAGATCCTCGGTGAAATCTATGCCAATGTAGTACTGTTCGGATTGTTTCTTCGGATCAGCTACAAAATCACTCATATCGAACCTCACTTATCTTGGCATGGATTCAAACAACCATGTTTTTGGTGGAACCTCAAACATCCTTGTCCTATGCGGAACTTCAAATATCTGTCTCGGATGACAATCAACAATTCCAGTAGATGCACTAGGACTGCGACTTGGTGATGCACTTGGTGACCTACTTGGGCTCGAACTTGGTGATGCGCTCGGGGAGCCACTTGGACTGGTTGACGGTGTCTCCGATGGTGAGCTGCTTGGTGTCTCGCTTGGGCTGCTCGAAACTGAACTGCTTGGTGAAGCAGACGGTGACGAACTTGGTGTTTCGCTTGGACTGCTGCTTACGCTACTACTCGGACTTCCAGAAGGGCTACTTGATTCAGAGCTACTCGGACTGCTTGATTCTGATGCGCTTGGTGATGCGCTTGGACTGCTGCTAACACTACTACTTGGCGACCCGCTAGGCGAGCTAGAAGGAGTCTCAGATGGACTTGCGCTCGCTGAAGCTGAAGGACTTGCAGACGGACTGCTTGACACCGACGAGCTTGGCGATGCTGACTCGGAACTGCTTGGTGACTCACTTGGCGACCCGCTAGGACTTGTACTTGCACTTCCACTTGGACTAGCAGAAGGTGTCTCGCTTGGTGATGCACTTGCTGAGCTTGAAGGACTAGCACTTGGTGACCCACTGGGAGAAGTGCTTGGGCTTCCACTCGGGGATGAACTTGCAGATGGACTACTACTTGGGCTTCCAGAGGGCGACCCACTCTCAGAAGCCGAAGGGCTGCTACTCACCGAAGAACTAGGAGAACCGCTCGGACTGCTTGAAGGTGACGAGGAAGGGGAAGAGCTTGGACTTCCCGATTCAGAAGCACTAGGCGAAGACGAGGGGCTTCCTGACGGTGTATTTGAAGGTGACGAACTCTCAGAAGGACTTGTAGACGGAGAGCTACTCGGACTACTTGAAACCGACCCACTAGGTGAAGCCGATTCGCTTGATGACGGTGAAGAGCTTGGGCTCGCACTTTCTGAAGCCGATGGTGAACTGGACGGGCTTCCCGATGGTGAGCTACTTACACTAGAACTTGGACTACTGCTAGGTGTGCTCGATTCGCTGGCAGAAGGCGAACTGGATTCTGAAGCCGAAGGGCTGCTTGATTCTGATGCTGATGGAGAAGATGATGGGCTACTTGATTCCGAAGCAGAAGGGCTGCTACTCGGACTTGAGCTTGGTGATGAACTTTCACTGGCAGACGGGGAACTGCTCGGGGAGCCCGAAGGCGAACTCGACACAGACGAGCTGGGAGAGGAACTCGTGCTGGACGATGGGCTCCCCGATGGTGATGAACTTGGACTTGAACTCTCACTCGGTGATGCTGAAGCAGACGCACTTGGGCTGGCGGACTCACTAGCCGAAGGACTACCGCTTTCTGAAGCAGATGGACTACTAATACCAGACGATGAAGGCGAACTACTCGGACTCCCCTGTTCGGATGTCATCCCGCCCCATACTGGAATCGGCTCGAAAACTTGATAGGGATTATCGCTGATGCTTTTGATTTCGGCATCGGTCAATACTCTGTCGTAAACTCGCACGCAATGGGCTTCGCAATCAATTGGCGAATAGCTCCACTCATTGCCCCCATTGAATAGTGTCACATTGTAGGGAAGCCTTGTTCCTGAACCATCCCACTCAGTTGATAGGCTTGTGATGCGTTTGCCATCGTGATATAGTTTCGGAGCAGAAAGGCCATCCCAAGAGCCAGCCAATGATTTAGCTGTGGTAAGAGCGTTTGCAGCCCTAGTCCACGGATAACCACTACTGGTAAATACTTGCATTTCGTATGAGCCATCATTTACCCAGAGAAATGGGCCACCACCACGGTAAAATCCTTGGTCACCACTGTTGAGCGAGCGGAAGTTGCCGCAGATAATCACGGTTCCCCGTTGTTCAATAATGTCTCCGGTATTTGTGACTATCCCATGCTGGCTGCCGCTCCCAGTGAACCTTATGCCATCTGGATGTCGCGGGCTACCTGCTTCATAAAGTGTTGCCCTACTGCCATCTACGGCATTAATAACTGCGCTGCCTGTTTCTTGGAAATCCCAACACCGGATAAGCCCCTGCGTACTCCAATGACCGTCACTTCTGAGCCTCGTTCCTGCTGGTGGCTTGCTCGTCCAATCAATTTTTATCGGTATCAGCGCCATAATAACTCCCTATGCGCTTATCCCATTTTTCCTGACATAGGCGTTGACGGTAATGGTTTCCGATGCGGTTCCCAGCTTCCGACATTC
This sequence comes from uncultured Candidatus Cloacimonadota bacterium, assembly GCA_964454815.1. Classification (GTDB taxonomy): domain Bacteria; phylum Cloacimonadota; class Cloacimonadia; order Cloacimonadales; family Cloacimonadaceae; genus PHBP01. Next base: position 23,889 of record CAYVXJ010000015.1, on the reverse strand, counting down.
AAGGCGGAAGGCGTAGCAGCCAGAGACGACGATGGACTTCTCGAAAGTCGTCGATGCCAGCCTGCCGATGGAGCCGGATACAAAAGCGATGTCATCGTAGACTTCGGTGGTATCGTCCAGTGTCGTTACAATGCGGAAGCCGAGGTCGTTGGCTGGAGTGGCTGGGAAGGCGGCAATGATTTGCACAGTTGCGCTCTCGCCAGGAAGCAGAGTGACTTTGCTCGATACGTTATCGAGATACGAGGCATCGCTATCGACGGTATCATCGACCGACTGCCCACTCATAATTTGTGTTTTATTTCCCCAGGACATTTATAGCTCCTTTCTGTATTCCTCCATTACGTTTACAAACTTGCCCCAAGGCTCAAGCTCATACCTTCTATTCTTGCCACGCCTTGGGCCGGTGAAATTGCTTCCGTGTCGAATGTCGAGGTTTGGTTGTTCTGTTCTGAACGTGGAACAAGTAAACCTCGCCAAATGCTTTTCAAGGTAAGGCTGCAAATATTTACATTCACCACTGACTGCAATACGAGCAGCTTCGACTACTTCAGGTGGAAACGCACCAGGCTCACCCAGTCGTTTCAATATCCTGAGCCCACCCTCAAGGAAGAACATCCTGTCTTCAATGGACTCTATCAAGAGTTTCCTATCACAAACCAATTGGGATAATGCCTTCCTGCCATCATTCCAGTAGGAGTACATCCCGTTCAGCTCTGGATGATTGCCTCCCCACTGAACAAACCAACAATTGGTGTTGTACCAGAAGGTCGTATTATCTGGAGGAGTCCAAGCAACGTGCTCTTTTGTGTACATCACGTCATGTTCAGCAATCATGACGAATTCGGTTGTTGCTTGTTTCAAACCTTCAAGTTGCTGAACGTAAATGTTGTACCAATTCCTTCCAATATCACCAACATTTATGTTATGGCCAAAATCTAATGGCTTCTGGCTAACAGATATTATGGAACAATCGCCTGAAACTCTGCGAAGCTGATCCCTACAAACCTTCGCTATCGATTCTTCAAGCCGACTGTCGGTTATGTAGATGATTGTCTTATTCATAGTATTTCACGATTTCTGTACCCCGTCCCCAATAAGGAATTTCAATGGCAAGGTACGAGCCAAGTTTTTTCCTATGACGTTTCTGCCGGTCCTCAGTACCATTGTCATGTGACAATTGAACTATCGGTGTTCGAGAGTAGAACGTAACAGCTTTTCTCTGCGTTACACCAAGTCCCCTCTCTATGTTGTTCCTGCCACATTCCCCCATGAACTGCATAGGAAAGTTATTGTTTGGGTGCTTGTCAAACCGTTCTTGCAACGCCTCAATCAACAATTCCCTCGGTGCTATCAACGAACAATTACTGATTCGCTGGCGAACTGAAAACAGTATCGGTGGCCATGTAAAAAGTGACCATCGACTGAAGTTATACGCAAACTCGCCATTCTGTGGGCGAAAGCAACGATAATGCTCCTCGGAGTACAACGTGTCATCTTCTGCAACCCCTATGAATGGGGTTTCTGCACGTTTCGCACCAACAAGTAATTGACGATATATGTTGGCATAATCCTTCTTATCGTTTTCCAATATGTTCAACCCGAAATCAACGGGCTTTCTTGATATCGTGATTACTGGGAAATCACCGACAGCCTTTTCTAGGACTTGTCGATGGAAAGACACCCACTTGCTGGGCACCTCATTCGCAGTAAGATATATGACAGTCAGATCTTTCATTTCTTCAGTAACCATCCCCCCTTGGTGAAGCCGAATACAAACCGCGCATCGAAATCAGTCAGTTTGTAATCTCTGTTTCTGGCAAGGAACCAATCCCGAGCCTCACCAGGCCCAACAAGTTCGCCTTGTCTACCGTAACAATCTTCAACAACCATGAATTGTCCTGATGTTACGATATCGGCATATCTATGAAGCTCCCACTTGACCTGTTGACGAGCATGGTTACCATCTATGGACAACATGACTTTCATCGGACGATCCTGCACATTGCTTTTTAATCGAATCATTTCTTTGATTTCAGCAATGATTTTTTCATCTTTGGAATCGCCTTGTAAATAAGTTATGCGTGGATGTTGGACCAATGGCCCTCTTGGAGTGGGGTCAATGGATACAACGCAGCCATTTCCCGCCATTTCAAGGAAATCGGCGAACATCAATGCCGATGCACAAAACGCCGTACCAATCTCAATGATAAAGTCCGGACGCCGTTCCCATATCGCCATCTGGTACAAAACTATGTCGGTTGGCATCTTGATCATCTTGATACCACGCCAACGGGGATCATGTCCCTTGAGGTGTATGTTTTTGTAAAAGAACGACTGCAGTTCTGTGCGCTTTCCATCTTCCATATCAGGAACTCTCCCTTCCCATGTAGGGGGATTGAATTTGTCGACCAACCATTGAATATTTCGTTTCTGCTGTGGCCACTTGTTGTTCAGCCACAAATCCATAGAATATTTTCTGGCATTATCAACCTGTCGACCTGATATTGGATATGGGAATCCACCATCCCCTCCCCTAAACCAATGAGCAAACCAGGTATTCTTATTAACTTTGAGTGCTCCACCTGACAGCCACGCTTTGAGAGCAACCTCTATTCCCTGCTGTCCCCATGAACCGTGATTCTCATCACACCCACCAAGTTCAAGAAACCTGGCTTTGTGCATGAAAAAGCACGGTCCCATACAACACATCGTATCGTCTATCAGCTCAGTACGGTCGTGCCATCTGCGAAAATCCTTGCCCGTATAATACTGGGCACGCATTTCGTCTTTATCGTTCCAACCGATATACATATAATCGGTTCGTTTATGTAGTTTGGGTTGCCACCGAACAACATCTAAGTTGTACATTCGTGGGATGACAGTCCAATCATATTCACAGTCAGCAGCTAGCTTTACATCAAAACCTTTATCAACTGCACAATGCGCGTCCAACTTCATTATGAACTTGCCACGAGCGATGGACGCCGCTCTGTTTATAGATTGTCTTTGTCCTAATGATTCGGTGTGGTGAAGGAGTGTTACTCTCGGGTGATCCAATATAGGAGGATCGGGCCAGTACCCATCGCATATGGCAATTATCTCAGTATCACCCTCGATGTTTGCCAGAACATTTTCTATCGTCTTTTGCAAGAACTTTTCGTTTCTTGCGGGTATTATTACTGTCAATAGCACGGTCAAAACCCCCCAGTTTCGCCTTTCTAATACCACATCTGTCCTGCGCTAACATTTCTTCACACATATCAGGTCCATGCTTATAGTAAGTTGGACAGAATTCAGTCATGTGACATTCTACCGACACGGCACCACATCCCCAAGGTTTACTGAAGGAAACATGGTCAACGCGCTGTCCGGCGTAGCATTTAATATCTCGAGCCCGAGCTTATTCGCATCGGATAAAATCTTTTCGAACGGTGGAAGAAACCGTTTTTCGTATATATCAATCCTTGGCCGATGCTTATGGTTGGTGTGCCAGTTGTGTTGACCTTCACGAACTTTCATATCGTACCCGATCAAAACTATTCGACTAGCACCAAGATGCATGGCAAGGTTTATCGCCGACCCACCTGAACTCTTGTTCCAAACAACCTTATTCCTGATAGAAGTCAATCCATAACCTTCGTTCCGATTAACATGTAACACCCTCGGCAACTTCTTACTTGTTGGAGGGCATCCAAACACAACCCCTTCATACGATCTGAGCAAAGTCTTGTTCCACGCATACCAACGCTCATCCCCGAACCATGTTACATCAACCCAATTACCGAGCTTAAATGCGTCGTTGACTCCAACAACATGACATTTCATAATAGGTGACAAATCCATGTCTTTTACGCTTGGACCGCCACCTATTATGAAAACTGTCCCGTCCCAGAGTTTAGGGATGTTCGGTAGACGCTGAAACAAGTGCATCCGCCTGTTCTTCAGTCAACGGTTCGGTGTTGACTGCTTCATTGGTTTTGGGGTTAATGACAAAGAAGCCGTCTTTCCGCTGTTCCTTCGTGAACCCCTCAAATGCGGGAGGAAGTTCCGGAGCAGCAACTTGTTCAGTACCATCGACCGGGCCGAGACATTCCCACTGGTTCCCAACGTACGAACCTTCAGATGCTTCGAGTATGTCCCCCGGTTTTATGATAACAACGCCCTTGGGTGTACGAAGATGGTGCTTGCCGTACTTCCTCCGGAACTTGAAAAGGACCTCTTTCTGTTCCACCTGTTCCACCTGTTCCACAGGATCTACATTCTTACGTGCCATGTCTAATCCCTCCCCTTGTTATTCAACCCCTCTGGAATGTCCTCAAATCGCTTTGAGGACATGCGCACAAAAGTCGAACTGTAAAATACCTGTTACGGCTCCTCGAAATGGACGATGCCACAACGACCGGCCTGCGTTGAACGAATCTGCGGAACCTTGATACCCATGACTTTGTAATGAAGAACCATACCGCCCTGTTCCGACCATTCGACAGGAGAGATTTCCATGCCGGAAACAAGCCGCACGACATCGGAAGTCATCTGGACCATGATAACCGATTCCTGGCCGGATGCATTCTGGCTCATCTTGTCGCTGACCTTGATGTCGCTGATTCCCTGGATCTGAAGGATACGCTGGCGAATGGTAATGTCGCCTTTGGCCGTACTGTAGTCCTCATCGAGTTTGGTTTCATACGCGGTCGGCACATATACGACGTACGGACCATAGAAACGGTCGCCGATAAGAACCTGCTTCATGGCGAGGATGTCATTGACGATATCGGCACCGGTGACGCCAGATGCGTCCCATGCTGCCCCGAGTTCGCCGGTATTGCGATTGGTGTAGTCCCGATAGCCATAGATCGTTCCGTCGCCGTATGCGTAGGAACTGGCACCGTTGAAGAGCATGTCTTCGATTTTCTCCGTAACAGCCCGAGCCGCCATTTCAGCGTTGGTGGTGTCGAGGGATTCGCCGGTGTTACGTGATGCGGCAAGAACGCGAGCATTGATGAAATAGTCGCAATGAACAAGGGGCAGCGGCAAGTAGCTGGCCACATAGTTTGCCCGGTCATTGGAACCCCTGGAAAGTCCGTCCATGCTCAGTTGTGCGGTGAGGAACTCATTCAGTGTTTCCGTCTCGAGGATCGTCTTGCCGAGGCCGTTGGCGATAGTGTAAACAAGGCCGCGAGAAGTAAGATCAGATACACCGGACAGCCGAATGCGTGCTTCACGTGTTATTGCTTCGTCGTATTGAAGCCACTCGTCCTTCCGAAGAGTCGCCGCATTGGTTACGACAACCTGCGGCTTGCCATTGGAAATGACGGTCTGGTAGGCACGACCATCCTTTCCGATCCATGGTCTGAGCGCATGAACGCTCATTCCGTTTGCGAGCAAGCGAGCCGCCGCCGCTCCGCCTCCTGACAGACCCTGACCGTTTACGCTCAGGATGTCAACTTGTGCACCATTCATGTGTTATTTCCTCCTTTTCGTATTTTGTCAGGGATTAAACGACCATAACCCGGCAACGAGCCGTAGCACCGGTAGTGGTGACCGCTTCCATCGCGATGCCGAAGATGTTGGAAGTGTCGTCGACCGATGCAAGGGCATACTCACGCAGAGTACCGTCACCAGCAGATTCGAGACGGTCACCGATGGATATGGTCTGGCTTGTGGCGATGATAGCGTAAACCTCGTCGCCCGGGTCGAGGATTTCAGCCTGCACCCGATCTCCGGAAGAGTAATCATCCGTGATGGTGTTACCTTGAAGTTCGTCTTCGAAGGCAATCATTTTGGGAGTCAGGAGCCCACCGGGGGTATTGTGTACAACAAGGGCGTCACTCGAATTCAGCATCACGAGGTGACCCGGGGTAATCGTTCCCCCTGCAGCCTTCTCGATTCGCTTACTTGCGAGCTTTTTCAACAGCGTGGTGTAGTAAGCCATTTCTAAACCTCCTTATTTTGATATATTCCTGGGGATCGATTACTTCTTGTCGTCTTTTTTCTCGTTGATAGTCGGAAGCATGAGCGGCTCTTCACCGTCTGCATTGGCAACCGAGGTGAACCCTCCGCCGGCGCCGGCATAGTTGGCAGCGGGTGCAACCGTATCGGCGGTGGCCTGGAGCAGTTCATCAGACATGGCGTTGAGCATATCGTCGGTGTACTTGTTGACCGAATTGGATTTGATACGGGCGATAAGATCCGTGCGCTGCTTGGCGATCATGTTGTCGACGAAATCGAATCGTGCTTTTACGGTCGCCGGGGCTGCAGCAAGAAGCTCCTCAAACGTTGCCTGTTTCGGCGATTCTGCGTTGTTTGTTACTTCCTTGGCCTCGGGGATGTTAACTGGCATCATGGACGAAAGCTGCTCCTCGTTCAGCACGGACAGCCATTCACGGTCTGCTTCGGTGTACTGCGTGTGTTTGTTTGCAATGAGATCACATACTGTAACTTTCATTTGTGTTCCTCCTTCTGATTTGTTTGATTATGACACTGCTTCTATCGTTACCGAGGTTGAACCCTGAGAAGCTGCCCACTCACGAGCTTTTATTTTAGCTTGGCATAAATCTTCGCGGCTCGTTGTGCAGCAAGAACACTGTTGGATTTTTTGATATTCACCGTCTTCAATTCACCACCTGTATTGATAATGACAGGTTTATTCTCTGTCGATTCTTCGTTCGATACAGGAACGTAACTGATCTCTTTACGAACCTCTGCAATCTCATTGGCAAGGGTAACGGTGCCATCCTCCCCGATAGTATACCCACGACGACATATCTTGGACTTTGTTCCCGGTGTGCTTTGAGGCCCGGGTCGCACCTCGTACACAACTTCGTTATCGTAAATGGCTTCCACCAAACAATCCATGGTGGGACCATCCATAGCATAGATAGCTTTTCGAATATTGTCAACCTTCTCACCCATGGACATTTCGTTGCCCAAAACATGTTGAACGGCCGAATTAACCGTTGCAAGCATCTTCTGCAAGAAGTTCTTTTTCTCCATATCCATTCCTCCACTTTCTTTATTGGCTCGAACCCCGCAACCATCTTGCCAACTACAAGCACCTCGAGCCCCTGGAAGAAGGGCCAAATGATCAGGGCGAATATCTTTCACAATAGCTTGGTACGATTCTCCATTCCACGTACCTTGGGAGAGTTCATCTACACTGAAAAGCCCCGTGGATACTTCGAGAGGTTGATTATTGCTCAATGCATCAAGGACGGCTGGGCTGATTCTCTTCGCTTTGTTCACATCCACATAAATCTCACCCTTCAAACGAGGCTTGGGGGAAGATTCATATCTAACGTTCCAAAGACGCCCCACTGAACGAGATTCGATAACATCAGGAGAATTGCACGAAATCGCGGCGCCCCCAGCTTCCGGATGATGTACTGGAACAGGCATTCCATTCCAGAACTGTGCCGATGTCTCGAGAACAGATGCTGGATAAAACAAAGCCCCTCCAGAACCCTGATGAACACCTTCCACCAGAATTATTACAGGGGCTGCGATATGATCACGTCCATCGAATTGAATTCGACGAGAAGCGTTGGTTTGTAAATCCGCTAGAACGTGAAAAATCGTGTTTTTCATATTCAATTCCTTTAGAAGTTCGTGATACCGATGTCATTGTAATAACAAGGATGCGCATAATACAAGTATTTTTCGATTTTTACAATAAAATCTATTGAACTATTTAGTCTATTTATTCTATAATAAAAAGTTTCGCTTATGACAACAAGTCAATGAAAAAATCATGGAGTTCTTTGGGCAGGTCCCCTTTGTATGTTGGGTCTGTAAATACCGTAAAACATGTAGCAAACAATTCCTTCTCGTTGGTCTTAGCATATGCACACACCTCATCAGCTATTCCCGAACGATATAAATCAGCCATGGCACTGGTATACTTGTCAGGACCTAACCATTTGAAACCCTTTCCTTTAGCAATAATATCACAGTTGTAGTGGATATGATGTCCTAATTCATGTCGAATACTTCCCAAGAACGACGTTGCCGTATTGAATACACCCGGTCCCAATCGATACGTACTCTGAGTTTCTAGTAAACCAGCAATCTCAATGCTATTATTCGTATTCAGATAAGTTCCCAACACTCTTCCATTCGGAACTTCTCGTATACTATCACTATTAATAACAAAAGTATCGAGTTTGGTTTGATGAAGAACTCTCTTAATACCAGGATATCGGTTGGCAAGGTCTAAGTAGCAATCTTTGGCTTCATCAATCTTATCGTAGATATCATCACTCGGATTTCTCTTGGCAAAGAACTTAACATTATCTGGAAGTTTCTTCCATGTCTTCTGCCAACTCGGAACTCTCGGAGCACGAGGAGCTCGTGGCTCTTGAGAAGCTCGGGCCGCTTTCTGGGGATTAACTACGGGTAAAGCTACACATCGACAATTTGGGTGACGAGGTATCATTCCTCGTATTTCCTGAAGACTAAAAACTTTCCCTTGCAACGGAGCACATCTCGGACAAACACCGAAACCTGCGGTAAGCCATTCAGCCTGAACATCAACTCCCTGGACACCCCACTGTTCGTATTCATTAATTGTGGCCTGGTGATGTGCGCTAACAACTTCTGTACGAGCAAGTGTTTTGCCTCGATTAACACCAATTGCATCGATTCTATCCGATAATTCTCTCGCCATAGCATACGGATTTTTACCTTCGGCCATTCCTTGTGCAAGAACACGGCTCATTTGTTGTGACATCGCTCCTGTGATGCCCTTCAATTCATTAAATGTTCTTGTATAGATCATAGCAACCCGATCAGCATGGAATGGTTGATTGAAAGCTGCGGTGATACGAGCTCCTTCTATCTGTGTTGCACCAAACGCAGATGGAACATCATAACCTTTCCTACGTAATTCCGCTCTAGCTCTCGATATGCCCCGTTGATACGCACTCTGAATATAAAGGTTCGTCCAGGGCTTCTCTCCTACCCGAAAATCCGTCCTGGAAGTAACGGTCAGAATATGCTTCTTCGTCATTTCATCAAGCCACTTCATAAACTGGTCGATCTTCTGGTCTGAGTGTGCAAATTCGAATTGACGAGGCTCGAGGTTGGTTGTTAGAATATTAATATTCAACTGATGTGATCTTTCTCCCAGACCAAACACATCAAGAGTATCCACCGCATATATTACTTCTTTCTTCAATGCATCGAAGCGTCGTTGAATATCCGCCATGAATGAGCGTCGAAGAGACAGTGTTCTGGTTGGATCTGTCCGTAAGGCACCATTGAGTGTCGGTCTGGAGGAATGATTACATGTACACGTTGTCATCAGCTGGCCTCGAATCGTATTCCGTTGTCCCCAGGAAAAGGTTCCGTATGTGGATTATTTCCATAGGCAATCTCGTCAGGTATACCGTCAGGGAATGCAGAACAGAATACGACTTCAGTCATTTCTGTACCATCAGGTTGTTTAACTCCGAGAAAATGCTTGCAGCCTCTTTCCCAACATTTCGGTTCCATTATCATAGTTTTAATCCTCCCCCGGAGCAGAAGCAAACCTTCCACGTGCGTCGTGATATGGATTGAAATTGTCAATCGGCTCTTCTTTCGGAGCCGGGGACTTTTTTCCAGATTCCTCTCCTCCTGGTTCGATAGGCTCTTCGATTTCTTCAGGGGGATTCTCTTCAAGCAACTTCTCAATACGCTCCACCTGTTCCCTGGTGAACCCAACAACTTCTTCAAGGAAGAAGTTCTCGGGAACTACTGCTTCTATCCCTGGTGCATTGACATATGCTGCGATGGTTTCCGTGCGTGTCTTACTGACCGTCGCCTGTTCCTGATCACTCATGCTCCACAGATCAGGCCAATCTGCCTGATACCCATCCTTAGGTGTAGGAAGAATGCCAACCTCGATCAACCGATCAACAACAGGACGCAGGATGAACGGTTCTGCAAATTGAATACGTCGCTGCTCAATACGAGTCAACCAATTGCTCTCATCCTGCGTACTAGCCAACTCACCACGCTCAGAACCCACCAATATTCGCTTCGGGATGCCCGTATCCCCCGCTAACAAGTCAAGTTGAATATCAAGATAGTCCTTCGGACTGGAAATCAGATCAGGGGACAGATTCTGAACATCCATATTCTGAAGACGCATGTATCTTCTGAGCCCGTGAATATATTCGTCGATCTCTTCACCCATAGCAATGGCTGTTTGAGAATCGAGTGTTGCCCCCTCTTTTGTACTGAACGCCTTGCCCCCCAATGCACCCTGCCAGAACATCTCGGCAGAACCACCAGCCAGTTTGTCAATATCTGACAAACGGTTGAAACATGATTCCATCCTGGGAAGGCCAAGTACATCGTTTTCAAGACATTCACCAGCAGTATGAATGACCCTGGTCCAATGCACCTTCGATTCCTTATACTCCCCAACTATACCGGGTCGAATGAGTTTGATGGAATACTTATTGGGACGGCCGTACCGAGGATTCTTCTCATCGATCTCCCACTCTACTATCTGACAATTCCCCTCATGATACGGTTGGAGATATATCAAATCACTCGCACGACCTTCGAGGGGTTCCGGCAAATTCTTGCCATCGTTGAAACCCAACAATAGAATAGCATACTGTCCCATTCCCACCAACTTGTCGAACCTGTTGAGCTTGGCGATGATGTGGTGTTTCCTGTTAAGCTCTTTCCATTTCTTCTCGAACTCAGTCTCTTCATCCTCCTGATTTTCATAGACCGATACGTCACCGAACCACGTGGCATCGACCGGTGCATTAATAATTCGCTTGCCCAAACTGCCCCGACGATAAGTGAGCATGTAGTCCTGGAATATCAGATCTTTCTTGTAACCAAGAACAGAGTAAAGATCCCGATTACCTTGAAAAGTCTGTCCCAACAGTCCAGACAGCCTCATTCGAGATATTACTTCAGCGAGATTTCTCAATTGCAGAACGTTCAATTCACTCTTCTTGTCGTCACTCATATGCGTTCTCCTTTAGTTTATCCTAACTTTGATTGAAATGGCTCGACAGTCAAACGTTCTGCACGAAAAGCCTTTGACCCCCACTTCCGATCGAAATACCGTTTATTGACAACATGCAATTTTGCATAATCAGCGGGTTTGGACTTGGAATGAGCTTGGTGCATTACGACCAGATCGTCCCTTTCCACTATTCGAATGTCGTTACTAAGTATTGTATTCCTGAAATCGTCGTCCTCGAAACAAACTCCTTTCGAATATTCTTCATCAAACCCACCAATCCTGTTATACGTTTCTTTCGAAAGGGCCGAACAAAAATGAACTTTCACAGACCGATGAACAGAGTGTTGATACCATTGTCTCGTTGGTATTCGACAAGCACATACAACGTACTGATCAGGATTCTGTTCAAACGCTTGGTCCAATCCTTCCAATACATTCGTCTCATGCAAACACTCAGGATTGGTGATTACCAAGAACTGTCCTTGTGCTCTACGAGCCAACTCATTGAATGCTGTACTTGGGTTCCAACAATCCGATGTTCCCGTAATGATGGTTTGGATATTCAATACCGGAGAAAAGTTTCCAAGCACCTTCACCAAAGCAAGGTGTTCAATCTGATCCATCATATTCTTGTAATCTTCCCCGATAAGTATCTCATAGTCATTTCGACGATACAAATGCAAGAATGAGGAAAGAGTCACAGCTAGTTGTTGTGCTCGTTTATGAAAGGGCATAAGTAAACTATACTTCACAGACATATTTCAACCGCCTTTCGACAAATAGCATATTTATTCGCCATATCTTTGATATTGTCTTCGGTAACGTTTATTTCTCGTTTAGAACACTCAGGATTGCCGGCAAACCAATGATATCCTATACAATTAGGGTGTTTTGGCAATTCTATATCGGTAAAATACTTCACCACATCCTGGTGTAAACGCCACGGGTAAACCAACGTATGATTGATGTATCCCGGTGCTATCCCATTCCACTTGAACAAGAACTTGTCAAGGAGATGGGCACCAAACGCTTGATAATCATTCTGAGGAATTCTGGAAAAACCGAAAGCAAACAACGAATGAAAAAACACCTTTCCCCAAGGCCCCCCACTTGTCAAAAACCCGATCGCCTGAAACAATTTGGTTCTATTGCCCGTTGCGGGGTACCTACAGAGCCCAATATCCGGCAATTCTTCCATCGTACTCTGCTTTACATGACTTGTATACAGGATGTCCATGTCTGACCATAGCCCACCGACTGTCCCTAGCAGATACCATCGAAGTAAATCAGACTTATGAACTTCGGGTGTGTTATTTGGAATTCCCAACATATCAAAATCAATTTCCTTGGTAACCAAACGTTCGAGATAATCAGGTCCCTGGTACGTATTTCCCTGTTCCCCACTCCCCCACGGCCGACGCCTGGAGATGACCTTCGGCACCCATACGTTTATCTCCCAATCAGGATTCAACATCTGAAAACTCTTGACCGTGAGATACCGCATGTATGACAGGGATTGGTTCTTTCCCCAGTAGAAGTGGACAATTTTAGGTATCACGATTCAAGTCCTTAAGAATCTGTTTTTTGACTGCCAACGCTGAACATTCCCAATTCGACTTAATCTTAACAGGCAATTCTTCCCATGTTGGCAGATACTCTCCTCGTATAGATACTCCTCCACACGATCTACAATAAGCTCTATATGCTGTTCTTGCCAGTTCTGTCACCGATGTCATACGAACTCCTTATGATCAATATCAGACAACAGTCCCTTCAATACACGGTTATAAGCACCATAATAACACGTTACACAAGCCTTGGCTCCTTGGAACGGTTTGTTTCTCTTGCCAGAGGTAAAATTCCAAATCGTCCCCAAACACAATTCTTTAGGGAAATTCTTGGTTGGGGAGGGTAAAGCATACTGAACACCACAACAAGCATAGACTTTCAGATCAGGTGTCACAACAGGTTTCAAATAACAGATATAACAGTCCTGTTCTTTCTCAGGATTCGCTCGAGCCTGAAAGATAACAGGAACTGTGCACAGTTCCAAGTAATCTTCAAGTTCTTTCTCAACTTCCTGCATCGGGACTTCATCGGCGCACAGAAGATCGGCAACAAACCGTATATGCGTTGCCTTCAAAGCCATAGCAAGGGCAATCGTTTGTTTGATGCGTTCTATATTCGGATTCTTGGATACTACGTAGCTGATTGCCCACCCAATATGACGTGTTAAGGAAACCAGTTGTAGCAAATTAGCGACATGATCCTGGGAAAACTCATCCCGATCGTCTCCATAACTGATACGACACCAGGACAACGTATTAAGACTAAATGCCTTGTTAGGGTGCAGAAGCAGCCCATTCGTTACTAACCCAGTCTTGATTTCCTTCCAGTAAGCGAATTCAAGAAGGTTTTGTAGATATGGGTACGTCATGGGTTCACCGCCACCCGTTATCGTCATTCCAACGGTGCCATGAGCAGCCAGGAGATCCACGGCTCGCACCATATCACGAAGAGACATTTCCTGCGTACGATCTTCGTTTGCACAGGAACAGAACGAACAATTCAAATTACACTTGTTTGTAGGGATGAACTGAACGTGTCTCGGTGGTATACTCCTTGTTCTAACAATACTAGCAATCGTTTTATGATCCTGCAACAACTTATACGGGATCGAATCCGCAGAAGTATACGACGTAACCGCATCGGCCATCACACTCTCCTTTTATAACGTCGACTGGCTTGATAATGACAAATCACCGGTTCTATATTCCCATACACCCTTGGACTAAGATCGTATATCCACGTAAACTGGGGTGGTAATCGACAAAAATTAATCAAGCCACGTCTTCTCTCCACCACAGACTGTAACGTTCTCTGATCCCACTTCTTTGAGTTCTTTCTGTTCTCATGGGCCCAATCCGCTAACAACAAAACAGTTCGAACCGTTGGGTTGACCCATAACGTACCCGATAACAGTTCCCGGCCTCTGAAATAGTGTGCAGCAAAATCAATATTCACGTAGTCTATCAGAACAGGAAACTGTTTGAACCGAGCATCAGAATCCACATACAAGAATGGCTTTCTGTTCAGATCAGCCACGGCTCTCAGTAGGATTTGAGCTTTTTCCTGACAATTCGCTTCCCACGAACCTTTATTCTTGACAGGATACACAACGACTTCCCGAATACCAACTTCCCTGGCAGAGGCCGCCATCAACCGAACTTCGTCCTCGTAAGGAGTGTCAACGGTATAGAAACTCACCACAGGGACCATCACCAGCCTCTTTCTGCATCAAGGTATGGGCGACGCCACACATCCCAATTACTATCCTCAGCTATTTCAACCAAGTAATACTTTTTCAGCTCGAGTATGTCCCGTGACATTTCAGGATAGAACTCACAACGGACTATGGCAATCTCGTTTACTTCAAGAATCAATTCCGCTTTCCTGCAATGTTTGGGGAGGCCAAGAGCCCTGATAAGCACTTGCGCCATACTGTCAGAAAAAACGGCCATTACAATACCTCCTATCCAAAACAGTAAGAACAACGACGATATGTTTTCCCAACAAGGTCCGAAGATGTGATCTCTACTATCCCATTAGTTTTAGTGACGACTGGACATTTCGCAGAATTATGTATTGTCATGTTGCCACGTTTGAAATTACGTATGCTAACATAATATGTCATGATCTCCCCCACACCCCTGCTTTCTTACCACTAACGGCCATCTTGTTGAAACCACCAGCGGCCGCGTCAATTTGGTCTTTCCACTTACCGAATGGGAACAGTCGAGCTTCATCGATAAAATCCTTATTCCAGGCACCCTCGAGCATCGCCACCCTGCCCCAGTTTACCTGAACAGAGAACGGGTCTGCTCGAACAACTTTATTACCCGTTGGGTTTTCTGCATATATTGAAAAACCGGATAAGTTGCGAATTGTACCTTGTGCAGACTCTTTGCCACCCGACCCTGGTTCTTGCTCTATCCATATCGTAACATCATGACCGTCAAGCTGGGCTGTTTGTTTGATGATCCGCTCACGTTCTTCAGCTTCCCACTGCCCTCTTACCACATCAAGAATGATATAATCCCAACAGTACCCGGGTTGCAACTTGGCAATCTTAACCCCAGCAGTATGTGCTGAGCCGGGGTTTGTATCCGTATCAGTTCCTGCTTTATCCCAATATCGAACTTGTTGTACAATTACACTGGAAGGGACCGAATCGACGATTTTAATCATGTCGACCTTGAACATACCACCTTCTGGTGGAGTGGGGTGTTGGCTGATTTGCCCAGCATACCCATACTGCCCAAGGTCAGCTTCAAGTTCTTTCAATACTGTTGGTCCCATGCGTTTAGGATCAAGAAGATTGTTAGTATAACATAATTGCAAACATGAAGGACTGACACGATCCCGGTTCTTAGGAGTATTCAACTCGCCAGGCAAACAGATATGCCGTATTCGTTTCTTTCCTGATTTTTTCTTCTCAAGTAGAATTCCAGATGGATCTTCTTCGGCCAGTCTCTGCATAACAACAATGGTAGGGGTTATCTCTTTATTGATCTTACGAGTGGAAAGGGTTTGTTCCATCCAGTGATTTGCTGATTTCAATTCAACGGTTGACGCCGCCTTCTTGGGATTGAGTGGGTCATCTATGATTATGATGTGAGCGTGCATACCTGTCACGGTTCCACCCACCGATGTGCTGTATCGCGATCCTCGACTGTTGTTGTGATAACTACCTTTGGCATCTTTGTCAGGGCGAATTTGCATATCTGGGAAATAGTGTTTAAACTTCTGACATTTTATCAAATCTCTGGAAACGTCTGAATGTTCTAACGACAAGTCTCCAGAATATGAACCGTTGATGAATTTCAATGTGGGATCGTTGACCCAACACCATACAGGGAACATGACAGTAAATATTCTCGATTTGGAAGTACCCGGAGGAACATTGGCAACGAGATCGTATTCTTTTGGCAATCGATTGAATACTCGTCTCGCAACCACTTCAAGCTCTATGCAGAATACAGTCAGGTGCCAGTTCCATATCAAAGGCTCAGTATCTATCTCATCCCAGAATGTTCTTACAAAGAATGAGAAGTCCCGGCGACACTTTTCAGCCCTGACCAGTTCAGGATGCTGCATAGCGTATTGATACTGTTTTGGCAACTTCTGTGTTTTCTGAGGTGTAATCTGCATATTCCTACGATCCAGTTCCTCATACAATCGATTTTTGAAACCTTCCGAAGCCTAGTATATTCGGAAGGAAATGTCCTACTCAGAATCTTGTGCAGGTGTGTCTAAGTCTTCCGTCAATGTCAGGAGCGCATTCAATTTCTCTTCTGATAGATTACTTAAATCAAGATGGTGTGTTATTTCGGAAGGTATCAGGTTACTGCCATCGGGGTTGGAAAAGGTTTTCTTCTCAACTAAGAGACCTAGATACTTCATCAGGGTCTCAATACTACCCTTCTTGTCCCAGAGTCGAATTTTCTTGACCGTGTATGATTCAGCGTCTTCACCACGGCCCTCTTTTCTAATCTCTACTTCCAAACTACTTATCGCTGCAGCTACGTGTCTCGGTAATTCCTGTATGGGAATGAGTCTACCGTCCTCATCGAACAGGTCCTGGGAATTAACCATCGCAATCTTTGCCATCTCCTGAACCATACTCTCAGCGTCGATATCCACCTTCTGCAACTTCTCTTCAAGGAGTAATTCTATCCTCGCCCTATGCTTCTCTAGAAGTCCGGGGCCAGTTACCTGAGCACTCCTCGGACTGTACCCGGCTCGTATGGCTGCTTGGGTTGCGTTACAGTCTTTCAGGTACTCACGGACGAACTTACGTTGTTTATAGTCAGGGCCACCGTCGAGTGTATTCTGAGCTCGACCTTTCACGGTACGTTTGGTTCGAACGTTGGCCATCCGTTCTTTCATTGGATCGTGGTCTGTATTGGGTAGTCCTGTTGTGCGTGTCATGGTTTTCTATTCCTTATCGAATTGGACGTTGCGACTTTGTATTATATTGATGCGTTGAGGAAGGGGTCAAATTTTTTTTGAAATATTCGAAAAAAACTATTGAACTATTTAGTATATCTATTATATATAATGTATATAGATTTTTTAGACAAAGAGGAGGACGATAAAATTCCTTCCTACGCCGGTTTTGAGGTAGGATGACAGAGACAGCAGATGGCGGGAGCCCACAGCAGGGTTGTTTTTCGGGCTAGGGTATTTTTGGAGGTGCAAACTAGGGAGAGTAGGTCCCATGCCACCAACTAGAATTCCTCCACCACTCCCAGGCAACCACCCACCAGTCAGTCGCAGATATTTTTGTAGATGTTGCAGGTCGATGGAATTCCTTCCTGTAAATTCTCCCTTCAGTATTCGTCAACTAATCACATCGTAGTCAATCGTGATACGGCACCACGGAATAGGGTAAGAGACAGGAATGCAAATAAGTCGGTTTCAAGTAACACCGTCGAGAGACGGGGCCAATTAGAACTGGACGAAAGGAATGGATCGGCTGCATTGCACTACTTTTAGAGGATCGAATGTTCTTGCCAACGACCACAACGTGATAAAGGAGACAAGAACATGGAACGCAAAACATACGAAATTCGCATTGACACCTCGAACATGATAGAAGGCAATAAGAAGTATTATATTCGAGCTGGTCAACCTTTTCAGTACCTCACGGACAATATGACATACAAGGAAGCTCAGAAGGTTGCCAAATCGATGCGGCAATTAGGTTTGACCGTGGTTGACAAGGTGCTTGAAACTCCCACCGTAACAAACCCGGCATTGCTGCTCACGGAACTCGAAAGAGATTGGCTGAACGCATTCGCAGAAGGTGACTGTATGTATGTTTGTCACATCGAGGCATACACGAAAAAAAACAAGAGCCGGCAGATAAGCGGTGTCGTTAGTTCGTTAAGTAAGAAGAAGTTGTTGGTGGTTGAGAAATATGATGGACTGGAAATCAACACTCTTACAAACACTGGCATCGAGATCGTCAAACAGTTGCGCGGCAAATAATAATCAATGCAAAACATTCGATCCTGTAATGGTAGTGCAATCCAACCCCATAGGGACAAAGGAGGAACACATCATGGCACATTATTGTCCAGTCTGCGGAGTTCAAGAAGCATCGTACGAAGAAGTTCAGGTTTTTGAGGATATGTTCGAACTGTTTCCAATTCATTCTTGTGTTCACGATCTTCCACCCATGCCAATGCGTCTCTGCTCTAACGGTGACGTATTAACAGACACTTGGTACTCATCTTTACGACGGGAAGGAGTAAACAAATGAAATGTTCCTGTCACGACAAACCAATGAAAAAATGCCCAAGATGTGGAACATGGACTTGTATGGAACCGACAAGACTTGGATGGGGACCGGCCCTCTGTCCTGAATGCAATAATGATGTAGCCTGGAGTGACGCCGGAACTATTAACTTAGCAGAAATAGAGTTGGCCTGAAAGTGGTTGCATCGATATGACCTGTTCCCGTTGTGGTTATAACATACACCACACTCTTTACTAAACAAACAGAAAGGATGTGCGATGAGAATGTGGATGGTTGATCCTCAATACTTATGCAAACAACACTTGCTAGGTGAGCACGTAGAATGTCATATGTTCGCCGGTACATTGAAAAAGAAGATTAAAATAGACGGATATATCAAGAACAATCTTCTTGAACCGGCGGCATTGATTAACCGACACGCCCAGCTAGTAGCTGAAATGGAAAAGCGCGGAATGAGGCACGGCTCACCATTGGAAGAGGTGAGCATTTCGTATCTACCGAAAGCACAACAAGAATTCACAGTAAATCGGGAACGAGCACTCATTGATCTACACAAAAGATGCTCGAAGTGCATCGATCGAGGTTTTGGATTAGAAGAACAATCATAACACTCACTTGGGAGGGTTGAGGTTCTGCCATTTGCTCAGCCCTCCATTTTTTCAAAGGAGATACAACGATGCCACGGAAAACAAAAACGCAGGAAATGCTCGAAGCTCTTGAGACTCTCGAATACGTCGAAGTTACTAACAACCGCACCACAAAATATCGCACGTTCAAATGTAAACACATCAACGAACTTTTCCTGTTCGTAGGCAAGAACGGTTCGGTTCGCCAGGGAAGAAGCACAACAGAATCAAAAAGCATCGGAAATACAAACAAGGAATTGTTCATCAAGGCAGCAAAAAATCGCCAGCACCGGTAATCAATCAAATGCAATGGAGGAATTAAAAATGGCTATCTCGAACGAAAGAATGAAACTGATCGATAAAGTAATTAAACTTCTTGCCCTGGCAGATGGTACAAACCACACAGCAGAAGCCGAATCGGCAAAACGTATGGCCGCTGAACTGATGGCAAAGAATAATTTGGAATTGTCAGACTTGGTACAGAAAGAAGGCACATTCACAGTAGATCGTCGGAAACACTCGCAAAACAGTCCTGCTCGGTTTGAAACCATGCTCATCAACGTCATTGCTAAATTCAATAATGTTTGTTTGATTACCCAAGACAATTGGCGAGACAAAATGACGCTTTCATACATCGGCCGCTCCTGCGATATTGAAGCAACACTGTATATGATTGATATTGTTCTTCGACAAAGAATGGTTGCGTGGAAAAAATATCGCAAAGAATACGAAACTGCGTACGGAATTAAATTAACAAAAGGCCCAACTTACACGGCGTGGCACAATGGTTTTTCAGTTGGTGTTAGATCCAAATTAGACGAACTCGCCGCAATGAGCACATCAAAAATTCAGGAATGGGGTTTGGTTCCTGTTGATGGAAGTAAACAAGCCTTGGCTTGGTATCATCAACACCACGGGGAAACAAGACCTGGAAGAGCCACTAAAATGAAAGTAAGTGAAGCTGGCAAAAACGCTGGCAAAAACGTTTCCATTCACAAGGGCCTTGACACTGAAAAAACAGGCCACAAATACATCGCATAATCAGAACGGAGGGAACATGAAAGTAGATCTCACATCCTTCATGCAGGCTGCAAAAGAAGGAGATATCACAATCGACTGGTTTACTCGTAAACAGGCAATGCTGGAGGAAATGGTGGAATTGGGATTTACTGCGTACTACATCAACCAACTTCGACAGGAACTGGAACTCATCAGAGCCGTAGTATTTCCCACTGAGAACGAAAAACAAGCATCCTGGACATTTCCCTTCAGGTGGTAACCGCTGAGGACAAGGCCTCCGGGCCTTGTAAAGCGCAAGAACGGTTCCAAGCCCGTTCAATCAAAATAAGGAGGTTCTTAAAAAGTAGTTTGATTCAAAGTATTCTTATTTTATACTAACTTTAGACACCCCGACCCCATAGGGACAAAGGAGGTTACGATGAATCGCAAGGAAATATCACACCTCGTAGCAACTGACAATCGTTACACTGTAGCAGCTCTTCTGGCTATCAATGAATATCAGACGGAAGACGAGAAAATGATGGAATCAACACTTCACAACAACAGCCGAGGCTTCAATGGAGTAGACGTCCCATTCTTTACATCTCTCATTGATTTTTACCAATCACATGGATATTTATCCCCTCGCCAATTGTTCGCCATTCGAAAACAACTTCCCAAGTATCTCGGACAGATCGACGGCTGTGATCTGGAACCGGCTCTTTTCAAACAGATAGAAAAAGAACCCGAAAAGAAACCGAACACCATATCAGCTCCTCCAGAAAATCCAAAAAAAGCTGTTCGAGATGGAGAACGTCTTATAATTTCCTTTCCATACAATCCTGACCTCGTTAACAAAATCAAAACACTCACCGATCGTAAATGGAATGCTGAGAAAAAACATTGGACCGCTCCTATCTGCGTAGAAACGGTTCAAAAACTCAAAGAATGGGAATTCAATGTCAGTTCTGAAATCCTCGAATGGCTTGAAAATCTCACCAAACCTGTTCCTGTAAACGATCTTAAAAATGCTCACAGCATTCCTGGATTGAAAATGCAACTCTTCCCCTATCAAGTACAGGGTGTCCAGTTCATTGAATCAAGAAAAGGACGCACTCTTATCGGGGATGAGATGGGACTTGGTAAAACAGCACAAGCGCTGGGATGGTTACAATTACACCCTGAACTCCGCCCCGTCGTTGTAGTTGTTCCTGCCACACTGAAACTGAACTGGCTAAAGGAAATAAAGATGTGGACTGATGGCAATAATGAGGTGCACATCGTATCCGGCAAATTCAAGGCAGGACAGGTACTTCCGAAAGCCGATATCTACATAATTAACTACGATATTCTTGCAGTAGGGGGCAGCAAAAAACACGAATGTAGAACAGATATTGCCAACCTCAATCCAAAGGTGCTTATAGCGGATGAATGTCATCAATTCAAGAACTCAGATGCACAACGCACACAAGCAATCAAAGACCTTGCAAAAAAAGTTCCACACGTACTTGCTTTATCCGGCACTCCTATTGTCAATCGCCCAATAGAAATGTTCAATGCGATTTCAGTTATTGAACCAAAACTTTTCCCCTCCTTCTTTCGATATGCACAGAAATACTGTGGAGCAGTGCACAATGGATACGGTTGGGATTTTAAAGGCGCAAGCAATACTGAAGAGCTGCATAAAATCCTCACCGAAACTATTATGGTTCGTCGTTTGAAAGCCGACGTGCTGAAAGAACTCCCCAGCAAAATCCGCACTGCGATTCCCATGGAACTGAAAAACCAGAAAGAATACAATCGCGCAGAACAAGATTTCATCAGTTGGGTGCGCGAAGCATTCGGAAAGAAGAAGGCAGATAAGGTCAAGAATGCAGAAGCACTTGTCAAGATTGGTGAATTAAAACGATTAGCCGTACGAGGGAAGTTAGATTCTTGCATCGAATGGATTCGAGAATTTCTCGAGTCTGGAGAAAAATTGGTTATTTTTGCAGTTCATAAATTTGTCATTGATGCCCTAATGCAGGAATTCAATGGCATCGCAGTTAAAATCGATGGAAGTATATCCCCCGACAAACGCCAGGCAGCTGTAGACGCTTTTCAAAACAACGACGATATCAGAGTATTCGTTGGAAACGTCAAAGCGGCTGGTGTGGGAATTACACTCACCAAAGCATCCAGCACCTGCTTCCTGGAATTAGAATGGACTCCTGGAATTCATGACCAGGCTGAAGACCGTGTACACCGAATTGGACAAGAAGCGGACAGCGTCAACGCTTATTACTTATTGGCAGCTGGAACGATGGAAGAAGAAATTGCACAACTCATCGACAAAAAACGACAAGTACTTTCCCAGGTTCTTGACGGTAAAGATGCCGACGCAGATTCGATGCTTTCCGAGTTGTTACAAAAATATTCAGGAGGAGGTGAATAATGTCTAAACTCAAAAGAGGAGATCGACAAATTGTCAGCTTCCACCACATGTATTTCAATGAAGGATACAAGGTAGAACACCACATGCACCGGCACAATGATGGAAAAGTGCACACTTTTATAATTCATGACCACGGGGTGGAAGAACTTCCCAATCCCATCGATATCCTCAACACGTACGTTATGGATGAAAGAACATACCCGATTATATCACATAGTTCAAAAATCCTGGACCCCCACCACATCGAGCACGTATGGAAACTTGGCAGAAGTGAAAAACAAACTCCCAAGGAGGAAAGTTCATGAAAATATACATACACACATGCCCTTCATGTCAAGGGGAATATGGGGTCATCAAAAGCGAACTGGGAAAGCTTATTTCAATTCAATACTGTAAATGTCAAATAAGAAGAAAAATCATTCATGCTGTTCTTGTATTCATCGCAGTTATCTTACTTTGTTGGATTATCCTTGGAGGAAAAAATGTCGCGAAAGATCCCGTCGGAGGAACCTCGATTGAGAAGACGTATACCAGAGAATTTGGAAACAACCATTAATCGTCGAATACCGGAATCATACGAAAGAGACACTCGTTGTTTCTGGACATGTCCCTGTGGAGGAACAGTTCCCAACGCTCCAGAACATTGTGAATGGAAAAAGAAGAAAGGAAAGAACAACGAATGGTGTACGGACGCCATCCTATGTGTTACTCGTTGTTCCGAGAAAATAACCTGCACCGCTTTCAAGAACTTCCAACGATGGAATAAAGAACGGAAAAGAAACGACGAAGCGGAGCGGACTGAAAGAAAAAGAAACGAGTAACAATATGACAATTGACGTTCTAAAATTCCTGCACGATCACAATATCGATTACAAGATAACAAGACCTGGGTGGGTGCAAATTCATTGTCCATTCGGGTGTGGTTACCCTGATTACCATCTAGGAATAAACCTTGATGGATCCTACGGACATTGCTGGAGATGTCGTGGTAAGAGTATGCTGGGCATAATTCAGAAACTATTGAACTGTTCCTGGCCGGAAGCGGGAAAAATTCTCAGAGAATATGGAGGAATAAATCGACCTAAACTGAAAGAACCTGAAAAACCAATCGTTATGAAGCCGGGCCGACACCACCTACAACTTCCATTCGGAACAAACACAATGACAGAAAGGCATCGAGAATATCTAAGAAATAGAAATTTCGACCCAGAACTTCTAGAACAAGTTTATGACCTTCGAGGAACTGGGCACCTGGGAGAATACGCTTTTCGAATAATTGCCCCAATCTATTTCAAAAGAAAAATCGTCAGTTTTCAAGGAAGAGATGTTACTGGAAAAGCGGAATTCAAATACCTCACATGTCCTCGAGAAAAAGAGATTGTTCACCATAAGCATATAGTCTATGGACTGGATCAGGCCAAAAACGAGACCTGCATCGTTGTAGAAGGAATTTTTGATGGGTGGCGCCTAGGGCCAGGTGCCTTAGGTACATTTGGAACTGGATACAAGGCAGAACAAACCCAATTATTAGCTCAAC
>CAYVXJ010000014.1:0-81046 GCA_964454815.1 uncultured Candidatus Cloacimonadota bacterium | reverse complement strand
GCATTGAACAGGCGATCATACTGATTGATGAAGTTGAGGATGAGTTCTTTGTCCGTCATATTGTCCTCAATCATCCAGATCGGCTTGCGAGACTATTTCAAGATTCTTGTATCTACCGATCTCTTCCACTGAGCGGATGAGTTTCATGGCTTTGCGGACATTACCACAAGAGTGGAAGTACACATAGTCCACAATATCTGGATGGAACTTGATCTCCAAGACCTCACTGCATAACTGAGCTATATCCTTCTTAGGCAGATCTTGGAACTCATAGAAGAAATTGCATCTATCAAAGTAATACTCATTGATCTGGTTGAGCCTATCTTTGGCATTCTGCATCCCAACCAGGATCACTATCGCTGTGGTCACATCCACGATATCCCTGATGGCACCTAAGAGCTGGGGATGCCGGAAGGCATAGTCTATCTCATCAACAACTATGATTGTATCCTTGTGATCCTCCAGAAGCGTTATACACATCATGAAGAGGTCGTTAGCTGTTCCGTATGGAACGTACTCGCCCATGCCGAACCGCTTGTATAATGCCAAGAGCAGCTTGGAAGCAAAGGCCTTGGGAGTTGTAGTTGCCTCCAGCCTGAGATAAAGATAACCCTGACTGAAGGCTATCCGACTGGCATAAGTGGTCTTGCCCAGTCCCGGTCTGCCATATAAGAGTCCAAGCCCCACCATCTCCAGCTTGGGTCGGTTTAGCAGATATTCGATGCATTTATCCGCTGCGATTACGTTCTGAGTCCTAACTAGTGATCCCTGTTTCATGTTATCCTCCTATTTGTTTATCCCGATTAGATCTAAGAATTCTTTTCGGGAGAGGTGTGCGAATGGTGCCTTCTCATTCTTAGCATCATCCTGAGCTTGCTCATCATCAGGCAATTCTGCAGGGTTGAGGATCGTTTGAGCTAGATCATTATCTTCACCCTCTATATTTGCTTTATTCGTCGTCGCAGTGGCGGTTCCAGCTTGCTCTGATGCTTCTTGCTCAGCCTGGGCTCTTTGTTGAGCTTTGCAGTACTCTCTGGCAGTTTTGCTGAAGCCTATTGCGAACTCCAATGCTGGTTTGTCGTCACCTGACTGATACTCGAGCCCGATGCGGTCGAAGTTTTCTTTGATTTCCTTGAGGATGATCCTATCCCTCTCCTGCTCTGCCAGTCTCTCTTTCTCCTTGGGATCAAGCTGTTCCCGCTCTTCCGGACTCAGCATATCCGGATGCTTTGGCAATCTCATCATCATCTTTCTGGTCAGCTCCTCGATGATCTCATCGCCATCCTTAGGAGGTGCTTCCAGCATGGGAGGACTATTGAACAGCGCTCTGGCTCCTTGATCCTCAAGCTTCTCCTGCTTGGCATGGGAGTTCTTGAGTAGAGCATCAACCGCTTTCTGTGAGTTCACCACCCACTTCTTGGCACTGCGCTCTTTCTCTCTTCTCAGACCCTTGATCTCTTTGTATTCTTTATTGAGTTCCTTATGCGAGACAGCCTTATCCATCGAGACTTCAATGAAGGGATGCTGTGTCTTTCTCAGCGCTGCCTGGCAGATGAAGACATCATTCTTGTCATAGACCACTATCCATCTGGCATCACTGTAATCAAACCTGATGATACAAGGTTGCCCCACATGATTCACCAGTTCCCGGTGCCAGTAGACCTTCTTATCCAGTCTGATCCCTTCAGCTCTGATGTTCTTGCGCTCCATCGCCATCATCAGGAAGTTCAGCCTGGAGATCTCTATCTGGCGATTCTCAGCTATCCTGGCTACACTGAAGACCTCATAGGGAGTCCTTCTGTTGAGTGAGGTATGCGGTGTCTCACCATAGCAGAATCTCACGTAGAAGGCGATCATCTGCATCGTCTCTTCAATGGTGGGAGGTTTCCCGGCATAGAGCTTCTTAGCCCAAACCTCGTTTCTATGTAGTACAGATGGCTTATCGTCTATCGATGCTCCCCTGAAGGTAGTGATGAACCGCTCAAACTGCTCCTGGAAGGTCTTGAAGAAGCGTTCGATGATCTTGGCTTTGGCATTGTAACTCTCCGCAAATCTCACTCCGATATTAAGCCGGGGGAAGATACCACCCAGTTCCTTGTTCAGGTCATGCTCTTCCCATCTCTCATGAAAGAGCTTAGCCCGGAAGGCTTTGCCGTTATCCAGATAGACATACTTAGGCAGCACTGCCATGGTTCCACTGTTGTTATCGGCGATCTGAGCACAGTTGATGAAGCCGTTGCGGAAGGCGGTGAGGATATGCTGGCTATCTTCGGTAAAGGCGAGTGAGGCTCCCACCGGATACCGGCTTGCCCAGTCCATCACCATGATCATCGTCATGCGTTGGGCTCTTCCGGTCTGAGGATTGAGGATATCGAAGGAGAGCGTATGTCCATCCGCCACCCAGACCTGTCCTACTTGCAGAGTGCTATCATCCCTCATGATGCTCTTAATGACATTCTCTGAGACGAACTTGCTGCCATCTCTGGCCTGATGCCACTCTGCCGTATGTTTAGCTGCCCATTCCATGCACCAGCGTCTGAGTGTCCGTTCATTGGTCTGGGATTCAATAACTCCGTTTCTGCTCATCTGTTTGAGATTGGTGATAGCAGAGCCGATCTTGATGCGATTGGGATTGAGTAGCAGGTGCAGCAGGTATTGTTGTTCCTGATAGCTGATCTTGCGTTCCTTATACTTGCCCTTGCTCTTGTGGATCAGGGCATACATATCGAGATTCGTCTCATGATAGACTCGCAGCCACTCTCGCAGCGCTCTCTCTTTTCTGGGTCCTTTGAGGTTATACAGCTCCGGCACCAATCGCTTGCCGTTATAGTCACTGGTTATCCTCTTCCAGGCCAATATCTTGGAATCTGCTCCATAGAGCCTGCGGATCACTTCCTGGCAGAACCTGCCATAGAGATGAGCCTCATCCTTGTATAGCAACCTTTCCTCTTCCACCGGAGTCAGATCGAGAAAGTCACTGGAGAAGTCGATCACCACCCCATTATCTCTGGCTTCGTGGATCAATGCAAGCTTTCGTTCGAACTCCATATAGTCATCATAGGTCTCATATACAGTCTCGGACTCCTGATTGTCTTCAGAAGTATCCGCCTTGGCATTATACTGCTGGCTATAGGCGAGCATGAAGCTGTTATCTGAGCTATCGTTTCTATCATTGCCACCTTCTTCTTTCTTACCCAATCCAGCCTTCACCTCAGGAAGAACTATGCATCTGCCTCCATCCTTGATCTGGAGCTTCAGTCCCTGGCTTTCCATCAGTTCTTGCAGCTCATGCAGCTTTCTGCGATACTCTCTCAGGAACTCCTCAGTCGGTCTGCCATTATAGGGAAACATCTGACCCTCCCGATTTATCGCTAACATTAGTAACAAGGTCGTTACCATTCTCATAATAGACCAGGAAGACACTGGGATAGCTGTGTACTCCCAGTTCGATCATTTCCTCGAAATAGAGCTCAGGTTTACGCAGGCTATATCTGAACCGATCATACTCAGCCTGGATGATCTCCTCAGTTGCCAGTACAAAAGTCTTGATCGTGGCACCGTTCTTGGTGGGTATCTGATGCTTGAGTGCGGTTAGCTTTCCGGCATCCACCATCCGTCTGATCGTCTTCAGGTTCTTGTTCAGCAGTAAGGCTACCCTATCTATGGGTAACCAGATCAAATCGACTTGAATGTCCATGTCCAAATCCTTCAAAAACTGCGACCCACTTGGACATTTCAGTCTGAAATCCTGAAAAATGCGGTCAAGCGCTTGGACATTTTGGCCTCTCATCATAGTTATCAATGAGTTAAGCCTCATTCCTACCCCCGCTTGGACAGGGGTACCCGCTTGGACATTGCCCTGATTCGCCCGTTTCTGCACTTCCGATTGGCTGCGTTTCTTGGTAGTCATGCTACACCTCTCTTATGTATTAGTAGGGTGCTAACAACCACAAGCGCAGAACCTTGGGAAGTCCTTTCTGCGAGTTTGCCAGCTTTCTTACGCATTCTCCGGCAATACCTTATAATCCACCTGGGTCACAATATGTACTTTAGTATTGACTCCAAACTACCCTGCAGCAGAATGGCATCAGAAACCAATCTTGCAGCCATAAGGATATAGTCAATGGCAAAGTTTCTAAATGGAGCTCACGATGAATAAACCGACTATCGGACAACGCCTTAGCTTGGTGATTAAGGCAATGCGACTCAAGGATTACCAGTTTGCCACTAAGTATGGCATCTCCCGTGCTTCCCTCTCCAGATACAAACTTAACGAGCGTTATCCCGATCCTGAGTTCCTGGAAGCCCTCTCCAGAGATCAGATCAATCTCCACTGGCTCTTTACCGGAAACGGTTCTATGTATGCTAAAGACGAGTTTCAAGAGCTGATCCAATCCAAGCAAGCACCAATAAACTCAACCAGTCCAGATAAACCAAATCCCACTATAGTCTCTCCAATCCTGCATCCAGTAAGCGATCAGGACTTCGATCCTACTCGATCCATCACTTTCCCCATAGTGGGAGAGATAGCCGCCGGACCTCCAATGGAGATCAGAGACGAGTGGAGCCAGGTGGGTCAGATCCAGTTACCGGTCTCATTTCTCACCGGCAGTCCTAAGCAATATACTGTCTTTCAAGTAAATGGACAAAGTATGGAACCTGTGATCCAGCATCAGGACATCGTGGTCATCAAGAGCGATCAGAGTTGGGAAAATGCGGATGGAAAAATTGCAGTTGTAAGGACTGACGATGGTCTCACCATCAAGAAGGTGCAAATCGACCATCATAGGCAACAGATTATCCTCCAACCATTTAATATAGACTACCCGGTTCTTGTTTTAGACTCAGATTGGAATTACGGAGCTTTCCTGATCGGCACAATCGCACTCCAATTGCGCTTTTTCTAATTTCAAAGTTCCGTTTTCCCAACTGCTCTTTCCAAAGCCTGTCCAAACGCCTCGCTAATTTGCAGTAATAGTGTCAGCAAACAGTCCAAAAACGTCCAAATAGGCGCTTGGACATTTCCAAAGCCAGTCCATCGTATCTCGCCACCAATCAAAGCCTTATCCCCACTTTCCCCTTGTGTCACTTCTTGCAGCTTTGGGTGTCAGTTTATAATAATTGACATTTAACAATAGATTTATCTTTACTGGTCGGTTTATTTGCTGATCATAACATGAACGCATAAGAAGTCAGCTATAATCATTGATCTACGATGTTATTGGATACGAACTGAAACTGATTGACAACATTCTTGCCGTTCTACAAGTTGTAAATAGGTCGTAGCAAAATGAAGTCTGGATTTAGTATGGTTGTAATTGCATACAGTATTATCGGACGAAAACAAATAGGAGTGTCTATGCGTAAGCTATTATTATGTATAATGGTTATGATGACTATCAGGTTGATGGGAATTGAATTGAGCCAGATCGGGTCACGAATAATCCCATTACCTGATCAGTATATCCTCAATCATGATCGAGTCGGGTCAAAATCGTCTATCGTGTTTGACGGTAAATACCTATTTATCACTACGTACACTGATGAGCGTGTCAAACCTCAGGAGCTACTATCCGAAAACACCGAGATCAACAAACGTTATGTATTGCGGATCGACACTCTTACCGGTGATGTACAAGTAGTTGGCAAACCGGGTGCTTACACTCCTGATGGATATATGTTGATCAGCCATATCATGCTTGATGGCGATGAGTTTTACATCAAAACAGCGGGGCAGTTTAACGTCTATGATAAGCATGATCTTAACCATAAATACAACTGCTCAATCGATATTAGCACAAATAACCATGCTATCTTGTACCAAGATCGGCTATATACAACGAGTAATGACCCCGGAAATAGCGGAGAGGACAAGATCGGAGCTATCCTCTACCGTGAAGCGGATCCGGAATTCAAACCCGATATGCGTTTCTCGAAACCCCGTTATATGCTACCTTATCGTAAATATCTCAAGCTCTTCCATTTATCAGATTTGAAAACCAAGCTTGCAAAAAGCATGGATAGTATGCCCACTGAACTGGAATTGCGCATGGCTGAGTCTTATCGGTCTGAGGCTATTCTACAGGATTGGAGTTTTCTGGTCAATAAAGATGTCCTCTACTGCGCACCTTCTTTTGGGACAGATATCTATACTTCCGATCTGAATGGAGATTCAAGCAAATGCTATCCGCTTAAAAACTTTAAGAAAATCCGCAAGACCGAGATCGATGAATTGCTGAATAAGCAACTTCAAGGAGCGAAATTCTCCCGCCTATCCAATATCTACGCAGATTCATCAACTGATAATATCCTCCTTTATTATTCGATTTCTGAGTATTCGAGAAAAAGCAAAGAGTGCTTTGGAGCGATCTCGCTTTGGTCGATAGATAAGCATAAGGAATTGGGTGGTTTATGCATAGTTGACTTCTCTCCGGTGGCAATTGACAAAAACGTGATCACTGGTTTGAAGGTTGCCAATACCAATGATCTGGAGTTAGTGCAGTATGTTATTGGAAAATAAAACATTTCGATGGTTCATATATCCCATCATGCTGTCAGTTTGCATCGGAGCAGTTGTACCGATCTTTGCTGATAACGCTAAGACTATCTCCGCAGATGACTTTATCAACGGGATCATTTTTCAAGATTTGCGGATCCCGTTCTTTAGCGATGCTGTGACTGATACTCTGACAAACACTGTAGATTATCATGATCTATTCCATGAACATGAAAACTATCTGATTGCCTACGCAGCACCTCATATGTGCGGTGGATGCGCGGTTCATGACATGAACTTATTGAATTCGCTTGCGTCACAATATCCAGAGCAAGTGCTTTATCTGGTGCAGAATCCGTTCTACAAAGAAACGATCAAGGCAGTACGCAGTGTTAGTTTTGGTAAGGGTATTCGGGTTCTTCTCGACACTGATGGAAAGAACATCGCCAAGTTCTGCCGTCTAAGTGAAAAGTTCTATGATGCATGGCTCTTCATCGTCAACAAAGACAACGAAGTTCTTTTTGCGAGAGCCGTTACCTACGAGCATAAGCCCGACATGGAATATCGTGCTTGGTTCGAACGGTATGCGAATGAAATGCTGAGAATGCCGCGTAGATCAGCCAATCAGGAAATACCAAAACTCTATTAGATCCTCATATTCTGATCCAGTTCTGGTGTAGTGCAAAGGATTACTCTCAAGATAGCAGATCATCGTGGATAAAACTTGACAAAATCGATATGATCAGCGGTGATAGTCTCTATGATTTCGGGTGCGAGTATCCGGAAAATAGGATTGATAAAAGGATGGATGCAATGGACGAACAGCTTGTGACAATAGCCACTTATGACAATATCTTTGAGGCGGAACTGGCGAAGGCATTACTCGAAGAATCCGGTTTTGAAGTGTATCTGCAAAACGAACGGATCATGGGGATCTACCCGACCATAGCCGCAGATATGTATCGCATCGAGTTGCAAGTTCCCGGCTCATCCGAGCAGGATGCATCCGCTATACTTGAAACTCTTTCGGATGAGAGCTATACGCTTGGTGTGCTTGGCGATATGGGTGCCCTCCTCGAGGGTCATTTCCTCCTTACTTCCGGTCGCCACAGTGGCAAATACATCGAGAAGATCAAGCTCATACAAAAGCCGGAATATGCGACGGAACTGTGCAAAAAGATCGCCATGCGGCTGGAAAAATACGCTCCCGATGCGGTCGTTGGACCGGCTTATGGCGGGATAGCTCTGGCTTTCGAAGTTGCCCGATACCTGGGTAAAGACTTTATCTTCACTCAGCGAAAAGACGAGAAAATGACCATCCGCGGCGGTTTTGACCTCACTCATGTGAAAAAAGTGGTCATCGTCGAGGACATCGTGACCACAGGCGGAAGCGTCTTTGAAGTCATTGAATGCCTTGCGGAAAAGGGGATTGCGATATCCGCGGTTTGCTCTCTGGTCGATCGTTCGGGTGGAAAGGTCGATTTTGGCGTTCCCTTCGAATCCCTTGCCAGCGTAGATATCCCGACCTGGGAAGCCGATTCCTGCCCTCTCTGCGAACAGCAAATCCCGCTCGTAAAGCCCGGTGCGAGCGACAAAAAGCCCAGTTGACCTTAAGAATATGAAAATAGTTTTTGTGACGAATGAGCTTAGCCACGCGGAAGCGATCCGTCAGACGCTGAAGTTCGTGGCACCTCCGCCGAATGTCCGGCTGGAAGTCCTTTCCCCGCTTGCGGAACCGGAGCGGGAAGACACCCGGGGTCTGGAGCTACCGGAACATCCGATCTATCACTTTATCACGGATCCGCATGACTTCACCGAGATCAATGCTTCGCTGGATCAGCTAAACGCAGACGTGATCATTTTCGGGGACAAAGCCCTGGCAAATCGCCTGGCAGAGAATAGGAAGCGGGAAACTGCCTGCCTCTTTCTCGATAACCGGCTCAGCTTTATGTTCTTAGCAGAGGATCATTTCCCTGACTGCGCCTGGTTCAAAGCCGATAGCGGGGTCTATAGCAATCTCGTCAATGAGCCTGTTCTAAATCCACTCGCGACCAAAGTCTATTCCGATAGCGCCGCATGGTCGATCGCTGAAAAGGCTGATGCCGAGGTGCTCCTCACCCAAAATGCCGATTTGGTCAATTACCTCTGTCTGACATCGGCAAAACATTGCCGTTTATTCCACATAGGATGGGATCATCCTGCATTGGATTTAAACTTTGGGATGCTCAAAGAACCGGACCAAGCCGAGCGGGTTCATTATATCCTGCAAACGGCTTATGACATATCCGCTTCCGGAATGAAAGTCGATATCCCGCGCTTGAAACACATGCAGAATACGCGTTCCGTGTCTTCCGCATACGCTTCATTTGCAGAGGATTATGACGACTATATGGCGCATGTGGATTATGACTTGTGGCTTAAATCCCTCTTGCAGTGGCAGAAACGCTATTCCGATATCAAACTGAAACGCATCCTCGAGATTGCCTGTGGAACGGCTAACGTTTCCGGTTTGCTGATATTTGACGGTTATGAAGTCGATGCGTGTGACAGTTCCTGGCAAATGCTGCGCATGGCAGATCAGAAAGTATTCAAACCGCGCCTCTTCCTCCGCTCGATGACTGAGCCCTTACCCAAGCTGGACTATGAGCTGATAATCTGCCTCTTTGACAGCATAAACTACCTGCAAAAGGATGAGGAGATCCGTATCCTGCTCGATAATGCCTACGAATCCCTTACCGAGAGTGGGCTGTTCATCTTTGATATCTCGACGATCTTGAACAGCAGAGATAACTTTGCCGATACCTTCAACCTCACGCATAAGAAAGATACCTACATGTTCCATCACGCTGAATACGATGAGTTTACGGCAAAACAGAAGTCTCATCTGTATTACTTTACCAAGGAACACGGGAGCTATCGTTCCGAGATCGAGCGTCATGTCCAGAGAGTCTATCGGCATCAGGAGATGATCCGGCTCATTCACCGCTCCAAGTTCGATCTGGTCGGCATCCACTGCACCGAAAGTCCGCGCAACCTCCTGCCCAAAGCGCATACCGATCTGGATGAGCAATTCCCGCGATTGTTCTTTGTCTTGAAAAAACAGGCAGATTGAACCAGCTCTTTGCCAATGACCTTGCGCTCAATGAAGCGATCCTGATCGGTTGTGACGAAGCCGGGAGAGGCGCGCTTGCAGGTCCGGTCGTAGTCGCAGCTTGCATCCTTCCCGCTGACGCCTTTCATGAGGATCTGAACGATTCAAAGCTCTTATCCGCGGTAAAGCGGGAAAAGCTCGATGCCTGGATCCGGGAAGTTGCTGTTGATCTTGCTATCATTGAGATCGACAACACCACCATCGATAGGGTCAATATCCTGCAGGCAACGCTGCTTGGAATGAAGCTTGCGATTGAGAAGCTAAACCGGGAAAGCGCGCTCTGCCTGATCGACGGGATATCCAAACCTCTGATAGATAATCCACTCCGCACCGTGGTGAAGGGAGATTCGACGCATGCTTGCATCGCTGCTGCCTCGATCCTCGCGAAAGTCCACCGCGATAGACTGATGTTGAGCCTCCACGAAAGCTATCCTGTATATAAGTTCATCTCTAACAAAGGTTATGGCTCAAAGGAACACCTAAGGGCACTCGCGGAATATGGTCCCTGTCCGGCGCACCGCTATAGCTATTCACCGGTTGCACAGACCAGTATTTGGCAAAACCTCTCAGAAAAAGGTTGCTAAAATCCCTTGACCAATTCACTATGTCCTTGTGATTTGCAATCGCATATAATTAGTTTTCAAGGAGACATATAAAATGAGTAGTGCCCCTCGTGGAGAACGGCTTATCATCGCCCTGATCGGTAAGCGCAACGCCGGAAAATCCAGCCTGATAAATGCCCTCGTGGGTCAGGATATCGCTATTGTATCCGAAATGCCGGGAACGACGACCGATCCCGTCGATAAACATTATGAATTGCTTCCGCTTGGTCCGGTCACCTTTTACGATACCGCCGGTCTGGACGACGTGGGTGAATTGGGCGAACTGCGGGTCAAAGCCACGCGAAAGATCCTCTATCGTGCCGATATCGTGATCTTCGTCAATGACAATGAACCCTTTGGCGAGGAAGAGATCTCGATGCTCGAACGCGTCATGGAAATGGAGATCCCGAGCCTGGTAGTCTTTAACAAGGCTGACCTCAAAGAGCTTGACCCCGCCAATATCGCTTTTTGTAACCGTCATTCCCTCCCCTACGTCAGTACCTCTGCGAAGGATAAACAGGGGATCTTGGATGCGAAGAACGAGATCATCCGGCTTGCTCCCAAGTATTTGAAAGAAAACAGGATCCTCGTGGGCGACATCCTCAAGCCCAAAGCCCGCGTCATCCTCGTCTGCCCCATAGATTCCGCTGCTCCCAAAGGACGCCTGATCCTCCCGCAGGTTCAGGTCATCCGCGATATCCTCGATCACGACGGACAGGCTATGGTCGTCAAAGAAACGGAATTGCTCGATTCCATCTATAGCTTCAAGGAACTTCCTGATCTGGTCGTCACGGATTCCCAAGCCATCGAACAAGTCAATCGGGAAACCCCTCCGGAGGTAGCGCTTACGACTTTCTCCATCCTTTTTGCCCGCTACAAAGGTGAGCTGGATACCCTGCTCGGTGGGATTAGAAAGATCGATCAACTCCAGGATGGAGACCGTGTTCTGATCGCCGAAGCCTGCTCTCACCACGTGCAAAAGGACGATATCGGCAGGAACAAGCTCCCGAAATGGATCAGCCAATACACGGGTAAAAAGCTGGAATTCGACGTCTTTGCCGGGCATGACTTCCCTGATGATCTGGAGAAGTATGCAGTCGTAATCCACTGTGGTGGTTGCATGATCAACCCCATGGAAATGAACCGCCGCATCACCGAAGCACAGAGAAGAGGCGTTCCGATCACCAATTACGGAATGACCATCTCCAAAGTGCAAGGTGTCCTGGACAGAGTCGTCAAACCTCTTTATCCGGAGTCCTGATCATGTATCGCGTATCGGTGCTTCAATTTGAACCCTCGCTGCTGAACAAGGCAGAGAATATCGATAAGGTGCGTCAGACTCTGACGAATCTGGAGACGGATCTCGTTGTCCTCCCGGAGCTATGTACCTCCGGCTACGTCTTTGCCAATAAAGAGGAGATCGAGCCTCTGGCGGAGAAGCTCCCCGAAGGTGAGTTCTTCCTCGCTATGCGTGAACTATCCCAAAGGCAGGACTTTAGCATCGTCTATGGCTTTGCCGAGAAAGCAGACGGCAAGCTCTATAACTCTTCTGCTTTGGTCAATCCCGATGGAAGCTACCACGTCTATCGCAAGACGCATCTCTTTTACCGCGAAAAGCTCTTCTTTTCTCCGGGAGATACAGGGTTTGGAGTCTATCCGGCAAAGGGAGGAGTCCCCGTTGGAATGATGATCTGCTTTGACTGGCAATTCCCTGAATCCGCACGTACCCTTGCCCTCAAAGGCGCAGAGATCATAGCGCACCCGTCCAATCTCGTCTTACCTTGGTGTCAGGACGCAATGCGCACCCGTTCACTGGAGAATAGAGTCTTTAGCATCACCGCCAATCGGATCGGAACCGAGACAAGCGGAAACATCTCGCATACCTTTACCGGGCAGAGCCAAATACTCGGTACGCGGGGAGAGATCCTGGCAAAGCTGCCCGTTGACCAAAGTGAACTGGTCACCATCTTTATCAATCCAATGAACGCTCAGGACAAGGATCTGAACGGTCAAAACAACCTCTTTGCCGATCGTCGTCCGGAGCTATACACAGTCTAACAATGGACAATAGTAGTATCAAAGAACGCATCAAGCAGTTAAAAGAGGAGATCGCCTACCACGATCGCCTCTATTATACCCTATCCAGTCCGGAGATAAGCGACTATGACTATGACATGCTCGTGCGCGAACTCATTGAATTGGAAGCAGTTGCCGCACCAAGCCCGGAAGCTTCCCCGGTGGAAAGCGGATCTGTCGGCAATGACCTCAGTCCTTCTTCCAAGACCATAGCGCATCGCCAGCGCATGTACAGCCTCGATAATGCCTATTCGCTCGAGGAAGTTCAGGACTTTATTACTCGCATCAACGCTGATACCGGGCAAAGCCCAAACTATTGTCTGGAGCACAAGATCGACGGATTTGGCATCAATCTTTTTTACCAGAATGGGGAACTGCAATATGCGACCACCAGGGGAGACGGATACGAAGGCGAAATCGTCACAGAGAACGTGCTGACGATATCCTCCATCCCTCGCAAGATCGAGCACAAAGGTTCTTTTGAAGTACGGGGAGAGATCTACATCCGTAGTGATGACTTCCTCCTGATGAACGAGAAACGTGCCGAAGATGGTGAAAAGACCTTTGCCAATCCCCGTAATGCCGCTGCGGGTTCGATCAAGATTAAAAATTCGAACGAAGTCATGAACCGCAAGTTGCAAGCCTTCCTCTATGCGGTCGGATACTCGGATAAGCCTCTGGCTACTTCCCAATCCGCCCTGCTTGCCTTCCTCAAGCAAAACGGCTTTCCCGTTGCTGAGACCTTTCACGTGGCAAAGAGCTTTGAAGAAGTCGCAGCCTACTGCGATGAATGGGAGGCAAAGCGCTATTCACTTCCATTTGAGATCGACGGGATCGTGATCAAGGTCAATGACATCGATCTCCAGACTCAGCTTGGCTTTACCAATAAAAGCCCCAAGTGGGCAATTGCCTATAAGTTCAAACCCATCGAGAAGCAGACAAAGCTCCTCAGCGTCGAATACCAGGTTGGGCGAACCGGTGCCGTGACGCCTGTCGCCAATCTCAGCCCGGTCTATGTCTCGGGTTCGACCGTCTCCCGGGCTACCCTGCACAATCAGGACGAGATCTCCCGCCTCGATCTGCATAGCGGAGATACCGTCGTAATAGTCAAAAGCGGAGAGATCATCCCGAAGATACTGCGTGTCGTCCCGGAGCTCCGAGAGCCTGAGGCACAGCCTATAGTCTTTACTGTGACCTGTCCGGTTTGCGAGACTAAGCTCCTGCGCGACGAAGAAGCATCCGTGACCTATTGTCCAAACGTCAATTGCCCGGCACAACTGCAACGCAGATTGGAGCACTTTGCCTCGCGTGATGCGATGGATATCACCGGGCTGGGCGAAAGCCTCATCACCAGGCTCATCGACGAAGGCATGCTAAAGAGCATCCCGGACGTCTATAGCCTGGATTACGAGCGGATATCCACCCTCGAAAGACTGGGATCCAAATCCGCAGATAACCTGCGCCAAGCTGTTGAAACTTCGAAGGAACAGAACCTTGACCGCTTGATCTTTGCCCTGGGCATCAGGTTCATCGGTGCCAAGACTGCGCGTAGCCTTGCTGAACACTACCTGACTATGGATGCGCTCTTGAGCACCAATGAAGCAGAACTGCTCCAGATCCCCGATGTCGGTGCGCGCATCGCCGAGTCGATCCTGTCCTTTATCTCCGATCCTCAGAACCACTTGCTCATCTCCAAGCTCAAAGAGCACGGGCTAAACATGAGCTACCGTATGGAGATGCACTCAAACGTACTGGCAGGTAAGACTTTCCTTATTACGGGTACTCTCCCGGGTATAAGCCGTCCCGAAGCCGAAGACCTGATTCGCAAACATGGAGGAACTATTCTGGGAAGCGTATCTAAGAACCTGAATTACCTTATCGTCGGTGAAAAAGCCGGCAGCAAACTCGATAAAGCCCGCAAGATACCATCGATAGAGATCCTCGATTGGGACGGAGCCTTGTCCCTCATCGGAGAAAAGCCTTGAAGATCCTCCAGAAATACATCCTCAAGGAACACGTCGCGCCTTTCTTTATCTCCCTATTGGTCGTGACCTTTATCCTCTTGATCGACAGGATCATCGACCTGCTCAATACCATCCTCGAAAAGAAGCTGGATATCTTTACCGTGCTCAATCTCTTTGGGCTATCCCTGCCCTATATGCTGGCTCTTTCGATCCCTATGGCAGTATTGGTCGCGACCATCCTTGCCTTTGGACGGATGACGGTTGACCGCGAAACGGTAGCGATGAAATCCAGCGGGATCAATATCTACCGCATGATCGGTCCACTCCTCGGAGTTGCTCTCTTGCTCGCCGGATTGATGGTCTATTTTAATAACACATTCCTGCCCAATACAAACCACAAACTCAAGAACCTGATGGTCAAGATCGCCTATTACAAACCGATGACGATCATCAAAGCCGGTGAATTCACCAACGTCATGGACTACACGATCTACGTGCGGGAAAATAACGTCACCGACCTCAAAGACGTGCTCATCTATGACCGGAGCGAGACGCGCTTTCCCCGTACTCTCTTTGCCAAAACGGGAAACGTCCAGCAGATGGATAACGGCAACAGTCTGCAGATCACGCTCAAGAACGGTGAGATGCATGAACGCAATGACAAAGAACCAGGCAAATACCAGATCCGTAAGTTCGAGACATTCGTCGTCAACATCCGCAATATTGCCAATAACATGGATTTCTTTGAGACCGGATACCGCTCCGACCGCGAAATGACAGGGAAGCAACTGATGCTCGGGATCAAGGACAAGAAGAAAGAAATAGCCAAGCTCGACGCGAATATCGAGAGGCTCTCCAAACAGATAGCCACCTTGAAGCAGAGCGGATCGGGCTTTGCTCATGACTCAGACTTGCGTCGCTATAGCGTCATGCTCCAGATGGAAGAGGATCGTCGCGCGGATATGGCGGAGAACATGCGCTCCCTCGAGGTCGAACTGCATAAGAAATACTCGCTTTCCTTTGCCGTGATCATCTTTGTCCTGATCGGCATCCCCTTGGGGCTAATGACTCGCAGCAGCGGGATCGGCATGGCATTCTCAGTATCTTCGGTCATCTTCCTGATCTATTACGTCTCTCTCAATGGCGGTGAGCAACTCGCCGATAAGGGACACATATCGCCCTTCATCTCCATGTGGATATCGAACATCATCTTCTTTATTGGATCGCTCCTGCTGATCTATGCCTCGATCAAAGAGAAGAAGCTATTTGACTTTCAGCAGATCCTCTGGAAGCTCCGCAACCGCAAACGCAAAAAAGCTGAAATGCCGGACGAGATCCGCTACTAAGGACGATCGATGCGCATATTAGACCGCTATATCACCCGCGAATTCCTCAAGACCTACCTGATAATCTTTATCTCCTTTGCCGTGCTCTTCATAGTGATCGACATTATCGATAACCTGCCGCGACTGGTGCGAAATGGAGCGACGACCGAGCTGGCAACGATATATTACCTCTTGCGTCTCCCCTATCTCCTTGTGCTGACTTCTCCCGTCACGGTGCTTTTGACCGGGCTTTTTATGATGAATTCGCTATCCAAGCACAATGAAAGCGTCGCCATCCGCGCAGCCGGAGTGAGCATCACCCGTGCCATGCTTCCCCTTTTCGCGATAGGAATGCTGATCAGCATCGGAGTCGCCATTATGGGAGAATATCTCCTGCCCTACGCGGAAAAGACCCGATCCTACGTCTATAATGTCAAGATCAAAGGCGAAGAACCGGAAGACCAGATGCTCAAAGCTCGCATTCACTATCGCGGTCAAAAGAACGACTTTTACTATTTCGGTTTCTTCGACGGCTACAAGAATACCCTTCGCATCATCGATCTGACGCGTATCGACTTCAAGACCAAGCAGATGGTGGAGCATGTCACCGCGACTTCCGCGACCTGGGACAAGGATCACTGGATCATGCGCGACGTCGAGATACGCAAATTCCGCGACGGCAAGCAGTTTTCCCTCAAGACCATCCCCATGACGGAAGAGAAGTTCCTCGAGGTCAACCCTAAGGACTTTATCCGCATCACAAAGAAGACTTTGTCCCTAAACTTCTGGGAACTAAAGGACTACATCGGCAGGCTGAAGAAACTCGGGGAGGACACCAATCGCGAAGTCACGGACTTGCATATGAAGCTCTCCTTCCCCTTGGCGAATCTGATTATCATCTTCTTCTTCATCCCCATCGCAACGACCAACGTTCGCTCCAAAGGACGCGGATGGGTCTTTATGCTTGGACTGACGGTCTGCTTTTCCTTCCTGATCGTCATCCGCATCATCCAGAGCCTTGGCTATAACGGCGTCATTCCCCCGGTAATCGCAGCCTGGGCACCTCTGGCGATCTTTGCTGTCATTGGGCTGATCTTCCTACGTAAAGCGGAGATATAGCCTTAGGATCATCTATTTCGATCTTCCAATGAAAAGAACCGGATGCCTTGCTCGACATCCGGTTCTTTCTATCTGATTATCTCTATGTATATCTACGCTTTACGGATATATTCCTTGAGCAGGAGAAGCGTATTCTCGATCCCCTCGCTGTGCGTGCGTTCATAGCCATGCGAGGCAAAGACACCGGGTCCGATCAAGGCATGCCGGAGATCATGACCGGCTCTGAGCGCGCCTTCGACGTCTGAACCGTAGAAGGGATAGATATCCACGGCATAATTCAGCTTGTACTTTTTCGCGATCTCGATCAGCTCTGTCGTCACCTCATAGTTGTAAGGCCCGCCAGAGTCCTTCGCACAGATGGAAACCTTGTATTCATCTGTGGTGAGATCGTCGCCAACCGCTCCCATATCCACGGAGATCATCTCGACCGTATCCTGCGGAAAACCTGACGATGCTCCATGACCCACTTCCTCATACGTGGTAAAGAGGATGGTCACCTTACGCTTTAGGCTGATCTGCTTGTCTTTGACCAGCTTCGCCAAGCCCAGGAGGATCCCGGCACTGGCTTTGTCATCCAAATGCCTGCTCTTGATGAACCCACTGGGGGTCAAGACAGTCCTCGCATCCAGAGAGATGAAGTCTCCCACGGCGATCCCGAGCTTCTCGACATCATCTCGGGACTTGACCTTCTCATCCAGAACGACTTCCATATTCCCATCATCGCGTGGACTGGTGCCGGAGTCTTTATAGACGTGGGCTGCCGGACCGTTTATATAGACGGTTCCGCTGTATTCCCGTCCATCGCGGGTATGCACGATGACGTTCTCATTCTCGATGTTGTTCTCCGGATAACCGCCAATCTTGGTAAATCTCAGCCTGCCATTGGGCTTGATCGCTCGCACCATTGCGCCCAGAGTATCGACGTGCGCTGCGAGGACGAGCGGTTCGCCTTCCCCACCCAGAGTGGCATAGACAGAGCCTTTATTGGTCACCACAGGCTCCAAGCCCAGTTCGCTAAGCTCTCGCACAAGGTAATCCCGGACTTTACCGGTAAATCCCGAAGGACTGGGGATGCGGCAAAGCTCTAGTATCCGGTTCACACTAAAATCGGTGTAATTCATAAGTCTTCTCCATATTTATCATACTTGTAACTATCTATATATTATAGCTGTTTACTTGCTTAGACATCTTCTTTGCCCTCCCCAAACATGTCAAAGCAAATCTCAATGCTATACCGAGTGCTGCTTGGGTGCCTCTTGGGTGCCTCTTGGGTCGCGACCCAAGAGGCACCCAAGAGGAGCCCAAGAGGCACCCAAGAGGCTCTTCATATTCCTTAGGGGATGGCTTGAGTTACATCCGATGCCTTGTCAAGCGTAGCGACAGCGTTATATCACTAATACTCTGTTGTTTAGGCTTTCGACGCAGTAGTTTCTTTGTCTGTCCCGTTCTGGGTTCCACTTTGAGGTATGATCTTCGCAGCGGATCATCAGGTACTTTTCTTGAACTTCATACAAGTTGAGTACAAGTTGAGTACAAGAAGACTTCAAGAAGACTACCTGATGATTATCGGCATCGGCTCAGCTTGAGCAATGGAGAAGATGAATTGAAGCTGATCAAGGAAAGCCTGAACAAAAGACTTGACTAACTTTGTCCTATGAATATGGATGAAAAGCATGGAGGTTAGTATGAGAAAAGCGTTAACAACGATAGCAGTGGTCATGCTTCTTGTGACATTGGGAAGCTGTCGGCTCTTTGATCCGGATGACCATGAACCACGCTGGGTCAACTATGAGGAGTACTTCTTTCCGGTATATTTGGGTGATTTTGGGGACTATGTCCGCTCAGACAGTTCCGGGGCTAACCTGGGGTTGCACGAATATGGTCAGGGTGGTGACGGGCTGGATTGGTCGATAATGGCTTATGATCCACAAAAGATCAATTCCCTTCCGATCTCTGATCTCGTAAGTCAGGAGAGAAGCGGCACAAAGGACGCTTACCAGATAGAGGTCAAAGCCATTGACGTGTATTCACTGAATCCAATACCTGCATTGATCATTCGCGACGGAGTTCCCACCGGTGATTATTGCCCTCATACATACACCTTTCAGGGTGAATATGACCAGCTCTTGGAGGATAGCTTTGACGTTAACCTGCCATACGCGCAGTTTGCCCCTGATCCCGTCGTCCAGCATGACCCGTTGACGAACACGTACACTTACATTTTTTGGGGATCTGCAGAGCTTCCCCCTTATTTAGAAGACTTTAATGCCAGTCTGAACGAAGATGGTAAGGTCGAATTGACATGGACTACATTCTCCGAAACGAGCATGCAGGGATTCTGGATATATCGTTCCGAAGGTAACGACATAGTTGAAGCTGTAAGGGTCAATAGCACAATAATCCCTGCCACGAATACCAGTGAACAGCATTTCTACACATATACAGACGATAGTGTCCTACCCAAGCATAGCTACTACTATTGGTTCGAGAGGAGCTTTCAGGATCAAACATCCTGGTTTTATGGGCCGGTGTTTATCAATGTCCCTGCCAACGTAGATTGGATCTCATATGCCTATCCCAATCCCTGCACGGAAAGGTTCACTTTGCCGATCGACGTCAAACCGGGTGCCGATGCGATCCTCCTCATGATAGACTCAGAAAAGCACATACGAAAGTCTGTGTCAATGGAGGAAGGGTCTCAAATGCTCAATGTCGATGTAAGTGACTTGGAAGCCGGATTCTATCGGGTCTTTGTCTGGTACAGTGATGGGTACTACAGCTATGGAGATGTCTTAGTCCGGGACTAACTCTCTAATGCCTTATCCCAATGAAGATTGCGTGGCATATCCGCCCGAGAACGCTTTTATGCCTTTCCCGGAAGTCAGTTTTCACCGCTTTTTTCTTGACACAGAGCCTATGCAGGAAATCATCCGCCCCAAAAGATATAAACGAATAAGGAGTTCTCTTTACTAATGAAAGAGTTTCGACTGACCCAGCATCCGATCCTCGATGTGCCTGAATATCAGTATGTTGAATTCTACTGGAATGGGACAAAGGTCACAGCGAGAAAGGATGAGATGATCTCGAGCGCGCTCATTGCGAACGGGATAAACGTTTTTGGACACCATCACAAAGATGGGACGGCTCAGGGTATTTTCTGCGCGAATGGACAATGCGCCAAATGTACGGTGATCGCCAATGGCATCGCCGTCAAATCCTGCATGACCAAGGTCACGCCAAACATGATAGTCAAAAGTGCCGATGGCTTGCCGGAATTACCTCTGGTGACCGAAGCGGTTGAATTCCAGCCCATTGAGGAGATCGAAACCGACGTCCTCATCATCGGTGGAGGACCTTCCGGTCTTGCCGCAGCCAAGCAATTGGGCAGCTATAACATCAAGACCCTCTTGATCGATGATAAGCATGAGCTGGGAGGCAAGCTCGTCCTCCAGACCCATAAGTTCTTTGGCTCGGAAGAGGATTCACGTGCCGGGACACGCGGGCATCACATTGGGCAGATCCTCGCTGAGGAAGTCATGGCGATGAGTTCGGTCAGCATCTGGCTCAATAGCACTGCGATATATGTCTTTAGCGACAAGAAGGTCGGCATCCTCAAAGACGGAGTCTATAAACTCGTCAAACCGGGACGCATCCTCAATGCAGCCGGGGCACGAGAGAAGTTTCTCCGCTTTAGCGGTAATAACCTCGCCCGTATCTACGGAGCCGGAGCCTTCCAGACCTTGGTAAATCGCGATCTCGTTCGTCCTACGGAGCGTCTCTTTATCATCGGGGGTGGAAACGTCGGGCTTATTGGAGCCTACCATGCGATCCAAGCCGGGATCGAAGTAGTCGGTCTGGCAGAAGCGATGCCCACCTGCGGTGGCTACAAGGTTCATGCGGACAAGCTCCAGCGTTTGGGCGTCCCGATCTATACCTCGCATACGATCCTCTCTGCCAATGGCGAGGAAACAGTTTCCTCGATCACCATTGCGGAAGTCGATAATAAATTCAAACCCATTGCCGGAACGGAGAAGACCTTTGCCTGTGATACCATCCTCATCGCGGTGGGGCTGGATTCACTATCTGAATTCACCATCGAAGCGCAGTCAGCGGGGCTTCCCGTTTATGCCGCGGGTGATGCCCTGGAGATCGCTGAGGCTTCCTCTGCGATGTTCAATGGCAAGATAGTCGGTCTG
Organism: uncultured Candidatus Cloacimonadota bacterium; assembly: GCA_964454815.1. Classification (GTDB taxonomy): domain Bacteria; phylum Cloacimonadota; class Cloacimonadia; order Cloacimonadales; family Cloacimonadaceae; genus PHBP01. The sequence goes on along the minus strand of CAYVXJ010000014.1, from coordinate 60,117 downwards.
CAGATCGCTATTGATATGGGACTGGCGAAGGAGAGCATCCCCGCTGAATGGTATCAGAAAGCGGAAGTCTTGAAGTCGCATCCCGGAAAGGTCAAAGGCTACAACAACCATGCAGCCGAAGAGGGAGTATTCCCCATTATCCACTGCTTGCAAGAGATCCCCTGCAATCCTTGTACGACGGTCTGCCCGACCAATAGCATCAATACCGAAGATGGTTCGCTGATGGCTGTGCCGCTCTATTCAGGAAGCTGTATCGGATGCGGGAAATGCGTCCTGATCTGCCCCGGACTGGCGATCACCCTCGTTGACTATCGCAAGGATGCGGACAACCCGACCGTCACCATGCCCTATGAGATCTCCAATATGGAGGTCAAGGTTGGTGATACGCTCCATCTCGTCGATATAGATGGGAACAAGCTCATCGATGCGCCGGTGATTGCTGTGGTAAACAATCCCAAGAGCAGAACTCAGCTTGTCAAGGTCAGCGTGCCAAAGCAGCTTGCCAAGCAGGCCGTTTCCTTTACGGTTCAGGCTGCCGAGGTATCCGCGCCGATGGCGGAGACGATCATCCCGGAACACCTCGCTGATGATGCGATGATCTGCCTTTGCGAAAGGGTCACCGTCGGTGAAGTTCGCAAGCTGATCCGCGCCAACATCACGGATCTGAACCAGATCAAAGCGATCACCCGGGCAGGAATGGGGCCTTGCGGTGCTAAGACCTGTGAAGTGCTGATCAAGAGCCTGCTCAGAGAAGAGGGAATCCCGACCGAAAGCGTCGTCCCCAATACCAAGCGTCCCGTCTTTGTCGAAGTTGCGCTGGATAAGTTCCCGGATGGAAAGTGAGGATATAATGAGTAAGATATACGATGTGATCATTATCGGAGCCGGTTCGATCGGTGTTCCGACCGCCTTTAGCCTGTCAAAGAAGAACCTAAAGGTCCTGGTGATCGATTCCGAACACGGACCGGGGCAAGAGAACAATAAAAAAGCCATTGGTGGAGTGAGAGCTACTCATTCCGACTATGGTAAGATCAGCGTCTGCCTGCGCTCCATCGAGATCATGAAGAACTGGCATGCGGAAATGGGCGATGATATCGGCTGGATCTCCGGTGGATATAGCTATCCCGCTTACAATGACAAGGATGCGGACTTCCTGCAAAACCTGATGAAGACCCAGCTTTCCTTTGGGCTGAATATCAGATGGATCTCACCGGAAGAGTATAACGAGATCGTTCCCGGGATAAAGATGGAAGGCTTGCGTGGCTCGACCTTCTCCCCGGAGGATGGAAGCTGTTCGCCCCTGCTTGTGGCATCTTCTTACTACTTTCACTGTCTGAAGAACGGAGTGGATTTTCTCTTTAACGAGAGAGTGATCGATCTCAGCAAGGATGGAGACAAGATCGCGCAAGTGATCACCGATAAAGGTAGCTATAGCGCATCTCAGGTGATCAACGCTGCCGGGAACTATGCCCGGGAGATCGGAGCAATGGTCGGGCAAAACCTTCCCGTGTTCCCGGATAACCATGAAGCGGGGATCACCGAGCCTGTTGCCAGGTTCTTCTCCCCCATGGTCATTGATATGCGCAAGGCTCCGGGATCCGCGAACTTCTACTTCTATCAGAATCACGAAGGTCAGGTAGTCTTTTGCATTACGCCAGACCCTCCGATCCTGGGAGTAGATAACCGCAGTACCAGCGAGTTCCTGCCTCTGTGTTCCAAACGCATGCTGGAGATATACCCCAGACTCCGTAACCTCAAGGTCAGACGCACCTGGCGCGGGCAATATCCGATGACACCCGATGGATTCCCCATCGTGGGTAGATCAAAAGAGATCCCGAATATGATCAATGCCGTGGGCATGTGTGGTCAGGGCTTTATGCTCGGTCCGGGCTTGGGTGAGCTGATCACCAGAATCGTGACAGATGAGCTTTCCGAGAGTGATCACCGCATCCTCAAGAGCTTTGATCCCTATCGGGAATTCTCCGGTCAGGAAGCTTTCAAATAAGATGTTTAGTACAAACATGGCAGGTCCCGGTTAAGCCGGGATCTGCCCTATAGTTTTCACAGAGCCAACAAAGAGGAGACCAAAGGATATGAAGTATTTTCGCAAGCTATTGGGAGAGAAATGCTATCTCTCGCCCGTGTCCCTTGAGGATGCGGAGAAATATACAGAATGGGTAAATGACCTGGAGATCGGGCAATTCGTGCTCTTTGCCGCTACCAATCTCGATATCAACGCCGAAAGGGAGATGCTGGTCAAGCTGATGCGGGAAAGCGTCATCTTTGCCATCGTCGAGAAGGATACGAATAAGGTCATTGGGAATTGCGGTCTGCATATGGTCAGTGATGTTCACCGTCGCGCTACACTCGGCATCTTTATCGGGGAGAAGACCTATTGGAACCAGGGTATTGGCACGGAAGCCACGACACTCTTGGTCGATTATGGCTTTAACATTATGAACCTCAACAGCATCAATCTGGAAGTCGTTTCCTACAATCGCAGAGCAACCAGATGCTATGAAAAGATCGGATTCAAGCACATCGGTACCCGTCGGCAATATATCTTTATGGCGGGGCAATATCACGATGTCCTGCTCTATGACCTCCTGGCAAGTGAATTTAAGAGTCCGCATGTCAAGCACATCTTTGAGCAGAGCATTTCTGACGAAGCAGGCAGAAGCAAGATCACTATCGTCTGATGTTTAGAAATATCAAAGGGCAAGCTCAGGTCATCGATCTGCTTTCAGCGCAGATCGCCAATGACCGGATCGCTCATGCCTATTTGTTCCATGGCGCAGACGGAGTCGGGAAGTTCACCACTGCTCTGTATTTTGGGATGGGGTTGAACTGCCTTGCCACGAGTGAATACCGTCCTTGCGGAGTATGCTCATCCTGTAAGAAGTTCCTATCCTTTGAGCATTCGGACTTTATCTATATCTTTCCCTCGTCAAACCTGAAGCTTTCCGTTGACGGAGAGATCAAGAACAGCGATGGATTGAAGGATTATGAAGCGTTTATGGCAAATAAGCGCGAGACTCCCTGGAAGGATTACGCTTGGAGCAGTTCCACAGAGATCCGTAAGGAGAGCATTGCTATGCTGCTCAAACGGCTGGAGATGTCCGTCGTAGAAGCTCGGTATCGCATCGTCATCATCGATGAAGCCGAGACGATGAACAAGACTACCGCCAATGCCTTTCTGAAGAAGTTGGAGGAACCTCCTGCCAATACGGTCATCATCCTGATCACGGAACGTATTTCGATGCTATTGCCGACTATCATCTCCCGCTGTCAGCAGGTCTATTTTCGTCCTTTGACTCAGAAGGCGATCGAGAGCGTCCTGCGAGAGAGATTTGACGTGGATCACCAGACTGCCAGAAGCGCTGCCAAGCTTTCCGGGGCAAACATGAAGAACGCCATCCGGATCGCTCTGGATAATACGAACGAGACGCGGGATCTGGCTTTCGAGATAGTTCGCATGGCATTTGATAAGGATGATCTGGCATTCCACGACTTCGTCACCAAGAAGCAGGACAAGGCTTTTGCCGAAACTCTCGAAGGCTTGATCCGCTATATTCATCTGATCGTTAATGATATCTGCATTTATGGGATCGAGCCTGAGATGGTCACCAATTCCGACCGCATTGAAACAATCGCGATGATGGCGGAACCTCTGCCTCTTGCCGGAGAACGAGCAGACGCTTTGATGGTAGCCTTGGAAGAGCTGATCAGGAAGTTGGTCGGGAACGTCAACCCCACTTTGATCATGATCAATATGTATTACAAGCTGAAGGACTTCCTCACGCACTGATATGTCAAATACAAAGCTGGCAAAAAACATAGCCGTCATGTCCGTCGCGGTCTTTCTCAGCCGCATACTGGGCTTGGTTCGGGATCAGGTCATGGCCTATTTCTTCGGCACGACATGGCTAAACGATGCTTTCAACGTTGCCTACACCATCCCAAATCTGCTCCGCCGTCTCTTCGGCGAGGGAGCGTTGTCCACGGCATTCGTTCCGATTTACAACGACATCGGAGCGCATCAGGGCAGGAAAGAGCAGTTCGACTTTGCCCTAAATATCATCTCGATCCTGACCTTTATCCTCTCAGTCATGACCCTCATTGGGATGCTATTCGCACCGATCATCGTCAAGCTCATCTATCCGGGTCTGGCACCGCATACATTGATCGTAGCGATAAAGCTGACCCGGATCACCTTTCCCTATCTCTTCTTTATCAGTCTGTCCTCTACCCTTATAGCGGTCTTGAACTCGCATGACTATTTCTTTATGACCGGGCTCTCCAGCGCTCTGCTAAATATCGGCATGATCGCTACGGTGCTTCTGCCTTTCTGGATCACAGGTGCGACCGGTGAAGAGCTGATCGTCTGGTCTGGCTGGGGTGTTTGCCTGGGAGGTCTGCTCCAAACGCTCTCCTGTCTTCCCTATATGCGGGCTATCGGGTATCGGTTCAAAGTGATCCTGAAGTTTTCCGGAACAGCGATCACTACCCTATGGAAACGGTTCATACCCTCGATGATCGGGATAGGTATCCGTGAGATAAACCTCATCGCGGATAGCATCATGGCTTCATTCCTGCCCATTGGGAGCATAACCGCTCTGGGCTTTGGCAATCGCCTGATGCAGCTTCCACTGGGAATCTTTGCCATATCTGCCGGAACAGCGGTTCTGCCGATGTATTCCCGCTATGCCACCGCCAATAAAGCGGATGAACTCTCGGAGAGTATGCGCTTTTCTTCGGTCACACTTGCCTATATAATGCTACCAATCACCGTCATCATCCTGGCACTGGGGCAGGACTTTGTCTTTGTCCTCTTCCAACAAGGTGAGTTTGATGCCAAGGCAAGCCTGATGACCTTTCAGGCTCTACTCTTTTACTCTATAGGCTTGATATTCTATAGCCTGAACCAGATCATAACACCTGTTTTCTACGCCTATAAGGACACCAAGACGCCGGTTCAGATCGCTGCTCCGATGGTTATCCTGAACATCGTGCTAAACTTTATCCTGATGCAGTTCATGAGCTTTAGTGGGTTGGCTTTCTCCACATCGATCACAGCGATAGTCAATCTCGCGGTCGTCCTCATCATCCTGAGAAAGAAGATCCCGGGGATCAACTTCCGCGGTATATTTGACAACCTTGCCAAAGCTCTGATCATCTCGACTCTGATCTATATCATCCTGATGCTTGTGAATAGTCAATTGCCTCAATATCCCAAGCTTTTGACCCTGGTCAAGGATGCTTTGCTCAGCCTCGGAGCGTTTATCCTCTTCTACGCTCTGGCAGTGATCGGGAAGCTGGATTATATCACTGAGGCACGTCGGAACCTATGGAACAAGTTCCTGAAAAGATAAAGGAAAAGCTCAGCTTCCTCCCCGAAGATCCGGGGATATATATCTGGAAAGACGCTTCCGATACCATCATCTACATCGGGAAGGCGGTAAATCTCCACAACCGTATCAAGTCTTACCTCACCGGAGCCAAAGACCCCAAGACCGAACAACTCGTCAGGCACATCGCTGATCTCGACTACATCATTACCAATAATGAGAACGAAGCATTCATCCTCGAGTCTAACCTGATCAAGAAACATAAGCCAAAGTACAACATCCTGCTCAAGGATGACAAGAAGTATCCTCACGTAAAGATCACGCTCTTTGAGCCTTTCCCCCGAGTTCTGGTCACCAGAGACCTCGTCAAAGACGGGAGCAAGTACTTTGGTCCCTTTACCGATGTACGGGCACTTCGGCGAACCCTTCGGACTTTTGAGTGGATGTTTCCTTTGAGAACCTGTTCAAGGATCATCCCGGACGGCGTGATCAAGTTTAAGCATGCCTGCATCAACTACCAATTGGGTAAATGCCCTGCTCCCTGCGTCGGATATATCTCCAAGGCAGACTATGCGGTCAACGTTCGGCGGTTGATGGACTTTTTCAAGGGAAAGTACCAGGAACTGAACGATGAACTGCGGTCAGAGATGAACAGCTACGCTGAAGCGCTGGAGTTTGAAAAAGCGGCAAAGGTCCGGGATAAGATCATCAATATCGATAATCTGCAGAAGCGACAATCGGTCTCGCAGCCTGATTCCCGCAATCTGGATATTATTGGCTTTTATCAGGAAGAGAACGTCGCCTGTGTTGTCGTTCTCAAGATGATCAACGGTAAGATAATGAATCAGGAGCAGTATCCGCTCACTAATATCGATAACAGCAGCCGGGAGCAGTCCGTCTCTGCCTTCATCAAGCTATATTACAGCGAGAAAGAAGACCTGCCGGATGAGATACTCCTCCCCTTTGCCATTGAGGATCAGGATGAGATCAGCACCTGGCTCAGCCCGACCATTACCGTCCCTCAGAAAGGGGAAAAGACAAAGCTCCTGATGATGGCGAGAATGAACGCGTTTCACCTTGTCGAGGAAAAGAAGCTTTCGCATATGCGTAAAGCGAACCGAACCATCTTCCCTATTCAAGAGCTCAAGGAAAAGCTGGATCTGCCAAAGCTCCCGCGCAAGATAGTCTGCATGGATATCAGCACGATACAGGGGACGGATACCGTCTCCTCAGCGGTGTACTTTGAGAACGGCAAAAGCAAGAAGAAGTTCTATCGTCACTTCATCATCCGGAGCATTGATACTCAGAACGACTTCGCGGCATTATCGGAGACTATGACCCGTTTTCTGGACGAGATAGACAAAGACAAGACTATGGAGCCTGATCTCTTCATCATCGACGGCGGAAAGGGTCAACTCGGGATCTGTCATGAGATACTGAGCAAGTCTGCCTATGCCTCGATCCCGATCATCTCTCTGGCAAAACGGATCGAAGAGATATACCTGCCGGGAAATTCTGAGCCGGTGATCCTCTCTCGATCTGCTGCCTCCCTGCGTTTGATCACCACGATCCGGGATGAGGCGCACAGGTTTGCGATAACCTTCCACCGCTCTCGCAGATCAAAGCGAACCTTGATCAGTGAACTGGAGAACATCCATGGGATCGGAGAGCAGTCAAAGTTTCTCCTGCTCAAAGAGCTTGGATCCGTCGAGGCAATCCGGAAAGCGGATATCGAGACCCTGACACAGCTCAAGGGAATAGGTCCCCAAACCGCGGAACGAATCTACAAGTACTTCCATCCCGACAGCGAATAACCCTTTTCTCACCCAAAATAAAGAAGGCATCCGTTCAGGATGCCTTCTTCGCATTAATACTGATCTATTATCAATATCCGGAGGTCTGACTGATCAAGCCGGATATTCTGCTGAGTCTGTTGTTGATATCGTTGATGGCTTCTGCATCCGTCGCACGTGAACGAGCTGACTGAAGCTGTTCCTGAGCCTTGCGGAAGAGAGAGTTTGCCTGACCCTTGGCAGCGTCACGATCCTTCTTCAGTTGGTTGGCTTTGCTACCGACTGCTTTGGCTGCTTTCTGTTCGAGGTCAACGAATCTGTTGTATGCTTCCGTACCCTTGGTCTGGCTGACCGTAGCAAGGATCACGTAAGGCAGATAGAGATTGGGGTCTTTGCTCAGAGCCAGGTTCGCATTGCTTTCGGCATCTGCGGGCTTGTTCTGAGTAAGGTAGATGCTGGCAAGGTTCAGATAGGCGACAGCGTTGTTGGGATCGACCTGTTTGAGCTTGTTCATCGCAGCGATGGCTTTGGTGTTCATTTCAGCAGTGACCTTAGGATCCTGAGCTTCGGAGGCTTTGAGACGATAAAGCCCAACGACATTCAGATATGCCTGGGTATTGCTGGGGTTGTTCGTCATGACAGTCTCGTACTTGCTAATGGCATCGTCGATACGACCGGCTTTCTGATATGCGATAGCCAGTCTGCGAGCGATCAGGTCATTATCCGGGAACTGGTTGAAAGCGATCTCAAGGTATTCAATAGCTTCGCTGAACTTTCCTTCATCATAGAGCAGGAAGGCGAGACGATACTGCGCAAGACCATAGTCCGACTTCAGGGCAAGAGCTTTGCGGAAGGATTCCGCCGCCTTGATGTTATCCCCATTCTCGGCATAGAGATTACCGATGTTGAACCAAAGTTCTTCATCAGAGTTGATCTCAGCGATCTTGCTGAGGACTTCGATGCGCTTCAGGGGTTGAGTAGTGGCTTCATAGACATCCGCAAGGGTATAGAGAGCCTGCAGATGGTTCGGCTCAAGCTCGAGGGTGCGATTCAGATAGCGGATGGCATCATCATACTTCTTCATCTTGTTATAGGTTGCGCCCAGAGTGAAATACGCTTCCTTCATCTCGGGATTGAGGTCGATAACCTTCAAGAGAGAGGTTTCCGCTTCGGCGAAATTATCACTGGCATACTGGTTAACAGCGATGTTGAACATCTTTTCTATCTCGGTGGAGATGAACTTGTCCACTTCGACCATGAATACGTCCTGGAGAACTTTCAAACGAGTATTCTTGTCCTTACCGACGTTGAACTCGATGCTCTTCAATTCCTTAGACTTGGGACTGAAGAAACGCATCTGAACGCGGAATACGACCGGGTTCGAGGATGTGATGTTACCCATGATCATCAGGTCAGTTTCGAGCGTATTGGCAACTTCCAACATTTCGTCCAGTTCAAGGGCTTCGACGTCTTTGTAGCCAGTGCTCTTAAACTTCTTTTCGACAGCCTTCATGTCCATCAGGTCATATTTGGGATGGGTATCGAAGGTGAGACGCAGGTCTCTCTTGGTCAATATCTTCTGGATGTATTTGCTTCCGCTGTCATAAGCTTTGAGCGGAAGGATCGCCACTTTATTGGTGACGGCGGGCAATACTGTGACTGCCAAAACCATCAGAGCGATCAGAATAACAACGAGTCTTTTCATTATTCCTCCATGGACTATTAAATGATAATTTTTTATCATGGCATTTTGGTGACCATTATCTGTCAAGCAAAAACAGGAATGGCATTGCGCCGTGTTTAATCATAAGACGGTCAGTGACCCGTAGTTCACTTCTCTCTCTCCATCAAGGAGGAGATTGCCTTGTTTGTCCAAGCCCTGGATCTTCCCTTTTTCCTGATATTCTCCTTGATCGACTATGCAGTCCCTGCCTTTACCGTATAGGTTATCCGCGCAATAATTCAAATATCTACCCGGTTCTTCAAGTTCATCGAGCCAACTGACAACGTTTCGTGTAATCAGCTCAGCCATATAACTGATGGATACTTCTTCCCCAATTATCTCGCGGAGGCTGATGGCTCGCAGATCTTGATTGTTCATTTGTTCATTGTTGACATTCAATCCCAGACCAATTAGATACAAGTTGCGATGATGATAATGCCGGGTAAGGATCCCGGCGAGTTTCCGATCCCGGAAGTAAATATCATTCGGCCATTTGATGGTGAGTTCTCCCCCGAGAGCGGGGAAAAGCCCCAGCAGAGTCCGGTGGATACAAGCTCCGATGTAAAGTGCAAATGATTCGACAGACTTCGGGAAAACCAGGTCAAAGCTATACCAGAGCCCACCCGGAGGTGACGACCAGTGGGTCTGTTTCCTCCCGATCCCGGATGTTTGCTCATCCGCGCGGATGGCGTAGCAGGAATTCGGAGCGATCGTATGCAGCCTTTCCAACTCGAGGAAAGTGCTGTCCACCGTTCTGTAATACAGAGTATTATGCTTCATCTGAACCCTTTTTCCCTTTGATGAACATCGCATCGCCATAGCTAAAGAAGCGATAACCGTTCTTGACCGCTTCCTGATAAGCTCTGCGGGTCAGTTCATACCCGGCAAAAGCAGAGACAAGCATGAGAAGCGTGGACTTTGGCAGGTGAAAATTCGTGATCAAAGCATCGATACTATCTGCTTTCCTGCCGGGGTAAATAAAGATATCCGTCCATTTTGCTCCCGCTTGAAGGCGATGCCCATCGTAGAAACTCTGCAATGTGCGCAGGCTTGTCGTTCCCACCGCGATGATCCTCTTCCCCGCTTCCCGGGTAGAGTTATAGAGATCCGCAACTTCAGGCGAGATCGAGCAATACTCGCTGTGCATGACGTGATCCTCGATCCGCTCCGCCTTGACCGGCTTGAACGTCCCGATCCCCACGTGGAGGAGAACTTCGGCAAACCGGATTCCCTTGCCCTTGAGCTCAGAGATAAGCTGCTCGCTGAAGTGAAAACCGGCTGTCGGCGCCGCGATAGACCCCGGTTGATCCGCATAGACAGTCTGATATGTCTCGAGGTCACCCGCTTCATCCGCTCTATCGATGTACGGAGGCAGCGGTACATGCCCAATGCGGTAGATGCGATCCCAAAAGTCAAAGTCCGGAGGAAACTCTACTATCCTGAAGCCATCCTCATCAGCCAGACCGATCCTGACTTGCGTTCCATCGCTCAGGATCAGATCCTGTTCTGTCTTGAGTCTCTTCCCGGGATGCACCATCGTCTTCCAGACATTCGGACGGATCTCGGTGGTCAAGAGCAACTCGACCTCGTTTCCGTTCTCCTTTTTCGCATAAAGCCTCGCGGGAAAGACTTTACTATTGTTGACGATAAGCAAGTCTCCGGCTTCGAGATACTCGATGATGTCCGCAAAATGACGATGAGTGATCTCCGAACCGGCTGTATCAACGACCATAAGCCGGGACGATGTCCTGTCTTTGAGCGGATACTGAGCGATCAGCTCCTCTGGGAGATCATAGTGATACGAGTTTACATCATGCAGATCAGGAGGACACATCACTTCACCTTGTAAGGAACGTTCTCGGCAGTCTTCAAAGTCGCCACGAAAGAGCCGAATGTGATCGCACTGTCCAGTTTGACAGGGATCTTATACTGATCATCGGTCACCCAGATGAGGATCCTACCGGATTGCTTAAACAACCCTTCCTGCTTGAGCTTGGGCTCGATGACCAGGCAACTGAGCTTGCCAAATATGGTATTGATCGTCTCCCGACGATGCACCAAGACCTTGGTATCGACCGATCTGCCATCGGATGTAATATTGACGTAGATCGTCTTCCCGACGATCAAAGGCTGGGTTCGCACCCAATAAAACGCGCTGAGAATGTCCTGCGTCAGCCCCGGAATACTGAGCTCTTCGCTCTTGAAAGTTCCCTGCTTTGTGCTGTATTTCTGATAAGTCGTCTTCAGCTCATTATGCCGGAAAGTATGGATCCGATATTGATTATATGAACCTTCCTGCAAGCGTTTGGAATACTTCATAGGCAATAGCGTATCCTTGCGCCACCAGGATTCGACCCTGTCCCGAACCTTGAATACGGGATCAAAGAAGGAATGCGTCTTGGCATCGGTCTTGAGATACCAAACGGGTACTCCCTGGTAGGTCGAGGAATTCGCGCTGAGGCTGGCTTCCGCTGCTGTGACCAGACCATATTTGACTCCAAAAACGAGAGTCTCTCCATCCATAAAGGGAACTGCGTGCATTGCTGCCAAAGCCATGGACAGCACCAAAGTCATCAGTATTATCTTCACTTTCATTTTGAACCTCCATCGAAGAATATCTCCTGTCCGGTGATATCTCCACTTTCATCCGAGATCAGCCTATCAACCAGATCGGCGATCTCTTCTTTGCTGACCAGCCGATTTCCCGGGCTGGCTTTCAGGTAATCCGCATAATATCTGCGTCTAAACTCCAGATACGCCCCGCTATAGTCTTCTTCTAAAACTGTGTCTATCGGGCCGGGTGAGACTATATTAATCAATACTCCAGAAGGAGCCAATTCCTGCGCAGTAGATCTGACGAGGTTGGCGATGGCTGCTTTTGAGGATGCGTATGCGCTACCGCGATAAAGCCCGGTGCGGGTGACGTCCGAGCCAAACAGGACGATCCTGCCGTATGAGGCTCTGACCATGCGTGACGTCACAACCCGGAGGATATTATACGCCCCTTTGAGGTTTGCGTCAAAGACCTTTTCCCATTGCCCTGGATCACTCTCGTGCAGTGGATGAGCATCCGAACTCCTTACCGATGCTGTGTGTATGAGAGCTCTGGGGTCTTGACCCAGTTCCTTTATCCCCCGTTCGATAGATTCATCAACGGCTCGATAATCACAAAGATCGAGGCTAACTCCCCAGACTTTATCTTTTACCAGCAAGTCCGAGATCCGCTCTGTACGTTCGTGATAAAGCAGGATCAGGGCAAATCCCCGAGCATGATACCGCCGGGCGAGAAAGCTCCCGACCTGCCCGTTTGCTCCGGTGATGACGAGGCAACCTGTCATAATTGCCGGACGCGATCCACCAGGAGGTGCGCTACTTCGAGCTTGTCCCCTTCCGCATGAGTGATCTCGTCACCGCTGATAAAGTCCGCGCAGGTGTTGTCCTTAGCTGCGACAGAGATATTATTCACGACGATGAGATCGAGGTTCTTGGCGATGAGTTTCTTGCGCGCATTCTCGATCAGGTTCTCCGTCTCAGCAGCAAAACCGATCAGCTTTTGGCGCGGCTTCTCGACCACTTTCCCCAAAGCCGCAAGGATGTCAGCAGTCGCTTTTAGCTCCAATGTCAGGCTTTCCGTCTTCTTGATCTTGCTCAGGCAAGGGTCTAACGGTGTGTAATCCGATACTGCTGCGCACATTACGATCACATCATAAAGGTGTTGCTTTGCCATAATGGCTCTATACATACTTTCTGCAGAGCGATGCTCGGATACTTCATGCAGGTAATGCGGGATCTCAACGCTGAGATCAGCATGGATCAGATCGACCTCTGCCCCACGCAGGGCAAAGGCTTCGGCGATAGCGATCCCCATTTTCCCGCTGGATCGGTTGGTGATAAAGCGCATGGGGTCTATCGCTTCTTCACAAGCTCCGGCTGTGACCAGCACTCTTAATCCCGTGCAGTCCTGAGTATGTTCGGGGAAAGTCGCAATTGCGTTCAAAACCGCAGAATTAGGCGGATACTTGCCTTTGCCTTCATACCCACAGGCAAGCATTCCAGTTGCCGGTTGCAGGACGATATGCCCCCGTGGCATGAGCTTAGCGATATTATCCTGTGCAGCGGGATTCTCGTACATATTGACGTTCATTGCGGGAACGAAGAGGATAGGACGGTTATAGGCGAGCATAGTCGCTGAAAGCAGATCATCCGCCATCCCGGTTGCGGCTTTGGCAAGGACATTGGCAGTTGCCGGAGCCACGACCAGGAGATCCGCCCAGTCAGCCAAGCTGATATGCGGGATCGGATCATCATCTTCAAAGAGGCTGGTATGCGCCTTGTTCCCGGTGATCGCGCTAAAGCTCAGCGGTGATACGAATTTCGTCGCGCCTTCGGTCAAGATCGTGCGGACTATTGCCCCACGCTTCTTAAGGCTACTGGCAAGCTCGATCGCTTTATAGGCAGCTATCCCCCCTGATACGCAGAGGAGTATCTTTTTATTCATTATCTTCATAAGTTCATCCTTCTCAGATGATACTAAACAATCTGTCCCAATTCATCCTGTCAATACAAATTATCGGTGTTTACTCCCCTGACCCGTTCTGCGCATCGCTAATATATGGTAATTGCGCTTGACAGAAATCCGACTACTGTATTATATGAACACATATTCATATAAGGACGGATGCCATGCTCGAAACCTGCTTGTGCAAAATGATAGACCGGAAGGAGATAGTCGAGACGCTCGACAATCGCCCCAACGATATTCAGATGACAGACCTGAGTGAGTTCTTCAAGGTCTTTGGAGATCCCACCCGGCTCAAGATCATCTATCTGCTTACCCGCCATGAACTTTGCGTCGCGGATATCTCCACCTTGGTGGGTATGCAGCAGTCCGCTGTCTCGCATCAGCTCAAGGTTCTGCGTCTGACCCGCCTGGTCAAGACCCGCAAGGATGGCGTGACCACCTATTACAGCTTGGATGACGAACACGTCAGCACCATCTATCGCCTGGCATTGGAACACGTCCTGGAACAGGGGAACCGCTAATGGTAGTCAAAGAATATAGCATCGACAACCTGCATTGCGCGCAGTGCAGCCTCAAAATAGAGAAGGAGATCGGTTCCTTATCCGGAGTCAGCCTCGCCAATCTCGACTTTGTCAACAAGAAGCTAACCGTGCATTACGAAGCCGATTCCGTTCCTGACATCACGCTTTTGAACCGCGTCGCGGAAGACATCGAACCGGGAGTCAGCATCCTCGAACCCGGAGCCGTGCAAACCACGCCAAAGCGTTCCCTCTACCCCTATCTTGCCGGAGGTGGGCTGATCCTGCTCCTCATTGGCTATCTCCCCCTGATCGGCTCTCCCTATCGAGAGATCTGCGCGATCCTCGCCTATCTGATCATTGGGCATCGCGTCTTGCTCGCTGCGGCAAAGAACCTGATCAAAGCCCGCTTTCTGGACGAGAACTTCCTCATGGGCATCGCCACTCTCGGCGCGCTCTACCTGGGTGAATTCACCGAAGCGGTAGCCGTCATGCTCCTCTATGAGATAGGTCAATACTGGGAATCCCGCGCTGTGGAGAGATCCCGCGCGCGGATCAATAAGACCTTGGCGCAAAAACCGGATAAAGCCCGTATCTATTCCCACGGAATGGACAGGGAAGTTCCCATCGAACAGATCAAGATCGGGGACTTCATCCGCGTCTTTGCCGGGGAACGCATTCCCCTTGATGGCGAAGTCTTCTCCGGGGAAAGCAGCGTCGATACCTCTTCATTGACCGGTGAAGCGGAGCCTTTGGCAGTCTCCCCCGGCGCAATGGTCTATGGTGGCTATTTTAACGGCAGCGGACTCCTGGAGATCAAAGTGACCGGCACCGTCGCGACAAGCACGATCTCCCGCATCACGAACTTGATCGAATCTGCCGCATCCCGCAAGTCCGAGACGGAGAAATTCATCACCTCCTTTGCCAAGTGGTACACCCCCGCGGTCGTAGTCAGTGCCATCCTCCTCGTGCTCATTCCCGTTCTCCTCGGGCACGAGCTATCCGTCTGGCTGCCCAAAGCCCTGATCTTCCTGATCAGTTCCTGTCCTTGCGCCTTGGTCATCTCCATCCCCCTGACCTATTACATCGGGATCGGACTTGCAGCGCGTCACGGTGTCATCTTCAAAGGCTCTGCCTTCATGGACGCTCTACGTAAGACCAAGACATTCGTCTTTGATAAGACCGGAACCCTGACCACGGGTAAGCTTAAGCCTATCTCATCGCATCCGGTTGCAAGCAGCGATGATCCCGAACTCTGGGAGACCATCTACCGCTGTGAATACAGCTCCAATCACCCCCTTGCCCAAGCCGTCAAAGACCACGCCTCATACGCCTATGACCCGGCTTTGATCTCCGAGTTTAACGAATTCCCCGGGCTGGGCATCAAGATGGTCTATGCGGGAGACAGCTATCTCGCAGGATCTGCCAAGCTATTGGAACGCTTCGGCTTCATCCCGGCAAAGGACATCGTCCAGACCTCCATCCATGCCGTCAAGAACGACATCTATCTCGGCTACGTCTGCTTTGCCGATGAGCTGCGCCCCGGAATGCGCAAAGCTATCGACAGCCTCAAGCATCAGGGGATCACGCATACGGTCATGCTCACTGGGGATAAACGCCAAAAAGCCGAAACCATAGCGCAGGAACTGGGGCTTGACCGCTATTACGCGGAACTTTTGCCTGAACAAAAGGTCGAATCCGTTGAAAAGCTCTTGCAAGAGCGAAAGGGTATCCTCTGCTATGCCGGAGACGGCTTGAACGATGCTCCCGTCCTTGCCCGTGCGGACATTGGCATCGCCATGGGAGGACTGGGTAGCGCGGCTTCCATCGAATCCGCAGACATCGTGCTGATGAACGACAAACCGGAACAGCTCGTCAAAGCGCTCGAACTCTCCCGCCTGTCCTACAGCTTTGTGGTGCAAAACCTTGTCCTTGCTCTGGGGATCAAGACCTTGGTCATGACTCTCGGTGTCGCCGGGATCGGCACTCTCTGGGAAGCCGTCATTGCCGATGTCGGAGTCACAGTTCTCGCTGTGCTCAATTCCCTCCGCATGGCAAAACGCCTTCCGAATACCGCACACTGACCTGATTTTTACCTAAGGATTACCGAGAGCCTCTTGGGTTCCTCTTGGACTCCTCTTGGGGTCCTCTTGGGTCGCGACCCAAGAGGCTCCCAAGAGGCTCCTCAGAGGGGCTCGGTATTCTATAATCCATTCTCTGCTATTTTCACGTGATTTCCGGCTCGTTCCCTCGACCCTTGTTAGAGGGTCGCCCGGTATCAACTTGTACTCCGCTTGTACTCATCTTGTACTTTGCTTGTACTATGCTTGTACTATGCTTGAATGCCGTAAGAGAAATATAGAAGATAAGTATGGTTATTTTATCATCAGCTTATGGGAGATCCATAACGATTGCTTAGTGGATCACTACTGTTCTGATCGTCTTCGCACTGCCGGGGGTCTCGCAGCGGATCAGATACACACCGTTCTTCAGCGGTGAACCAGCGGTATCTGTGGCTCTCCATACCAGACTATTCTCCCCGACTTTGCGATCCTGATATATCTCGCTCTTGATCTGCTGTCCGCGGAGATTGTAGGTCGTCACTTTGATCGATGCCGGAGCTTTCAGGGTGAGCTGCAGTTCCGCATCATCTCTAACCGGATTGGGGTTAACAGATAATCCGACAAGATCTGGGCTTAATGGATCTGAGCTATCTGATGGGTCGGTAAAAGCCCAACCGAATGTGTAGCTTGGCATCCCGTCTCCATCGCCGTATGCTAATTCGGTCACCAGTCCGTGATTGTCCCAACTTATGGCACCTAACTGAAATCCCCAGGGTATAGTCCGATAATCAAGCGGCCAAACATCTGATTCATACCAGTCGCCTTGCGTATTGGCGAAAGTGACAGTGACACTCACCATCTTATAATTGTCATTTATATAGAGATAGGGAAAGATATTAAAAGGGGGGATATCGAAGCTCAATGGAACATACAGAGCATGCTTTTCAAACTGGGGGTTCCCGGGGACAAGTTCTGAGCTATAAGTATATTCATTCCGGCAGTAAGGTAACCAGTTGAGCGAATCCGATGAGACCGAGGTATAGTCCTGAGTTCTTCTCCCCAGTTCATCGAGAGTACATTCAGTTCTCCACCACTTGGATATGTTGTTCATTCGGGTTATTATGCAGGTTAACTTCATATCTTGGTTATATTGATAGATCCTACTCATTACAGGGGTCTGAGAGTTGGCGGTCATGCAGTAATCATCACGTAAGTAGTAGCCATTGTAGTCAATGGTTGAGATCCTGTACGGAGGGGTGGTGCTGGGAAGACCATTTTTTGAGGTGACGACAAAGTGATCAGGAAAATAGATCGCAGCACCGGAAAAGGGGTATGTATCATCGGAATAGCTATGATAAGCCTCTTCCCAGTAATTGCTTACATAGCGGTAGCTCGTAGTGACCAAAGGGTCGTCGGTATCGGTCAGATAGTACAGATCGCTGGAACTCCACCAGTCAGGTCCTCCCATCATTCCGCCGGAATTCTCTAAATGAACTTGACCCAGATAATAGATCAAGGGCGTAGTTTGAGCTGAGAGGAAACCCAGCCCAAATGCCAATAGCCCGAGACATAGCACTACTCTCGCACTGTGCGTAAAGAACATTCTCTTTGAAACCATACAATCTCCTTATAGCCAAATCGCTACATTCGCAAGAACGCACTAAGCTGTTTCCTTGTCAAGCCTTAAATGCTCCAAACTTGATAATGACCAATGCGGGAGATCATCCGGTACTGGCTTCTTCTTGGGACAAGAGGTCTGATGGGGCGATCCGCATTCGATAATGGGGCTTTCCGAGAATCCGCTGAGACCGTCTTCTTCGCCAATGCTTGACAAATAACTGCATCGTAATTCTATGCACTTTGGGCTCGTCCTTCGTATCGACGAGTCACATCTACTCAGGAGAATATTATGTCCCTAAACATTATTTTACCCGATGGCTCAGTGAAGCAATACCCCAATGCGGTGAGTGCGCTGACCGTCGCCACTGATATATCCCCCCGGCTCGCAGATGCCTCTATCTGCGCGGAAGTCGATGGCAAGCTCGTCGATATGGAGCACATGATCGATCATGATGCCCGCCTTGTACTTCACACTTTCAAGTCTGACGAAGGCAAGGAAGTCTATTGGCACAGCACTGCGCACCTCATGGCGCAAGCGGTCAAGCAGCTTTGGCCGGAGGTCAAGGTCACGATCGGTCCCGCTATCGAGCAGGGCTTTTACTATGATTTTGACCGGGACAGACCCTTTACCGATGATGAACTGACCCTAATCGAGAACAAGATGCGAGAGCTTATCGCCGCTGATCATCACTACAGCCGCCGTGAGCTGAGCAAGAGCGAAGCGATGGATATCTTTGGCAAGATGGGCGAGGATTACAAGCTGGAGATACTTGCCGAAATTCCGGATACGGACACGATCTCGACCTATACTCAAGGGGACTTTATCGATCTCTGCCGCGGACCGCATATCGGCTCGACCGGCAAGATCAAATCCATCAAGCTGCTCAAGACTTCCGGCGCGTATTGGCGCGGAGACGAGAAGAACAAGATGCTCAGACGCATCTATGGGATCAGCTTCCCCTCAAATAAAGAACTGAATGAATACCTTGCCTTCCTCGAAGAAGCCAAGAACCGGGATCACCGCAAATTGGCGAAGGATCTCGACCTCTTCTCGATCAACGATGAAGTAGGTCCCGGGCTGGTGCTCTGGCATCCCAATGGAGCGATGATCCGGCACCTGATCGAAGCTTATTGGAAGGAAGAGCATCTTCGCAAAGGCTATAAGCTGGTCTATACTCCGCACGTTGGACGCTCCAAGCTTTGGGAAACCAGCGGTCACCTCGGCTTTTACTCAGAGAATATGTACGCCCCGATGCAGATCGAGGAACAGGACTATTATATCAAGCCAATGAACTGCCCCTTCCATATACACATCTACAATGCCAATCATCACAGCTATCGTGAACTGCCGATGAAGCTGGGTGAGCTGGGAACTGTCTATCGCTATGAACGCAGTGGCGTCTTGCACGGTCTGATGCGGGTGCGTGGCTTTACTCAGGATGATGCGCATATCATCTGCACTCCGGAGCAAATGGACGAAGAAGTCGAGAAGTTGATCGTCTTCTCCCTCGATATGCTAAAGCACTTTGGGTTCAAGGAATTCATGATCTATCTCTCCACTCAGCCGGAAGGTTCCGTTGGAGAAAAGGAAGACTGGGACAAGGCGACGCAGAGTCTGCGCGCTTCCATGGAGAAGCTGGGCTTGGAATATAAGGTCGATGAAGGCGGTGGAGCCTTCTACGGTCCTAAGATCGATATCAAGATCAAGGATGCACTCGGCAGAGCCTGGCAATGCACGACCATCCAGTTTGACTTTAACCTGCCCGAGCGGTTCAACATGGAATACATCGGCGCGGATAACAAGGCGCATAGACCCTTCATGATCCACCGAGCGGTGCTTGGGTCGATCGAGCGGTTCTTTGCCACCCTCTTGGAATACCATTCCGGAAATCTGCCTCTCTGGCTCGCCCCGATCCAGATCATGATGATCCCCATCACCGATGCTCAGTTGGATTATGCCAGGAAGCTGACCGAAGAGCTACGGGAACAGGGATTCCGGGCGGAGATCGATACTCGCGGAGAGAAGATCGGCTACAAGATCCGCGATGCCGAGTTGAAGAAGATACCCTTTATGTTCGTAGTGGGTAAGAATGAAGCCGAAAACGGGACAGTCACCCTGCGTCAGCACACCAAAGGCGATCTGGGTTCGATGAGTCTCGCTGAAGCGATCCAAGCCATAAACAACCATTGATGAATATCATAGATATAGTTCGCAAAGAATTGGAGCTGGAAGCCTCCGCCATCCTCAAGGTGGCGGAGCAGCTTCAGCCCGAAGCCGTCGAAAGAGCATTTGATCTGACACGGAACTGCGAAGGCAAGATAGTCCTTACCGGGATCGGCAAGGCGGGAATAATCGCCCGCAAGATCAGCGCAACCCTGGCTTCGACAGGGAGCAGCTCTATATTCCTGCATGCTGCGGAAGGACTGCACGGAGACCTTGGGATGCTTTCCGAGAATGATGTGGTCATCGCCGTGTCCAATAGCGGTAATACCCAGGAACTCATCTCGATCATCCCCTATATCAAGTTCCTTAGAGTTCCGCTTATCGCGATTACCGGTGCTTTGGACTCCCAGCTCGCTCAAAGCGCAGATGTAGTCCTCAATTGCTATGTGCCCAAGGAGTATGAGCCTCTGGGGCTGGTTCCCACATCCAGCACAACTGTGGCTCTCGCCGTCGGAGATGCACTCGCCATCGCTCTGCTCAAGAGCAAGAACTTTGGTGAAAAGGACTTCGCCAGATTCCACCCGGGTGGTACCATCGGGAAGAAGCTGCTCCTCAGAGTCAGCGACTTGATGCATAGCGGGGATGACCTGCCGGTCGTTTCCGTCGATGAACCGATGGCAGGGGTTATCATGCAGATGACCGGGAAGAAGCTCGGATGTACCGCAGTCGTCGATACCACAGGCATCTTGGTCGGGATGATCACGGATGGGGACTTGCGCAGGCAGCTCCATGAGAAGATGAACACGATCATGGATCATACCGCCGGGGATTGCATGACGCATTCACCCAAGACCCTCTTGGCAGACGAACTGGCGGTCAATGCCTTGAACTATATGGAACTGAACAAGATCACTATGATCCCTATCATCGACGCGGAAAAGCACCCGGTTGGGATGCTGCATATGCACGACCTTATCAATGCAGGGGTGATATAAACCACGATTACCCCAAAGTCGTAATTACTAAGTCTATACAAAAAGCCACGGGAATCAGATGTCCCGTGGCTTTTGCTTTATAGTGAGATTGCTTATAGATTCTCGATCTGCTTGAGAGGCTTGCCTGCTGTTGCAGTGCTGATCCCCTCTGCTGTAATGTATCCACAAAGGGGTGAACCGGTCGGTTCGCCCGCTTCGTTCTCGCGGTAGAACTCGACGTGGATGCGGACGGGATTTGCTTCATCTCCGGTGATGTCATTGCCTTCAGCGTCCTGGGCAAAGGGATTCTTGTAGAGCCAAGCGATACCGATGGCGCATGTCCCGGTCTCTTCATTGACGTTCTTACGTTTGGAGCCAATGGCGAGCCTCTTTTCCAGAGCGACGTTCGGGGAGTTGATCGAGGAAGTGACGGAGCCAAGCCGCACACCATTCAAATAGACTGCTCTGCCGGTGGCTATGCCTTCCGTGATGATAACGACCATCTTCTTGGTCACACCGGTTGCGATGCTCTGAGCCAGGGCTGCCTTTCCGACGAAGTCCTCTTTTGCCATGTCCACGGCAGCTTCAAAAAGAGGAGCGTTGATCGGAGTATGAGCAGGATCGTATTCCTGACCCATCAGCGGTAAACCAAAGGCACCTGCGGAGATGCGATTCTCATCTCTGCCGCCCAGTCCGACCAGAAGCCCGCCCATTTCCAGAGCTGAGGTGACGATAGCCTTGAAGTCCGCTTCCGCTGTAGCTACAGGGAGGTATAGCTCCCATCCCCAGCGGTTGGTGTAGCCCGTTCTGGAGATATAGTAATGCGCGCCATTACGCTCAAACTCGTTAAAGCTAAAGAAGTTCATGTTCTTTTCGGGATTGGAGCGGTTCTTGAGCACGTCTGCGCCAAAGATACCCTTGATCAGTTTGTAAGAGAGGGGACCTTGGATATCGACCTTGACGAACTGTTCGGAGATATCCTCGGCAAAGACCTCTTCCCCATCGAGCTTAGTACTCATGATCCTGTCGATATCGGCGATGAGATCCTGCTCCACTCCGTGGTCGATCGCTTTGTCGGTGATGTCATGCCCGGCATTGATGACCAGGATATACTCGGTCTCGCTGATGCGCATGGCAATGAGATCGTCCTGAACTCCACCGGCTTCATTTAGGAGCAAAGTGTATTTGCACTGACCGATCTTCATGCTGCTGATCGACCCGGCAAGAGCTCTATCCAAAAGCATCGGGACGTCTTTGCCGGCAAAACGCAATTGCGCCATGTGATCGATGTTGTACACGGCTACTTTGTTGATCGCCTGAGCTTCTTCGAGCACAGAAGTGAGGTAGTTCACAGCCATATTGTACTGACCGAAATTGCTCCTCTTTGTAGGGCTGAGTTCTACTCCGAGTCTTTTAGCTAAAAGAGGCTGATACCAGTTTTCTTCGAGATCGGTGAGAAAGGTCTTGCGGATCTCAGTGGGAAACTTAAAACCAAGCTTGGACATGATAATCTCCTTTGGTGTCTCAATATTATTCTTTCAGTCCAAAGACGGTAAGTTTGGCTTTTTGTAAAGGATTTTCTTATTCTACGGGTCAAGCGAGCTATTCTGCGGAAAGCATCCGGAAATATTTGGTTGACCAAATACGCCTGATGCAGCATGTGGAAGCCATGATGGAAAATAGCGACAGAAAACGAAAAATAGCGCTTCTGGGTCCGGCTCCGCCGCTCAGGGGCGGGATATCTCAGTTTGCCGTGCATCTCGGGCACAGCTTGATAGAGAGCGGTTGCGATGTACGCATGATCAGCTTTACGAAGCAGTATCCGGATATCTTCTTCCCTTCCGGGGATCAGAATGATCCTGATGCTGCTCCGAGCGGGATCACTACTATCCAAGCCTTTGCTCCCTATCTGCCCTATACGTGGGAAAAAGCGGTCAGAGCGATCCGGGACTATGCGCCGGAGATGCTGATCGTCTCATATTGGCTGCCTTTCTTTGCGCCTTCCTATGCCTGGATCCTCTCTCGTTTACGGGGCATTAAGATCGTCTTTCTGGCGCATAACGTCGTCAGTCATGAAAAGTGGCTCTTGGGTAGTGCGTTACGGGATATGGCTCTGCGTAAAGCCGACAAGCTGGTGGTGCTGTCCCAGAGCTGCCTCAACGACGTCAAAGAGAGCCTCCCCCTCCACGTTGCCCGGAATACAGTTCTGGGCTTTCACCCGATCTACGATTCTTATGCGGAGTTCACCTCTGAGTTGGAGGTTGTCAAGAGCCCGGACTTTACGCTGCTCTTTTTTGGGCTGGTCAAGCCCTATAAAGGGCTGGACGTCCTCCTCAAGGCAATGAAGCTGCTTCTGGATAGAGGCAAGCAAGTACGGCTGATCATCGCCGGAGACGTCTATGGCAATCGCCGCGAGTATGATGAGATGATCGAGACTCTGCAGATCGGTGACCGATGCGAATGCCACTTTCGCTATATCTCGGACAAAGAGATCGGGCAGTTCTTCCGCCAAACAGATCTCTGCGTATTGCCCTATAAAACCGCCACGCAAAGCGGAGTTATCGCCACGTCCTATAGCTTCAACGTCCCTGTCCTCGCTTCTGACGTCGGAGGTTTGAGCGAATACATCATCCCCGAGAAAACAGGGTTCCTGGTCAAGCCTGATGATCCGGTCGCTCTGGCAGATGGCATCGAAGCTGTGATGCACAGAGATAGGATCGAAGCAATGGCTGAGGACATCACCCACTACAAAGCCCGGTACTCCTGGAAAGCCTTAAGCGAGCTGTTCTTATCCCTATGAAGAAGCTTCTCCTGATCAGCTATTACTTTCCGCCTTGTGGTGGTGCTCCGGTGCAGCGCTGGTTGCGTTTTCTCCCCCGCCTCGTCGAAAGAGGATGGAGCGTGACCGTCATTTGCCCTGCGCAGGGGAACTATCCCGCAATGGATGAGACGCTGCTTGATAAGGTTCCATCCCAGGTTCGGATCATACGCTGCGGAAGCTCAATACTGTCTTCCACGCTATTCAAGCTATTCAAGAAAAGGGTCAAGCTCCCCTATGGTGACCTAAGGACTAAGCAAGAGGACGGGCTCTTAAAAAGACTTCTGATCTGGATCAGGCTGAATCTGGTCATTCCGGATATTCGGGTCACTTGGAACAACGCAGCATATCGTGCCGCGATGCAAGAACTCAGCCTTGATCGCTATGATGCGGTGATAACTACCGGTCCTCCCCACTCCACTCATCTGGTCGGGAAACGCATCAAAGATCGTCTCCCCATCAAGTGGATCACTGACTTTCGCGATCCTTGGAGCGAGGTCTATTACCTAAAGCTCAATCCACCCTCAAAGCTTACCATGTCCGCTCATAAGCGTCTGGAACGGCAAGTAATCTCTACAGCAGATGCCAATATCATCGTCTCGGATAATATCGCTGCACAGCTTCCGGAGGGGAATAAGCATGTGATATACAATGGCTTTGACCCCCGTGACTTTGCCAAGAGCGAATATACCCTTGCCGAGAGCTTTCGCATCAGATACATTGGGATGGTCACAGCCGGGCAGGACGTCCATGCAATACCTGCGAGCCTGGAAAGGATCATTAGTCACCCAGAAGTGGAGCTGGTCTTCATCGGGAACCACGATCCGCATCTCCTGCAAGACCTAAGAAAGACTTCCGGTATGCTGAACATAACCGAACGTGGCTTTGTCCCTCATAAAGAAGCCATTGATGCTATGGTCAACAGCGAGCTGCTCATACTGCTGATAAATGACTATGCGGGCAATGAGGGGATGCTGACAACGAAGCTCTTTGAGTATATGGCATCCGGCACACCTATCTTATGCTTGGGGAATCCAGTTGGCGAAGCGGCAAAAGCTATCATGTCATCGGGCTCAGGTGCTTGCTTCGATTACTATGCCGACGCTGCCAAGACGTATGTCGAAAGCTTGTACATCACTTGGCAAAACAAAACCCCGATCAGGACGACCGGGGATATTGCGAAGTATTCCGTTGACGATCAGATCGACCGCCTTATTGAGCTCTTATCTTAGTTTTTGATAGCAACTGCCTTAAAGAAACGTCGGCTCTCGCTGATAGTGCAGTTCCACTGCGTAGGTATTCCCACAGTAAAAGTCCCGCTTGAGGTGACGTTCGTATATGTTCCCCCCGGTAAAGATGCGGAATATACCCGATATTGAGCAGCTCCGCTTACGGAGGTAATATTGAAACGGAGTTGGTTCCCGATGATATTGATCGTAAGGGGAGTCTCCACATAGGCTATGACCGGGAGAACGGAGGTGTTCAGGCTGGAACCGCTGCTCAGCTCTACGGGGGAAATGATGATCCGCAGCGAGCTGTAGTTAGTATCAAAGTCTGTGTTGTTAAAAGCCAGAGTGACGGTCGCGGTGGTGCTGTTCACATACTGGATCCCGGAGATGCTCAAGCCCGCAGGCTGACTATTCAGGGCAAAGTTCGTCAAGAGCAGCGTCGCATCGCTAAAGGTGCATCCGGAAAGGCTGATCGTCAAAGTAGCGCCGTTCAGGTTTCCCTCTTCCAGAACCACAGATGAGCTAAGGGTAGCTACCGGCACTATGAGCATTACTTTCTGGAATCCCGAATACATGGAGTACCCGGTTAGGAAAAATGAGCGCAGACGATAGTAATACGTCCCGGCAGTGAGCCCGGTGATTACTTTGGAGGTGGTCAATCCCGCATCATAGCTTGAGTATCCTGTTACGTAGCTTGTAAAGAGACTGTCTGTCGCCACCTCGAGGTAATATTTCGTCGCTGTGATGGGAGCAGTCCAATTCGCCGTAAAGCCCGTTGTGTTCAGAGATGTCGCGGCTTGGGGTACCGGTGCCCAGATATAGCGGGCAAACTCCGGGTGATCGATAAAAGGATTGCGATTCCCTTGTCTTTCGGCTATGCGGTTGTTTCTCTGATACTCTCTGGCATCCGGGGGATCCTGTACATGCCAGGCGAGCAAAGTCGAGAGCTTGCCATAGTTCGGCGCGCTTACTCCCGCTTCAGAATTGACATCGTCGATGATCTCCAGATTGAATGATGTATCCGTCCCTTCATATCGCACAGCCATATACATGATCATCCGGGCTACATCGCCTTTGTCCTCGTTGCGAGGCTCCCAAGCCGATGTAGTCGTGTAGCATCCCGTCACTCCCGTATAACCGGGATATGGCGAAGCATCTGTATAGGCAGTTCCGCCATTATCAAAGTCTTTGTTGCTCTTTGCAGAGTTCACGGTAGAATCGCAGGGGCGCAAGTGATGCAGATCTGTCCCTGCCGGAGCAGTTTCGCCAAAATCGCCATGGCTTTTTGACCAGGTGTGTTCGCGGTTCCATTCGGTCGTTCCACCGCCATAGTTTGACTTTGGTACCGACCAGCCGGTGTATATCTCGATCAGATTGCTTGAATTCGCAGGATCCTCATCCGTATAAGGAAGCTGTGTCCAGAGTGCGTCATAGCTGTAGCGGGTCGTGTGTGTGGTACGGAGCAGCGTATGCAATTGAGATTTGAGGGTCGATCCATAACCGGAAATACCATTGTAGTAACCCGTATTCTGGGAATTGGTCGTGGTGATGGATGTCGGATTGGCAGTAGATGTGGTCACCAGATACTTGGTCTGGCTCCCTACTCCGTTATACTCATAAGCTCTAAACCAATATGTAGTATTTGGCTGGAGGTTATCAACGGATACCCCATCGAACGGATTCCCTTCGATGATCTGAGTAGCGCCGTTATAGATCACCTGTTCTCCGCTGCCTGCATATGATGTATTGGCTGTATAGGTCGAGCCATCGAGCGGAGCTGAAAAGCTATTGACGGTGTTCATCTTGACTATCCGAAAACTACCATCACCAGGTGTCCACTGCAGTTCCAAGGATGTGTTGGAGGGAGTGCCCGTGAGAGCGCTCGTCTGCAAGGTCGGGGTCGTGACCTCGGTGCTCGTACCGGTCGTGACGGTGAAGTCATCGACATATCTCTCGGCAGTTCCGGTAGTTCTCGAATCCAATAATCTGACATAGATGTTCTGATACGCTGAAAGGTCAAAGCTGAATTCGGCATATGTGGTACTAGCGTTATTGATCGTCCCAATATCTTGCCAAATACTGGTGTTGGATGAGATCTGGACCTTCAGCGTCCATGCAGCAGTGTTGCTGCTTCTTTTATACCAAAAGGACAGTTGAGAAGGATTTGGCAGGATCGGAGTGTAGATCGCGTCATTGACCCCGTTAAAACCCAGACAGTAAGCCCCTGTCCTAAAGTTATTGGTTGTCCGGATGCATCCGCTGGCGCTATTTGTCCACCCCGTTGGAGGGAAAGTTGTGCTCTCAAATCCCTCGTTGATCAGATATGTCTGCCCGATCAGCAGGAGCGAGAACAAACAAAAGAGGATCAGGGTTATGATCTTTTTCATGATAACTTCACTTTAGCCTTATGCCTACGGGACGATGATCCGAGATCTGACCGCTGTAGTTTGACCACGAGCCAAACCACTCCTCGACGAGGATGCTCCTACAGGTAGAGTCAGCTTCGGCAAACGAGTCAAACAGCTCATTAGTGATCAGGACATGATCGATATGACTGGAGGAGGCGGGATAGGAAACCGTGCTATAAGTCGGGTTTTGAGCGATCGGCATATCCGCGAATTGGTATTCTGCGGGTTTATTGATGAAACTCATAAAGACGTTGTAGGTGGCTGGTTCTGCGATCTGATCGTTGAAGTCTCCCACGACGATGACCTTCTTGTCACCCAGTTCTTCGCTGATGTATTCATCCAGCATTTCGCAGGCTAAGCGGCGACGCACTTCTTCATCCCAGTCGTCTGATTCATCTATGTAGTTGTCACCATAGGCTTTGAGATGGTTGTCGATAACGTAGTATTCCTGCTCATTCCACTTTGCCTTGAGGATATAGGGAGGTCTGGGGAAGGGATTGGAATCACTATTGAAGATCGTATAGTTATCCTCGACCTGGACAGTCTTGTTGTTGACCAGATACGCCAGTCGGTAGCTGGAAGTAGCGTTAGAGATATAGGCATCATAGTCGGGGAGGATCCCGGCTAACTCATTAAACGGGGCATAACTGTTTATCTCTTGAAAGGCGATCACGTCCGCTTTGAGCAGGGGGATCAGTTGAGCCAAAGCTTCAACGGTCGTTTCACCCAGCCAGGGAAACTCACGCAAGTTCCAAGTGACGACGTCAAAAGTCGTATCCGTGCCAAACACCACTACATCGCTGTCTCCATGAGGCGGGAGAACGGTGTTCTTTCCGCAGCCACCCAAGATCATCAATATCGCTATCGATGCCAGGATCATTATCTTCTTGTACATCTATTCTATCTCCATCGCGCAAATTAGCATTTTGATCTAATTGCTTCTGTTAATCTGTATTCTAATATAAAATAAGCCATTAGCCGGAGTTGGCTAAGCAGGTTGTTCTGGTATTACAAGAAACATGCCAATCTCATAACTATCTTATGATCCTTTGATCTGATCTGGGATTCATCTGGGAGTCATCTGAGGAAGATATGAGAAACAAGAGCGAAATCAACCCCGAACAACGACATCGGATAAAAGCGAGGAGAGCCCGTATTTCGGGCTCTCCCCCACTTCAAATTGATCAATACTCCGTTAGTCTCCCAGATTGATCTTTCGGCTCTTGAATCCGTATCCGAGGACATCGTTCACTTCGCTCAGGATCATGAAAGCATCCGGATCGAGATCTTTGACGATGTCGGTGAGGAGCGGAACTTGCCGACGGTTCATCACGCAGAAGAGGATATTGATATCGCGTTTGTTGAACCCGCTGATACCTTTGATATAGGTCACCCCGCGATCCAACTTCTCATAGATCTCATCGCGTATATCATCGACCTTGTCAGAAATGATATACACACCTTTGATATACGGAAGACCTTCGCTGGCAAGATCGGTGATCTTGGTGGTGATAAAGAGGTTCACGTAGCCCCAGATGATCAGCTTGGGGTCTTTGAGCATGATCCCCACACTGAGGATGATCGCCGTCTCTACGAGCCAATATCCCATACCGATGGAGATCCCGGCTTTCTGTTTGATCAGCGCGACTGGGATATCGGTCCCCCCGGTCGAACCACGAAACCGGAAGATCAAGCCCAGCCCTATTCCCAGCAATACCGAGCCAGCGATCGCCGAGAGATAGATATCTTGGGGAGGAAGCATCGCAATGATCGTTCTGCCGCCTTCCACAAAAGTATATTTGGCGATGTCCTTGATCAAGCCAAGTCTGTGCAGGTTGCCCAGGCTGAGGAAGTCCGTCATTGCCGAGGCGACGAGCATACCCCAGAGGGATTTACCGCCAAAAGACTTGCCGATGAAGATAAAGCTGATGACAAACAGAGGGATGTTGATCACTATCATCGTCATGCCAAAGGGGGCATTGGTGAAATGATTGATGATCTGGGCAATACCGGCGACTCCGCCGGGAGCGATATTGTACGGCAACAGGAACCAGCTGTAACCCAAAGCAAAGAACACTGAGGCAAACACTATCCCCAGATAGTGGCTCAGCTCTCGCTTGATATGTCTTCCGGCTCTCTTGATCATTGATAAACTCCTTTGCTCTTGACGGATTACATTGGTCTCACAAACATGTCTTTCCATATAATTTAAGGAAGAGAAAAATGAACATCGATATACGATTAAACGGCGAAAAGCACACGTTGTTGAACCTCGAAGAGCCCACCAAAATAAAGGACATCCTCAAGGATCTGGACATCGACCAACGGTCTGTCTTGTCCTACAAAATAAATCATACCTTATATGTCAATGACGATTACATGATCGAACATGACGAACTGGTCAACTGCATCACGTATCAACACCCGGAAGGGCTGAGGATATATCAGGATTCGGCGATATTCATCATGGCAAAGGCGCTATTCACTCTGATGGGGATCAATCACAACCTGGTGATCGAACACTCCATAGGTGACGGGATCTTCTGCGAAGTGTTCAATACCGATCAGTTCACCGAGCAAGATTGCGCCAATCTCGATGCGGAAATGCGCAAGATCGTCTCAGCAGACCTCCCGATCGACAGGATCGAAGTGAGGACGGACGAAGCGCTTGATATTTTCTCAAATATGGGCAGGAAAGATCTGCTCAAGAATCTCCGCTATAGGTTTGAACAGAGCGTCCCGGTCTATCGCTGCGGGAAATACTACGACCAGTTCATCCGTCCCCTGGCAGACAGAACCGGGATGATCGAGGAATTCGAGATAGTCTATCAGGCTCCCGGCTTCATCCTCCGCTTCCCCAAAGAAAAGGACTGCCGGATATCGAAACCCTTCCAGCTTCCCAAGAAGCTCTTTGCCCTGCATCAGGAGCATGACAAGTGGCTGGATATCCTGAACGTACATAATATCTATGACATAAACAGGCTGATCGATAACTATGATATCTCCGAGTTTATCCTCGTCGAAGAAGCCTTGCACGAAAAGAAGATCGCCGAGATCGCTTCCGACATCGTCAAGAACAAGGATACCAAGATCATCCTAATCGCCGGTCCTTCCTCCAGCGGAAAGACCACCTTTGCCAAAAGGCTCGGAGTTCAGCTTCAGGCATCCAAAGCGAAGCCTATCGTCATCGGTCTGGATGACTATTTCATCGACCGGGAACACACTGCCAGAAAAGAAAACGGGGACTACGACTTTGAGTCCATCTACGCTTTGGATCTGGACTTTCTCAATGAGCAGCTTACAGCTCTGCTAAACGGAGATCAGGTCGATCTACCCAGTTATGACTTTGCCCGCGGAGTTCGTCGCAAAGGCAATCGCAGCGTCCGTCTCAAAGATGACAACGTCATCGTCATGGAAGGTATCCATGGGCTGAATGACCTTCTGACCCAGGCTATCCCGGCAAACCGCAAAGCCAAGATATATATCAGCGCGCTAAATCAGCTGAACATAGACAATCACAACCGCATCCCGACCACCGACTGCAGGTTGATCCGCAGAATAGTCCGGGATCATCAATATCGGGGATACAGAGCCGATGAGACCATCCTGAGATGGCCTGACGTCCGGGAAGGCGAAGAAAAGAACATCTTCCCCTATCAGGAAAATGCGGATTATATGTTCAACAGCAGCCTCACCTACGAACTTGGTGTTTTACGTAAACACGTCTGGAAGCTCTTGTTAAAGGTCCCGAAGTCATCCACGAGCTATACCGAAGCCCAGCGCTTGCTTCGCCTCCTTGCTCATGTAAACGACGTTCCGGATGCTTTAGTGCCTTATAACTCCATCATCCGTGAGTTCACTAACGGCAGTATCTTCAGGTATTGACATGGGCAAGATCCACATTCTTTCCGAAGACGTTCGAAATAAGATCGCTGCCGGGGAAGTCATCGAGCGTCCCGCATCGGTGATCAAAGAACTGGTCGAGAACTCCATCGACGCAGGCGCAGACAGCATCACGGTAGCCGTGGATAACGGGGGTAAGGACCTGATCCTGGTCAGCGACAACGGTAATGGAATGAGCGAAGATGAAGCGATGCTCGCTTTTGAGAGGCATGCGACCTCAAAGATCAAGACGGTGGATGACATAATCCATATCAACACCTTGGGATTCAGAGGTGAGGCTCTTCCCAGCATAGCCTCGGTCAGCACCCTCACATTGACGACAAGAACCGCGGACAGCGAAACGGCTACCCAGATCGAATACAATAATGGTAGGTTGCTCGGGGTTCGTCAGACCTCTTCAAACCGGGGCACGACGATCTCCGTCAAGGGCTTGTTCAAGAACATCCCTGCACGGAGGAAGTTTCTCCGTTCGGATACGGCAGAGCTCAGGCACATCCTAAAGTACTTCCACTATCAGGCAGTGATTTACCCAAATATCGGCTTCAGACTTATCGTCGATGGCAGAGAGAAGCTATACTACAAAGCAACGGATGACAGAGCAGTAAGAATGTCAGACATCTTCGGCAGTAGCTTCCTTTCGGATGACATCATCCAGATCGACAACTCCACGGGCGGTTACCGGGTCGAAGGGTATATCTTCGGGCTCGAGGATCGTTCTGACCGGCTGATTGACGTTCAATATGTCTTTATCAACGGACGCTTCGTCAACGATAAGACAGTCCGTCACAGCATCAAAGCCGCTTACGAACCCTTCATCCTCAAAACGAGGGTCTGGGCGAAGGGAACGACACCCCCGTATATAGTCTTTTTGACCATCCCCCCGGAAGCTATAGATGTCAACGTCCACCCGACTAAACAGGAAGTTCGGTTCCGTGAACAACAGCACGTCCATGGAATGGTGCTCTCGACCATCTCCCAGGCTTTGCGGCAGTACGAGAATGATAAGTTCGAATCCGCTCGGGTGAAGTTCCATAATGCCCAGTCGGTCGATACCGCAAGTTTCGCCGAGAAGGAGCTGTTCAAATCCAACGTCGATATCCCACGCTTCAGCGAGTATCGCAAGGAATTCTCGAACCTGTATCAGGACGACCTTTTCAGCTCAGAGCCCGAGCCCAGAAAGCCGATCCCGATCGTCAACCCAATAGTCTCCGAGAATAATGAACAGCTCGAACTGCTTGCCAATCAGCCCAATGACTCGGTTTCTTACAAGCTCTTGCTCGCGAATGAGGAAGAGTATATCAATCCATGGCAACTGCATAATACATACGTATTTATCCAGGTAGAAGATGGGCTGGTCGTGATCGATCAGCATGCAGCTCACGAACGGATAGTCTACGAGAAGCTGATGCATCGCGTCGGTGGCGCTCCAGCAGTCCGGCAAAAGCTAATCTTGCCGATAGTTATCGATATTCCGCCGTATATCGCTTCGGATATCAGGGACTTGGTCGAGGAGAATATCGAGCTACTGGAGAAGATCGGATTTGCCATCAAGAAATTCAGCGGAAACTCGCTCGTTATCGAGGAGATCCCGGCGGAATTGGGA
Organism: uncultured Candidatus Cloacimonadota bacterium; assembly: GCA_964454815.1. Lineage (GTDB taxonomy): Bacteria > Cloacimonadota > Cloacimonadia > Cloacimonadales > Cloacimonadaceae > PHBP01. The sequence continues at coordinate 27,431 of CAYVXJ010000014.1, read as the reverse complement.
GACTGGCAAGGTGGGAAGGTCTTTATCGAGATCCTCAAACAGCTCGAGCAAGAGCTTGAAATCAATGCGGATTTCCGGGACAGCCTGGCAAAGTCGATCGCCTGTAAGTCGTCCATCAAAGCCGGTCACAAGCTTTCCCGCAAAGAAATGCTGAACCTCATAAATGACCTCTTTGCCTGTCAGACCCCCTACTTTTGCCCACATGGAAGACCAGTCCTGATCAAGATGACGATCCAGGATTTCGAAAAGAAATTCAAGCGACTCGTATGATCCCCCTGATCATCATCGAAGGACCGACCGCTTCCGGCAAGAGCAGGTTAGCGCTCGAGCTGGCACAGTGTCTGGACACGGAGATTATATCCGCTGACTCACGCCAAGTATATACCAAGCTAAATATCGGTACGGCTAAGCCTTCACCGGACGAGCTATTACTCGTAAAGCATCACTTGATAGATATCATCGATCCCGCTGAGAGCTATAATGCCGGTCGCTTTGTCGTAGATGCTGAAAGTGCGATCCAGGCTATCACGGCGAGGGGTAAGATCCCGATCGTTTGCGGAGGTACAGGCTTGTACGTTCGGTCCCTGCTCGAAGGATTGTTTCTGCACCCTCCGATTCCGGCAGAGATCAGGGCTTCACTCCGGCAAAGGCTGATCGACTCTTCCATAGAGTCGCTGTTCTCGGAGCTGCAAGGGATCGATCCTGTCCTTGCGGGCAAGATCAGCCAAACTGATACGCAGAGAATTCTTCGGGGACTGGAAGTTTACTATGCCACAGGGAAACCGATCAGCACACATTGGGCTGAACAAGCAGAGCAGAATAAGTACAATGCGTTCCGTATTCTGATCGATCCCCCCAGAGAAATGCTATATACCAGGATCAACGAACGCATGGATATCATGTTGCAGATGGGGCTTTTAGAAGAGATCAGAGCCTTACTCGAAAGTGGGTATGATGCTTCTACGCCGGGGTTGAACAGCTTGGGCTATCATGAGTATCTCCCCCACTTGCTCGAGGGAACCGAACTGAGTTTCTGCCGAGACAAAGCAGCTCAGGATAGCAGAAATTATGCCAAGCGTCAGTGCACATGGTATAGAAAATACGTTTTTGATTTGACAATCAGGGGCTCTGTCTTTACTTTATCAGAGATACGCTCCGCCCTGTCGCGAAAGTTGTATCAATAACGGTTGTTTGACTGAACTAAGAAGAGGAACTTGATGCAGCTGATTGCAAGAGTATATGATCTGGATATTTATGAGAGCGAGATTAAGCAGGAATATCGCAGGCTTTCCAATTACCGAGACGATGAATACGACCAAACTGCCCTGAACTCCGCCCTTGCTCATCTGATCGACAGAATGCTGCTACTGCATTCTGCTATCGAGAATGGACTCATGGTGACCGAAACAGAATATGACAGCGCCCTGATGGACATCCTCGAAGCTCATGACAGTGAGATCAGACCCTCGGACGACAGTGGTGTCAATTCCTTCGAAGCCGGTAAGCTCGAAAAACTCATCAAGTCCCGTATCCTCATCAAGAAGTACCTCGAACTCGTATCATCTCAAGATATTCAAGTCACTGAAGAAGACATCCTTCGTTTCTATCAGGAACAGCAGGACGTGTTTCTGACGCATGAAGAGGTTCGAGCTTCGCATATCCTGATCAAGAATGACGATCCTGATGCTCTGAACACGATAATGCAGATCCGGGAAGGGATCCACACACCGGAAGACTTTATCAATATCTGCGGTAGCTCATCCCAGTGTCCGACCTGTTATCGCTGCGGAGATCTGGGCTTCTTCCCCCGGGGAAAGCTGATCAAAGAGATCGAAGACGTCGCATTTAGCCTCGGCATCAACGAAATAAGCCAGCCTTTCCTGACCAAGCACGGATATCATATCCTGATGGTGACCGATAAACGCAGATCAAACCATATCAAGTTTGAGGATATCAAAGACAGCCTGCGTGCCCGGCTCATACATCTGGAACGTGAGTTCATGATCATCCGCCATATCACCCAGTTACGAAACAGCGGTAAAGAGCACATCGTAATCCTCGATCCAGCCTACCAATCATAGGCACATTCCTCTCTCCGGCAATTATTTCTTGACCTGAATCAGGATATCGTTCATATTGTAAACACTATAGTTTTGCCTCCGGGAAAGGAGTAAACATGATTCCAGGTTTCATATTCGTCGGATACCGCCGTGGTTTTCTCTTCCACGCTATGTTGACCCTCATCATCTTCTTGATCTGCCTTCCTGCTTATGCAAATGTGACCTCTTCCCGATTTACGGTTTTGGAAGACTTTGAGCTCGGAGCCGTCAACCTCGGATCTTGGGCGAATCAAGATATCAGCCCAAACTCCTGGATCCTCGATACTGCGATCACGGACGAGAGCTCTATGTATTCGCTAAAGCTCTACGGCAATTGCTGGAAACAGGAGCAGATCAATCCGGTGGTCATATCCCAGGGGTCAGTCTTTCAAGCCTCGATGTACTTCTCCGGGAATGCCAATATCCAAGGCATAGGGTTCTCTGATGGCACGAATGCCGTTTTCTATTCGGTAGATGGGACTGCCACCCTCGATATCGAGGATTGGATCCCAGTCTATCAAGGCTCAAAGAACTCCAACACCTGGAACCAATATAGGTTTCCCATCGCGGACGATTGGTTCGCCTTCTTCGACTATCTGCCGATAATTACATCGATCATATATGTGAACGATACCGATACTTCCAGCGGTACCATCTGGTTCGACTCCATCAGGGACATCAGTTCGGACATCCCTATCTCGCCTCAGGTATCGATCTCGACAACGATTACCAGGGATGACCGCAGTGATATACACCGAGAAGTGGGGATCCAGTTCACTTCCACGGTTATAGACCCGGATAGCCAGACATTCAGCTACTATTGGTCTTTCGGAGACTCGTTGACCAGCTTGGAAGCCAATCCCTATCATCTTTATTCTGTGACTGATGATCACCCATATCGGGTGTCCCTCGTAGTAACGGATGAAAGCGGCAGGACAGGCTTTGCCTCGACCACCGTGAACATCGATACGGGAGATACAAGCCTGCCTTTGACGATGAACTTCGTAGGTGATATCATGCTCGCACGCAGATATGAGCAAGGCGGAGGTATCATCCCCACTCAAGGAGTAAATGCGATCTTCCAGCCAACAAAGCAGTTCCTGGGAGATGCAGCCGACCTGACGATCGCCAATCTCGAAGTTGTCTTGACTAACCAAGGCACTCCCCACCCGACGAAGAGCGTTTGCTATCGCGGGGCTCCGGGGAACGTTTCCGGGCTGAGCTATGCGGGGATCGATGCTGTATCACTGGCAAACAACCATGTGATCGACTACGGATTGGAAGGACTGCAGCAAATGCGAGGTAATCTCGCGTCTGCCGGGATCGTCTATAGCGGAGCCGGGGCAAATTCCTATGAAGCATACCAGCCTGGATGGCTGAATAAGAAAGGTCTCAATATTGCCCTACTGCGCAGCAGTGACCGCACCGGGCAATACAATCACGCAGAACCGTATCTGAATGCGGGATATAACAAGTATGGATTTGCCTATATGACACCCTATTACGTCGCGCAGCAGATAGATAGCGTCAGTCCCTATGCAGACCTGATCATAACGGAATTACACGGAGGCAGCGAGTACTCCTTGTCTCCTGGAAGTGGTTATGACAAATCTCCTCTTAACATAGAAGAGGACATCGACCAAGACGAGGACTACGGCTATTTGACCGATATCCCTCATCAATGGGATATTGAACTGCGGCACACAGTCGTCGATGCCGGCGCTGACCTCGTCATTGTCCATCATCCGCATATCCTGCATGGGCTGGAATATTACAACGGAGTCCTTATCGCTCATTCCTTGGGGAACTTCGTCTTTGATCTCGATTACCCGGAGACGATGCCTTCCGCGATCCTCTATGCCGATGCCTATCCGGATGGGTTCAAGAACTTTTCTCTCAAGCCGGTCTTCATCGATCAGTATATACCAAAGCCCGCGACAGGGCAGCTCGCTACATACATTCTCGACTACATAGCAGCCAGATCACGTGAACTGAATACGGTCTTCGTGGTTGACAAACAGGCAAACATCGGTAGAGTGATGGAACATCCCGCAGACTATACCGAGCAGGTATCTCACTATTCTTACCAACTATGGCCTGAACCGGTAGGTACCGGCATATACGCGACCAAGCCCACCAAACTACCTTGCTCAGGAAGCATCTCCGCTATTGAACAAGTGACCCCGGTTCAGACACCGGAACTAAGACTGGGGGTCGAAACCATCTGGTACGGCAACTTCGAGAATGAGGGATCGACTCTCTGGGATATCCCGGCTTTCTCAAGCGACGCTTTCGATGGTGCCAGAAGCGCGTTGCTGACCCCCTCCAATGGTCAGACAACTACTGCCACGATCTCCAAGAAGTGTAAGTGGTACGACAATACGAAGAAATACACTCTGCATGGCTGGATGAAATGTCGCAACGCCAGCGCTGTCAATATCATCATCAGATACTATTCCAGCAGAACAGGTGGGGTAATATCTACCGAATCCGTATCAACAGGCGTCACCGGATCAAGTGACTGGCAGTGGTTCTACAAGGAGCTCACCCTTCCCAATAATGCCTACTACTACGATATTAGACTGACGGCAACAGGGGCTGGAGTGAATGCTTCCGCTCTGTTTGACAACGTCGGTCTGATCGAATGGACAAACTGGCAGACCGCTGATTCTTACCAGACGATACCCTATCCAAATAACTACTACTGGATGCAGATCCGTAGCTCCGAACTTCCGAAGTCGCTGAACGTTTCTTTCACAGAGACGGACTTCCTCCCGGTTGAGAACCGAAAGCAGGTAACGAGCAAGCAGTCCGAGTTCACCGTGCAAGCGTTGCCAAACCCGATGAGCAGCGGAGGAAAGTTCTCCTTCACGCTCCCGGAAGCCAAAAGCACGACGATCAAGATCTACAATCTTCGCGGTCAGCTCGTCAAAACTCTTACAGAGGCTCTTCTTGAAAAAGGAGAGCACACCCTCTCTTGGGACGGAAAGGACGAGACAGACCTGCTCTGCACCTCCGGTATCTACTTTGTAAAGGTATCCCAAGGTGGTAGATCCGGCATCGCTAAATTCGTTTTTATCAAGTGAGCAGTATAATTTTCTTGACGGATTACCCGCACAAAATGACTTGGGATTACATAATACCTATCGGCTAAATTAGCTCAGATGGTAGAGCAACTGATTCGTAATCAGTAGGTCGGGGGTTCAAGTCCCCCATTTAGCTCCACTTTAAGGCTGTCTCACGGGGCAGCCTTTTTGTTTACTAACAGGAGTCACCTTGCGAGATCACAAAGCAATAGCCCTCTTTTCCGGCGGACTGGACAGCCTTTTGTCCGTCAAACATATGATGAACCTCGGCTATGAGGTCTTCCCGATTTTCTTCTCCACGGCGTATTTCCCCACTCTCAAGGCGGAGGAATCAGCCAGAAGGAACGGACTTGACCTGATAGTGCATGAGTTCTCGTCCGCGCACCTGAAGATGGTGATGAACCCGACCTTCGGTTATGGCAAGAACTTCAATCCCTGCATAGATTGCCACGCCATGATGCTCAATGTTGCCGGAAACATGCTTCAGGATCTTGGAGCGGACTTTATCATCACCGGTGAGGTGATAGGGCAGCGTCCTATGTCTCAAAGGCGTGATTCCCTGGCAGTAGTCTCCCGTCATTCCGGATTTGCCCAGCTCATCGTCCGACCTCTTTCCCAGAAGTGCCTTCCGGACACTCTGCCGATCAAAGAGGGCTGGGTTCTCAAAGAAGAGATGCTGGCGATCAACGGCAGAAGCAGAAAGGAACAGATCCGCCTGGCTGAGGAATACGGGATCACCTTCTATCCTCCTCCCGGTGGCGGTTGCTTATTGACGGACAGGAACTTCACCTTGCGACTAAAAGACTTGGTCGAACATGACCAATCGAATGATCAGAACACAGCCTTGCTAAAGCTCGGTCGTCATTTTCGCCTCGATAAGGAACACAAACTCATCGTCGGACGCAACAATGAGGAAAACACTATTCTCTGGGAGAACGACCCGGATGCCTTTTTCCTCCGCTGTGAAGACTTCACCGGACCTCTGGGAATGGTGACCGGAGCTGATCCGGCGACAGTAATCTCACAGGCAGCAGCAATCCTGCTTTCCTATGTGCACAAAGCTCCCGAGCAGGCGAACGTCATCTATGGCTACGGACAGGATCTAAGTGACAGGATCCTCGTCACCAAGGCAAAGAAAGAGATACTCAACGAAACACAATTATATCTACCGGATGGACAATGATCACGATCGAAAACTATATCTTGCTACCCAGTTTCCAAACTAATACTTGGCTTATCACTGATACTGATGCCAAAGCAGCGATCCTTGTAGATCCCTCGGCTCCTTCGAGACAGCTCCTCGATGATCTGCATGGCAGAGGTCTCAAGATCAGCCATATCGTTCTGACTCACGGACATGGCGATCATATCGGCGGAGTCGAGTTCTTTCGCAAAGCCCTTTCAGCCAAGGTTGCTATGCACAGCGAAGATGCTCAGATGCTGGTCGATTCCCGCCTGAACTTCTCCGATCTGATGGGTAATCCGATCTCGGCTCAGCCTGCGGATATCCTGCTCAAGGACAACGATATCCTGACCCTCGGGGCAAACGAACTGCGCATTATCCATACTCCCGGTCACACCCGAGGCTGCATCTGCCTAAGCCTTCCGGGACAATTGATCAGTGGAGATACACTATTTGAGCTGAGCATCGGCAGAACTGACCTTCCCGGTGGTTCACATTCTCAGATCATCGCCTCGATCAAGAATAAACTCTTTGTCTTACCGGACGATACGCTCGTCTATCCCGGACATGGTCCCGAGACGACCATCGGGATCGAAAAAAAGCAAAACCCCTTCATCCATTAGGAGCATAAATTGGCACACAACACCGTCCTGATCCTAGATTTCGGTTCACAATACACCCAGTTGATCGCCCGGGTGATCCGCAGACTCGGCGTTTATTGTGAGATCCACCCTTTTAACTTCTCGACTGAACAGATCAATGAACTGTCCCCCAAAGCAATAATTCTCTCAGGTAGTCCCTCAAGCCTCACTCAGGCAGACCCACCCCGAATGACCGATGCGATCTGGGAGATGAATGTCCCCATCCTTGGGATCTGCTACGGTATGCAGCTTGTTGCCGACCACTTTGGTGGAGTGATCACTCATTCCGAACATCGGGAATATGGTCATGCCAATATCCGGATCCTCGCTTCCGACCCCCTTTTGGAAGGTCTGAACGATACAGAGCAGGTCTGGATGAGCCACGGAGATGCGATCTCCGAACTTCCCGCTGATATAATGACGCTTGCGGACACCGGAAACTCACCTTACGCAGTTATCAGGCATAAGTCTCAACCAGTATTTGGACTTCAATTCCATCCCGAAGTCGTCCATTCCCGGTGCGGCGAAAAGATCCTTTCAAACTTCCTTTTCCGCGTAGTGAAGCTCGTAGCGGACTGGACAACAGGCTCCTTTATCGATGAAGCGGTAAGCTCGATCCGCTCAAAGATCGGAAACGAGAAAGTGATCCTTGGGCTCAGCGGCGGAGTGGACTCCTCAGTAGCCGCAGCCCTTCTATACAAAGCTATAGGGGATCAACTGATCCCGATATTCATCGACAACGGCTTGATGCGCTACCAAGAGGCTCAAAGAGTCAAAGAAAGCTTTGCCGGAATCGAGGGTATCGATATTCGGTTTGTCGATGCTTCAGCTCTGTTCCTGGATCGTTTACGCGGGATCAGTGACCCTGAAGCAAAGCGTAAGATCATCGGAAATACCTTCATCGAGGTCTTTGAACAAGAGGCAGGTAAATACGAGAATGCAAATTGGCTTGCTCAAGGAACCCTGTACCCGGATGTGATCGAGAGCGTTTCCTTCAAAGGTCCCTCTGCCACGATCAAATCCCACCACAATGTCGGCGGTCTCCCTGAAAGGATGAAACTGAAGCTTGTAGAGCCTTTGCGAGAGCTTTTCAAAGACGAAGTACGCGAAGTGGGCAGAATGCTTGGCTTGCCGGATATCCTTGTCAACCGTCATCCCTTCCCCGGACCCGGTCTGGGCGTCAGGATCCTGGGAGACATCACCGAGGAAAAGGTGACCCTGCTCCAGAAGATCGATGAAGTCTTCATCTCCGAGCTTCGCGCATCCGGTCTATATGATTCGACGTGGCAAGCCTTCGCCGTCCTGCTCCCGATCCGCAGCGTCGGAGTCATGGGTGATGAAAGAAGCTATGATAACGTCTGCGCCCTCAGAGCAGTGAACAGCGTGGATGGAATGACCGCGGACTGGACAGAATTCCCCCATGAATTTCTCAAACGTGTTTCCCGCAGGATCAGCAATGAGATCCGGGGGATCAACCGCGTAGTATATGATATCAGCAGCAAACCTCCCTCAACGATCGAGTGGGAATAAGCATGCTATCGAACATGTTTTACTCTGCAATAATCAAAGCGGAACAAATCTTGCTTAGTAGTGTCACAGAATATGGGAGGTTTGAATGAAACTCACTGCAGTTATAGTTATGCTTATCTCGATAAGCATGTTGCTCGCCGTCGGCGTTGACCAATACACCAACACCGGCTGGGGAGTCAAAGCGACCCTGACCAACGTCCGCAACGCTCCTGTCGTCGAAGACGCGAGCTTTGACAACAACGATGGTTTGGATACCGTCTCATCCATCACGCGCACATTTGCGTTACCTTATACCTCTGTTTCGGTTCGTCTGAACTCGATCTCCTGGAACGTATTCGATGAACAGGGACGCTTTTTGTACCAGTCAAGCGGTCAGCGTGACAACGCCGTGAACGTGGCAAAGTCCTTTACCTTCAGGGAAATGCATGGTTTTACCATTCGCATAGACGCGCAGTATTCATCCGATAACAAGCTCTATACCCTGAACTCGGTGGACTTCGACCTGGTCGGTTCAGATCCGATCAATATCCCGGCGTCAATTTCACCCGCCTTCGTCGATGCCTACAAGCAGCTCGCCGATAACTGGGACTATTCCTATCTGCGCGATCTTCCTATCGCCAGACCCAAGATGCTGATCATTTCTCACACCCAGCTTGCTAGCTATCAGGCTGACTTCATCAAGTGGAAAAAGCAGCAAGGCTTTGAGGTTTATGTTGCCAATAAAAGCGATATAGGAACCACACTCGACCAGTTCAAGACCTTTATCACCAATCATTACAATCAGTATCATTGCGATTACCTGCTGCTCTTTGGCGACGTGGGTGATCCGACAGCTTCATTTACCATTCCGACAGCTTTCTTCCCCTCACCCGAGTATCAGGAGAATGATGCCGACGATCATCAGTATTCGATGATAGAAGGTGACGACTACTTCCCTGAATTGCTTGTGGGACGTTTCTCCTTTGGAACCGTCTCCGAATTCATTACCATGACCAATAAATCCATGGGTTATGAGAAAGCTCCCTATATGACGGATACAAACTGGATGCGACGCGCCTTGACCGCTGCCGGGAACTATGCCGAAGGTGGACTTCGCCCGATCACTCCGGTTCAGATGTCCAGATGGCTGCGCAATCGCTTCCTCGATTATGGATTCACAGCGGTTGACACTGTTTTCTACCCTCCGACATACCCCGGAACTTCTCTGATCCAGTCTTCGATCAGCCAGGGCGTCCAATACGTCAGCTATCGCGGCTGGGGCGATGCCAATGGTTGGCATTATCCCTCCTTCCATCTTGCTGATCTCAATTCCACTTTCAACGGGGCGAAGATGCCGATCGTCTTCTCCATCGTCTGTAATACCGGAGACTTTGCCAATACGGTCAATCCTTCCTTTGGTGAGAAGTGGATGCGCATGGGAACGATGACGACTCCCGGTGGTTGCGTTGCTTTCGTAGGTCCTTCAGACCTGCATACCAAGACTCGTTTGAACAATTCAATCTCCAGCGGCTCATTCCGCTCAATTCTGGATTATGGCGTCCGCAATTTCGGTCCCAGTGTCCTGGCAGGAAAGATGGAGCTCTACAAGAACTTCCCCAATGATCTTGCCAACGACCAGTATGTCAGCTTCTATTTCCACGTGTACAATCTACTTTCCGATCCTTCTCTGAACATGTGGATGCTCGTTCCGCAGACCATTCCCGAAAGCGTGATCGTCAACCAGGCTGCTTTCTCTCAATCCTCGAGCAGTATCAGGATCGAAGCCGGCAATCTCAACGGCGCGACTGTCACCGGAACCAAGAACGGTACTGACTTTACCTACACTACAGTTCAGAACGGCTTTGCGATCCTTCCCGTCGATCCCAACCAAACGGGTGACTTGACGGTGACCATCACCAAGCCGAACTTCGTTCCCCTGGTAAAGGTCCTCACTCCCGCGACAGCCTCTCTGGCTCTCGTCGGTAACGACATGGCGGGCATCATCGTCAATCCCAATAGTTCCCACGTGATCGCTCTTGATCTCAAGAACATGACCAGTGCTCCGATGACTAATGTCCAGCTCACTCTGACGACAGCCAATCCGGACGTCGTCACGATCAACGGCCCGCAGCAGACGATCAGCAATCTCGCTGCCGGCGCTACGATCACTCTGAACTATCCTCTGATGATCAACGGCAACGTCCTGCCCAGGCAGAAGCTGACCTTTACTCTGACTACGACCAATCCCGCTACCACCGCTTCCTTCCAGCTTACTACCGGTGGTGCGGAGTTTATGGTGCTTTCTCATTCCGGAACTATGAACATCGGCTCGACCAATGCCATCGGCTTCCAGATGAAGAATATCGGTACGCAGGATCTGACCGGCGTCGTGATCAATCTGCATCCCAACGTCAACGCGATGGTGGTGACCAACCCCACTCAGAACCTTTCGAACTGGGGAGCCGGCGAGACCCGCGCCTTCACCTTCAACATCCAGCTTGCCAATGATTGCTACGAAGGGCGAAATCTACCGCTGATATTCACCATCACCGGCACACCCGAATACTCGATCACCTGCTCCTATGCCCTTACCGCAGGAACACCTTCCGCAAATGACCCGACCGGTCCTTGCGAATATGGCTACTTTGCCTACGACAGCTTTGATGTGGGTTATGCCCAAAAGCCTACCTATGAATGGATCGAAGTCGATCCGGAAGATGGTGGACAAGGCACGGTCTATTCAGTTCAGGATGATGGATCCCGCGTGATCGATCTCCCCTTCACCTTCAAATACTACGGTCAAAACTACAACCAGATCACCGTCTGCTCAAACGGCTGGCTCTCCTTCGGCGCAACGGACATGGAAGACTTCTACAATTGCTACATCCCCGCAGCTCTCGGTCCCAAAGCCATGGTTGCCGGATACTGGGACGACCTCAAAGGTATGAAGACGGGAACTGACAACGAAGGCAACGGTATCTTCAACGATATGCGTATCTGCTACTGGTATGACCAGGCAAACAACCGCTACATCGTTGAGTGGAACGACGCGTATAACCAATATACGATAGACCTCATGCAGGATGCTTCGCTGGAAAAATTCCAGATCATCCTTTATCCTCAAGCCGACCGGGATGGGGACATCGTCATTCAATATCACACCGTTGACAATCCCGGCACCACGACGAACTACTGCACCGTCGGGATCGAAGACCATCTCCAGCTTGATGGTGTGACCTACACCCACGGGAATCAATATCCCCTGACCGCGAGCACGCTCCAAGCCGGACTGGCGATCAAGTTCACGACCATCCCGCCTGACAGCTACGTTGCCAATGAGGATCCGATCCTTCCCGCGATGATGAGTCTGGAGCAAAACTATCCCAATCCCTTCAATCCGACGACAACGATCGAATTCGACGCTCCCAAAGCCGGAAACGCCAAGCTGACCATCATCAATATCCGTGGTCAGGTCGTCAGAACCTTGCTCGACGCTCCCATCACCGCCGGGAAACAGACCCTGGTCTGGAACGGTGACGATGACAGCGGACAATCAGTTGCCTCCGGGCTCTACCTCTATCGTCTCGAAATGAGCGGTCAGACCAGAACCAAGCGGATGCTGCTGATCAAATAATCGATCATTATACCCCCCATATCGCCCGGCTTTTAGCCGGGCTTTTTTTGCTTTCAGTCCCGCAGTTCATGATCCCGGCTTGCCTTTCGGCACAAGGTAGCCAACTGCTATTCTGCTCGAACTCATCTTGTACTTCATTCAAGCAAAGTACAAGTTGAGTACAAGAAGACTTCAAGAAGACTACCTGCAAATATCGGGTGATCCTCAAGAAAATACCGAGAGCCTCTTGGGCTCCTCTTGGGTTCCTCTTGGGCTCCTCTTGGGTGGCGACCCAAGAGGCTCCCAAGAGGATCCCCTGTAGGGCTCGGTAAACGACCGGTATCTGCTGCGTGATCTTTGCCGCAAACTTCAGGGATCAACAGGGGGGCGAAAGAGCGAACAAAAGCATTGACACAAAGAGATTGGTATAATTTGTAGGCTTTGATACCCATGAAATTTTACTACTTGGAGATAGAGAATGAAGAAGATTTTGATTCTGGGAGCAGCAGGGCAGATCGGTTCAGAGCTTGTCCCTTATCTGAGAAACATTTATGGCAATGACAACGTCGTTGCGACAGACCTCCATGCCAACGTTCCTTGTGAGCTTGTCGAAGCAGGTCCGTATGAGATCCTTGATGCACTCGATGGGAACAAGATGAATGAACTGGTCAAGAAATACCATATCGATACGATCTTTAACCTTGTCGCTGTGCTTTCCGCCAAAGGCGAAGCAAAGCCGATCATGGCTTGGAATATCAATATGGGTGCTTTGATCAACGCTCTGGAGATCTCCCGGGATACGCATGGCGCTGTGTTCACTCCCAGCTCCATCGGAGCATTCGGGCCTACCACTCCCGCGGATCATACCCCGCAAGATACAGTGATGCGACCTACTACTATCTATGGCATTTCCAAGGTAGCAGCCGAACTCATGGGTGACTATTACTCGCTGAAATATGGCGTCGATGCTCGCGGTCTGAGATACCCCGGGATCATCTCGAATGTGACGCTGCCCGGTGGCGGAACGACTGATTATGCCGTCGAGATATACTATGAAGCTCTACAAAGTGGTTTTTACAAGTGCAACCTATCCGCCGGGACCTTCCTGGACATGATGTACATGCCGGATGCTCTGCGCGCCGCAGTGCAACTGATGGAAGCCGATCCCACCACCCTGATCCATCGCAATTGCTTCAACGTCACCGCCATGAGCTTTGATCCGGAGCTTATCGCAGCTTCGATCCGCTCTCACATTCCCGAGTTCAGGATAGAGTATCACGTCGATCCGATCAAGCAAGCAATTGCCAATAGCTGGCCGAATTCCATGGACGACAGCGCGGCACGCGAAGAATGGGGATGGAAACCAGAGTTCAATCTCGCAGCTATGACTGCGGATATGCTCGCCAAACTGCGGGTAAAACTCGGCAAATGAAGCGCTGATAACCCCTGATGCTCGTCAGGATCAGAATTACAACGGAGAGATAACGATGAAAGATATATTTGTCAAAGACATAAAAGACCATTTGGGTGAGGAAGTCACCCTCAAAGGCTGGGTGCGAAACATCCGGCACAGCGGAAAGCTCCTATTTATCATTTTCAGAGACGGCAGCGGTGAGATCCAGGCAGTAGCCTTCAAGCCGGAGCTTGGGGAAGAAATGTTTGAACAGGCAAAACGCCTGACTCTGGAGTCATCCGTCATCCTGAGCGGTGTCCCGAAAGCGCACGAGAAGCTCGAAGGACAATATGAATTCTCTATCAAAGGCGTGACTGTCGTCCAGTATGCGGAAGAGTATCCAATCTCCAAGAAAGAGCATGGTCCCGATTTTCTCCTCTCAAACAGGCATCTCTGGATCAGGTCGTCCAAGCAATGGGCTGTCTTGAGGATCAGACACACCGTCTATTACGCTATTTGTGACTTTTTGAACAGCAACGGCTTTATCCGGTTTGATTCCCCGATCCTGACCCCCAACGCATGCGAAGGTACTACCACGCTCTTTGAACTCGAGTATTTTGATGAAGGAAATGCCTATCTGTCGCAATCCGGTCAGCTCTATCTGGAGACCGGGATCATGAGCTTTGGCAGAGTCTATGACTTTGGTCCGGTCTTTCGTGCCGAACGTTCCAAGACCAGAAAACACCTCACGGAGTTTTGGATGATGGACGCCGAGGCTGCTTACGTCGAGCATCAGGAGAACATGCAGATCCAGGAAGACCTCATCCGCCACGTCATCCGCACTGTGCTTGAGAAGTGCGATAATGAACTGACCATTCTCGAGCGGGATAAAGAAGCGCTCCGGGCAGCAGACGCTCCCTTCAAACGTATGACTCACTATGATGCGATCGAATACCTGCGCGCCAAGGGCAGTGAGATCGATCACGGGAGTGACCTTGGGGCAGCGGACGAAGTCCTTCTGACCGAGAACTCCCCTACTCCTATCTTTATCGAGAAATGGCCCAAAGAGATCAAAGCTTTCTATATGAAACGCGATCCTGAAAACCCGGACGTCGTCCTCGGCGATGATCTGATCGCTCCCGAAGGATTTGGCGAGATCATCGGCGGAAGCCAGCGTGAGGATGACCATGATGTCCTGCTTGCCAGAATGCAGGAAGAGAAGATGCCTATCGAAGAATATCAGTGGTTCCTCGATCTCCGCAAATACGGCAGCGTCCCGCACAGCGGTTTCGGCATAGGGCTTGAACGCCTTGTGACCTGGATGAGCGGGATCCATCATATCCGTGAGACAATACCCTATCCCCGGATGATCTACCGTATCTACCCCTGATCTGACGATTAGATAAAGTCCTCAGATCCTGACTTAGCTAAAAAAATAACTAAGGATAGATAATGAATTATCACGACCACTTTTCGTGGACGACGCAGACAATGAAGTCGTCCCTGATCCGTGAGCTTGTCGCGACGACGAAGAGCATCCCGGGTCTGATCTCATTCGCCGGTGGTTTCCCCTCCCCCCAGACCTTCCCCAAAGAGATACTCAGCGATATCTACTTTGACGTGATCAAGAATGAAGGATATGACGTCCTCCAGTATGGCCAGAGCGAAGGAGACACTCTCCTGAAGCAACAGCTGAAAAGCTGGGAAGGCTATGAGGGACTCAGTTTGGATGAAATGCTGATCACGGTCGGATCGACGAACGGGATTTACTACTATACCCGTACGATGATCGATCCCGGAGACGTAGTTCTCTGCGAAGCTCCGAGCTTCCTTGGCTGCCTCGTGGCTTTCGAAGCAGCGGGAGCCGACCTGCAAGGCTTAAGCATGGATCAGGATGGCTTGTCGATCACCGAACTTAGAGAGAAGATCACCTCGCTCAAGAGCGCAGGAAAAAAGATCAAATTCGTCTATACCATTCCGGACTTCCAAAATCCCGGTGGGATCACCATGAGCCTGGAACGCAGGAAACAGCTTATCGAGCTTTGCGCGGCGGAAGATATCGCCATCCTCGAAGACAATCCCTATGGCAGGCTGCGTTATACAGGCAACCACCTTCCGACCATTTATCATATCGCCAGGGAGCAGTATCATAATCACACTCTGGTCACTGAGGTCGTATCTTTCTCCAAGATCCTCGGTCCCGGAATGCGTCTTGCCTTCGTCAAGGGCGAACCGGAACTGATCAATAAGATGGGTTCTTGGCAACAGAAAGTCAATGTTTCCCCGGATTGTGTCACAGAGCGTGTCGTTGCCAGATTCATCGAACAGGGCTTCCTCAAACCGCATATTCAGACCATCTGCAATTTCTATCATCCCTACATGAAGAGAATGCTGGAATGTCTCGCGGATCAGATGCCTTCCAATGTATCATGGACTCAGCCGGAAGGCGGGATCTTCATCTGGGTGACCCTTCCTGAAGAGATCAATACCGACGAGCTTTTCGTCAAGGCAATGGATCACAAGGTCACGTTCATACCCGGTTCGAAGTTCTATCCTACGGGACAGGAGAAGTATAACAGCCTGAGGTTGAACTTCACCTATTCGACCCTGGAACAGATCGCCGAAGGAACAAAACGCCTCGGAGCACTGCTCTCGTCGCTCAAATAGTTGGCAGTTTCCTCTCGCGAGCTTAGTATATCTCTATATGATGTCTTAATCAAAGGAGACAAAATGAGAAAGGCACTTTTTACGCTATTAGCTGTGGTGTGTGTCGCGTTGCCGGTCTTTGCCCAGACCGATTATACACCCTTGGATATGAATCCGTTTCACAGGGGCTCTCTCTTCGGCTCGAACAAGCTGAGCATGAGCCACTCCCTCGGCTTTGAAGCCGGAACGTCCTCAAACGGCTATGGATATTATCTGTCTCGCTATACAAACCATATTGGATATAAGTTCAGCTCCAAGCTTGATCTGGATATCGACCTGAATCTGGTCAATTTTGGCAGCGCGGATATCGGGAAGGGGATCAGCTTCAACTCCGATAACAAGAGCCGGATAATCCCGGAATTCTCCCTGCGCTACAAGCCGAGTGATTCCGTTTCCCTGGAGCTTGGTTTCCATCAGGTTTCGCGGTATGACCGCTATAACCGATTCCCATGGTCTGCGTCGTATTTTGATAAGGAGTGATGAACGCTGGAAGCTATCATCGTAATCCTCTTGGCGATCTTAGGCGCTTCCTTGGGAAGCTTTTTCAACGTCCTTATTGATCGCCTACCCCGAAAGCAATCCATCGTCTTCCCCGCTTCCAGATGCTCGGATTGCGGCTATCGCATCCCTGCGTATCTAAACGTCCCGATCCTTAGCTACATCCTGCTCAAAGGAAAGTGCCGCAAATGCGGAGCTAAGATCCATTGGCATCACTTGGTCGTGGAAATAGCTACGCCCTTGATATATGTGATCCTGTTCTACAAATACGGTTTGACGGGGTTGTTCTTCAAATATGCCCTGGTCAGTTCGTTCATGATCCCGATCTTCTTTATCGATGCCTTCCACAAGCTTGTGCTGCACGTCACGACCTTCCCGCTGATCATTACCGGACTGCTCCTCTCTCTGCTGCCGCAGATGGACGTTAGCTTCGGAAATGCAGGATTATCCGCTTTGACGGTCTTTTTGCTTTTGCTCCTGATCGCCTGGTTATTCCAGATCATCCGCAAGAAAGACGGCTTGGGCGGCGGAGATATCTGGCTCCTCACAGGGGTTGCCACATACTTTGGCTTTATGGGGATTCCGTGGATCGTGCTCTTCTCATGCATTACAGCGATCATGTATTTCCTCGTATTTGTCCGAAACTCCGATCAGGAATTCGTATTGGGACCGTTCATCGCCTTTGCCAGCATTCTCTGGGCGATCTTTGGCGATTTCATCGGTACTCGGATACTGGCTTACTAAACCTAATATAACTATAAAAAGAACCAGCAGTAGTTTGATCACTACTGCCGGTTTTTCTATTTCGTAAGCCTGGCTGGGCTTTATCTGCCGATGGAGTAGTACTCTATCCCGAGTTCCTTCATCTGCCTGGGGTCATATTGATTACGCCCGTCAAAGACCAAAGGACTTTGCAGGTTCTGCTTTACCCGAGCAAAATCAGGATAGCGGAACTGATGCCATTCTGTGACCAGAAGCATCGCTACCGCGCCTTTTAGGGCATCGTACTCATCACTGGCATACTTGATGTTCGGATGATATCCCAGGATACGCTGAGCTTCCTCGATGGCTACCGGATCAAAGACCTGGAGCTTGGCACCGCGTTTGAGGAGTTCATTGATGATGACTAAGGACGGAGCTTCACGCATATCATCGGTCTGAGGCTTGAAGGCAAGTCCCCAGATAGCAAAGGTCTTGCCGGAGATGTCCCCGCCAAAACGCTTTTCTATCTTCTCGATCAGAAGGAGTTTCTGATTGGCATTTCGTTCTTCGACCGCATTCATGACCAGAGGATCGATCCCGGTTTCCTTCGCCATATGGATCAGAGCCTTGACGTCCTTGGGGAAGCAGGAACCGCCGTAACCGACTCCGGGGTAGATAAACTTGTAGCCGATGCGCGTGTCGCTCCCGATCCCGATCCGAACTTCACTGACGTCTGCACCCAGCTTTTCGCAGAGAACTGCTATCTCGTTTATAAATGAGATCTTGGTTGCCAGCATCGCGTTGGCGGCATACTTCGTCATTTCTGCCGAACGGATGGACATGACGATCACCCTGTCCATGCTCCGGTTGAAGGGTGCATAGAGGTCTTTCATGATCTCGCCCACTTCCGGCTTTTCGGTTCCGACCACGACCCTGTCCGGTTTCATGAAGTCTTCGATCGCTGCTCCCTCTTTGAGGAACTCAGGATTGGAGACCACGTCGAACTTGATGTCCACTTTGCGTTCAGCAAGGACTTCATTGATCGCGGCGATGACTTTGTCCGCTGTTCCCACGGGAACGGTCGATTTATTTACAATGATCTTGTATTCTGTCATGTGTCTGGCGATGTCTCTGGCGACCTGCAGTACATATTGAAGGTCTGCCGAGCCATCCTCATCCGGGGGAGTCCCTACCGCGATAAAAAGGATGAGCGATTCATCGACCGCTTTTTTGATATCCCCGGTAAAGCTCAGTCTGTTCTCAGCATGGTTTCGCTTCACCATATCTTCAAGACCCGGCTCCCAGATCGGGATCTTGCCATGCAAGAGCATATCGATCTTACGGGGGTCATTATCTACGCAAATAACTTGGTTACCCATTTCAGCAAAACACGTTCCGGTCACAAGACCTACGTATCCAGTGCCAACTACTGCTAACTTCATTGATTACCTCTATCTTGCTTATTCTTATGAAAAAGTATCGTCTCAGACAATCCCTGAGACAGTGAGTATTCTGGGCTCCAGCCCAAAAGTTCTTTTGCTTTATGAATGTCCAGCAAGCTTCGCCGGATGTCTCCGTCTCTTGCCGGGGCAGTCTTTGGAGTAATGCTCATCCCCATCAGCTCTGCGATCGTATGGAGAAGGTGCCCGGTTCTCGTCTCGATCCCTGTCCCGATGTTAAATACATCGTTGAATCCGCCTTCAAGAGCCAGCAAGTTCGCCGTCACTACATCCCGAACAAAGACATAGTCACGGATCATGCCCGCAGGTTCGTCAGGGAAAACGTTCAAGACCGGTGTCTCATTCCTCAGAAGCTTGTCGATGAATACGGAGATCACTCCTGCCTCACCCGATGGCATCTGCCGGGGACCATAGACGTTCGCATATCTCAGGATAGTATAGCCCAGTCCATGCTGTTTATGGTAGAAGTCCAAGTATCTTTCGCCTGTGGACTTGTGGATAGCATAGACGGATTCGGGCGCATGCGGACAATTCTCCGTGGTTGGGTATTCCCTTGCCTCTCCATAGACAGAACCTCCGGAAGAGATAAAGATCACTTTTCCGACCTTTGTTGCCACCGAGCATTGCAAAACGTTCAAAAGACCTACAATATTGACCCTGGCATCATAAAGAGGCTTGATCACGGACATGGGGACGCTGACGTGTGCAGCATGATGATTGACGACGTCCGGTCTCTCTTTCGCGAATATCTCGGAGAGCTTATCGCTGCAGATATCTTGCTTATAGAATACCGCTTCGGGATGGATATTGTCTTCGCATCCTGAAGAGAGATCATCAACGACGACCACCTTGTGCCCTGCCTTGATGTAGGCATCAACCACATGCGATCCGATAAACCCGGCACCACCTGTCACCAGTATCTTCATCTTAGTATTCCTGCTTGTTTGCTCCCGGGATCATCAGATCTCCGGACTTAACCTTTATCCTGACCGCAGAGTGCAGGATGCTTACCTGCAGGTTCACATAGAGAGGATCGCTCTGTGACTCGACAATACCCTGAACACCCTTTAATGGACCGCTGACTATCTCGACCGCAATCCCGCTTTCCAGCCAGATTGCCGGCTCGGCTTTGTGCTCTGTCTGTCCGCTGAGATAGATTGCCTTCAGCTCCCGCACAAGCTCTTCTTGTTCAGGTACCTTGATAAACCCCACAGTATGTCCTGTGACAACGATCTTCTGTTTATCCTGCTCTTTCAAACGAACGAACAAGTAACCGGGGAACAGGGGTTTCTGAAAAGTGACCTTTCGGTACTTGTAGAGATGCTCTGAGTTGCCGGTCGGGAGGTAATGCGTCATGTCCAAAGTCCTGAGATAACAGGCGAGCTTCTTCTCTGTACGTGGCTTGCAGTGGATGACCACCCATTTCTCCACATCGTGCAGTGATAGCTCACCATGTAATTCCTGAATGATGACCGGTTGATGTGATGTCATAAAACAAGCGAACCCGTCCATCTGCATGAACGGGTTCACCGCATATTATTTATAAGTGTTCTACGTTCGGAGCGACGATGTTCTTGCAAGCGTTTCTGGTATCGAGGACGCTCACGCCACTATCGACGATAGCTTGATAGTCGATGTTACTGTGGTCGGTGATGATGATGACCAGATCATACTTTTTGACGTCGTCAAGGGCGATAGTCTGATAGACTTTGCCGTTCTTCTCGTTATGGAATTCCTCGACGTAGGGATCATGAATATCGAACTGAGCATTGTAGTGCTCGAGGTACTCGATCACCTGTTCAATGGGAGATTCACGCATGTCGCGAATATCCTTTTTGTAGGCAGCGCCGAGTAAGAGTATCTTAGCTTTGGAGATTGCCTGACCCTTGCGATTCAGTATCTTGATGGCGCGCTGTGTGACGTAAAGCGGCATCTCGATATTGATCTCACCGGCAAGCTCGATAAGACGGGTATGGAACTCATACTCACGAGCTTTCCAGGTCAGATAGAACGGATCGATCGGGATGCAGTGTCCACCGACACCGGGGCCGGGATAGAACGCCATAAAGCCGTAAGGTTTGGTCTTTGCAGCGTCAATGACTTCCCAAATGCTGATCCCCATTCTCTCGCAGAGAACTGTCATTTCATTGGCAAGAGCGATATTGATATTGCGGAAGGTATTCTCATAGATCTTCTCCATCTCAGCGACCTCTGGAGAGGACACCAAGTGGATCGGAGCGTCGAGAACACTTTCATACAAAGCCTTTGAGACTTTGTTGCAATTCGGAGTAATTCCACCGACGACCTTTGGCGTATTGTGGGTCTTGTATGTTTCGTTACCGGGATCGACGCGTTCGGGAGAGAAGGCGACGTAAACCGTTTCGCCGGCAACGAGTCCCTGCTTTTCAAATTCAGGAAGGATTATCTCTCTGGTAGTCCCGGGATAGGTCGTGCTTTCGAGAACGACCAAGGTTCCCTTTTGCAGATAGGGAGCCATCGCCTGAGTTGCCAGCCTGATAAAGGTGACATCCGGCTGATGATACCTGTCCAAGGGTGTAGGAACGGCGATCATGACGGCATGAACTTCCCCGATCCGGGTATAATCTTTGGTAGCGGAAAGAAGACCGGCTTTGACGACATTCTCGAGGTCTTCATCCTGGACATCACCTATATAGTTCTGTCCTGCATTCACATGTTCGACGGCATAATCGGAAACTTCGAAACCCAATACTTTGAATCCCTTCTTCGCGATAGTCACTGCCATCGGCAAACCGACATAGCCCAGTCCGATGACACCAATTACAGCAGATTTGTCTTTAATCTTGGAAATTAAGTCCATAAAGACTCCTTTATCTATTTAATATCGGTAATGGTCTGATTTGTAAGGCCCCTTGATCGGTACTCCGATATAAGCAGCCTGTTTTTCGGTCAAATGGGTCAGTTCGACCCCAAGTTTGTCAAGATGCAGCCTTGCCACTTCCTCATCAAGATGCTTCGGCAGAGTGATAACGCTGATCGGGTGGTCATTTTGCCAGAGCTCCATCTGCGCCAGAACCTGATTCGTAAACGAGCAGCTCATGACGAAGGACGGATGCCCCGTGGCATTGCCGAGATTCACCAGTCTTCCCTCAGAAAGCAGAATGATCGCCTTGTCATTGGGGAGCTTGATCATATCGACCTGCGGTTTGATGTTCTCTTTGACGACACCGTCGAGAGAGAGAAGCTTATCGACCTGGATCTCGTTGTCAAAATGTCCAATATTGCAGACTATTGCATGGTTTTTCATCTTGAGGATGTGATCGACCCGGATGACGTCGCAGTTCCCGGTAGCGGTGACAAAGATGTCCCCATATTCGAGAGCGTTTTCGAGAGTGTTCACCTCATAACCTTCCATCGCTGCCTGTAGGGCACAGATGGGATCTATCTCGGTGACTATGACGCGAGCGCCAAATCCCCGCATCGACTGGGCACAACCCTTGCCAACATCTCCATATCCACAAACGACGACGATCTTTCCGGAGACCATGACATCCGTCCCGCGTTTGATCCCATCAGCAAGAGATTCCCGGCATCCGTAAAGATTGTCGAACTTGCTCTTGGTGACGGAGTCATTGACGTTGATCGCGGGAAAGAGGAGAGTCCCGGCTTCCAACATCTGATACAGGCGATGAACTCCGGTCGTGGTCTCTTCGCTGACACCACGCATATTACGAACAACGCGATGCCATTTATCCGGCTCATCTTTTAGCCCGGAGATCAATAGACTTTGAAGGATCCCAAATTCCCGGTTATCGGTGACAGGTTGGGGAAGTACGCCGGTACGGGCGTACTCTTCTTCAAGACGGACACCTTCGTGGATCATCAGGGTCGCATCTCCCCCATCATCGACGATGAGGTTCGGAGCTTCTTCGCTACCCCAGTCTAAGGCTTGTAGCGTGCACCACCAGTATTCTTCGAGAGTCTCGCCTTTCCAGGCAAATACAGGAATGCCTGCCGCAGCGATCGCTGCAGCGGCATGATCCTGAGTACTGAATATATTGCAGCTTGCCCATCGAACCTTCGCACCGAGCTCGACCAAAGTCTCGATCAGTACGGCAGTCTGGATGGTCATGTGGAGGCTTCCGGTGATGGAAGCCTCACTAAGCGGTTTTGTATGCGAGTATTTCTGCCGCAGAGCCATAAGCCCCGGCATCTCGAGTTCTGCTATCTCAATTTCTTTTCTACCAAAGTCCTTGAGCGTTATATCAGCAACCTTGTATTGCATGGTCACTCCGTGTAATTATCTTCTGAAGTCTCTGCGAGGCGGACGACGATCTCTGTCTCCCCTGTCTCCGCGGTCGTCTCTGCGCGGCTGATGCATCTCGGGACGATCTTTAGGAGCATTGGGATCCGGCTCGGGATTTCCTTCCAATCCTTTCATGGCAAGCGCCAGCTTTCCTTTCTCGGATTCGATGACTTTGACCCGGACGGTGTCACCCATCTTGACCATATCCAGCGGATGGTTGATCCGGCTCGTATGCATCTGGGAAACGTGAACCATACCTTCCTTGACTCCACCCATGATCTTGACGAATACGCCGTAGTTTTCGATCCGGAAAACCTGTCCTTCAAAGACGGCTCCGATCTCGGGTTCTTCGACTATCCCTTTGACCATTGCCTTGGCTTTGTCGATGGACTCTTTATCCGGGGAGAGGATACGCACGGTACCGTCGTCGGAGATATCCACCTGAACCTTGCATTTCTCGATGATTGATTTGATCATCTTACCTGCGGGTCCTATTACCTCACCGATCTTATCGGTCGGAACCTTGAAGGATTCGATCCTGGGCGCGGAAGGCAGCAAGTCCGGTCTGGGCTCTGCGATACATTCTTTCATCAAGCCGAGGATGTGAAGTCTGGCGGTCTTTGCCTGGTTCAAGGCAGTACGCATGATGTCCTTGGTGATCCCTTCGATCTTGATATCCATCTGCATGGCAGTGATACCTTCTGTCGTTCCGGCGCACTTGAAGTCCATGTCGCCAAGGTGATCTTCCAGACCCATGATATCGGTCAGGACGACGTGCTGATCCCCTTCAAGGATCAAACCATTGGCAATACCGGCAACCGGCGCTTTGATCGGAACACCACCGGCCATCAGAGCCAGACAGGTCGAGCAGATCGAAGCCATGGATGAGCTACCGTTGGATTCCAGAATATCAGAGACCAGACGGATGGTGTAGGGGAAAACGTCCTGTGACGGGATCACAGTCTTGAGAGCTCTCTCAGCGAGGTTACCATGACCGAGTTCACGACGTCCAGTGGGACCCATGCGTCCGGCTTCACCAACGCTGAAAGGCGGGAAGTTATAGTGCAAGTAGTAATGTTTCTTATATTCTTCTTCGAGAGTGTCGATGACCTGTTCGTCCGAACCACCACCCAAAGTGACGGTACCCAGAGACTGAGTCTCACCCCTGGTGAAGAGAGCGGAACCGTGAACCAAAGGCAACACGTCGATCTCACAGGTGATATCGCGGATATCGTTCAGTCCGCGACCGTCAACTCTGTGATGCTTGTAAAGGATGG
Organism: uncultured Candidatus Cloacimonadota bacterium; assembly: GCA_964454815.1. Lineage (GTDB taxonomy): Bacteria > Cloacimonadota > Cloacimonadia > Cloacimonadales > Cloacimonadaceae > PHBP01. Next base: position 2,979 of record CAYVXJ010000014.1, on the reverse strand, counting down.
ATTCACGCACGCATTTGCGGATCAATTCTTCGTAAGCTTCCTTGTAATACCTTTCCTTATCGGCGAATTCTTCGCCATCGGTCTCGGCATACTTGGCGAGCATATCAGCTTCCGCATTGTCAAACGCGTCCTGACGCTCCTGCTTGCCAAAGATCACTGCTGCCTGAGCAATGGTCTGTTCATAGTCAGCCTTGACTCTTGCCATGATATCGTCCGGGACGCGGTCAAGAACGACCTCGACCTTCGGCTTGCCGATCTCATTGACGAATTCCATCTGCAAAGCGCAGAGCTTCTTGATCTCGTCATGCCCGGTATAGACCGCATCGAGCATGATATCTTCGGAAAGCTCCGCGGCTTCGGATTCGATCATCACGATCGAGGTAGCTGATCCGGCAACAGCCAGATTGAGCTTGGAGACTTCCTTGATCTGCTTGATGGTGGGATTGACGACGATCTGATCGTCAATGTATCCGACGGTCACACCGGCGATAGGACCGTGGAAGGGAATGTCGGAGATCGAAAGAGCCAGAGAGGCTCCCAGAACACCGAGAACTTCCGGATTGTTAACACCGTCATAGGAAAGAACGTTCAGGACGACATGCACCTGATTTCTGAAACCATCCGGGAAGAGCGGACGGATCGAACGGTCGATCACACGAGCCATCAGAGTGGCATCGGTCGAGGGCTTGGTCTCACGTTTAAAGAATCCACCGGGGATCTTGCCGGAGGCATACATCTTTTCGATGAAGTCCACTGTTAAGGGGAAGAAATCCGTTCCCAGAGTGGCTTCTTTGGACATGGTAGCGGTGACCAGGACTGATGTCTGGCCGTATTGGATAAAAACAGACCCGTTTGCCTGTTTTGCCATTCTGCCGGTCTCGATGGTCAGATCTCTACCGCAGAATTCGATCGTTTTTTTAGTAATATTGAAGTTATGCATTACTTCATCTCCTTGTTTTCTAAGACTCCGGGAGAGAGAAGCAATAGGCTAACTACATCTTATCCGATGGACTTAGCTTATTGCTCGTTTCCCCCAAAGTGATGATTTACAGTTAAAAATGAAAAAGGGATTCCCTTTCCGTGTCAGCCGTATGGCTCTCCGGTCTTGAGAATCCCGCTTTTTCATATTTCGATAATATCTTGGCTTCGAGTTACTTTCTGATTCCAAGCGCCTTGATGACTGTGCGGTAGCGATTGATGTCTTTCCGCTTCAGATAATCAAGGAGGCGCCTGCGCTGCCCGATCAGTTTCAGCAAGCCCCGACGGGTTGAGAAGTCCTTTGCGTGGACTTTGAGATGCTCGGTGATGTCGTTGATACGACGAGTAAGCATCGCAATCTGTACCTCAGGGGATCCTGTATCTGATTCATGGAGTTTAAACTCTGCCATGATAGCCGTTTTGGCCTCAGGTTTTAGTGGCATTTCATCCTCCAGATGAATTTATTGTGTCAGGATTTGGGAGACACAATATTTGTAAAGAGTTATTTTGGGTTAGTGGGTTAATTGGTTAATAGGTTAGTGTCGGTCAGGCATTGGCTTCAACCGATTTGATCAGTCCAACTAACTGTCGCTTAACCTTCTGAGCAGTAATGATCGTATTCTGTGCTTTTTCTTTATCAGTGATGAAGCCCAGCATTATCGCAATGTCGATCTGGGTTATAAGCTCAGTAAGAGACCCCATCGCGACATTCAGGAAATTGGATAGCTCCTTGGAAGACCTTCTGCCACATCCCTCGGCTATATTGGATGGGATGGATACCACAGCCCTTTTCATTTGCGAAATCAGACCCCAGACTTCATCCTTCGGAAAACTACTGGTGAGATCGTATATTTCTTTGACCAGCAGCATACTTGTTTTGTACACATCAAGCTCAGTATGCATCATAAGCTATAAGACTCCCCCATTAATCGATTAACTCATTAACCTGTTAACTCAAAAACTGGTGGAGGTGGCGGGTATCGAACCCGCGTCCAAAGAACCGCTTAAAAGCGAATCTACATGCTTAGTCATCTTTGATCTCGGATCGTGCGAGAAAGATGATCAGAACTGCGCGATCCCAGGACATAAGTCTTAGCCACGATCTATGACCATCAAAAGTGGAGCGTCCGTACTGTTACGACGCCTCATTCTCCCCCGACGGAACGGGGAGGTGAGACGTTAGCGGCTTATGCTGCTAAGGAGTAGTTGTTGTTTGCAATTAATTTTGTCGCTACTTGTTAACGGAGTGGATAGCATCTCCGGCATGCATCACAATCACTCAAAGTTCCCTGTCGAAACCATGTCACCCCCTATATACTGCTAAAGATCTGTGCTCAAATCTGGACAACTGCATTTCCTGTCAATGACTTTATCATTTATACCCGTCGCACCGTCATATTATCCATGATCGAGCATTCTATATAGATAAAGTAATGCCCAGACCGGAAATGACGAGCACTACCCCGATCACCGAATATGCGGGGACTGCAATGCACCGGTTGAAGCCAGCGCCATAACCGACGAAAGTCACTTCAACGACAGATGTTTGGGGTGGCAAATTATGTTTACCACAGCGATTGGAAACGCTTCTAATAAAGCCGCCTCTGCCGAACAGAATTCGGCAGCCCATCTCTCGTTGCGAAGCAGCGCCAGCATCATTCTTCTTTCTAATTTCTTCTTTCTTAATTATTTATGCCCCCTCTTTTGCTTCTTGACTCTGTTTTATTATTTCTGATCCCTCCCTATATCTGTGTCTCTGTGTCTCTGTGTCTCTGCGTTCTCTTCTTCAGCCTCCCAAGCTATCAACACTTAGTCTGCTTGTACTCCGCTTGTACTCATCTTGTACTCAACTTGTATGGAGTTCAAGATGACCTCATGCAAAGTATCAGCGGAATACTTATCAGCCAAAGGGATGAGACAGAGATCCGTTGAACGGTCGGATGCTTTTATGAAGGGACAGGGGGATTGATAAAATGAGGTGAATGGATAGATACATGTAGA
>CAYVXJ010000013.1:0-108763 GCA_964454815.1 uncultured Candidatus Cloacimonadota bacterium | reverse complement strand
CGTCGGAATCATAATCCGCAGGTCCGGGGTTCAAATCCCTGCGCCGCTACCAATTCCTTAATGCGCCAGTAGCTCAGTAGGATAGAGCAGCAGCCTTCTAAGCTGCGGGTCAGGGGTTCGAATCCCTTCTGGCGTGCCATAAAATCATTAAAATTATAATAGAGTGATAGTCATATCCTGTGGTGGGTGTAGTTCAATGGCAGAGCACCGGATTGTGGTTCCGGGCGTTGTGGGTTCGACTCCCATCACCCACCCCACTTTTGATTATCGCGACGGGAATGTGATGATCACATACCATCTCGGCATCGATATAGGCGGCTCAAACATCAAATACGCCCTGGGTGACAACTCAGGTGACATCATTTTCCAATCCTTGATCCCAACCCCCACCAAAGATCTAAACTCATTTCTCCACGCCATATTCAGCATTATAGGCGACCTGCGTCGTGATTTTGCGCACTATCCGCTTGCGTCGATCGGGATCGCCAGTCCCGGCACCATCGACCGCGAAAGCGGAGAACTGCGGGGTGTGAACCCCAACCTCCCATTCTGGACAGGTATCGATCCTGCCAGGATGATCAGCAGAGAAACCGGTCTGCCGGTCTTCCTCGATAATGATGCGAATCTGATGACCCTTGCCGAAGCTTCTCACTACCCCAAAGCGAAAGTAGTCCTCGGGATCACCGTCGGGACAGGGATCGGATCGGGATTGGTCATTGACGGCAAGGTTTATCACGGGGGACGGGGCTACGCGCTGGAACTGGGGCATACTTGCGTTGTCCCCGGGGGTGAGATATGTAACTGCGGTTTACAGGGGTGCGTTGAAGCCTATTCATCCTTGACCGGGATCAGGCGCAGAGCGGGAGAACGGCATGATCTGCCGGCAGATATCCCCTTAAAAGAGATCATGGCTGTCGCCGCGGTTGACCCTAAGATCAAAGAGATAGTTGATCGTGGCGAAGAAATGCTCTGTCGCGGACTGGCAAATGCGATAATATCCTTCGATCCGGATGTGGTCGTGATCGGGGGCGGTTGCATGGACGGAGGTCTTTATGAGATAGAGTCGATCCGGGAACGGCTTCTGAATGGTCTTTTACCGCAAGTGAACCTACATACCGGGATCCATCCGGCGATCTTTGGCAATCAGGCGGGGATGATCGGTGCTTTGATCCTCGCATCCGGGCATTAGCATCGGAATCGGAACGGAAATTGCTTTTATAAAATACCAGTATTTAATGGAGAACGAAAATGAAGAAATACTTCTTAATTCTGGTACTGGTCAGCATCGCGCTGATGGCTGTGGGAGTCACTATATCAAGTGGCAGTGCGTTATGTCTGTTTGACGTTTCCCCCAATCCGATGGAAGACTATACTATTATCTCAGTCGGTTTTGATCGGATGGTGGATGTCAACATCTATATCGAGGATTCAGACGGAACGATCGTCAGAACCTTATACTCCGGGCGCTCCAATAAAGAGATCAATCTAAACTGGAACCGTGTTGCAGACGATGGATCCTATGTTCCGAACGGTACCTACCGTGTTGTCGTGTCCTATATTGGGCGCTATACTTCGACCAAGAAGACGTTGATCCTCAAATAACGAGAGTTTATTCATCCATATATGAGAAATCCAACCGGAAAAAAGTCCCTTTGGGACTTTTTTTCTTTTATGGGGGCTACGCTAAACGAAGCGATACATGTTCGCGGAAACAGGCACATCAGCCCGATGGTCCTGATGCGCCAGATCCTCTTCACCGGTTATGAGGCTATGCCTCTGATCGGGTTCATCGCGCTGGGGATCGGCGGATTGGTCATCTTGCAGGGATACAGCCTTCTGAGCAATTTTGGTCAGGGTAATCTCGTCCATACGATCTTGGTCACAGTGGTGATCAATGAACTGAGCTCCATCCTCGTGGCTTTGGTCGTCATTGCAAGGAGCGGAACAGCGATCGCGACGGAACTGGGCAACATGGTCGTGCACAGGGAGATCGATCTGCTCCGGTCGTTTGGAATGTCGCCGATCAGCTATCTGGTCGTGTCCCGCGTTTACGGGGTGATGGCAGCGATGCTGATCCTCACGGCATATTTCAATATCATCGCAGTGATGGGAGGATGGCTGTTTTCTCAGCTTTTCTCGGCTATTGAGTTCCGCGCTTTCATCAATGACTTCTTTTTCCAGATCAGGCTCTCCAGCTTTATCGTCACCTTTATCAAACCTCTGGTCTTTGGCTTGCTGATCGCCGTCGTCTCCAGCTATGAGGGGATGAGCGTAGTTCGTTCCTCGACGGAAGTGCCGCAACGGACGATCAAGGCTGTGGTCTATTCCATCGTGCTGATCGTCATCAGTGACTTCATTATCGCCTGGTTGACCTGGTTCTTGGGGAGCAGATGAGGATAGTATTCGAGCATGTCACGACCGATGGGGGATTAAGGGATCATTCCCTTGTCCTGGATATCCACGGAGTCACCCTCCTCAAGACGAACAACAACGAACTGGGTAAGGCGATCCTCAACGCGATCATCGGACTGGATGAGGTCATCTCCGGCAACCTGACCATAGACGGTATTCCGCTGGAGGAATATCTGGGTGGGACGCCGCTTCCGCAAGCGATCGGATATGTCTTTGACGAAGGGATCATGCTCTCCAATCTCACTCTGCGCGAGAACCTGCTTTTGCCCTATCGGATGATCGCGGATGATACGGCGGATGACAACTTCAATCAGGAGATCGGGGAATGGATGCAGCGGTTTGAGCTCAATATCGATCTCGATAAACGTCCGGATTTCGTCAAACCTTCGGATCTAAAGGTTCTGAGCTTTATCCGACCTTTGCTCTTTTCGCCAAAGTTATTGTTGGTGGACGATCCGTATTACCTGTTGAGCCAGAAGCAGAGGAAAGCGGTGTTGAAAGTGTTGGGTGAACTCAAAGCTGATCATCTGATGTTGATCCTCAGCCTGGATGATGATCTTGTGCAAGGTTTTGGCGCGGAGATCGTCGAACTTCCGGGAGAATGAGGATAGGGCAGAGGCGCATTAGTCCTTATTGGGCAGTGAAAAGCGGATCGAGTTCATGGTAGTGGAACCCCGGTTTTCACAGGCTGTCAGACAGCCCGAGCTCTACCTGTCGGTAACCGGGATCAAAATAATCGGTCGGGATTGCAGCTATTTCTTGACAAAAATCCAAAGCCCAAATCTATATTGTAGCATTGGGAGAAAAACGTAATGAATTATAAGATCAGACACACCAAACAGGTAGTCCTCATCTTTGTGGCGTTACCATTGGTATTGGTCACAGCGGCTATCATTATGATCGCGATTCGGCAAAATCTCTTTGAAAAACGCCATACATTCTTTACCACTTTGCAGAATGCGACCGGCGTCTCCACTCAGACTCCCATATTATACAAAGGTTACGAGATCGGTCGGGTCAACCGCTTCAAACTGAGCCCCAAAGGCAATATCGAAGTAGAGTTTTACGTCTTGGACAGCTATATCAAGGCGATGGTCACACCCTCTGTCATGCTCAGGCAAAACAACCCGGTCACAGGGAAGACGACGCTCGAGTATGTGCGCGATCCGGAATCCAAAGAACCGCTGCTGATCAAGCATAGCATCCCATCGACAGACTTTGTCGAAGGCAAGCTTCTTCTAAAAAAGATCTCACCCGGGCATACCGATCAGATCGCCGGGATCATCCAGGATGTCAGTGATCTGACGCGTGAACTGGGCAGGGATAACAATCCTGAAGCAGGCTCGGTCTTTCGGACTCTTTACAACGTAGCCAACGCGACAGAGAAGATGGATGCCAGCATCAAAGAGATGCAGACAACGATTGCGGAGCTGAACCGATTCATGGCAAATCTGAACCGGGATAACAACGCCGAAGCCGGAGCTATATTCCGGATCCTGAATAATATCGCCGATATCACCTCTTCGGTAGAAAGCCAGATGGGGCAGATCGAACAGCTCGTCAAGACGACGAATATCGCCGCCAAGAACTATTCCGATCCGGACTCGCTGGTGATCAAGATGATCGACCCCAAGGGCGACGTCCTGATCAAGCCTCTCTCGAACATGCTGGTGACCTTGAACGCCAGTCTGCGTGAAGCGCAGAGTATCCTGCAAGTTGCTAACCGCAACAACCCGGAACTGCTGATGCTGATCACAAACCTGAACGAGACCATGGCGCATGCGCGAAAGACCCTTGAGGCGGTCAATAACAACCCGATCCTCAGAGGCGGGATATCACCGACGAATGCCAAGTCTTCCAATTCCACCATCAGGATGAGTGAGTTTCCCGATGAATAAACTCCTGCTATCCCTCTTGGTTGTGATACTCTTGCTTACGGCGTGTTCGACCCTGAAGCAACCGGTTCAACCGCAGGGCAAGATCAATGCGGACAACACCCTGAAGCTGGCTCAGGACTATGAGTTGCAGGGACGTTATGCCAATTCCATCGATAGCTATAACTATTCTCTGGAGCTATACCGGAGTTTCGCGGACATCGAGGGGCAGATGTATGCCCTTTCCGGATTGGCGCGCATAGCTCTGGCACAGGGTGATGGAGAAGCAGCAGAGCAATATCGGCAGGAGATGCAGGACCTGACAGACCTGGTCGAGACCAAGTATCGCCACATCCTCCTGCTCTACGACCTCCACGTTTGCCACGTGAATAAAGACTATTCCAAGATGGGCGAACTCGCCAAAGTGCTTCCCGGGATGTCGGACTCCATCCGAATGCAGGTTCTGACCTACGCCGTCGAAGCGGAAGCCTATCTTCGCAGCTTGGAGAAGCACAACCGCAACGAGCTGAAGTCCCTGTGCGCCAAGCACTCGCGCAAACCTCTCAAGAAGCGGCTCATCAATCCCCAGATACTCTCTGAGGCGTATTACTCACTTGCATATTCATATTTCGTCGAGGCGGACTATAAGCGCTGTCTCGGCTATCTCAAGCGTTCCAACAAACTTGATTATATATATGGCAACTTCGCCAGTCTGGGCTATGGATATTGGCTTCAGGGGAAAGCACTCGCCGGAACCGGGGACGTTCCCGGAGCTACCGCGAACTTCCTCAAGGCTCAGCAGATCTTCCAGTCCTTCTCGAACTTTGAGATGATCACCAAGCTGGAAGCGGATATGGAGAAGCTTGCTAAAGGAGAAGACCGATGAACCTGAAAGGTAAGAAAGCTCTCGTCATGGGCGTGGCGAATAACTATTCCATAGCATACGGGATAGCGAAATCGCTCGCCGACAACGGAGCGGAGCTCATCCTGTCTTATGCTTCGCCGGTTCTGTTAAAGCGTGTATTGCCTATCGCCGAGGAACTCGGAGCAAAACACTGCATAGAATGCGACGTCTCCAAGGATTACAGCATCCGTGAGATGTTCTTTCAGATCTCCCGCATATGGGACAAGATAGATTTTCTGGTGCATAGCATCGCTTATGCGCCCAAAGAGGAACTCAACGCTCCCTTCCATGAGTGTTCCAGGAACGGTTTCCTTACCGCGATGGACGTCAGCGTCTATTCCTTCGTTGCCTGCATGCGGGAAGCACAACCCCTCCTGCAGCCCGGTTCTTCCGCTCTGACTTTGACCTATTACGGGGGAGAGAAGGTCGTCCCGCACTACGGTGTGATGGGCGTCGCCAAAGCTGCCCTGGAAGCCTCTGTCCGCTATTTGGCGCACAGCTTGGGCGAGAATGGCGTCCGGGTCAATGCCTTGTCTGCCGGCCCGATCAAGACCCTGTCTTCCGCGGTGATCGGTGGTATCGGCAACATGCAGAAGCGGATCGAGAAGTCCTCGCCCCTTGCTCGCAATATCACTCTTGATGACATTGCCAAGACCGCTATGTTCCTGCTCTCCGATTATGCCTCGGGAGTCACCGGCGAGACGGTCTATGTGGATGCCGGTATGAACATCATGGCGTATTAGTGCTGATATGAAACTCTTTATAAACGCCTCGCTCCCCACTTCATCGAACGCGATGAAGAAAGTGAACGTGCTCTTCGACGACAAGATCGTCAAGATCTCTGCGGACGAGATAGTCACCGAAGACGCTCCCGAGGTCATTGACCTGGATGGTGCGATCATCCTTCCCGGCGCTATCGATCCTCATTGTCACATTCTCGATGCTTCCTCAGACCCCGGCAAAGCCCTGCAAAGCGTGACCAAAGCTGCGGTTCAGGGAGGATGGACGACCGTCGCCGAACTTAGCTATCTCTATCCCCAGCCTCTCTTCGACGCGGAAGCACTGCAATCCCGCAAAGCCCTGATAAGCGGCAACAGCCATGTAGATATGCCTCTCTGGGGTCATGTCAATATCGACGACTACCCTTACCATGCCGAAGCTGCCCAGATCCTCTGGAGCAAGGGTGTCGTAGGTCTCGCGCTGATGAGTCCTTCCCCCAATCCGGCGATTGCGGATATGAGCTTCACCGAGATCATGGATCTCTTCATGGACATCTATGAATCGGACACTGCCTTTGCCTTCCAGGGATACGACCTCGAAGAGAGTAAGACCTACGGTCTCCATTCCCAGAACTCCGCGATCAAGAAGCTCTTGCGCCGGTCTCAGGAAAACCCGATCCACATCCCCCGCATCTCCAGCTTCAACACTATCGAGTTCATCAACAGTATCTCCAAGCGTTCGGACATTACCTATTCCATCTCGCTTGCGGACATGATCGAGCTCTTTGACGGTGTCCCGCATCCCGGCGGATTTACCAGCGACTGGAGCGAGTATCAGGACATGTTCTTTGATCTCTTGCGCACCAATAAGATCTACATTCTTTCAAACAATACAGCCTTGCCTGCTCCGGATGTCTCGGAAGCATACCGCGGGAATCCTGCCGAACTGATGACCATCAGCTACGTCTGGGTGCTCTCCGAGTTTTGGAAGCGGCGCAAGATCTCCCTTGCCACCTGTATCAAGATGCTCTCGGAGAATCCAGCCAAGCGTCTCGGCATCTATCCTGTAAAGGGAGCCTTGGAAGCCGGCAGCGACGCTGATTTCGTCATCTTCGATCCCGAAGGTAAAACCAATTATAAAAACTCCGCCGGAGACTCGCAAACCCTCGACGGCGCGATCAGATCAGTCTGGTTACGCGGGGAGCTCGCTTTCTCCGGCAAAAAGACCTCAAACCCGACCGGGGAGTATCTCCCCAGACACACCAATCCCAAACGTCGGCACAACAAAACTACCTGGATTTAGGAGCCGGTAATGAATTCTTACTTAGACCATCTCCTGCACAAGCTGGAGAGCCATCCCGAACTGCAGTTCGTCATCAGCGAGAAACGCTGGCAGACCGACTTTCTGAGATTCTATCACTCTCAGACGAATTACAACATCAGCAAGGACAACATCGCCCTTGACCTCTCTATCTACAAGGGAAGGAAATCCTATTCCCTGAACATAGACACTCCCACACCGGAAAAGGTGGACTCCGCTCTGGCAAACGCTCTGTCACTTATCGATATGCTACCTGAAGACCCGGACTTTGTGGATATCGAAAACGACCCAACGACCGTTCCGCACCGCGCCAAGCCCAATAATGTCACGGACATCCCCTTGAGCAAAAAGACCGCGATCCTGAGCGAGATCGCCAAAGCCACTGATCAACACGACTTCGAGATCTACGGGACTTTCATCTGCAACCGCGAGGAACACCGCCTGATCAACAGCAACGGACTGGATAAGTCCTGGGAAGTCTCTCCGATCTATCTTGAGGTCAAAGCCGTGCACAACACTTCGCAGATCACGGTTCTGGAGACCTTCGGCGGTGAGGACCTCTCAAAGTTTGACCAAGCTGCCTTTACGCAGGGGCTTCTGACGAAGATCGGGCATGCTTCGAACGAGGTAGTCGATGTGGAACCGGGTCATTATGACGTGATCCTCGCTCCGAGATGCCTTGCCGAGTTCGTTCAATACCTCGCCGGCGGGATGAGCGCGCGTTCCCTGGACCAGCACTCCAGCTACTTTGAAGGCAGGATCGCCGAGGCTATCTTCCCCTCGCTGATCACCATCGTGGACGATCCCACGGATCCGGACCTGATCACCAGCGATTACAACTACGAAGGTCATGCCTACAACCCTCTGACCCTCGTCGAGAAGGGTGTCTTCAAAGGCTTTATGTGCTCCAATTATTTCTCTCACAAGACCGGTCTGCCAAAGAACGGCAACACCGCAGAATGCCTCAAGATCACCCCTGGCACCAGCACCTTGCCCGAGCTCTTTGCCGGGGTAAAGCGAGGACTCTACATCTCCAGCCTGCACTATATGAACTTCATCAACCAACGTGAGACTTCTTTGACCGGGCTTACCCGCGATGGAACATTCCTGATCGAAGACGGCAAGATCACCAAGGTCGTGAATAACCTTCGCTTCACCGAGTGTATCGACCGCATCCTCAAGAACGTCCTGAGTCTTGAGAACAAGAGCGTGACCGTTCCCTTCTCCGGAAACTACGAATTCTTCAGCATCGAAGCGACCAAAGCCCCGCATGCGCTGGTCAAAGACTTTAACATTACTTCATCGACAAAGACCATCTAAGGAGCACAGAAGTGGAACAACTCATCAAATCAACGATCGCCAAACTGAACAGCCCCGAGATCACCTTTGCCGATGTAAGGATCACCAAGACCGATAACGAGGGGATATTCTTCCAAAACGGTTTCCTGCGTGAATACGCCAGTTCGATGGATAGTCTCGCTATCGGCATCCGCGTCCTGATCAAGGGCTGCTGGGGTTTTGCCGGTAGCCGTGATCTTAGCCTTGCCAATATCGAAAAACTCATTGCCAAAGCTATTACCAACGCCAGAAGCGGAGCGGAATTCATCCGCAAGCCCGTGACCTTCCCCGCGCTCAAGGCATCCGTCGCCGAATATCATCACACCCCCGAGATCAACCCCTTTACTATGGATAAAGAGCAAAAGCTCTCCTATCTGGGCAAGCTCGCGGAGATGATCAAACCTCAGAGCAAGATCGTCCATTCCTATGTCGGCGGTCAGTTCATGCGTCAGGAAAAGTTCTATATCAATTCCGAAGGTTCATACAGCCATACTTCATATTACAACACCTTGCCGATCATGAGCGTGATCTCCGCCGATAGCGGACAGATCCAGTCCCGGACCTGGCCCGGACACATGAGTGCCGGAAGAGCCGGATTTGAGCTCTTCTATCAGCAGAAATTCGAGGAAAATGCCGAGACCATCATCAAGGAAGCGACCGATCTGCTCTCCGCGCCGGTCATCACCGATGAACGTGCCGACATCATCATCGGCAACGGACATCTGGCTCTGCAACTCCATGAATCAGTCGGTCACGCGACGGAAGCCGACCGCATTTTTGGCATGGAGATCTCCTACGCAGGGAAGACCTTCATCAAACCTGCCATGCTCGGTAATTACCAATATGGCTCGGACATCGTCAATATCTACAGCGACAGCACCGATCCTCGCGGGCTGGGCTATCACCCCATCGACGACGAAGGTGTCCCCGGCAAGCGTGCGGATATCATCAAGAACGGCATTCTCGTCGATCAGCAGACCTCGCGTCATATCGCCCACGAACTCGGGCTGGAGCCTTCTTCTAATATGAAGGCGTCTTTTGCCGACGACTTCCCCTTGGTGCGGATGACCAATTTCTGCCTTGCTCCCGGTGAGGGATCCCTCGCGAAGCTCATCTCCGAGACCGAACACGGCTATTATCTCGATTACACCAAGACCTGGTCGATCGACGACAACCGCAATAACTTCCAGTTCACGACCGAGATCGGCTACGTTATCCGCGAAGGAAGGATCACCGGCATCGTCAAAGAACCCACCTATTTCGGCATCACCAAAGACTTCTGGAATGCCTGCGACCGAATCTGCGGACCGGAAGAATGGGAATATCACAGCACTTTCCATTGCGGAAAAGGCGAGCCGGGACAGGTCATGCAGCTATCCCACGGGGTAGCCCCGGCACGGTTCAGGAATATAAACGTCAGTGTAAAAATGTGACATTGAACATAGCGAGGAGCGGGACTTTCCGCTCCTCGTTCCATATATCGGTTCAGGGAGGATCGAATGAAGCGAATTTTACTACCGGTTTTAATACTTATCTTGGCGACCGGGCTCTGCGGACTGCAATTTGCCAAATGGCACACCTCGATGGGGGACTTCACCTGCGAACTCTATGATGATCAGACCCCGATCACGGCGGGTAACTTCATCACTCTGGCAAATTCCGGCTTTTACAACAATCTCATCTTCCATCGCGTCGTGGCGAATTTCGTCATCCAGGACGGAGACCCGCTGGGCACAGGCTATGGCGGTCCCGGATATACCATTCAGGACGAGTTCTACCCCGGTTTTCATCACGATCAGGCAGGCATCCTCGCCATGGCTCGGACTTCCGCGCCAAACTCCGCCGGTTCCCAGTATTACATCACTCTTGCTCCGGCACCGCATCTCGACGGGAGCTATGCGATCTTTGGCAAGGTCATCGAGGGGCTGGATACCGTCCTCCAGATCGGACAGGTCGCGACCAATGCCAACGGTCTTCCGCTCACTCCGGTAAATATCCTCACCCTGAGCATCGTCGATCTCGATATCGGCACTCTGACCCCGCCGAATGACAGCCCCGTCTATGCCGAGACCGGAGTTCCGCAGACCTTCATCGTCGAGGCAACCTCTCAGAATGGGGGAGAGACCTTTGCCTGGTATATCGATGACCAGTTGCAGACCGGGCAAGCCGATTTCATCTTTGAATCCGCCTTCACTGCCGGTGCTCACGTCCTCAAATGCCGCGTCAGCCAAGGGACCTTTTCCTATGATATCGTCTGGAATGTCCAATCCTCTTCCGAAGCAGGAGATCCGACCGCACCGGCGATCATCGGCGACCTCTCTGCCCACCCCAATCCTTTTACCAAGACCACGACCCTGAGCTTTGACCTCAAAGAGACGAGTCTGGTCGAGATCAGCGTCTTTGACCTGCGAGGCAGGAAGCTCAAGAACAGCGGATTTAAGGCAAACGCGGGGATGCACGAATGGTCTTGGGATGCGAAGAACTCCCTCGGAGACCGCGTTCCCGCCGGCAAATACATCCTGCGGGTCAAGACTCCAAAAAGTTCCCGCGCGCTGCCCATTATCGTTTATTGATCCGATTTCCCGCCCGAGCCTCCCTCTTATCAGTTAGGGGTTCCAATCGGGATCAACCCGGCATCTTATCGGCATCATATCGGCAAAACTGCCGATATGATGCCGATATGTTATTGATATGATGTCGGTCTGATACCACTCCTGCGATAGGGAAGCCCTCTGGATGGTCTATGTAGCCTGAAAGACATTCTTCCTCGGCTCCGGACTGTCAACAGCTTTACCATGTCACCAAAGAATGTCAATCAAGTGGACAAAAATCCGGGAGAAAGCATCATCAGTACCCCCTTCCGCCGATAATATTCAAAGTTAATGAGTAATCGCATCAACAGTTTAGTTCACCTATATCAGCTCATCAGGCAAGGATCTTCTTGCCGACGATCTGTCGTAGGGGCACTGCTTATGCGATGCAATACAGAGAGATACGGAGATCGTGCGGAAGGCTGATCCGGAACAAATAGCCGCGAAAACATCAGGAAATCCTTTTCAGGCGTATCAGGAAAAACCTTGACACATTATCTTTGGCAGTTATTTTCTATTTTGGAAGGTATATTGCTGATAGAATAGGTGGTTGGACGCTCTAACACGCTACCTCGTCCGAATGGTTTGGATCGCCGGGCTTAATGACCCGGCATAAAAATAGAGTCACTTTAACAATAAAGGAGAACAAGGATGAAAAAGCTGTTACTTGTCACTGTTGCCCTCCTGCTGATGGGCATGATCTTTGCCGATATCATGCAGCCGGGTGATCCCCACAAGGCTGTCCCGAGTCCCAAGGGTAGTCCCTATCCTGAGACCAGAGTAGCCCCGACGTTTACGTTTAGCGTCGCCCCTACCTCACTTTTGACAAACTATTACGATTATATGATCGGTGGATACAACGGACTGCCGATCAAGCTCATCCCGCAAGCTGCCGGTGGTGGATATTTCCTCACCTACCATGCGAGACGTCAGCCCACCGCTACCCGTCGCCAGTTCTATGCTTATATCAGCAATACCGGCGCGGTTCTCAATAACAACGAGATCACCGAGACTCAGATCCATGAAGGATTTGGTTCTCTCGCGGTCGATCCGGAAAATGGCAAGACGTTCTACTCCTGGCATGCCAACGTCGATACCGATAGCAACACGGAGACCCTCGTGACCTCCGATATGTTCCTCGACGGTCTTGCCGGGCTCTTCAACCAGACGGACATCGTCTGCAACTCGCCTGTGACCATCGATCCTCCGAGCTTTGAGCCTACTTCGGATAACGAATTCATCTGGCCGACCGTCGTGATCGGACCCTCACCGGTTCCGGACAAGAAGAGAGTCTTCGTGCTGATGCGGAACTTCGTCAGCCACGCTGCCAATCCTTCCGAGAACGTGTATATCGCGTATGCCGATTATGCCGATACCGATATAAACAATGACGTCGATCTGGTCTGGAACTACAATACGATCCCGACCCTGGACGACTGGAACCATAATGCGACGGAATGGCGCAGACCGCAGATGGCAGTGGCTGTCGATGATGCCGGAAACCTTTACTATGCCGGATATCACTATGCGACCGATGCCGAGAGCAACACGATCGACGAGCCGGATATGGACGTCTTCGTTTGCGATAACTACGGTGCCGGAACCTGGACCCGCTATACCCACTATAGCAACCTTGCCACTTGGAATCCGCCCGCTTCCGCGACGACTACCGATGGCTATTTTGCCAATGACAGTGATGTTCCTTATCCCGATACGGCTCTTTCCTGGAATATCGCCAATTCCAGTCACCTTAACGCCATGTTCGACAATCAGGGCAAGCTGCACGTCCCGGCTCTCTGGGCTCTTTCCACAAACGAAGGAACCTACTATCCGAACCTGCAATTCGTGAAGCAGTTTGTCTTTGACCCTGTGTCTCACGAATTCTCCGTCAAGGACGTCTATCCTCAGAAAGACCCGACCGATACCGTGAACACGACCTTCACCCCGTGGGATATGGAAGCTCCTTGGGGCGTCGTCGATAGCTGGGGCGGAGACGCCACAAACGGCTATTATCCCAATATGGTCACGGACTGGAACTTCCCGCTTTGGGACGCTGCCGCTTCTTCTGATGCTATGACCTTCCACTACAACGGCATCAAGATCACCAAGGCGAATGCCCAGGGTCTGATGGCGATGGTTTGGCAGAACTCCTGGAGAGCCAGAATGGCGAACTATTATTCCGATACGGACTACTCCGCCTGGGCAAACGTCCCGGAGATCTACATCGCTGTCTCCAGAGATAATGGCGCTACATGGACGGAACCGATGGTCCTTAATAACATCGAGACCCCGCAGATGGCTGGGATCAAGCCCATGTACGTCTATCCCGCAGATGAGATGATATACGTCGGCCAAGCCGGTGGAAACCCCATCGCGAAGCTTGGTCTGATGTTCTATGATGATTATACATGGGGCTCTTTCAACCAGACCCCGCCTTATCACCCGACCTGCGACGGCGGAAGAACGATGTTCATGGAACTCCTGATCAACTACCCTGTCGCGGGTAATGATCCCATCAGTCCCGCCATTACTTCTTACCAGCTTGGGAACTATCCCAATCCGTTCAACCCCGAGACGACGATCAGCTTCGAACTCCCGTTTAGAACGGAAGCCGAACTCGTGGTCTTCAACGTTCGCGGACAAAAGATCAGAAGCTTGGCAAGCGGTAGCATGGAAGCCGGTCGCCACACTGTCGTCTGGAACGGTCTGGACGATGCCGGGAAGCCCGTTTCCAGCGGGATCTACTTCACCAGGATCTCCAGCGGCAACACGAACGAAACCCGCAAGATGATGCTTATCAAATAATACCGCATTACTTAGCGGACAGATATCCCCGAGAGACGCCTCACCGCGTCTCTCGCTTTTTATGGGTCAAATATCATGCAAAGATTGGTTCTTTCCTTGACGGTTTTTACCTGCTGATATACTTGGTGAAAATACCAAAACACACTATACGGGACAGGACACATGATTATTAAACGCGTGACGCTGCTACTACTCGTCGTTCTCGGCTACATGATGCTTGCGGGACAGACGACGATCCTCAGTCAGAACTTTAGTGTATATGACGCGATCTCCGCGGATGGATCCACGGATATCGGGAGCACCCTCGATACTGACCTCGATCCTGATGGATGGACAGGCTCCAAAGTCTATAAATCCACCGGCAGATTGAAGATGGGCTCCTCATCCGGTCAGGGGATCATCACCATCCCCACGGTGAACATCTCCGCCAATTCAGGCGCTGCGACCTTTAGCTTCTCTCTCCTCCAATATGGATCTGATGCAGGGAAGTATGTGCAGGTGCTGCATGCGCCGGACGGGACGACCTTCACTCAAGTGGGAGCCGACATAGCGATCCCTGCGAGCGTATTGGTCATCAACGTACCGATCACCGGGGGAACCGCAAGCTCCAAGATAAGGATCCAAGCCAAAGTAGCAAGCTCCAACCGCTTTTACCTCGATAACATCCTGCTGACACAAGCTTCCGCTACCGGATTGGCGACCGTGACGACCACTGCGATCTCCGGGATCACGACCGCTGCTGCCGTCAGCGGCGGTAACGTCACCTCTGACGGGGGAAGCTCCGTGACTGCCAGAGGCGTCTGCTGGAGCACTTCTGCCAATCCCACCATCTCCGGAAGCAAAACGACCGATGGCAGCGGGACGGGAACCTTTACCAGCAACATCACTGGTCTCGCTGCTGCAACTCTCTACTATGTTAGAGCCTACGCGACTAACACGACCGGGACTGCCTATGGGGACGAGCTCTCCTTCACCACGAGCGGCTCTTCTCCGCCCTCTGCTCCCGTCGCCAATGCCGCAAGCTCCGTCACCTACAACTCCTTCCTGGCAAGCTGGGGAGCTGTGAGCGGCGCCACTCTTTACTACCTCGACGTCTCAACCGTGAATACCTTTGCCTCGTATGTCTCAGGCTACAACAATCTCAGCGTTGCAAGCACCTCGCAGACGGTCAGCGGACTCGCAAACTCCACGACCTACTTCTATCGCGTGCGTGCCTATAATTCCAACGGGACAAGCATATCCTCGAACGTCATCTCGGTGACGACTTCCGCCAGCGATCCTTTCAACGGCTATTACAATCCCGTCTCTGGTCTGACCGGAACAGCGCTCAAGACCGGCTTGCACGACCTCATCGACAACAACACCTATTCCAGCTATGACGGCGCTAAGACCTTCCTTTTCCAGGAACTGGACAACAACTCCGGTGTGGTTCGCTGCGTCTATACAGGCAAGGACTACACGATAAACAGTTCATACAACGGCAGTTCCGACCCCAATACCGAGCACACCTATGCCCAGAGCTGGTTCGGGACTTCCGAGGCGAGCATCAAGAAGGCGGACGTTCATCATCTCTTTGTGACCAACAGCACGGTCAATTCTTCCCGCGGGAACCTTCCCTTCGATGTGGTCACGACCACGACCAGCACCTTCCCGGTCTATAACGGCTACGTCAGCAAACGTGGAACGAACTCCACCGGAGACGATGTCTTCGAACCTGCCGATCAGCATAAGGGCAATCTTGCCAGAGCTTTGCTATATTTTAGCGTCCGCTACAACATGACCCTGAGCCAGGGTGGGGTCGATATGCTCGAGACCCTGATCACCTGGCACAACGCAGATGCCGTCGATGCTGCGGAGCTTGCCCGCAACACTGCCGTCTATGCGCATCAGGGGAACCGTAATCCTTTCGTCGATCACCCGGAATACGTCGCCCAGATCTGGGGTGGCGCAGCTGCGACGACTCTCGTGAACTTCAGCCCTGCCAGCGCCGTGGTCAACGAATCTGCCGGCACCGTGACCCTGACCGTTCAGATCACCAATCCCAGCGCCACGGCAGCGACTTCCGCCCAGATCGCCCTAAGCTCCGGAACCGCCTCCGACATAGCGAACTATACGACCCAGAGCGTGACCTTCCCTGCCGGGAGCAGCACGGCAAAGACGATCACGGTGACCGTCACCGACGACTCGATCCTGGAAGGCACGGAGACCCTTTCCTTCTCCCTGATCAACGTAAGTGGCGGGACATCCGCCGCAGCGGGGAACTATGCCGGATTCAACCTTGAGATCATCGATAACGATATCCCGACCGTGACGGCATCGGCTGCGAGCGCGATCGGCTACACCGGCTTTACCGCCAATTGGCAGGCTGCATCCGGGATCACGGACTACGAGCTTGATCTCTCGACCAACTTAAGCTTCACCAGTTTCGTCACCGGCTATGAGAATCTTCCCGTCACGGGGACAAGCCTCGCGATCACCGGTCTGACGCAAGGCACGACCTATTATTACCGGGTTCGAGCGGTCTATAACGAGAGTTATGGAGCCTATTCCGCACCGATCACCCAAGCGACCGATGCGATCGTTTATCTTTCAGATCCCGTTGCGATCGACGCGACCGCCGTCTCCCACGAAGGCTTTACTGCCCGATGGAACAGCGTTGCAGGCGCTACAGGATATTACATCGACGTATTCACCGGCTCTTCCGCCTTGGCTTCTGACTTGTTCATCAGCGAGTATGTCGAGGGGACTTCGAACAACAAATATGTCGAGATCTTCAATGGCACGGGTGCCACGGTCGATCTAAGCGCATATTCTCTCCGTATCTACCCCAACGGCTCGACGACCCCGAATGCGACCGCGGCACTGACCGGATCACTGCCCAATGGTTCCTGCGTCGTGCTCAAGAATTCCTCCGCGGCTTTGACCCTTCCCGGCGGAGTGACCGCGATCACCAACGGTGCGGTCAACTTCAACGGAGACGATGCTTTCGCCCTGTGCAAAGGCGCAGCCTACGACTACGTCGATATCTTCGGCTCAATCGGCTATGATCCCGGCACGAACTGGTCCAGCGGAACTCTGACCACTCTCGACGCGACCCTTCGCCGGAAAACGACCGTCAATTCAGGTCTGACGACCAATCCTGCCACGAGTTTCCCGACCCTCGGCACGGAGTGGGATATGTACGCGACGGACACGGCTTCCGGGCTCGGTTCCCATTCGATCAGCGCAGCTTCTCCTTTGGCGGGATATTCGAACCTTCCCGTTAGCCAAAACCTCGTCCGGATCAGCGGTCTGACCCCTGAGACGCAGTATAGCTACCGGGTGCGTGCCTACAACGCCGGGGATACGAGTGAAAACTCCAATCTGATCAGCGTGACGACCACCGCGGTCAACACCGGAACCGGTGCCAATACCGCCATTGCCGGTGCCGCGACCCTCGTCGAAGTTCCGGCGTTGCCAACTTATGCGAACAACACCGTCCTCATCGATCCCGTAGCCTCGTCCAGCGATGACTACGCGGTCAGCGTCGCGACCATCGACGAAGGGATCAAATACAGCGTTTCCTGCTCGAATAACTCTGCTTTGAACGGGACATACACGATCCACCATTCCGGACTGAATGCGACGCCTTCAAGCGTGATCTGCACCCTCGGTGGTGTCCCACATGCCGTCGATAGTTTCAGCGGAAATTCACTCCAGACCGTAGTCACGATCTCCGGGCTGGCAAAGTCCTCCCGTGGGGTCCTCGAGATCTCTCTGACCGGGGATCAGACCCTTCCCGTGGAGCTTTCTTCCTTCACGGCAACGATCAACGCGGAGAACTATATTAACCTCCAGTGGATCAGCCAATCCGAGACCGGTGTCCTGGGTTACTACGTCCTCCGGGGCGATAGTCCCGTGCTGGAGCAGGCGACGATCACCAGTCCGTTGATCTCCGGGACTAATACTTCTCAGCAGCAGTCCTACGTCTATACGGACAGGGAGCTGACCGGCGCAGGCGAGTATTACTACTGGCTCCAGAACCTCGACATCAACGGCGAGAACGGCTATCACGGTCCGATCAGCATCGTTTATAACGGGATCAATGACCCCGGTACTCCGCAGGTCACCTATACGACCGGAATCCGTGGGATATTCCCCAATCCCTTCTCTCAGGGAACCTTCCTTAGCTATGAACTGGAGCGCGATGCAGCGGTCTCGATCCGAGTCTTTGACAGCCGCGGAAGACTGGTGCGTGAACTTCAGCCCAGCGGTCTGACCCGCGGTGCGCATCAGCTCTGGTGGGATGGTAAGGACAAGAATGGAACTGATTGCAGCAGCGGGATATACCTGATTCGGATGCTATCCGATGCTAAGGTCTCCAATGCCAAGGTCCTGATCCTCAAATAGCCGATCACCAGCTAATACTTATCAGGGAGAAGCCGAAAACTCGGTTTCTCCCTTTTTCTTTTCCGTTTCGGAACCGCTATCCTTCCGCCATCTTATCGGTATCATACCGGTATCATATCGGGTGTTTTGCCGATATGATGCCGATATGACAGCGGTTTGATCCCGGATCCGGAATAGGGGCGGATACAGAAAAGCCTGACCGGGAGAATGATAGCCGGTCAGGCTTTTTGGTGTATTATTCAGAAGGGAAAGCTTGCTTAGCCCAGTTCTTTTTGGTAGATGCGGAAGCGTTTGTAGATCTCGCCTTTGGCGCGTTCCATCTCCGCTCTGATCTGGGTATTGTTCTCGAGCTCGTGATGGCTGTCCATAAACTCGATCCCGGTCTTGGAGCAGGTGTCCAGGAGAGAATATCCCAAAAGGACATCGACGCCTTTTCCGCGGTAGGACTCTTTGATCGCGCCCATGTAGAGATCGAGGATCTTGGACTTTTTACGGGCTGCGAGGATGTGCAGGAACCCAAAGGGGAACATTCTGCCCTTGGCTTTGCGGATTCCTTCTGCCATGTTCGGGATGGCGATGATGAAGCCAATGACCTCACCAGCAGCATTAAACACGGACTTGATATAACGGGGATCGACGACGGGAAGATAGCGATCCGCCAGATCCTGCATCTCGTGCTCCTCAAAGGTCGAGTAGCCATAGAGATGAGTAAAGGTCTCGTTCATCAGATGGAAGATCGGGAGGATATAGGGCTTGAGCTCGCTGGTCTTGGTGAACTCTCTGATGATGAAATCCGGATTGCGGTTGATCCGGTCAAATATCTTGCGGTAGATCTCGGTCTTGGCTGTGGCGACCGTCACCTTATAGACGACGTAGTCCACTTCTTTGCCATAACCGAGCTTCTCCATATAGCCGGGGACACTGGGCGGATTTTGGAAAGAGGCAAGGCTCGGAGTCTCATCGAAACCATCGATGATGAAGCCTTCCGGATCCTCTTCGGTAAAGCCCATCGGACCGACAAGCTTGACCATCCCTTTGGCTTTTGCCCATTTCTCGACGTAATCGATCAGAGCCGAGGTGACCTCGAAGCTATCCGTCGCATCAAAATATCCGAAACGGGCATGACGCGTGTTCTGACGCTCGTTGAGACGCTTGTTTATGATCCCGGCGATCCTGCCGATGGGTTTCCCGTTCTGATACGCCAGGGCGTAGATCTTGTCGCAATAGGCATGAGAAGGATTGCGCTTCGAATCGAAGCTTCGCATGTCATCGGCATAGAAAGGGGGAACCCAGTTCGCTCTGCCGGCATTGACCTTCTCCGGTAAATAGACGAAGTCCTTCATCTGCGCAGGCGTCGTGACTTCTTGTATGACTATACTCATAGGTAACTCCATATGGAAAAAATCCCTACCGCTATCCGATAGGTAATGATTTTATCACTTATCGGGGATAAAGGAAAACTGTCAACTCCAAATTGCGGTGATAAATAGGTAAGGGAAAGGAGTTTGTGGTAAAACATGAAATCCCCATAGATGGCGGAAGCCTCATCAAAAGCTGATCGTGCAGGTAAATCACTAAAAATCTGTGTAAAGAGGCACCCAAAGTTGCATGGAGGTGCAGCTTGCAAAAGTGGGGATAAGTGACGATAGTATTGTGAGATAAGGGTGTTTTGGCTTTGGACTGGTTTGGAGCGATTTAGGGGTGATTTGGACGTGTTTGGATCACCATTCTTGCAAATGGGGACGGAAGAAGACGGGAAAAGCTGAAAATGCAGATTTGAAAAGCGGGCAAGTGTTTATTGCTGATCAGTAAAGGGGATGAGGGTGTTTTTAGGTGAAACATAGCTCATTTATTCTTGCATGAAAGCTCACCATTCTTGCATGCCGATCTATGGGCATGCTTTGCCACCTGCCTGGAGAAGACAGAAAGTGAAAATACTGTCGCAGGAGATAGCAGGAGTAGGCAGGAGTTACAAAAATAGTTCTATTTAGTCTTCTTCGTTGCCGAGTATATCGTGACGCCAACAGCGGCTAAAGTGAAGGCTGCTATTACCTGGAGAGTGTTTTTAATGCCCCTGAGTTCGGTAGTCTGCTGCTGTTGGATAAGATTGGCGTTATTTACCGCAATGATTGAGTCCGGTAAGGAAGGTATAAAAGCCATAATATCTGACTTAAAAGGGATGTTTTGACCGCTGATCAAGCGAGGTGCAAGATCGGTGCTACCCAGATAGAGGTTCTTCACTGATGATAAAGGCACTACGACCATAGATGCAGTAGGGGTTTGATAATACAGGTAACCATTGGCAGAGCCAAGGACATCACAGGTAATACGCTCGTTTAACCCACGCAGAGACAAAGAATAGTTTTGCGCAAAGACCATAAATGGCATAAGGATAAGCAGGGCAACACAGATAAGTTGTTTCATAGGATACTCCTTCTAAGTATATTTACGTATTGAAAGGACCAGGACGCCGATCAGCGTGAGGTCGGGGTTATCTTTGGTGAAAGGAATGGGTTTAAAACTGCTATTGATAGGCCACAACCAGGTAGTGCGGGTGCGGGGATCGAGGACAAACTGCTTCAGGGTGATGCCATCGGCGGTTCGGAAGGCGCAGATTTTGCCGTTCAGGTGGTTGTTTTTGAAACCTACAATGCCATTGGAGAGCACAACATAGTCACCGGGATGGATGACGGGGAGCATGGACTCACCATCGACCCGGAAGACGAAGTACGGGGGCGGGAGGGTGAGCAGGGTGGTAGAGACCTCGATAAATTCAGAGGGTTCATCCGGTACCACTTCAGTGGGGAATCCGGCTGCGATATCGCCCACTACGGGGAGGCGGATGAACTTGGAGAGGGCAGCCTCACGCGCGCGTACATTATTAAACATTTCGCCTTCGCCTGTGATGAGCCAGTTGAGGTTGACATTATGGGTATCTGATATTCGTTTCAAAGCATCAATTGATGGCCTGGCATTGGGCTTATTAAACCAATCTGATACGTTGCCTTGAGACGCTCCAATCGTTTCAGCAAACTTTTTTTTGCTGAGATTCAGCGTATCTAAAAGCTCATGTAACAGTATTTTGTAATCCATCCATCCTGCGCTATAACGAATTTTCGTTTCTTTTCTCTTGACAACATAACTTAGTTTCGTTATGATGTTACCATATAGACACAAGATAAATGAGAGGTGATTAGATGTCAATGAAAAAAATGGAAGCCTCGGCACTACGGGCGGAGATGGCGCGGCGGCGGATCAGCCGGAGGGAGCTGAGTGAGGGCTTGGGGCTAAGCTACGGATACATCAAGATGATACTCTCCGGGCACCGGGACGCGGAAGCGCGCCGAGCGGAGATATATGCATATATCACGAAAAAGAACAACATGAGAGGTACAAGATGAAAGACAAGAAGAGACTGGTAGTGCTTTGGACCCGGATAAACGGGGTGGAGCGGGTGCAGGTGAGTCCTGAACTGGAGAGCCGGGATGGACGGAATGGACAGGATGGACGGAATGGACGGGGGATGGAGATCAACCGGGAGTTTCATAAGGCTTTGGGAATGAAGGTTGGGGGTGTGAGATGACAGAGAAGAACTGCAAAAAATGCAGTCACTACATCTTACCGGAAAACAGCGGTTTTGGTGGAGGGAAGAGCTCGCAAACAACAGGTAGGTGTGCCCTGGTGAACAGAATTATTCGCAGGATGAGCAGCTGCCCTGTAGGGGGTGCACGGTGAAAGAGTTTATGCTTCAATTCAGAGAAGGGCAGGAGTACTTAATCAGCGAGAGAAAGCTGCGGTGGACGTATCAGCATGGGATCAGCAGCGAGAAGTACCGTAGGGACGTTGATCGTGAGCTGACGGTGCGGCAGTTAGAGATAATCAGGGGCAATCCGGATAACGGGTATTACAAGTTCTACTACAATGGATCGCTAATTGAGAACTTCAGCATCGATGTGAGCAGTGACCCCAACCTGGTAATCATCAAGATCGATGATCCGTTTCCGGGTTATGCGCCGGGGCATATCGTGTATCAAAGCCTACCCTATGATGCCAAAGCCAAGCCAATAGAGAGGTTCTTTGTGAAGCTGGACAACGGCAAGGCGTTTGAGCGCAGGGAGTTTGGTGAATATGATTGCCCGATATGCAGATCAATCCTTAGTGAACAAGCACCTGAGACTATATCAATACCGCTGGAGGATGGAAAGGAGCTGCGTTATGAGCTGGTAAAGCCCAAGGTTGAGCCTTCAGGACAAGAGGCTTTGAGCGAGACAACCAGGCTGAAGAACAGGTTTCAAGTCATGGCCGAGAATATGCGGGTACAGGCGCATTTAGAGAGGATATTAGCGGCGATCCCGGTGCCTACCAAAGATGTCATATTCATTGGTATCAAGGGGCGGGTTTTTGCTTACGACCTGATGAATGAGGACGGATTCCGCCGTATGGAGCAGGGAGAATATGAACATATCTATAAGGTTGTTGCCGACGGGGATAGTAATAGAGTGATCAAAATAAGCACAGAGCCTGAAGCGGAGAAATGAGGCAACAATGTCTTTAGTGGCATCATCGGCATCCGAGAAAGACTCAAAAACATCCATAAGGGTGTCTGCACCAAAGATGATGGTGGATTGCAGAGCCTTGCGGTATGTTTCATCCGGGTACCGCTTTTTGCCAAGACCTTCGTCAAGATTGAAAAGGCTATATACACGTTCTTTAAGCAATTCGCGCAGCTGCTTTTTGGTGATCAAAAAGCGGATATCAGCGAGAGAAGATTCACGTAGATCGATAAGCATGGGACGCTCCTATTCTATTAGTTTGGTGACTAAGAGCAGGATTGGGGCGTCCCTAAATTTGTCAAGGCGGCTCTGCGGATCCGGAGCGGGGGACGAAGCCCAGCCCGGCCAGAGCCGCTGTTTTGAACCACAGAGGACACAGAGAAAAGCAGAGAAAAGCAGAGACTATTCAGGATTAAAAGCAGCCCATTATATACGCCAGGCCGACGGCATGCATGCAAGGATATCCCCGGTGAAGAGGGGTGAATACAGACAACCTGGCTGCGATCGGTGGGCTGCTTTGAATTTTGAAATAAGCAAACACACCCTACAACTCCGGGGCGGGAGTGGAGTCGACGCCCCCCGCCCTCTTAATTTGAAACGGAGATGTGGGGGATTATAAGGAGATGTAGGAATTGTGAAAGAGTTTAATGGAACGCAGATGACGGGATCGACAGGATCTACGGGATCTTGGGTGAGTGTGAAGGAATATGCAGAGCTTACGGGAAAGAGTAGGCAGGCGGTGCTGAAAGGCATATCCAAGGGCAAGTATAAGACCAGGGAAGTATCTGGACGTGGTAAAGGTGGAGTAGCATACGAAATATGGTATGCACTGACAACCACTGACAACCAGTTGACTGACAACCTGCCACTGACAACCACTGACAACCTGCCACTGACAACCACTGACAACCTGCCACTGACAACCACTGACAACCAGTCGACTGACAACCTGCCACTGACAACCACTGCACTCAAAGACCTGGATTCCAGCCTTCGCTGGAATGACGGGAACGTGGAGATCGGTGACCAGGCGATGGACGGTATGGACGGGATGGACGGAGATAGTGCCGCCCTTCCAGGGCTGGGTGGTGTGGGGGATGGTGACCAGGGGTTCCGCTCCGCTCCACCCCAGGCTATGGAATGCCGTCCCTCCGGGACTGAAAAGCGTCAGGATGACGCTTCCACTATGGAGGCTATGAAGTCTAAGCGTGGTAGTGTAATTGAGTATGTACCCTATCACAAGATGGATGAGGCTCAGCTATATGCCTTGCTTTTGCAGGAGATAGACAGGCGGGTGCGGGGCGCGGAGAGCAAGACCAGTGAATGGGCAAAGATCACCCAGGAATATAACCAGGGTGAGCTGGTGCCGGATTTGAAGAAGCTGAAGGGACGGCGGAGCGAGCGGGGACTGCGACACTGGTATCAGAAGTGGCAGGAGAGCGATCAGGATATGTTCCAGTTGGTCCATAAGAACAACTCGATGCTGCGGGGCCGGAAGGTGACGCAATTTGAGCAGGACTATCTGCTGTACCTGCTGCTGCGCGACAGCAAGATATCAATCGGCAGCGCGATCACTGACCTGAAGGATGAGGCGCGGGAGAGCGGACTGGAAAGCCCGAGCAGCGTAGCAACCTTGAAACGCTGGTGCAATGACTGGGCAGCGGCACATCCGGCGGTGTGGGGACAAGCGCGGCTGGGAGACAAGTGGGTGCATGACAACATAGTTCCGAGCATCCTGCGGGACATGAGCGACATTAAGTTTGGCGATGTATTGATCGCAGACGGACATATAGTCAGCAACGATATAATCAATCCGGCGACAGGGAAACCCGCCAGGCTGACACTCATCATGTTTTATGACTGGGCAAGCCGGTACCCGGTGGGCGCGAGCCTGGCCTATACAGAGGACAGCGTACATATTTTGACTGCCCTGCGCAACGCTATCCTGCAACTGGGGTTTATCCCCAGGGCGGTATATCTGGATAACGGACGGGCGTTTAAGAGCAAGCTCTTCCACGAGAGAGCGGATGAACATGACCTGGAGAAGGAACTGGCGGGGATACTGCCGAGATTGGGCATTTACGCGCATTTTGCAACGCCTTACAATGGCCGGAGCAAGAACATAGAGAGATTTTTTAAGACGATGCAGGAGGAGTGGGAGCGGTTTATGCGGAGCTTCCGGGGTGCCAGCATTGCGGACAAGCCAGCGCATCTGATGCGTAACGAGAAATGGGCTAAGAAGATGTTTGAAGGCAAGCCGATGGGCTATGACGAGGCGCTGACGATGGCCTATGACTGGGTGAGAAACAAGTATGGCAACCGTCCACACTCCGGGCTGAAGGGGATGAGTCCCTACCAGGTGTTTGAGGAGAGTGAGCGACCAGCAGACCGGGAGATCAATGTGCGGGAGCTGGATATCTTGATGCTGAAGGCGGAGCGGACGAAGGTGCGCAAGGACGGTATAGTGCTGATGGGCAACAAATACTGGGATAACGCCATGATAGACTATGTGCTGCAGCCGGTGGTGATCCGCTATGACTACTGCGATTTGAACAGCATCCTGGTGTATGATATGCGCAGCCATCTGATCTGCGAGGCGGAGCTGAAAGAGAGCGTTCACGGCTTTGCTGTCTTGAGCGATAATCCATTGGCATATCACCAGGTGAAGGCCAAGATCAAAGAGCAGAAGCAGATGACAGGGCTGATCCAGAAAGTGGCAAAGATGACGATGCAGAAGAGCAAGGACGGCGTGGAGCGGGAACTGGCTAAGCACCAGGAGATAATAGACCAAAGGCATGCCGCTATAGAGGCGCACAATCCGCTATTTAAGAATCCTCCGATGAAGCCTAAAGTGGCGAAGCGGGTGGATGTGAATGACGAGGTGGCAGAGCTGGAGCGGATAGCGAGCGGAGCAGGTGAACCCTTGAGTACAGAGACGCAGAAGCACAGAGACGCAGAGGAGAGCGGAAAGAGTGAGAAGGTGATCTTGCTGGAGGATCTGCTGAGAGATGATGAAGGGGAATTGGCTGAGACGGTGAGTTTTAGCGAGATGCAAAAGATCATTGGAATCAAACGATAGAGAGGTACAAATGAAAGAAGGGAAATTAGCAAGACTGAGCAATGTGATCGCGGCTGATCGGTGCGTGGAGTATCTACTGGCGCGACCGAAGCTGGAGATGGTGGGCCTGGGGCTGATATATGGGCATCCGGGGCTGGGTAAGACTACGTATGCGCAGCGGATGGCGTATGGCAAGGGCTGGATCTATATGAGGCTGGAGAGCTATATGACGCCGAAGACCTTTGCAGTGAGCCTGAAGCAGGTGATAATGCGTCATTTGGGGATGGGGAACCACCCGGTGATGGGCAGTGCGGCGGTGATCTATGAAGAGTGCATCGGGCTGCTGCGGGAGCATCCGGAGATCGTGATCGTGATCGATGAGATCGATTACGCGTTTCGGAGCTATCAGCATGAGATATTGGGCGCGATCCGGGACATTGTGGATCAAACGCTATGCGTGGTGATCCTGGTGGGGATGCAGAACGCCAAGGACAGGCTGTATCAGATAAACCGCTATTATTTCGACAGATGCGGGGTGTTTTGCGAATTTGCAAGCCCGACTAAGAAGGACATCGCGATCTTGATGGCCACGGTGATGGAAGTGGGCTTTGGCGAAGACCTGGTGGACTATATCGCCAAGCGAAACCAGGGGACCCTGAGAGACACGATCAAGCTGATGCACAGCGTGGAGAGCGTGGCCAGGGTAAAGAAGCTGGAAAAGATCAGCGTAGCGGACTTGGAGGGGTAAGATGTGCAAGCATGAGCGTAAAGACAATCAAGCTAAACAGATAGCAAACAACTTCGTGGCGGTGTGCCGGATCCCCTTTGGAGAGAAGACTTTTGAAGAGATGACGGGGCTAACGGGGGGAGGCAAGTATATCCGGGAGTGGCTGGAAGATGGAAAGATCAGGGAGATCGAGGCGGGGATCTACATAGTGTGTGGCTGCTTTGGCCAGAGCATAACGAGTGTGGAACGAGACTGGAGGTTTACGGTAGAGGGAGCCTGGCTGGTGCAGGAGGCACTGCCGGAGAGTTCGCTGCGCAAGATTGGCGCTGCTATAGGGCGCAGCAGGCAATGGGTTTACAGGTATTTGGAGGCAATGGCGAGCGTTGGCGCGGTGGCCTGGGACGGGAGCAATTACGTGAATGTAATAGGCGCAGACGTTAGCAGGATAGGCTGCGAGATCGAGAAGGGGATTTTATCCCGGATGAAGCGGGAGGGGAAGGAAAAGTGGTTAATGAGTTAATGGTTAATGGGTTAATGGGGCTGGATTCCAGCCTTCCCACCCCAACAGCCAACAAGTTGTCTGTCGGGGACCCCGGTCGCAGGAATGACGAAGGAAATAGCTGGAATGACGGCCAGAGATGCAGAGAGCTGCGCAGGCTAATCCAGGCGCACCGGATCAAGCGGTTGGGGTGGAGTGACTATGTGTTTCATTACATTATGGAAGGGTTGGGCTTTGGGCGCTCATTAAAGGCGTTGGATGAGCAGCAGTTAGGCGCGTTGTGGGAGATCGTGAAGGGCTACCGGAAGAGCGGAAAGCCAGTGGAATTTGAATATGACAAGCAGGGGCGGTATATGCATGCATTGATGACTAAGGCGGGCTGGCCAGAGCATACCTTACGGGCGTATATGATGATCAACTTTAGCAAAACCCACTGGAATCTGCTGGATAAAGCCGAGCGGAGAAAGGTGATAGATCAACTCAAAGAATGTGTACAGGAGGTACAGAAATGACAGTAACGATCAATCTGGTGTATATCATAGCCGTGTGGCTGTATGCACTTGTAGTAACAGGCTTTTGGGTTTGCGCGCTGATCCGCAGCGGCAAGGACAGGCAGGACGGGATCATGGAGCAGGCTGCTATGGGCGCAGAGAGCAAGCAGATCCGGGAGAGAGCTAAAGAGCTGGAAGAGGAGAATGGGAAGCTGCGGAAAGAGATCGAAGCCCAAAAGGATGGGAAGCGGACACTGGCAGAGCAGTATATCAAGATCCAGAATGAATATGCCTGGTACCGGATGCTGGTGCGAGAGGCTGATCCCAAGGCACATGAAAGAGCGAGTGTGAGCATGTATCGGCAGAAAGGTGCCGCAGGATCGGCGTCCTGCGCTACGGAGGAGGCTCAGAATGGCTGAGATCACGAATGTAATCATCCACTGCAGCGACAGTGAATTTGGGACTGCCGCGGAGATCCGGCGGTGGCACCTGCAGAACGGCTGGGATGACATTGGCTATGACTGGGTGATATTGAACGGGCTATTGGTGCCGGAGACGAAGTGGCAGAAGAAGCTGTATATGGCTTGTATGGACGGGATGATCGAAGTGGGCCGGAAGGTGGACGGAGATAATATCCTGGTGGGCAAGGAAGTGGGCGCGCATACGCTGGGCTATAATGCCAAGAGCCTGGGAGTGTGCCTGATCGGAGTGAAGGACTTCACGCCTAAGCAGTTCTATAGCCTGGCTGTGCTGTGCCGGGAGATCGAGGTAATCTGGAAGGTTCCTGCAAATATGTTCCTGGGGCATTATGACGTGGCACGCAAGACTTGCCCGAACTTTGATGTGCAGCGGTTTATGAAGGACAGGGACGAGATCCTGAGCATAGCCCCAGGACACAGAGCTATCGACGTGAACCGTTACAGGCTGGCGGGAGGGTTCTGATGGACAGGATGGACATAATAGACGTAATGGACGGTGGAGTGCTGCGCAGGCTGGAATTTGTTCAGGATCGGGTGCACATGCGAGTCAGTAGGGCAGGTAAGAATGATATAACCTCTTCATTAAAGGCAGAGGTTGGAGATCAAGACGAGATAGTTCTTAGTTACTTCAATGATGGGACTCTGCTGGTATCCAGAAATCGTTACTATCCCGTAACCACATTTATGACAGTTCATTTAGCACGTCCCACTGAAGAGGGGAAGCGGAGGGCGGTAGCCTATGTGCTAAAGGCTATGAGTGAGCTGCTCCAGGATGAAGATGTGAATGAGGAGCTGGATATATGAGCGATCTGAATGATTACCCGGACATTGACCTGGCTACACGGAACATACTGAGCATGATAGAGATCGTAGTAATGGAGATGGGTGAGGCTGCCAAGAAAGCGGTGGAATATCCGCATTTGGCAAGGCCCTTCATGATGGACATGATAGACTTTAACAACAAGATGAAAGTATACAAAACAAAGGAGATACAAAGATGAGCACGATGGAAGTAAATGCACACATTAAGCAACACGTGGAGCAGATCCCGCAGGACAGCCTGGAAGCGGCGGGCAAGCTGCACAAGGACATCGAGAGCAAGTTTATCGAGATGGGGCAGGTATTTAGCCATATCAAAGCCACGAAGATCTTCAGGATGAAGGGCTATGAGAGCTTTAAGGACTGGGTGGAGCACGAGCACAACATGAGCGCGAAGATGGCGAACAAGCTGATCCGGCTGCAGCGGCTGTTTGTGGAAGAGATGGACATGGATGAAGAGACGCTGAAGGAGATCGGTTTTGACCGTTTGATGATGATTGCGCCGATGGTGGAGAAGGCGGACTGGGAGAAGCGGGACGAGCTGGTGGAGCAAGCCGGAGAGCTGCCGATTCCGCAACTGGCGGGAGAGCTGAAGAAAGCCAAGCTCGAGTCACAGAAAGACGCTCCGCAGGACTTGAAGAAGGTGCTGGTGGAGCAGTGGAAGGAACGCTTTCTTGCCGTCTTCAATTGCTCCTGGACTGAACTGCAGTTCAAGCTGGCTCTTCTCTTCAGCGGCACTACCGACGAGGCTCTGCTAACCATCAAAGCCCAGATCAAGGATGCACAACGGCAATTTGAAACCCCGGAGGTGACAAATGCCGACAGGTAGACCTAAATGCCCTATATGCCAGGGAAAGGGCACTTTGACGGAAAACACGCGGGAGTATGAATTTATCACACGGGATCCGATCACGGCCAAGTGCATGATCTGCAATGGAGAGGGTTGGCTGAACCCCAGCACGAGGCTACCGAACGGGAAGAGAGTGTTTGAGGTGTTCCGGAAGGATAATGGAACGCAGAAGACGGGATCTACCGGATCAGCAGGATCGAAAGAAGTCATGGATTCCAGCCTCCGCTGGAATGACAAAAATGGTAAGCGGTTGAACGTGAGCAAGAAGGCGGTGGTGAATCCGGAGACGGTGGATACCGGGGTGGGATATGCGCCAGGCGTGGACGATATGGACAAAATGGAAGGGATGGACAAGCCCGGGGCGGAGAGACCGAAGGAGCATTATGAGGCGCCGATGTTCCTGGAGATGGCATTGAATCCGAGGCTGAACAAGGTGCTGGCCAGTGGCAAAGAGTTCCTGATCGTGACCGAGACAGAGCCGTATTACCTGGATGTTTACCGGATGATCCGCAAGCAGGAGAAGAAGCAAGGCACCTGGACGCAGCAGGATGAGGAGCGGTATGTGGAGGTATTGGAGGAAGGCTATGATTCTTTAATGCTGGATTCCAGCCTGCGCTGGAATGACGGGCGGTTGGAACCGAGGCGCAGAGCATCAGAAAGCATTAACACGAATAAGGAGGTTAGCAATGGCTAAGACGATAAAGAACGGCAAGACGGTGTATTGGATCGATGGCGAGGGAGTAGAGACTCCGGAGAAGTACATCGATAAGAGCCTGAAAGATCGGGATGCATTTGTGAGCAAGCAAGTGGCGAAGGCGCGGCAGATGCATATGCTGATCAGCAACTTCAAGAAGCAGATGGAAGCTGACCTGGCGAGGTTCCTGGAGATGAGCGCGCAGCGGGAAGGCGAGGAATGGATTGGCGGGACAACGCTGTGGAACTTCAGCATGGATGAGAGCATCACGATCAAGGTGGCCAAGAAGTGGACCTTTGACGAGAAGCTGCAGATCGCCAAGCAGAAGATTGACCGGGTAATCGCTAACCGCAGTGAAGGCAGTGATGACCTGATCGTAGCGCTGGTGAACCGGGCTTTCAAGGTGGACAGCAAGGGCGAAGTGGACGCCAAGCAGATGATCGGACTGAGGCAGCTGAAGGTGGATGATGAGCTGTGGAATGAGGCGATGGAGCTGATCGCGGACAGCCAGAAGGTGCAGAGCACGAAGACCTACTTTTACTTCCAAGAGGCTGGGGCTGACGGGAAGATGGTGAGCATCGTGCTGGACTTTGCGGCGCTGTAAAAAAGTGATGAGGTGATGGAGTGATGAAGTGATGGAGATAAAAGAGCTGTGGCAGATGGCAAAAGAACTGGTGGGTGAGGAGGAACTCACCCGCCGGTTCCGGGCGTGGATCGGGACATTGATCCGCAATGCGCGATTAAAGCGCGAGAAATGCGATTCTACGGCACTGGAGGCTCAGGATACCCTTATCATACTAACTGACCTGAATGAGCGCACCAAGAGCCGTTTTCAGGCGACTGACAAGGCAACGCATTTGATAGTCACTTTGCTGAAGAAGGGATACTGTGTGGATGACTTCAGAAAAGTGCATGAGGTGAAATGCGGGCAGTGGCAGGGGAATGATAAGATGGAGCACTGCCTGAGACCGAGTACCTTGTATGCGCCGAGCCATTTTGATGAGTACCTGGCAGAGTGGTGGAAGCAGGACAGGGAGCGGAAGGAACTGCAGCAGAAGCGGCAACAGGCGCTGGATTCCCGCCTTCGCGGGAATGACAAAGAGGGGCGCGGGAATGACAAGGAGGGGACAGTGAATGGAGTGCAGCGGGCGGAGCGGGATGCGAAGGTGAAGGAACTGAACGCAAAGAAGTGGAATGAGCATGCGAGCTGGCTGGACTTTATGCGGTGGACGATCCAGTTTCCGGACGCGGAGAGCCTGGAGGCGTATCCGATGCCGGAGCGGGTGCGGAAGATGCGCAAGGCACCGGGGATGATGATGCAGATTGCCACGGGCAAGGTGGCGGAATGGGCAGAGGTGGAATACAGAGAATTGAAGCAGGAGGCGGAGCATGGTAAGAACTGACAGGTACTACAGGCCGGATGAGGTGGCGGAGCTGCTGAGCGTGGACAAGGGTACTGTGTATCGGATGATCAAAGACATAGAAGATCCTCTCCCGGCAATAAGGCTGACCGGAGACCGACATTTGAGAATTCCAGGGCAAGAGCTGAGTGATTGGCTGGAGCGGAGGCGGGTGAATCCGGAGGATATATGATGGACTGAATGGACGAAATGGACAGGATAAAGCCCGGCTGATGCCGGGTTTTTTTGTAACTCCTGCCTACTCCTGCCTACTTGTGCCACAGTATTTTTGACAAAACGCAGAAAGTGTGGCGTAAGCAGGCAGGTGCGTTTGACAGGGTAAGGGTATGTGGCACATTGACGCGCATGAGTAACAGCAAAGCTTTTAGAGAAAAAAAAGAGATGGCGTTTGAGGCTTTTATCAGCGGCAAGACGAGTCCGAAGGAATTGGCGGAATTGGTGGGCTGCAGTCCGGTGACGATTGGGAAATGGATAGCTGCCGGGAAGTGGGACAAGATCGAGGGTGAAGAGCGGAAGCTGAACCGGAAGATCACGGTGGCAAGGCGGAAGGCGCTGCTGACGGCATTGGAAGAATATGCCAAGGATCCCAAGAATACTGCCTTGCAATCCTTGGTGAGCATACTGCGGCAGGAGATGAAGCGTGAGGAGCCTGCCAAAGAGCTTTGTGACTACATAGTGAAGTTTTTGGATCAGGTGACAGACTTTATGATTGAGAAGGGATATGAGGGGATGCTGAAGCAGTTTCAAGCTATTGTGATGGATCTGGCTGAGTATTTGAGAGTGAGGAACGGATGAGAGATTTTATACAGATCCCGACATGTACCTCCGAACGTCCCGGTGGCGATTCCCTTGCCACCGGGCGTATTATCAAGCGTCAAGATGGCGTTTTCACTTTTCCCTACCGGCCCTCTCAAAGCCCCGCACGGGTGACCTGCGGGGCTGCCCTTTTGAAAGAGAAGCTGATTGGACGAAATGGACATTATGGACGGGATGGACTGAATGGAAGATAGGCTGGTGCAAGTTCTTTTTGCTCTGTTTGGGCTGTATGCCGGAGTGATGAGCTGGCTTTTCAAGATGGCATGGAATGACGTGCAGCGGCTGAAGCAGGAGCTGAGCGAGATGCGCGCGAACTGCGCGAAGTGCCAAAGCGGGACGCTGGAGAGCATCCGGGAGCTGATTGACGAGCGTTTTGACAAGTTTATGATCACTGTGGAGCAGAAGATCGAGCAGGGCTTCACTAAGATCGAGCTGAGCTGGGTGAATGATGGGCGGATCAGTCCCAAGAAGCAAAAGAAGGACCAATGAAAGCTAAGACAATCCAGGCATTTGCAGGGGACAGTATATTGCTGCAGGTAGCGGTTTATGATGACCGGAGCCAGGTATTTGACCTGGAGGTGAATAAAATCCAGACGGCGCGGTTTGAGGTTCCTGCCTTGAGCATAGCCGTGGATGGTAAGATGAGTGGGAACGTGGCCAGCTTTACGGTTGAATCGGACAAAACCACGGCTGGCAGCTATCCCTACTATGTGCTTTTGATCGGGGATCAGCTGAAGTTTACCGTGGCATATGGCGTGCTGCAGGTGATGAGCCTGGCGGAATGAGCATGATAGGAATTCGCGGAGAAGCGGGGCTGAAGATGAATGTAAGCGCAGGTATATACTTGCGTGGCATAGCACTGAATGCGAGGCAGACAATAGCGCAGAGCAGCGGGCTGGATATCAGGGTAGCCCAGGAGAGCGGGTATATCATCGCGGACGCGAGCGGCGTGGTGGGATTTAATCCGCTGAATCCGGGGCAGAGAGATCCCGGTGCCAGGCTGGTGCGGGATGCGGACGGAAGAATAGGAGACGAACAATGAAGAGACTTTTAATCATATCAATCATGATCACGATGCTGTTTATGACGGCAATACAGGCACAAACTTACTACAATCTGCGCTATAGCTGGGAACAGATCGATGATGCGATAGCTGCGGTGCGGGATACCTTCCCGGGGCTAATTGCGAGTAAGCTGGACAATGAGGTGAGCCACTTGGAGCTTCC
The DNA here is from genome assembly GCA_964454815.1 of uncultured Candidatus Cloacimonadota bacterium. GTDB lineage: Bacteria > Cloacimonadota > Cloacimonadia > Cloacimonadales > Cloacimonadaceae > PHBP01. Next base: position 74,777 of record CAYVXJ010000013.1, on the reverse strand, counting down.
GGAGAATCCTGGGGTGCCGATCCTGGTGAATCTATCCGTGTGGGGCTCTCCCCTGGACACTGAACATGGCTATATATTTGCCATAGACAGCGTGAGCGTGATCCGCGTGGCGGCACACACTACTGATGGAGATGATACAGACAGCTACAGCGTAACGATAGGCGCAAGCGAACCAGATCCCGACTATACGCTAACGGTGGCGGGGCCTGCGATAGCCAGCCGTTGGGACGTAGCAGGAGCGGACTTTGCGGAGTACTTTGAAGCTGGAGAAGAGCTGGGGCTGGGCGTAGCGGTGGTGTTTGACGAGTATGGCCGGGTGCGGGCTGCCAAGGACGGAGAGAAACCATTTGGCATAGTATCAGCCGGAGCCGGCTTTATCGGGAACTCAGGAAGGCCAGCGCTGCCTATACAGACAACTGCTTTGGGCGATACGATTTATCAAGAAGTGCAATACGTACAGGTGACACGAGAGGCGCGGTTTCCAATGATGAAAAGCATTACAAGTTGGGTTCCTGCAGAGAGATTAACTGAGATACCCAAGGACGCGGTGACTGAGATTAGGCGCGAGCCAATCGCCAATCCTGACTATGGCAAAGCGTACATCCCTCATCGTAAGAACCCGGCGATGGTATTGGTGGGTTTGGTGGGTCAACTGCCACTGAAGAAAGGGCAGGTGACTCATCCCAATTGGTTCAAGATCAAAGATTTTGACAAGGACACAGAGCTATGGCTCGTAAAATAATCCTCGCTGCGTTCCTGCTGGTGGTGGCAATCCTGCCATCCGCTATTTTGCTGGTCAAGCCGGAGAGTCCTGGAGCGCTGCCTTTGCGTATGCCGGGTGGTGGAATGCCTGTAAGACCTCCCTTCCCCGCACCGAAGAACGTGAGCATCGCACTGATCCCTGACCAGTATAGTCCGGATTCGATCCGGGTGAGCTGGGATCCCGTTCCGGGAGCGAGGGAATACCGGGTGTATACTGCGGTGGCAGTGAGAGACAGCAGCGTATATGTGCCATTCTGTGAGCCAGTACTGGATCAGAGTGGCAACATGATCTGGCAGTACAAATACAGTTTTCATCCTACTTATGGAGATCCGTACACTATCAACTACAATACGGGAGCCGGCTATTTACCGGAGATGTGGGGCAAGCTGGTGACAGGTGGATGGACGCAGGACAGCGGGACATTGAATGGCACTTCCTGGACGAGGGAATATGAGGGCGAGCGGGACAGATTTTTCTATGTGGTGGCGGTGAGATAGATGGCTAAATTTATCCAGCGGCAGCAAAAGGAACTACGCGAGATAGCGGCAAAGACGCCGCAGGTGCGTCCTTTTGCCAACGACACGCCGCGGGATAAAGAGGAGCGGATCAGGCGGGCCAGTGGAGAGGGTTGGGATAGTTTTCAGTATTTTTGCAAGACCTATTTTCCGCATGTGTTTACGAAGGAATTTGCGGAGCAGCACCGGGAGATGTTTGAGGAGACCGAGGCTGCCAGCGGGGTGATCGGGATCACGGGATTCCGCGGCCTGGGCAAGACAGTGCTAATGGGTGTGGTATACCCGCTGTGGCAGATCGTGAAAGGCTGCCAGTATGTGATCCATACGGCGGCTGATACGGACCTGGCAATGGAGCGGACGGCATTCACCCTGAACGAGCTGAAGGAGAACAGACGGCTGCTGATGGACTTCCCGGAGCTGCAGGTGATCGAGGGTGAGAAAGAGAATTTTTATCTGAAGAACAGGTGCCGGATCAGAGCACGTTCAATCAAGCAGAGCCACCGCGGGACGTTTAACGACAAGAACATGAAGCGTCCGGGGATAATCGTTTGTGACGATATCGACAAGGAAGAGAACGTTGGCAGCCAGACGATTGGCAAGCGGAAGATGGACAAGATAACGCAGGAACTGGCGGGGGCTTTGGACCCCAGTGAGCCGGGCAAGGTGATCTGGCTGGGGAACCTGGTGCATCCGAACTATGCGATCTGCCAGTATATGGAGCTGATAATAGGCGAAATACGAGCCGATAATCCTGAACTTGAGCTTGGATACCAAAAAGTGATTAAGACGTCACAGCGGGCACTTTTGCGCTATTCTTTGGAAGATGCTGAGGGTAAGAGCACCTGGCCGGAGCAATATCCGGATGAGATCTTGCCGGAGCTGAAGAAGCGGTATGGGCATAGCGGGTATCAGAGAGAGATGCTGGGGCAGCCGGTGATCGAAGGGAACATATTCAAAAATGATTGGTTTAAGCGGTACAAGGCTCTTCCGGAAGCCAGCAAGATGAAGCGTGTCTGGCTATACGCTGATCCTGCCTGGGGAGAGAAGGGCTGTTATAAAGCCATCATCTCCGTTGGATATGATGGCAGCCGCTTTTTCGTGATCAACGTGTGGGTACGGCAGACGGAGAATACTAAGTTCTTCAGATACTACTACGATGCCTATCAGGAGCTTGACCGGGCGTACCGGGTGAAGCTGCGGGCAGCTTGTGAAACGACTTATGGGCAGGCGCGAATCCTGGCAGACTTCGACAGATGGGCTACTGATAACCACTTGCCTCCGATCAGTCACAGAATCAAGCGTATCGATAACAAAGAGAATAAGAGCCTTCGCATCGAGCGGACGGAGACGATCATCGAGACGGCTAAGGTTCTGTTTCCGGAGGGGCAGGATATGCCTACTTTGGTGAGTCAGTTCCTCACTTATCCGGATGGGTATGTGGATGGCCCTGACGCGCTGGCAGGGTGTATGGAGCGGTTCTCTGAATATGACATTGGGCGTAACCGGGTGAAGGTGCGGAGGATGAGCTGGTGAGCTATTTTGACCGGATGATGCTGGAGTATTACCAGGTGCTGAACAATGCCTGGAGAAAAGAGATCAAAGAGGCAGCCAGGACAGCGATCGGGCTCTTGAGCGAGATGCCGAAAGCTGAGCGGGTGGATAGATCCAAGGTGGACATGCTGCTGGAGGTGATCAACCAGAATTTGGGAGATGACTTTATGATGGCAGTGAGCACTGAGACCAAGGCATACGTGGAGCGGAGTTTACGCTTGGGCATCCAGGACGTGAAAACGAGCGCGAAAGTCAGGATCAGCATCGGGCTGTGGGGAATCAAGGACCAGGCTTTAGCGAGCCAGGTGCAAAAGCAGAATCTATTTTGGATTGGGCAGCACTTTGGTGCGGATATCAGTAATGACTTCCGGGAGACGATGACCAAAGCGATAGAACATGGCTACACCAAAGAGATGCTGGCAGACGCATTGAAAGAAAGCTTTAGCGATTTGGGCGATAAGGGAAGCGTTTACTGGCAGGGCTTGGCAGAGCACACAGCGCTAAGGATACGCGAGTTTGGACGGCTGTCCGGATACGAAAAAGCCGGGGCGCAAGGCTACAGATTGGTGAATCCGATGGACTCCAGGACGAGTGAGATCTGCTACGCGCTGGTGAGCCAGAACCTGGTGTATCCGCTGGACGTGGCTTTGGAAGTGCGAGACAATCTGATGGCCATCGATGTGAACGTAGAGGGGTTGGAAGAAGCGAGAGAGCAGATAAAAGCGCTGGCACCTTGGGTAAAAGAGAGTCAGATCGAGCGTGATAGCGATGGCAATCCGACGGGAGTGAGCGGGGCGCATACGCCGTTTCCGCCGTTTCACTGGAAGTGCCGGACGCAGACGGAGATAGTGGTCTAATGATGAACGGATTAGTAATTAGCAGATTAGCAGATGATGTGGTTAATGAGTTAATGGTTAATGGGTTAATGGGACTGGATTCCAGCTTTCGCTGGAATGACAAAAAGCGCTGGAATGACGGGAGAGGAGCATAGATGAAAGCAATTCCTGTAGAAGTGAAGGATGTGATCACGATACTGAATCTGCCTGGTGACATGGCGGAGAATCCGATATTTAGCGAGCATGAGGCGCTGGTGCTGAAACGGCTGGCTGAGATATGCCTGGATGATGACTATAACGATGCTGCAGGTGATGATCTGGAAGCGGGAGACGCGGTATATGTGGCGTTCCGCTATGGCTATGCTTTCCTTCTGCTGGAGAGCGTGGCGGAATTCCTTAACCTGAAGACTTTGGGTGAGGGGATTGTGAAGAGCATCGGTCTGGATAGCTCTGCTACAGAGCTGCTGACGGGGGCTGAGATAGAAGAATTTAAGAGCAAGCTGGAGACCCGGGCACTATCACTGCTGAAGGCATATCTAAATGAAGATGGGCTGGCACGGCTGTATGAGCTGAAGCCGAGACTTGCGCGACTGATGCGGGTGGGTGTGATCTGATGGATGAACTGATGACCGAGATCTACCGGGCTATATTCAATGCCCTGGAGAGCAAGATGCATCTGATCGGCTCTGTGATCGATGGCGAAGCCAGGCGGGAGATCCTGGAGAAGGAGATCTATGACAAGGGTGATTTTTACGCGAACGCCGGATATGTGGTGGAGAGCGATGCTAACGGGATGACCCTGAGAGTGGGCAGCAACGTTAAGCATGAGCCTTTTGTGCTGGGTGGCAAGACCCCAAGCTGGACACCGATAAAGCCACTAATCGCCTGGGTGGAGCGCAAGGGTTTATCCTGGGCGGATAAGAAGACAGGCAAGGCGCTGAAGGTGGAGCAGATGGCTTACATGATCAGAGCAAAGATAAAGGCGGTCGGCATTGATGCCAGGAACGTATATGAGACAGTTCTGCAGAACAAGGAAGCGTGGATATATGAGCAGTTTAACAGCATCGAGGTGAGGATATGAAAGGGGTTAATGAGTTAATGGTTAATGGGTTAATACTGGATTCCAGCCTTCGCTGGAATGACGGAAAGCGCTGGAATGACGGAGGGACGGAACAATGACAGCACTGCAGAAGTTTGAGAATGAGCGCAGCAGCATCCGTAGCGCATTGATGGATGCGGGGATCGCCACTGTGTTGTTTAATAAGGACGATATCCCCAAGGATCTGCCTGCAGCTATTGTGATTTTGGACGGTGAGACGGGCAAGAACGGGACGGGGCGGCGGTTTGTGGATACGGATATCGCCTGGACGGTGTATTTGGTCGTGAACGCAAGCAAGGCAGAAGATCCGGATGCGGATTTATACAGGCTGAAAGAGGCTTTTAGGGAGAAGTACCGGGCTGCGATGTACCGTGATATACCGGAGATAGAGTATTACACGAGCAGGCTGGATGGAGCGAGATTGGTGCGGGTGGCAAGGCTGGCGCTGCTGAAAAGCGGAACGGGAGCGGGATCTTGAAAAAGGTTAATGAGTTAATGGTTAATGGGTTAGTACTGGATTCCAGCCTACGCTGGAATGACGGAGGATTAACGCAATGAAGGTAACTACTATAGGCGGAGCGCGGGTGATTATCAGCGGCGTGAGTGAGCTGATAGAGAAGGGGTACCGGGCCGAGACCCCGGACTTGAGTAAGATGAGCCGGGTGGGTAAACAACTGATATCCAAGGCTGTGGAAGCTAAGAAGGTGGTGAGTGCGCCTTACAGTATGAGCAAGCTGCTGAACCTGCTGGATACAGATGAGTACCACAGTGGTTGCATCGATGCACTGGCTATGGCCACGGTGATGAAGGTGGAGTGCAAGAACGCCCAGGTAAAAGCCTGGATGGAAGCCGCTGAATTCCCCGGCTGTGAAGACCAGAGCACGATACTGGCTGAGATGATAAAGTTTTATCTGGCCTGTGGAAACGGGTTTTTGATCAAGATGCGGAACGTGAAAGGCGAGTGGATGGGGCTGGAGCGGATGCTGCCCAGTGAAGTGCAGATCGTGGAGAATTATGACGAGTTTAACTTCTTCCGTCCTAACTACATCCAGGTGGTGAATAACGTGAAGAAGGACTTTGCCTACGCGGACGTGATCCATATGAAAAAGAGCACCCACAGATCCAATGCCTGGGGGCTGGCCTGCCTGCCGATCGCGATTAACATCGAGATTTTGGGCGAGATCAAGACATTCGATTACAACAACTTTAAGAACGGGCTGATGGCAGATTACTTCATGATCGTGGAAGGCGGTACCCTGCGGGACGGAACCGTGACAGACGAGGCCGGAAACGAAGTAATGAGCGATGCCTATAGTGAGATTGAGAAGGCACTAACCGAGGTAAAGGGCAATGCCAGGAGCCACAGCACGGTGCTGATCGAGAGCGAGAGCAAGGACGTGAAGATACGATTGGAGCCGCTGAGACAGCAGGACAAGGACGGAGGCTTCCTGAGCCTGAAGAAGGACCTGAGAGAAGGGATAATGGCCTATCACAGGGTTCCTGCCAGGATCGTGAGCCAACTGATTCCGGGGCAACTGGGCGGGGATAACACGAGTGATATGAAGATGTTTTACCACTTTGTGGTGAAGCCTTTGCAGAAGCGCCTGGCACTCAGCCTGGCGATAGAATTCAACTATGAATTTGGATGGGGCGTCAATCCTGATGACTTTGAGTTTGGGGATTTGACAGAGACTTTAACAAGCGAAGATGAGAAGCTGTTCAGCAGCCTCCGTAACAAGTAAGGAGAAGAAGCAGATGAGATTATTCTCAAACAAAAAGCGCATTCAAAAAGGCGCGCTGCGCAACGTGGACGTGGACCTAATCAGCCTACTGTTTGACGATGTGAAGCCTGCCAATATGAAGGGCGCGATCGTGAAGAGCGCGGATGGCAAGCAGGGTAATATCCTGGGGGCTACCGCAAAATTCAAGAGCGAGACTGTGGGCTCTGAGGGCCTGCTGTACGTGACCGTGATGGAACCGGATGTGGTGGACGCGCAAGGCGATACCTACACAACCGAAGAGGTGAAGAAGGCTGCCTACCGCTTTGCCAAAAAAGGACTTGTAGGCAAGAACGATGTGAATCACAATTACCAGCCCGTCCCGGAGTTTGTAGTAGCCGAAAGCTATATCCTGAAAGCCGAAGACAGAGAGCACTTCCCGAACACCAAGGTGGGAGCCTGGGTGTGCGTGATGAAGTGTGAAGACCTGAATTCCGAGCTCTGGCAGAAGGTGCAGAAGGGCAAATTCAACGGGGTGAGCATCGCGGGATTCGCGGAAGAAGCTGGTGGCAACAACGCTGCTTTGGTGGCGGAGCTGAAGAGCCAGATGGAAGCGATCCGCAAGGCTTTGGGCGAGAAACCCAATGATGACAGCAAGAAGGCCCTGGACCTGCTTCAGGGACGGATTAACGAGCTGGAGAAGGCGGACGGGCAGTCCGAGACCACCATGCTCATCAAAGCATTCACAAACGAGATCAAGGAGCTTTCCATGCAGATCAGCAAAGCAATCAGCAGTGGGCTGAAGGGGGAACCGGGGGAAGCGAGCGATCGTGAGGTAATGATCGATGGCACCAAGGTAGTGGTGAAATCCGCACACCGCGAGATCTACAAGGGCATCGCCGAAGTAGATGGCGGCAAAGCCATGAACATCCTGACGCCCAATACCACCAGCCTGTTCATCGATGAGGTGATCGGCAGCCGGCCGGGTGATACCCTGGCAGACATCACCGTTGTTCCTCTGCTCAAGGATGAGACCATCGATGCGGGCGTGATCAACGACCTGGTATTTACCAATTCCCTGGATGAAGCCGCTGCAGCTCAGGCTGTGGGCAGCGCCAGCATCACCTGCACCACAGGCATCCTGAATGCCGAATTTACCCTGGGCAGGGACGTGGTGGAGTTTTACAAGGATAAGTATGGCGAAGATGCTTTTGGCGCATATGTGGAGCAGCATATTGCCCGCAAAGCCGAGAAAGCGCTGCGCTTGCTTCTGTTCCGTGGTGACAGAACTGCCGCCGCAGGGCCTTACAAGGCTCTTAACGGCATCATCAAACAGGCTACCACTGCCGGGGCTGTGACCAGCCTGGACGCAGAGACTCTGGTGAACTGGGACGAGAGATTTGAAGGGGCTTTACTGGCATTTGCCGATGGCATGCTGGAAGAGCAGGAGAACTTCAAGTTCTACGTGAGCCATAAAGACCTGGTACGCATTCGCAGCGAGCTTTCCAGACGGCAGACCGTTGCCGGAGACCGCCTCTTGCTGGAAGGCGGGAATGTGTCTTTTGCCGGGATCCCCGTGAAGCCCAGGCTGATGCCTGATAACTACATAATCGCGGGACTGCCCAAGTTCATCATTTTGGGCTACCGCACTGACGCCGAACTGAAGGTGGAACACCACGGATCTGACTGGAAGTATCACTGGTACATCCGTGTCCGTCCCGGCATCACCTACGTCGACGGCTTTGTAAAAGTCTTTAACATCAACTAAAGGAGGTGAAAATGAAGACTAAGACTATCATCCTGATTATCGTTACCGCGATACTACTGGCGGGGATCGTGGCGGCACTTTCCGCTCAGACCCTGCCTGTGGACAGCCGTAAGAAAGAGATGCAGTTTCACCGGAGTTTTGAGTGCCTGCGCTATGCCGCATCAGCGGATACAACCTGGCGCCGGATCACGATTCCGGACGGGACAGTGGAAGTACAGATCCTGCCCGTGACAGGCGCGATCGGTGTGCGACCGGACTCCCTGTATACCAACAACAAATATGTGGATATAGCTGCCGGAGTACCCCTCAAATTCCCTGTTTACCGCGCTACCAAGATCTATGTACGCAGAACTGCCGCCGGAACCGCCAGTGTAGCCAACGTGCTATTCCTGAAGATGTAAGGAGAGAATAATGGATTTCATCGCACATAATAGCTCCTTTATCATCGGAATGGTGGCCGCAGTGGTGGTTTGGCTGCTTGGCAAGATGGGGATCAAGGGTTTGGACAAGACTCAGATCTCCGCTATTTTGACGATCATCCTGGACATCATCCAGGACATCAAGACCAATCCCGCGACCAAGGACCTGGATGACTACAGCAAGAAACAACTGGCTGTGAAGCGCGTGGAATTGGCTTTGCCGACTAAGAAAAAGAACCTGATTCAGAAGGTCTTTGGCAGTATCGGCGCGGCAATCGAATACGTGTTTCACAACAAGAAAGAACTCTCGAAGCTGCCTAAAACGGCGAAGGTGGTGATATAATGGCATTGACTGCACCGACATTCCCAAGTGGCACCGTGGCAACCGACCTGCTGTTTAGCGCGCTGGTGGATACCATGATCGCGGACAATGTTTACTTTGGCCTGGGTGAATACACCGCTGCCGAAGTGGGCACTAAATATGCGACCAAGACCGCGATGGCGACGGAGATCAGCACCTTCCTGAAACCGCTGGGTGAACTGGCTGAGAAGCCGGGCAAAGCCGACAGCAAGATCAGTAAGCTGAAGAGCCGCAACTATCAGATCCCGGGGAAGCGCACCAGCACGGTGGAGCTTACTCTGAACGGTCTGAGCATGAAGCAGAAGGATTATCTGGAGAGCTCCGCTTTTAGCGGGGTGGTGACCACAATCCTGCTGACCAACAGAGAACAGGACAGATATACCATATTCAACGGCATGCGCTGGACCGTGGACTGGAGCGCTGAAGCTGATGGGCTCTATACTGTCGTGATCTCAAGTGAATATTCCGGTAACACCGCAAGCAAGCTGTTTGTGGGCAAGGGCTTGGCGTAAGCCAGATAAACAGGGCCGTCCCTTAACGGGGACGGCCATAACTATAGCTTGAATGAACAGATTAGTGATTAACGGATTAGTAGATGAAATGGTTAGTGAGTTAATGGTTAATGAGTTAATAAAGCTGGATTCCAGCCTTCGCTGGAATGACATAAAAAGGAGAAGATATGGCCAACCTGGAAGAATCGCCACTCTTTGATGAGGGATTGCCGCCTTTGGAGATGGAAGACGAGGACTTGAGCTTTGACCTGCTGGAGCATGTGATGCCGGGGGATCATGTGTATTTTGCTTTGGGTAGCGCGCTGTCGCACATTGCAGATATTAACATTATATATAACAGCGAGATCTGGGATATCCTGGAAAACATGGTTGTATTGGGCGAGCTTGCGGATAAGCCCGGTAAAATTGACAGCAAGATCAACCGCCTGAAGACGCGCAACTATTCGATAAGCAGCAAGCGCAACAGCAGCATTGAGATCAATATCGTGGGGCTGAGCACCAAGCTGAAGAACTACCTGGAGACGGCTTTGTTTCAAGAGCAAGATGTAGCCATCCTGATCACCGAAATGGACAGAGATAAGATGGACGTTTTGACGGATCCCGGATACCGCTGTTTGTTGCTTGATGCCATGCGCTGGACAGTGGACTGGAGCGCTGAAGCTGATGGATTTTGGTCTGTCGTGATCAGCACCACTGTGAATGGGTTTACCGCCAGTAAGATATTACCATTTACATCAATACCATAACCCAAGGAGGAAGAAATGAAGATTAATCTAAGCTATACTCAATTACGACAGATCATGGGTCTGGCAGTTTCAAACCAGACCATCAGGATGAAACTTTCCGACTTTTTGGGCGGGAAAATGACCAAGATCAGCGAGATCGAGCTGATGGATCTGATCTATGAATCGCAAATCGATACCGAACTCATCAGGATCCTCTCCGGCAAAGATCCGGATACGATTGAAGCTTTCGAAGGGATCGAATACATCACCGCTTTTTTCGCCTATTTCGCGAGCAACAAACCGAGATTCAGCGCCTTGCTCGCCAGTATCGGATACCAAGTGCAGCAAACTGCTCCGAGCACTCGCTCGAAAGTTTCGAAATGACCATGCGTGAGCTGGGCTTCGGATCTGCAGACTTTGGTAGCCTCAGCGTCTCTGATCTCTACTTACGCTTCTGTATTCATCATGATACTCATAGAGTAAAATAATGGCAGAACTTTCCTTCCGCTTGGTCCTGATTACCGACGACGCTTCTGGCAAGCTCCAATCCGTAGCCCAGGAAGCCGAAGACCTCAAAGCAAAGGTCGAAACTCCCAAAGAGGTCAAGCTCTCCGCGGAGCAAGCCCTCGCTACGATCCGTGACGTCAAGATCGCCGTCGATGGAGTCCTCCAAGTCTTCAGCGGCTTGGCCAACGGCATGAATCAGTTCATGGACGAAGCCCTCGCCGCGCGTCAAGCCATGACCCTTGCCAAGCTCACCTTCGGCGAATCTGCGCAGGAGATGTCCAACTTCGCCAATTCCATGCAGCAGGTCACCAACTTCGAAGGTGACAAACTCCTGGCACTCATGGCCAAGCTCTCCATGACCTACAAGATGACCGGCGGGGATATTAAAGCATTGACCCCGTATCTCCTGGACTTTACCGAAGCCAATAAAGCCACCGGTATGACCGTGGAAACCGCCTTTGACCTCATGGGAAAAGCCCTCAATGGACATACTGAAATGCTCGGACGCTACGGCATAGAACTGGACGATGTCCGCCTTAAACAGGAAGGTGCAGCCTACCTGGTCGAAAAGCTCTCTTCCGAATATGCCGGTACCGCCACCGCCCTGGCTGATCTCCGCCTTCAGAATCAAAACGTCTGGGGCGATGTCAAAGAGTCCATCGGCGATATGCTTCAGGTGCTCATTACCCCCCTGCTGCAGGGACTCAAGTGGCTCATGGAATCTTACAATAGCCTCTCTCCCGTGCTCAAAGGCTTCGCCGCCGGCATCATGATCGCAATTCCCCTGGTCGTATCCATCACCACCGGGATCGTCGCCCTTACCGCCGCGGTCCATGCCCTCAAGACCGCCATCAATCCAGTAGCCGGGACCATCGGTATCATCGTGGGACTCCTCTCTGCTGTAGGCTTTGGACTTGCGTCTGCCAAGCTAAGCATGGATGCCGCTGGTGAAGCTTCAGAGACTATGTCACAAAAAATCGGAGATGTTAATCGCGAAACGGACGTAGAGGTCGAAAAGTTTAAGCTCTTATCGAACCGGCTCCTGGAGATCAAAAACGCGACTAATGCGACTAACGCAGAGAAAGAAGAGATGCGTGGGATCATCAAGAATTTGAATGATGAATATAAGCCGTATCTGGGTAACTTAAATCTTGAAACTGCAGGATACAATGAAATAGCCGCTGCCGCGAAAAGTGCTGCTGAAAACATTGCCAAAAAGAAGCTCGCAGAAGGATTTGGCTCATTAGCGGCAGAGCAGGCTGATAAAGTCGCCAGGGCTCGCTTACGGCTGGATAAAGCGATGATCTTCAGTCCGCAAGAACAGGAAGACCTGGCTATGTCTCGCGAGGGCGGTGGACAAGGTGGTGGAGCAGACTGGGCAAAACAGATACATAAACAACATCAAGACCGAATTGACTTCTTTACTAAAGAGTACCAAACAGAAGTAGCTGAATATCAGAGAGTAGTCAAAGCATATACTGACGCCATGACTGCTGCTGACATGAGCATTACTGACAATACTGGCACTGGATCCGGATCCGGTTCTACCTCACCCCTCGACGACGAAAAACGCCGCTATGAGGATATGGTCAAAGAGCTTGCCGACTTAATGAAATCAGCTACCGAAAAGATCGAAGAGGAATACAAAACCCGTCTGGCTCTCATCCAGAAATATACTAAAGACGGATCCGAAGAAGAGAAAAAGCAGCTCGCGGATCTTGAAGCCTGGAAGACCACCAAGATCAAAGAAGCCCAGGACAAAGAGAAAGAGCTTCAGGATAAGATGATCGCCGACGGACTGGCCGCCGAAAAAGGCAAATTCGAGAAGCAGATAGAGTACTATTCAAACCTCGAAAACCTCGGTATCTCCACCTATGACGCCCTCAAACAGACCATGAGCGATTACTATGCCTGGGCAAAGGAGCACCTCACCAAAGAAGAGGCAGCTCTCATTCTGGCTCAGATGCGCGAGTCCAATCTCAGGTGGGGCAAGCACCGCGCCGATCAGCTTTACAACGAACTTGAACACCGTAAGGAACTGGCAGATATCAACGAAGATTTTCACAAGAAAGACCTGGAATTAGCCGGTAATACCTTTGCCCTTCAGCTCCAGGCTATAGACGATTACTATGCCGCCAATAAAGCCAAACTCATCCAGGCTGGCGTCACTGAAGCTCAGATCGTAGCTCAGCAGGAAGCCCAAAAGAACAAGATCAAGCTCGATGCGGCCGCTCAGTTATCCTCCGGGACTGCAAGCATCCTTAATACCCTGGCTAATGCCCAGGATAAAGAGAGCGAGAAAGGCTTTAAGACATGGAAAGCCCTGGCAACCGCTCAAGCTCTGGTAGATATCCCCTCCAGCGCTATAGCCGCCTATAAATCGGTGGTCGGAGTTCCCGTAGTCGGTCCCGTCCTCGCTGTAGCCGCCGCCGCTGCTGCAGTGGCTGCCGGAGTCGCCAATCTCAATCAGATATCAAAGGCAAAGTACGAAAAAGCCGAATTTGGCATGTATGTCAATGGCCCGTCTCACGCCCAGGGCGGTGTCCCCATCGAAGTAGAAGGCGGTGAGTTCATCACCCGCAAAGAACGAGTCTCTGCCCTGGGACGCTCCTTCTTTGAATTCCTCAATTTTGCCCCGATCGAGGCGGTGAAGCGGGTATTCAGCGGATTCTCGCTTCCGAGACTATCGGTTCCGATGCCGGAATATGCTTATGCCGGGGGTGGAAGCGTGAGTAATAATGGTATTTACAGCTTACTTGAGCAGATATCTACGAAGCTGGATATGAGGCCGTCAGTGATTGTTAATGTCGATCCGATCACCGGCAAGGCTGTGATACTGTCTGAACTGATGGATGAGGGTAAAATGATCAGGAGCGAGGTGTAAGCGATGCCGAATTTGTTTAAGATAGACTTTGTGCAGGGTAAGACGGATGCCAGTGACTATAGCCAGGTAAAGCACAGCCTGGTGGACACTGCTTCCAATAGAGTGGTCATCAGTTTGACGATATCCGGGGATAAGCTGCAGAGCGTAAGCAACTACTCCAGGGAGCCCAAAAGGCTCGTATTTGAGTGTTTCCCCACGAGCTGGATAACGGACAACATCCTCTCCGGAAGCAACGAGCATGAGCGGTATATATCGCACTTTGAGGTGAAGGTTTACCGGGATGGAGTGCTGTTTTTTACGGGGATCATCGACACATCGCAACTGAGCTATGACGTGAGCTCCGGGATCGTGAAATTTACGTGTTATGACAAGATCAAGCTGATGAGTGTGTTTTCGGATCTGACGCATTATTATAGCCTGACGGCGGGTTATCTGCCGATCTGGATACTGGGATACTTTTTGCAGGATATACAGCAGACGATTCCGGTGAATATTCCGTATTTGAATCAGTTTGCGGTGCCTTCGCACTTGATCCCATCAGGATCACCACTGACGATTGTGCATGTGGATTTTGATGATCTGCTGCAGTTCCCTAACCCTGCTAATGGCTGGACATACAGCTATCATAGCAGCGGCTGGCCAGGACCTTATTGGGGATACCTGGTTGATACTCCCAGCAATAAGATCACATTCGTCTTTGCCTATAAGAAGGTGATCCAGGCAACCTATCCCAGTCCTGCGACTACGCGTTATCAGGGCAGGTTTAGAGGCAAGGTTTACCGCTTTCTGAATGGCATTTGTCCTATCGTGGTGGAGTATGATGAGAAGACCGGGTGGGAAGAAGATATCATATCCGTTGACAATGCCTATAACGAGTTTTTGAGCTTTTTTAACGATAATAGCATCAGCAGCAATACGCTGTTTAGCGGGCTGAGCAGTACCGGGAGTTTGGATGGACGGAGCTATGGGAGCAGCCAGTATGTGGATCATTGGATTGAAGCGCAGTGCAGCGGCAACATCTTCCCCAGCCGGATACAGCCAGGTAAATCTTATGAGACATATAAGGAAGAGCAAACGGACAATATCAAGGCATTGCAAGGGATGCTGATGCTGTATAATGCCACGATCTTCACTACTGCTGCAGGGCAGATCATCCTGAAGAATAAGGACGCGTATTCCGCTACTATTATAGATATAGAAGATGAGGACGTGATTAGCTTTGTGACGAAGCGGGGTAACCAAGAGAAGCCGGGGATCACTGCTATAGATGTGTTGGCTGGTGATACGACACAGCTTCAGGGCATAGTTAAGGGCTATCTGATCGACTTCTATGATTCCAAGTGGAGCGTTGAAGTTACGATTGATCAGCTATCCAAATACAGTCTGTCGCTGCAGAGCAAGATTAGGATTAAGACGCTCGTTTATGCCATAACTGAGATTGAGCGAGACTACGTAAATGATGAGTATAAGGTGAAAGCATGGCTGTTATAAGTGGTTTTAGATTGATTCGACAGACACCTGGGGGTGTGCATTACTTTAACTGTACCAACGGACAGGTGGACTATAATCCGGGGCGGAAGTACCGACTGGAGAAGAGGAATGCCTTTGATCCATCCATACTGCATCAGAGAGAAGAATATCGTGAGGATGGCTTTGATCTGCAGGCAATACTGACGCCTGAAGAGTATAATACTCTGGTGAGCTTTATCACTGCAGCAGGGCAGCTTTATCTGGAATATACGGCGTATAATGAAGTTAAGAGCCAGTTCCCGGTGAGAGTGACGAATCTGCCGAAGTGTCCGGATGATCTGCATGAGTATCCGGAGAAGGTGAAGTTTTCATTAGAATCAAGATACATCGGATCACCCGGGTATATTGATTTTGGGATCATCGTTATCGAGGATGATAACGATTTTGTGACATCAAATTGAGGTAATATATGTATAAATATGGAATTAGCTATTATAAGATGGAGCTCGGTGAGAGAGTGCCGTTATCCGGCGTGGATGTGCGGTTACTCAGACCTGGTGCTGATTGGGTGAATGGTTTGCCTTTGACTGAGACTGAGACATCCGGGTATTATGAGTGCTTCATTACTGATGAAGTGGATTGTGGATACTATGAGGTATGGGATGACCGGGGCAATGCTAATGGCAGCTTCAGCGGCAAGACCTGTACAATAGGGAAGCTCGATGCCAGAGGGCTGCAGAATGACTGCATCTATGGCAATCACATTTTGGATGGAGTGGTTACTGCAGGGAAGATAGCCAATGAAGCTGTAGGACTGAACCATCTTGGAGCTGAGTTTCAACTACCATTATCAAAGCTACTTTATGAGCTGCAAGATCAGGACTCAGGCGTTGGTGATACGACGCTTAGCTCTCCTGCAAGTTGCCATAATGACAAGTACATCACACACGTGTTGAATAAGGAGTACGTTGTTGTTCCGCATGTAGTCCTGACAAATCAATGTAACTGTTTTCTCTATATATCTGACATAGCTCTGGAAGGAACTCAGGTGACAATCACTATTACAGTTGGAAATAACTATGATGCAGACCCTGCCAAGTATCAGTTACTGGCAATACCGTTTTAGGAGCATGCAAGAATGGTGAGCTAATTTGCAAGAATGGTGAGCTAACGCCTACAGATGAATAGACCTGAAAGTGCATCTGTAGGCGAAGCTGTATCTACGCGAAAATGCTGGCATGCAAGAATGGTGAGCTGGCATGCAAGATTAAGTGAGCCGTTACAATCTGGGATTACCGATCAATCGGCGGAGTTTTTGCTTGACTTTACAAGTAATGCCCTAAATCTATGGACAGAACCTCCGGATAGAGGAAAGGAGTCAATTATGAATAGGTTCTTGCTTTGTATTTTGACGCTTCTCTGCGTTGTGGGACTTGCGGCGGAGTGGAACACCGATCCGTCGCAGCCGACCGTTGTTGCCAATGGAGCAGGGGAACAAGTCATCCCCAAAGTCGCCATTAATGCAGACGGATATAGCTATGTAAGTTATTTTGACAATGGATTCGGGAACTATAACGTTCGTGCCAAACGCTATGACCCGACCGGGAACAATACTTTCGATCCTCCGAACGGGATCCTCGTCAGCAGCAATACCTCCGATACGTGGTTGACGGACTGGGATATGGCCGTAAGTCAGGATGGCGGGCAGATCATCACCTGGCAGGATATCCGGTCGGCAACGAATAATGTCTATGTCTATAAACTATCCTCCACCGGAGAACAGGTTTGGGGAGCAAACGGGATCGCGCTTTCGACGGATACCGATGCTACTTATGCAAACTATACCCCGGTCGTGATCAACACCCCCGATGACAATACCTACGTCGCCTGGCAACGCACCGGGACGACTCCCAATCAACTGCGGATACAGCGGATCAACCCTCAGGGAACTCCGCTCTGGGGAGATGGTGGTCAAGCCTTTGGCACTGCTGCCGGAAGCTATACCTGGCCCCAATTCCTCCTCTCGGAGAATAACGACATCCTGATGAAGTACTTTGTGGACAGCGGTCCGTTCTGGGCACCCACCCGGCATATATACGTCATCCGCTGGACTCCCGACGGGACACAGGTCTGGAACACTCCGATCTCGACGGCGGGGGGGATCAGCGCCTGGAACCAGATCATCGCCTTTGAGAGCGATGGTGCCGGCGGAGCGATCCTTTCGTGGTATGACGACCGTAACAATGACCAGATTAGCGAAGTCTATGGCGCGCACGTCACCGCCGCGGGAGCAGTCACCACACCGCAGAATGGCGCGCTGATCACAGGCAACACGGGTAATCAGCAGTATTACCCGAAAGTCGCTGTGGATACGGCAGCTCAGCAGATATACGTCTATTTCAAATACACCGACGCTGATCAGAATAACAGCGGGCTTGGGGCTCAGAAGCTGGACTTTGCCGGTAATCAAGCCTGGGGAACCGCGGGGATCAGCCCCGAGACCATGAGCTCCTACGTCGTGATGCCCGAATATGCCTGGATGACTCCCAACGGTGCAGCTTGCATCTATGAACGGGGAACCACTCCTTCGAGCGATATGAATATGAATCTCAGGGCTTGCTGCCTCACTCAGAATGGCTCAAACGGCTGGGCATCGGACTACGTGGACGTAGCTACCGACAATACACCGAAGCTCCACTTCGATTTTAGCACTCATGCGGATGGCAGGGTCATCGCCATTTGGGAGTCCGGGTCTTCCGCCAATGATGTCTATGCCACGCGGATAAACGGCGACGGGACTCTCGGCAACGTCTATTCACCGCCCGTTGATCTCAGCTATGAGATGGTCTCTTCTACCAGCATCATGCTTAGCTGGAATGCGCCTACGGGTGGTCTGACGCCTTCGGGATATGCTGTATTCAAGAACGGAACTTCCCTCGTCACCCTCCCTGCGACCACAACGAGCTACCTCGTCGAAGCTTTGACGCCCGGGCAATATTTCTTCTACGTCATCGCCGAATATCCCGGGGATCACTATTCCCTGCCTTCAAACACGGTGAACGTCACCATGGTCTCCGGTAGCGATCCGATCAGCCCAGCGGTGAACGACCTGCTGACGATCTCCCCGAATCCCTGCGTCAGCTTTGCGGAACTGCGCTGGCAAACCTCCAAGGCAACGGAGGATACCCACATCGATCTGTATAATCTCAAGGGACAGCTCGTGCGCAGACAGACCATCCCGACCCGTCAGGGCGAAAACAGCTACGTTCTGGAGCTGGATGGATTGGCTAAGGGACTCTACCTGGTCCGGATCGCGTCTCCAGGGAGCTCAGTTAACGGGAAGCTTCTGATCCGGGAATAGGCTATATGAGTAAGACACTCTACCTGATAGATGGCACCGCGCTACTCTATAGAGCGCACTTTGCCTTCATTCGCAATCCGCTCATCAACAGCAAAGGGATGAATACCAGCGCGATCTTTGGGGTGGTCAATTCCTTCTTGCATTTTGTCGAGACCATGAACCCGGAACACGTGATCATCGCCTTCGACCGCAAAGGACCGACCTTCCGTCACGAGATGAGCGAAACCTACAAGGCAAACCGACCTCCGATGCCACCGGAGATGATCCTTCAGGTAGAGCCGGTAATGCGGTTCTTTGAGCTCATCACCATCCCGGAGATGGGCATGGATGGCTGGGAAGCCGACGACGTACTCGGTACTCTTGCAGGGCACTTCAAGGGGGAATACGAGGTCATCCTGGTTACGGGGGACAAGGATTATTCCCAGCTTGTGGATGAGCACGTGCATATCTACGATCCGATGAAAGACAAGGAGATAGACGCTGAGGCAGTACTTGAGAAGTACGGGGTAAGACCGGACCAGTTCATAGACTACCTGGCGCTGGTGGGTGACAGCTCGGATAACATCCCGGGAGTAATGGGTATCGGTCCCAAAGGTGCCGAGAAGCTCCTCAACGAGTTCGGGACTCTGGACGGGATCTATGCGGATATCGAGAAGGTTCCCGAGAAGTTGCGCGCCAAGCTCGTTGCGGATAAAGAGAGCGCGTACCTTTCGCGTGAACTTGCCACTATTGCCTTGAACGCTCCGATCAGCATGCCCGATCCCGAATCCATCCGCTTTACCCCGCAATACCTTGCCAAGGCGAAGAACTTCCTCGCCCAGTACGAGCTCTTTACTCTGAAGCGTAAGCTGGATGCTCAGTATCCCGATGACTTTGATCCCACGGAAGAACCTGTCTATCAGGACGATATATTCGCAACCGATGATGCAGGCGCGAAGCCGGAAAGCTCCTCAGAACCGACAACCAAACAGGAAGCGCGCTTCGAAGCCCGGCTTGCCGATCCGGAGAATCTCCCGCAGCTCCTGGACGAGCTGCGCAAGGCAGAAAGGATCAGCATAGACTGCGAGACCGACTCGCTCGACCAGCATCAGGCGGGCTTGGTGGGGATCTCCCTTTGCTACGACGACCGCTATTCCTGGTATCTCCCCCTGGGGCACCGGATGGCGGAGAACCTACCCCTCAGCGAAACTCTCGCAAGTCTGAAGGATGCCCTCAACGGCAAGCTCCTCTTGGGGCACAATCTCAAATACGACCTGACCGTCTTTGCCAATCACGACATGGAACTGGGCAATCCCCACTGGGATACGATGTTAGCCGCCTATATCCTCGATCCCGGGGCAAACCGCTATTCCCTCGATGCCTGTGCTCAGGCGGAGCTAAGCTACACGATGCAACCGATCTCGGAGCTGATCGGCAAGGGCAAGAACGAGATCAGCTTTGACATGGTGGACGTGGAGCAAGCCTGTTTCTATGCCGCGGAAGATGCCTGGGCAGTGTGGATGCTGTACCCGATCTACCTGCGCAAGCTGCAGCAGTCCGGCTTGATCGATGTCTTTGCCAATATCGAGCTTCCGCTCCTCGAAGTGCTGATCCGGATGGAAAGAACCGGCGTGTTCATCGACAGCAAGGTGCTTTCCGGGATTAGCGCGCTATTAAACACGGAGATCCTCCGGGTGACCGACGAGATCTTCGCAATCGCGGGTTATCAGTTTAACCTGAACAGCCCGATACAGCTCAGCAAACTGCTTTTCGAAGACCTGAAGCTGCCTTCCAAAAAGAAGACCAAGACCGGCTACTCGACGGACAATTCCGTCCTGGAAGAGCTGGCTTATGAGCATGAGATCGCGGACAAGATCATCCAATACCGTCAGCTTGCCAAGCTGGATTCGACTTACGTCAGCGCCCTGCCCAAGATGATCAACCCGGACACGGGACGGGTGCACACTTCCTTTAACCAGACCGTTGCTTCGACGGGACGCCTTTCCTCGACCAATCCAAACCTGCAAAACATCCCGATCCGCACCGAACTGGGACGCGAGATCCGCAAAGCCTTTGTTCCCCAGCGTCCCGGCTGGGTCATGGCAGGAGCGGACTATTCGCAGATAGAGCTGAGGCTCTTGGCGCTGATGTCCGGCGACGAAGTTCTCCTCTCGGCTTTTGCCGAAGATCAGGACATCCATCGGCGGATGGCAGCGCGTATCGCCGGAAAGCCTGCGGAAGAGATTACTTCAGAAGAACGCCGCCGAGCTAAGGTCATCAATTTCGGGCTGCTCTATGGTATGGGACAGCGTAAGCTATCCCGCGAGCTGGGGATAAGCCTCTCTGATGCTAAAGCGATGATAGAAGAGTACTTTGCCCAGTTTCCCTCGATCCGGGAGTACATCAACAAGTCGGTCATGCAAGCCCGCAGAATGCAATTCTGCGAGACGATCTTTGGCAGGAGACTCTATCTCCCGATGATCAACAGCTCAAACCAAGGCTTGAAGAGCGAAGCAGAACGCGTCGCGGTCAACATGCCGATCCAAGGAAGCGCTGCCGATCTGATCAAGCTGGCAATGATAGACATCCACAAGCGTATCAAGGACATGGACGGGATCAAGATGATCCTGCAGGTGCACGACGAGCTGCTCTTTGAAGTGCGTGAGGATATTTTGCCACAGGCTAAGGAGATCATTCTGGATGCGATGGAAAATGCCTTACCGGAGAAATACCGCGCGAAGCTGCGGTTGAGAGCTGACTGGGGAAGCGGGAAGTCTTGGTTTGAAGCGCACTAAGCCTGAGGAGGCTTTTGCTCGTTCTGGTGGTGTATCCAGTCCATCAGATGGGACTTACGGGCGATGCGGACGAGCCAGAAAAGCGAAGTCACGATCAGGAAGAAGATGATCGTTCCGAGGATGAGGATCAGCCAGGGGAAGCCTTTCTCGACCTCGATGTTCATGACCTCGGTCTTGTTCCAGAGCTTGTTTGTGTCATAGCTCCAGCTCAGGGTGCGATTGGCAAAATCGGCTTTGTGGGCATTGCTGGACACGATCTTCCAAGGCAGATGGACTTTGTAGTTCCATTTCATGTCATCCTTGGTCTTGGCGCGGAATATCTGATCCCAGAGATCATTCTCATCTGCTTGATCACCAAGGGATATGCTGCGCTTGAAGGAGATTCTGCGTCCCTTTTCTTTGTTGAGGGTGATCTTGCCCCAAAAGTCGTTATCCCCGACTTGGTCGTTCACATTGTTAAAAGCCTCGATGCTGTCAAACCGGAACCGGATCGTGTAGATAAAGCTCTTTCCGCTTTTCTTGACAGAGTAGTCCTGTAGGTGAATACCTTTCAGCTCGGCTTTACGCATGATCTCTTCCGAATTGTCGTACGGAGAGTTATGAATGATCACGAGCTTGGCTTTTCCGCTCCCATCACGATTGAGCCAGAGCTCCTCGTCATAGTGCACGCAGCCGGTAAGCACTAACAGTATCACTGCCAGATATATTAAGCGGTTCATTAGAATAATCCTTATCCCATCAAAGACTTTATTACACTCTAAAAGACGATCAGTTTTTTGGCAAGTAAAAT
Organism: uncultured Candidatus Cloacimonadota bacterium; assembly: GCA_964454815.1. Classification (GTDB taxonomy): domain Bacteria; phylum Cloacimonadota; class Cloacimonadia; order Cloacimonadales; family Cloacimonadaceae; genus PHBP01. The sequence continues at coordinate 52,724 of CAYVXJ010000013.1, read as the reverse complement.
CTTATTCACACCTCATTTCCTCTGTCCTGATCCGCATGCTTTTCTTTGGTCTTCCTCTCATCACTCTCTCATGATCCCCAGATCCGATCTGGGAGTCATCCGGGAAAGAACTGAGAAAGATGTGGGGTCGGAATTGGCAGAGAGCAGAGAACGGGGTTAAAGCTGACTGTCGAAGAAGATGCTTGGTAAAGGGGATGAGAGACGCATCCGGCTAAAGAAATCTATTGACAAAAGAAGTCCACTCCGCCAGTCTTGCAAAAAGCAAAAAACAACAGGAGGATCAAAGATGACTGCTTTACGTCAGATCTATCACTGCCCGCTTTGCGGAAACGTCACGGAAGTGCTTTATGCAGGCCCCGGCGAACTTGTTTGCTGTGGACAGCCGATGAATCTTCTCAAGGAAAACTCTGTCGATGCCGCCAAAGAAAAACACGTCCCGGTCGTCACCGACTTGGGTGGAAAGATACAAGTAGCCGTAGGCTCAATCCCCCATCCCATGGAAGAAAAGCACTATATCGCCATGATCGAAGTATTGACCGAGAAAATGGTCTATCGCTATGAACTGAAGCCGGGTGACGAGCCCGTCGCGGTCTTCCCCGTAGCCATCGGAGACGTTATCACGGTTCGTGAATATTGCAATCTGCACGGACTCTGGAAAGCATAAGACAGGAGGAGAAACATATGTCATTCAAAGAAACACGCACAGCCGAAAACCTGATGAAATCTTTTGCCGGGGAATCCCAGGCGAGAATGCGCTATATCTACAGTGCCAAGACCGCGAAGAAAGCGGGTTATGAGCAGATCGCCAATATCTTCATGGAAACCGGAGACAACGAAAAGGAACATGCCAAGCTCTTCTTCAAGCACCTGCTCAAATACGGTCTGGAAGGCGAAGTGATCAATATCATGGCTTCCTACCCCGTGGGTTGGTCTCCCGAAGATACACTGAAGAATCTGGAATTTGCCGCCAATGGCGAAAAAGAAGAATGGACTGAGCTCTATCCGATGTTTGCCGAGATCGCCGAAGAAGAAGGATACAAGGATATCGCCTTGACCTTCCGTCTCGTTGCCAAGGTCGAAAAGTCCCACGAAGCGCGGTTCCGTCAGCTTTATGCGAACATCAAAGACCTCAAGGTCTTCAAGAAAGATGAAAAAGTATTTTGGAAATGTCTGAATTGCGGATATATTCATGAAGGTACGGATGCTCCGAATACCTGTCCTTGCTGTCTGCATCCCCAGTCGTATTTCGAAGTTTTCAAAGAAACCTACTAAATAATGGAGGAACCCATGCAAAAGTACCAATGCATCGCTTGTGGATATATCTACGATCCCGCCGAGAACGATAACGTGGCATTCGAAGATCTTCCTGAAGATTACACCTGCCCCGAATGCGGTGTCGGCAAAGATATGTTCGAACCCATCGACTAAGATAATCCCGCGGGGCATCGCTTGCGATGCTCCGCTTTTTCATTATCAGGGGAGTGTTTTATCATACTTGAAAGAGTAATAAGGAAGTACGTATGACCATCATCGAATTCAATGAGATCTTGGATTTTGCCATAGAAAGGGAACGGGAAGCAGTCAAGTTTTATCACGACCTGCAAGCCGAAGCCAAGTTCGAAGCTCACAAAGCCATGCTGGCGGAGTTTGAAGCCATGGAGATGGGACACATCATCATGCTGGAAAACATCCGCAAGAACGGCGTCGCCGAAGGGGAGATCAAGAAGGTTCCGAACCTCAAGATCAGCGAATACCTCAGCACCGAAGCAAAAGACCTTGATTACAGCTATCAAAGCATCCTCATCCGCGCCATGAAACGTGAGGAAGCTTCCACGAAACTATATACCGAGATGGCTCGCAGATTTGAGGACGAGCAGGTTCAAAAGCTCTTCAAGCAGCTTGCCGCCGAAGAAGCCGGACACAAATTCAGATTTGAAAAGCTCTATGATGAGTGGATGGTTGATAACTAAACCACTCTGAGACTTAGCAACTGCTGCCACGGATCGTCACCTGCTCTGACGCCATGCGGGTGAAGATCGGTGGCAGACTTATTTTTAGGTGAAGAAAAGATATGATACTCGCGCTCGATAGCTCGCAGAACTCAGGTTCGATCGCTCTGCAGGAAGCAGGGAAGATCGTCTATAGCTCCTATTTCGATATCAGGATCACCCATTCGGAGACCCTTCTCCCGGAGATCGACCATGCCTTGATGATCTGCGGAGTCAGCCAGGAAGATCTGAACGAGGTCGTTCTGGCGATAGGTCCGGGATCGTTCACCGGACTGAGGATCGGTCTGGCGACGGCGAAAGGTATCTCCTACGGGAGAAAGATCCCGATCCGCTGTTTCGACTCGCTAAAGATGCTGGCGTTTCAAGGCTATGCCCAGGGCAGCGATATCCTCGCGGTCATCGATGCCAAGATGAGCGAACTCTATGTCGCGTTGTATGATCAGCATTTGAACGAGATCCGCGCTCCGTATTTGGCAACGGTTTCGGAGATCGCAGGGCTTGATCTGGACAGACCGCTCGTGCTGGGATCTGCCGCACAACCAGTGGTAAAGGCACTGGAAGATGCGGGGAAGGCGTATCGCACCGTTCTGACTGAGCAGAATATCGATCCGGCTGTCGCTCTATTGGGGCTAAACAGGCTTTTCCCCGCCACGGAGGACTATGACTTCGCGCGTTTGGCAGAGCTTGAACCGCTCTACCTGCGGGAATCAACGGCTCAGATCAAACGTAATCAGAAGGCAAAGGCTTGAGCCGGAATATCCGGTAAGTAGTTTGGATCGGGGCAAACTGTCATCCGAGCAGCATTCGGAAGGCAAAGAAAAAACCTTTACAATTTAGGGACATTTGCAGAGCTTGACATTGGCAGTCCGTTTTGCTGGTAAAGCTTTAAGTGTTTGAGGATATCTCTCTGAACGGCATATTGATAGGCGGGTTGCCACTGAAGATCTGATTATTAAATAAATAGATAAAGGTGACAAAAAATGGAGAAGCAATGGGTATTGCCGCGCAAGCTTTGCGATGACGAGAAGCAACTGGTCACGACGCTCAGCTCCGCGCTCAAGTGTCCGCCGCTGATCGCAGAATTGCTATTGCACAAAGGGCTTAGCAGCAGGGAAGAGATCGAAGAGTTCTTCATCCCGACCATGGAACGGCTGCATGATCCTTTCCTGTTCAACGACATGGAACGGGCTGTGGAGCGAATTCTACATGCGATCGACACACATGAACGGATCACCATCTATGGTGACTATGACGTGGACGGAACCACCGCTACGTCGCTGCTCCTGCTTGGGCTCAAGCGCGTCGGAGCGGATATAGACTTTTACATCCCGCATCGCATGATCGATGGCTATGGCTTGTCCCTGAACAGTCTGGACGTGCTCAAGGATGCGGGTTCCTCCCTGATCATCAGTGTGGATTGCGGGGTCAACGCCTTTGAAGAGATCGAGGCGATCAATAACTCCGGGATGGAGATCATCATCACCGACCATCATAACCCCAAGGACGTGCTTCCGCCTGCGTATGCGATCATCAACCCCAAGATCCCGGGTTGCCGCTACCCCTATCCCGATCTTGCCGGGGTCGGAGTTGCCTACAAGCTGCTCTGCGCGATCTATGCTAAGCTGGGGATCGCCACGAACGACAACCTCCTGAAATATATGGATCTGGTCGCGGTCGGGACTATTGCGGATATCGTGCCCCTCACCGGGGAGAACCGCATCTTTGCCTATATTGGGCTGAAGCATCTGATCGATAAGAAGAATCTGGGCTTGAACGCTCTGATCCAGATATCGGGGATGAACCAGAAATCTCTGGATGCCGCGGATATAGTCTTTGGTATAGCACCGCGGATCAATGCCGCAGGGAGAATGGGCAGCGCCGCGCTTGCGGTCGATCTGCTGATCTCGACCGAGGAAGAGAAGAGCCAGGAGCTTGCCGAGATCATCGAAAGGCATAACTCCCTAAGGCAGCAGGAAGATCAGAAGACCTTCCAGGAAGCTTGCGAGATCATCGAGAAGAAGTATAAGGACATCAACAATACTTCCTGCATGATCATCTCCTCGGACGACTGGCATCAGGGAGTCATCGGGATCGTTGCGTCCAAGCTGGTCGAGAAATATTACCGTCCTGTGATCATGATCTCGTTCAAAGATGGGTTTGGCAGTGGCTCCGGGAGGAGTGTCGCAGACTTTGACCTCTTTGCAGCGCTCAAACATACCGAGCATAATCTGCATAGCTTTGGCGGGCACAAATATGCCGTCGGGCTGACCATCTATCAGGAATACATCGATCGGTTTGAGAACGAGATAACCCGCTATGTCTCGGAAAACATGAAGCATGAACAGATCAAGCCTCCGCTTCAGCTCGACTATGAACTCGAGCTCTATGACATAAACGAGTTTCTGCTCCAATGGATGGAGCGGTTTGCGCCCTTCGGTCCGGAGAACAACCGTCCGGTCTTTCTCTCCCGCAATGTGATCGTCGCGAACTATCCCTATAACGTCGGCAGGAACCACCTGAAGCTCAAGGTCGTCAAAGACGGGATCCATCTGGACCTGATCGGCTACAACCTGGGAGACTACCTGCCTTTGCTGCGCAAGAACAGCGTCATAGACATCGCTTATACGCTGGAGTTCAATCGCTTTGCCAATAAAGTGACCATCCAGGGGAAGCTGCGAGATATCCATGTCCATCATTAGGTTTTGTATCGTCATCATCCTTGGACTCACGCTCATCTCCTGCGCATCGATGCCGGATATGCAGATGGGTGCGATTCGTCAGGCTGAGGGACTGGATGTCGTAAGCGTCGTCATCCCGGGCTTCGTCGCCGATAAAGCTATCTTCGACCCGATCAGCGGTAACCTCTTCATCATGGAGAGGCAAAGCCAGAAAGTCTTTATCTACAAGGGAGACAAGCTCCTGAACGTGATCGGCGGGATCGGCTTTGAAAACGGAAGCTTCAAACGACTGAACGATATAGAGCTTGATGGCGATGGGTCTTTACTCTGCCTGGATAGCCTGACCAAGGTCGTCAAACGATTCAGCGCGGATGGTGCCTATATCAGCGAGATCGCACTTGGGAGTCTCGTCCAGCCGCAATACCTCTGCACGACGGGAGATCAGACGATGTTCGTTTATGATAACTCATCCGGAGAGATAGTCTGTCTCAGCGCCTTGGATCACCAGGAGCAGTATCGCTTTGGACGGTTCCAATTAGGTGGGGTCGAGACGATGGCAGCATCGAGGGAGTTCCTGATCACCTACGCAGGGGATTCCGGGAAGACGACCCTTTTCAGTATCTTGGGGCAGAAGCTCGAGGAATATGACGGCTATTATGCTATGGATGCCTACCGGAACTTCATTACCGATCGGGTCTTGCAGTCCGGACGCATTCCCGGGGATGCTGTGCCGATGATTACCGGCACAACGGGTGGGAGCTCTCTACGCAGCCTGAGAGAGCATCAAGGTTACGTCACCTTCGTGAAGGGAGAACAGGTCTCGGTTCACCGCATCAGGTATGGAGCGAGCCGATGAAGCTGATCAAGAGCCTCCTCCCCGTGATCCTTTCCGCGTTGCTTCTGAGCATTTCGCGTATTCCTCTGCATCTGGGCTTCGTAGCTTTTGTCGCATTCCTGCCTCTGATGTGTTTCTTTGACAGGGAGTATCACAGACCTTGGAAGCTTTTGGTCGCATCGAGCCTGTTTGCCGCGATCTTTATCGGGATAGTGCTGAGCTGGATTAGCGAGGTGACTCCCGGTGGATTGGTCGGGATCTTTGTCGTCTTTGCGCTTTATTACTGGCTGATCTTCTACGCTATCCAGCGGATCTGGCACCGTCTTCCAAGATACAGGTATCTGGGGTTCATCGCGCTGTTTGCTGCTTTTGAATACTCGCTGAACTTCACGGAGATGCGGTTTCCTTGGTTCAATATCGCCTATGGTCTTGCGGATTACAACGTTCTTCTGCAGGCGCTTGACCTTGTCGGAACGATCGGGCTCTCGGCGCTGGTGCTGCTTGTCAATGTGCTTCTCCGGGAAGTCCGCATAAAGCCAAAAGCCTCCGTGGCTGCCCTGGTGCTCGTGTTTGGCTTATGGCTGGGCTATGGTGCCTGGTCTTACAAGCGGATCGAGCTCAAAGAGCATGACGCCCGGATCTTTGTGATGCAGCCTTCCATCTCTCAGGAGACGAAGTGGGACGAGGAGTTCTTCGGTTCCATCCTGAAAGTCTATGACAAGCTGACCGCTAAGGCAGCGGCAGATTCCGCACGGCTGATCATCTATCCCGAAGCAGCGATGCCGGTCTATCTCCTGCGTGAAGGTGGGCAGATAGTCTTCTTGCAGCGGCTGATGCGGGATCACGACCTCGATATCTTTACCGGGTTTCCGGACTTCCTCCCTGCCCCACAGGGATACCACTATCCAAACTATTATTACAATGCGGCAGCGCTCTTTACCAAGGACATGAGCCCGGTCGATCCATATTACAAGAACATTCTCGTCCCGGTGGGTGAGAGGATGCTCTGGCTGGACAAGTTCCCCTTCCTCTGGAAGCTCGAGTTTGGACAGGCGAACTGGGAATTCGGGCGGGAGCAGAAGTGGTACAAGAGCGGAGCCTATGAGTTTTCCCCTTCGATCTGCTACGAGATAGCCTTTGCCGAGCTTCACCAGAAGATGGCGATCCCGCGGGATCCCAAGACCGGCAAGCTCCGCAAGACCGACTATCTCGTCAATATCACCAATGATGCCTGGTTCGGGACGTCTTACGGTCCCTGGCTGCATGGGATAATGACCCGCTATCGGGCGATCGAGAACCGCATCCAGATCTACCGTTCTGCCCAGACCGGTATCTCTATGATCATCGACCCTCTGGGACGAACCCTGGCAAAGACCAAGCTATTTGAAGAGACGAACATCACAGCTCCGTTATATACGACTGGGGAGATCCCGCTTTACAGGCGGATCTACCGCTTCCCGGTGCTTTTCTGTTTAATCGCGATAATCCTATTTGTCATAGCTTGCCTGCCAAAGCGCGGCGAGCACGAGAGGCGATCATGAAGAAACACTACTATACTATCGGCGAGGTGGGAAACCTCCTCGAGATCAAGCCTTATGTGATCCGCTACTGGGAGACGGAGTTTCACCAGTTGCGTCCCCGCAAAGAGGACGGCAGGATCAGGAAATACTCTCAGGAAAACATCCTCCTGCTCCGTAAGATCAAGGACATGCTCTACAACCAGAAGTTCACGATCGAGGGAGCGCGTCAGAAGCTCAAAGCCGAGAAAAAGAGCGTGCGCACCGAGAAGGACTACAAAAAGGACGAGCAGATCGAGCTGTCTTTCCTGGAGACGGAGAAGCCCGTGATGCAGGGGCTGGACGCGGATAAAAAGAAAGCACTGCTTGACCTCAAAAGGAGCCTCAGGAAAGTGAGCCTCGAATGTAAAGAATTATTAGGGAGAACCAGATGAACTTCCAGGATATAATACTGACCCTGCAAAACTACTGGGCGGCAAAAGGCGCTAATCTCGTGATGCCTTACGACGTCGAGATGGGAGCGGGAACCTTTCACCCCGCGACCTTTTTCGGCGCTCTGGGATCAAAGCCCACTTCGATCGCCTACCCGCAGCCTTGTCGGCGTCCCAAGGACGGCAGATACGGGGAGAATCCGAACCGCCTGCAACACTATTACCAGTTCCAAGTCATCATCAAGCCCTGCCCCGATGATGTCCAGAACCTCTATCTCAAGAGTCTCGAAGCGATCGGGATCGAGCTGGGTAAGCACGATGTTCGCTTCGTCGAGGATGACTGGGAATCACCGACCCTCGGTGCCTGGGGTCTGGGCTGGGAAGTCTGGCTGGACGGGATGGAGATCAGCCAGTTTACCTATTTCCAACAGGTTGGCTCAATGGATTGCTTCCCCGTCTCGGTGGAACTGACCTATGGTCTGGAGCGTTTGGCAATGTACATCCAAAACGTGGATGATTACCGCGAACTGCGCTGGAACGACACGACCAAATATGGCGAGCTGTATTTTCACCGTGAGTATGAATACTCTCATTATAACTTCCATAATGCCAATACCAGCCTCCTTTTTGACCTCTTCGGGGATTATGAGAAGGAGTGCCGTGAGCTTTTATCCGCCGGTCTGGTATATCCCGCTTATGATAACCTGTTGCGGTGTTCGCATACCTTCAATCTCCTCGATGCCCGGGGGGTGATCAGCGTGACCGAAAGAGCCGCCTACATCGCCCGGATCAGAGGTCTTGCCCGTGAATGCGCGACCGTCTATCTGGAAAAGTATGACAAGGAGCAGTAAAATGAAGACCTATAACGACCTGATGCCTTTGCTCAAGCCCTATGAGGAGCAGCTTCTGCAGGTGATATCCTATACTGATGCCTTTGGAGAACAGCAGTGCGTGATCATCTTTGATAAAGAACCGGAGTCTTTCATCAGCTCCTTTGCTCCGATACGTAAGCACCTGCGGCATAAGAAACTTCCCCTGCCTTTGATCATCGACAAGGATTTCGTCCAAAGTTCTCTGGACAGCTATCCCCTCGAGTTTTTGGACATGAGCTCCCAGTATCACAATCTCTTCAATCGCGAGGACGTTCTCGCCGGTCTTCATTTTGATAAAGAGGACGTGCGCTTGCAGACCGAACGTGAGCTCAAGAGTAAGCTGCTGTTGACCCGGATGGCGGTGCTGGATAATCCTGCGCATATCAGACATATCAGCTACGTAGTCCATCAGTCCATCCGAGCGATCATCCCGGCTCTCAAAGGTATCCTCTTCCTCAGTGGCAAAGGCATCCCAAATAACCTCCCGGAGCTTTCCCAAAGCGTAGCTCAGACCACCGGGATCGACCTCGGTCTCCTTGAGGTGCTGATCAACCGCAAGAAACTCACTCTCGATGAACTGAGCTCTTATCTGAACCTTCTCAGAAAGCTCCTTGCGACCGTGGACAGGAAGTCGGATTGATCCGTAGCAGTTACCATTTCGGATCTGACTCCGGCGGTATCCTCGCCTGTGCGATCCACAACGGTCATGAGATACGCCCCGATCTGCTCTCCATTACCGGTGTCTCGGAGGCGGACAGACTGCGGGAAGAAGATCCGCATACCGGCACAATTGCCGAGCTTTTTCCAAACCGGATCGTGGTCGAGTCCAGCCGCTTTGAGATAGACCTGAACCGTTCTCCGGAGATGGCTATCTATCAGAAGCCGGAAGATTGCTGGGGGCTAAATGCCCGTACCCAGGACATCCCCGCAGCTCTACTTACCAGTCTTCAGGCGGACTATTCGGAGTGGTATGTAGTTCTGCGCTACCAGATAGAACGCTTGCTCCGCTATAATGACCACCTGATCGTGCTGGATCTTCACAGCTACAACCATCGTCGGCTCGGTCCCGGTCAGGAACCAGATCCCCAAGCGTTGAATCCGGATATAATAATCGGGCGCAATAATATCTCCGCAGCCGTCTATCCCCGCATCGAAGAACTCCGCGGGATGCTGGATGGAGCTCATGTTTTGGGAAGGAAGCTGGATTGCCGTTGCGACGTAAAGTTCTCCGGCGGCTATCTTTCCCGCTGGATCAACCACAATTTCCCCGGGAGAGTGATCTGCCCGGCTATCGAATTCAAGAAGATCTGGATGGATGAATGGAGTGGAGAGGTCTATGAACCGGACTTCACCGAATTGAAGGAGTTCTTCGTTGACCGCGTCTCGCTCTGGGCAAAGAATTGCCTGACCCATCTCATCGAATCCAGATAATAAACACCTGAGGAATCACATGTTCAAACGTTTTTCGACCAAAGATCTGATCATTATCGCCGTCTTAGCTGCGATCGGACTCTCGATCAAGCCGATCGTCTCGCCTCTTTCCAAGATGATCTCGACTCCCCTGATGCTCCCGGGCGGATCCTTCGCCGGCGGGTTCTATATGATGTGGCTGGTGCTGGCTCTGGCTTTGACCGGTAAGCCCGGAAGCGCGACGATCTTCGGCGTGATCCAGGCGATCGTGGTGCTGATCCAAGGCTCCTTTGGAAATCACGGAGCGTTGTCTCTATTGACCTACACCATCCCCGGGATCGTCGTCGATCTCGTCGGCATGGCTTTTACCCGCAAAGACCGCCTCTTTCCCCATCTCAGCCTCTGTGCTCTGGCGAATATGTGCGGAGCTTTGATCATGGCAGTGGTGATCTTTCATCATCCCCCGCTGATGATCTGTGTGACCCTTTCGACCGCTCTCGCTTCCGGCATCGTCGGAGGCTACCTCTCGTTCCTGATCCATTATGAACTGATCAAAGTTCAGCTCATCGACAAACCTGCCCCTAAAGGAATAGTAAAATGAGAACCCACTTTCTCCTGCTCATCATCTTCGTCTGCCTCAGTCTCTCTCTTTCTGCTCTGGACATCGTCATGAAAGATGGCGTGACCAAGAGCTTCCCCAACGAATCCTTCTCCCGTCTGCAAACCTCGGAGATAACCACCTACCGCACCCGTGAAGAGGGAGTGCGCCGTGATCACTGGGTGGGTATCCGTTTTGATAACTGGCTAAAGGAGAATGACCTGCGGGATTTCTCGACGATCCGCTTCGAGTCCGATGATCGCTATATGATGTCCTTTGAGAAGGTCGCCTTTGATACAACGGCTTGCTGGATGGTCTTTGAGAACGACAAGGAGAAATTCAGCCCGGAACACTACCGGATCATCTTCCCCAATCTGACCCAGAACTACTGGGTGCGCAATATCAGCCGGGTAGTACTGGAGGATTTCAATCCGATCCAGCTTCCCGGGAAGCTCTATCCCATGAGCCATGTCCTGGGCAAGCTCACCCTCACCAAAGACCCTCAACCCTTCGTGGACATAAACGGCTATTTCTGGGAGGATCTGCTCCGAGCCCTGAAAAGCGGAAAGAAAGCCGACGTGGTCTTCTTTAGCGAGGACGGTTTCAAGATCCGGCTCAGCTATCCGCTGCATCTCAAAGGTGCTGTGTTGCAAGTCACCGAAACCGGTGCTCTGAACTTAAAAAGCCCCCAGATACCCGGTGGTATGTGGGTCAAGAATATCGTCTATATCCAGATCAATAAAGCCGCTCTGATCAGCGAGAACCATCTGAACAAGCTGATAGACCTGAACAAGCAGTTCAACTGGGGCTTAGGCGCGACAGCCAAGTTCCGGATCAAGGGGACTAAGGGAAGCTCCACTCTATCCTTTGCCGAAGGGCTTGCCGAACCTGCCCGAGTCAATGCCGGACAGTGGTTTGAGCTGAAGAAAAAGTAAGCTACCCCATGCTGAGCTTGCGGGACATCCGGATCACCTATCCTTCCCGGCAAACTCCTGTTCTCGAGGGGTTTAGCCTGGACGCATCTCCGGGTGATTGCATTGCCATAGTATCTCCCAACGGTGGGGGCAAGACCACTCTGCTAAATGCGATCAGCGGAGTCATTCCCACGCATGTCGAGGCGGAGATGCAAGGCACGGTCACCGTCAATGGCACAGATATCACTCATCTGCCTTTGCATGATCGGCTGAACTATCTCGCATACCAAATGGCTGATCCGGATACGCAGTTTTTCTTTCCCACCACAAGCCAGGAACTCTCCTTTGCCCCGGAAAATCTCGGGCTCCCAATAGCTGAGATCATTTACCGAACTATGGATGCGACCGATTTCTTTAATTTGGCATTGTTTCATAGTCGGGATGCATCGACTCTCTCGACCGGACAGAAAAAGCTGCTCCTCATGGCGATCTGCCATGTGATCGATGCTCCGGTCATCCTCCTCGATGAACCATCTGCCGGGTTGTCTGATAAGAGCTACTTCACATTGTTCAGCTGGATCTTCAAGCTTAAGAACATGGGAAAGGTCATCCTGATCGCCGAGCATAACGCCAAGTTGATCGGGCAGTGCGACCGGGTCATCGAGCTGGTCTGAGGACACTTCCGGATGAGTACTAATATGCATCATGAGCCTTTGTCTGAGACCGGCTGGTCAGTCCGCGAGCTCAGTTTCGGTTATCCCGGATCATCCCGTCTCTTCAGCTGGTTGGATATCGCTATCCCTGCTTCGGAGATCGTCCTACTTTCAGGTGATAACGGACGGGGCAAGAGCACTTTGCTCAAGCTCCTGACCGGAGAGCTAAAGCCGGGGAGGGGTTCGATCAGTTTTGACGGGAAAGCGGTTGATACTGATGACTTTGGCACTCGGCTATACTACCTGCCCCAGAATCCTGCTCAGGCTCTGGTCGGGATCACCGGCAGGGATGATCTGAACATCTGGAAGCTCTCTTTTCGCGACCGGGATAAGCTGGTGTTGCTCGACCGGGTCATAGCCGAACCATACCTGCAATCTCTAATTGATAAACCTTTTACCAAGCTCTCGACCGGGGAACTCCGCACCATGGCTACGGCGATCCTGCCCTGCCTGACGGATAGATTCTGGCTCATGGACGAGCCCTTTGCCGGGCTGGACAATACAGCCAGTGACAGGTTGATCTCGCTGCTGGTCTCAAGGCAGGAAGCCGGGCTGCCGGGAGCGATCATCGTGGATCACAGCGGACTTGCTGCCGGGAAACTGGCGCATCGGGTAATAGACCTTGACCATCAGTAAAGTTCATCCCATGGTCTGGATAGCCATGACGCTGTGGGTCACCACTCTGGCGATCATTATCGCGGATATTCCCCTCTTGCTTTGCTTGCTGGCTGTCGCTTTGATCTTTATGTTCCTCAGCCGGGGCAAAACCGGCTGGAAAGCGATCCTCTCGATCAAACGTCTGTTGCCGCTTTTCCTCACTTTGATCATCATTCAGGGATTCCTGCGTAGTAGCAGCGATCCGCTGTTCAGCTTTTACTTTCTCCGTTTTTCCCGGGAAGGCGGACTACTGGGGGTCCTCGTTTCTCTGCGTTTGATCATCCTGCTGATCTCGGCAGCGATCCTGGGCAGGTTGAGCTATACCGATTTTCGCAATGCACTCTTTTATCTTCCTGAAGAGATGAGCTTTATGATCTCGTTCGTAGTTCATCTCATCCCCGGGATCAGGCGGGAATATCTGCGCTATATGCGCGTCCTGAACTGGAGAGGACTGGAGCTGAAACGGCAAAGATACCGGGTGAGACTGCATCTCTACAAAGTCGTGAGTCTGAGCGTTCTGGCAGGTCTGCTCTCGGGCAGCACCATGCAGGCGGTTTCGCTCGAACTGAGAGGTTTTCGCCGTCCGGGGAAGAAGACCTTCATCAACAGGCTCTATTTTGTCTTCACAGACTATCTCATCATCGGGATCCTCTGCCTCAGCCTGATCTTGATCCTACATTTACTCCCGTAGTGTAGCATGCCAATGCTACTATATTCTCGGGATACTGAGCCTCAACCAAATCATCATTCTTCACTGGCTGATCGTAGTGTAGCATGCCAATGCTACGAACTTCTCGGGATACTGAGCCTCAACCCAATGATCAAACTTCACTTGCTGATCGTAGTGTAGCATGCCAATGCTACAATCTTCTCTATATTCCTATGGCTTTCTCATCTCAGCCGTGGTAACTAACCGCTATCATACCGGGATCATATCGGCAAAATGCCCGATATGATGCCGATAAGATACCGATATGATGCCCAAATGATGCCTGATCCGGGATAGGGAAGAAGCGGGGAATTGAGCATTCTGCCACAGGGGATCTCACAGGTGTGTCAAATCTCGTGACTTATCTTTTCTTATGTGTCGCTTCGGGGGGATGAACTACTTTGCGATGGCTAAAAAAGTGCTTGACCAATAAGCGAATATCTTAATGTAGTCTTGTAAGAGATTTTTGGAGTATATATGAAGATACATTTTCGTGATGTTCAAACCGGAAGCGTCGAAGCCAGAGCCATTATCGAGCTGGCAGAAGGCGTGTTCCTGAACGAAGTGACCATCCTGAATATCGAGGGCGAGCTGGTCGTGGAATTTCCCCGCAAAAGCTTCCAGGGCAAAACAAAAAAGACCATCTATATCGACATCATCACCTTTGAAGACGTGGACAAGCGTCTCGTCTGGGAGATCGAGATCAAGGAAGCCTACAGGGAATGGCGTAAAGCCAACAAAAAAGTGCTTGTATATGATAAAAATAAAATAGATGGAGGATCACAATGATCACCGATTTGCATGAAATCCTTTCGACCAACATCAAAGGAATGAAGCGTTCCGCCATTCGTGAATTGCTCAAGTATCTCGGACAGCCTGGTTTGATCTCCTTTTCGGGTGGATTCCCTTCGCCGCTATCCTTCCCCACGGAAGAGCTGAAGGACATCATCATGGACGTCATGAACAACGAAGCCGCCTTTGCCCTGCAATATGGCACGACAGAGGGCGACATTCTCCTGCGCACCCTGCTCGTCGAGCGTTACAAACGCGAAGGGCTGGATGTATCGGTCGATAACATGATCATCACGACCGCCTCGCAACAAGCGCTGGATCTGATCGCCAAGATGTTCCTCGACCGGGGTGACTATGTCATCGTCGGTCTGCCTTCTTATCTGGGCGGACTGAGCGCGTTCAATTCCTACGGCGCGCAGATGATCGGCATTCCGATGGACGAAGAGGGCGAAGACCCCAATATCCTCGAAGCTAAGTTGATCGAGCTCAAAGAAATGGGCAAGAAACCGAAATTCATCTATCTGATCCCGGACTTCCAGAATCCTGCCGGGGTCACCATGACCGAAAAACGCCGCAAAGAGATCATCGCTCTGGCACACAAGTACGATGTCCTGATCATCGAAGACAGCCCCTATCGCGAGCTGAGATATGAAGGAAAACCGCAGAAGACCATGTATGAACTGGATGGGACAGGACACGTCGTGCTCCTGGGCACCTTCTCCAAGATCTTCTGTCCCGGCTTCCGCATCGGCTGGGTGCTGGGTCATCCGGATGTATTGGATAAGATCGTGGTCGGTAAACAGGCGACAGATCTCTGCACGCCTCCCTTTACCCAAAGGATCGCAGCCCGGTATATCGAACGTGGTCTGCTCGATCCCAAGATCAAAGAGATCACCAAGATGTATGAATCCAAGCAAAAGGTGATGCTCGAATCACTGGCGGAATTCATGCCGGAAGAGTTTAGCTGGACGCATCCCGAAGGGGGATTGTTCCTCATGGCGAGCGGTCCACAGGGCTTTGACTCAAATGCCGTGCTCCTCGATTGTATCAAAGAAGCGAACGTTGCCTACGTCGCCGGTCACAGCTTCTTCTGCGATGGCACTGGTCATAACACCATGCGCCTGAACTTCTCCTACGAATCCGAGGAAGTGAACCGTGAAGGCTGCCGTCGTCTGGGCGCTTTCATGAAGAAGGCTATCAGCCGTAATTAGATATTATTACAACACAATATAAAAAAGAGAGTGGAGGAATGATGTCCAAAAAAGTCGAGAAAGACAAAGTGGGCATGATCATCCGCGAGGAAGACACTCCGGAGAAGATGGAAGTAGAGATTACCGAAGTCAAAGCTCCCGGAGATGACGACTCGCCAGTTCTGATCTATTACAACTGGTGCAAGAAGTGCGGAATATGCGTAGCTTTTTGTCCCACGGGATGCCTTGGCAGAAAGGCTGATGGCTCGCCCTACGTGGCAGCCCCCGAAAAGTGTATTCACTGCGAAACCTGCGACAGGCTGTGTCCGGACTTTGCCATAACCGGCGCGAAGGACAGATAGGGAGATAAGATGCCAAAGACAAAAACAGAAAAAGCAACTAAAGTGACCAGCCCCAAGACAGCCCCGAAGCGTAAGGTTGTGCTGATGCAAGGTAATGAAGCCGTCGCATTTGGCGCGCTGGATGCCGGCGTCAATTTCTTTGCCGGATATCCGATCACTCCCAGCACGGAAGTGGCGGAGATCCTCGCCGCGGAACTCCCCAAACGGGGTGGAACCTTCGTGCAGATGGAAGACGAAATCGCCTCTATCTGCGCCATCACCGGTGCTTCCCTTGCCGGAGCCAAGTCGCTGACCGCCACCAGTGGTCCCGGCTTCTCGCTCATGCAGGAAGGGATCGGTTTTGCCAAGATCACCGAAACCCCTTGCGTCGTGGTCAACGTTCAGCGTAGCGGTCCGAGCACCGGTATGCCGACCTCTCCGGCTCAGGCGGACATCATGCAGTCCCGCTGGGGTTCGCATGGTGATTCCCCGGCGATAGTCCTCTATCCGGATTCGGTCAAAGAGAGCTACGAGCTGACGATCAGAGCGGTCAACCTCTCCGAGAAATACCGCACCTGCGTCATCCTGCTCCTGGACGAAGTCATCGGACATATGCGGGAGGCAGTCGCTCTTCCGGATATACAGAACGTCCGCGTGATCAGCAGGATCAAGCCGACCGTTCCGCCGCAATGGTATAAACACTATGATGAAAATCAAAAATATCTGTCCCCGCTTGCCAGCTATGGAGAAGGCTATCGGTTCCACGTGACCGGGCTTACTCACGATTCGCACGGATTCCCGACCAATAAAGCCGGTGAAGCCGCGGATATGATGGACAGACTTCGCAAGAAGATCACCCACAACATCCGGGATCTGGTTCAGATCGAAAGCCATCAGATGGAAGATGCGACGATCGCCATCTTTGCCGCCGGCGTCACCGCCAGAGCCGCGAAGAGCGCAGTTGCCTCCGCCAGAGCAGATGGGATCAAGGTCGGATTGCTCCGTCCTCTGACCATCTGGCCCTTCCCCGATGAAGCAGTACGCAGAATGCTCCGCAACGTCGAGACGGTCATCGTCCCCGAGCTCAATCAGGGACAGCTGATCCATGAGATCGAACGTCTGACCAAGGAAAAGAGTGACAGCAACCTGATCAAGATCTCCAAGGTCGATGGCGGATTGATCACTCCCAATGACATACTGCGCAAGATCAAGGAGGTTTGTTGATCATGGCAAGCATACCACAAAAGATAATCCATGACTACTTACGACATGATAAAAAGTTCCCGCACGTCTGGTGCGCGGGCTGTTCAAACGGGATCGTTCTGGGTGGCATCATCCGGGCGATCGCGGATCTTCAGCTTGACCGTGACGATGTGATGATGGTCTCCGGGATCGGATGTTCCTCCAGAATGCCGGTCTATGTGGACTTTAACACTCTGCATACCCTGCACGGCAGAGCCATCGCTTATGCGACAGGTGTCAAGATGCACAAGCCCCGTCTCAAGGTGATCGTTGTCACCGGTGACGGAGACTGCACGGCGATCGGGGGTAACCACCTGATCCATGCTGCCCGCCGCAACATCGATATCACCGTCGTCCTGATCAATAACAACATCTACGGTATGACCGGGGGACAATGTTCTCCGACAACTCCGCACGAAGCGATCGCGACGACTGCGCCGTATGGCAACATCGAGCCGGACTTCAATATCTGCGAGCTGGCTATGGGTGCCGGAGCGAGCTTTGTCGCCCGCACGACGGCTTTCCACGCCATCGAGATGCAGAATATCATCAAGGAAGGGCTCAATCATCAGGGCTTTTCCATGATCGAGGTCATCAGTGCCTGTCCGGTCATCTTTGGTCGCCTGAACAAGAAAGGCGGAGCACCTGAGATGATGAAAGCCATGCGGGATAACTCCATACCTCTCTCCGCGGTCGAGAAGCTTCCCCCCGAAAAGGTCGAAGGCAAGATCATCCGCGGTATTCTCCGCAAAGACCAAAAGCCCGAGTTCTGCGCTGAGTATGCCAAACTGGTCGAACGGATTATGGCTAAGGAAGGTAAATGATGTCAAAGCAATATGAGATCCGTCTTTCCGGCAGCGGTGGACAGGGCTTGATCCTTGCCGGGATCATTCTTGCCCGTGCCGCAGTCATCGAAAACAGACGCACAACCCAGACTCAGAGCTACGGTCCCGAATCTCGGGGTGGATATTCCCGCGCGGACGTTATCATCAGCGACAGCGAGATCTACTTCCCCGAAGCCACTTCCTTTGACTGCCTGCTGGCGTTGACTCAGGAAGCTTGCGACAAGTATCTCTTTGACCTGAAGGAGAATGGAGTCCTGATCGTGGATACTACCTACGTGAAGAACCTCTCGCTGGTCTCGGAATATACTTACGAAGTTCCCTTCACCGATCTTGCTCAGGAGAAGCTGGGAAGCCCTATCACCACGAATATCATCTCTCTGGCGTTCCTCGTGAAGGTCACCGGAGTCGTCAAAGAAGAATCCTTGAAGCAAGCGATTACCGAATCGGTCAAACCTGCTTTCGTCGAGCTGAATATGAAGGCTATGGAGCTGGGTTTTGAGCTTGCCTCAAAGCACAGAAAATAAAGCAATATCGAGGGCGGGATCATGCTGAGGCATAGTCCCGCCCTTATCATACAATGAGGAAATCATGATCAAGAAAGTAAGCCATATAGGTATCGCAGTCAAGGATCTGGACGCGGGTATAGCCTTTTACCAAAAGCTCGGTCTGACCCTGGAAGCGATAGAGGAAGTCCCCAGTCAGAAGGTCAAGGTTGCCTTCTTCCCTTGCGGAGATACCCGCATAGAGCTCCTTGCGCCGACTACCGACGATAGCCCCATCGCCAAGTTCATCGAAAAGAAGGGCGAAGGCATCCAGCATATCGCCTTTGGCGTCGATGATCTCCCCGCCGCACTCAAAGCGATGGAAGAACAGGACATCCAGCTTATTGACAAAGAGCCACGTCCCGGCGCTCATGGTGCAGACATCGCCTTTATGCATCCCAAGTCCACTCTCGGGGTCTTGCTCGAGCTCTGCAAGGAAAAGCACTGATCTATGCTGAAGCGCTTCGCTCTGCTCCTCGTCCTCGTGCTTGCCGGGATCTGTCTGCATGCTCAGACAGGTCTGTACGGATTGTTTTATGATGCTCTCCTCTCCGAGGCGGATTCCATCCTCGTCGCTGAGGGCTTTGAGGTCGCAAGTGACAACGTCGGGAATATGATCCATTACTATCCGGTGAAGAACGACAAAGTGGACTTCGTCACTCTGGTGATGAATCCGGACACGCATACTCTTGCCGGATGGCTGGTGCAGTATAACAAGGACAATACCGAGGAAGAGGATAACTACGTCTTCAAGCAATTGACCAAGATGCACTTCGACTGGTTCAAGAACTACGAGGAAACGGGACAGATCGTCTGGTTCCTCTCCAAGACCAGAACGGTGCATATGGTCTATCGGGAAGATGGATCGCTGACCGTTCTTTACTACGACTCAAAGTTTGAGCCGCTGTTTACTCCGAGGTAGTTCGCTCAGATCCTGGTAGGTTTGTAGAGCTTCATATTGGCGGCAATGTCCGCCTTTTGTTTTGCAAAGACCTTCATCTGCTGGGCATCGAGCTTGTCTGCTCCGACCATGCGCAGTTGAGAAGGATTGACCCATCTTCCGCCGCTCTTGAGCCCAAAGTGCAGATGCGCGCCCGTCGATCTGCCGGTTGAGCCGACTCTCCCGATCACCTGTCCGCGGTGCACCTTTTGCCCCGCATGGACGCTGATCGAGCTGAGATGGGCGTAATGAGACTGCATCCCGCTGGCATGGCGGATCAGGACGTTATTCCCCCAACCTCCCGCATACCTGGCTTCCGTGACGGTTCCGTTCGCCACGGCGAATACAGGTGTTCCGTAGTGAGCCCGGTAATCATAGCCTTCATGGAAGGCAAAACCACCATGGAAGGGATCAGCTCTCCCACCGAAATTTGAGACTACATGGATGCTGGCAAGGGGATAGCCCGTCCCACTGATGTTGCTGCTCTTGCCTTCGTTGTTATACAGCCCATTCAAGACAGACTTGGGGTCCGGATCCTGAAATCGGTAGAGTTCCTTGAACCCGGTTCGTTCTCCCTTGTAGGAGACGTAAAGCACCTTGGTTCCGGGGAGCACCTTGTTCTCAAAGATACGTTCGCTGATAAAGACGCGAAAGACATCACCATTCCGAGCATCGCGATTGAAGTTTATCTCGTATTCCAGACCGTTGTTCACTTGTTGCTTGGCAGTGTGATCAAGCCCGGCAGCGAGCAAGGAGGCGTCCAGAGTGCCCTTGAGCGAGCCCTCGAGCAGCCTGCGTCTCTCCGTCACAGGGAGAGATTCCATCCGGTAAACCAGCGAGTCTCCGGTGACGGTGAAGTGGTGACGGATGGTGGGTTCTTGGATAAAGTCGAACTTGCGGATGTTCTTGCCTGAGGCATCAAGCTGGAGCTTCAGGGTATCGCCCGGTTGGATGGTTGTGACGTCGATATACTCGCCAAAGCGATAGGCAATGATCGCCACGTGCCGGGAATCCAGCTTTCGCTTCTCCAGGACGGAGTACAGACTCCCACCTTCCGGAATAGTATCTGTGACCCAGGCGACCGAGTCCGCTGCTGCTGCATGCCCGGAGGGTCGCTTGGCGGAGTTGGTCTTGGGGATCAGGCTCGCAATGGTAAAGAGCACGAAAAGGAGCAGGAGGATCCCGGCTAAGATCTTTTGCCCTATGGTCAAACGCCCGTCACTTTCGCCTGCGTGCAGGGATGATAATGTATGAGGACTTTGCTGAGCTCGCCGTTGTAACGCGAAAAGAGCTTGGTCTCGACGACCTCGGATATGACGTGCCCCTGATCGACACTGATTCCGCCATCCACGCCGATGATCATGTTCACTATGAAGTAGGGTCCAAAGCGATGGATTCCCAGGTCATCGACCGCTGAGACACCATCGACGGAAAGGGCTATATCCCGGACTTCTTTGCGGAAATCGTCATCCGGGAAGGTATCCATCAGTTCGCCTGAATTCTCCATGATGATCCCGACCCCGGTCTTGATGATATATACCGCGACGACGGCTCCCATGGCGGGATCCATCCAGAGCAAGCCCAGCTTACCGAGGACGATACCGACGATCACGGCGATCGACGCCATGATATCGTTAAAGTGGTCATTTGCCAGAGCCTTGAGGGTGGGGTTTCCGGTATGGTGCGCATTCTTGCGAGTGTAGTAATAGAGAAAGATCTTCGTCAAAAAGGTTCCCGCGGCGATGATCAACGCCAGGTATGAGGCTCCGGTGCCTGCTTCTGTATGGCTGGCAAGCTCATAGACCTTATTCACGGATTCCCAGAAGATGGCGATACCGGTGGTCAGGATAAAAGCGCCGACCACGATCGCGGAGATGGATTCGAGCTGCCTATGCCCATAGGGATGCTCGGTATCCGCCGGTTTGCGGGCATGATGCATGAAGATCTTGACCGCGATGTAATAGACCATGTCCGAGGTGGAGTTGACACCGTCCGCAAGCAAAGCGGGCGAATGCCCAAAGATACCGACGGTAGTCTTCAACACAGAAAGGATGATATTGGCAAAAAGCCCAAGGTTCACCGTTAGGGATGTGATCCCGTCCCGATCTCTCATTTGATCTCCATTATATCCACGAGGTCCAGATCCGGAAACTCAGCGCGAATACGGCTTCTGAATTCCAGAGTGTCCGGTTGTTTAGTTCCGGGTGCCCAGGGATTGAGTGATATACCTTTGATGACCAGCGGATTAAGCGCTGTGATCCTGTAGCTCTCGCTAAGGAGGCTAAACTTCTGTGTATCAAGCTTTATGCAGTCCGGGTGCCGAACGACGATCCCTTCGCTGATCTTGCTCTTGAGGCTCAATAGGTGATCCATAACGCTATCTGTGATGGCTCCGGGGACATATATCCTCTCGATCGGAAGGAACCTCTCCAAAGCTTGTTCCAGCTCTTGCCTATCCCCGATCAGGGATTCAAGTCCGATGGTCTTCCAGCGCCCTTTGCGGCTGACCCGTACTTCCGGGCTTTCGCTCATCTGTTCCCGAGTCAGAGGGCTTACTTCGCAGAGCCGAATATGCGTCAGGCTTAGGATGCGTCTGAGCTCGATGATGATCTCATCGATCGTGCCAAATCCCGCGCCTACTGCCAGGACAACCCCGTCGATGATGGAGCTCTGGGCAATGGACTTGCGGTCGAACGACCCGTCGATCAGGACTGTCTGAGCCCCGAAACGGCTGAGAACGGATACGCATCGGGTCTGTTCCCGGACGTTCGCAGGTCCGGTGATCGAGGTCTCAATATCCTCCATAGCTCTGGCGATCCAGAGTTTACGCCGACCGGAATGCTCCACTCGCTGCAGGATAGCGACCGAACTACCCAGCGTATTGACGGTGGGCGTATCGCAGACGAAGATAGTGCCACAGGGCAGGCGGAGAGCAGGCTTTCGATGCCCAAAGACCTTATCGGTCTCCTCTCCGTCTATCCCGGTGCTCATGACACCCCAGCGATGACCGGGGTTTGATTCTATGATCTGATTGAGTACAGTCGTTTTCCCGGCATTCTTACAAATACCGACGACCGCCACAGCCTTCGAAAAGGTTATCCAATCGCTATAAAGACCTGTCATCAGTGATTTCTGCGTTCGTTTCTCTTTGTCTCAGCGGGCCCGATCGAGACCTTCTTTCCCCGGAGCAAACTCATGATACCTTCGGTACTCTTGCGTTCTTCAGGGCAAAGCATGCTGTATTTGCTATCGTCGATCGGAGTGAATCCCGGTTCTGTATAGGAGGTGATAAATCCTTCGTAATTACGCAGGATCGTTCTCCCCGGCATCTGCGAGATCAGGTAGTTTGGCATCACGGGGATCTTGCCTCCGCCACCGGGAGCATCGACCACGAAGGTAGGAATGCAAAGCCCGGAGGTATGTCCCCGCAGGGATTCGATGATCTCGATCCCTTTGGACACCGGAGTGCGGAAGTGCCCGATCCCTTCGGACAGGTCACACTGATAGATGTAATAGGGGCGAACCCTGTTCTTGACCAGAGTGTGCACCAATTGCTTCATTACATCGATATTGTCATTGATCCCTTTGAGGAGGACAGATTGGTTCCCGAGTACAACGCCGGCTTCGGAAAGCTTGGCAAGGGCTGCGGATGCTTCGGCTGTCATTTCCTGCGGGTGATTAAAGTGCGTATTGAGCCACACGAACTTGTATTTCTTTAGCACGCTGATCAGCCCATCCGTGATCCGCTGGGGAAGCACGACGGGCAATCTGCTCCCGATGCGCACGATATCGACGTGCTCGATCAACGCCAGCTTACCGAGGACTTCATCCAGTCTTTCATCCCCAAGGGTCAGCGGATCGCCACCGGAAAGGATGACGTCGCGGATCTCGGTATGTTCCCGGATATAGTCCAATGCTTTTTCGACGTTGTCCTTTGGCATTGGCGCATCATGCTCACCGGCTTTGCGTCTGCGGGTGCAATGACGGCAGTACATCGCGCATTGATCCGTGAGCAGCAGCAAGACCCTGTCCGGATAGCGATGCGTCATTCCCGGAACGGGAGCATCGGCATCCTCATGCAGGGGATCAGCCATATCGCTGGATGAGACCTGGCTTTCCTGTATCCTCGGTATCGCCTGGAGGCGTACCGGGTCATTGGGATTGCTCTGGTCTATGAGCGAGAGGTAATAAGGGGTGATCGCCATCCGGAAGGGGAAGGCATTACCCGCAAATACCGCTTCCTCTTCAGGAAGCAGATCAATAAACCGGCGTAGCTCTTCAGGAGCAGTTATCCGGTTCTGAAGCTGCCAGTGCCAATCGTTCCATTGTTCGATCGTGGCAGTGCTTTTGATGTCGGAACTCATGCGGATACCTCCGTTCAATTGTCCATGTACCTTTCTTGGAAGAGTCTCATCAGGACGGGATTACGACGTAGCAGGTCAAGTGAGATCATAGCATGGTTATGAGCATAACCATTGCCGAGGATCATATCGACGTCCGCTCCAATGCCTTCGGCACCGAGAGCAGCTTTGGTAAAAGAGGTCGCCATGGAGAAGTAATATACGATCCCACGGTCTTTGCAAGCCATGATCGAAGGAAGCTCGGTATCTTCGACGTTGACGACGTTTATGACGACATCCGCCATCTTGCCATTGGTCAGCTTATGTACTTCCCGCTCGATGGTGAGAGCATCGGTCGCATCGGCGATGATGACTTCGTGGCAACCGGTCTCCAGACAGGTCTGGATATAGGATTCCTTACGCACAACGCCGATCACTCTGCCGGAAACACCGACTCTCTCGCGAGCGACAGCGTTGCAGAGGATGCCGGATTTGCCATTGGCACCGATTATCACGACGGTATCACCGGGACGGCAAAGCCTTTCAGCTTGTGCAGGTGCGCCGGCGACGTCCAGAACGGAGAGGGCAAGGTTTATGTCCATATCATCGGGAAGCTTGGCATATATACCGCTGCTAAAGAGGATAGCTTGACCTTCGATCTCCACCTGGTCTTTGTCCAGAAGGACTTTCTTGATCTTGTTTATCTTCAGGGGAGTGAGGGACAAAGAGACGAGACTGGCGACCATATCGCCAACCTTGATCTGGTCTTTCATCTCAAAATTGGGACCGATCGCGGCGACTTTACCGATCAGCATTCCGCCACTACCGGTGTCTTCGTTCTTGTGCTTGCCGGTGCGGGTCGTAAGGTCGATCGCATGGTCGGCAAATGCCTTTTCCAGATCCTGATGACCCTGATTGATCAGCTTGTTCTTGATCTGATGGAAAGAAGCGGAGTCCACGTTCAAACGAACTACGTCGATCAGCAGTTCATTATCCCATATCTCGCTCATATCATTGTTCAAAACGCGGGCAGGCTGAGGAAGCACACCCTTGGGTTCGATCACGCGATGTGTACCGTAACGGCATCCACCTGTCTTCATTTGTTCCTCCACTATTTCTTTATTATTCTGTGAGTTATATCATACTTTATACGTCTCACCATGTTTTTGGCGTTCCTATCCTTGTCAAGTGAGATGTGATAAGCCAGCCAAAGCGGGATGGGATCGGGCTGGTACTCCTCTCTCTTCATGCGGATACATCCACCCTCATACATGTATGGTGGACACTAAGTGGTTATTTGTGACAGTGATTAAAGAAAGTGAGGATATATCTGTTGTTAGTTTTCCATAGATGCTCTGATCCGATGACAGGGCTTAGGTTAGTGCGGTTTCTTCCTTAATATGACTTTTGTTTGATTACTCGCATACAAGTCATCAGCATAGTAGCTCGGTAGCATTAGGTACTTACTTTGGACATCGTAATAATCAATAATACTTTTCCCTTTGTATCGAAAATAGCCACCGTCGAAGTACTTATATGGACGATGATATCCCTGATTACTTGTAGCAGCTTCGAACTCATAGGTATCCGGGTAAGGATGTAGATCCAGCCTATATGTCCTACCATATTGCACAATCGAGAATTCTCTCTCATTATAAGGCTGTGAATGCTCAAAACTCACCAAGATTAAGACTAATTCTCCAGAAAATCTCTTAGCTAATATCACGTTGTAGTCTCTTAGCACATATGCATTATATGACAATATCTTGTAGCTATTGGCATATTTCTTTTTGTTAATAAGAACAGATGAGCAGGAAAAGCTCATAAGGCATATCAATAGCACACAAAGTGTCGTAATTGCTCTAAAGTAAGTACTCACTTACCAATCCTTAGGTATACTTCACCCACATCTATAATAATGATATCCGGGCTGTCATAAACATTACCGCTTGCAGAAAAATCTAACCTATGATTATCTTGCATATCAACGCTGTAAAGCAATCTCTGAGTTGATCGCACTCCAAACATAAGCGAAGAGTTGTGGGCTTGTTTCAATTGCACACGGACTAAATCCCCTTTTGCTAACTTTCTATACTTCTTATGCGCCCAGTTGTGAATAGATTGTTTTATTATGTAGATAGTATCATTTTTCGGGATGTAGAATGAAGCCACACGGTTCATTGAGTTATACGCAGGGAAACACTCAATATACTCAAGTTCTGTATTGTGAGCAACATCTTTGGCAACACGGTTAGCAGAGCACGATGCCAGCAACGCCAGAACTGCTAATAATAGACTCAGATTCTGTGTTTTCATACAACCTCCAATTACATCTATACTGCTTAGAATCTGCGATTTGCAAACTATAAGACATAATAATCTATGTCAATAGAATACTTTCTTGATGGCTGTTCTATGCTCTATCAGAGGATCTTAATGCCAGTCTCGGAGGTACACCTTGTATTGCTTGAGTGAACCTAAGGTGCTGCTTGTGTCATCAACAAAGAATCACACAAGTATCGCAAGAGGATCCGTTTTGGGTAGGAGTATTTCTACTCTATATCAACAGGTATTCATCTTGTGTTTCATTCAAGTTGAGTACAAGATGAGTACAAGTTGAGTACAAGCGGAGAACATCGGGATCGACACAGAGAAACAGAGACGTAGAGACGCAGAGTAGAGATTAGATTAAAACAGAGTAAAGAAGTAAAAGAGGGGGAGGTAACTAATTAAGAAAGAAGAAAGATGCTGACGCATGTGGTTCGGGTTTCAGGTCTTCCCGTCATTCCGGCGAAAGCCGGAATCCAGCAGATGCTTTGCGGTTATGGGTAACGGGTTAGAAGGTTAGTGGAGGACGAGCCGAGGCTGAGTTATGTTGTAGCATTGGCATGCTACACTACGGGGAGCCAGGGAAGCATCCGCATCCTTAGCCTGCACGTCAGCCACTCTTCACTATTAACTCTTCACTATTCACTGGCGATGCCGCTTTCTTCTTTCTTCTTTCTTATTTTTTCACTCAAGATCAGACTACTCTTACTCTGATGCCTTTGGCGATGCGGCGGTCAAGGACGTAGCGGCTGTCGCTCACGGCGATGATCAGGTTTGGCTCACTCTCCTCATTGCGATAGACTTCGACTCCGGCTCCAAAATATAGCCCGCGTTCTATGGTCTTGGTATCATGGTTGCACTGGATCGTGACTTTGGCTCCGGCAGGGATCTCCGAAAGTGGGAGGCAGTCTCCCGGGCAGAGAGAGCAAACCCGCTTTCTCTGCATGAATCTCCTGCCAAATTGCTTCATTCTGTGTCGGCTATGCTGAAACATGTTTGTCCTTTTTTCCTATTGCTCTGAGCGTTAAGTAAAAACCAATGACGATACCTGCGCAAATCCCGATCCACATGGGGGATTGGGGAGTGAAGTTGCTGATCTGGTAGATCAGGGTAGCGATGATCCAGGCAAGGAGGGTCAGATAAAAGAAAGTGAAAACCATCCACTTTGCTCCATGCTCCCGCCAGAGCATCGTCAAAGCTGCCGCACACGGAGAATAGAGCATCACGAAAAAGAGAAAAGCGAGGATCGCCGAGTTTGAACCGAAGTGATCCCGGATCGTGCTGCGGAGGTCGATGGTCTCATCTCCTTGTTGATAAAGGCTCTGCATGCTTCCGACGATCGCTTCTTTGGCAAAGAGTCCGGAGATCAAAGCGACCGACGCATGCCAGTTTTCCTTGCTTATCCCCATGGGAGAGAGGAGCGGGGTCAGCACCTTACCCCCGACTTGCAGGACGGTCTCTTTTTGGGCTTTGCCTTTCTCATCCGGGAAGGGGCTGGGAATATAGATAAGCTGGAGGATATTGATAAAGATGATGACCATGAGGATGGTCTTTCCGGCACGGAGGACAAAGTCCTTGAGGCGGTGCCAGGTGTGCAGGAAAATGCCATTGAAAGTGGGCATGTGATAGGGTGGGAGCTCCATGACAAAGTTGCCGGGTTCACTGCGGAAGATGGTCTTTTTGAGTAGGAGACCGGTCACGAGAGCCATGACGACTCCGGCGAAGTAGAGCCCAAAGATCAGGAGGTCTGCCCGCTTGGGGAAGAACATTATGCCCAGGAAGGTATAGACGGGGAGCTTTGCCCCACAGGACATAAAGGGGGTCAAGAGAGAGGCAAAGACGCGATCTCGCTTGCTCTCCAGAGTACGGGTCGCCATGATCGCCGGGACAGTGCAGCCAAATCCTACAAGGAGTGGGATGAATGCCTTACCGGGCAAACCTATCCGGCGCATGAACTTATCGGAGATGAAGGCGGCTCTCGCCATATAGCCGCTGTCCTCCAGGATCGAGAGGCTGACGTAGATAAAGAAGATCGGCGGGATGAATGTCCCTATCGTAGTGATGCCCCCCCCGATCCCCTCGCTGAGGATGAAAATGAGCCATGCGGGAGCAGATACGGAGGTCATCAAGGTAGCAAGTTGATCGACCAATAGCCAGGATAAACCGGAGTCTATCAGGCTAACTATAGGCTGACTAAAACGTACCGCTATCAGGAACACTAAGTACATCACAAAAAAGAATATCGGCATGCCCCAGATACTCGAAAGGACGACTTGGTCGATCCGATCCGAGAAGGTATATTGGCTCTTGCGTTTGCGGTGTACCACATCCTTGATCAAGCCCCGGATAAAGCCATAGCGGTCATCGGCAAGAACTGCGGTTATGGGCTGTCCGCGGTGTTTACTGATAGCTTTGATCTGGCTTTCGATTTGTTCGATGGCGCTTGGAGAAAGATCCAGCGTGATCAGCCTGTCCATCTCCAGGAGCTTGATCGCCGTCCAGCGCTTTGGCCCGGGGAGTTGTACGGAAAGAGGATCGATGTCCTTAATGATGTGGCTGATACCCTTCTCGACGATCTCGTCATAACGGGCTTCGACGTGGTTTGGGATGGTGTGCAGACTGCTCTCGATCGCTTGCATGATCGCCTCGATCCCCGCCTTACCGGAGAGATCAAGGGGGAGAACGGTGCAACCCAAGTGGGAAGCCAGATGCGCATATTCGATCTCAGTCTCATTACGCTCGGCAATATCTACCATGGAGAGAACAACCAATGTAGGTACCTGCATCTCGAGAAGTTGCAAGCTGAGATAGAGGTTGCGTTCGAGGTTTGATGCATCAACGATGTTCACGATCAGGTCAGGTTTGTTCTTCAGGATAAAGTCCCGGGCTACTTGTTCATCCGGTGTACCGCCGGAAAGCGAGTAGATCCCGGGGAGATCGATCACCTCGACGCGCTGAGCTTGATAGGTATAATAGCCGGACTTGTATTCGACAGTGACTCCGGGCCAATTGCCCACAGTTTGATGCGCTCCGGTCAGGGCATTGAAAAGGGTGGTCTTACCGACGTTTGGATTACCGGCGAGAGCGATAGTGTGTGACGCACTCATTGAGTCTCATTCTCACTTTCGCGACACTTCCAGCAGATACCATGGAAGTTGAGCTTGGGCTCGGTCAGGCTAAAGTTTATCTTTTCGGCAAGCTGGCGGATCTGAGGCAGCATGTCTTTGACGTCGGTCTCGATGACTTGCTGGCACTTGTCACAGATCCAGTGGATATGCTGAGGGTGACCGAGGATATGCTCAAATGTATCCCGTCCGGATATCCTCCCGGATTGCTGCACCAGCCCTGCTTCGATCAGCAGTGGCAGAGTGCGGTAAACTGTCGCCAGAGAGACTTCCGCGCTGAGATGACGCACCTTGTCATAGAGAAACTCGGCGTCAAAATGACCGTGCACCTCAAATGCCGCGTCTAAGATCAGACGGCGGGGTTCGGTCAGCTTCAGTCCTCTTTTAAAGAGGAAGTCCTTGAACAGCAATTCGTAATCGCGCATACAATCATCCTTGTAGTATGAGAATGATTCTCATTTACTCAGGACTGGAGTTCTGTCAAGGACTATCTGGCTGTAGAGAGTATTATCTGATCTTGAGGATGAAGTCTTGCGCGGGGCTGAAGTCCATAAATTGCCAGTGGTAAATGGTTCCACCCGCATTTGAGCTCATCGAGGGGGATGCAAAGGGGAGGCTATCCGGCTCAATCCCGGGAGCAAGGATCAGGGTCATTTCACAGAAGGGTAGAGGTCTGCCCCAGGAATTGGCGGTCAGCAGGACGTAGTGAGCAGTCTTACCTATGATCTTTTGGCGATAGCTTATCCGGAGCTTGGCAAAGCTCCGCTCCGGCAGGTCCAGGCGAAAGCTGAAGCCTTTGTCGTTTTGATCTTGGAGTTCGACCGCCATGCTATCCCCGGGTGCGATCAATTCGAGCTTGATATCTTCGGCGATCCCGATCTCCGGGGTCGAGGGAACGGGAAACACGATCCGGCGAGTGAGAGCTTCGTCGTGAAGATTGCTGAGGTAATAGTCTCCGACAACGCTCCAGATCAGCGTATCCGCGGAAGCGCTTCGCATGAGCGAGAAGTTCAGCCTTTCGCCCTCGAAACTGAACTGAGGCTGGGCAAGGAGCAGAATGGGAAGCAGCGCTCCCAGAATGATCAGAATTGACTGCTTCATCTGAAGACGGTCAACCTGCTCTTTGCCAAGAGTCTGTCCCCCTGGCTAAGCACTTTGGAATATATCCCACTACCGAGGGATGAGTGATCCCAGGACGTTTCACCCCTTGCAGGTATGCGATAGCCGTCAGCGAATACGAGCTTCTTCATAAATCCTCCCACTGATGCATTTGCGGATTAGCTGCCAGCATGTCAAGCTCTTTTTGGGGTGAACAAGACAAGCGAGGCACCATCTTGCAGCGGTAGGCACTCAGATGACCAAGCTATTCTCTCGTATTATAGCCTTAAATATCAGTGAGTTATGACGATGTGCGAAAATGGTTCTTGACAATAATGTTGTAGTGTTATACATGACTACAACACCGATACAGTTCGCTGGATCGAGTGGAATAAACAGACTATATAATTTTAGGAGAAACAATGAAAAACATGAATGAAGTCAACGACCAGGTAATGGGCGAACAAGCCGGCGCAGAAAACCAAGTGAAGAACAACGGAGCAGGTGGAATGACGGTCTCTGCCAAACGGCAGACGGCAGAACCGAGCATCATCAAAGTATGGAATACGCATCGTCAGGTATTGGTCAAGCCTTATCTGCATATGTTTTGATGAGCCGCAGTGTGAATATCATCGGGGGGTGATCAAAACTCCATTCTTTGAGACTTCTGGGACAGAGCAGATATTGCGGTTGAAGCAACAGGGACGCCGGTCTCCCTTGCGGAGCTTGTCCAGCATGACTGTGATGCGTTTGGAACGTGTTGCATCGTTCTTGGTGGAAGCTATCCAGCGGATCCATTCCCATCGGGCTTTGACCGTTAGCGATTCCCATATCCGGTGCTGCGTCGGTTTTGCCTGCAAGGCTTCGAAGATATCATTGGGGAGATCAGGTTCGATCCACGTTTCAGATTCTCGGATGCTTACTTGTGCTGTTGTACCGGGGCGGACAGATAACTCAGCCGGGACAGCAAGCCAGTGGCTCCCTAACCCGTCTGGTTCGAGTGGTAGATGAAAGTCTCTACCGTTTATCGTACCTTCTGCCATGACCAGTGAGCGGGAGGAAAAGGACATGCTGATATCCTTCGGGATCCTGATGATCAATAGCTTGCCTACCGAATACGGAACTGCCTCAAAAAAAGCTGACGTCATACGCTATTCTCCCCGGAACTGATGCGCGATGGGGGCTCAGCTCCTTCGGACAAGATAACTGTCTCAGGAGCAACGCCAAGTATGCTATGGAGTTTCCTCTTCTTCTGGGTGTTCCGGTTCGTCTTCGTCTTCCGGGATAGGCAGATCCGGCAAGAGATTGCGGCGTCGGCGTCTGCGAAAGTGGGCAATGAGCAGCACGAATGGTAAAAGAGCGATCAAGAAAGTATTGACGGCAACTGCGATGTATTGAAGGGCAAGCCTTTTGCTATACCGGTCATAATCCTTGGAAAAGTCCCATAGCGTTGTTAGGTATGCGCTTTTGAAAGCGTCCATGAACTCAGTTTGATCCTGCCGATGCCAGTTTTCCGAGACCTTGTCCCAAAAGAGCTTCCATTGCTCGGGCTTTTTATCCCGCATAAACTGCAGGGCAAAGTACGAAGAAAGATAGTATTGGCTCCATTCTTCACGTGCTTTGGGATAGGAATAGGCTTGGAGGAAGATGTCCGTCCTAATGCCCCAGAAGCGAGCCCGGATGAACTCCAGATAACGCTCGTAGCCCATCTGTCCCGCATAGTAAGTTGCCATCCCTTCATGGAACCAGAGAGGCGCATCGACGAGCACCTGATCCAGATACCAGTGGATGTATTCATGCACCAAGACCTTCTGATAGAGCTCGGATATCTGGTCTCTGCTCCGGATGTAGATGACTTTATCTTTGGTAGAATAGAAGGCATCGCTAAACTCGACGATCTCCTCCTTGCCACGGGAGAGCAGGTGATAGGTATTGGCATCGGGTATGACGTAGATTGGAACTCTGCCCTCGGTGTAGATCCCCAATTCCATCTGGAGTTTATCGACCGCGTCCGTAAAGAAGGAAGCCAGCTGGGTCAGATCCTGGTTGGTGCGACTATCCGTATAGAATACGGCATAATCGTTCATCAGACTGGCTTTGAAGGTGATCGCCGGGAGGCTTGCCACAAGCAAGAACATAGCAAGGATCAGTAGCCGGCGTGAGAACATCGGTAATTACTTTGGGAGTTCGGTCTTCTTTATCAACTCGTAATACTTGGTAGCTTCCGCTTTGGCGACGTTGCCGGTGGGTACGCTGAGGATACGGATCTCGTGCTCATAACCATAGAGCTTGAAAGTGATCATATCCCCGTCTTTGATCTCATTACTGGCTTTCGCAGGTCTGCCGTTGATATGCACCAGAGATTTATCGCACGCATTCTTGGCTATTGAGCGGGTCTTGGTCAGACAGAGCTTGTTGAGGAGCATATCGATACGCATCAGCCCTCCTTGTTGTCGAGAAGGTTGCGGATGATAGTCGCCAGATCCTTGATCTTATAAGGCTTCATGATGAAGTCGCGGATACCTTTCCGCTGAGCTTCCTCGCTGGAGATCAGGGTCGTGAAACCGGTGCAGAGAACGATCGGGATCTCAGGGCGTTGTTCCAGGATCCACTCGGCGAGATCGACACCATTCATATAGGGCATAGTGGTATCGGTCACGACCAGGTCGATCTTCTCGGCATTCTTGGCAAAATACTCCTGAGCCCGTCTGGGATCGTTGAATCCTTCGACTTTGTAGCCCAGCCGCATCAAGCCTTGGCGGAAGACATTGACTAACATCGGTTCATCATCGATGAACATGATGTTCTCTGTGCCGGAAACGTCGTTCTCCAGCCCTTGTTCACTTGAACCGGGATACCATTTATCCGCCATATAGAGCGGCAGATAAACCTTGAATGTGGTTCCTTCGCCGACGGTGCTCTCGACGCGGATGGCACCATGATGCGCGCTGACGATGCTATGCACGATGGAGAGCCCCAGCCCGGTGCCTTCATTGGCACTTTTGGTAGTAAAATAGGGGTCAAATATATGATCAATGAGCGATTCGTCGATCCCTGTCCCATTATCCGTGATACTGATGAGCAGGTAATGGCACTGCTCGAGTTCCGGGAACGCCAGCATGTCTTTGGAGCGGAAGGACACCGCTTCGACACAGATGTCGATCAATCCGTTATCATGCTTGATGGCGTGCATGGAGTTCGTCCCAAAGTTGATGATGATCTGGTGTATCTGTCCGGACACCGCAATGACGGTGCTATTCTCGGCTTTGTAGGTCTCGCGGATCTTGATCGACTTAGGCAGATAGGATTTTAGGAAGCGAACTGATTCGCGGACGTGCTCGACCAGGTCGATGATCTCGGTCTTGGACTCTTCCTGACGGCTGAATGAGAGGAGGTGACTGATCATCTCCTTAGCTCGGTTCGAGGACTTCAGGACTTCCATCAGATTATTGGCACAATCCGATCCGGGAGGTACGTCATCCGAGGCAAGCTCGGTATAGCCGATGATCGCCGAGAGAACGTTATTGAAGTCATGCGCGATCCCACCGGTCAATCTGCCGATAGCTTCCAGACGCTGAGTTCGCTTGAGCTGTTCTTCCCGCATGATCTCATAGGTGACGTCCTTGCAACTGGCGACGATGCTGGAGAGCAGGTTATCCTTGTCTATGACGGGTTTGACGACCATATCGAGCGTAATCTTGGAACCATCCTTGCGGATGAGGTCGATCTTTCCGCGCCAAGGCTGGGAACTGCGCACCCGGAGCCAGGACTGTTGCATGTCCGAGCGACTGCTCGGGTCAAAGGGCAGGTATTCGACCGGCTTGTCCATCAGCTCCATCCGGCGGTATCCAGTGGTCTTTTCAAACACGGTGTTGACGTATTTGATATAGCCTTCGGGAGAGAAGATGACGATCCCTTCTCCGGCTTGTTCGATCGCCTGGATCATGACCATGATATTCTCATCGGTCTGCTTTTTATTCAGGGCAAAGGCGATCTGCTCCGAGACGGATTCCAGCAGGAGCTGGTCTTCCGTGTCATAAAGGTCAGCCTGAGTGTAGCTTTGGACGACGAGAGCGCCGATGACCTTATTGGCAAGGATCAGCGGGATACCCAGGAAGTTCTTGCATTCCGCGCCGATCAAAGAGTTCGTGCGGGTACGTTCCAGAATATCGTCTTCCCCGAGGAGCAAGGTCTTTGCTTCGGAGATGATCTGCGCGGTCAGAGAGATGCTGTTGTCAGCTTCGACCGGGCTTCCGTCCTCATTCATCTCATCGACGATATAGGGGAAGGTGATCAGGTTGCTCTTGGCATCATAAAGCGCGATATAAAAGTTCGTGACGTCGATAAGTCTGCCGAGGGATTCATGGATCGTGCGGAACAGCTCATCCAGCGAGCATTCGAGGTTCACGGTATGGCTGATGCGGTGCAGAATGGTCGTGATAACCTCAGTGCGATAGGTGGGGGTCATATCCGTGAGGATCACGGCAAAGAGGTCTTCGGTATTGGTTTGGATCGGCACGACGCTGATCTTGTGCGCGTGGAGCTTGTGCCGATTATCCAGAAAGCTGTATTCTTGATAGAGCTCGCCGACCCGATCGCTGCTGACCATGGAGGCAAACCTCTGCTCGGTTATGCGAAGCGGCACAGAGAGCGCGTTCCTCGCCGCAAAGCGGGTGAAAACTTCGCAGACGTAGCTGCCGATGATCTCGCTGATGCGGAGTGTGGTCAGCTTCTCGAAAGCTTCATTGATCAGGGTGACCTTGCCCTTGGTATCGACGAGAAGCATCCCTTCGGAGGACTGCTCAAAGATACATCTGAACAAGGCTTCTCTGCCCTGAGATTCATCCCGGATCTGAGCAAGCTCCGTAATGTCCTGGATGGCGACGATGATCCGACTGTAGTCCTTTTCTCCATCCGCCGGGATCGTCCAGGAGATCCTCACAGTGAGCTTCTTCCCTTCGAGATCGTAGTTTATTCCCGTCCCGGTGAAGTGATTCTTGTTCTCGCTGATGGCGACGACCGATTCGATCAGGCAAGGCGCGGATTCCGGACCAAATATCTTGTCCAGGGAACCAAAGAGCTCCCGCTTGTTCTGAGCCTTGAAGACTCTCAGTGTCGTGTCGTTCACATCCTGAACCCGCAGCGTGCTGATGCACTCCACGAATTTTTCCGGATAGGTCATAAAGTAAGCGCGGACATCGGAATGCCCTTCTTCCTTGAGCCTGAGGACGTAGCTGTGCACTTCGGAAAAATCCTCGACCCACAAAGAGACCGGGGACTGGTCAAAGAGCATCTGGTAATAAGCCGGACTAAGCATCGAGTTAATAACTATTTCCCTAAGATTCTTTTGGTTTCGAGGGCTATCATCAGCTCCTCGTTGGTGGGAACTTTGAGTACCGTGACTTTGGAATCGGGAGTCGAAAGGACTTGGATGTCATCGGTGAATCTGGCATTTTCTTCTTCATTGATCTTGATGCCGAGTGCATCCAGATCACGGCAAACTTGGGAGCGCATGATCGGCATTCTTTCTCCGACCCCACCCGTGAAGATGAGGACGTCGAGCCCGTTCAATGCGGCAAAATAGGAACCGATATATTTCTTTATTCTATAGCAATATACGTCATGAGCGAGGATGGCATCCGGATTGTGATGCAGGACTATCTGATCCTCGATCTCGCGCATGTCATTCGAAAGCTGGGATAGCCCAAGCATTCCGCTCTTTTTGTTCAGGATGTTGTTGACTTCATCGACCGAGAGCCCAAGCTGCTGTTGCATATGGATCGGGATCGCGGGATCGATGTCTCCGCAACGGGTTCCCATGACCAAGCCTTCCAGCGGGGTCAGCCCCATAGAAGTGTCGATGGAATGCCCCTTGTCTATAGCGGTGATCGATGCGCCGTTTCCGAGATGGCAGGTGATGATCTTGAGAGCGTGGATGTCTTTGCCGAGGAAGTCCGCGGCTTTTTGGCTCACATATTTGTGAGACGTTCCGTGGAAACCATAGCGGCGGATCTTGTATTCGTGGTAAAACTCCATGGGCAGCGGGTACAGATACGCGTAGTTCGGCATCGTCTGATGAAACGCTGTATCGAAAACGCCGCATTGAGGAACGTCCGGCATGTTGTGCTTGACCGCTTCGATACCCTTGAGGTTTGCCGGATTGTGCAGCGGAGCGAGCGAGATGCACTCACGCATCACGTCCACGACGTGATCTGTGACCTGCACAGCATCGCTGTAATGTTCTCCCGCATGAACCAGCCTATGCCCGACAGCGTCAATATGGCTGATATCCGGGATCACCCCATTTTCCTTGTCCAGCAGGGAGTCGATGATCATCTGCAGACCGGTCTCGTGATTGGGGATATCCCGAATTTCTTTCTTCTTGGTATATCTCGGGCTCTTATAGGTATAAAGGGCTTCGTCCTCTCCTATCCGTTCGGCGATTCCTTCCGCCAAAACTTCCTGATCTTGCATGTTGATAAACTGATACTTGATGGACGAGCTTCCGCAGTTCAAGACGAGTATGTTCATTAGTTCCTCTATGATAGTTTTTTTATTGAGATCCAAAGCGCATAGTTTTCAGATTGTGATATGTGTCAAATAATTTCCTGTGCAAGTGAGCACAAATAGGCTGTCGGGGGGAGTTTTGGGGGATCATGGTGGGTGATACTGGATTCGAACCAGTGACCTCTACGATGTGAACGTAGCGCTCTAACCAGCTGAGCTAATCACCCTACAGAAGTGTATTTAGAAAAATGGTGGGAGATACTGGATTCGAACCAGTGACCTCTACGATGTCAACGTAGCGCTCTAACCAACTGAGCTAATCACCCACTCTGTGGAGTACTAAAATCCAAACCCCGTTTTTTTGTCAACATAATTTCCATCGGCAGTGTCATCAGCCGTCTGCTTGGGTGGGTAAACACAGAGACGCAGAGACACAGAGACGCGGAGAGATTAGAGTTTTCTAATATTAAAACAGAGTAAAGAAGCAAAAGAGATTGGGTTACCAATACGTAGTGTAGCATGCCAATGCTACATAAGCATCCAGCTTGGGTGTTCTCCACTAACCTGTTAACCCGCTAACCCACTAACCGCGAAGTGTCAGTCATTCCAGCGACCAGAAGTCTTGTCCAAAGGCAGCTCCGCTGCCTCTGCCGAACAGAATTCGGCAGCCCAATTTTTCGTAGCGTAGCATGCCAATGCTACGCTGCGCGGTTAATGGGTTAACAGGTTAGTAGGTTAATGGTGGACGAGCCTGGGCTGGGTTATGTTGTAGCATTGGCATGCTACACTACGGGGAACCAGCGGAGCATCCGCATCCTCAGCCTGTGCGTCAGCATCTTTCTTCTTTCTTAATTCTTCTTTCTTAATTAGTTACCCTTCCCTCTTTTACTTCTTTGCTCTGTTTAATTAAAGTCTTTTCTCCCCCTCTCTGTGTCTCTGCGTCTCTGTTTCTCTGCGTTTCAAAACTCTCACTCTCCTCTGAGTCTCATAGTAGTTTTCTTGAACTTCATTCAAGTTGAGTACAAGTTGAGTACAAGATGACTTCAAGAAGACTACCTGCGGACCATCGGCTGGAGACTGGGATCTTGAGAACAAAAAAAGGGCGATGATCGCTCACCGCCCTTGGCTTTAATTATTAGTTTAGATGTTCTTTTCTTCCGTTGCGCTGATAGCATCGGTGAATTTGGTATGTTCCTTGAATCTGGTCATGCCGAATTTGCCAAAGAAACTATCCACCATCGAGTAGATCACCGGGATGATGAAGAGGGTGAGGAAGGTGGCAAAAATCAACCCAAAGGTAAAGCTGACCGCGAGCGGACGCCATGCCTGGGAAGAAGGATCGGAGGAGAATACCAGTGGGAGCATTCCGGCTACCGTGGTAGCAGTAGTCAGGATGATCGGGCGAAGTCTTGCCGATCCGCTGTTGATGATCGCATGCCATCTGTCCGCTCCGGCTTCGCGTTCGGTATTGATGAAGTCGATGAGAATGATGGCGTTGTTGACGACGACACCCGCCAGAGCCACGACGGAGATCAGGGTATTGAGTGAGAAGGACAAGCCTGTCACCAGTAGCCCAAAGATCACGCCGATAAAGGCAAAGGGGATCGTCATCATCACGATCAGGGGTTGGACGTAGGAGCGGAATTGCGATGCCAGGATCGTGAAGATGCCCAGCAGGGCAACGATGAAGGCATAACCGAGCGATGAGTAAGACTTACGCTGTTCCTCGCGAACTCCGCCAAACTCCATCGTGTATCCCGGGAAGCGCTGTTCGAAGTTTGAGAGCGTCCCGGTAGTCCCACGCAGTTTATCTCCGATAAGCATTGCCACGACCTCGGACGGGGTGCGACGGGCTTTACGGGCACCATTCTGATACTCGGCGACCGATGCGGAAATGGTCACGACCCGCTTTGCGTCGCGATGCTCGATGCGGGAAAGGCTGCTGGTGATCTCAAAGTCCGCGAGGTCGCGGATGGCGATCAGATCACCGGTACGAGTCCGGATCTTCAGGTTCTTGAGGATCTCGAGGTCCTGAGTATAGCTGTCGTTCAGTTTGACCAGGATCGGGTATTCCTCGACCCCGTCTCCGCGGTATTGGGTCACTTCGCTACCGGTGGAAGCGGTGCGGATCGTCATCGCGATCTGGGCAACGGTCAAGCCAGCCATGGAGAGCTTCTCCTGGAAGGGAACGATGCGAACTTCCATCTTGCCTTTATCATAGCTGTCTTTGATGTCCTCGACGCCGGGGATCTTCTTGAGATTGGATTTGACGATCTCACTGATATAAGCAAGCCTTTCGAGGTTATCGCCTTTGACGCGGATCTCGACGTCTCCACCGACGGGCGGACCACTGCGAGGCTGACCGAATTTATAGGTATAGAGACCGGGCACCGAGGAGAGGAACTTACGGATCGAAGCGCGGATCTGCTCGTGCGTGTATTTCATTTCCTTGAGCGGAACGAGGTCGATATTGATCTGGGCATTGGAGGTCTTGATCTCGCGCATTCCTTCTCCGCCGATGGAACCGACGTTGCTGACCACATACTCGATATCGCTCTTTTCCTTCATATTCAGGAGGTATTCCTCGACAACTCCGACGATGCGGTTCGTCTCATCAAGGGATGTTCCGACGGGAGTCTGAAGCTCGAGGGAGATAGTCTGAGAGAGAGCGGAGGGGAAGAACTCAAACTTGATGGCGCCACTGGCAAGGATCCCCAATGAGATGATGAGAAGGATGATCGCGCTCCAGATGGTTATCGCCCGGTGATGCAAGGCTTTGGTCACTATCTTGCGGTAACCTTTGATCATCGGCTTGATCAGACGGGTGGTGCGGTCATCACCGGTAGGCATTTTTTTGCCGAACTGGTGGACGTTATTGGGAAGGATTACCATACTCTGGAACCACGATCCTAAGAGTGCGATCGAAACGACGATAGGGAAGACGCCGAGGAATTGACCCATCACGCCTTTCATCATCAGCATGGGCACGAACGCAGCGACTGTCGTCAAGGTCGAGGAAAAGACAGGAGAGATCACCTGATTGACACCTTCGGTGATAGAGCGCTTCATGTCATAGCCCATTTCCCGCAGTCGATGGATGTTCTCCAAAACCACGATGCTATTATCGACGACCATCCCAACGACGATGATGAGTCCGAAGATGGTGAGGTTATTCAGGGTGATCCCCATGAGCGGCAGGATCATAAAGGTGATCATGATCGAGAGCGGGATACCGGTCGAGGCAAAGATGGCATTGCGCCAGCCCAGGAACAAAAGCAGGGAAAGGAATACGAGGATGATCCCCTGCAAGGCGCTGGAACCGAGAGCGTTTATCCCGTTTTTTACATCGACGGAACCATCATTGCGCACGCTGACCTTGACGCCCGGCACAGTCTTTTCGAAAGCAGAGATATACTCCCGGACGTCTTTCATGACCTTGATGATATTGCCTTCGCCTTTTTTATATACGAAGATACTGATGCTTTCCTGACCGTTGAGCTTTGCCATGGTCTGAGTTCGGGAAAGCGTGTCTTTGACGGCGGCGACATCAGAGATGCGGATCGCGCGTCCGGAGGGGTCGGACTGGACGATCATCGAGCCGATCTCGTCGATGGCATTGAACTGACCCAAAGTGCGAACGAGGAACTCCGTCTTGCCGAACTTGGTCGTTCCACCGGGGATATTCAGGTTCCTTCCCTGAAGCAATGATGATATATCCGAAAGGGTGATCCCGTAGGCATCGATCTTGGCTTGATCGACGTCCACCCAGATCTGACGGTCTCTGGCACCGACGATATCCACTTTTGAGACGTTGTCGATGTCCAAGATTCCGGTCTTGAGCCGATCCGCGACCTCGCGCAGAGCCAGAGGGCTAAATTCTCCTCCTACAACTACCTGAGCGATCGGGTTGACTTCTCTCATGTTCAGACGGATGACGACCGGTTCAATGATGTCATCAGGTAGGTCGGTGATCTTGTTCAATTCACGAGTCACTGAGTCATAGGCTTCCAGAGGATCGGTGCTGGTATTGAAAGCAAGCCGGATCGTCGCTCTTCCTTCCTCGGAATAACTGGAGATATAGTCCAGCCCGTCCAGATCGGAAAGCTCGGTCTCGATCTTGGTCGTGACCAATTGCTCGATCTCTGCCGGAGAGACTCCGGGGTAGGGTACGATGACCAATACGCTGCCAAAATCCACCGCGGGATATTCTTCCCGGGGCATCGTGACCATGGCGACCAGACCGAGGATCAGGATCGCTATGGTCAGGAGATTGACCAGTATTGAGTATTTTAATGATGTTTCTGCTACTGTCATGGCATCCCCTTACTACTTCTTGATCTCGACGATGCTGTTGTTTTCCAGATTCTCCGCTCCGCTAGTGACGATCCTGTCTCCGACTTCAAGCCCGGATTCGATGACCGCATATTCACCGATCACTTTGCCAAGAGTGATCTCTTTTTTCTGAGCCTTGTTGTTGGCGTCGATCACGAAGGCGTAGGTCTTGCCGAACTCTTTGCTGAAGTTAGTGATGGAGCTATAGAGAAGATCCGTGTAATGCTCGGTCATGATCTTGGCGGTCACGACCATTCCCGGAAGCAGACCTTTGGGATTGCTGATCTCGATCTCGACGGGATAGGTCGCAGAATTCGCTAAGGGGCGGATACCAAAGCCGCGCACTGTTCCAGCGAGCTTCTCTGTTCTGCCGGGATAGCTGATCTCGACCCGTTGCCCCTTCTTGAGCTTACCGATCTGGCTTTCCCCGACGCCGGTCTTGATGATCAAGCGGCTGGCATCAGTGATCGAAGCAACAGGGGCACCCGCGGCGATGAATTGCCCTGCGGCGATATTCAGGCTGGAGATGGTTCCGGATTCAGGAGCCGTGAAATATGAGCCATTGATCCCACTGCGGGAGCTTTCGAGCCCGGCACGCGCTCCATCCAAAGCTGCTTTAGCGCCTTTGTAAGCTGAAAGCGCGCCATTATACTCCGCTTGGGAGATCAGGTTTTTCTTATAGGACTGCTCTGCGTAGTTCAAGTTCCGCTGGGCAGTGTCAAATGCTGATTGAGCGGAAGCCAGCGCTGCTTCGGATTGGTCATAGCGATATTGATAGACATCGTTATCGACTCTGCCGATGCGTTCCCCGCGGGAGACGAAATCACCGAGTTTCTTGTAAACCTGCAGGACGCGTCCCGAGGTCTCGCTGCTCATAGTGATGTCGGTGATACCTTCCAGCTTGCCCGAGACCATGATAAAGTCATCGAGTTCGCGCAGGGAAAGCTCTTCGACGGTGACAGGTTGTTTATCGTCCTTTGCCTGGAACTTTGGGGCAGACTTTTTCCCACAGGCGGTGAGCATCAGGCTGATCGCCAGGATAGACAGGATTATCGGTTTAGTTCTCATTTATTCACTCCGTTGATTATCATTTCGTTTAAGATGGTAGAGTCCTCGATCCCAGAGATCTGCAGGAGAGAAGCTTTTGCCTTGTGATATGCATAGACGCTATTGGTATATGCCATTCTGGCGGAAGAAAGCATCAGATCGGCATCCAGAAGTTCGGTCGAGGAGATCAGGTTCATGCGGAATCGCTCCTGAAGCTGCTCATAGCTCTGCTCTGTATATGTCTGAGCCAGTTTGGCGGCTGAGACCTGCTTCGCCGTGCTGACGAGATTCAAGACAGCAGCTTCCGCACCCAGAAGGATGCCGTCTTCCGCTGTCTGAGCTTCAAGGAGAGCTTTCTGGTAGTCATATTGGGTTTTGCGTAGGTTTGCGTAGTTCCCCAGCTGAGGCAGGATCGGGATGGATGCTGTGATCATGATCTGATCGGAGGGGCTAAAGTCCCAGCGGTCGATGCCGTTTTCTTTGTACTGCCTGCTTCCCGTCAGGATCAAGGAAGGTAGGAAGGCACCCTTGCTGATGTTGACCGTTCGCTTGGAGAGTTCCACGCTCTTGCCGGTTAGCTTGAGGGTGGGGCTGTTGACCAGGCTTGTCTCCTTGATCTTGTCGCTTAAGATGCTCACGGATGCCTTGTCATAGCCATCCAAAAGGGTCAGGGTCGCTTCATTGGCGGGATCGGGGATGTCCTGAACTTCCGGAAGGTAGTTTAGCCCAAGGTAATTCCTCAGACTGAGCTGAGCAAGCTGATAGGCGGATTCAGACTGGAGCAGAGCCACTTCTTTGGATGCAAGCCGGCTTTGGAACTTCAGATAGTCGGCGCTGGAGAGCAGTCCGTTGTCATACTTAAGCTTGGCTATCTCTTGGTTCCTCGCTGCCGATTCCCGGTCGATACGGCTGATCTCCAGAAGAGTCTGAGTCTGAAGAACCGCGAGATAGCGATTGTCCACTTCGGTGGTCAGAGTCAGTTTTTGGGCGTTCAATGCTGTCGCAGCCATTTCTTCGGCGATCTTTGCCATCTGATACGCCTGCCAGAGCTTACCGCCCATGAACAGAGGCTGCGAAAGGGACAGACCGATCGTGCGGTAGTCCTTGTTCAAGGTCATAGGTCCGGTGCCGGTCGTCACGACCGTTGCTGGGTCCATATATAGGTATGTCCCGCTCAAGCTGAGGCTTGGCAGGAAACTGCTCAGGGCGCTGTTCTTGCTCCACTTTGCCGAGTTCA
The DNA here is from genome assembly GCA_964454815.1 of uncultured Candidatus Cloacimonadota bacterium. Classification (GTDB taxonomy): domain Bacteria; phylum Cloacimonadota; class Cloacimonadia; order Cloacimonadales; family Cloacimonadaceae; genus PHBP01. Next base: position 9,475 of record CAYVXJ010000013.1, on the reverse strand, counting down.
GAGCCACAAGCTTTGCCTGATAGTCCGGGTTATTCTCCAGGGCGATCTGACGGGCTTGTTCCAAACTCAAAGGGAGGTTGGCGGTTTGCGCTCCTAAGATCGCTATGCTGATAAGCGTTATGATCAATAAGTACTTCTTCAATTTATATCTCCCTGTACAATAAAGAAATCGTCGTGTTCACCGGCGAGGATCGCCGTTTGCAGTTCCTCTAAGGTTTGTAGTTCCAGCTCATGATGCCCTTGTCCCATACGCATCAAGTGTTTGTGTACAGAAGGCATTTCACCCGAGAGAAGCAAGTTGTTACAGCGTTCATGCTGTGTCTTGGTTCCTCGTTCCGCGAGGATCTCGAGCCGTTTACGCACGATCTCCAGCATTTGCTCTTTGCTCATAGCCTTCTCAGCAAAGGATAGTGTTAGCCACCAATCCTTGCTTAATGTCTGCTCGGAGACAAGATAGTCACGGACCAATTCCCGCCGTAGCATCTCGCCCTTCGGGGTGAGACTGAATACCTTGCGGGGGGGATTGTTGCCGGAAACGACCTGTTCGCTGGTGATATGCTCGGAGGCTTCCAGATCTTGCAAAGCTTTGTATATCGAGGGCAAGCGGATCTCCGCCCAGGCTGGGAACCCAAGCTCCTCGACGATCTGTCCGATTTGATAGCCATACATCGGTGCCTTGGTCAGGAACCCCAGCACCACGAGTTTAGGCTTCGACATTGTATTACTCCTTGGTAGATTATTATCATGTGGGTTATTATATTGTATAATACTCAATATAATAGTATGCCCGCATTCTGGCAAGTCTTTTTCTGCGCGGAAGCAGAGAAAAGCACTTCATAAAAGGGAGGGGGATGCTCATTTGATGATAAGTGCTTGACAAGCTTGATGGATTTTCTGCTTATGCTTGGAGCTCAGATCGGCTTGGGACAGCCGATCTTCAAAGAAAACTGATCCAAAGAGGAGCTGTTGATCGATGCATAAGAAAGCAATACCCTGGTTACTCATGATCTTGATGATGTTCTTCCTTTTCGTTCTGGGAAGCTGCGAGGAAGCCCAAAGCCCGACAGAGCCGGACTTCACTTCCGAGAACTGGATGGATGGACATCCGATCATCCTGCTCTTGGACGATCTTGGCGATGAATCGGGGACATGGCTCATCACGGAGTCCTATCCGGGGGAGGTCGCGGTTGTGTTTAACGAGGTGAATGCTTCGATCGGTAGTCCTGAGTTTCGCACAGAGGAAGACCGGTGGTACACCCGAATATATGGTTCCGGATTGACGGAGGGTGCTACGATCCCGTACAAGTTAACGATCAACGGAAACGAGCTGACGGGTAGCGCAAGGATCCCTGCGCGTCCTATCGGAGTATTTCCCTTTTATACCTCCGGGGACTACAGCTATGAATGGACGACGACTCAGGCACCGGATCTATATCTCTCCCGCTTTGAATATACCTACCAGAGCTATTTCGATGAGGTTTATGAGACCTTACCTGGCAGCTCATTAAACCACACTATCCTGAGCAGTCTCTGGGGTGGTTCCGTCATCTATCCTTTGAACCTACGCCTTACCGCGCTGAACTATCAGGAAAATGCGGGTGGGATCCTCGTCGTAAGTCCGGTTTCAATCTCGCACGACTTTGGCACATCAATGCGAAGATAAGATATCTCTTAGATAGACAAAGAGGCTGCGCTATTCTTTAGCCCAGCCTCTGTCTATATAGATTCATATCAGAGGACTATCTCGTCTCCCGGGGCGAGGATCATCGCGGTTCTGCCTTGTGCTTCGATGCCCTGAGCAAAGATGACCGGGTCTGCTTTGATCACGTCGAAAGTATCGTAGTGCATTGGAATGACAATACGCGGATCGACAAACTCGACAGCGGATAGTGCATCAGTGATGTCCATCGTGTAGTTGCCCCCGATCGGGACAAGCATATAGTCGATCTTGTCCCGTTGACCGATCAGCTTCATATCGCCAAAGAGCCCTGTATCCCCACAATGATAAATAGTGGTGCCATCAATGGTGATGACCAGACCGGCTGCAAGCCCGCCATAGACTCCATCCGGTGTCATACTTCCATGTTGTGCGGGAGTCAACCGCAGGCTTCCCCAGGTGAAGTCGAAGGATCCGCCGATCTGCATGGCATGGGTCTTGATCCCCTTTTTGCTCAGGTAGTTTGCCAGCTCCGAAACGCAGACAACGGTGATGTCGCTATGTTTGGCGATCTCTATCGTATCTCCGAGGTGATCTCCATGGGCATGCGTCAGGAGGATGTAGTTCGGGGTAATGTCCGCTGACTTGATTGGTGCCAGTGGGTTGCGGGAGAGAAAGGGATCTATGAGGATACGGATATTGGCATCGGTAGTGATCAGAAAACATGAATGCGAGAGAAAACGCAGCTTCATCTTATGCTCCTTTGTTGGTCCTGTTTTCTCCAGATTACTGAGCTGTGGATGGATGTCAAGCATTTGTAACGCGTCCGCAAAACCACAGATCATCCGGCTTGACAAAATAACGCTTGAGTTGAAGCATGCCCGGCATCAGAATATTACTTTTCATAGGGGAACAGATGACTAAACGCCCAAGCTGGCAGCAGTATTTCATGGAGATGGCATTACTCGCGGCAAAGCGAAGCACCTGCCTGCGCAGACAGGTAGGAGCAGTATTGGTTCGGGATAATCAAGTTATCTCGACCGGCTACAACGGCAGTCCCAAGGGCGTGCGTCACTGCGCCGAAGTGGGCTGTTTGAGAGAGAAGAACGGGGTTCCTTCAGGTCAACAACACGAGCTGTGCCGGGGAGTTCATGCGGAGCAAAACGCCATCATCCAGGCTGCAATCAACGGAAGCAGTACCCGAGGTGGGACCATCTATTGTACCCACCAACCCTGTAGCATCTGCGCAAGGTTGATCATTAATGCCGAGATCAAGACGGTCTATTGTGCGAATACCTATCCTGATGAGCTTGCGGAACAGCTATTTGAAGAAGCCGGCGTCGAACTCATCCGTTTTGACGCCGGCTCCGGTAACATCGAAAGGCTGATTTAGCCCTATCACTTCTCCATCGAGAGATTCTTTAGCTCGGTCAGGCTCAGTTCTTTTTCATTGCTTTGCATATGCACCAAGCGCACGCGATCCCCGGCTTGGGTGATCGGCAGGTATGAACTGAGATTGGTCGTGGCGATATATATCATTCCCGGTTTTTCTACCAGGCTTATGTAGTAATATGTTCGGCTGTCTTTGGTATCCGTTCCGATCCTGGCGACCGTTCCTTCCAGGGTGATCTTCTCCGCGGAACCTTCGGGAAGGATCCCGATCCTGCTCCCGGCTAATGCCATCTGGAAGTTCTCTCTCGCACCTTTGACCGATTCACCGACTCCCACGAGGGAGAAGTCCTTGACCGAGACGAAGGTGAACATCTTGACCAATCCCGCGCTATCTTTGAGGGTCATGAAGTAAGTAGGTATGCCATTCATATTGACCAGAATGGGGAAGGTCGCGGAATACTTGAAGTTCTGGACTTTACCCTCGGCAGATTGCATTGCGGCGTATTCCGTCGCACCGGACATCCTATAGAGGTGCGTCTTCTTTGTACGAGTATCGATGAGGACAAAACCGACGGTTCCCTCATCCGCACCCACGCTGGACATACCGGTATAGAAATAGCTACGGTTGTCCCGTCCGTAGATGATATTGTAGCCCTCGGTGACCATGAGCATGTCTCTTTTGCCAAAGAGCGTGTTCCAGAAACCCCGCACGTATTTGCCCCAATAGGTGAGCTGGGACTCGACTGTATCGATTGGCTGGATGCGATCTACCCACTTTGGGATATTCGCATCGGAGAAGCTTCCGCCTTCCCGTTTGAGGGGATAGTAGCTGATCTTACCGGTCTCGGCGTGTACCAAAGCCAAACCATAGGTGTCCTCACCCATGACGCCGACCCGATTGGTCTTGAGAGTAGCGCTCCAATACGGCTCGCCTTGCTCATCCACTTCAAAGGTGTAGTCCCCGATCGCGTAGTTGCTAAAGCCATGCATATAGAGATGCCGATGCAAGTTCTGCCCGAAGAAGGCATTCTCTTGATACTTGATCTTGACTTTGCGTCCGTTTAGCTCACGGACAAAGCGGATATCCTGAGGATTGATCGCTGAGACCATGATATATCCGGGTGTCCCGTCGCTTCGGTTTGCCAGCCACTTGAAAAAGCCACTGTGCTGGAGCGGAACCACCCAAAAGAGCTTCCCATTGACCATCTGCCGTGTAGGCCAGCCCAAGGTCACTCGGCTCCCAAGGGCAAAGTCGTCCCCCAGCTTCTTCTCCGCGAGCTGGGCAGCAAAGTTCCTGTCCACGATGGGAACCTGTGCCAAGTCTATTGGCGAGATCAGCTCTGTGAAGTTCGTCGATTCGACCTCACCCAGCAGCTTGCGATAGCTCCCGGAATTGAACAGCGGTGAGGAGAATATCATCGCCAGAATGATATATATAGGGAGGACAAAATATATCCACTTCAGATATTTGCGTACTTTGGGAACCCCCAGTAGTGGGAATAGGCAAAACATAGTAGCCATCGGCCAGCCCAGATACCTGAGCGAAAAGACCGGCATCCCCCAATACCAGGTCAATAGGCACAGGATCACGGTAGGGATGATCCCGAAAAGCAAAGAGTAGTTTATCGGTTTGATCTGAGGGGGAACCGCTCCGGTTTGCTTGTTCCCCGTTTGACTTAGTATTGCCGGATTGGGAATTGCATTCATATTACCTCCACACTTAGACGGTTTATTGATATAGGAAACGCTTGATCTTCTGCGTCGGTGTCTTTTCGAAAGGCTCTTTTTGCTCGATGATCTTATGGATGCGAGAGAAGGAAGCGACGTTCACGTTGACGTGGTCTTTGATCTCACTCAGGAGCTTCTCGATCAGCTTTTCAGCTTGAACGACGCTCATCTTTGTGATATTATGATGCTTATCCAGCACCTCATAATTCAGGAATACTCTTGCGACGATGTGCCCACCGGATTCATGCACCATGGATTCCAGAACGTTCTCAAACTCATTGAGCTTGGCTTCGATCTCCTCCGGATAGATGTTTTCTCCCGTGGAAGCGATGATCACGTTCTTGATCCTTCCCTTAATGTATAAGTAGTTCTTTTTCTTGATTATCCCGAGGTCTCCGGTGCGGAAATAGCCATCTTCCGTAAAGGCTTCCTCTGTCTTCTGCTTGTCCTTGTAATAGCCTTTCATCACCGTCACACCCTTGATCTGGATCTCCCCGATCCCCGTTTTGGGGTTAGGATCGGCAATGCGCACATCGAGAGTCTCGAGGATCGTCCCGGTGGAGCGGAACTTCACGACGGCAGGCGTACAACCCGCGATCAGAGGTGACGTCTCCGTCAAGCCATAACCGATCGCATAGGGGAAACCTGCTTCATAGAGGAAGCGTTCCACGTCGTGCGAGAGCAGCGCGCCACCGATCCCAAAGAAGTGGATCTGACCCCCAAAGGTCTTCATCAGCTTCTTCCCTGCGACCTTGTGCAGCAGCTTGCGCGTAAAGGGCACCTTATACAGCTCTTTGAAGAGGATATTCCCTGTGAGTTGCGGATGCACTTGCAGCTTAAAGATCTTTTCTATGATCAGTGGAACGGTCAGGATCATCGTCGGCTTGATCTTTTGCATAGCCGGGATGAGGATGCGCGCTGTGGGCGGCTTGTCCAGATAGTAGATCGACGCGCCTTGCAGCATGGGAATGATGAAGCCGATCGTACATTCATAGGTATGGGGAAGAGGCAGGATCGAGATAAGCCGGTCAAACTCGTCCATCTTTTGGATACCCATGGTCAGCACGGCATCCATGACGAGGTTCCTGTGCGTGAGCATCACGCCTTTGGAGCTTCCCGTCGTTCCGGAGGTATAGATTATCGCGGCAAGATCGTCCTCTTTAACCTCGTTTTTGAGCAGACCGACAGCCTTCAAAGCCTTGTTCTTCAGCTTTTGCAGGCTGATCCCGCCTTCGCGAAGGATCTCGCCAAGCTTATCTTTCCCGAGTTGAGGAGTGATCTCCCTAAACGTCTCGATATTGATCATCAGGGGATAAGGCTCGATATCAGCATAGCCGATCTTCTCATATTGGGTGGAGGATACAAAGACGAGCTTTGCGCCACTGTGCTTCAATATATGCAAGATCTCATTATTATGAAAATCAACGAGGATGGGAACCACGACCGCACCCATCGAGGTGATCGCCAGATAGCTGATTCCCCAGTTCGGCATATTCTGGCTGAGGATCGCGACCCGATCTCCCGGTACGATGCCATTCCGTATCATGATCTCGATCACTTCATCGATCAGGATCCGTACCTCGGAATACTTGAGCGGTTCCTGGTCAACCATCGCAAGAGCGGGTCTATCCGGGAACTTCTCGCACGTCCGGTCTATCATCTCTTTGAGTGTGTATCTATCCATCTGCTTCATCGAATCTCCTTCGGGGTTTTCCCCAGCTTGATGTACGCATGCTCGCCTTTGGCAGAGCAGGCTCGACGTCACATACCCCCAATCTACAAGATAGTCATGACCTATGAGAATGCAATCCTTATCTGATGCACCCTTTTTTGGTCAACAAAAAAAGTCCCGGTCTTTGCCGGGACGTTTATATTCATTAGCTCAGATTCAGATTCCCGCTTTCTTGGGCAGGATCCACTTGGCAATATCAGTTATGACTTTGGGATCGACGAATTTCTCTTCCTGATAGGATTGGGGGGTGGACTTACCCTTGCACTGCATGAAGAGATGGTCGAGCTTAGGATAGCTGATCAGGCTCGTATTACCCCGCTTATCCGCGGTCTTTTTCCAGATATTAAAGTCCGTCATCCGTACCTGATAGTCCTTCTTCCCTTGCAGGATGAGGAACTTATCCTTTGTCCGGGTATAGCTTTTGACCTGGTCATACTCGTTCAAAGCCAGCCAATAGTCCTTGCTCACGCCCATCAACAGCGAGTCTGAATCGGGAGACTCCGCCGTCAAGGCTTTGACCTCTGCGACTTGCCGCTTCATGGTGGCAATTGTTTGCTTCGTCTCTTTCGTGGATTTCTCCATCCCAAAGATATAGTCATACTGCTCTACGATCAGATCGACCAGCGGACGTGCATTTGCAGCGAGCATGATATATCCCTCAAAACCGCCTATCTCTTCCGCGATCTTGGGCATGACCATGCCACCCATGCTGTGACCAAGGACGTAGATCCTCTTGAAGGAATAGGACTTGTTCCCGCTGATGAAGTCTCTTGCAGCCCGGACTTCATTCAGATACTCGTCCTCTATGGTAAAGTGTGGCAGTTCCTTGACGATCTTTGGATAGTCATGCGTGCGCTTGCTCCACCGCAGTGTGGCGATTCCCTGCTTTGCCAGTCCATGCGCGATGTCCCGGAATGGTTTGCGTTGATAGATCATCTCGTCCATGTCATTCGGTCCAGATCCCGTGATCATCAGTACCAGCGGATAGCTACCCTTTCCCGGTCTGGTCAGCTTACCCTTGATCAGATAGCCACCACAGTCAAAAGCTACGTCCTCTTCCAGCATCCCGGGTGAAACGAGATAGTCCGGCAAAGGCAGCGGAACGTATCCGGTCTTCGGCATTGCCGAGGGTGAGACCAGCAGTCCACAGACCTTGTCGCTCTTATCCACGCTGATCTTCAGATCGAGCACCATTTGGCTAAACTCCAGGGCAAAGATATGCGTATCGACCTCATCCGCGCTTTCGACGCCCTGCGTCAGGATGGATTGAAATTCTCCGACTTGTCCGGGAAGCGATTCCCAGAACTTCTGCAATTGTGTGACGTCGATCATCTTTTGCATTTCCGGACTGCTCATGGCATCACAAGCCGCATAGTCCTTGGCAAAAAGCTGGTTCAGATATTGCCCCGCGATGTCCTTGCTCGTAGCGAAAAGGCTCACACACATGAGCAGGGCGATGATAAAGATCATGCTCCTCATTTTGACTCCTTGTTTTGTCTATTGAATAGTATCAGTGAATGTAACAGCGGATAGAGCATCATGATGCAGGCGATGATCGTCAGCCCGTTGTGGATCGTCATGTTCTGCGATGGGACAAAGGCTTTGCCGATCATGACCAAGCCACCGAGCACAAAGAGCCATCCACCCAGACGATGCGTCTTTTGCCAGATGTCGTCGCTGGATAGCGTCCAGGGAGTCTTGATCCCGATAAAGAAGTTCTTCGGTACCTTCGGCATTATATTCCCCAGCGTGATGCAGAGCAGACCGATCAAGACATAGATCATCTGAAAGGCAGGATTCATATCACCCGTCAAAGCCAAGTAAAAACTATAGATATTGATCAGGGCAAAAAACAGCATCAGGATAAAGCACAAGGACGGGAGGATCCGCTCATATCGCGCTTCATACTTGCGATACCAAGGCGAATACAGCGGTATCAGATAAAAGAACAAAAAGGCAATGGCATTGATCCCAAGGCTAAAGCCCAAGGCACCATTACGGCTAATAAACCCATCGATGACGTTCTGCGAATTCCAATGCGAAGGAACTTTCGCATCCACCGGCAATTGCGACCACATGACCATAGTCACCGCGATCTGAATGATAAAAACGACTAAAGACCATTTGTACTTTGACACACTCATCATTTATTATACCTCATCTTTACTAAGTATTCCCGTGATCCAGCTGACGATCTCCTCAAATACGGAGGTGTTCAGACTGTAATGAATGAACTGCTGTTTCTTCACCGCAAAGATCAGATTTGCGGAACGCAGTATCTTCAGATGTTCACTCAGCGCAGGCTTCGAGATCTCAAAGTGATCCGCGAGCTCACCCGCCGTCATGATCTGGTTCTTCTTCAGCAGCAGGAGGATCTTCCTGCGATTGGCATCGGCTATAGCCTTGAAAAAACTGTCTGACATAAGCTCAGACTCCCTTCCCACCATCTCTTGGTGGGGCACAGTAATTAATTAAGTACCTAATTAACGAAACACCGAATTACGTCAAGAGAATTCTTGCAGTCTATCTGAGGGGGTGAGGTATAAATACTTGAAATGAATAGTATTATTGGTAGTTTGAAAGTCTCACCGAAAATTGCAAATCGTCTCACCAAAAAAATGCAAGCAACTAATATGGGGTATGATCAGTTAATCTGTTGCTGGTATAGATTCCCATCGGGACGATATTCCGGACAGATAAACAGGTACATCCCTCAGAATGAAGTATAGTTGATTCTTATCATGTCGTCCCGATGGGACTCAGAAATTAGACCGGTCGAGGTGTTTACGCCCATATGCCATTCCAACAGGACGCAAATCTCCGGAAAAACACATCACAAAAAGCAGTGTAACGTAACCTTTCCAGAGATCTGCTTCATAGCTCTACTCCAACGCTCTACTTCATCAATATAAGCTTCTTGGTCTCTTGATGCTTATTGGTGCGTAAGCTATAGAAATAAACTCCGG
>CAYVXJ010000012.1:0-117307 GCA_964454815.1 uncultured Candidatus Cloacimonadota bacterium | reverse complement strand
GAAGGCATCAGATTGGATAAGAAGGTCTACTGGCACCGGGAACTGGTTAATCATGTGGGTCAGCCCTGTATCATCAGATTCGATTACAGCGATGCCAGGTGGATTGTGGTCTATGACAAGAACGATGTCTTCATCTGCCAGGCAGCACTCAGAAAAGCACAGCATCCCTTCATCGAGGTCTCGATGGATAAGGCAGTCTCGCATAAGGAGCTGAACAAGGAATACAAAGAGATCAAGGGTCTTAGAAGAGAGAAGGAACGCAGTGCCAAGAAGTGGGTGGTCAACTCCCAGAAGGCAGTTGATAAGATACTGAGCAACTCCACATCTAAGCAGGATAAGCTTGAGGATCAAGGTGCAAGAGCACTTTTCAATAGTCTTCCCATGCTGGAAGCGCCACCTAAGGATAGTGACGAGATCATCGAGGAGATGGTCAGAAAAGCAATGCTGAGATTGCCGAAGCATCCAGATATGCTGAGTCCTGAAGAGCGGGAACAGCTGGATGCTAAGGAGAAAGAGAGACTGGCAGAATTAGAGATTAACCGCATAATAGAGCAAGAGATCAAGGCTTCTTTTGATAGGATAGGACTAGATTATAATGACAGCAATGGTGAAATGCCCATATCTATGAAGATAGCCTTCAGTAAGACAGCGAGAGAGCATTACAAATCGCAACAAACAAGCTCGGCTGAACAATCAGAGACTACCGATAACCTAAGCTCCAGACCATTTTCAGATGCAATTGAGCCAGCTACAGAACAAACTGAAAACAATGAACCTATAGAGAATGCTATTCTCAATAAAACAGAGATACCAGATGAGAATAAACAGACACAAGATGAGGAAGAGAAAGAGCTGTCACCATTCGCACACCTCTCCAGAACGGAATTCCTCAAACGCATTGGGATAAACTAATAGGAGGATAACATGAAACAGGGAACACTCGTCAGAACTCAGAACGTGATAGCCGCAGACAAATGCATAGAATACCTACTAACCCGACCCAAACTGGAGATGGTCGGGCTCGGATTGCTGTATGGCAGACCGGGACTGGGAAAGACCACTTATGCCAGTCGGATAGCTTTCAGTAATGGCTATGTCTATCTCAGACTGGAAGCCACTACCACACCTAAAGCGTTTGCTTCCAAGCTTCTCTTAGCCTTGTACAAGAGATTTGGCATGGGCGAGTACATCCCATACGGAACCGCTAATGACCTATTCATGCTGTGCTTATCGACTCTGGAAGACCATCGTGATACGATAATAGTGGTTGATGAGATAGACTACGCCTTCCGGCATCCCCAGCTCTTGGGTGCAATCAGAGATATCGTGGATGTGACCACCGCGATTGTCATCCTGGTCGGGATGCAAAATGCCAAGGACAGGCTCAATCAGATCAATGAATACTACTTCGATAGATGCAACTTCTTCTATGAGTTTCAAGACCTGCCAAAGAGGGACATAGCTCAGTTATGCAGTGAGATCATGGAGATCAAGTTCCATCCTGATATTGTGGAATATGTCCACTTCCACTCCTGCGGCAATGTTCGTAAAGCCATGAAGCTAATCCGCTCAGTGGAAGAGATAGGTAGATACAAGAATCTTGAGGTAATCTCCCAGGCAGATCTGGATGATTGAGGTCAGAATGACAGACAAAGAACTTATCCTCAACTTCATCAATCAGTATGATCGACGGTTTAATGCAGAACTTATCTCCAATCTGACTAGTGTTAGCAAGGAAGCTGTAGAAAAGCTACTGCCCGAACTGCTCCAAAGCCATACGATCAAGCAAATTGAAGATGACCCACCCATCTACGTCCGAGCTAACCGTTACCAAGCCAGGATTGGCTATCAGCATTATAAGGGTTGGACTTTCAGCATAGCAGATGCCCACAGGCTTCTGGACATCCTGGAACAAGGCAGATACAAGTCCATCCGAGAGATTGCTCAAGCCATAGGTAAATCCAGGCAGTGGGTCTATATCTATCTGGAGGCTCTGGCTTCAATTGAAGTGGTTGATCTGAGAGGCTTCATATATGTGGTAATCTCCCGCCAATACGTGCCCAAAATCGGCAGAAAAGTCCAGAAAGGTATCCTGGGTCAACTCAGGAGTTTGAATAGGATTGGGTGCTGTAGATTAATTTGCTAGAGTTTTGTCTGCACACTCAGGCCTATTATTCCTAAAAGGAAAACAGCAGCTGAGAGGATGCCATGTACCTTTTCCTTCTTCTTTTCATTTGCGATTTTATCGTATCGATAGTACTCTTCCTGAAGCCTTCCAACCTCTTTAAGCTGAGGAAGTCCGCCATTAAAAACATTGAGTCCAGCCTCTTTGTATTCATATCTTTTCTGTTCAGCTTGGGTCTGGAATGACTTAGCCTTTCTTTCGGCATTGATAATGGGTAGATACCACACCAGTCCGTATATCAATCCTATAGCGATAAACCACAAACTGATCATCCTGACTGCACTTTTTGCCTTATTTATTGTAGTTCTCCTTTGTCCCAATTGCTTCTATGGGGACTAATACAATCCTATATACTTTCATATCCAGAAGTGTTTCTCATTTATCTGTCGTGAGGCGTTAATCTCCCGACAAAGGCATCACCCCAATTGTCGCTGTTTAGTCGATATCGACCCAACGATACTGCGCCGCCATATCTACCCGAGACGATAATGTGATTCTGATTATCAAGGATCAAACCGGGAGCTTCGAAGGGAATATAACTAGGATTCTCTCCAAAAGACTGTGCCCAAAGGAAGTTGCCATCAGTATCGTATGAACTTAGCATTGCACTATGAGCCGCTGAAGCCCGATAGGGGAATCCTTGCACAAGATTTTTTGCCTCACTCACAACATAGAGTCTCGAGTCAAATCCTAGAGATAGATTGAGAGTTGACTCGTCGTAATTTTCGCTGGAGATAGCCCGAACCCAATTAAAACTCCCCAGGCTATCCATCCTGGCAACAAAGGCAATACCTCTATTTCGAAAGGATTGTCCACCGTATTCTTTACCAAATCCGATGCAAGCCACAAAGACAGATCCAGATTCGTCTGAGACAATCCTTTTAATCTGAAGCAGAGCTTTCGATTCCGTATGTTCCCCAATGGTATCACCATCCATGCTGTGATTGCTAATAACCAAGAATCCGGGTGTATCAGGAATATTCTTCTCAATTGAGGCTTGGGGGATAACACTACCACTATCACAAACTGCCACCTCTTGTGTTTCCACCAAAGAGCCTGCAGAAACCACTGTTAGGATTTTGTCTTTATCCAAAGTTAAAGCCATGCTACGTATTTTTTCACCGTTGATCCTCTCTCCCATGCTCTTTGCCCAAATCCAGTTCCCGTTTGTATCAATAGAGGCAAGAAACCACTCTTCACCTCTCAAGTTCAAAGAGTGAGAGCCAAATTGAGTTAAGCCATGAGCAATACCTATAACTACACTACTACCTTGCTCGTTTGTTTTAATATCAATGCTAAACTCTCCAATTCCTTCAAGAATTTCACCTTCTAACTCATCATCTAAGGCAATCTGGCTTCCAGCTTGCCTGACCCATTGCCAGATACCCTCGGTATTGATTTTTGCCACAAATATATCTGTATCGCCTCGACTCTGTAAAGTGAATCCTCCCAATCTTAGCGTACCGGAAAAGATTCCAGTTAGGTAAGCATTCCCATCTGAATCAAGAGATAAACCTGAGGGTAAATCCATTCCAAGCCCTCCCAGATTTGTAGCCCAGAGATATTGGCCTTGGGGATTCAGTTTGGCTACAACGATGTCAAAATCACCATTCCCCTGTAACTCGATATCTCCAGCAATGGCTGTATCAAGCATGTTACCAGCTACGTAAATATTGTTGGAAGCATCGCAGGATACGAAATTAAATTTCTCACCCGGGTCTGCATAATCATAGCGGTTGACTTCTACACCTCCAAAGCTCCGTACCCACTCCCAACCTGAATTCTGCCCAGATAGAACCAAAATCACTGTCGAAAACAGTACTAACAAAACCAAAGATTTCTTGCTTGTCATTTTTTCTCCTATTATGAACCTGCTTGTGCTATGATTAGTCATTTAATATCCTTTGCTCGTACACTTTTATCATGCTCTCGTTGTTTAGAGTAAAGAGCAATAATACCTAAGGCAGAGCAAAAGCCCCAAAAGCATAGAGAAGCAGAATTCATCATATACGTTTACTGATCTAATAGAACTAGCTCAACATTGTCAACACATAAATAGCCAACAGAGCCATAGTCAAATATTATCTCCAACATCGGTTCAGATGCCAGAGGATAATTCGCAGTGGCTGTGAATGTTTCCTCCATCGTGTGCCAACCATTATCGTTTATAGCGTACGGTCCATCTACCTGTGGAGATATGACTGAAGTATGCATTATCAACGAAGGATCCCCGAAACGAATCTTGAAGGAATTATCGTACACTGAAGCATTCAGTCTATAATCCACAGAAACTTTATAGGTTCTCCCAGGAATCAACAATGACCTCACTTCCTGCCCAAGGGCATTCCAACTACCAGTATATATGCCTGGATAAAGGTGATTAAATCGAACGTATTTGTTGCCATTTTCATTAACAATTTGGTGTGAGGAACCCACAGAAAAATCAACGATAAGCCACCCATTACTTTCTTCAGAGAAATCACCATTGAGCAGAAGGTTATCGCCATCACTCGATGAATTGATAACGTAATCCTCTATTGCAGTATTTGAACTAAGCCATCCTGTCTTGAATGCTTTGGCTCTTACAGAACAGCTTGTTGATAGGTAAAAGGGCTGGTAGTAAATAGTTGATGATTCAATTGGTTCACTGCCATCAATGGTGTATCTTATCTCGGCGTTATTCGTAGAACAGCTTAACTCAATTTGTAAGCTGTCCTGATAAATACCTCCTGAAGGTGACACATCAGGGGTATGACACTTAAATATGAATTCGGAGATACCAACAGCACTTGGAGGATAATCCTCTTTAAACGCCCTAGCCTTGATAACTGAGGGCTCATCAATGATAAATGGGGAAAAGTAAGGCTCAGAATCTTCCGTTGGGTCGCTACCATCGCTAGTGTATCTAATTTCTACATTAGGAGTTTCGCATGATATGGATACTTCTTGATCATTGGAGAATAATCCACCATAGGGGACAATAACAGGTGTTTCAATCTGGTAGAAGGCAAACATATCTCTACTAAAGAAATCAATATCAAAAACGCCACTCGAAATATTCAATATAAAGGCTTCTACCTTAAATCCCACTTCCCCGTTTAGATACACTCTTCCCGTCTTCCAGGGGTCCGCGGCAGAGTCAGTTATAGTTTCAAATCCTCCTAAAACATTCAGGTATGGCCCTGTAACGCCGCACACCTTAAAAGTTAACTCAGGTCCTATCCCAAATTTAACTGAGTGATCACCTTGAAACTCAGGAGGATAGATTTGAAATTGATTATTGCCACTATGAAAGGGTATCCATTGGGAGTTTTGATATACAATTCCTGCGTTATAGTTGTAGGATTCTTCTAAAGATGTTGTAATTGTCCCATTCCCATGATAGGTGAGTTTCAATCGTAACACTAACTCTGGTGTTATCATAAGTGGTGTACCGGGAATAGGAAACGGAGTAAACGTATGTTTTAAAATAGATATCCGACCAGTTGCAGATCCGCTAATGGTGGTTGATGTAGTCAAGTTGCAGTTACCTATTACGCTTACTTGAAACTGGGCATTATTTATATGCGCAAACATGCCCAAATCAAGATCGTATAGATATGCAATATTCATGCTGACATCCCCATCCAAAACTAACCAGTCACTTGGATTCCCAAAGTCTCCTAACCCGACGGATACGTTGTTAAAAGGGTAGGTTATAGCATATCTATCATTCCGACTGCGTTCGTAGGTAACACCTCTGAGGTAATATTCAGTACTTACAATGTCATCCGCAGTTAACTGACGAATAGACTGAACAGACACCTGGTCTGCCACTTCCGCAAGGGAAGCCAATACTGTTCGTAGGACTACATAATTGTTAATTTCTTCCACATCTGTTACCTTGCGCATGAAACCTGACGGGGCAAGATTAAACGGCGAGGAAATCAGCACCTGATCAACATAGAATCCTGACGTAAGCACTCTCATCCTGTCGAGCACAATATATGAATCCGTTATGAACATGACCGCATTTTGGAATGCACTGTCAACCACCACAGTGTTATCGCTTAGTTCAGTATGATTGGGTGCATCAGCTGTCAATGCAACAACTCTATAGAATTGGGCTCGAGCATTTTCTTTAGCAGCAATTTCATAATGATTTGTAGAGCAAAAACCGATTGGCGTAAAAGTCCCATAAGCACTATTGCTACTTTCAACTCTGTAACCTACTGCAGATGGGACGCTGTCGAATGATAGGTTCACATATTCACCTACGATATCTATCTCGATATTCTGAGGTTGGATGGTGGTCTGAGCATAAAACATTACTGAAACAAGCATAAAAAACGACATAAACAACTGCTTCATCTTATTAACTCCATTATGTTGGCATGATATTCAACTTGATATTTACCCAAATCTCGCATAGTAACGCAAACCTCGGTCAACTTCTGGTTTGATTCTGCATCACTACTTACTAATTTTATAGACTGATATATCATCTACGCATACTGATCCATATGCTTGATAATCAAAATAAACTGTGAACATAGGCTCTGAAGCTTGAGGTAGTGTTTCTGTGCAAACAAATGTGCCAACAACCTCATGCCAGGCATTATCATTAATTACGAAACTCCCGTCGAGATTCTGTGAGATAGTTGAAGAATGCCATATCAAAGCTGAATCGCCAAATCTGATTTTCAAAGGGATGTCCTCAGCTAGTGATATTACTTTATACTTCATACTTATCCTATAGGTAGCACCTTGAACAAGTTTGGAGCGAAGTTCCTGCCCGATTGCGTTCCAATCGCTTCCACTTTGATGAGTAAGCATCATGTAATCATTTCCTTCACTGGAGATGATTGAACTTGTGGCTCCAGAAGTGAAATTAACTATCTGCCAACCAGATGTTCCCGATGAAAAACTACCGTTAGCAATAAGCTCAGTAATCTGAGGAGTCGTCTCTTTCACTGAAATGTCATCAAGATACACTTCACCAGATGCCTGATAATCAAAATAAACCGTGAGCATTGGTTCAGTCGCTTGTGGTGTTGTATTCCCACAAACGAAAGTACCTTCAACAGTATGCCACGTACCATCATTAATCACTGAGTTACCATCAAGATTTTGGGATATAGTTGATGAGTGCATAATCAAGCCAGAATCACCGAATCGTATTCTTAAAGGTATGCTTGTTACAGGAGATATGGCTTTGTATTTCATGCTAACCTTGTAGGTTGTGCCAAGAACAAGCTTGGAACGAATCTCCTGTCCAATTGCATTCCAATCACTTCCACTTTGATGGCTGAGCTTCAGGCAGTCATTGCCTTCACTAGAAACGATTGAACTCGTAGCACCTGATGTGTAATTCACTATCGTCCAACCTGTGGTTCCCGAGGAGAAATCTCCATTTACAATCAAACCTGTATCCACTTCTGGTACAATGGGGTCAACGGTTTTGTCCTTGCACGACCATATCATTAGGCATAGCAACACTACGATTAGGTTGGTTGCCATTCGATCCACTCTCATTTCTTGCTCCTTATCTCTTCGAATAACTCTAATAGGATACAATGTAAATATTGCCTATTTCATCAATGTCATTTTAATGATACTAGTGCTGTTGTTGGATCTCATTCTTACGTAATACAGTCCTGTAGCCACAGCATTATCATCATTGTCGCGTCCGTTCCAGATCAGGCTATGCCTGCCAGAATTCTCATTACCTCTCTTCAATTCTCTGATCAATTGACCACCGATATTATAGATCGAGATATCAACCCACCCTGGAGCTTCAAGGCTATATTGGATAGTAGTTTCAGGATTGAAGGGATTTGGGTAATTTGGATACAATTTTGTAACAAACGGTGTCACAGAGGGGTCGTCGTTGGCAACAGGAACAGAAACCGTCCAAGTTTGTTCAACCGAAGCAATCCCATCAGTAACCACCACTTTTACTACATGGGTACTGGACTGAGTAAACTGGTATTCAAACGTATTCATGCTAACACTCTGATTTACATCATTGATAAACCAGCTATAGGAGATGTCATTATCAACATCAACAGCAATCACACTAAATGACTGCGTATCGTTAAGCTGCAAGGTTAACGTAGTGTCTTCAGGAGAGAAACTACTGATTATGGGGGCATCATTAACAGGACTCACTATGATGTTAGTACTGTCAGATGCTAGAGCTCTACCCATATTATCACTGACTGTAAATACCAGTTGTTCTGTACCACTCCAGTTCAGCAATGCTCCCAAGGTAACTTCTAAACCGACCATTCCTACGGTTACATTGACGTTACCACTTACCGTCAGTGTTAGGTTACTATTGTCAATGTCACTAGCATACAATGCCAAATCAATGGGCAAATTCTCATCTTCTGCGAATGTAAAAGAAGCGGGCAAGTCTAATGCTGGAGGATCATTAACTGGCGATACTATCACGTTGGTTTCACCTGTGGCAGCAAGTGCTCCATCACTTACAGTAAAGCTAACGGCCTCAGTTCCATGCCAATTGTCTGTGGCTGTTAGAGTAGCACTTAACCCATTCATTTCTACTGATACATGCGCACCGTTTTGTGCAGTGATAGTCAGACTGGGGCTATCCACATCACTCACATAAGGTGCCATGTCCACTACTAAACTACCGTCCTCAGCAAAGGTTAGGGAAGCAGGCAGATTTATCATCGGTGCATCATTTACGGGATTAATCAGCAGTACAAACGAATCTGTGCAGGTTGCCCTGTTCTTTGATGTTCCATTTCGAACTAAAGCCAGCGGAGGGTATTGATCATTTGCCGTAACTGTAACATTTACTGAACCAAAGGTGTTTGTCGTTGAGATAATGGTAAGGCTGTTATTCGTGATTATGGCATTCACCAAAGCTGGATCAACCGCAACAGAATATGATAACACATCTCCATCTCCATCCTGGAAGTGATTACTGAGATCGATTACAATAGGTGTGAAATCTTCATTTCGCTCAACATCCGGTAACGGGAGCATTACTATGGGAGCCTGATTCGTAACGTTAATCATATCGGTTATGGTAATAGTATTTGATGTGTTATAAGCATCACTAACCGTCAATGATACAGAATACAATCCCCGGCTTGTATAAACATGAGTTGGATTTTGCAGAGTAGAAACAGCCGATCCATCTCCAAAGTTCCATGACCAAGTTGTAACTGGCCAGCTTCCAGGGCTTGAAGTATCTTGAAATTCTACACTGAGTGGTGCTACACCAGTGGTGGGAGTCGCTGTCAAACTTGCCGTTGGTGCATTTGCCGTAACGCTTATGGATATACTGCTTGTGGTTAGTTCCTCATTATCAAGCCAGTCGATAGCTTTCACAGAGATAGTGTAATTACCTGGCGCCATATTTGAATAGTTCCAGTTCCAGTTTACACTACCCTGCACCTGAGATGGAGCTGTATAAACTGTATCCCATACTCCACCACCATTTTTGGATAATTTTACATACTTCACTCCGATACCTGCATAATCGCCTATGCCATCTGTAGCGGTGCCGCTAATGACCACAGAGTTACCGTTTACGAGATAGCCATTTGCCGGTGTAGATATTAATGAAATTGGTGCGGAACCATCCACATGGAATAGAGTTGGAGCAGTTCCGGATAGTCTTTCATTCGGCACTTGGGCATTATCAAGGGCTTTAACTCTTATCGAGTACTCAGCATCTGGCAATGAGGTCTGTATGGTAGCAGTAGTAGCGGTAGGCAGAACATTATCGCCCACTTGTTCTCCATTAATAATCAGTTGATATGCTGATAGTCCCGATACTGTATCAGAACTGGGACTCCAGCTAATTATAGGCTGCCTGTTAGCTGTCCAACTACCTTCCACAGGCTGAAGAATGTTAAAGGCAGTTGGAGCAGAACGGTCAATCGTAAATTGATTTTGCAGCGTAGTAACCTGCATCCCGTTCCCTGCCAGATCGGTTGCGGAGGCCACCCTAATAGCTGCAAGCCCTTCCGGAGTGGTTGCGGTTATTGTTGCGACTCCGGACCAAACTCTGGTTGCAGCGTTATATCCCGTCTGAGTTACCGATATATAACCGCTCGCACTTGCCCCTAAGGGGATGATTGTTACCGTGGGAGAAATGTTAGTGTTTATGCCCGCAGTGATTTCGGTAAAATTAACCTGAACGCCCAAATCTGTTCTCACATTGGTAATTTGGGGGTTTACAGTAACGGAGCTAACTACAGGTGCAACGGTATCGATTACAAAAGTGCCTGCGTTGTTATTCGGTGCCATAGTGTTGTTGTAGTTATCGGTTATACCAGTTACACGCACTGTTGCCGTACCATTCTGCGTTGTGCCTGTAACTGCTGCTGTGCCCACCCATAGATTACCAGAAAATGAGGTTTCGGTAAAATTAACAACTGTACCATTAGGTGTGGTAAAACAGATGTTGGGATGGATAGAGTTATTAAGCCCGCTACTATTTACGGTAAACAGTGCATTGCAGGTCACTGTGCCCACCTTGGCAGGATTTGGGGTAACGGTTATGGATTGAACTGTAGGAGGGTTCAAATTAACTGTTACAGTAGTAGTTATAGGTGAAGTTTCAATATTGCCCGCACTATCGGTAGCACGAGTTTGCAACGTATATGTGCCGGAAGTATATCCTGTCCATGCATATGTCCAAGTATTAAAACCCGTACCGGTATTTACTGTATTAAGCCAGCTACCATTGTTTATCCGTATTTGTACACTTCCAACCCCTGATGAACTGGAACCTGTGCCATCTGTAGACGTGCCGGAAATTGTATATGCTAACCCACCAATAGTTGAGTTATGAGTCGGGGCGGTAATAGCGGAGACTGGAGGTGTAAGGTCAAGTCCGAAACTAAAGGTATCAGATGACCAGGTAGAGTTTCCTGCCCTGTCATAAGCTTTTATTCTCCAATTGTGTGTACCCATCGTTAAAGCAGAAGCAGGTTGGATGGTATTCAAGGTGGGAGAAATGCTACTGATTCCCGGAGAGCTGGTAGAGTCATCTATCTCCAGCGCATAATGGTCAATCCCGGAAGTTACGTCTGTTGCCGCACCCCAGGTAAGTTGAGGTTGGCTTACATTAAGCCATGCGCCTGTGGCAGGGGAGATAAGATTGAAAGCAGTAGGTGCCATAGTATCAATAACAAAAGTATGCGTTGCGTTCGGCAACATCTGGTTATTGATGTTATCCTTAGCATTCGATACATTGATTACGGCTGTTCCATTCAAATCAGATTGTGCAATGGTAGTCTGCCCTGTCCACGTATTACCTTGATAATTGGTCTGAGTTACTGCTCTGGCTGTTCCGCCAGCAGGGGTTATGGTCACGGTAGGGGTCACTGAGTTATTCATCCCGTTGCAGTGCGCACCAGTCTGGAATACTATGGTAAAAGTAACCGTTCCAGCTTTAGCATAACTGGGATTGGTATTCAAACTCTGTATCACTGGTGTAATTCTTTCCACAAATACAGGTAAAGAGTATGGAGGTGCCTCCACGTTGTTATTCATATCCGTGGCACGGGTTTTGATCGTTACACTCCCTGACTGATACCCTGTCCAGTTATACTGCCAGTTATAGACATCTCTGGTGCCCTCTTGTCCATGAATGCTACCGTTGCTTGCTAACAGATGATCCCTGTTACCCGCTCGTTGTAGCTGAGTGGTCTGGTTCGACGCAAATTGTGATTCGTCTCGTGTTTCGGTCCTACTGGTGTGAGTAGTTAAAAGCCAATTGTTCCCTCCATCAAAGCTTATCTCCACTTTTTGAACTCCGGAGCCACCCGCGTTATCGCTTGCGGTACCGGAGATCAAATAGCTAACCCCTCCAATGTATTGATTAGCGATGGGGTTAGTTATTGATGAAGTTGGCGGGGTTGTATCCACATCAACCATGAAAGAGCCATAGACAGAGGAGCTTTCGCCACCTGCATTATCAAACGCCTTTATGTACCACGTATGATTGCCATTTGCTAAAGAATTAGGAGACTGGGCACTAACCACCTGAGCATTGATATCAGAAGGGATATAGCTTGCTATTGCTAAGACATTATCGATATAGATTGAATAATGATGAACTCCAGTTCCTGCATCAGTTGATTTTTGCCATACAAGAATAGGGCGACTTATCGACACGATCTGATTATTGATCGGACTTGTTAAAACTGGCTGAGTTGGGGGATTCCAATCTCCAATTGTTGTCCAGATAGCTGTGCTTTGTTTTCTGTTGCCTACATTATCCACAGCCACAATATACCATTGATGTACGCCTTCTGCGAGAGCGTTTGCCGGAGAAGTGGAAGTTTGCGTAAGATTATCGATATTCAAGACGCCATCTATCCAAAGTTCATAGTGAGCAATCCCACTTCCTGAATCAGTTGTTGGATTCCATGAAAACGAAGGGGTTGGCAGAATAAAGTAAGAGTTGTTGATAGGCGAGAGTAAAGTGAAGTCCGCGGGTGCAACTCTATCAATCTTGAGGATAAATTGAGCTGTAGATGCCACGTTTCCTAAACTGTCATAAGCTTTCACATACCAGTTATGGTTGCCGTTAGCCAAAACTTGGGAGTGTAGTAGCTGATATTGAGTCACCGTTAGGCTGTCCTTATATATCGCTCCATCAATCCACAATTCATAATGGTCAAAACCAACTCCATCATCCACGCAGGGTTTCCAAGTAAAAGTCATTAGTGAATCTGCTGACCAAACGTTATTGGCAGGGGATAGATTGGCAAAGGTTCCCGTGGTTCCATGCGGAGGCGCTGTGTCGATACGCAACGTATGAGTATCTGTTGATTGTTGAATGTTCCCGACATTATCGATTGCATTTACGTACCAAGAATGAGTTCCATTAGTCAGACTTGACGTTGTGTATTGAGTTGTTGTAGCAGGAACATTGTACGTTGAGGAGTTGACTAATACACTGTAACGAAGCATTCCCGAACCGTTATCCATAGACGGTTCCCATTCAAGGGTTGGGGTATTATCACTTGTCCATAGACTATCCTGAGGAGAGACTAATGAGAATTGAGATGGAGATATAGAATCAACTCTTAATGACCAAGATTGTGAAGCTTGCACCCAGTTGCCAGCAGCATCTAATCCTCGCACAGTCCATGTATGCCATCCATCACTTAATGCCAAAGAATCTGTAGTCTGATAAAATGAGTTTGCGGCAGTAGTTGATAATCCCTGGACTAAATATGCACCATCAACGATAATCGCCATGTTAGTTACATCTGTCAGCCCGGTTGTTGACCAATCAAAATATGGGGTACGACTAGCCCAAGCACCGTTTGTAGGTACCGTCAGAGAAATTGAACCAGTTGGAGGAGTAGCATCTATAGTAAAATTACCTGAGCTGTTTTTTTCTGCGATTATAACTCCCGAACTATTCTTAACCTGTAATTTTATTCTAACTGAAGTAGATGCTATGTTCGGCACAGTCCAAGTATAACTACCATCATTCAGTTCGTTTTCTGCAATAAGATTAGGATATGTGACACCACCATCCAGAGAATAGTGTATAGATATATAACACGGATCAATGGGAAGATTCTCAATCGACCAAGTAACCGGATAAGTATGATTTTGTCCATTTGCTCCTGGAAGTACTTCCCCTCCATTGGGAAGGATACTGCTAACTAGAGGGAAATTTCCTTCATAGATAATCAAGCTTTGATTTGTTTGTATTTGAGTATAAGTATCGGTAATCCCACTTTTTGGCCAATATACTTGTACTTGATCTACACTATCTTGATTCCCAAGACCGAAATGTGCAACGCCGTTTATCCATCCACTACTGGATGAGACTTCTCGAAACTGAGCATTAGTTGTGCCACATTGAATTTTCACACCTATACCATAAGAGTTAGATACTGTTCCTTTGGTAAAAATGCCTAACCAATGATTTGTTCCCCCACTATTGCGATATATTTTTGAGATGCCGCTTCCAGTAAGAAGGATATCCAAATTGCCATCATTATCATAATCACCCCAAGCCACTGAGCTGTAGAAAAGTCCTGGTAGATTCAGCGGTGTTTCCGTAAATGTGCCATTTCCGTTATTATGGTAAATTTTGGCTATGGAATCATAATAATTAATTCCTCCTGTCAGAAGTATGTCTAAACTGCCGTCATTATCAAAATCGCCCCAAGCTGAAGAACTTTTCCAAACTCCACTTAATCCAGCGGAAATGTCGGTAAACGTGTTATTGCCGTTGTTATGATAAACTTTTGAGATTAAATTATACGGATAGTTACCAACTTGTCCATTCATGAGAATATCTAAGTTACCGTCATTATCATAATCACCCCAAGCTACAGATCCACAATTTATCCCTTGCAAGTTAGTGTTTGTTTCGGAGAATGTACTGTTGCCATTGTTGCGGTATATTATTGATCGATCTCCAGTGGTGGAAACTCCTGTCAGAAGTATATCTAAATCTCCGTCGTTATCATAATCGCCCCAAGCAACGGAACTGTACTCTACACCTATCAATCCTGCGTTTATGTCCGTAAAGGTAATATTCCCATTGTTACGATATACTCTAGAAATAGCTACATTACCATTGTAGCCTGTTAAAAGGATATCTAAGTCTCCATCGTTATCATAATCACCCCAAGCGATTGATCCATTATATACATTGGGTAAGCCTGTAGCAACAATATTGAAAATACCCGCATCGTTACGATAGATTTTTGTCGTTGAAGAATAACTTGGATAAGATGACGTAGATCCGTTTAGGAGGATATCTAGATCGCCATCATTGTCAACATCACCCCAGGCGGCAGAACTGTGGTTAACTCCAGTTAGACTAGCATTAATATTTGTAAAAGAACTATTCCCATCATTTCGATATACTTTTGAGATACGGCTCTGACCATCATCTCCGGTTAACAAGATATCCAAATCTCCGTCGTTATCATAGTCACCCCAAGCTACTGAACCATTTGAAACACCTTGCAGGCCAGCATCAATATCTGAAAATGTGTAATTCTGCCCTCTGAGACAGCTTAACATAACCATAATAAATAAAAACAACATAACTCTTTTCATTTGTGCATCCTCTCTTTAGTAAACATTTCTTCTGGATATAGTAGTGTAACAAGACATAAGATCACTCTCCTTAACCTACATCATTCGAAATCGTGATTTTATAACTGCGCATTTTTTGATAAAATGCGGTTCGGCTTATACCAAGCAACTTCATAGTCTGGCTGGCATTGCATCCTGTAGTCTTTAAAACCTGCCTTATGTAATAGGCTTCACAGGTCTTGCATGGACGCATTGGATTTGCAGTTGATTGTTGGTTGTTAAGGTCAGGGAAAAGTTCACTTGAACCGATTGAGTCGCCCTCATTGGAGAGCACTGCTTGTCGGATGATCTTTTTTAACTCTCGAATGTTACCTGTGAATTTATGATCCAGCAGTGCCTTCAGTCCCTCTTCGGTAAGCGTGGGAGTGTTCTTTTTACCTTCTTCATGGGAGATTTGACACAGGAAGTATTCTGTCAGAGCTTTAATGTCCGCTTTTCTTTCCCGTAAGGGCGGGATACAAATCTCCAGATCCGAGATGCGAAAATACAGATCATTACGGAATTGCTCTGTCGCCACTTTTTCGAGAAGATTATACATTGTGGCAAAGATAAATTTAGCATTGGTCTTTATGGGTTTATTGGACCCAACCCGATAGAACTCTCGATTCTCGATTACTCGCAAGAGCTTTACCTGCAAATCACAAGTCAAATCGCCAATTTCATCCAGAAATAAAGTTCCATTTTCGGCTTTATCAATTAGGCCTTCAGTGGTTTGATTCGCTCCGGTGAAGGCTCCTTTCACATAGCCAAACAAAGTGCTTTCAAACAATTCATGTGGGATGGCATTTACGTTAATCGCACAAAATTGATTAGTTTTTCTATTACTGGAGTAATGAATAAGCTTAGCAAGGATTTCCTTCCCAGTTCCTGACTCCCCGGTCAATAGCACTGAGTGAATATTCTGAGCATATTTTTTTGCCATTTTCAAGCACTTTATCATTTGGGGACTATGTGCAATAACCCGTGTGCCCAAGTCTTTTTCCATGGCGTAAGATACTATTTCTTCTTCTAATTGATGAAGTCTGATCCATCTTTGAGAGTAATGTTCCGCCCGTTGCACTGCAAGGGTGAGATCATCGAGATCATAAGGTTTCTCAAGGAACATAATAGCACCGGCTCTCCAGGAATCGATCACTCGCTCGACGGTTGCATGCCCGGATATCATGATAATCTCTATTTCAGGGAAATCATGTTTGATAATCTTCATTATGTCCATTCCATCCATTTTGCGGTTCAAGCCGGGCAGAACGACATCTAAGATAACAATGTGTATCGTACTCCTGCTCAGGATGCTCTGGGCATCTTGCCAGTTACCGCAACAAGAAACTCGATAGCCTAAGTTGGAGAAATGTTCTTTTAGCCCATCCCGGATCAGGGCTTCGTCATCTAATACTAACAAATGTGTCTTGTCTGTCAATGCATCCTCCGTTGATCCAATATTGGAATAGTAATCTGGATTTTGGTGCCTTTCTTAGGATTGCTATCAATTTTGATCATTCCATTCATACTATCAATGATGCTATGAGCAATTGCCAGTCCCATACCCATTCCTTTCCCGACATCTTTTGTTGTAAAAAAAGGCTGCGGAGCCTTGCTTAGGATGCCCTCCGGCATTCCGCAACCATTGTCTTCAAGCTCCAAAATAATGCTCTTACTTTTGCGATAAGTCTTAATAACTAAAGTCTTGGACTTTGAGTCTTTTCTCGTTGCCAGTGCATCATTCGCATTACTCACAAGAACAGATAGGACTTGTATAAACCGAATATTATCTCCATATACAAGTGGTAATTTATCTTCCAAATCAGTAATCAAGTTTACATCATCTGTTAGAATTCGAGTAGAGAACAGATCAATAAATTCAATCACTGCAGCGTTTAAATCAAATGCTTGATCTGAAAACTTGTCTGGGCTGTGAGCTATCACTTTTATAATCTCCACCAGCCGATTTATGCGGTTCAACATGAGATGGATATCAAACTGTTTTTTTGCCATGAACGATTGTTTGAGATCCGAGGTTTCCAGAGATTTCAGAGTAATATCTACAGTTTGCTTGATCGCTGCTAAGGGATTGTGCAATTCATGTGCTATACCCGCAGTGATTCTTCCCAAGAGAGCCATTTGTTCTTGTTGAATTAAAAGGCGATCCTTCTCACGAACTTTTGCTACTTCTTCCTCTACTCGTTGCTGTAATACTTGATTTTGCTCAGTCAGCCATTTCTTCTCATTTTCCATGCGCTCGGCTTCAAAAGATATCTTTAAAAATTGGGCTCGTTTGTCATTTTCCTGATCCAGATATTTCCTGGATATCTCATGATACTCAGTGAGATATTTATATGCTATTTCATGTTTGCCCATTGCAGAATTGATCATGGAAAGAGTTTCCAGGATATCCAGTCTGCTTTCACTTACTGGGAAATCATCTGTGGTTTCAAGCAGAGGAAAAACTAGGCTTTCTGCTTTATCAAATTGCTTTTGCCTGATCTTACTCTTTGCTAATAGGACGCTACCGTTTATCGCAGGATATGGCAGATTAGCGGTGCGAGCAATCTCGATCCCAGTTGCCAGATAATGGTCTGCCTCAACCAACATGCCTAATTGCAATGAAAGCTTTCCTAAAGACACATAATCCATAGCATGAGCATAACTGTCATCAGACATAAGGTCATATTTTAGTGCTTCTTGAGCGTATGTAAGGGCTTCATTATGCTTACCTTGGTACTGCAGAACATCTGCGATATTACTAAGGTTCCCTCCTATATAGTATGGAATATTGTATTCGCGACCGACTGCCAAAGATAATTCAAAACACTCACGAGCACTGTCATACCTTTTGAGTGATAAATAGGCACTACCCAGCGAGCATTGGACTTGACCGATTAAATATGGATTGGATGTTTTTTCGGCTTTAAGCAATGCTGCCTGGCAGCATTCCAAGTTCTTTGCATAATCAAATAACCGATCATATAGTGCCCCCAATTTGCACAAGGATGAGACCTCTACTTCGGGTAGTTCCTGAATCTGGCATAGATCCATTGACATCCTGAAATATTTGATAGCCTCGCTATATTCACATTTCATGAGATATATGTCGGCGATATTTGCCAGATTGATAATCTGGCTTCGCGTGTCTCCAGTTTGTTCAAAAACCGCCGCAATCTCTTCAAAACAACTTAGTGCACGGTCAAGCTGACCTATGTTTGTATAATATCCAGCCAAAGAACCTTTGGCTCTTGCCATATTGCCATAGTCTTCCAACTGATTAAAGGCTTTGATGGCTTTGTTAAACCATGGTGTTGCTTTCTGTCCGTCCCCAGTCATTCTAAGCGAATTACCCATGATAAACCAAGCTTGAGCCAATTCAGCTTGTGTGTTAAGTTTTTTTGCTATATTATGGGCTTTCTTGGCGAATATTAACGCTGCCATCGGGTTACGCATAAGATTTACATTGGCTGCCTGGTACAAATTCCAAAAATTCTCTTGCGAAATTTCATTTGTCGGTTTTGCTTCGATATCCCTGATTTCTTCCTCTGACATCATAGAATCATCCCCTTATGTATCATGTTCAATAAAAACGCTTTCCTAGATGAGTATCTGACTCTGTCAAGTGAGCAAATATACTACAAAGTTGGCCTAAAACTAAATCCTTATAGGGTGCCATTATGGTGTTTCTAGTCATTTGATATTACTTCAGACGCATAATTTTATGATACCTGAGTGTTTCAGGGGTACGGATGCAACAAAAGTACATACCTGATGCAACTTCACGTCCATTGTTATCTCTGCCATCCCAATTTGCTATTTGCTGGCCTTTAGTCGCATTTCCATTAAACAAGTCACGAATGAGTTGACCGCGAATGTTGAAAATGCTTAAATGAACCAGACCAGTTTTGGGAACACTATATGAAATAGTCGTGTTAGAATTAAATGGATTTGGGTAGTTTGCAAAAGCAATCACTGGATTTTCTACCTGATCAGAGTTCGGTACAGGTATTGCATTGTAATCCAGAATGTTCATCCCATAAAAGTAATTCGCATTATATAGTCTCCCATTCTGTAAACACATGCCACTAGTGTAGAAATTCCAGCCAAAGTTGTTTCTCAAAAGTGGCTGAAGAGGGTTGCTGATATCGTAAACATTAATTTCATTCCAGCCATTATCGGCTACAAAAAGCAGATTATCTTGCATATAGACGTGTGCCAGATTACTAGTAGTATGAGGGATAATGCTGGCAATTAATGAAGGATCAGAAGGATCAGACGCATCTATCACCAGTAAGCTATTACTTGAAGTCATATAAACGGTGCTTCCAATAGCAGCAACGGAAAGGGATAATCCTGATGTATTATAAAAGCCAATAATCTGTGGATTTGTGGGAGAAGCAACATTAATAACTCGTAAGCCTGTACTTTCATCTGCTACAAATGCGTTATCACCAACAACGGCTATAGATTGGGCTGAACCAGGAGTATTTACGCTCCCTAAGTATAAAGGATTTTGAGGATTCGTAATATCAAGAATCAGCAATCCTGCTTCCCCATCAGCTACATAAGCGGTGTTTCCAATTACAGATACATAATTTGCCGTTCCTGGGGTATCATATGTATCCAGCAATGTAACGTTTGATGGATTAGTTACATTGAGTATATATAAACCAGAACTCCTATCCGTAAGATAGGCTGTATTACCTATAACGTTAACATACGAAGCCCACCCGGGAGTATCATAAGATCCAATCAATTGTGAATCGAATGGATTAGATACATCGATAATCTGCATTCCGGATAACCCATCAGCAACATAGGCAGTATTATTAGTTACGTGTATTGCACTTGCTATACCAGAGGTGTCATAGTTACTAAGTAGTAATGAATTAACGGTACTCCCTTTATCGATCATTTGTAGTCCCTCTTCACTGTCTGCAATATAGGCAATATTTCCCATCAATTCAATATCTTTGGGTGCTCCTGGCATTGCATAGACACTAACTAGCTGCGGGCTCGAGGAACTAGATATGTTAATTACATATAAACCTAAGTTTTCATCGACAACATAAGCAGTATTATTGGCAACAGCAACAGCACGAGCTACCCCGGGTGTATCATAGTGTCCGCCCAATAAAGGATCCATATATGACAAGTCAACTATTTGTAGCCCATTACTGCCATCTGCAACATAGATATAGTTTCCAGATAATGCTATATCATAAGCTGTTCCAGGAGTATCAATACTTCCATAAACATCGATTTGTGGATTATATGGATCATTTATCGCTACCCTTACAATCCCATTATTCCCATCTGCTATATATGCAGAATTTACAGTGGTAATTACTGAATAGGCATAACCTAATGTATTTGCTGAACTGATAATGTATGGATTTGTGGGATTGGATACATTTATAACCTGTAGTCCAGAATTCCCATCAGCAACATAGATTATAGACCCTGAAAGGGAAATCGACTTTGCCCAATGTGGTGTATCACAAGAGCCAAGAGACTGAGGATTTGATGGATTAGAAACGTCTAGGATTAATAAGCCACTACTTCCGTTTGCAATATAAGCTCTATTGTTCGATACGATTATATCTTCAACTTGATCTTCAGTATCATAAGATCCTAACAGTTGAGGAGCAGATGGATTAGATACATCAATAATCTGTAATTCCGAATACTGATATCCTATATAGGCAATACTCTCCACAACTGATACGGTATTTGCATCACTAGATGTTTCATATGAACCAACTTTGTGGATTACTGCGGAAACTGGAATCAGTGCCAGGGACACAAGAACAAAGAATAGTATATTTTTCATTTACACTCCTATTATATGCGTTCTATGATCAACTTTGACTGTGTATGACATGTTCGCATTTTTTATACATTGCCAGTACCATGAAGAGACATAACCACACTCCATTTATAAGTAAATTATAGCTTTACACGCCTTGTCTAGTTAACAAGAAAATCATAATCACTATCATAAAAGCGATAGTTAACCGCGTTACAAATCTGTCAATCAATACGTTTTTATTAATCCATAAATCCTGATTTAACTATACAGCTCTTCAACTTTTGTATATAGTAAAGCAACATCCATGCCAATGATGTCGATATCGGTTAACTTATATCTATGCATGATGTTACGAGATATCACGAGTACTATAAATTCCTTGCAAACAGATAACGAGAACAGTATAATCTCGATATCAGTATACAATAGATGCAGATACAGCATGAACAACTGTTCTTATTTGCGCATTGGTTTGCCAAGATTCCATAATCGATCTAACATAAAAACCAATTCTGTCGCCCTCCATATTGCCTAAACACTAGTGATTAAGGTAGAGAGCATTTATTGTACTTATGATATTCTACTGATAGGGACAACAACATATTATTTACTTCTTGATTTCTCTATAGTATGGACTCAAGTTTATGAACAGCTCTTTTAGTTCCTCACCATTCTCAAAGTTCTTGAAGATATGCTCCAGGAGCTCTTCCTGCCTGGCCTGACCCATAGTTAATCGGTACAAGGATAGTATCTTGATTAACCTTTCATAGTTTCCGATATCCTTACTCAGTGGATAGGATGGGACAATGCGTTCAATCTTGCTGCCCTGTGCATCTGGCAAACACCAGAATGGAACCAATTCGGAGTACTCAGGATTATATTCCAGCTTTGCTCTATCAAACATCTCTGTCCATACATCAGTTTTGAATGTTATCATTCCGGCATACTTTTCTGCTATATTCTGCCTGATTGCCAAACATTTGAATCTGTCAATTCGACCTTCTCTTTGTTCGAGATCGACAGGATTTGAAGGAAGATTCCAATGCATGATTTTTCGACAGTAGTAATGGAAATCCAATCCTTCCTGTCCTATGGAAGTGGTGGCTAAAACAAAGGGTCTAAAGGGTGAATTAAACGAATTTCTGATGCTCTCTTTACGATTTACTATCTTACTGCTTTCACCTTCACCTTTATAGAAACCCACAGCAAAGTGAGACCTGAGCGAAATACCCTTCTCCTTACCTTTGATAATACTGTTCTTAAAGGTTCGATAGGTATCTACTGTATAACTTGCTGAGTGGGTTTTCATGGTATTCAGCATCAAAGTATGGGTAGCTTTGTACCTGTTTTCATTATCAACTAAGCCATTTGATTCGGTAAGCATGTGAATGAACTCGTCCAGCATCGCCTGGAGATTGCCATCTCTACAGTAATGCAGCACATTCATCCAATGTGCATCTTCACTTGTTTTCACGTAGCAGAGCTCTATTATTGCAGTCGCTTCATTTCTGTTAAAGAGATTGATCATAGCCTTGGCAAATTGAGAAGCATAATTTGCGTTCTTACCATAGGCTCGATAAGCACATACAGCAGGTGAAGCCAAAGCCATTCTGCATAAGACTTGAGCCAAGTCTTCCGGAAACAGTCCCAGTTGAGCAGCATCAGGATTTCTATAGTACTCCCTTAATTTTGCAATGTGAACCTCAAAACCTTTTTGACTTTTCTGCTCGTCCTCATCTAAACTGGCTGAGATAAGCTCTTTGCCATAAGCAAGCCATTTCTCTACGTAGTCCACATTATCTAAGAGCATAGGTGCTAAATAATACCATCTTTCATCCACTCTATTGGGGTTAGCTTGATAAACGGTCAATCTGCTAAGCTTGGTTTCAATAATGCTCTTCAACTCATCTTCTATTTCATGTAGATTGTGACCTTCGTTAAGGTAACTGATTGGATTATAAATCTCAGCTAAGGTTTGAGATGGATATAGCAGACAGAATAAGCTCATTGACTGTGGTATATCATTTTCAATGTTAAAACGTAATCTGGCAACCGGGAAGCGTCTGCTATTTGGTGCTGAATATGTCGTATTCTTTTTGTCTTTATTTGAAGCAACAAGCTTGCCAACAGATCGGCGTTCTGCCTCATAAGAAATGAGTGAGGCAATCATGCGAGGAACCATCTCCCAAGCTGAAAACACCAGTATCTTAGAGAAGTTACGTGCTTCTTTGAAAACTCCCTGTGGCTCATAATAAGGCTTAGATGGTGGAATCCAGAGCAGCAGTTCAGATTTGTTCTCGAAAGCGATCTCTTTGAGCATCTCCAGTCTGGCATTCGGTGTGATAAGTTCTTTATATTTCTCAATGCCCCTTTCATCTATCCATAGCATCTTTCTCGTGGCTTGGTTTATTAGCTGTTGATTATGCCGAAAATGGTTATCGATGTTCTTTCTGAACTTGTATTGATTCGAAAATGAGAGTAGGTATGGGCAGGATTTTACGTACTCAACGGGCACAGTACTGATTCCAGATATACTCTTCACTAAATCTTCTGCTTCCAAAAAGGCTACGATGTCGTTTTCGTTTATACTGATTGCTTGTTTAGCCTTGGTGTCATCGATCAAGGTTGCGTTTTTAATTGCAGCCATTCTCTCAGTTCGACAGACTCCCTGGTACATAGCATTTTCTGCGACATCGCGGGCTTCAATGATCGATGTTTTGCCTTGGTGTAGTTCCCTGAGTTTAAGCGAGTAGTTACTCCAGATTTCTTTGAATTCCTGATGCTTGTTAGGCTGTAAGAACTTCATAACTTCCAGAAATTCATAATATGGATCATCACTGCCTGTTTCATAAATTTCTTCAAGAGTGGAATATAGCTTGTAGGGAGTGGCAGAGAGTAAGAGCACTTTTACATCATTGCCCATCAAGAACTTGTGAGCCAGAACGCTTGTTTCGCTGGGGTTATCTTCCTGAATCAAAGATCTGAATCTCTGAAATTCATCCATTATAACCAGGTCAGGATTTAAGAGATCAACGCTGATTTCTGCAAACAACCTCCTTAGCTTACCCATAACGACATACTGCTCACTTTTATCTATGATCAGTGAGGCGATGTCGTTGAACAAGCCATTGTCTACGATACTCTTTTCTACTAAGCTGGTGATCATATTTAAATACAAACCACCAGAATTAGTGTTGCATCTTACAACGCGTTCTTCATATCTGTTTCTTTCTGCTATCCATCCAGTTGTTGCAGTGCAAGTAAAGATGTCATTCAGTTTCTCTTCATGTTTTTCAAACAATTCCCTGAAGAGATTTGTTCTCTTAAGAATTGCATAGATCAACGCCCTTTCGCTGGCACTGCCACCGCCACTTGTAATATAAAACGATGTTGATGGAGTAAGTGGAATCAATTGGATATAGTTTGCTTTTATCTTAGGATCAGACTCCTGTTCAAAAATCTTCAAATGCTGCATAGATAGCCTCGTATCAGTTACTCCGTCCACTGTGATATCTTCACAGATTTTCAGTTTATTTAGATTCTGATTGGCTATAACCTGATTAGAACATACATAAACTACTTTAAAGAGTTCATCTTGCATATCTTCATAATGATATCTGGCTGTTTGGGCAATAACTCCCTTAGCGATCAGGGTCTTACCCAGTCCCACTTCATCTGCCACCAAGACTCTTTTCTGGCCTTGTTTGTATAGCTCAAAGACTCTTTTGGCAGTTGCCAGTTGGAAGTCTTTCAATCCATCCAGTACCGTAGATTCAATTAACTTTAGTCTTTCCAGCATTCTTCTTTACCACTCTCATAAATAGATCATATAATTCTTTGAAGCCGTCCGGTATTTTGCTATCGTCGGTTATAAGTTCCAGGATTTGTTTTATCTCATCCAGTTTACCAGGAGAATGCGCAGCTGCCTTAAGCATCTTTTCATAGAGAGCTGGAACAGGTTCTTGGTGGTCAAACTTAAATGATCTTACCTGATTTGCATTCTCAAGCATAGTGATAAGATAATTGTCACCCAGAATGAAAGTGATGTATTGGATGAAATCACTTTTATTCCTGATAATGCTATTGGCTATCATGCTTTCTCTGTTATCAGGCATATTCTCTGTATTAATCTTGATAACCCTTCTAAGGCTTGATTCTGTACCGATCACACGGATAATATAAAACTCTGACAACTGGAGCAGATCAAGATTATCAAACCTGATTGCTGAAGTAAGGTTCTGCTCTATGCCCGGTTTCATTAAAGGAGAGATAAACACATTATCATTCTGGTGATAGCCTGTTAAAGATAACTCTACAGAATACTGATCTCCTATCTCAAGCACTTTAGCACAACTTCTTAACTTGCAAATTGCCTTGATAATTGGATCCAGATTTTCTATGTCCTTTGTAATCGATTCATCATGGTCATTTAGCTCCACTTGTTCAAATGGATTGTTCCTGTCATCGGTTCCGAAGATGTCTTGTTTGAATGCTTCGACATTCAGACTCCTTCTTTTCCCTGCGATTTTAAGCATGAACTCGATATTGCCATTCACAGCACTGTGCGTAGCATTCAGGGAACCTATAAAAAGCTCGCTATCTGAGTATTTGGTCTTCAGATACAGTTTAGCATGTATATCCTGACTTTGCTTGTCATCATTATCACCCTCGCTGAGACTCTCTTCGCCATCAATGACCATGTCCTTCATAACAAATAGGTTAAATTTGGATACAGCTTCCGGCTTGAGCTTAGCCAATTCTATTTTACGGGTGATGAGAGTGTTAGGCTGCGGACTGGTTAGGGCGAGTGTATTAAACTCAGAAACTGTATTATTACTTAGAAATGGTGAGATTAGTAGCATTTCGTTGTATGATTTGAACAGCCCGCTTTGTGCTTTACCATAACCGGAGATTCCCACAGGACAGAAGCTGAAATCTGTGAATATCTTGCTTTCAAGCTGAAACTCAACATTCAGGAGTTCAGTGCTTAGACTCAAGAGTGACTTCTTTTTTGTCTTATCAATGTTGTGACGATTAACAAGCTGTGATACAGCAATAAGAAAGTCAGATAAGGGTTTGGTTTTGTCGCTGTTCGCTTCAGAAACAGGCTTTCCTTCGATGCAAACTGATACATCCCAACTGCGGTCAAAAGTCAGATTACGGCTTAACACTACACAGCGGTAAAGAGTATCTTTCATTGCATTTTCATACTTGACCACCCAAAGCTTGGGATGAAAGGATTTCGTTTTCTTCATCACAATTTCTACCACCATCTTTTCCAGAAGGAGGTGCAGTTTGTTCGATATGCTGGGTGCTTTGATCTGACCAGCTTCACAAAAGATCAACAGTTTATCGGATGTCTTTCGGAGTGCTTCGAGCAGGTAGAGCGGGTTATCCTTTAATGCGCTATCAGTGCTTTCTGATAAACCCAGTGCAATACATGCACCGATGAGGGCATCCAGGTCAAGTGAGTAGGTAGTTCCGACTGCAAAAACGGTTTCATATCCAGCGGGAGGTGCTAATATCTGGCTGTAATCTAAACGGTCACTGGTTGGCTTAAACACTTGCTGCCCCCAATCCATCAACTATGTCTCTTATTAGTCTCTGGGCATTGGGGAGCCTGTATTGTAGCTTGCTGATGCCAACCCACCCGTTGTAAGCGAAATCTTCTCTATTCTGCAGTTTCGAGCGGGACTTACCTTTAAGGTCAATTTCTCTATTAATAACAAGTTGATCGAGTCTCTTGATATCATCTTGCTGCATGGCTTTTTTGCATTCAGTCAGGAACCTGAAGAGGTTACCGTTTCTGCCCAGGAAAGGGAGTATTAGATTTAATTCAATACTCGCATGTTCCATAATCCCAACATGCCACTCGTCCCACTTCTTTAGAATATCACTGCTTTCTCCCTTGGATAGGATCACGTTGTATCTCAGATGAGTGCCATATATGAAATCTGCAAATTGCTTTGCCAGCAAGAATTGATTTTTGAGTATATCGGGAAGCCTCCCCTGAATACCTTCGATATGGTCAAATTCGTGGATGGCTAGGAAATCGTGATCATTTTCCCTAAGAACATAGCTCAGCATTGAGTCTGGACAGGATGATACAATCTGATTCTTTAGATAAACCGCTTCCTGATTACTAAGTTTGATGCTCAGATTGTCCTTCCAATGTTCAGGTATGTCAGGGAGTCTCCAGAACCTACCTAAAAGGTCTCCGGACACAGCATCTTTATCATCTCCATCAATCTCGTCATCTTTGTTATTGGTACAACCCTGATCCTTGAGTTTCTGCTTTCTGGTTTGCAGGGTACATATAACTTTGGCATAATCATAGATCGACATTCTCTCTCCAGTGAATATGCGAAAGGTACTGATACCATTCCAGTAAACATCCGAAGGCTTTCGTTTCAAATCAGCTCCGGCAGATGACCCGATTATCCCATCCTCTCCGCCTTTCATCAGAATAGGTATCAGATCTGTTTCTTGTTTATGCAGTTTGATAATGAGTTCATCTGCGTTACTTATCTTCTGACGTTCAAGTTCGTAAAGGAGATAGGGCACAATTAGAAAGTACTTGGCTCGTGTCTGGATAGTCGAAGTACCGGGGAAAAAGATATTGGAGAATACATCTCGAACGACACCAACTCCAAGCTCATCCATTGCTCCCGGCTCGGTAAGTAGATGCATCACGCTGATTACTTTATTGCGATGTTCTTTGGAAAAATCAATCCACCCTATTCTGATTGCTGACATTCTCCCTCCATTGTCTTGTTAACTATCTCTTGCAAACGTTTCAGTAACCTGAGGAATATACCGTCCTTGGCAGCAAAGAACCATAGCCCTTCCTGAAATCGTTCCTGCCGATTGAAATATGTAAACATCGCCTTAAGTAGTTCAATATCTGCTATCTCGATTTCTTCCGTCATCTGCTCACTATTTGGCATGTCTATGAAGCTCAAATAATCTACTCTCATCAAATCTGATTCACTAACGCATCGCATAAAAGCTTCAAGCTTATTGTCATACAACCAGTATGCCATAGTCTTTGGAGTAAACACCTCTTTGCCATACTCGTTGCTCTCAAGCTCAAAGTAACTTATGTATTCAAGTATTTGATCATATTTTCCCATTTTTCAATCTCCGTAAACCAGGAGCTCCTCTCTATAATGCTTAGTTGGATTCGTATTCTATGAACTGATTTTTACTACTTGAGCCGATTATTCAAACGGTAATCTCAGCACTGAGTATGTATTTGCAGAGAGGGGCTACATGTCAAATGCTTTATCAAATCTGGCGGTGGAAGATCGCATGCGAGTCTGTTGGTGGATGAGTTGAAACGAGAATTCGTCTAAGTATCAATAAGTTTGCATACAAGAAATCATGTATTCGTGTCTAAGACACTTATTGGTCAATACCTGTTCTTTTGCATTTGCATTTATCGTGTCACAATTTGCAATTTTCGGTGATCTAAATTGCAGATTTCCTGTCACAAACGCTAAAAACGGTCTTGTTAAGGATGTCCTACGATGCATAAGGATGCGACAGTTTGCAGTTTTCGCTGCACAATTTGCAATTTTCGTTGTCACGTTGCAAAAATGGTGCTTTAGACGAGGATGAGATCGGCTGCGAACGTCCGGTATGGTTCAGGGGTTATCGGAGTGGTCGGCGGAGGTATAAAGAAATAGTTCTTGACAAAAAAGCCCTGAGAAAAAGAGATGATCGACATCGGCGAGATAGCTCAGCAGGTAGAGCAGAGGCCTGAAAAGCCTTGTGTCCCCAGTTCGATTCTGGGTTTCGCCACCATCTATCAGGGACGCGACAGCGTCCCTTTTTTCATTTATGATAATACTTAGGAATATACGCTTCCCTGTTAGTCCGGAATACGACCTCAACAAAGAGATCGCAAAGAAGCTGCGCATCCCCTTTTCAGCGGTGCGTCTTCACGCCATCCAGCGCAAAGCGGTTGATTGCCGGCGTAAGAATCAACCCGTGTATGACTTTACCGTCGTTCTCGACCAAGAGATCAGCTCTCATCTCGATGTCCTTCCCTTTGCCGAGCCGTCGGCTCCTTCCTATAGCCCGATCGTCTGTAAGGATCCACATCCCTATATCATCGGGATGGGTCCCGCGGGGCTCTTTTGCGCTCTGGAGATGGTCAAGAATGGGCTGAAGCCGATCCTCTTTGACAGAGGGAGCAGACTCGAGGACAGAGCAACAAAAGTCGCGACATTCTGGAGTGGGGGAGATCTGGACGTTAACAGCAATGTCCAGTTTGGCGAAGGCGGCGCGGGAGCATTTTCCGATGGTAAGCTCACCAGCCGGGGACGGGATCGCGATTTTATGCGCGTGTTTGAGCATTTGATCAGCTTCGGCGCCGATCCGGCGATCAGTTATGAAGCCTTGCCGCATCTCGGTACGGACGGAATACGCGCCATTGTCGCCAATATCCGAAACTATCTCATTGCCCAAGGATGTGAGTTTCGCTATAACTCGACCCTGGAGGATATGAGGATCGAAACGGGAAAGCTGACAAGCGTGACGATCAATGGCGAGCAACATACACCGGAGCTTTTGATCCTCGCCATCGGCAACTCAGCCCGCAAGACCTTCAGGCAATTGGCAAAACGTGGGATCAAGCTCGAGCCCAAGCCCTTTGCGGTGGGATTTCGCATCGAACACTTGCAGGAGAGGATAAACCGGGCAATCTACGGCAAAAAGACCTGGGAGGATATCCTCGGTCCTGCGACCTACCGTCTGGCGCATCAAAGCACCTATTCCTTCTGTATGTGTCCCGGGGGAGAGGTCGTCGCGGCTTCTTCCGAGGAAGGCGGTGTCGTCACCAATGGCATGAGCTATAGTTCCCGCGATGGCAAATACGCCAATAGCGCGATAGTCAGCGTTGCCGATGCCTCGATCTATGGAGAAGGGCTGTTCAAAGGTGTGGAATTTCAGGAACAACTCGAGCGTCAAGCGTGGACGAAGTCTTACCATGCCCCGGCGCAGGAACTTAGCGAATTCCTTTATGGCAAAAGAAAGCAAGGCGATCTGATCTCGACTTACAGACCGGGAGTTTACAGTGGAAATATATCGACCCTGCTACCTGTAATTTTAACGAATAAGATAAAAACTGCTTTACATAAATTCGGGACTACAATTGATGAGTTTTGTGTCGAGGCTGTGTTGATAGCTCCGGAAACGAGAACTTCCTCACCGATCCGTATCTTGCGAGATGAGCAAAGCTTAGCTTGTTTGGGAACTGAGCGGGTCTTTGCGATAGGTGAAGGTTCAGGGTATTCCGGGGGGATCGTTTCCAGTGCGGCAGACGGAGTTCGCTTAGGGATGAGGTCGATTTTAGGATAAGATGAAGGTGCGAAAATGCCAAAGATACTCGTGATCGAGGATGACAAGAGCTTTAGGAACGTATTGGTTCAGATGCTGGAAAAGGCAGGCTTTGAGGTGCGTCAAGCCGGCGATGGTAATCAAGCGCTGCAGGTCTGTGGTGAGTTCAATCCGGATGTTGTTCTGACGGATATCATCATGCCCGATAAAGAGGGATTGGAAACGATCGGCGAGCTGATCTCGCTCTGTCCCCAGATCAAGATCATCGCCATGTCCGGTGGCGGAAGGATAGGTCCGGATAGCTACTTACCGCTGGCGAAGAAACTCGGGGCAAAGGCTACGCTGCAAAAGCCCTTTATGCGGGATGACCTTTTGGGGACTATTAACGAGGTCTTGGCGGGCGACTAAGCCAATCCCCGGATCAGCTTTTGTAGTTCGTTATAGCGGTTCTCGATAGAGAACTTGTCCCGGACGTAGCTGGAGATGCTCGTCCTGTCCATGTCTAAGATCATTGCCTTATCCAAGCAGTCTAAGAGCGTATAAGCATCCTTTTTCCCAAAGACGAATCCTTTATCCCCGATGACTTCCGGTATTCCGGCAACCTTTGAACCAACCGGGATGCATCCACAATACATAGCTTCCATCAGCGCATTTGGCATACCTTCCGAGATCGAGGGCTGGGCATAGACCTTGCTCGTTTCCATCAGCTCCACCAGTTTATCCTGCTCGATCCAGGGGATGATCTTGACGTTCGTCAGGCTCCCCAAGGCATATTCGCTCTCGAGCTTTTCCAACCAGCTTTCTCGGATGCCGATGAAGACGAACTTCCACTGGGGTCTGAGCCTTGCGCATTCGCAGAGCAGGTCAAATCCCTTGTTGACGAAGTCCTGATATCGGGGTGAGTTTCCCACGGTGATGATCCGATCTTCCCGGGCAAGGTCGAGCTTGGGAAGATGCTTTATGGAGAGGGCATTGAATACCACTGCTGAGTTTGTCCGGAGCGAAGGGATCATCCGATAGACTCCTTCGGGATGACCTGTAGGCGAGTAGTAAAGATTATCACTATCGAGCAGTGCGCTGTGGTTGGCAATGATCAGAGTCGCATTCTTCAGGGCGATACGGGTAAAAAAAGCCCGTATGGGAGAAGTGTAAACACCCATCCTCAGTTCCGGATACTTCACCGCGTCATATCCACCGATGAAGACGATGCTGCGCTTTCCACTCAAAACCGAGGCAAGCACTGCCAGTCCGGCATGGTAATCGGCGAACCAAATGGCAACCAGATCGGTCTGGCGGTCAAATAGCAGGTTATATGCCATCTTGAGCGACGAGATCAGGTAGCGGGAGCGGGATCTATGCTGATTGAGATAGATCGGGTGAGTCGGAGCGATGCGGTTCAGGATCTCGAGATCTACCCGCATGAAGCTCGATTCTGTCGGGGCGATAAAAGCGATCTTCTTTATCATATTGATGTCGTTTCGTTGGTTTTGATTACTTCGCGGATCAGTGATGCCAGCTCTACGGCTTGTTTTTGGCGGGAGAAAGCGGAGATGAAGTCCATATCAGGCTTGATCTCATGCAAGGCTCCGTTACGGTGATCGCTCAGCAGACGGTTAAGTGTTTCTTTGATACCATCCGGATCATCGTAGTCGGCGATATAGCCGGTTCCGGCTTTGCGCAGGTAGTTCGCGGCGATCCCTTCTGAGGGGATTATCGCGAGTACGGGTTTGCCCGAACGGAGGTAGTCGAAGAGCTTTCCGGTGAGCACCGATCCGGTGTTCTTTCCCGAGGGGATGTAAAGCAGCAAGGCATCGCAATTCATCATCTCGGCGAGAGTCTGTGCATGGGGTAGGAAGGGCTGAAAGCGGATGATCTGTCTGATGATCGGGTCTTCGCTGTATCTTCCCAATACGAAGGAGGGGCTGTTCTTGCCAATGATGTCTAAGTTCAGTTCGCGTTCATCCAGCTTCCCTTCCGCGATGAGGGAGAGGATCGCAGTCCAGAGCTTGTCCGGCTGACGTCGGTCGTAAAAGCTACCTGTATAGAGAAGGCGAAATCCCTTAGTTCGGTTTTGGGCAGGGAGGTTATGAAAGTCATTTTCGTCGTAACCATTGGGTATGACGCGGGAGGGTTTGTGCGCCAGCTTGCCGTAACGGGATTCAAACGATAGCTTCATCGCTTGGGTCAGGAATACGTTTCCCTCGGCAGAGGCTATAACGGCTGCTTCCTCGAGGAGTTCTTTACTCTGTGAGGTTGCGGGGTAGCTGATATTCAGCCTTTCGGGGTTATTGGTCCATTCGTCCCGCCAGTCACAGATAAAGGGGATGTGATATCTGTTTCGCAGGGTCGATCCCAGATGAAAGGAGGAAAATGGGCTGCCGGAGATCACAGCACACCTGATATCAGGGTGATCGGCGATGATCCGCTTTAGCATCGCTTCTGCAGATCCAAGGCAAAGCTTGAACTGATCCGGGATGAGGACGCGTTGTTGCAAGAGGTTGACCAGCTTGCCCAGCTTGAGACCCCAGAGGAGCTTGTATATCCAGCTAAAGTCAAAACAGCGGAAGCGATAGACCGGGGTGTCGGTAGGCAGTTCCGCCAGCAGGTGTTTATCCTTGGGAAGGCGGATCAAGCGTGGACAGAGCGTCATAACGACCGGAGTAATACCTTGGTCCCGGAGATAGCGAACCATTTTTATGCTTCGGATCGAGGCTACGCTGCCCAAAGGAGGGAAATAGTATGCGATGTATAGGATCTTTGTTCTTTCGGTTTGCATTCTTATCTCCTTATCCGGTCTCTCATTTCACTCAGGAACGCTTTGGCGGTCTGGATGTCATAGGGAAGGATCGCCTTGAAGACAAGCGCAAAAGCGAGATATGCCGTTCCATATATACCTGCGCCCAGGATCAACCGGAGAAACATAGAGTGGATATGAGGCAGGACGAAGGCAAGAGCTCCTCCGGCTATCAATGCTGCCAGGAAGGTTTTTCCCAGTTGCAGGAGTGGGAACATATTCGTCAGCTTCATATTCAGGTCTCGATGCATCCAGAACAGATAGAGGGCTGTACTTAGGTAGGTGACGATCACCGTGGCTATCGCCGGACCTCTCATGCCCAACGGAGAATATACGAGTATGAGGTTCAGGATCAAGTTCCCGACCAACGTTGCAATCGCGTTTATCAGGATATAGCGGTTTTTGTTCAAAGCTTGGAAAACGATCCCATAGCTGGCAACGCGGAGCAAGAGGGTTATCAGGTAGATGCGGAAGTAAGGAGCGGATCCGGAATAGCCTTTGCCATAGAGGAAGGTCAGGATATCTGCCGCAAGAAAGAAGCATACTATGGTGATCGGGAAGATCAGCAGGGCATTCTTGCGGATCGAGCCGCGAAAGACCTGTTCAGCCTCAGAGGACTTTCCTGATCTGCTCAAAACCGGGAGGATCACGGAATTGACGGAATTGGTGATGATCCCGATGAAGGGCAATTCCATTGCTCCAATGGAGAATACGGCAAATGCAGCGGGAGTAAACACACTGGAGATGACAAGCTTGTCGAGCTGGATGGTCAGCATCCCGATGATCGATGAAAGACCCAATGGGACGCTGTATTTTAGCTGCTCTTTGTAATACTCCTTGTCCCAGGAATACTTGGTCGTATGTTTGCTTAGCTGAATTCGGACGAATATCCATTGCACAAAAGCGGAGATCACAACTCCACAGACGATCAGGAGTAATGAGCGGGTCAGAAGGGCTATTCCTGCGATCAGGATCAGGTCTGTGACTATTGAGAATAGGTTAAAGGTTATGACCTTGCGGGTATCCTGCATTCCGAGCATGATAAAGCTGTATAGCTGGTTCACAAACATGAAGATCGGATAGACGCA
The DNA here is from genome assembly GCA_964454815.1 of uncultured Candidatus Cloacimonadota bacterium. GTDB lineage: Bacteria > Cloacimonadota > Cloacimonadia > Cloacimonadales > Cloacimonadaceae > PHBP01. The sequence goes on along the minus strand of CAYVXJ010000012.1, from coordinate 83,000 downwards.
GAAGATCATCAGGAGAGGCTTCAGACCGCTGTTCTTGAAGATCGAGGATATGAGGGGATTGAAGAGCAGGATCAGCATGGTAAAGACTATCGCCAATACTGAGACCATATCTACGGTCTTGGAGATATACGCCTTGCGCTTTTCATCGGCTATCTTGGGTAGAAAGTAGAGCATGCTCTGAGGTATGCCTACCAAAAGCAAGGTTGCGACAGTGCCGTAGATCAGAAACAACTGTCTGTATGTCCCATAGTCGTTTTGAGACAAGAGCCTGGCGAGAACGATCCCGATGATGGATTTGAGAATGAAACGGATCGAATCGACAGAGGAGAGGATCCCCGCCTGACGCGTCATGCTTGGCATTACCAGATCCTCGAGATCTCAACGGGGATCAGGTAGTCGCAATTATCCATATCCCTGCCCATGCGGAAATAATAGACTCCGGTATCTATTCTGCTTCCGGAGGAGGTCTGTCCATTCCATGTGTCCGTGTTCGGACCTGCCGGAAAGTAGCGGGTCGTCTCCATCAGCTTGTTATCTTCCTCGTCGAAGAGAGTGATCTTCCAATTACCTTCGACCGGGATGAAATAGTGGATCTGATAGCTATCCAGATTCGGCAAGATCACGATATCGGGAGCAAGAGTCTCCTGTTTTCCTTGGACGTTACAGAGACTATCTTGCGCGGGTGGAATCTCTGTCGTTGAAGCCGTCACCGGGTCTGCGAACACCTGTCTTCCAAGATAGTCCAGAGCGCCACCCTTGATGATCCCGTCATAGCTGAAGAGTGCTACTCCGGCAAAGCCAAAGTCCCGCACCCAATTTATCCTGTCGATGAGGTTATACACGCTGTAATCCGAGGACTCTGAAAAGGGATTCGGCAGCAGGGAGCCATTGTTGTTTTCCCAGGCTCGCAGGCCGATCACGATCCTGTCATTATGTCCCATGTCCCGGACGTTCTCCAGAATACGGATAAATGATCTGTCCACTTTATGGTAATGCATGAGATAGACCCGGTCTATAAAGCCTTTGTCCAGCCATTCCTGCCAGTTCTGGGCGTATTGGCTGACGGCTTCGAACTGGTCTGCGAATACTGCGGCAGAGATAGTCAGCTTGGGATTGATGGATTTGGATTGGCGATAGACCTGTTCAACGAAAGTGCTGATCTGCCGAATCCGCCATTCATTCCACTCCAGGCTCGGTTCCTCGCTCTTGTCATGCTGGAACCTCCCGCGGGAGATCGGGTGGTAGCCGAAGTTCGTATTGGGGTATCGGATATAGTCCATATGGATGCCGTCAAGTTCAGGATAACCGCTGACGACGTCACCAAAGACATTGAGCAGATGCTCTCTGACGGCAGGAATACCGGGATCTACGAAGTATCCGAATTGCTCCGTGGAGCGCATCCGCAGGTAATCCGAGTCATAGGTGATCCAATCAGGATGTTCACGCACCATGTAGTTGCTTTTCATCAGGTTTGCATCGACCGGAGTTGCGTTGAAGACTACCATCCAGGCTTGCACCTTGAGACCGGCTCTATGCCCTGCGGTGATAGCATAATCCAGAGGATCAAAGTCCAGACCATTCATGATGTAGCTTTGAGGCTCTGGATTGTCATAAGGATCCGGAAGACGATTCGTTTTGTATAAAGCGTCCGACCGGTAACGGATCTCGATCATTATCTCCGTTTGGTTGGTTTGCACAGCCTTGGAGATCATCTCATCTATCTTGGCGGGAGTATTGATGCTCCAAGGGAGAACCCACAGGGAGCGTATCTCGGAGGAGAAAAGCGCTGAGGCAGAAGCCAGGAGGATCGCGATCAGTAGTATATAGCGTCTATTCATGGGGCTTTGTATCTTGGACCTTAGCAGTGGCTACACCATCGCAAAAGTCTATGTTGATCAGGTCACTGGGGGATAGATGGGAGATATTCCTGACTATCTTGCCGTTTTTTCGTACTATCGAATAGCCCTGCTTCAAGCGTTTTTCCGGGGAAGCTTCCGCCATAAACACCGATGCGAGGTTTAGCCTCTCTTTGGCATTGCGGAGGACCAGCTCGAGCGAATTGGCGAGTTCCTTCTCTATGTATCCAAGATCCATGGTCTTGATCTGGATCATATTCTGGAGCTTTTGCTGAGAGATGCTAAGGAAAGACCTCTCGGTCGTCAGAAGAGTTCCGGAAAAGTGCTCCAGAATCTTGGTCGAAGACCTCAGTGCGTTCTCAAGATAGTCTATGCTTTGGTTATAGTTATTGATCAGTGATTGCGGGCTGATGGAGCTCATATGGGCTGTCGAAGACTCCAATCTCTGCCGATAAGTATTCAGCGTCTCCCGCACATAAGCTTGCAGTCTCTTTTCATAGACTTCGAGAATGGCAAGCAGATCAGCTTTGTCCGGAACGACCAGTTCTGCTGCTGCGGAGGGAGTCGGAGCTCTTAGATCGGCGACAAAGTCACAAATGGTGAAGTCGATCTCGTGTCCCACTGCGGAGATGACAGGGATCCGGGAACTGAATATTGCCCTGGCTAAGGCTTCATCGTTAAATGCCCAGAGGTCTTCCTGAGAACCACCACCTCTGGTGATGATAATGACATCGACCTCTCCCTCGCTATTGAAGTACTCGATTCCTTGGCGTAGCTGAGCCGCTGCCTCAGTCCCTTGAACCAATGCCGGGAAGACAGATACCTCCACCGGGAAGCGTCTGCGCAGAATATTCATGATGTCCTGGAGAGCTGCCCCGGTCGGTGATGTGACGATCCCGATATGCTGCGGGAAGTTCGGAATAGGCTTCTTGTGTTCAGGGAGGAAGAGTCCTTCTTCGTTCAGCTTGCTTTTCAGTAGCTCAAACTGCCTGGCAAGGTCACCCTGCCCATGCGGGCTCATGGTCTGAACGTTGAGGTTATACTGCCCTGCTTTCTCGAAGATGGTGATATTGCCATAGACGACTACCTGCATCCCTTCTTCGGGGATGAAGTCCAGCTTGTAGTTCACGTTCTTGAAGAAAGTGCAGCGAATAGTCGCATTTGGGTCTTTGAGATTGAAGTACATATGACCTGAGCTGTGATGGGTGAAATTACTGATCTCCCCGGTGACGTACAGGGGTTCGATCGTCGTTTCGATCACCTGCTTCAGATGACGCGTTATCTCATAGACGCTGAATATCAATATATCTTCTACCATAGCTTTCAAGATTCAGGAGTGGCTTATTTTGTCAATCTTTTGCCGATGACCAGTATTTCTGACTCATACCATCAAGCTACGAGATTGTAGATGATCCGCAAGAAAAGCAGCCCCAAGGCGATGTAGAATATCTTACGTATCAAGCTGTTGCCTTTGAGGATTACGAGCTTTGAGCCGATGATGTTGCCGGCTATACCGCAGATCGCACCCGGGATAGCGACAGCATAGAGAACTTTTCCCGCAGCGATGAACGTGATCAACGCGGCGATATTGGAGGCGAGGTTTACGACCTTGGTATTGCCATTGGCGCGAACAAAGTCATAATGCAGCAGGATGCTGTAGATGATGATCAGAAAAGTCCCGGTTCCCGGCCCGAAGAATCCGTCATAAAACCCGATGATCAATCCCGCAAGCATACCGAGGATCAGTTTGCGCAATAGCGGGATATGCTCTGAACGATCTCGCTTGCCCAGATTCCTGTTCAGCATAGAAACCACAGTAATGATCGGGATCAGGATGACCAGCAGGTAGTTCAACGAATGAGCCGAGATCCGCAGAGCAGTCATAGCACCGAGGTAGGAGCCGATCAGAGCCATGATCGCGCTGCTGATGGCTACGGGAATGTCTATCATCTTCGCATTAAAGTAGTTCACCGTCGAGAAGACAGTCCCAAAGCAGGAGGAGAACTTGTTTGTCCCAAGAGCGTAGTGGGGAGGGATCCCGACTGACCAATAAGCGGGTAAAGAGATGAGCCCACCGCCCCCGGCGATGGAATCGATCAACCCCGCAAGAAACACAAAGGGTAAGAGTATGCTGTAGTCAAGTAAGCTAAGGTGTATTAGCATCTATAATTCTGCCTTAAATTCGAACTTTATCTGATGATCCACGCTATCCCCGGGATATGATTTGCCGGAATACTCAAATGATGCAGTGCTAAAAGCATTTAGCTTATATATGGTCTTCAAGCTCCAATTGGCGATAAATCCGTTTCGTTTCTCGGGAAGGAAGGTGAGAAAATCGCTTCCGGATCTCGCATTGTAACGCAGACCTGCGTTTGTTGTGATCCGATATTTCTGCATCAGCATTGTCTTGTATGAGGGAGATATCCCCATTGCGGTTATCAGGTATGAATTCGCCTCATTCTGATCTGTCCCTTTTTCACTGTCCAGACTAACGACCAGTTCCGCGGAAGACTGGGTAGAATAGTATTTCAACGCATTGACGGAAAAGGTGGTTCGTGCGATGCGGGAGTCGTATCGGCTGTCCTTTTCGACAGATCTGCTGGCAGCCAGGCTGTAGTTTACGCCACGAATCTGGCGCAGATCCAGCTTGGATGAGAGCAGACTGCTCTCTGTCCTGCCAACCTCCTGATAGCGTTTGTCCAGCGTCTTACCAAGCTCGGCGCTGAATAGGAGGTTTGCTCTACCGGGGATGATATCTACCCAGATATTATGAGTGAGGTTCTGTTTGCCATAGATAGTGCGTTGGGTGTCGAAGACAGAACCTGGGTAAAAGATATAGCTGCGATATCCGTCCGGATCGTTCGTCTGTTCGATCCCGATCAACCCAATATCGGTCTGAAAACGCTTCAATGCGCCTTTGAGGATCTGCTGTCCGGGTCTGAAGCTCAGATTCACGGTTCCATTGATCTCGGTACTCTGTTCTCCCGTATCCGAGATGATATACGTATAGTCATAATCCCCATTGGGAGTATAGACTCCGGTACTGTCATAAAGTCCCAGCCCTTGTCCGCTATACTCAAGCTCTCTGATGCTGGGGAAAAACTCCGTCTGGTTCAGGAGATAGTTCAAATTGAGCGAAAGTGTCTGCTTCAGCAGGTTATGTGATGATCTAAGCTTGATCAGGTCATAGGCTTCGGAGCTGTTCGTATCGGAGCTTGCCGGTTTCGTGTAGGTTCTGTGGGTCCAGTCCAGATCTACGTTATGCTTGTCTGTACCGCTGGTGTGTCTGAGCGAATAGATCTCTGAGTCGGTGAGCTTTTCCCAAGTTTCTGTCTTACGGTCGAACCTGTCTTTGGTATAGCTGATCCGTGTGATGATCTTCTCACTTAGTTTGCTCTCAGCCCAGGGAGAGATTTTCAGGCGGCGAGTATCCGGGAGTGATGAAGTCTCCGGTTCTTTGGCATCCGTTGCCTCATAAAGCCCATCCAGCCCCAAACTGAGGTACTGCCGTTTCAGCTCTGCCTTGAGGTCATTGTATGTATATATCCTGCTGTTTGACTGCGCATCCTCGATCTCGGCGACAGTACTCTTCAAGACAATGCTCGGGAGGAAGCCTTTTCCCAGAAGGTTTCCCGTATAGCGCAGGGCTGAGATCTGTTGTCCATCCTCAGCTTCCAAATGACGGATGGCGAGGTTTGATCTCCATGCCCGGAGAGGCTGCAGGGTGAACCCGGCATTAAGCTGCGTCTGTTCCAGACTGTCAGCGACTGTCAATCCCGCAAGATCGACCTCGTCCGGTGGATACCGGTATTGAGAAAAGAGATATGCTCCGGGGAATCTGCGTTCGGCATTCACAAACAATCCGGGAAAGAGACTTTCGACTTTTCCGCTGAACTTAGCACCGGCAAAGAGGATTCCGCTGAGGTTATCAGCATCATCCAGCCCCGAAAAAGTATTCCTGTCCTCATTGCTGAGCAGAGCTTCGGCCTCAAAGAGCCAAGCTCCGCGAGAGTAACCAAGCGCCAGATCAGCGTTCAACCTACTAACCGGTGCGACCAGGCGTTTCATCGCCACCCAGCTACCCGCTCCTTCGCCTCGATAGACGTACTTACCGGAGGAATACTCATCATAATCCCCGTTCCCGGAGCCGACATAGCTGAACGTTACATTGTAGTCTGCCAGTGAATCTGTCCCTGCATAGACGTAGTATTCGATCCCCTCGGGAGTAAGTGCCAGAGTGTAGCTTCCCTGTCCCGGCTCGGTATGGATCGCCCCGGGACTCCAGACAGTTCTGTCTCCGGCATTCCGAAGTGAGTCTTTGTCTGCGGGGCTAAAAGTGTAGATCAACGGATTGTCTTTGTCATCATTCTGGTATATAACGGAACTCGTTAGGCTAAGCCCTTCAAGCGGCATATACTCCGCTCCGCCAAAGACCATTGACTGTTTGTAGTAATCATCGGCATATTGGAAGAAGACCAGAACAAGATCAGACGAAACGACCAGCTTCTTAAACATGACGGTCCCACCGGCGTAATCTATGGTATAGTCCAAGCCCCGCGATAGCAGGATGCCATTCTGATAGATGCTTTCGCTTCCGGCGACGATCTGATAGCTGCTTTGATATCCGGTTGCGTTGAGATAATACGGTCCCTGTTTCCCATCGACGATCCCGAGCTCCAGCCTGGCTTGTTTGCCGTTCTCCGCGCTATAGCCCGTCGAAGCCTTCAGCTTGCCCTTGGTGTTGGCGACGATCCCCTCGATCTTGGACTCATAGTTGATGTATCTCGTAGCCGGGCTTTTCCAGGACACATCGCCCATCGAGAGCTCAAAGTAGTCGTTGTAAACACGGATGAACACCTGATCCAGGCTGCTTAGCTCTTTCGAATCTCCCTCAGGGCTTAGCTTGGACTGGCTGTCAGATAACTGGGCATTGATCTTGATCCCACCGCCCAATTCACCATTCAGGCTGACAAAGAGAGATTGTTTCAGATCAAATGACTCACCGTTCGAAAAGGTCAGAGAGAAGGTCTTGGAACCACTCACGAGGAGGTTGCTATCCTCGCTGAAGGATCTAACCCGTTTGGGCGGGATGGTGGTCGAATCGTTCAGAGCGATTTCCCGGTAGAGATAGCGCGGCTTGGTCAGTTGATCCCCCAGAACGAGATAGTCGATCCTGAGGAGGCTCTCCGGCAGGTCACGAACCAAGGTAATGATGCCTTTAGCATAATCTATTGTATAGTCAACATCACGCCGATAAACGGTGGAATCCCCTGCGACGACCTCACTCAGACCGATAAGCCGAACTCCGGTCAATTGATAGCTACGAACTCCCGGCAGCAGAGTGATCAGCTCATCCTTGACGTATCCGCTTACCGCGAATATCCCGCTGATAACGAGCAGGAATAAAGCGGTGATAAGGATACGGCGGATAGGGCAACTCACTTCAGCTTATGGATCACGAAGGTGACGACTCCCCAGATCGAGAAACCGCTGTCCTCAGTTATCCTGATCGGCTGGAAGGCATCGTTCTCCGGCACCAGCCAATACTCGTCTTTGATGATCTGCAGTCTTTTGACGGTCATCTCTCCATCGAGGACTGCAATGATGATCTGGTTGTGCCCTGCTTCCAAAGCCCGATCCACGACCAAAAGGTCATCCGGGAATATCCCCGCATTGATCATGGAGAATCCATCGACCCGGATAAAGAAGGTCGAAGCCCGGTGTTTGATCACGTAGTCATTCAGATCAAGAGTCCCTTCGATATAGTCCGTGGCAGGGGAGGGGAAGCCGGCGGGAACACTCGTTCCAATGACCGGACGTTCGATCTTCTCTCCGCATTCGGGGGAGATCACTTCTTTGATCGAGCCATCTGTTTTGATATTCATTTATTCATCCCGGGATAATATGAGAACAGCCAAGATATGTTCACCTCGGCTGTTCTCGGTTATCTCAAAAAGGTCGGATTATTTGATCGCTTTGAGGATGGACTTGGCTTGCGCACCATATTTGGGATCGTTTTCAATGCGCTGTAAGTCCGCTTTGGCGGCTGCATTCTGCTTCAGATTGTAATAAGCCAGACCACGCAGGATGAGAGCATCACTGCTGTTGGGATTGGCTTTGAGAACCTGAGTGGCATAAGTGATGACTTTGTTGTGGTTCTTCAAACCATTATAGTAGCTGGCAAGAGCGAGCGAAAGCTTGTCATCGGCTTCGATGCTGAGGGCTTTCTCAAAATACTCCGCCATCTTGGCTTTGTTATTCAGCTTATTATAGTTGTCACCCATGAGGCGATAAGCAGTGAGCAGAGTAGCCTGATCGGGTTGTGTGGCGACGAGCTTGCCGAGGATCTCGTTGGACTTTGCATACTGCTTGGTATTGCGATAGAAGTTTGCCACTGCGGAATAGGTGTTTGCATCTTGCTTGAGGGTCAGAGCCTTCTCGTAATAGATACCGGCATTGTTATTATCCTGCTTATCGGCATATTTCCCGGCAAGGATCAAATAGGCATTGGCATCACCGGAAGCTTCCGCATAGTCATGCAAGACCTTGAAAGCGCGAGTTTCATCTTTGATGTCGTTTTGCAGGATGTTAAACTTGAGATTGAGCATATCCGCATTGTTCGGCTCATCGACGAGGATCATGTCCACATAGTTGATGGCTGATTCGAAGTTACCGGCACTTCTGTGAGCTATGATCAGGTTGTTGTAAACCTGTTTGATATCACTCTTCAGAACGTCGGCAGTGATGGTCAGCGGAGCAAGGCTCTTATAGACGACCAAAGCTGTGTCGTAATGAGCGATCGCTTCGGGATAGATCTGTATGGCGATGCTCTCGTCCGCCATACGCAGATGCGATGTGGCGATGTTCAGATTCAGCTTTTCGATATTATTGGCGACCGAATCCGCAGGACTGGAACTCGGGGCATATTCATTGTAGAGATCGATGGCTTTTTTGTAGTCAATGATCGCTTCGTTGTAAAGCTTTTCCTCAAAGAGGTCATTGCCGTTCGTGGCTGATTCCTGAGCCAGAGCCAGAGGATTCCTGGGGGGTTCGACCACGACCGGGGCTTTTTTGTTTGAACTGCAAGCCGAAATTATGGTCATGATAATTATGGTTACGAGTATGAGACTGATATACTTCTTCATCTTTTCCTCCCTGTTTTTGATGCCTATAGTCAATCTCATCAAGGCTATATTTTGTCAATTGAAAAAGTAGTCTGCTACGCCAATGCAAAATTTCTTTGCCATTTGCATTAAAATCTCTCCACACTCTATCTTGTTGTATGACAAGTCATTAAAAGCGTCACGAAGCGTTAGCCCTTTGTGCATAAGGACTTTTCCGCTTTTTTCCACGTTTTTTTTATTGACAGATTTTCCAGACTGAGTTTTATTCTGTTTCGAAGTATCTCGAACTCTTTTATTAGAAGTAAAAAGGAGGTAAAATGAGCAGAGATGAATTAATTAAAAAGATCGCAGGTGCCGCCGGTGTTTCACAGAAAGTTGCCGGTCTCGCCCTCGCCGCCGTCCTTGAAGGTGTCACAGACGCCCTGAAAAAGGGTGACAAGGTCTCCTTAGTCGGTTTTGGATCATTCAGTGTTGCTCAGCGTAAAGCACGCAACGGCATCAACCCCAAGACCAAGAAAGCCTTGAAGATTCCAGCACGCAAAGTTCCCGTATTCAAAGCTGGAAAGAAACTCAAAGAGGCTGTAAAAAAGTAATCTAAATTCAGTTAACATCCTAATGGCAGCGAAGCAATTCGCTGCCTTTTTCATTTCTGCCTCCATTTTATCCCCTTGATCCCCCTCTTCTTTCTCAGATGACTCCCAGATGACCCTCTCATCACTCCCTCATCAGGATCAGGGAAACACCTGAGAATTATCAGCGAGAAATCAGACCCTTACCAAGAGATTCCCGCGTGATCCCCGCGTGAAGCCCGCGTGAACCCCGCGTGAGCACGCGGGAATCACATGGGGATCACACGCGCTTTACACGGGTAAGCTTAGGTATTGCTCAGAGAAATCAAGGGTCTTTATGACCGGCACATATCATCATCGCTCTGCCCTCGTCGGTCGCCCAACCCTCTATCAAGGATAATTGTCTTGACTAAACGGTGCAGTCTCAGTAATTGACAATTGATATTATAGTAAATATTTATGAGGAACTCAATGGAATACCCCGTATTTAGAAAAGAAGCCAACGAACTCGTCTCGCAGATCTCCGAGATCCGGAGGTTACTTTGACTTTGAAAAGAACGAAGCGATAGCCACAGATCTTGAAAAAGAGGTGAACGCTCCGGGCTTTTGGAACGATCAGGCTCAAGCCAAAAAGATCAGTAAGCAACTCGCACAGGTAAGAGAACAGATCGACCACATCAAGAAGCTCGATACTCTAAAAGATGATATAGAGACCTATTTGTCCCTCTTGGAGGAGGATTTTAACGAGAGTCTGTATCAGGATGCGCTCAGCTTTTTTGAGGAGACGAAGGTCTATGTCGAGAAGGCGGAGATCGAATGCTATCTGAATGAGCCTTATGACCATAACGATGCGGTCTTTACGATCCATGCGGGTGCCGGTGGAACGGAAGCTCAGGACTGGGCGGAGATGCTCCTCAGGATGTATTCCCGCTGGGCTGAGGCAAATAAATTCAAGTTCAACATCATCGACTCGCTTGCGGGTGATGAAGCCGGATTGAAAAGCGTGACCGTCGAGGTCAGCGGGAACTTTGCCTATGGCTTGCTTAAGGCGGAGATAGGTATCCACCGCCTGGTCAGGATATCCCCTTTTAATTCCCAAGGTAAACGCCAGACCTCCTTTGCCTCGATCTTCGTCTATCCGGAGTTCGATGATGATATAGAGGTCGAGATCGATGCCAAAGACCTCAAGATAGATACTTACCGTGCCAGCGGTGCCGGTGGACAGCACGTCAATACGACGGACTCCGCCGTACGGATCACTCACCTTCCGACCAATATCGTGGTGAGCTGTCAAAATGAACGCTCCCAGATCCAAAACCGCGAAAAGGCAATGGCGATCCTCAAATCCCGTCTCTATCAATATTATGAAGAACAGCGGAATAAAGAGAAAAAGGACCTCGAAAGCTCCAAGACGGAGATAGGCTGGGGAAACCAGATCCGCTCCTACGTCTTCCAGCCTTATCAGATGGTCAAGGATCACCGGACGAATTTTGAAAGCGGGAATACCGAAAAGGTCATGAATGGTGATCTGGACGGCTTCATCTACGCCTGGCTAAAACATAAGACGCAGAGCAAAGCATGAAGAAATATCAGGAATTGATGCGCGAACTGGATCGGGAGAGATTACCCCGGCACATCGGGATCATCATGGACGGTAACGGGAGATGGGCAAAGAAAAAGAACAGACCCCGTCTCTATGGACACAACGCCGGAGCGAAATCCATCCGTGAGGTCGTCGAGCTTGGCGTCGAGCTCCATTTGCAGTACCTCACCTTTTACGCCTTTTCCACAGAGAATTGGAACCGTCCTGTCGATGAGGTCCAGGGGCTGCTCAAGCTGCTCAAAGAGAGACTGATCAAAGAAATTCCGGAGCTCAATAAGCAGAACATCTATGTTCGCTTTATTGGGTCGGAAGATAACCTCTCCCCGGACTATATGAAGGATATCCTTGCGACTGCTGCGTTGACGCATCAGAACACAGGGATGGTCGTCAATATCGCCTTTAACTATGGAGGACGGCAAGAGATCGTCAACGCGGTCAAGGGACTTTATACTCAGATGCTCAATGGCGATCCGGCAAAGATCGATGCGATTACGGCAGAGGACTTGAGCAGCTATCTTTATACATCAGGGCAGCCTGATCCGGATCTGATCATCCGCACCAGCGGTGAGATGAGGCTTTCGAACTTCCTGCTCTGGCAAAGCGCATATTCGGAGATCTACGTGACCGAGACTTTATGGCCGGATTTTGACAAAGTGGAGATGGTCAAAGCTCTGATGGATTATCAGAAGCGAGACAGACGTTTTGGGGGACTGAAAGGCAAATGAGCGAACTTCAAAAGCGAGTCATAGTCTCTGTCATCTTCATTCCCTTCCTGCTTGCTGCGGTATTCTTCTCCGGTCTGCCGCTGGTCATTATGTTCCTGCTTGTCGCGGTGCTCGGATCTTATGAGCTATTCTGTATGTTTCGCAATAAAGGGATAGTTCTCTCGCCTGTGTTTATCCCTTTGGCTGCGATGCTTTATCTACTGCTGGTCTATGTTCGCGGCTTGGATGCGGAGATCTTTCTCGGGGTATTCATCCTGCTGGCACTGGCGAAGATCTTGGGCTGGAAAAGGAATCCCGATCTGATGACGAACTTCGCTGCAATGTGGGGATTGGTCTATACTTCTTTTATCCCGGCACTCGTCACGAGAATTGGACTTGACTATAAAACTGATTATATATTGTTTGCACTGATTATCACGATTTGGATTGTCGATAGTATCGCCTATTTTATAGGTATGAGCTTTGGACGCCATAGAGGCGTGACGGAGATCAGCCCCAAGAAGTCCGTTGAGGGCTTTCTGGCAGGGGCTTTGTCTCCATTTGTCATAGTAGTGATTTTGGTGCTTTCCGGGTTTGAATCCATGAAGGTTCCGTATATGATCCTCATAGCTGTAGCAGCGGGTATCGTTGGGCAACTTGGCGATCTGGTGGAATCGATGATCAAACGTTATACAGGTGTAAAAGATTCGTCAAACCTGATCCCCGGGCATGGGGGAGTGCTGGACCGAGTGGACAGCATTCTACTTGCGGGATCTTTCTTATATTGTGCTTTAGTGATTTTCGACAAAGTGAGGTAAAAAAATGGTGAAAAGAACACTAATTACTATGCTTATGCTCCTTACCGCTTTAGTGGTATTCGGGCAAGCAGCCGACTTATTCTTCTCGGAATACGTCGAAGGTAGCTCAAACAACAAGGCTATCGAGATTTTCAACGGGACTGGTGCCGCGGTTGATCTTTCTCAATATAGCGTCAAACTTGGTTCAAACGGTGGTGCATGGTCTGCGACCAATTCCGTCACCCTTAGTGGCACTCTTGCCAATAACGACGTATTCGTCATCGCAAACTCCGCCGCTAATGCGACGATCCTTGCCCTGGCTGATCTGACCCATACGGTCACCTATTTCAACGGTGATGATGCTCTGGGTCTTTTCCACGGGGATACGCAGATCGATGCTATCGGCACTTACATGACAGATCCGGGAACAGCCTGGGACGTCGCCGGAACAGTCGGTGCGACTCTCAATCACACCCTGATCCGTAAGCCCAACGTCACCAGTGGAAACCTTGATTGGGTCGCCAGTGCCGGTACGACCATTGACAATTCAGAATGGCTCGTCAATGCACAGGACTTCATCGATAACCTCGGTCAGCATACCTTCAATCCCAACACTGCTCAGCAGGCTGCCACTCCTACGATGAATCCTCCCGCGGGTGTCTATAACTCCCCGATCAACGTCGCTCTCAGCAGCACTACCCCCGGCGCTACTATTTATTACACGACGAACGGGACTACCCCTACCAATCAATCAACGATGTATTCCAACCCCATTCCTTTGAGCGCAGACACTACCATCAAAGCCATTGCTTATGCTACAGGTTTTGATCCCAGCTATGTCGCCTCGGCTTCATACATCTTCCCGATCGTTGTCAGCAACATCGGACAGCTCAGAGCACAGGAAGCGGATGGAACCACTATCTATCGTCTTTCCAACCAAGTGGTCCTTACTTTCCAACAAACCTTCCGCCATCAGAAGTACATCCAGGATAACACGGCTGCCATCCTTATCGATGACCAACCCGGCGTTATCACCACTACCTATGCTCAGATGGACGGGATCACCGGGATCACCGGAAAGCTCTCCAGATATACCACCAATATGCTGCAGTTCGTTCCTGTTGCCGATCCCGGCGCTGCGACTGCTCATAACGTGAATCTCTACATTCCGATCGTTACCATTGCGGATATCAACAACAACCTTGAGACTCATCAGTCCAAGCTTGTCCGCATCAATGACGCTACTTTCGGTTCCACCGGCGCATTTGCCAGTGGTCAGAACTACAACGTCACCGATGCTTCCGGTACCATCGTTTTCCGCACCGGATTCTATGATGCGGATTACGTCGTCGATGCCGGTGCTATCCCGACAGGTGCCATTGATATGAACGTGATAATCAACCAGTTCAACGCCATCGCTCAGATCACAGCGCGTTCGACTGCTGACTTCAATCCCCCCGTCGCCAATGATGATGACGTCATCGTTCCGGTCGAAAGCCAGCTTGTGGGTAACTACCCCAATCCTTTCAACCCCGAGACCACCATCAGCTATACGGTCAAAGAAAACAGCAATGTCAAGATCGACATCTATAACATGAAGGGTCAATTGATCCGTAGTCTGGTCAATTCCGAAAAGGCAGCCGGTAACCACTCCGTAGTCTGGAATGGACAGGACGACAATGGCAGAACTGTTGCCAGCGGTGTCTATTATTACAAGATGTATGCCGGCAAATACAGCTCCACCAAAAAGATGATCTTGATGAAATAGTTTTGAACCTGAAGAGCCACTTATATTGCCTGGTCGCCATTGTTATATGGTCAACGCTTGAGATAACCGGAAAGCTCGTCGGGGAAAGGATAGATCCTTTCACACTGACTGCATGGCGGTTCATCATCGGTGGATTGGCTCTCTTGCCTTTTGCGATCAAGCAAGCTAAGATCGGCTCGGTCAAGCTAAATATCCGCAGCATACTGATGCTCGGTAGTTTAGGGATCCTAAACGTCTGCATCAGTATGCTGCTTTTACAATTGGCGATATTCTATGGAAAGGCGTCTGTCACAGCGGTGATCGTCAGTATGAATCCGCTGTTCGTGGGGCTATTTGCTACTCTGATCCTCAGAGAGCGCATGCAACGCAGTACGATTATCGGGCTGCTGTCCGGAGTCTTCGGTCTGAGTTTTATGGTCATCTTTGAACCTCAAATGCGCGCTTCTGGATTCATTGATCTTCCACTCTCTCTCTTGCTCGCTGCATCATCGTCTGTCACTTTTGGGCTTTACACAGTTTTGACCAAAAAGACTATTCAAAAATATGGGAATATCCTGACTAACAGTGGTGCGTTCATTATTGGCGGGATCAGTCTTTTGGTCGTTAATATCTTCATCGGAAAACCATTCTGGTTTATCATGACCCCCAGGAGCTTAGGCTTCGTTCTCTATCTGGGATTGATCCTGACCGGTCTGTCCTATCTTCTCTATTTTGAAGGGATGAAGATCCTCGGAGCCGGGAAAGCGGCAATTTACTTCTTTCTAAAGCCTGTTTTAGCTTCTCTTTTAGCTGTGATAGTTCTGGGGGAGAGCTTATCTCTACTGCAAGTTGTCGGCATTGTGTTCATTGTATTGGCGCTTAGCAGAGAAACACTTATGAAGTTCCTCCCTCTCAATAGGATAACTGAATGAACGAAATCAGCTTAAAAAGGAATATCGCCTTGACCAGCGTAAGCAAGGTGATCGTTATCTTTGCTGCGTTTCTGGTGAACTGGTTCATTTCCCGCTATCTCGGTCCTGATATGCGGGGAAGATATGTCTATCTCTTTACTCTAAACTCCATCATTTGGATGTTTTTGGATATGGGAGTGCACAAGACATTCCCGTTTACTATACAACATGACAGAACGAAACTAAACGGGCTCTACAGCCTAAGTGTCACAACATGGTTGATCGGTCTATTCACCGTAGGTGTTCTCTATTTGATCGGAGGCAGCTTTTTCTCAGGGATTCTGGGTCATCAATACCCATCTTACCTATTGCTGGTTTTGGGAATATACATCGTCTCATATCAATTATATACAAGGTCTCAATTCATTCAGCTTGGGATGAACTGGATGAGAGACTATACTCTTCTGGCTACATTGCCGACGGTGATCTTCCTGCTATTGATCGTTCCCCTCTTTTGGTTGATGCCGGTCGCTCACCGTATGGAATATTCATTCATTCTAAACGTCACGATATTCATCATCTGCTTGATGTTTGTGCAATGGAGGTTCAGAGGTAGGGTTCGTTATCAGCCCAAGTTAGCCGTTCCGGTATTGAGCCAGGCATATAGACTTGGCTTCCGAGCATTTGTTTCAGAATATCTGATCCTGCTCATGATGAGGGTTGATTTGATAATACTCAAGGCATTGGGAAGCTTCTCGCAGGTCGGCGTCTATACGCTTGCAGTGAACTTCATTGATATGATCAACATCTCATGCAATACGATAGGGGCAGTGCTCTTGGTCAAGCTTTCATCGATGGAAGATGACCATGCTTCCCTGGCTATCATGCGAAAGATATTTCTCTTGGTTGGTATGATAGATATTATTGCAGTGCTTGGGATGGTCGTGATCGGAAGGTGGTTCATCATCTACCTATATGGTCCCGGATATGCCGACGCATACTGGTCTTTCCTGCTCATGATCCCGGCAGTCTTTGGCATTACCCTTGGTGCTTTGTTTAATACTTTTATCTGGAGTAAGGGATTCCCTATTATATCGATATTAGCTCCGATCCTGCCTTTGCTGACCAAGCTGGGTTTGAACTATCTCCTCATTCCGACTCATGGGCTATTTGGCACTTCGATCACTTCATCAATTGCCTACATCATCTGGTTCGCGATCCTACTATCATGGTATTTTATCAAGCATCGGGAGATGTCCATTGTGGAGCTTCTTCCCAGGAAAGAAGATGTCATGTATTTCTATGATGCTCTCTTACAGAGTAGATCATGGATATCTAAACGACTTAGACCGGGGAGAGAATGAAGGTTCTGATCTATTCACATGCATACCCCAATCCTGTGGAGAAGACAAGAAGCGCTTTTGTGCAAGAGATGGTTCGTGTACTCTCTGAGGTTGTGGATATCACTGTCATAGCTCCTGTGCCGTATTTTCTGGAGGCTCGCAGGAAGAAGCACAAGTGCAAAGTTCCGGCAATGCGCAAAGAGAGCTATGGCAAGAAAACAGTCGTGATCTATCATCCACGCTATATCCTCCTGCCAAGAAATATCTTCAAACGCTTCATGCCGGCAATCCAGGCTTGGTTTACCAAGAGTTGTGTTCACCAGGTGATCAGAGATCAGAAGCCGGACTTGATACACGTCAATTGGGCTTTTCCGGATGGTATAGCTATCTCGTGTATGAGCCGCAGTCTTACTATCCCTTACATCTTAGTCGAACATCAGGGCGGAATCATCGATCATCTTCGTTCAAAGCTATACCGGAGAAGCTTGGTCAAGGCATATCAAGGTGCTGCAAAGGTCATTGCAGTATCTCCTTCACTCAGGAAGGTGCTTTGCGAACTGGTTCCTCTCGATAAGGTAGAGATGATCCCCAATGGGCTGGATATCAGTAAGATGACCTTGACCGTCAAACCTCATAAACCCAACAGATTGGTCTATATCGGCAACCTTATCCCTGAAAAAGGTGTCCAGAACCTGATCAAGGCACTCGCTATCCTCAAAGAACAAGGGACGAAGCTCACTCTTGATATAATCGGACAAGGCGATCACCGCGCTTTCTTGGAGGGGCTGACAAGAGAACTATCCGTTCACAAAGAGGTCAAGTTTCTTGGTCAATACACCCCCAGTGAGATAAGGATGACTTTGCCAACCTACCATATACTTGTATTACCTTCCCTGATCGAGAGTTTTGGACTGGTGCTGATCGAAGCTATGGCTTGCGGTTTACCGGTTCTTAGCACTTTCAGCGGTGGACCGGAATCCATTGTGACAGGAGAGACCGGGGTCCTCGTCAAGACAGGCAGTGCTCTCGCTTTGAGTGATGGACTGAAGTCTATCATCAAAAACTGGGATAGGTATGAGCCTTCGAGAATACGCGAGATTTGTACCGAGAACTATGACATATACAGTGTCCGGGACTTATTGTTTGATCAGTATCAGCAGCTTTTGAGAGAAGAAAATGGGCATGAATAAGCTCTATACAGTGATCCAAGATACCTTTTTCACTCGTGACCAAACCGCAGCATACTCTCGCCTGTTATCCACCGCTCTTGCAGAGGGTTATAGCTTTATCACACTAAGTGAATACCATGACTTGATGACAGAGAACCGGCTGCTTCCAGAAAAGATGGTCGTACTACGGCATGATATAGATACTGATCCCCTGGGAGTTCTGTCGTTTTATGCTGCAGAGAGGAGCTTAGGCATCAAGGCGTCATATTTCTTCAGGCTCAGGACTTGGGATCAACAAGTTATAGATACGCTCCAGGCAAAAGACATGGAGATCGGGTATCACTATGAAGAACTTGCTACGTTTGCTAAAGCAAACAGGATTAAAGATAAAGAGACAGTTCTCAGATCACTTACAGCGATTCGGGAGATATTCCGGCAAAATCTAAATCATCTTCGAAGAAATACCGATATAGTCTCTTTCGCTTCTCATGGTGATTTTGCCAATCGTGTATTGGGACAAAGCAACTGCATCATTCTTGACGATCCCGTATTGCGCGAGGAGCTTCGAGTAAAATATGAAGCCTATGATCCGGTGATAAAGAACGGAGAGATCAAGCATATCTCCGATAAGGGGTATCCGCTTCATTATTATCCGGAAGATCCCTTTAGCCTGATAAACAGGGGGGAAAGCTTCATCTTCCTGACTCATCCTCGTTGGTGGAGGAAGAACCTGCAAGCAAACTTAAAAGAGCTGATGATCCGTATGTATGAGGGTGTGACATGGTGAGGATCTGTCACGTAAGTTCGGTTCATTCCCGCTCTGATGTCCGTATCTTCCACAAAGAATGTGTTAGTCTAGCCCAAGCCGGATACAATGTTATGCTGTTGATAGCTGACGGGAAACCCGACCAAGAACGGGATGGGATAATTGTCAAAGGTTGTAGAAAACACCGATCAAGACTTTGCAGAATGCTCTTTACTCCACTTACACTCTTCTTCAAGGCGATAGCTGAGAGGGCAGACATCTACCATATCCATGATCCGGAATTGATCCCTCTTGGGTTGTGCTTGCGGATAATGGGCAAAGCTGTGATTCAAGACGTGCATGATGATCTTCCCAAGCAAATAGCCGACAAACATTACATCAAAAAACAATACAGACATATTCTTTCTGCATCTATGTCAGCTTTTGAATCATTGACCCTGAGATTCTTCAGTGCTATCGTGATAGCTGTCCCCTTCATGCAGAAGCGATTTTCCAAGATCAATCCCCGAGTGAGGGTTATCTGCAACTATCCTCTGCTGAGCGAATTTGGTACAGTCTCTACTGATAATAAGCAATACGATACGATATGCTATGTTGGGGGGATCACGAACGTGCGCGGGATCATCGAGCTCGTTAAAGCCATGGAGCTTACGGATGCAAGATTGTTGCTTGCCGGGAATTTTGATCCACCCTCGCTACTTGACGAAGTCAAAGGTCTATCCGGATGGAGTAAGGTCGAATACCGAGGTTTTCTGGATCGCAAAGAGATCATTGAACTGCTTTCCGAAGCTTGTATCGGGATAGTCACAATGCACCCAAACGCGAACTACCTGGATTCCATTCCCATAAAGATGCTTGAGTACATGGGATCGGGATTAGCCGTAATCGCCAGTGACTTCCCAAATTGGCAGTCGATGTTCGGCAAACTAAACTGCGCCAGATTTGTGGATCCTCTATCTCCCCAGGATATTGCCAATGCGATCAATGACCTGATCAGCGATCCGCAGGCTTCTCAGGAAATGGGGGAGAGGGGCAGATCAGCGATCCTCACCGGGTTAAATTGGGAGTCTCAAACTCGCGTTCTATTAGACCTATATCAGGAGATATCAGATGAAAGTTCTCTTCATTAGTCAGTATTTTTTCCCCGAAATGGGAGCACCTTCGAACCGTAGCGAGGCGATCATCAAGAGCATGATCCGTCATGGCCATAAGGTCAAGGTACTGTGCGGTATGCCGAATCATCCATACGGAGTGATCTTCCCGGCTTATAGAGGAAAGTTCACGGTTTGTGAAGATCACTTTGGGGCAGAAGTACACTATCTGCCTCAGTTCACTTCTCCCAAGAAGAGCTTCTTACCCCGAGTTCTGATGTTCCTAAGCTTCTCATTTTCCGCATGTTGCTACCTGCTTTTCAAGCGACCACGCTACGATCTGATGTATATTAGCTCTCCGCCACTGTTTTCCGCTTTTGGCGGACTACTGGGCAAGCTTATATTTCCTAAGCGTAAAACAGTGTTTGAGGTTCGAGATCTCTGGCCGGATTCAGCTATCGAGCTGGGAGAATTGCGCAATAGCATACTGATCAAGCTCAGTTTGTGGCTTGAAGCAGCGATCTACAGACGCAGTGATCTGGTGATCGGAGCGACGAGACACATCGGTAAAGTAATCACCGGGAAAGGTATCGATCCAGCGAAGATCTATGTCGGATTCAACGGTGTGGATCAGGACATATTAGATAGCTATGCACCAGAAGCTGAACGAAATCCGGATACTCCCTACCGCGCGATCTATGCGGGAAACATCGGAATAGCGCAAGGTATGGAGATAGTGATCGAAGCTGCAAAGCTAATGCGTCAAGAACACATCGAATTCATCCTCTTGGGTAGCGGTCCGGCAATTCCCCATCTAAAAGAATTAGTCGCAAAGGACAAGCTTACCAACGTCCGTTTTCTTCCTCATGTCCCCCGCGAGGAAGTTGGTGCGATCCTGTTCCAAGCTGATCTTGGTTTGCTTCCTTTGAAAGATATCTCTGTGCTCAGCGGCGCACTGCCTACCAAGATGTTTGCCTATATGGCGTATGAACTGCCCGTAGTTGCCAGCCTCAAAGGCGAAGCTGCGGAGGAGATAAATAAGGCAGAAGCCGGGATCATCGTACCACCGGGAGATGCTGCCGGACTCGTCCATGCTATTCGTTCTTTGATGGCAGACGTAAATCTGGCAAAAAGGATGGGAAGCAAGGGTAGGGAATATGTATTGCAAAACTATCAACGTGATGTACTTGCCGATAAAATAGTTGATAAGGTAGAGACATTATTCCGTCCCTGAGTTGAGAAATATCTTTACAAACTAACCGCAGTCTCATTCTTGACAGTGTGTGGCTTTGAATCGCACTATAGGATATCGGAGCGGTCCAAACCACACCTGCAAAGCTCACTATGATATGGAGTGTAAATACTGATGAACATTCTGGTTACCGGAAGCAACGGATTCGTAGGGTCAAAACTGATGTGGGAGATAGATACTCCCGAATCACCTTGTTTTGGTATTGACATCAGCTCTCATTGCGATGCAAAACCGCACCCGAAAACACAACTGGGAGACATTCGCAACACCGAGGATCTGGAGCGTGTATTTGGCGCGATCCCGGGCTTAGACTCTTCCGATACTATGTTGATCCACTGCGCTGCCTCAAAGCATGATTTTGGCATCACTCGTGAAGAATATTTCAGTCATAACAAGATCGGAACTGCCAAAGTATTGGATTTCATGGTCAAGCATGGACTAAAACGGCTGATCTACATAAGCACTGTCTCGGTCTTCGGACATCCATCCGGAATGGCAGATGAGGATGAGCCTTACAATCCCGATCATCCTTATGGGGAATCAAAACTTGCCGGCGAGCTGCTCAGCATCGATTGGCAGAAACAAGATCCAACCCGTGAGCTGATCGTTCTCCGCCCGACCGTTATCTACGGACCACATAATTACGCCAATCTCTACAAGCTCATTGATACTCTGCATCGCAGACCCTATGTCACCGTAGGCTCAGGAGATCACGTCAAGTCTATAGTATCTCTCACTACCGTCTGTGATGCGATAAGATTCGCTATGGATCATCTCAAACCAGGCTACGAGCATTACAATTGCATAGATGATCCATACATCACCCTTGCTGAGCTGATGAAGACCATCGCTATGAATCCCGGCTTCAAGGTCCCACCCATCAGGATCCCGCTCTGGATAGCTATCGCTATCGGAATGGTGTTTGACGTTCCAGCCAAACTACTCAGGATAGACCTTCCGGTCAACAGTGACCGTATGAGAAAGCTTGCGACCCCGACGTATTTCGTCGCACAAAAGATCAGAAATGCCGGTTTCGTTCAAAGACGTCAGATCAAAGATAGTATCCGCGAAATGTGCGAATGGTATCTCAAAGATATAGTAAAGTAAACTGATATATAGGAGTATGACCCGATGAAAAAAATCAGACTCGGTCTAATTGGCTGCGGCAGGATATCAAAGAACCATCTTGATGCTGTGGCAAACATCCCCGAGGCAGACTTTGTTGCTTGTGCGGATATCATTCCCGAGAAGGCAAAAGCCACCGCGGAACAGTACAAGATTCCCGCTTATTACACGGATTACCATGAAATGCTGGAGAAGGAAAAGCTCGATATCGTATCGATCTGCACACCCAGTGGGATGCATCCCCAGATGGGAATGGACGTTGCTGCGCATAAGATCCACGTATTGACAGAAAAACCCATGGGCATCAATATCGAAGGAGCGGACAAGCTCATCCAGGCTTGCGATAATGCCAAGGTCGAGCTCTTCGTCGTGAAGCAGAATCGCCTGAACAGCACCATGCAGCTCCTGAAGCGCGCCATAGACAAAGGCAGATTCGGCAGGATCTACCTTGCCCAGTCCAATGTATTCTGGCAACGCCCCCAAAGCTATTATGACCAGGAAAAATGGCGCGGAACCTGGGAGTTTGACGGCGGCGCCTTTATGAACCAAGCTTCGCACTACGTCGATGCAATATACTGGCTGCTCGGCAATGTCGATAGCGTCATGGCATACACCGCGACAATGGCAAGGCACATCGAAGCCGAAGACACCGGCTGCGCCATCCTTCACTTTAGATCCGGCATCATCGCCACCTTGAACGTCACCATGCTCACCTTCCCGAAGAACTTCGAAGGCTCGATCACCATCATCGGGGAAAAGGGAACCGTCAAGGTCGGTGGCTTTGCGGTCAACAAGATCGAGAAATGGGAATTTGACGACTATGACGATGACGACCGCATCGCTCTGGACACAGCTTACCAACCGCCAAACGTCTATGGCTTTGGGCACAACCCCTACTATCGTAATGTGATCGACGTTCTGCTCGGAAAAGCAGCTCCCTCGACCAATGGCAGAGACGGACGCAAATCCGTCGAGATCATACAGGCGATCTACCGCTCCGCCAAGACCGGTAAACGCGTTTCACTACCATTATAAAGGAGAAGACATGAAAAAAGCATTGATCATCATCAGCCTGCTGTTCATCATGGCACAGGTCTTTGGGCTCCAGATCACGCTCACGAGCGGCAAAAGCTACGTCGGACTGCTCAAGAGCGCTGATAACGGCTTCATCTCCATCCTGGATGAAAAGGTCGAGATCATCGTCCCCATCGGCACGATCAAACAGATCCTCGATGGTAAGGACGACGTCACCGCCAAGCTCATCAAACAGGCTACCCCGCCTGAGATTGACGCGCATTTCATCATGAGTGATGATTACTTTTACGCTCCCGAACCTCTGGGTGAATCCGCCTGGAAGTGGGCTTTCATCGGCAAGCTGAGAGTCCCGGCGACTCCCGAGACCAAGAACCAGGCAAAGTTCTTTAACATCCAGAATGGCACCGAGGACTGGCATTCCTGGTGGGCAAAGACCAAGAAAGCCGAAAAAGCCGATCTTGTCGTCGGAACCCTGGTCATCGCCTATAACGACAATCAGCAGAACGATGTCTATGAAGCGCCAAACGACCAAACTGAGGCACGTCAAGGAAGCTGGTTCATGGCAAAGATCACCGACACCAGCGATTTCTTCAAGGGCTTTATCATGGTCAGCGGTGGCTACAAGGTCAGTGTGAACAACCTCCGTGTGACTATTCGCGGATAACTTATTATCAAACAAGCCAATAAACCGGGGACAAGCTCCCCGGTTTTCTTTTACTATACCCTCGGCATTACCAGAAGATCATGAGGAGACTCTTGGGTGACCCTTGGGTGACCCTTGGGTCATCCTTGGGTCGCGACCCAAGAGTCACCCAAGGATTACCCAAGGATCGCTCGGTATAGCCTCGAATGATCTCCCACAAGTTTTTGATCACTACTTAGCCCGGTATGCCTTATCTCCTCTCGGACGCAAGGGATCATCTTGAAGTCTTCTTGTACTCATCTTGTACTTTGCTTGAATGAAGTACAAGAAAACTACCTGTTGAGTATGGCTTGAATTGGAGATCCTCATCGGTGATCCGGTAGGGAGCTATGGAACTGAGATGATCAGATCATGAACTCTGCAAATGGGCTCGAGGATAGGCTGAACGGTTATACTCGGTCAGAATGGCTTTCGACAAAGAACATCCGCATCTGACCCTTGCCTTTGACCTCGCTGAGGTCGCGTTCCCGGAAGCAGGACTTGTCCGGGATCTGAAGATAGAACTCCTCGGAGACATTGATCCGCATCGGCTCACTGTTCGATTCCATCCTGCTGGCGGTATTGACGGTATCGCCAAAGACGTCGTAGATGTACTTCTTTGTTCCCACGATGCCTCCGACGACGGCACCGGAATGCAATCCGATCCGGATCGCCCACTTTGTGCTTGCGCCGGAGTTGTAATTCTCCACGACCTTGATCATCCCAAGGGCAACCTTCAGGAGTCTTTCGGCATGGTCGGGATGTGCCTGCGGAAGCCCGCAGACAGCCAGATAGGCATCGCCGATCGTCTTGATGCGTTCACAGCCATTGGCTTCGACGAGGGAGTCAAACTCCGTAAAGAAAGCGGAGAGACGCTCGATCAGAGCCTGAGGCGGGAGAGTCGCGGAGATGGAGGTAAAACTAACGAAATCAGAGAATAGCACACTGACTTCCTCGAAGGTCTGAGGGTCGCTCTTTCCCTTGCGCTTTAGCTCCCCGGCGACCTTTGCCGGGAGGATATTGAGGAGGAGCTTTTCGGAGCGTCGCTTTTCCCTGAGGATGAAATAGCCGGATCCCAGGATCAGCGAGATGACGAGGAAAAGACTGTAAAGAAAGAGCTTCTGACGCTGGTTGCTTAGCCTGAGGATGCGGTTTTCCAGCTCTTGCTTTTCGACCGCAAATTGCGTCTGGAGATTGGCGATGTTGCGGTTCGTTTCCGTATTGGAAAGGGAATCAGCCAGTTCGGAATAGAGCTTGAAATATTCAAGGTGCTTGAGGCGGTCGTTGCGCTCTTCATAGAGGGAGCTGAGGTTTAGGTAAGCATCGCGAATGACGCTGTATGACTTGACCTTAGTGGCGATCCCGATCGCTTCCTGATAACGCATTTCCGCCTTTATCGGATCGCCGGAGAGCTGGTCAAGATAGCCGACGATGAGGAGGTTGATCGCTACGCGGTTTTGATCTCCGCACTCGCGATAGAGCCGGAGGGAACGCTCTTCGTAGTCTTTGGCAGCGGTGATGTCCCCGGTGACGAGGTAGTAATTGCCGATGTTATTCGTGGAGTGAGCCATGCCGAGTTTGTAGCCGATCTCGCGGCTCATGGACAGGGCTTCGCGGTATTTCTTCAGAGCTTCATTCGGCTGATTTAAGAAATGCAGGAGGACTATCCCCTGGTTATTGAGGGCATCGGCAAGCTGTTCCTTGCTGCCGAGCTTGCGTCTCAAAGCCAGAGATTTGGAGTAATACTCCCGCACTTTGGCAGGATCCTGAAGCTTCCAATAGATATTGCCAAGCTGTTCATAAGTATCGGCAAGCCCGGTCTTGTCCTGTGCCTGTTCAAAGCCTTTGAGGGCTTGCTGAGCACGCTCCAGAGCCCGGTCATAGACCCCGGCTTTGTGATAGCCGGATGCGAGGATCAGGCATGCGCGCGATCTTTCTGAACCGAGCTTGTAGCGATCGGCGATGAGCAGAGCCTGGCTTGCATCCTTGACCGCTTCATCGGTTGAGATATTCAGCTTGGCTTTGGCGGAACGCAGATACGCATCGAGCTTTGCCCTTTCCGCGGAAGGTATCCCGCAGAATAGAGGAGCGAGTATGACCGTCAGGATCAGCAGAATGATAGTAATTCTCAGCATGAGATATATCTACTCAACGAGACGATTTCAGTCAATAGAAAACTGAAGTATATGAGGTGGTGAAGTGCTGGGGGACGGTTCTGCGGGGATAGCAAAATACCATGGCTAAAAAAGTGGGAGAATGCATAATAAATCAGGCTCGGAACGTGATTCTGGAATATTAATTGCTTTGAAATATTGCAGAGCGTTAAAGACCGCAATAAATGAAGGTTGTGGAGATGCGCTTAGTTTTAGACCGAGGAATTGATGACAGTATTAATACTTGCGACCGTTGTTTTGATCGTAAATTGGATATTTGAATACGTACGTCACACAAAGAACGTGGCGGCGATCCCGATTCGTATCCATGTGAACGGAACCAGAGGAAAATCAAGTGTGACGAGATTGATCGCCGCAGGGCTCAGAGCCGGCGGAATAAAGAATGTGGCAAAGATCACCGGGACTCTTCCGCGTGTCGTGCTTCCCGATGGTAGGGAAGCAGCGATCATCCGCTTGATGGGTGCTAACATCATCGAGCAGAAGTACATATTCAGGCATGCGGTCAAAGACAACCCCCAAGCGATAGTCATCGAATGCATGGCTGTCAATCCCGTGTTCCAATGGTTGACGGAGCGGAAGTTTGTCCGTTCGACCATCTCCGTGATTACCAATTGCCGCCCTGATCACCTCGATCTGATGGGTTCTACGGAACAGAGCGTCGCGATGTGCCTATCCAATACTATTCCGAATAACGGAGTGTGTTATACGGCAGAGAACAAGCACTTTAACCTCTTGAAAAAGGTTGCGGATAAACGGAATACGAAGATCCATAAGATCAGACCTGTGGACGTCACCCAGGAAGAACTAAATGGATTCATGTATATCGAGCATGCGGAGAACGTCCAACTTGCCTTAGCAGTCTGTGCGGAAGCAGGAGTTCCTCGGGATGTCGCCATCAAAGGGATGCAACACGCGCATCCAGATCCCGGTGCTTTGAAGAAATACGTCATTCATGACGGTAAGAAGACGATACACTTCTACAATGTCTTTGCCGCGAATGATCCCTTGTCCACCGCCAGAGTCATCGATATGGTGACCGGGCATCTCAAGGGAGTGGGGAAGATCATTATCCTGAACAGTCGTTCAGACCGGCTCTTCCGTTCGGAACAGCTTATCGATGCCCTCAAGGAGATAGACTTTACGCATGTACTGCTCACGGGGGAGATCCCGGACAAGGTCGAGTCCTATGCCCATAAGGTCGGCATCCCCAAAGAAAAGGTCATCCCGATGGGTGAGCCTTTGACTGAGGCGATCTACCAGAAAGTCTTGGAGCTCACCGGGAGTGAGTCCCACGTTCTGGGAATTGGTAATATTGCCGGCAGGATCAAGTATGGCGCGCAGATAGTCGCGCATTTTAAACACAAAATGATAGCTTTGAATAAAGGTACAAAATAAAGGAGCAAGCGTGGTTGATACAGTCGTACAAGCCGCAGTCGGAATAGGTGTCATAATCAGTCTGATCTTTAGCGAACTCTTGGGAGCGTCTGCCGGTGGTATCGTCGTTCCCGGATACATCGCCCTGTATTTGGATAAGCCGATGCAGATACTCGGAACATTGGTGGTAAGTCTTGTCACCTGGGGTATTATCAAGATCATCGGTCAGTTTACGCTACTATTCGGCAAACGCAGAATGGTGCTCAGCATCCTGATCGGGTTTATCCTTGGTTGGCTTTCCCGGGCGTTGGTATTTCAGAACTTTAGTATCTATGACTTGCAGATGCAGTCTATCGGTTATATCGTTCCCGGTCTCATAGCCAACTGGTTTGAACGCCAGGGCTTCATGAAGACCCTCAGCACGATGACCATAGCCGCAGTAGCGGTCCGCCTTATGCTCATGGTCGTATTCAAAGGGGAGGTATAACGATGTATCGTCCTTCACTTAAATCCGGCTGGTCTTTGATCATTCTTTTCGTCCTCAGTGTTATTCTTTATGTAATCGCTCAGACAAGCTACGTGACAATAAAGACCGAGAACTATGATGCCAAGGTCGCATCTGCCAAGCTGATGCAGGCATACATGGATACAATCCGGGCAGACATCCTGCATTCCGGGATCCAGATCGACCCTATTGATGACCCCCTGATGACCGGCTTGATCGGCACCAGGGTTAGCTCCATTACAACCGACAAAGGGCTTTTATCCGAAAAACAAGCCGCGTTAAATCCCAATCTGGCAGCAGTATTCGTTGAAGAGTTTAGCAAGCTAAAGCTGCATGAGGGTGACTACGTAGCAGTTGGTCTTACCGGTTCCAATCCCGGGATAAACCTGGCTTTGTATGCCGCGATGCAGACCATGAAACTGAAGCCCGTGATCATCACCTCGGTATCCTCCGCTTCTTATGGTGCGAACAAAGAACAGCTTACCTGGCTGGACATGGAGACCATGCTGTATCGGCGCAAGATGATAGATTTCAAGAGCGTCTATGCCTCGCTTGGCGGAGCTGAAGACCTCGCAATCGGGCTTACCGATAATGGGATCAAGAACCTCGAAGCTGCGATGCAGAGAAACGTCGTACCGCAGATAATAGGATCCGATCTGGAAGAGAACATCGATATCAGGCAGTCCGCTTATAAAGACCAACTCCCGGAAGGCACCAGATATTCAGCCTTCATTAATATCGGTGCGGGTCTCGCGAACGTCGGAAGCGAACCCATTGCGAAGCTCATCCCGGAAGGGATCAACCGCAAGCTTGCCGAGCGTGAATATGAGAAACAGGGGATGGTTATCCTCATGGCAAAGAAAAGCGTGCCAGTGTTGAACTTCCGCAGGACGCTCAGATGGACAAAGCTTTATCAGCTTCCCTCCCAGTTGGAAGAGAAGCCTGTCGCCGGAGAAGGTCCGGTATTCAGCACAAAAGTTCATAACGTTCTGGTCAGCTCGATCTGCCTCCTGCTGCTGATCATCGCAGTCGTTCTGGTCATCGTCTTTGACAGACATGACAGAAGGTTTATGGCAAATATCGTCGATCCCGATGAGGAGCTTTGATAGATGGAGAAAAAAGGAATGCTCAAGAAAACTACTACCGTACTGATCGCCGGAATGCTCGTCCTTTCACTGATGGGAGCAGCCCTGCCGAAATATAAAGTCTTGAATTTTGACAATCCCGGCACCAAGCGAGCCTTGAAAAGCAATGCCGGCAGCTTCTATTTCTATCGATCCCTGCCGGAGAAGTCCATGACAGTCAGCGTCAAAGGGCTCAGCGGTATCGAACTCAGATCATTTTCCACAGAGAAGATCGCCAAACCTCAGGTTATCGTCACCATGAATAAGAAGAAGACGACCTATGACCTCGCCTTTAGTGAGGTGATCAACGGCTACTACGTGTACAAGCCGGTCGCCATCCCTGTTCCTGCCGGAGCAGAGACTGCTGATATCCTCTGCTATAGCAAGGCGGTCTATTTCCGCGCTTTTTATACAGTAGCCCCGAAGCCCAAGGTCAGCACCAAGAAGCCGAGTCTGCAGATCACCGAACATGCCGGGATGATCAAGATCAGCCACGATGGCAAGCAGAGTGACTACTATTCATTTACTCAGAATCAGGAATTGCGTTTTGTAATCAACAATAACCGAAATGCAGACCTTTATGTCCGGGCACGCCTTATGGACAAGACTCTACCCGCCTTTGAGCTCTATCACAACGGTAAGCTGATCGATACTTATGACTTTTCGCTCAAACGGACTACTCAGTATAAAGTACCGGGCGTGAGCAGCCTTTCCATCGGTCGGAGGATCGCCCTCAAACTGGGGAATGGTGAGTATGTCCTCAAAGCAAAGACAGATCACATGTTCTTTGCCAGACCGGTGATCGTTAAAAGCTAAACGGAGAATCAATGAATACTAAAGATCAGTTGATCGAGGAACAAGACACCGAGCAAGTCACCGAAAGGGAAGGCGTGCGGGATGTTCCGGCAGAACCCACAAGCAACGAGACGAAGAGTATCTCGCGCAAAGCACAGCGCAGCATGAGCGCAAAAAAGCTCAGACCGATCATTCTGCTCATCAGTCTGGTTCTGCTTTGGGGAGTCTCCAGCCTGTCAGCGCAGTTCGAAGGCAGCATCTCACTGGGTACGCGTTATTCCGATAACGTGTTCCAGCTATCGGAGAATGACTTGGACGATTTTAACGCTGATGAACCGGATATGGACTTCGTTAAAACCTCGGATGACCTGACCTTGATGACCAATGTCGATCTCGGCTATTCTTTCTACTACAAGTGGTGGAAGATCACCCCGTCGGTATCCGCGACCGTGACGCAAAACGTCAGCAACAAAGAGAAGTATCGTCGGGATGGGCTGGTGAGGTTGAGACTGGATCGTTATTACTGGAACTTCACGGCTTTGTACGGTTATTACCCGCGTACTTATCTGCGTGACTACGTTGATACTGATGGAACCGATGAGCTCGAGCAGTTCAGCTATGCCAGGGATCTTTACCGGGCAGACCTAAATCTTCGCCCCTTCAAGAACAGCTCACTCCGGCTCCATGCCAGGCATGAGATATACCGCTACAAGGAGTATTTTACCGAGTTCGATTCCAAAGCTACGACCTATGGAATTGGCTGGCGACAGAACTTCCCATACTTCGGTTTGGAGGCGGGATATAACTATCGGGTTCTCGATAATGAGAACAACGTCACAGAACCTCTGGATGATTCATCCTATGAGAGTAATGAATATTCCGGCTTGATCTTGCTCAAGAAAATGCCTCTCGATGATTCCAAACCCAAGGGTGTAACATGGCAACCATCTCTTGAACTTTCCTATGAAGAGCGCTTCTTCCAAGGGATGAACGAGTGGTATGGAGGCAGAACTGATCAGATATACACGACTCGAGCATCTATAAATATTGAACTTAGCAAAGCCTGGAATATAAACCTTGACTATAGTCACGACTTCAGAAACATAGATTCACCGAACTCCGCTGTCCGACGCGCCAAAGAATATGGCGAGAACAGGCTCGGAGCCTTCGTGAAATATGAATTTTGAGGTTTTACCATGACGTTTCAGAAAGAGACCAATGCCAAGAAGATTCGAGAGTTTCTCGAATTGGTAGAGAATCACAAGGTAGAGATCCGGCACTATAAGAGCCCGGTATTGGTTTGGGGAGTTCAGGATGGTACCGTGTATTACTCATTCTGGGAAGAAGAACTTCTGGATAGATTTGGCCTCGAAAACGTCGATGGTTGGGATTTTGAAGAAGATCAGCTATTCTGCCCGGACTGGATGAGCGATGACGACGATCTCGACGATGACGACGACGATGATGACGATAGTCCCATCCGGATTCCCAAGATAGATTTCTCGGACTTGTAGAGAGTATTGTCCTTAGCCATAGGGAGCATGACAGACAAGCAATATTCAATCGGCGTGATCGGTGGTGGCGGTTGGGGTCTGGCACTGGCAAAGTTGCTCGCCGGAAACGGCAGTCCGGTCACAGTCTGGGAGTATTCACCCGAATATCTTAGCCTCCTGCGGGAGACTCACTCCAATCCTGTGTTGCTTCCCGGGATCAAGCTTCCCGATTCTGTGAGCTTCACCGGAGCATTCTCGGAGCTTTTCTCTCGGGAACCAAGCTATATCGTTCTGGCTGTTCCGTCTCAGTTCCTTCGCAGAACCTTGCAGACGATCCCTTCCGAGCTCTGGTCTGTCTCTTCACTCAAAGGGATAGTGCTCGTATCAAAGGGGATCGAGCTGGGGACGAATAAGCTCATGCATGAGGTATTGAGGGAAGAACTTCCGGAGAGTCTGCATCAGAAACTCTTTGTCCTTTCCGGTCCAAGCCATGCTGAGGAAGTCGCAAGAAAGGTGCCCACAACCGTTGTAATTGCAGGGACCGATGAGACTGAACTCACGACTCTGCAAACGATCTTCAGCAATGACTACTTCCGCGTATATACCAGCCATGATGTATCGGGGGTCGAAGTCGGGGGTGCAGTCAAGAATGTCATCGCCATAGCCGCAGGGATGATCCGCGGTATGGGCTTCGGAGATAATAGCATCGGTGCGCTTCTGAGCAGAGGTATCGTTGAGATACAGCGTCTGGGAGTTAGTTTGGGAGCTGAGGCAGACACTTTCCTGGGGCTATCCGGGATCGGTGATCTGATCACTACAGCTACCAGTGAACATAGCCGTAATCGCCATGTGGGTTTTCAGCTCGGTAAAGGACAAAAGCTTGCAGATATCCTGGCTCAGATGAGCATGGTAGCTGAAGGCGTCGCTACTACAAGGTCTGTCTATGACCTATCCCGGCAGAAAGGGGTAGAGATGCCGATCGTTGTGCAAGTTTACAAGATCCTCTATGAAGCAAAAGATCCTCATTTAGCTATACGTGATCTGATGCTCAGAGAGCTCAAGGCTGAGAAGGTACACTGATCGATCGGTCATTTCTTCTGCTTTTAGTACCAGCTTGAACAAGTAGATTGAATACCCTTTACTGAAAATACATGATACCTACCGATCTGTCCTTATTGGATGGTTGAAAATTCTCATTGACTGGATATTAGCATTCAAAAAAGTAGTATACTGGAAGATTTGTATAATGAAAAAGCTCATAATCGCTATCGACGGTCCCGCTGCTTCGGGTAAAAGCAGTACTGCTCGGCGTCTCGCCGAGAGTCTGGGGTACCTGTATATCGATAGCGGAGCAATGTATCGCGCTTGTGCCCTGGAAGCATGCCGTCTCGGTATCTCGCTCGATGATCACAGCTCTCTGAAGGGCATGATAGGATCAATCGATATTGACCTGAAGCAATCTGAAACCGGTAACAGAGTACTCGTCAACGAGAGTGATGTCACCGATCTAATCCGTGAAGAGAAGATATCCCGTCTGGCATCAGACATTTCTGCTATCGGGTTTGTTCGGGAGCGGATGGTCGAATTGCAGCGCAAGATCGGCGAGAATGGCGGAGTTGTCATGGATGGCAGAGACATCGGAACGGTGGTCTTTCCTCATGCTGACGTCAAGTTCTTTATGATCGCCAATGTCGAAGAGCGTGCCAAGCGAAGGTATCAAGAGCTTATCGACAAGGGGTGCTCTGCTGACCTCACTTCGGTTCTTGCAGACTTGAAGCAACGGGATGAGAACGATACAAACAGAGCAATAGCTCCGTTAAAACCGGCGCATGACTCGATCTTGATAGACACAACCAAACTAACCTTGGATGACCAGGTTCGCATCCTCAATCAACATATCCGACAGAGGAGTCCGCTCAAATGACGATATACAGAGCCAAACACGCAGGCTTTTGTTTTGGGGTCAAACGAGCGTTGAACTTGGCGCGTGAAGCAGGAACGAGCTTTGCCGGCAAAGCTATATATACTTACGGAGAATTGATTCATAATCCACAGATTGTGGCAGAGCTTGAATCTAGCGGGATAAAAGCGATCAGCGACGTCAACACGGTCAAAGACAGTGTCGTCATCATCAGATCGCATGGGATCACCTTACAAGACAAAGAGATCTTGATAAAGAATGGAAACACTTTAGTTGATGCCACATGCCCCTATGTCAGCCGGACGCATGAACTGATCGAAAACATGGTCAGCGAAGGTTATCACGTATATATCATGGGTGATGAAAAGCACCCGGAAGTCGTCGGGATGATGTCCTATGGAGCCGGTTCGATCACCGTTATCGATCCTGCGACTGGAGCTCTGGATATACCTCATGCCAAGGTAAGCCTGATAAGCCAGACTACTCAGAATATGGATGATCTTGCGAGAATATGCTCGCTCATATTGCCGCAGGTCCGCGAACTGAGGATTTTTAACACTATCTGCCTGGCAACTACCGAGAGACAAAGGGCAAGCATGGAAATAGCCCGAAATAGCGAGCTCGTCTTTGTGATTGGCGGAAAGCACAGTGCCAATACGCGACAGCTTTACGATATTTGCGCCGGGTTTACCAGGTGTATCTATATTGAAGATGCTGATGATATCACTCCTGATGTCCTGGAGGGGATCAGTGAGATCGGCCTGACTGCCGGTGCATCAACCCCGGATGAAGTAATAATCAGAGTTTATAATAGAATTAAAGAAATCAATAGGGACACGAACTTTGCGAGAAGTATCGATGATATTCCCTTGTTTAAGGAGGAATCATGCTAACCCATGATCAAAACGAAGTCATAACCGAGATTCAGGCTGATGAAGTCAATATCGGGGAAGACACGACGTCGAAGACAACGGTTGATGCCCAACACGAAGAATTGGATGAAAGACCAGTAGAATCCAACGTAGTGGAAAACGAGGTCAAGGAAGAGGCTCCTATCGAGACTCCTGCCGAAGAACCCAAAACCGAACCTGCTGTGGAAGACACAGTTCCAGTCAATGAAGAACCTGTGATACCGGAACCGGTAAAACAGCCTAAACCGAAGAAACCGGAAGCACCTCTGACCCAGGAAGAGAAAGATCATAATGACATGCTCAGCATGATCGAAGAATATTCCCAGAGCTTCGAGAAAGGTCAGATCAAGGAAGGGCTTGTAGTCCTCGTCACCGATAAAGAAGTAATGGTCGATATCGGTTACAAATCCGAGGGTGTCATCCCGATCTCCGAATTCGCATATAGCGGAACCCCGCAGACCAACACCACCATTCAAGTCTTCATCAATGAAGTCGAGAATGGGGATGGGAAGATCTCTCTTTCCAAGAAGAAAGCGGACTTTATCCTGAATATCGAGAGGATCAAGAAATGCTGCGAAGACGGAACAGCCATCAATGGGTTTATCAGGCGCAGAGTCAAGGGCGGTATGATCGTTGATATCATGGGAATCGAGGCTTTCCTCCCCGGTTCACAGATGTCCCTCAAGCCGATTCCCAATCTTGACCAATTCATCGGTAAGGAACAGAGCTTTAAGGTCGTTTCCATCGATGAAGAACACCGCAACATCATCCTTTCCCGCAAACAGGTCCTCGAAGAGGAAGCCAAAGGCAAACGCGAAGAACTTTTGACCAAATTGGAAGTTGGAAGCGAACTGGACGGGGAAGTCAAGAATATAACTCAGTATGGCGCATTCGTTGATCTGGGTGGGATCGATGGTCTCCTTCACCTGACAGACATGTCATGGGGTAAGATCAATCATCCGTCCGAGATGCTTGCTATCGGCGACAAAGTCAAGGTCAAAGTCATCGGTTTTGATCCTGAGACAAATAAGATCTCTCTTGGTCTCAAACAGCTCGTTCCTCATCCGTGGGAAAACATCGAGATCAAATACCCCGAAGGAACCAGGATCACGGGTAAGGTCGTAAGTGTCAAATCTTTTGGCGCTTTCATCGAGATCGAGCCCGGAGTCGAAGGCCTCGTGCATATATCCGAGATGTCCTGGACAAAGAAGATCTCCGATGCTCGTAAGATCGTTAAGATCGGTGATACGATCAATGCCATCGTCCTGGAAATGGACAAAGAAAACCGCAGAATATCCCTCGGCATGAAGCAGATGGAAGCCAATCCTTGGCTGACTATCGAGGACAGATATCCCATCGGTACCGTATTGACCCGCAAGATCAAGAGCCTCACAGCTTTTGGCGCTTTCGTCGAGATCGAAGAGGGGATCGATGGTCTGATCCATATTTCCGATATCAGTTGGACAAAACGGATCTATCATCCTCGCGAAGTATATCGTAAGGGACAAGAAGTCGAATCAGTCATCCTCTCTATTGACCGTGCTTTGCATCGCATTGCTCTGGGTGTCAAGCAGCTTACCAATGATCCTTGGGAATCACTGAACAGCCAGCTTCCTGTCAACAGCGAAGTCAAAGGCAAGATCAGCAAGCTTATCCCCAAGGGTGTCTTGGTCGATGTGATCATCGGTGAAGAAGTCGTTGAAGGTTTTATCCCGATCTCTCACCTTGCTTTACCCAAACTTGAGAATTCCGAAGACGCATTCCACGTCGGTGAAGAGCTGCCGCTCAAGGTCATCGAGCTGGATATGGAAAACAGACGCCTAATCCTTTCAGTTAAGGCTTTCTTCTTCTCCAGAGATCCTCGCTTGCAGGAAGAGTACATTGCTATTCATGAGCAGTTCATGAGAGAAAGAGTCTCCAAACTGCAAAAGAAAAAAGCAGAAAAGGATGCTCGCGAGAAAGCTCATGCTTCCGAAGCTGTCACAGCGGAAGAGCATCATACAGACGAGATAGAGGCTGCTCCTGCGACCGAAGAGATCATTGAACCTGAGATAGAAGTTCAGGAAGAAGTGGTCGAAGTTCCTGAACAGGAACAACCTGAGATTGTCGAAGAAGTTATTCCCGAGACACCGGTCGAAGAGACCGAAGTCATCACTGAAGAAGCTCCTGCCGAACAATCTGAATAGTATGAATCAATCAGAACAGACAATAAAGGCGATCTCCAGGGATCGCCTTTTTCTGTTTTTACCCGGTTTCTATATACCCCTTGTCGCGCTTGGTTTCGTCACGCTCGGATTTTGGCTTTTCAGGTGGGATATCAGCTTCCAATCAATGTTCTATCGTCCGGCGGAGGGATGGTATCTGGCAAATCTACTGCCGTTCAAACTCGTATATCATTATGGCAATTATCCGGCATTGATTTTGGCATTAGCGGGATTGCTCGCTATGATCTTTAGCTTTAGCAAAAGGAAGATGCTCAAATGGCGTAAGGTGGGGTTATATTTGACCATCGTGATGGTCTTAGGGCCGGGGATAGTAGTCAATACCATTTTAAAAGACCAATGGGGAAGACCAAGACCGCGTAATGTCATCGAATTTGGTGGTGAAAACAGATATGAATACCCGCTTCAGATCGATACTTCCAGTAAGGGAAAGTCCTTTCCCTGTGGGCATGCGACGATGGGTTATTACTTTTTTAGTCTGGGATTGCTGATCAGCCGGAGACGCAGGATCATCAAGCTCCTGACCGTTACATTCGCAATTCTCTACGGCAGTTTGATCGGGCTGGCTCGAATAGCTCAAGGAGGTCACTTCTTGAGTGATGTGATCTGGGCAGGCATCTTGATCTATGTGATCTCTTTCGCAGTGTATAGATTGATGAAGATGCATGTATCGATCTGGTATGAACCACACGCGGTCACTAAGTTTGGGCTCAATCGCATCCAGAAGATAGGGCTGTATACTTTGATACCCTTGATCGTATTCGGAGTATTGCTCGCGACACCCTATGCAAAGAAGCAAACGATAGATCTCGGTGACGACGTGTACTACCTGGAAATGAGTTTGTCCGATACTGCTTTGGAGATAACTCCCGGGGATCAGGATCTTCTGACTGCTGAGTCTAACGGCTTTGGCGCACCCTGGAGCAAAGTCAGATATCGACTGAAGACTAGCAGCCAAAACCAAGTACAAAAGATATCTCAACAACAGAGGGGATTCTTTACGGAGCTGGAAAAGAAGGTGCTCATTAGCTTTACAGACCATATTCACGGGATCAAGCTAACCTTGGAGAATTGCCAAACTGATATGTTGCTTAGTGTCAGGAATAATGAAGCCGATATCAAACACCCAGCTTCAGACCTTATTAGTAACGGTATTAGTATTGTCACATCGAATGCTGATGTGAGTGTTGCAAAAGGGATATTGCTTACAGAAGGTGCATCGAGAGTGCAGATCATTGTCAAAGGGGG
Organism: uncultured Candidatus Cloacimonadota bacterium; assembly: GCA_964454815.1. Taxonomy (GTDB): domain Bacteria; phylum Cloacimonadota; class Cloacimonadia; order Cloacimonadales; family Cloacimonadaceae; genus PHBP01. Next base: position 45,459 of record CAYVXJ010000012.1, on the reverse strand, counting down.
AAAGCTAAATATCAAATAATTGCTACGTTAGATCATGCTAACGGCTTATATTGTAGAAAACACTGGACAATATCATAGCCAGACGCTTATTTGACCAAAATTGATATGGAGTGAGAACAATGAAACAAGGTACAAAAATATTACTCGCGATAGTCCTCGGTCTGATCCTGATAGTCTTTATCATCGGTGGCTGGACGATCGGCAGATACAACAAGATCCAGAAAGAAAAGATCACCGTGGAAGGTGCCTGGGGTCAAGTTCAGAACGTATATCAAAGCAGATATGATCTGATCCCTAACCTGGTGAATACCGTCAAGGGTGCTGCTAATTTTGAGCAAGAGACATTGACAGCCGTGACCGAAGCCCGCGCAAAGATGGGTGGACAGATCAATCTTCCCCCGGAAGCTTTGACCGATCCTCAGGCAATGTCAAACTTCCAGAGTGCGCAGGCGGGATTGTCTTCTGCCCTTTCACGTTTGATGGTAGTGGTCGAAAAGTATCCTGATCTCAAAGCTAACCAAAATTTCCGCGACCTTCAGGTCTCTCTTGAAGGCATCGAAGGTAGGATTCGCACCGAGAGAAAACGTTACAACGATGCAGTGACCGAATTCAACAAACTCATCGTCGTATTCCCGAATAACATCTTTGCCGGAATATTCGGTATTAAGCCCTTCCAGTTCTTTAAAGCCGATGAAGCGGCAAACCAAGCTCCTAAGGTTGATTTTAGTAAGTAGATCAAGTATCGATCTTGCCATGAGCAACCATAACAAATAGGGAGGTATAATGTTTAACAAGATCTTAGTGATCGCAGTAATGGTATCGATGATCGGCTTTTGCTTTGCCGAGAGTGATGCCAGCAAGGGGATCGGTGTCCAGTTTGGAACCAGTTCCGGAAGCGGATATTCCTATCGCTGGATGGGTGAGAACCACGGATTCCAATTCACGATTGGAGCTATATCATATGGAACAAATGACCTGAAGTTCCCCGCCTGGGTTTACGATGACGATATAGAGATGACCAGCAACGGTGCATCCTATAGCCGTAAGGGGATCAAGACATCGATGAGCGCCGGATTGAACTATATCCATATTATCGACAAGTCAAGAAGCAGCACTTTCTACATTATAGCCGGTGGTTCAATCGGCTTACATAATCAGAAAATGTATCGCAGGTATTATGAACTGTCATCACCCGGCAGCAGCTCTTATACGCTTGACCTGTCAATCCCAGCTGAATCATACAGGGATAAGGAAACCCGATGGACATTGGGTGCCGGTCCGGGATTTGAACTGGCGTTGGATAAACACTTCAAGTTCTCCATTGATCTGCCATTTACCGTCAATAGTGACGAGGAGATGGTAATGTATGTCCCACAGGTCGGGTTGTACTATTACTTCAAGTAAGAAGCGAAAATGCACTGATAAAAAAACCGCGGACTATGAAGTCCGCGGTTTTCTTTATTCACCGATTATCTTGATCAGAATACGTTTGGGACGCATCCCATCGAACTCTCCATAGAATATTTGCTCCCAAGGACCGAAGTCGAGCTTGCCATTGGTGATGGCGACAACCACCTCTCTTCCCATGACCTGCCTTTTAAGATGAGCATCAGCATTATCTTCAAAGCCATTGTGAGCGTAGCGTGAATGAGGCTTTTCCGGAGCAAGTTCCTCGAGCCATTTCTCAAAATCGAGGTGAAGACCGGATTCATTATCATTGATAAAGACAGAGGCAGTTATGTGCATGGCATTCACAAGACACAGACCCTCCTTGATACCACTGGAGCGAAGGCATGTCTCTACCTCAGGCGTGATGTTTATGTAAGCACGCCTGGTTTTAGTATTGACCGCTATCTCTTTTCGATAGCTTCGCATCAGATTGTCGGGATACTCTCGATGAACTTCACCAATTCCAACGGGCTATCAAACATCAGATCCGGTTTTGCTGCTTTAAGTTCGTTCTTTTCTCTGTAACCCCAAGTTGCTGCGATCGAGATCATTCCGGCGTTTTGGGCTGTGAGAATATCGACCATAGAGTCTCCCACAAATGCTATATTGGCAGGGTCAATACCCAGCTTAGTAGCAAGCTCGAGCGCGACGGTTGGATCCGGCTTAGCAGGCTTGTCCGGTTGTTCGCCGCTATACACGCCAAATGGGTTCTTGAAGTGCTTGATCAAAACACCTCTGAAATAGTTCCTGAGCATCTTCTTAGTAAAGTAATGGGGTTTGTTTGACAGGATCGAAAGCTTGATCTTTCTGGCAATGCAAACCTGGATCAGATAGAGGATACCCGGGAAGGGTTTAGTGTTTAGATACCAATTCTTCTCGTATGCATCCCAGAATCTCTGTTTTAGATTCTCAATAGTGGCAGAGTTCTGCGATTGCTCGGGAAGGACATTCTTTACCAATTCGGTAAATCCACCGCCTACAAAACCCTTATACGCCTCAACAGGATGTCCTTGCATACCGATTTGAGCTAAAGCATGATTCATCGATTCAGCGATATCTTGAATTGAATCCAACAGGGTTCCATCCAAATCGAAGATGATCGCTTTAATGTTGGGTTTCGTACTCATTTGTTCCTACCTTTTCATGTGGGTTATTGGCTTCTCGCTTCGCATTTTGCATCGTGGGTAGGCGAAGCAGTGAGATATTTATCAGCTCACTTTCCAGTTTGTTCTTGATCTCTATTAGTAACGCGTTTTTTAGCTCAATATAGTCTGAGGTCTTGCCCCAGACGCCAACGTTGATCTTGATCCCTGTCTCATTGATAGACTCGATCTGCACCAATGGTTCCCGCGTCTTATCCGCCAAAGGCAGGCTCAACGCGAGCTCCTTTAGGCTTGGCAATAGCTTGTCCAGATCCTCGGAAAAGCTAACGGTCAAGGATGTCTGTACCCGACGTGTGTCGTATCTGGTATTATTGATCACTTCAGTCTTGATCATGGTTTCGTTTGGGACTCGGACAAACCGGTTATCCTGGGTCCTTAGCTTCAGGGATAAAAGATCTATCGAGACGATCTCACCGATCGTTTGACCAACCTGTACGACGTCACCGATGACAAAGGGCTTTTCAGATATGAGAAATATACCGCTGATGATATTCGAAATACTCGTCTGGGAAGCGAAGCCGATCGCTATCCCAAATACACCGGCAGCACCTAATATCGCTGAAAGCTTGAATCCAAGTTCATTCAAAACGCTGATGAGGATAATCATCAGACCAATGTAATACACCGTTCGCTGGATAAGGATCTCGGATTGGACGGATAGCTTGTCCCGGATCAATCTCTTGGTCACCTTTCGGATCAAAGACAAAAGCGGGAAACCGACTCCGATGATAAGCGCCACACGAACAACCAGAGCGATTTTCTCAGGTGTTATTCCTGTTTTCAACGCGTTGAAGATCGAGCTTATCATCGGAAGGAATCCTTAAAAAACATGATATTCATGAAATAATGATAATCAAATTCTGTGAATTGTCCACAACAATTTAAGTTTATTATTGTATATCCATGTATTCATCATCATTATAGTTAATCCAGTTCAATAGCTTTTGTTCTGCAAGTTTTATGGCGTAGAAAAAGGATAAGCTTACGATAATGATTACCAGGATAACGGCAAAAACTTCATCAATGTTAAAAGACTTGGCTGCTCGGGTCATATAGATGCCCAATCCACCAGAGCCTCCGAGCCACTCCCCGATGATCGCTCCCATAATGCTATACGTCGCAGCGATCTTGAGCCCGGTAAAGAGACTTGGCAACGCTTCCGGGATCTTCAAAAGCCAAAGTGTTCTTGCTTTTCCCGCTCCCATAGACTTTAGCAGTCGGATCTTGTCGATAGACACTCCGGACAGACCATCAAAGAAGTTCAGTGTGATAGGGAAGAAGCAGGTCAGCAATACCGTAAAGACCTTGGATGAAATACCATATCCCAGCCAGACAATGATCAAGGGAGCCACAGCTATTATGGGGATCGTCTGCGAGATGACCATGTAGGGATAGAGGGATTTACGCGCTACTTTGGACGCATCCATGATCAAGGCAAAACCTATCCCAATTAATAGACTAAGCGTGAAACCTATCAGGGTTGACTGTAGCGTATATCTTAAATGGAACAAGAGAAGGGAGTATTTATCGATAAAGACCCTCAAAACACTTAACGGAGAGGGGATGATCCAAAAAGCGACCAGCCCATTGGTACTGACGTACTGCCAAAGGCAGATCACCAGGATAAGTAATGAGAGGGGATAGGCAAATCTGGAAAAGCGGTTCTTCAAAACTCCCCGACCAATCTCAGCTCCATCTCCAGCTCTACCCCGAATTTATCTCGTACTTGCCCTTGAGCATATTTGACCAGTTTGAGGACATCGATCGCAGTAGCACCACCCAGGTTGACAATAAAGCCACAATGCTTCTCGGATATGGCTGCCCCCCCGATCTGGTAACCTCGTAAACCGCAATCATCGATCAATTTACCGGTAAAATGACCCTCAGGGCGTTTGAACACGCTTCCCCCGCTGGGAAGCTCCATCGGTTGTTTCAAGTTCCTCTGTTCCTCGAGATACTGCATTCGGTCACGGATGGCATCCCGTTCTGCAAATTGCAGCTTAAACACAGAACTCATATGGATGTACTTGCTTGTTTGAAATACACTGTGCCTATAGGAGAAATCGTGGTCACCGTATTTCAGGTGCATTATCGGATCTCTTTGCTCAAGTGAGGAGAGATCCGGTTTGATGTATTTACTGCAATACAGGACGTCTTTGATCTCACCCTCGTAAGCTCCGGCATTCATGAATACAGCACCGCCAACACTTCCCGGTATCCCAGAGGCAAATTCCAGCCCGGAAAGACCGGATTCCAGGGCAAAGTCACAGAGATCTTTGAGGGTCACTCCGCAGTAAGCGCTGATACAATGCTCATCCCGGCTAAGCTTCTTCAGGTTCTGCGTAGAGATGATCAATCCTCGCACGCCTTTATCGCCGATCAGCATATTCGAGCCTTTACCGAGGATCATATAGGGAACCTTGGCTTGGATGGTATACTTGAGCAGCCTGACCATCTCGACTTGCTTTTCCGGACTGACAAATACGTCCGCGGGACCCCCGATCTTAAAAGAGCAATGTTCTTTCAGGGGTTCGTCATAGCGGACGATGCCTTTATCTTCAAAGTCTGCAAACTCCTGGGTGAATTCTTCCTTGTAATTTCTCACTTTACTTCTGCCTTGTGTTGAATGTCTTTTTGAAGCTCGCGCCGATTGAAGAATGAACTGATCTCTGAGATCAATTGATGCTCATCCCTTATCTCGTAACTATCGCAGGGTAGGACCTGTTTGAAATACTCTCCATAGCGTTTACTGGTTACGCGTGAATCCATGATCAACACGATCCCGTTATCGCTCTTACTGCGGATCAGGCGACCGAATCCCTGCCGCAGTCTCAGCAGGGCATTGGGAAGCATGTAGTGCATGAAAGAGTCCTTATCCTCACGCTCAAGCTTGTCAATAAACGCCTCAACGATAGGTTCGGATGGAACCATGAACGGAAGCTTGTATAGGATCAGGAGAGATAGCGATTCTCCCTGGATATCGACACCTTCCCAGAATGAGCTGGTACCGAGCAGAACACCGTCCTTACTCTGCTTAAATTCATTGAGCATCGAGGATCGTCCTCCGCTCTTCCCTTGTGCGAAGAGTGACCTTTTTTGGTAATATAGTGTATCTGAAAGCTGATCAAAGACTTGATTCAAATCCTTATAAGATGTAAATAGTACCATCGTCCCGGTTCGAGTAGCAGAGACGATCTGATCGAGACAGCTCAATGCTTGATTAGTAAAGAACATATCCTTTGGCTCTGGCAAAAAGCTGGAGATCAGGAGTTTCGACTGCTTATGATAGTCAAAGGGGGATTGGACGATCTCCTCGGCAACTTGCTTATCCGTCACGAGGTTCAGACCGCTTTGTCCAAAGAAGTACTTGAACGAACCCCTCAAGGCAAGAGTCGCAGAGGTGAAGATTATGCTGGGGATCCGATTGTAGAGGAGATTGGCAAGATGTCCGCCTACTTCAATGGGAGCATAGCATAACGAAGACGAAGGAATGTTCTTGTCCGGCTTGATATTGGTTTCGATCCACAGGGCATACTCCGCAAGATCGGGATTTAGCAGGTTGATTATTATCTCTTCTGTCTCACTCATGCGCATATAGAAAGAAGATAGCGTCTCGCTCAGCGTCTCATAATCCATGAGCTGCTTTGAGTTTATCGATGAAAAGACATTTGTCAAAGCTGCAATATCTTTGATGATGGCTTTCCAATCCTCAGCCAGTCCCGCAATGTGCTCAAACAGATCTGTGAAGTCAGCTTTATCTTTGATCCTCAGCTTCCCATAGCTATCAGCTTGCTGGCAAACCTTTTCCGCATGACTAAAGAGGTCGGTCACCGGTTTTCTCAAAGCGTCTATCTTCTCTTCTATGTTCTTGACCAGCAATGAGGTCTGATCCTTAATGCCTTGTGTGAGCATGCTCTTGAGCACGACGGACTCGAATTGCTTCAGGAAGCCTGTATGCTTCCTCTTATGCGCCGAACCGAGCTGATTTAGCAGATTGATGATATCGCTGTAGTTCAGCTCAAAGCCAAGGTGTCTGGCAGCGGATGCCATCAAGTTGTGCGCTTCGTCTATGATCAGATACGAATACTCTCCCATCGTAGTATTCTCAGCCTTGATATCCGCCAGCAATAGAGAGTGATTTGCCACTACGATAGAGGCGTTCTCGATGTGCTTTCGGAGAGTCATAACGTAACATGTTTTGAAGCTGGGACATTTCCTATTTGAGCACAAGTATCTGTCTGAGCAAACCTTCCGCCAGACGATGCTAAACCGACTCCGGTCAAAGGATGAATTCTCGGATACGTCTCCGGTATTGGTCAGGTGCTTCCAGATGATCAGATACAACAGCGCACTGGCTTCATAAGGGCTAAAACCGTGTTGCTGTTCAGCCAGCAGTTCGTTCCAACGCCTTTCGCAGATATAATTCTCTCTGCCTTTGACCAAGCACGCTTTGAAGGGGACAGGCTGGATCCTGCTCAGATTTGGAATATCCTTGTAAAAAAGCTGCTCCTGCAGGTTCTTGGTATTGGTTGAGATGACGACCTTAGCCTTATTCTGGTAGGTAAAGTCTATTGCCGGGACGAGATAAGCGAAGGATTTGCCTACCCCGGTTCCCGCTTCGACTGCGAGATGATGCACACCTTTGAAGGCGCTGATGATATGATTTGCCATCTCAAGCTGACCTTCCCGGTACTCATAGTTTGGGAATTTCTCAGCGAATTGCCCCCCTTCGCCGAACATGCCTTTGACGTCGTATTGCTTGACGCTTGAAACGTCATGCTCGATAACGTTTATCAGGGGGTTATCCGGAGGAGTGATCTTACCGGAGGTCAAAGCATAGCGTCTTTGGTATTCAATGACCCGATAGAGGTAGTTATAAAGATTGTCATTCTTGGCTTGTTTGGAAAGGTCCAGGATCTTGGCATTCAGAATGAGCGAGTAATGAGCAGTTATATGCTTGGTAAGCTCGACAAGAGCGATCCCACAGGCTGTAGCATCGGCGTTTGCCCGGTGAGCATCGACGAGACTGATCCCAAAGTGTTTGGTGATCGTGCTAAGTTTGTGGTCGTTGGTAAAGGGGAGATAGACCCGGCTGATATCGGCAGTGTCCCAGAGCTTGTTATTCATATGCAAGCCACCCCGGCGGATATTGAATTCATCGATGAAGTCAACATCAAAGCGGATATTATGTCCGACTACGACCGAGTCTTTGACGAAGCTAAAGAACTTTGGCAGGACGAGGTCTATCCCGGGGGCATTATCGAGATCTTCCTGTTTGATATTGGTCAAAAGCTCGATAAATCTGGGGATCTTCTTGCGGGGTTTGACGAAGCTGATAAACCGATCGACGACTTCTCCGCCGGAAAACCTTACGGCAGCGATCTCGATGATCTCATCTCTCGTCTTGTCGAGTCCCGTAGTCTCGATATCGACGGCAACGAAATCCAGGATCGATGTAATGGGCGGGATTGGGGTCTGATCCGTCATCTATTCCTGGTCTTCCCGATACAGATTGTAGCGTTTTAGCTTCTTGATCAAGCCTTGGCGCGAAAGCCCAAGTTCTTTTGCCGATTGAGTCTGATTCCAAGCGTTGGATTCCATGCTTTCCTGGATCATCCTGCGTTCCATCTCCTCAATAGCGTCCTTGAGCGTCTTCTTTGTCTTCAGGAGCTTGATCGTCTGGGTATTCTCAATATAACGGCGCACTTCATCCGAAAAGTCCGTTGGCTTGATGAACGTCCCATTCTCGGCAAGGGTCACTGCGCGTTCGATCTCGTTTTCCAATTGACGCACGTTCCCGGGCCAGTCATAGCTTTCAAGGGTTCGCATCGCCTCTTCGGAGATCCCGGAAACATTCTTGTTTATGCGTTTATTATACTTATCAAGAAAGTGAATGGTCAGGAGCGGGATGTCCCCGATCCTCGATCTTAAAGGCGGAACATCGATCTTGATCACATTGAGCCTATAATAAAGGTCGAGCCTGAATGCCCCTTGTTTGACCCGCTCCAGCAGAGAAACGTTCGTAGCGCATACGACACGGACGTTGACCTTCTCCGTCTTGGTGGAGCCGACCCTCTTGATCTCTCCTTCCTGCAGGAACCGCAGGAGCTTTGCCTGCGTACTCTGGCTGATATCCGCGATCTCATCCAGGAAGAACGTCCCGCCATCGGCGATCTCGAATAGTCCCTTCTTGTCATAGGCAGCGCCGGTGAAAGATCCTTTGACGTGCCCAAAGAGCTCACTCTCCAAGAGCGTCTCCGGGAGAGCGCCGCAATACTGCGCCACAAATGCTTTCTGAGAGCGGTTTGAACTATAGTGCAGGGCTCTGGCGATGAGTTCCTTACCTGTTCCGCTGGGTCCTTCGAGGAGGACGGAAGTAGGCGTGTCCTTGACCTTTTCTATGACCTCAAAGATCTTCTTCATTTCCGGGCTGGTACCGATGATATTGGCGTATAAATTACCGGAATTGAGCTGCTCTCTGATGATGGCATGCGTCTTTTCCAGATTGGCACCCCGGATGTTGTCGATGATCACGATGACTTGATTGGACAGCGCGCTGAGGAGGTTGATGATCCTTTCCGAGAAATACCTGGATCCGCTGGTGCAATAGAGTAATACCACGCCCATTGCCGTCTTGCGGATCGAAAGAGGGATCACGAGGATGTTATTGTAATCCGGGGCAAAGTGCGGTTGTTTATAGTTATCAAGTTTATTGGAGACAAAGGCTCGCTGACAAAGATCCATGAACATGTCATACTGGGGATTGTCATGCGAGAAGTTCTGATAGATCTTGTAGTCCCAGCTACCCGGTATGTTCTGATTGCCATGCAGGCAGAAGATACCCCCGTCTGCTTCCGATATCTCTACCAATGAAGAAAGTGAATTCTCGATGAGCACGTCCATGTCTGTGATAGTATTTAGCTTCTGCGTCACTTCATAGAACTGGTTCAGGAGGTTCTCTTCAAACTTCATGTCCTGCATCTGAGCAGAGTACTCTCTGGAGATCTTCTGGGTCAGAATGTCGTTTTGTTCCAGGAGTTTTATGCTGCCATACTCTTCAATGATCTTCTTATTGTTCTTGAGGATCTGCAGCGCCTGCTCCCATTCTTCGAGGTCAAAGAGGATGCTGGCAAGCTCATAGTTTGCCATAGAGAGCTCATAGTTGTCCCCCGTCTCGACGAATATGCGGATCGCCTCGTTCAGATGCTGCTTGGCTTGCTCAAGGTTCTTACGCTCCAGCAAGGCTCTGAGGTAATGCGAACGCCCGATCTCAAAGGTGTTGTTCTGCTCAATAGCGGTCTTGAGCGCTTGGGTCAGATAATAATCCGCGCTCTCATAGTTTCGGGTCAGGATAAAGTAATATGCCTGTTTCTGGCAACCCTCGATGATCTTTGCCCGGGCATTGAGGGACTTGAAAAAGTCAAAACTTTCGACTAAATAGCCGTACGCTTCTTTGAACTTGTGCAGCTTGGTCAGGACGGAGCCCAGATTACCGTACAGCTCTGCTTTGATATAGTCATCACTGACGGTAGGAAGCAACTCCAATCCCTTGAAATACAAATCATAAGCCAGGTTCAGTTCATCTTGTTTCTCATAAACCTCACCTAGGTTATTAAAAGACCTCAGCAAGCCTTCATTGAAGTTATTCTCCTGAGACTTCTTGATCGCCTGCTCATAGAGGTTGATGGACTGCTGCCAGTTTCCTCGCTTAAAGTACAGCGCCCCGAGGTTATTCAATGAAGCGACCGTATTGCGGTAGAAGGAGAATTCAACCGCAGTCTCGAGCGACTTCTTCAGTGCTTCCTCGGCTCTGGCATAATGCCCGTGATCCATAAGGGTCACACCGATGTTATTGTATATATTTGTAATGTTATATGGCTCGTTCAGGAGCTTCTGCAGCTTGAGAGCTTGCTCCAGATAATAGAGTGATCTGTCCGGATCTCCCTTATCATCCATCAAACCGCCTAAGTTATTGTAGCAGACGGAGACTCCGTTTAGATTGTAGTACTCGTTCTCAAGATTTAGGCTGCGCAGGAAGAATTGCTCGCTCTTTTCCCATTCGCCCTGAAAGAGATAGAGCACCCCCAGATTGTTGTATATCGCTGCCAAGCCCATGTGGTCATTGGCGAGGTTATACATCGTCTCGGCATCCTTGAAGGCTTCTTCGGATTGATCCCATTCATTCACATAGTAATGTATCTTGCCCTTGGTCTTTTTTGCTTCGGCTTGGATCAGGTAACGCTGTTTCTTGTCTTCGACCGCGCTCATCGCATGCAGGACGCTTTCGATCACATCAGTCGATTGATTGTATTCCTCAGCTTCGGCAAGTATATCCGCTTTGAGCAGGAGGATCTTGGATTTCCAATAGGCATCGATGGTAGTCGGCGAGTATTTCTTGATGATCTCCAGGGCAAAAGCCGAGGAATTCACCGCAAATAGGTTATTGGCAAGGTAATAGACCACCTCTTCCGCCGGGAAGTTATGCTCGCTGCATATATGCAGGCACTTCCGCAGGACATCGACCGCCGCATCTTTATCGTTCATATCGGAATAGGCTGCGGCGAGCTTGATGCTTTGCCTCAGGCTTTCTTCCTGTGATTCGGTGTGGGAAATCGCATAGTCATAGAGCGTGACGAGGTTCGTATTATCGCTAAGGAGGGTCAGGATATCGATCAGCCGTGTAAAGACTTCCGGCGAATAGCTATCCGTCTGAATATGGAGCCTTGCCTGAACCTGGGGCATCTCTCCGGTCTTTGCCAGATGCTGCAGGATCGCGTTCTCCAGGTTTCTCAGAGCAGTCTCGTCATATTTCGAGACCCATTGAGAAAAGGCATTCTTCTTCTGGATGACGCAGCGTTTGTCCAAACAGCCGATCAGCCCAAGCTCTCGCAGTGTATCCAAGTCTTTATCATAAGTCTTGCTCTTGGCAAGCCACTTTAGCTTCTCATCGCCTGTAATGCCATCGACGATATATAGAGAGATGATCAGCTCCTGTTGCGCCTTGCTGAGGGATTCCAATGCCGCATGATAGATGGAAACGGCATCATAGGATTTATCGAGGAAAGGCTCCAGATCAAAGACCGGCTTCCCTTTGACCCGGATCATATCCGTGAGGATCTGCTCCATGACCATGAGATTGCCGTCAGTGATCTTATAGAGGATCTCGCTTTCGGAATTGTAGTTTCGCTTGGCATCCGGGAAGAGATCCTTAAGCAGCTTCTGAATGGTATCGACGCCCGGAGCGGGGATGAACTCCACCTCGGAGAAAGTGAAAAGCCGTTTTTGAGATATCGTGACGATCTGCAGACCGCTGTCTTCCGCATACTGCACCAGATATTGCAGATAGTCCAGTGTATAGCTGTCCAATACATCGCAATCATCGATCAGGAGGACTACCGGGCTGAGTAGCTTATCTTTGAGGAGGTGCTCCGTAAAGTAATAGAAAAAGTCGTATTTCTTCCCCGTGCGGTATTTCTCGGCATGCAGGCTCAACAGCTCAAAGAACCGATCATCACTGATCCCCGATAGAAGCTGAACCACCTCTTTGAAGTGATTAAAATAGAGAGGATGCCCGGAAAAGAACTCGACCCTGTCATAGATCTCGGAAAGCGAAGCCTTGAGAGGTTTGAGGATGTAGGACTTCCCGGAACCGCTCTTGCCGTTGATCTCGATCAGATGACTCTGGCTTTTGTCACTGAGCTTTTCCAGGACCTTAGATAATGCAAAACGTTCCGTTACAAAGCTGTGTATCTTTTGTAACAATCTTTCCGGCATATTGATACCTCTTTATTGAGTAGCTGTTGACATTGGCACTGTAAAAAATGTGGACACATACTGTCAAGAGAAAAGTAGCCTGATTATCACCCAGAGATAATAGAACCCATTATTTTATAGTACTTCCAAAGCTCATACGAATATTGTCCGTCATTCGACGTTCATATCTTGTGGAACTGAGCCTCTGATCCTAAGGTAAGATCGCTGTCACTTTGAAAAAGCCTCGGCTAAGCTCCGGACTACCAAGATGATAGAAATTGGAGCTGCCGTCAGTTTGCGTTGAGAGCTCCCATTCTCCATCCGGCTCGTTACTTCGATAGATCCGATACGCGATCGCTCCGGAGACGTTTTGCCAGGTGAGTGTCAGCTCTCCGGGGCTGAGGCTGATGATCTCCAGGAGCACTTCGACTCTGGGGCTGATCCGGGCTATATAGCCGTCATTTAACCCACTGCTGTTTGTCTGATGCGTTGCAAAGCTCAAGCTCCCGCTATAGGCACCCCCGATATATGCGCTCTTTGCTCCGTCCAAATAGATGAATGCCGGGCTCAAGGGAGCCGCATGATCTACCCTTTCAAACCAGAGACCGGCTCCGGAGCTGTCAAATCCAAGGAGATATATCCCCGATCCGGTCTGCGATGAAAGCGAGTCATAGCTCCAGCCGTTGATGAATTCTCCGGTCACGGCATATAGATCTCCCGAACGGGTGACCGAAACAGCCGATGACTGTGTATTGCTCCCGACCTTCTTTGCCCATAGGGTGTTTCCTGCTTCGTCCAGAGCGAGGATGAAGCCATTCTTGACTCCCCCTGGATTGATGACCACTCCGCCAAGATCACATGATCCGGAGATAACTCCGCTGACCATAGCTTTTCCATTGCCATCGGTGCAGATCCCCATTCCATTATCCTGTCCCGCACTACCGAAGAACTTTGCCCATTGCCAAGCTCCGGCATGATCCAGCTTGGCGGCAAAGAGGTCATAAGCCCCTTGCGCAGGAATGGATACACCGTTGAAGATCCCACCGCCATAGCTGCTACCTGTGACGAAAATCCCTTCGGGATCAAATTTCAGCCGAGAGCCGACATCAGTTCCCGGAAGGTCAAGCTGGCTGACCCAGGTCCAATTTAGCGAGCCATCCAGTTTTGCTACGAAACAGGCATAAGAAGCGTTTTGAGCGGTCATGACCTGTGAGCCAAAGCTCAAAGTATCATAATAGTATCCGATGGCATAGACGTTTCCCGCATCATCCGCATCCAGATCGTTGATCACTGCCGGAAGGCTGGGATTATTGGCAGCGGAACTCGTTGCCTTGCCGAGGAAGGTCCCGTCCGCCGCATACTTCGCAACGAATACCACGTACCCATAAGGCAGGGCAAAAGGGCTTTCTCCAAAGTATGTATAGGTGCTGCTGTAAATGCCATAGCCGGTGACGACTCCCCCGATCCAGACGTTCCCAAAGCTATCCAGACATAGCCCAAAGCTGTGATCCCACCAGGATGAACCCGCGCGTCGCACCCAGAGGCAAGTCCCGTCCGGGGCATACTTGGCAAGGAAGATATCCGTCTCCGTCGTGGAAGCGCTATAGGGGAGAAGGTTATATGCACCGAAGGAGGCTATCGAACTGTAGTCCCCGGTGACATAGACGTTGCCACTGGCATCCGTCTCAGATTGATAGCTCTTGTCATTTCCCTCGGCAGATCCCAGGCTCTTCGCCCAGATCCAGTCATACTCGGTCGCAAATGCGATGCAGGCAGTAAAAACAAAGACAATGGTCAGAAGTGATTTCATCTCAAACCTCGCTATCGGTCTTTTTTACATAGCATGGTCAAATCTCTTGATTGTCAAGAAGAAAATACACTTAGCACGCTGAATAGCCCATGTCGCCTGATAAAATGGGAGAAGCCGGAGCGGTATCACCCCGGCTTCTTTTCCCTTCAGACCGATCAGGTCACGATCGGATGGTTGAGGTCTGAGTACGCTCGTACCTTTGCCAGATACCCGGCTTCGATACTCTCTTTGACGGTTCGGCAGGGCGATTCCAAAGAGACGACGTCTGCCAGAGTGATGCTTTTGAGGTTCACGTGCTCCGGATCTTCGAGACTCCAAGCCCACATGATCTGGACGAAGAGAGCCTTAGCGCTTGGCATCGGGTGCAGTTGGGTCTTGGCTTTTGGCAGGTTCTCTTTCTTGTTCTTTTTGGCATAGAGCTTGAGATCGTTCAGATACAGACTGTTTGCTTCGAGATAGAGCTTGTTCAAGTTTCGGCTTATCTCACCCAATTCAGCGTGCACCGCTCCGAGCTCCGGATAGGTGTACTTGCGCGCAAGGCACAGACGATTGTTCAAGGTCGTCATATAGATGACCTCAGCGAATTTGCCCGAGTAGGCGGCAACCCCGTTTTCGAAAAAGACTTTCATCTTTTCCTCCATATATATTGAGGGTTTTATATTTGACTGCCTTTCTCCCGGTTTCAGATTTCGCGAATCCTCCCCGGTCTTCCCGGCGAGGCTGAAGTATCTCGTTCTCTTTCATCAGAAGTTCAGCATGTCATCCCTCTATATACTTATGGGGCAGAAAATCAAGAAAAAGGGCAGAAAATAACGAACTATTTTCGATGATTTTCACTGGCAGGTGCGTAACAGCTTGATAAGTAAACCGATAGCTTGCACAAAGAAAAGTGGTGAAAGTTGTATAATTGGTGGCTATACACGCCGATGATCAGTAGAAAGTGGCTGGCTTCGTCTTGATTAACCGGGCTGTATCGCGGGGGCAGCGGCTCCGATACCCACGCGAAACAGCCGGTCATAGCTCTAAGCGATATTATTCTTTCGCGGCATCCTGCATGATAGCAGCTATGCTATCTTCAACGCTCTCGGCAACATCTGTCAATTCCGGCAAGCCAAACATACTGATCATCATCGATGGCTTCAACGTGCTCAGGACGGTCAGTCCATCTTTGACATATACTGAGATGCGGCAGGGGAGAGCAGTCGAAACTTCTAAGCTAACGTCCAGTACTTGCTTGGCTCGGTGAGGATTGCACAGCTCAAATATCTTGCATTCCGGCTCAAACTCGACGCCTTTATCAGCCATAGTTTTCCGAAGGTCGTGAACATGAAGAAGCCCGTACTTGTGTTCGGAAATGGCTTTCTCCAGTTTACTGCATACAGTCGCAAAGTCTGCGCGAGTGGTAATCGTATATAACATTTTAACCTCTGTTTGAATCTATTATCATCGTCTATTGTTTATATATAAAAGACTAACCGAATAACGACTCAATGCAATCCGTTGTTTCGGCTGTTGGCAATATCTTGCCTTTCAATTTCGCTTGTGAATATTTATTGACAACAAAGTCCACTTCCCGAGCTTTGCTGAAAGTGGGAAAGTGATTCCCGGCGAAAGTAAATACCGGCAAAGAGGGATAAATGAGCGAATTTGCGATCCGGAACTATCTGAAAGAACTGGAGACTCTCAAGTTTCGCAGTGGAAAGGGGAACGAATCCTCGATCCGTTCGGCAATGATCAAACTGATCGATGAATATGCCAGGGCAAAAGACCTGCGCCTCGTCGCGGAAGTAGCCGTGCAGGGCTCCAAAGGACGCAAAGTCACCCCCGATGGCACGCTCAAGGATAATCTCGTCCTGGACTGGGGCTATTGGGAGAGTAAAGACGAATATGACGACCTCGAGCTGGAGATCGCCAAGAAGTTCGAAAAAGGCTATCCCAATGACAATATCTTCTTCGAGGATAGCACCCGGGCGGTTCTCTATCAAAACGGCATCCGCATCATGGAGTGTTCCTTTGCCGATACCAAAGCTCTGGACAAGCTCCTCCGTGCCTTCGTCAGCTTTGAACGCACCGAAGTCCGCGAATTCCGCCAAGCTATCGAACTCTTCAAAGCCGACGTCCCGAAGGTCACATCTGCCCTGCGTGACCTCATCATCTCCAAAGCCGAAAGCCTTCCGGACTACACCGCCAAGCGGGACAGCTTCCTCAGCCTCATGCGTGAGGTGGTGAACCCGGCGATCACTCCCGAGGACATCCGGGAAATGGTGATCCAGCATATCCTCACCTCCGACATCTTCAATACCATCTTTGACGAACCCTACTTTCACCAGGATAACAATATCGCTCACGAACTGGAAAAGCTCGTTTCGACCTTCTTTACCAAGACCCTGCGTCAGCAGAGCCTTGCCTCGATCTCCCACTATTACAAAGCTATAAACGCCCGAGCTGCTCAGATCGCAAATCACCACGAAAAGCAGATGTTTCTAAAGGTCGTCTATGAGACATTCTACAAGAGCTACAACCCCAAAAAAGCGGATCGCCTCGGCGTCGTCTATACCCCGAATGAGATCGTCCGCTTCATGATCGACAGCACGGACTACCTCCTGCAAAAGCACTTCGGCAAAATGCTGGAGGACAAAGGAGTCGAGATCCTCGATCCCGCGACTGGAACCGGAACCTTCATCTGCGATATCATCGACCACATCAGCACCCACAAGCTGGAATATAAGTATAAGCACGAGCTCCACGCCAACGAGGTAGAGATCCTCCCCTATTACATCGCCAATCTCAACATCGAATTGACCTACAAACAAAAGATGCAGTCCTATGCCGAATTTGAAAACCTCTGCTTCGTCGATACCCTCGATAACTGCATTAATGTTCAAAAAGACGGAGAGATTCTCATATTTAGTGTTACGGATGAAAATGCCGTACGTATCAAGCGCCAGACCGAACGCAAAATATCAGTCATTATCGGCAACCCGCCTTACAATGCCAATCAAAAGAACGAGAACGAGAACAACAAAAACCGTGAGTATCCGAGTATCGATAAACGCATCAAGGCGACCTATATCAAACACAGCAAAGCCCAAATGACCAAAGTCTATGATATGTATGCGAGGTTTTACCGCTGGGCAATGGACAGGGTAGATCGAAACGGGATCATCGCCTTCATTACCAACCGTTCCTTTATCGACAGCCGAACCTTCGACGGATTTCGCAAGGTGCTCGCCGATGAATTTGACTATGCTTATATCATCGATACCAAAAGTGACGTGCGTCAAAACCCCAAGATCGCCGGAACAACTCACAACGTCTTCGGGATACAGACCGGAGTAGCGATCATGTTCCTCATCCACAAAGAAGCAAGGGAGAACAAAGCTTGCAGGATCAAGTACTTTACAATGTCCGACGATTGGTTAAAAGATGGTAAACTTCAGTGGCTATCAACAAACAAGATCAAAGATATTCCCTTTGAGAATATCGAACCGGATAATGATAGCAACTGGTTAAACATTACAGATAACGACTACGAGGATTTGATACCAGTAGTAGATAAAACAGTAAAACAGACTAACTCAAATAGGAATGCTATCTTTACCCAATACTGCCTTGGAATAGAAACTAACCGAGATGAATGGTGTTAT
This sequence comes from uncultured Candidatus Cloacimonadota bacterium, assembly GCA_964454815.1. GTDB lineage: Bacteria > Cloacimonadota > Cloacimonadia > Cloacimonadales > Cloacimonadaceae > PHBP01. Next base: position 27,637 of record CAYVXJ010000012.1, on the reverse strand, counting down.
GACGTGAACGAAAGTAACTTAAAAGAGAAAGTCAACTTCTTTGTTCTCAATTATAACACAGAGCTTGATAGATGGAACAATAGCGATAAGAAAGTACCAGTAGAGGATTTTATCTCAAGAGATATCAAGTGGACGACTGATATTCAAAAACATGTCCTGAGAAATGATTCCATCACATATGATGAAAACAAGGTGTATCAAGCTATGTATAGACCTTTCTACAAGGTTAATGCATACTTCGATAAGATAGTTACACATAGACTTTTTCTTTTTGATCAATTCATTATATACTCACCTAGCCGAAAAAATAGAATTATCTACATACCCAGTCTTGCAGCAGTCAAAGGATATTCTGCCTTTGTATCAAATACCTTCTGTGATCTAAACTTCTTTGGAGTGTGTCAAAGCATACCTGAATTTACCTATTCCTCAGACGGCACACGTCAAGACAACATCACCGACTGGGCTTTAAGCCTTTTCAGAGACCACTATCAGGATCAGGAGATCACCAAAGCGGACATCTTCCATTACGTCTATGCCGTGCTCCACGATCCCGCATACCGGCGCAAATATGAGCAAAACCTAAAGCGGAGCCTGCCACGCGTCCCCCTCTACGACGGCTTCCGGCAATGGGCGGATTGGGGAAAGGAACTGATGGCTCTGCATATAGGCTTTGAGAGCGTGGACGAATGGGACTTGGAGCTACGTGAGACGGGCATCCGGGAAGATGGCTCCACCCCAAAGGCAAAGCTCAAAGCAGATAAAGAGCATGGCATCATCATTCTGGATGAGGACAGCTCCCTCTCCGGGATCCCGCCCCTCGCCTGGGACTACAAACTGGGGAACCGCTCTGCCCTGGAATGGATACTCGACCAATACAAAGAGAAAAAGCCCAAAGACCCGACCATCGCCCGGCTTTTCAATACCTATCGCTTTGCCGATTACAAAGACAAGGTTATCGACCTGATCAAGCGAGTCACGACGGTGAGCGTTCGCACGATGGAGATAGTCCGGGAGATGAAAAAAAATATCAAGAACTAGTAGAGTATTGATAACAAATTGATGTCCATATATGAGCTGCCCTAACTCGGGAAAACCAAACATTTGGGCTCGGCTTTTGTGTCAAGAGAAAATCAGCATTCCTAACCTGTTGATAAAACGCCATATCGCTTAAAATCATTGTACCACATAGTTATACGCTTTCTAAGGTTTTTAAACAATTTTGAAATGCAAGCGTAATCCATTTATAAATAGGGCTTTACAATACTCATGCATTCTAATCTACTATTTTACATATAAGTAATAATACGTTAAAAAAACTTCTTGACAACATACCTGTTTCCTTGCTATAGCTTAGCAACACTTACCGCTGAGGTGTTAAGAATTTTTTGGGTCATGTACATCAAAAAATATCACAAACTCCTATGCAAATTATGTAAGTGGGAGGTTAATATGAAACCCCAGCCCCTTAGAGGGAAGAGTGGAGGTAAACTGAGTATCAAGGAGACTCGGCTCGATGGTAAAACATACATCGAGGTACTTCGTAGTCGTCCCGGAAAGCCGATCCCGGCTTCCGCGTTATTTGGATGGGATCAAACATGCCCTTATAAGTATGTCGATGATGATCCGAGATATCACTATATCAAGGAACTCGATGCCTATTACTTTGATCCTGAACTGCCTATTCCAAAGACAGACAGGCTAACGATTAACGAGGTCGGACGAGCTCTGGAAGCGATTCGTTCAATGATTCAAACGGCACTTGATAACAACGATCTCGCTGCAGTTGAAGACCTGAGAGATCTTGAAATGAAGTACGAAGACTATCTAATGGAAACGTCCACCCCCTCCGGAGATATCAAGCAGTTCTCCGGACATAATGAGAAAGCACGTCGTAAGATAAGGCAAGCAGTGAACTATTATCTGAAAAAGCTGGATGGAACAGATCCCGCAGAAGCCCAGCGAATACGAAGCTGCGTAGTAATCGGAAATATATGTATGTGGTCTGATAGTTAGATCTAACATTACATTGATCCTCCAATGTATAGACCTATGTGCCTCCGCTGTTGGTATATCAGCGGAGGTTCTTTTTTTGTAACACTGGCTTTAGCCGGTCGTAGCGCTGACTTTAGTCGGCGCGTGTCCATCGGAATAGAGCTCCTTAGGCGGACTTTCATCGGCAACTGCCCTCTATAGTAGATATCGGAGCGGGGCTTTTCACATTTTTCATGCACGGGAGATGTAGCGAATATGCCGGCTAAAGCCAGCGATACAGCCGGCTAAAGCCAGCGTTACGGAGTGAGGGTGCTTGCTCATCGCAGACACTCTTCCATATCGAACGCCACAGGGGTTCCTCTTGGGAGCCTCTTGGGTCGCCACCCAAGAGGACCCCAAGAGGAGTCCAAGAGGAGCCCAAGAGGCTTATCATAATCCTTAGGAGATCATTCGGAGAATCTATGAGCGTGACGGGAATTTCTTATCATCCTTAACTAACTATAGATCATACAGATAAGGCGATACCCGCACACATGATCAAAAATAGTTCGGGATTTTCTGCCCTATTTGGAGATTTTCTTCCCCATAAGTATATAGAGAGATCAAAAACGAAAAGGAGCGAATCATGAAGGTCGCTATTAAGAATGGACTACCGGCGGTCACGGGGAAGTACGACGAGGTCGTGTATTACTTTGTGCCGGGGGAGAACAAGGTCTATGCGCGCAAACGGGTCTATCCGGAGCTTTCTGCGCAACACGAAAAGGTCGGCTCGATCAGTTCCCGGATCTACGGTTTGAAGCCGTCCGAGGGCTATAAGTTGGATCTGGGCTATTACCTCCTGGGCTATAACTCGCTCAAGGAAAACCGGGAGAGGCAATTGCGGTCGTGGTCTTCGCTGTATCTGCGGATCATGTATCGCATGGCAGAGCTGCACCCGGAGATAGACCTAAAGCTGATCACCCGGGAAGAGATCTTCGCCAATGAACTCCCCTGCCGGAGCGTCAAAACAGCTGTGATAGCAGGGCTGATCGCGGAAGTCCCGGGTTGGGAGATCTATGACCGGGAGATGTGAGGGATAGGGAAGACTCTGCGATAAAAATAGTTCTTGACAACTAATTGGTGCTGAATACAGATTAATAACAAGCACAGGAGGTGTTTATGGACAAGCAGTTATATACAAAGATAAGCCTATGTATAGTGCTTTTGGTCGTGTTTATCAGCGGAACTCCGCTATATGCGCAGTTCGCTGGGGGAAGCGGAACTGCCGCGGATCCCTATCTGGTTCAGACTGCTGAGCATCTGAACAACGTGCGGAATTATCAGACTGCGCACTTTCTGCAAACTGCCAATATTGATCTGAACGTTGCTCCTTATAACCAGGGTGATGGCTGGATGCCCATAGGAGATATTTCTGATAACTTTCGGGGCGTATATGATGGCGGTGGATTTTTCATCACAAACTTATACATCATTAGCATGTCATATCCAGAGGGGTTGTTTGGTGAGATCAGTGCTGCGGTGCTGAAGCGGATACAGATCCTAAATGCAGATATAACGGTCGGTGGTTCCGGCGGGATATTGGCAGGCAATTCATCCCACTCAGAGATCATGAACTGCAAGGTGAGTGGAACCCTCTCCGGTGGGATTGCGCTCGGGGGTCTCGTAGGATTTGTGGAGTACAGCACGATCCATTCCTGCCAGGTCTCGGCAAACTTGAGCGGAGGAAATCAATTTGTCGGAGGGATCTGTAGCAGAGCGAGATATAGCTCGATCTCACAATGCACTACGACCGGAAGTATCAGCGAAAATGACTCTGCAGGCGGGATCGCGGGATATTTGTATACGAGCACAGTCAGCGATTGCTATTCGAGGATAGATTTCTCCGGAGGTGGAACTGCCGCGGGAGTAGTTTACTATATGCAACTAAGTAGCATCAGAAACTCATATTATAGCGGAGAAATGAGCAATCAATCAGAAAGATACGGTGTCTTTGGCATCCCCTCCGGAGAGAGTGAGAGTGTCGTCTCATGCTACTGGGATATGCAGACCAGCGGTACGAGCATTTCAAACGGAGGTGAGGGCAGAACTACCGCGCAAATGACCTATCCCTACGCGGAGAATACCTACGTCGGGTGGGACTTTTTCAGCCGTTGGATCGCAGATACGGAGGCAGACCAAAACAATGGCTACCCGTATATGATGGGATTCAATCCCTTGGGTGTGGTCGTTCGCCCGGAAATCTCGCAAGGTTCCGGATGCTTCGCTTCTTCTTTCCAGGTCAGCATTAGCACTCCCACTACCGGCGCGGTCATTCATTATACGTTAGATGGGAGGGATCCAACTATTGCCTCGGCAATCTACACAGCTCCGCTCACCATCTCTGCTTCGACCACCCTCAAGGCTTTTGCCGTTTACCCGGGCTTTGTCAATAGCACGGTCTCAACAGCAGTTTACTATATCGGATTGTTTGCCGGTGGAGACGGTAGTGAGTCAGATCCTTTTCTCGTTTCCAGTCCTCAGCAGCTCGATGCGGTGCGCTTGGCTCCGAATGCGTGTTTCAAACAGATCTGCAATATCGATCTGAACGTCGAGCCTTATAATTCCGGTGAAGGTTGGTCGCCCATCGGAGATGATATGATGTATATCCATCCCGCCTTTACAGGGGTCTATGACGGTGGCTCATGGAAGATATCCAATCTCTATATCGCCCGGAACTCGGCAGATCATCCCGTAGGTCTTTTTGGGGCAGCTTGGAATGCCGAACTGCGAAACGTGAACCTGACCAACGTCAATATCCATGGAAACCGGAAGGTCGGAGGATTGATCGGCTTGGTCAGAAGCGTGACCTTGAGCAGGATCTCCGTAAGAGGAGAGATACATGGTTATTCCCGGATTGGCGGTCTGGTCGGGGATGCTACTTGGCTTAGAATGAGTGATTGCTATTCCCGCGCATCGGTTGAGGGGGAGTTCAGGGTCGGCGGATTGATCGGCGATCTAAATGTAGATAATTCGGTGATCGAATATTGCTATAGTACTGGGGCAGTTATCTGTACCGGAAGTAACTGCGGAGGAATAGCCGGATCGGGGGGACAATCAGGTTCGTACATCTATTCGATCTTTTGGGATATCGAAACCAGCGGACAGGCGACTTCTCCCATAGGACTCGGGATGACGACGGATCATATGACCTATCCCTATGGAACCAACTGCTATTATGATTGGTCTTTTGGAAGTGTCTGGCTCCACGATGTAGCCTATCACAACGATGGATATCCGTATTTCTACAATCGGGTCGATACTCCGATGATCACCTATCCGGAGCCTGTTCAGGGTAATTCTGTCCTGGTCACGATAACCGGTGCTACGGATGGCGCTTGGTACTATTACACGCTGGATGGGAGCGATCCGGATGAGGGTTCAACGCCTTATTCAGGACCTTTCCAGGTCATCTCCGATGAGGATAGCCTCGTCGTCGTCAAAGCGATCGGCTATCGGGAGGACTTTGAGCCGAGTGAGATCGCCTCACATACTATTAACTTCGGTTCTGGTTCCGCAGTTTCGGATACCGATACCCCGGAGATAGACCTGCAAATGACGGCATATCCTAATCCTGTCCGTGAAGCCCTTATGCTAAGGCTAAACCTACCCAAAGCGGAGCATACCAAGCTAATGATATACAACCTGCGGGGACAGCTCATCAAGGTGCTGCAAGATAGCATGCTTAGAGCCGGAGAACATAGCCTGTCCTGGGATAAACGAGATGCAAGCGGAGCAAGAGTCGCTCCGGGGATCTACTTCATCCGACTGGAGACCACAGGAACTAGTAAGACGCATAAGATATTGGTGATCGAGTAGAGCGTCAGAGATCAAAGAGACATACATTGAATTACCCATATAGCAATAGGATAGACGCACTACTTATCATAGACTGAAGAGCGGTCATTGCGTAGCGGTGCTCATGGTATCATTGAGGATATAAACTAGGAGGAAGAGATGAACTTGGTCAGTGCTTTTAGCAGATGTGGCAAGCACGCTATCGCAGTGTTCTCCATAATGCTTATCTGTGTTGTTGGGTATGGGCTGAGCTTTACAGAGGTTTCCCGTTTTGCCTATACTTCGCATGACTGGTGTTCGGAAAGAGAGCCAGTGATAGACTATCCATACGTCTATATGCCAAATAGCTATGGATTTCAGGTTGCTTTGTGGGACAGCCTTGATGGGAGCTTTACCGAAGTGGCGAATTTTGGTCTGGATGGGATGAGTTCCGAAATGGTCAAGCTTGGGGATGAAATATATATCGCGGTCGAATATGGTCAATTTACAAATCCTGCTGCGACAGCCGGAGCGCTTTACCGCGTAAACGTCTCAGATCCTTACGTTCCTGTTTTGAGCGGTACTATCCCAATCGGGGAGCAGGATCAGAGGTTCTTTCAGATGCGGGTGATCAATGGTAAGTTGATCACCAAACGCACCATCAACGGGTTGATCACCGGAATCTGTATGATCGATCCCCAGTCCCTACAGATCGTGGAAGAATTGCATAATCATCTATACTATGAGCAGATAGGATCGGAAAGGATCATTTGCAGGGCAACGGGTCAAATGCCCTTTTCGATCTTTGGAATCCATGATGATGGTTTCGTCGAATATGGGATAGTGACCCTAAACTATCCTATTGGCACCTTTCCCAGGTTCGTGATGATCTCAGATCAGCTTGTCGCTATTCAAGATGAGTTTGAACTGAAGCTCTGGCAGCTATTCGATCAGAACGTGTGGTACGCTATCGGAGTGGTTCCGGTTGGCTACCGATCCGCAGTAGTACTGTGCATGGATAAGCTGGTCTTTTACTACAATCAAAACGAACAATGCGGGTTTTATGTGTATGATATCTCTATGCCGGATAGCCCGGTTCTGGCTCATGCTCAGAGCTTTCCTCCGGGTTTGGAGACAGATCCCGGGGATGGCAATCTGACCGCGTTTGGGAGTAATATCTTTCTTACGACCGCCGGTTATGGATCAGTCGCTCTTGAGCTGAATGCTGACGACACGGTCTCATTCGTATCAAAATGCTCCCGCTATAATGTTCTGTCAAGCGCGGGACACAGATATGGAAGCTATATCCTCCAGCCAACCTCCGGCGGTGGCATAGCCTGTTTCGATATTTCAGAGCCGAGTGATCCTCAGTACATGTATTCGATTCTTGGGTCTTGCTCCGGATACATCGATATCTGCGGAAACTATCTATTGGGGCAGTTTCGGGAACCAGGCCAAGCTCTAACTTACTTTCGAATCTATGATATCAGTACGTTGAATGCACCGGTGCTGATCGATGAACAGTCTCAACAGCAGTATATCGCGATGTTTTTCAATTACGCAGAGCCGGGCTATTACTACATATATAACAATATCTCACAACGGATTACCAAGTATCATATCGTTGGGACGGATGCGCCAATGGTGTATAACTATTACCTTGGACTAAGCCTCAAGTCTCCTGTCTTTTGCGGAAACTATCTATATATGACGGAATTGAATCCACCCGCAAATGCAGATCTGTACATATTCCACGGGTTCGAGAACAATTCCGCATCTCTGTTTCGGATAGTTCCAAACGTCGTTCCGCAGCCTGGCTACATCTATTATGCGGGTGATTATCTGTTTCTGCGGAACCTCACAGATGCTTCACTCTCTGCAGGATTCTATAATCAGATGTCTTCTTTCTATGTCGAGAATGATATACACTGGGGGCACTTCCGTGATTACGTCTGCGTCAGCAGTGAATTGGGGATCAGCTTCTATGCGACGAGTGGCTACCCTATGGGATTTCAGACTCCCGTGTACTTTCTGCCGCAGTATTCTTACACCGCGCATATCGAATGGGACGACGACTACATGTATCTCTTTGGTCAGGATAACATTGCGATCTATGCATATGATTATTCAGCGGTAGATGATCCGGTTGATAGTGCTGCTACAGCTCTACTCACATGCTATCCAAATCCGGCTAATAGTGAGGTCACGATCCGATTATTCGCCGATAATGAACTCGACGGAGCGGTGGAGATCTATAACTTAAGAGGGCAGAAGATCCGAACTATTGTTGATGGCAAGAAGATCGACGCGGGACTCAACTTCCTCTGGGATGGGAAGGATGAAACGGGACATATGGTTGCCAGCGGGATATACTTGGCGAAAGGGAGTGTCCGGGGTAGGCAGATATCAGCCAGAGTGATGATCCTGCGTAATTAGCTGATCCAGAGGAATAGCGGCACAAGCCTCTTAGATAACCCTGTTGCATCATTGATCCTAAGCGCGAGACCCTACGATAAGGATCGGAGGATAGGTCATGATAAGCGGTATAGATCAGCGGTTGCCAAAGACGAGAGCTATCTCGCGTTTGGCGTGGTCGGGGGAATCAGAAGCGTGGACAGCGTTTTCGGTGATGCCTTCGGCATAGATATCCCGGATGGTGCCGGGTTTGCGTTTAGAGGGGTTTGCGTCGCCAACGAGGTCACGCAGGGCGGAGACAGCGTTCTCCTTTTCCAGGAGCAGGGCGATGGTCGTGCCGGAGCACATAAAGTCCAGCAGGCGTTCAAAGAATTCTTTCCCCCGGTGTTCTTCATAAAAAAGGGCTGCGAAATGCCGGTCAAACTGAATGACCTTGATATTTCGCAGCACAAATGCTTTGGCTTCTATAATGGAAATGATCTCACCCGCATGCTTATGCAAAACGGCGTTCGGTTTGATAAGCAGGAGGGTTTGCTCGGTCATTTCTTAGGGTAAACTGTTTCGATATAGTCCAATGCGGCGACTTTGATCGCGATGTCACGATTGAGTACCTGGCTCATTTTGATCTTGTGGATGAGGATCTCCGTCCAGATCTCGTACATCTCGCTGGGTTTGACATCAAGTCCTGTATATTGCTTGAGCATCTCGGGATAAAATTCGTCCCGGTCTGCGTCCACTCTGCCAACTACGAGCTTGTGACTATCCGAACAGAAGTCGTAATCTTTGAAGCGCACATCGATCACGGCATAGCCGAGCTTGAGCAGGTTTTCAAAATTGACTTGCAAGTCATTAGCTGATAACATTATCTATACTCCATTAGTTTATTTTCTCGACAGAAAATCGATAAATCGATTTATGTGTCCATACTAAAGAAAGCATTGCATACGTCAAGCGGAATTTTTCCTGCGATATCGGATACTGGATGAAGATCTCCGGGAAATGCTGCGGAGATGAGTAAACATAGCTGAAACCATTTAACAATACTGACGAGGAAAGAGATGGGACTATTCAACCTTGTGTCGGAATATCAGCCTGCCGGAGATCAGCCGGAAGCTATCGAGCAGCTTGTCGAAGGTATAAACGGGGACAAACAATTTCAGGTACTACTCGGGGTGACCGGCTCCGGAAAGACCTTTACCATAGCCAATACCATTGCCAGGCTGGATCGTCCGGTCTTGGTCTTATCACATAACAAAACCCTCGCAGCGCAGCTCTATGGAGAGCTAAAGCAGCTTTTTCCCGATAATGCCGTCGAATACTTCATTAGTTATTATGACTACTATCAGCCGGAAGCCTATATCCCGGGCAAAGACATCTATATAGAAAAGGACAGTGCAATCAACGACCAGATAGAGAAACTGCGTCTGAGAGCTACGATGAGTCTGATGGAACGTCGTGACGTGATCATCGTCGCTTCCGTGTCTTGCATCTATGGTCTTGGTGTTCCGGAGGAATATCGCGAAGCCTTGATCCGCGTCAAGGTAGGGGATAGGCTGGATCGGGACGAACTGATCAAGAAGCTGGTCACCGCACATTATTCCCGCAATGATATAGCTTTTGAGCGAGGTGCCTTCCGGGTCAGAGGCGATATCGTCGATATCTATCCCGCTTATCTGGAGCATTGCCTACGGGTCGAATTCTTTGGAGATGAGATATCCAAGCTGGAAAAGCTCCACCCGATCAGCTATAACAGTCTGGGAGAGGTCGAGGAGTACCCGATCTATCCCGCGATCCACTTCATCATGAATGATGATAAGATGCGCGCTGCTCTCCACTCCATTGAGACGGAGATGAATGAGAGAGTCCAATACTATCTCGATAATCAACGCTACGTCGAGGCGGATCGCCTCAAACAGAGAACCAGCTTTGATTTGGAGATGATGCGGGAACTGGGCTTTTGCTCCGGGATCGAGAACTATACCAGGCACCTGACCGGGGCACAACCGGGAGAACCGCCCAGCTGTCTATTGGACTACTTTCCGGAAGACTTCCTCTTTGTCATCGATGAATCCCATGTGACCATTCCGCAAGTGCACGGGATGTTCGGAGGGGACTATACCCGTAAGAAGAACCTCGTCGAATATGGATTCAGGCTGCCTTCCGCATTTGATAACCGACCTCTGCGCTTTGAGGAGTTCGAGAAGTTCATGAAGAAAGTGATCTTCGTCTCTGCGACTCCGGCGGACTATGAGCTTAGCTTGACCGCGGGGGAGATCGTCGAACAGATCATCCGCCCGACTGGATTGCTCGATCCCGAGGTCGAGATCAAGCCGATCAAGCATCAGGTCGATGATCTCATCGCTCAAGTACGGGAAAGGGTCGCTATGGGGCACAAGACCCTGGTCATGACCCTCACCAAGCGTATGGCAGAGGACCTCACTACCTATCTTCACAATGCCGGGATCCGAGCCAGATATCTCCATAGTGATATCGATACCATTGAAAGGGCAAAGATCATCCGAGAGCTGCGCTTAAACGAATTTGACGTCCTGGTCGGAGTTAACCTCCTGCGTGAGGGTATCGATCTCCCGGAAGTATCACTGGTTGCGATCCTCGATGCGGATAAGACCGGGTTCTTGCGCTCTACCCGTTCCTTGATCCAGATCTCAGGACGTGCCGCGCGTAACGTCAATGGCAAGGTTGTCCTCTATGCTGATGTCCTGACCGATGCGATAAACAGGACTGTCAGTGAGACGAACCGGAGGAGAGAGAAACAGCTTGAGTATAACGAAAAGCATGGGATCACTCCCCAAACGATCATGAAGACCATCGAGCAGATCATGCAGTCCACAGCGGTCGCCGAGGGCTATGATAAGGTCGATAGCGTTGGTGCCAAGGAAGAGACAAAGGCAAAGGCCAAGCAGGAGTTCATGGATTATCTGGAGCTGGATAACAAGGACAAGATAATCGAGCTGCTGACCAAAGAGATGAATCGGGCATCTGCAAAGCTGGACTTTGAGAAGGCTGCGGAACTGAGGGACAGGATACTTGAGCTGAAGTCCGTATGAGCATAGCTCCGGCAAAAGCTGGAGCAGAAGATATTTCTAAGACAAAATAAAAAGCCGTGAGCATTAAGCTCACGGCTTTTGTTTTATGATCTTGTGATATTATGCTTTGATCTGCAAGGCGTCGATCAGCTTCTGCAAGGTCTCGGGACGGTCTTTCATATCAGAAGACTTGAGGAATTCGATACGTTGATTGAACCGATCCTTGAGTAAGGAGATGTAATCCGCCATGTTGTTCCGGTTATTGGGAAGGTATTTCTCATAGAAACCGGGGAGGAGTTTCTCAACGGAGGCTTTGGTCGGGATCATTGTACCGGGGAGGAGATCCCAGGGTTCCCATTCCAGAGCTTCGGTCAGGATCGCTGTCTGCAGGGTCAGGGAGGTGGTCAGAGAAATGGACTCCAGCTTCTCATCGGAGTCTTTCCAATATCCGCGGGAATTGAAGCAGTAGAAATCTGCTCCGTTATCCGCGACGGAAAGGAAGGCATCGACGTCGTGATATAGCTCATAGACGCGGAAAGGATTGGCAAAAGGCTCGAACACGAGCTTCTTTAGCTCGTCTTCCGTGACGTTCTCCGCTCGGTTACGCTGGGTCATGAGCGCTGCGCCCATGGCGATCGCCAGGTATTTATCGGTGCATTTGATCACCGGAGGCAGCACTGTATCCTTCATAAGCCAAACGAGAGCTTTGGGGAAAGCGCAGGCATTGACGTGATCACCGAGGAGGTCGCGGTCGAGAAGGGCACGGCCATTGGAATTGCGGAGGTCGAGCCCCACAGGCCAACGCTTGCCGTCGATATCGAGAACCGCATGGTTCATCAGGGCAAGGCAATACTTCCAGTCGGGATGGTTGATGTCTCTGCTATCGGTCTTGTCAAAGAGAGTAGGTTCCCAGCATCGGCAGATCTTGTTCTCGAGGTCGATCTGGAATGCATCGTCGTGCATTACGACCTTAGAGAACCCTTCCGGAAGGGTCCCGGCATTGTCATGATTGTTGGTGTGGGAGGACTTCCCGGTTCCTGATAAGCCGTAGAAGGCAATGGAGCGTTTGCCAAGCTTGTGATAGGCGCTGTCTTTGGTGGTGGTAAAGTCGATCTCCTTGATCCCACCGTGGCAGGCTGCCATACCGATACGAATACCGGAAGTCCAGGCAAGGGTAAGGGTGCCTTTCTTGCGTTCACCGAAATACTTCATGCCGAGATTGACGATGACATTGTGCTTCTCATCGACAAGAGCAAGCTGAGGTGCTCCAACGTTGTTATAGAAGGTGTCGTTGCATGTCCACTCGTTAAAAGCGATGAGGATGATATCCTGGATCGGGAGCTTGGGGCTTGCTTCGTACTGAGCCTGAAGAGACTCGTAAGGGGAGAAGTTCAGAAGCCAGTTGTACAGATTCACTACGTCTGTCTCAGTCGTGATGAAGGTAGCCTTGATCATCAGATCGCTTTCCATGCCGAGGATCGCTTCAGCTTTGATCAAGGGGTAATGCTGCATCTGCCAGATGGCTTCGCGGAAGTCCCCTTCTACCTTATTCTTTTGTTCGGTGTTCAGACGGTGATAAAAGCGTCTGGCTTTGGCGGTACGTCCGATAATGTTTCCGTGGCAGTCATTCAGGACCTTTGCACCCTCAGGGAGGTTATGCATCTTTGCAAACTTCGGGTAGATGAGCATATCTGTCTCAGTCACACCCGGCTGCTTTCTCGCCATTTCATAGGCTTCCGCCATCGTCACCTTACGGACGAGGTGGTTGTTCATCAACGTCTCGGCTATGGCACGGATCGGAGACATCTCCTTTAGGTTGCCATAATACTCGGCACTGTTCTTGCTTGCCATCATTCCTCCAGATTGGCTTATATTTTATTCAATGAATTCATGCGGTAGGGAATAAAACTTTTCTGTCAATGGAAAAAACGTCAGATCACTTTCAGCTCTTTGCCAATGGAATGGAACTTATCAAGGGCAAAGTCAAGCTGGGCTTTGGTATGGGTCGCCATGAAAGATGTTCTGATCAGGCACTGATTTGGCGGAACCGCAGGCGGAACGACGGGATTGATGAAGACGCCTTCCTCGCCTAAACGTGCCCACATTCGGAAGGCTACCATCATATTTCCGACGTGCAAAGGTATGACAGGCGTATTTGAGCTTCCCGTATCATACCCCATGGACTTAAAGCCTTCCAGCATATAATTCGTATTGTCCCACAGTTGTTTGATACGTTCCGGTTCCTGCTTCATGATCTCCAGAGCGGCAAGAACTGAGGCTGTCGAAGCTGGGGGGAGGGACGCGGAAAAGATCAGTGCGCGGGACTTATGCTTCAGATAGTGGATCAGGTCATCCTCAGCGGCGATAAAGCCACCTACCGAGGCGAGGGACTTGCTAAAGGTCCCCATGATGAACGATGCCTTATCCAGCAAACCAAAGTGTTCAGTTGCTCCAGAACCTCTTGCGCCGAGGACACCCAGAGAATGTGCTTCATCAACCATGACCTGGGCGCTGTATTTGTCCGCGAGTTCAAAGATACTGGGCAAGTCAGCAATATCTCCTTCCATTGAGAAGATCCCATCAACCACGATGAGTGCATTTTTGCCGGCGATCTTTTTCAGAACGCGTTCGAGGTCTTTCATATCATTGTGATTATAACGGAGCATAGTTCCGTCTGAAAGTTTGCAACCGTCGATTATCGAAGCGTGGTCATATTTGTCCGTGATAACGTATTCATCCTTGCCAACGATAGCAGATATGCAACCTACATTGGATTGGTAGCCTGTCGGATAAGCCAGAGCTGCATCTTTGCCGCAGAGCTTGGCGAGCTCGGCTTCAAGCTGGATATGAATATCCAAAGTACCGTTTAAGAACCTTGAACCGGCGCAGCCTGTTCCGTACTTCTTTACTGCCTCAATGGCAGCTTCCTTGACTTTGGGATGATTGGTCAGACCCAGGTAGCTGTTTGACCCCATCATCAGCATCTTTTTTCCGTTGCAGATCACTTCTGTATCCTGTTCGGAACTTATCTCACGAAAATAGGGGTAGTAGCCCAAAGCCATAGCTTTGCGGGCATCTTGAAATTGATGACACTTATCGACTATACTCATTTACTTTATCCTTGTTTATCAGATTAATTTATATGCTTTTAGATTACTGTAGATCACAGTGACCAAACTATACACGATATAAACCAGCGGAACTGAGATCAGCATCCACAGGATTCCCCCAATCCATCCACCGGCAATAACTGTCAAGAGAACAATTAAAGGATGCATGTTTATGGTAGTCCCGACCACTACCGGGTATACGATGTTGTTGTCTATCATCTGCACTATCCACATTGCCAGGGCAGCCCAGAGGATCAGAACAGGATTTGCTCCGGTGATCAGGATCGTTAAAGCTGCAACGATCACTCCGGAAGCAGGTCCAAAATAGGGGATAATATTCGCTATCCCGGCTATGACCCCGATCAGGACAGGATTTGGAACACCGACTATGCTAAACGCTACCGAAACCATGACTGCGACGATTATCACTTCGAAGAGCATTGCTCGAAAGTATCTACCGACAGTCTCGTCGATCTTGTTCATTATCGATAGTGACATCTCGAAGTAACGATTTGGCACAAGCGCCAGGATACCCTTACGGAAAAGGTGTTTATCCTTGATAATGAAAAAGCTGATCAAGGGAACAGCGGCGAGGAATGAGAGAGTGCTCAGAACTGCCTGAAAGTTGTTTACAAGTATCGTGGGCAGATCCTTGGCGATCTGGATTCCTTTGGCGACCCCTTCACGGAAGAGGGTTGATAGACTCAGCCTGGGGATCTGGTCATCCAAATTGGAAAAAAACTCATTGAGCGACTTGATGAACGGGAGCCCCAGAACTGTCTGTAAAGCCTTATCCGGATCTCCTCCCAAGGTCTGGATGATGCTATTCCCCTGTTTCGAGATCAAAGGAACCATCCGAATTCCAAACCAGATGAGCAATCCAACGATCAGAATATAGACGATCAGGATCGATAGCCAGCGCGGTATCCTCCGACGCTCAAACCAGTTCACAAAAGGATCCATCAGATACGAGAACATGATCGCAGCGATAAGATAGCCAAAAACATAGCGATAGAAAAGGAAGCCCGAAACCAGGGCAGCAGTGAGCAAAAGATATGCAAAGACCTTCGTCAGGTTCATCTGCTCTGCGCTCCGGATTCACTCAAGGTGAAGATATGGCTGCTGATCAACTTTGCTGAGGTTTTCAGCAGCTTACTGCCCAAGCGAGGGTTATCGTCGATGATATTGTTAAAGTCTTCTCTGGAGATCGCGAGAACCTTGGTTTTGCTCAGGGCTACCGCTTTGCTGTGCCGCACCGGTTCATAGAATAGATCGATCAGACCGATGATCTTCCCCTTTCCATAGCTTTGAGCTCCGCCGGGTTGGATATTTCCGGAGAGGAGGATCTCACCCTCTGTCACCAAGAAAAGAGCTTCGAGGGGATAGCCCAGGTCAAAGATCAGTTCATCTTTCTGATACTGCCTCTCATGGCAGATATTGCTGATCTGAAACAGCTCATAAGAATTGAGATCCTTAAAAAGATCAAACCGGGTCAAGGTAGCGTATTTCTCCGCCTTTGTTCCCGGTTTGCCAAAGATACCGATCAGTCTTGAAAGCACATATCCTCCCGGATCAGGATGATTTTATCATGGGAACGAAGGTGCAGGCACCATGATGAGTGATGCTGATCCCCTCGTCTGTTTTGATTACTTTTGTAAGAATCTGATAGCCATTATCTCCGACCGGGACGACCATTATTCCTCCCGGCGAAAGCTGTTCCACAAGTTTCTCAGGTATTTCGGAAGCTGCGGCAGTGACAACGATCTTGGAAAAAGACTTATGAGGCGGATAGGCTTTTTCCCAGCCACTCCAGCCGTCACCAATGCGAAAGAATACGTTCTTTATCCCCTGTGCTTTGATCAGCTTCTGGGCTTTTAAGGAGAGGCTCTCAATTCTTTCTATCGTGCATACTTCGTAAACGATCTTGGAAAGCAGGGCAGCTTGATAGCCGCTACCGGTGCCGATCTCTAAGACGATGTCTTCTGGACTAAGGCATAGGTGTTGCATCATTACTGCGATCATCAGCGGTTGTGAGATTGTCTGTCGCTCGGAGAGGGGAAGAGGTTGATTACGATATGCATAATTTCTCAGCTCCGGGCTGACGTAATCCTCCCTCGGTATTGTTTCAAAGGCTTTGAGGACAAGTTCATCTCTTATACCAGACTCGGCAAGGGATCTAACCAGGAGTTTTCTTTGATCTTCAAAGCGCATTTCTTAAAACTGAAGCAGATCGTTATTTTCGATCCAATCAAGAATAACGGGGAAGGAATCACCTCGGGTGAGCTCAAATCCGAGCGGTGTGAAGGAGATATAGCCCTCAGCAATTGCTTCGGCATCTGTTCCGGGTGTCTGATCCCATACAGGTTTGTCTCCACCGATCTGATAGGCAAAGCCGGATTCGTCTTCTTCGATGATCTTGATGAAATTGTAATACTTGCGATGACCGGCACGCGTCAGCCGGATACCTTTGACCTGTTCATAAGGGAGATTGGGGAAATTGATATTCAATACACCAACTCCTTCGATTAGTTGATGCACATTCATATCGACAAACTCAGCAATGAACTTGGCGCTTGTCTCGTAAATCTGATCTTTATAGGAGCAGATCGAAGCAGCTATTGCCTTGTAACCGAAAAGTGCTGCTTCCGTAGCGGCTGAGACGGTCCCGGAATAGAGGATGTCCTCGCCCATGTTCTGCCCGGCATTTACTCCGCTGATGACAAGGTCGATGGGCTTTGTGATGATCTTTTGTAATGCAACGACCACGCAATCTACCGGCGTTCCATCGACTGCATATTCATGATCCGATACCTTCGTAACTCGGATGTCACGGTGGAGAGAAATCGAGTGCGAAGCCGCACTGCGCTCTCTATCCGGGGCCACGATGATGATCTCGTGTCCATGTTCCTGTAGTCTCAAAGCCATGCTTTTCAAGCCATTGGCGTGTATTCCGTCATCATTCGTCAATAGTATTCTCAATTCATCTCCATCAAAAGAACAGGTTGTATTTGATCACCGCCATAATCCCCAGCGCGATTGCCGCCACGAGCATCATAAACAGAATATTGTCCTTGATCAAGCCAAGGATCGGTTTAATATAATCTGACTTGATCTGGTTAGGTTTTGGAGCATTACCGGATCTTCTCAGCAACTTCCAGCTTTTGTTCTTCTTACTTAGGCGATACAGTCGCCCGGCCGGACTTGTCCACTTAACTCCCCCGGATGCGGTTCGATACGGTTTGTATCCGATCTCTTTCATCTTTTGTTTGTAGATCTCGCTGACATCAGTGAGTTCATCCGGGTCGAGTTCATGCAAATAGTCTAACCTTTCATCACTCATATTATTGCCTCTTTAGGGAATATTCTCTCAGGCTGTCTATTTGTCAAGCGGAAAGTCTGTTCTGCGCATAATAACCCGGACGACTGATACTCTTGACTCTGATCAAGCTCGAATCCGGATTATCTGATCAATTAACATCTATTTCTCGGATTGTGGCTCAAAAATTGTATGGAGAACACTCTAATATTGATTCAGGAGTATTTAAAGAGATGTTTCCTAAGTCCACAGTCAAAGTAGTCCTTTTGTTTGTCTTGATCTTATGCATGACCTCAGCCTTTGCCAAGAACAAGCATAAGTCCGAAAGCGCCAAAGGCGATAGTGATCAGCGATTCACTGAGACAGCTCCTCCGACCGGAGCGATTCGTCCCGTGGCTGAATTTGAACCTGCCAGCCATGTCTTGATCCGCTACCCGCTGGGTATCCCCGTCAATCTGGTCGCTCATTTGTCCAATACCGCGCAGGTCATTTGCATAGTATCCAGCGCTTCGGTGCAGAATCAGGCGACCACCGCTTTTAACAACGGTGGGGTGAATATGGCAAACGTGACCTTTATGATTGCTCCGACGGATTCTTACTGGACGCGTGACTTTGGTCCCTGGTTCATCTTCAATAACAACCAGCTTGCCGTCGTGGACTTTCAATATAATCGCCCCCGTCCCAATGACAATATGATCCCCTATACTTTTGCTCAGAACAGCGGACTGACCTATTACGGGATGAATCTCCAGCAGACGGGGGGGAACTATATGTGTGACGGGATCAGGTCTGCAGCCCAGACCCAGCTTGTGTATGAGGAAAACACCAATCTGTCTCAGACGGCGATAGGACAGAAGATGCAGCAATACCTCGGGGTGACGAACTATATGGTAATCAATGATCCCAATAATACCTACATCGATCACATCGACTGTTGGGGTAAGTTCCTCGCTCCCGATAAAGTGCTGATCCGTTCAGTGCCCACAACGCATGCCCAATATAACGCTATCGAACAGGTCGCGAATTACTTTGCTCAGACAAACTGCGCCTGGGGATATCCGTATAAAGTTTACCGGGTAAATACTCCCGGAAACCAGCCTTATACCAACAGCCTGATCCTCAATAAGAAGGTCTTTGTCCCGATCATGGGCGGTTCATATGATGCTGCTGCTCTTGCCGTCTATAGACAAGCCCTACCTGGATACGAAGTGATCGGGATCACCGGAGCTTCTTCCACTCCCTGGGAATCAACCGATGCGCTGCATTGCCGGACCCACGAGATCCCGGATCGGCAGATGCTCTATATCGAGCATACACCTTATCATGGAACTCAGACTGGGACGAACTTCTCCATCAATGCCAAGATCCATCCATATTCACAAACTACGGTATATCCGGATTCTGTCTTCGTATCATACAAAGTTAATCAGGGAGCTTGGCAGAGAAGCTTGCTCACCTATCTCAGCGGAGATGACTATACGACTATGCTGAGTGGCTTTGCTGAGGGTGACACGATCCGTTATTTCATCCATGGGGCAGACCTGGCAGGTAAATCAAACAATCATCCTCTGACTGCTGCCTACGATCCACATCTCTTTGTCATGGCTCCTGATATGATAGCTCCGACTATCCAGCACACCAATTTACAAACCATTACCAATCAGACCGAACCTGTCCTATTCACAGCCAATGTGAGTGACAATAATGGCGTATCCCAAGTATTCCTTCGGGTCAGGATCGACGAACAAGCCAGCTTCGATTATCCGATGGAAGACAACGGAAACGGCAATTGGAGCTTCTCCTATGTCACTGATTTCAATACCGACGATGATACTTTCTATTATCAGATCAAAGCTATCGACAGCTCATCACAGCATAACACGGCATACTATCCCACTCAGGATACGTGGGTGCAGGTTCCGATCAGCACCGTCGCCAATGTTGAAGAGCAGACTCCTGCGCTCACGCCGTCTATGGGATCGATATATCCCAATCCTTTTAACAGCAGTCGGAAAAGCCCGATCAATATAGAATACTCAGCTCCCCGGGGAATGAGGGTCAAGCTTGTGATCTTCAATATCAAAGGGCAAATAGTATATCAGCAGACCGATGTTGCCACGAATAATGGGAATAATTTACTCACAATCCAGACCGACGCAAAGAGTAGATTCTTTTCGACACAAGGTGTTTATCTCGTTCAGCTCACAATGGGCAACGATTCTTTCACCAAGAAGATTGCCGTTGCTTATTAACTGTCGTAGATACATTTCTACAGCTGATGACGAAAATATACAGAAATATTACTTGACAAGAAACGTGGGATTATCTTTAGTGCTTACAGCCTACAGACCCTACATAGAATGCCCTCCGAGCAGTGGGGATGCCGCCCGGCATTCCCCACTGTTATTTTATTAGGAGTAAATATGCGCCGTTACTTATTCTACTTGGTTTTCTTCCTATTTCTTGTTTCCGGGCTATCCGGACAATCCCCTGAACGTCTGGTCGTCAGGATTGCGAATCCCACTCTTGATCTTATCCATCAATACCAGCTCAAAGGTGCGGACATCGCCGGATACCGTCCCGCTGAATATCTGGACTTGGTGATCAGCGTTGATGAACTACCTGCCTATCGGATAGCTCATCCCGGGCTCCGGATCACGCAGACCGAGGCTCAGCTCAAGGCAAACCTCAATAGCCACAGCAGGGACATCCCCGGTTATCATACCTATCAGACAATGATGACCGAGATAAATGAGCTAAGCGCGATTTATCCTGACCTGATGTCCACCCAGACAATCGGCTATGGCTGGGGGCACGAGTATGCTTCTCTCTATCCTGCCTACGCCGGATATGACCACGAGATCGTAGCTATCAAGGTCTCCCATAACGTAGACCTCGATGAAGATGAACCGGCTATCTATTTTTGCGGCGCCCATCATGCTCGTGAACCCATGAGCGTAGAGGTAAGCCTCAGCATCCTGAACTACCTGCTTTCCTCCTATGGAACTGATCCATTTGTCACAGATCTTTTGAATACCACTCAGGTATGGATAGTGCCGATGGTAAATCCTGATGGGCATAAGCTCGTGCTCGACCAAACAGACGTTTGGTGGCGCAAGAACATCCGGGATAATAACAATGATCACACTATTAACTACGAGACATACGGATATGGACTGGACGGAGTGGATATCAATCGTAACTACGGCTATCTCTGGGGTTACATCAGTGCCACGAACGACAATGATGCACCTACTTACCATGGCATAGCTCCCTTCTCTGAGCCGGAGACGCAAGCATTCAAAGCATTTCTGGAAAGCAAGCCCTTCATTGCCGGGATCAGTTACCACACCTATGGTCAATACGTTCTTTACCCCTATGGCTACATCAGCAACCTCTATGCTCCGGATGAAACGGAGCTTCGCACACTGGCTGAGGACATAGCCGGACAGATAAACGGACAGAACTCCGGATACTATGATCCGATGCCTGCTTGGGAGCTATATCCCGTGACCGGAGGTCTGGATGACTGGGCTTATGGTACACGCGGGATCTTTGCATATACTGTGGAAATGGCGGAAGAGTTTATCCCGGACGGATCATTCATCCCTCAGATCGTTCAGAGTAATCTAAATGGTGCTAAGCGCTTCCTTAGCCGGCGAAACAGAGCCGCGCTACAGGGGCATGTCACGGATTCGGTTACCGGTGTTCCGATCCCTGCCTTTATCTACGTGGAGGGAATTGACGATCATCCGGTAGCTCGTGTGGAATATAAAGCGTACTCCCAGACCGGTTCCTATTGGCGTTTTCTCAGCCCCGGCTCTTATACGGTTCGCTACTACCTACCCGGCTATATATCAGAGACGCGACTTGTGACCATCACGAATACCGGACTGACGACCGAAGACGTAGCTCTTTCCCCGTCTGACGCTCAGGATATTCATCTGCGGATCATTCAGGATAATAGCCCCGAACTCCCGATCAGCGGCGCAACCCTAACGCTTATGACCGATCCCGAGCAGACCTATGTTTCTGATTCGAATGGAAGCATTACCCTATTGAACTTCCATCCCGGTGCCTATCGCCTGAGTATCTCCAAAGACGGTTATAATACGATCACGGGACTCTACGAGATCTCAGATGGCTGGGCTTTTAGCCTCATGCAGGATCCCGGGCTCTATGAGAACTTTGAAAGCGGGATCGCCATGTGGACCAGCCAGACCCCCTGGGGTCTCTCAACAGCTCAAAGCCACTCAGGTTCATATGCGCTTGCGGACAGTCCCACGGGTAATTATCAGAATAACGTGAGCAACACCTGCTCGATGATATCCCCAGTCTCCTTGCTTGGCGCGGAAAGCGTTGATCTGCAATTCTACACGAAATACAACATCGCGCTCGATGGTGACTATGCTGCCCTGGAATATACGACGGATGGGCTGGTCTGGAACGCTCTGGACTATTACAATGGTGTGCAGGATTGGACGCGAAAAAGCTATGATCTGACCGGACTCTCCGGAACTGACATCCGCTTTAGATTTCGCTTTACTTCAAACACTTCCGGACGCGCTGACGGGATTTACATTGACGATATAGTGCTATATATTTCCTATTACCCAATGGTCGGAAACGCCGATCCCGAATCGCCCCCGGCAAAACTGGATCTTTCCGCGATGCCAAACCCCTTCTGTGGCGAGCTTCGCCTCAGGATCAAGACGGACAGATCGCTGCAACAGCCTGTGGATATGATGATCTGCAACCTCAAAGGTCAAAAGCTGATGCAGAGATCGCTTCCCATGCTCAAAGCGGGGGAGACCCTCCTCAGTTGGGAACCGGGCGAGCTTCCTTCGGGTGTGTACTTTATTCACCTCAGGCAGCAAGGGGTCAGTCTCGGCACTGAAAAAATACTCTTTCTCAAATAGGGGATAAACTTTGGAAGAAATAAGGTTAGAGCATCTAAGCAAGGACTTTGGCGGCTTTCGCGCAGTTGACAATGTCAGCCTTACCGTCCAACCGGGAGAGCTGTTCTCATTCCTCGGTCCGAGCGGTTGCGGAAAGACGACTCTCTTGCGCATGATAGCCGGTTTTGAAGTTCCCAATACCGGTCGCATATTCGTTGGAGATCAGGATATCACCGATCTGCCTCCCTATAAACGTCCGGTGAACACGATCTTTCAAAACTACTCTCTCTTCCCGCATATGACGATCTTTGATAACGTCGCCTTTGCCCTCAAGATCCGTAAGGAATCCAAGCAGGTGATCAAGAGTCGGGTTCGGGAGATGCTGGCATTGGTCAAAATGGAAGACCAGGCGGATAAGTATCCGGATCAGATCAGCGGAGGTCAGAAACAACGGATAGCAATTGCCCGCGCCTTGATAAACAACCCCAAGGTGCTCTTGCTGGATGAACCGCTCGCCGCGCTTGATCTGAAACTACGCCAACACATGCTCATCGAGCTGATGAACATTCACGATGCCGTCGGGATCACCTTCATCTATGTCACCCATGACCAGGGCGAAGCGATGAGTATCAGTGACCGAGTCGCGGTGATGAATCGGGGCAAGATAGTCCAGCAAGGTCCCCCGGATGATATTTATGAACGTCCCAATAGCGTCTTTTCCGCCTATTTCATCGGGGAGACGAATATGCTATCCGGAGCGGTGACCGACATCGAGGATGAGTATGCCCAGATACGCTGTCAGATAGGGGAAAACGAGTACATCGACATCGATTCCACCTTCATTCACAGACCGAACAAAGGGCAGAAGCTGACCCTTTCCCTGCGACCCGAGAAGATCGCCATATCACGTTACAAACCGCATCATCAGGATGATATCAACGTAGTCCAGGGGAAGATCGAGGATATCCTCTATCTTGGCACTCACACCCAATACATTGTTCGGGTCGGTAACTTGCGTTTCCGCGTATTCAGCCAGCACAAGCGCGTATATTTCGATGAGAAAGCCCTCGACTGGGAGGAAGCTGTCTGGCTCTTTTGGCACGATACGGACACGTGGCTCATCGATGATAAAGACGAAGACGCCACGGACATCGACTATACGAACGAAAACCTTGCCCATCGTCAACCCCGGCGTGGGACGATATAACCTTACTCGGAGTTGGATCGAAAAGTATGAATGACCGCGAACTTCGCCACCAAAAGAAAAAGAACATCCAAAGCTGGATCTTGACCGCACCGGCGATGCTCTGGCTGATGGTCTTTTTCCTCTTACCCTATCTCATCGTGGTGATCTATAGTTTCCTGACCCCGGATATCTACGATATCAAGTTTGAGCTTTCCCTCGAAAGCTACCGTCAGATATTCAACGGAGACTATCTCAAGCCTTTCTTCATTTCCTTCCGCATGGCGTTTTTGACCACTTTGCTGTGCATCCTGCTGGGTTATCCCGTCGCTTATTTTATTGCCCGAAGCTCCGCCAAGATCCGCAGCACGCTCCTCGTGATGATCATTATCCCCTTCTGGACAAATCTGATAATACGTATCTTTAGCTGGCGCATATTCCTTTCGGCAAACGGCGTATTGAACGACTTGCTTATGAACCTGCATCTCATCAAGGAACCTCTGCAGATCATGCGCACCGATCTCGCGGTCGGCTTGGTCATGGTCTATGTCTATCTGCCATATATGATATTGCCGCTATACAGCGTCATAGAGAAGATCGATTTTACGCTGCTCAATGCGGCGATGGATCTCGGGGCAAACAAGGTCAAAGCCTTTTTCAAAGTGACCCTTCCCCTGTCCATGACCGGGATCTTTGCCGGTTCGATCCTGGTCTTTATCCCTGCGCTGGGGGCATATTTGATTACCCAACTTGTCGGGAACCAGAAATCGCTCTATATCGGACAGGTCATCACCTACAAGATAAAGAATATACCCCGCAACTGGCCGATGGCTTCCGCTCTGTCCCTGACCCTCCTTTTCGTCGTGACGATCCTGTTGCTCATTGCCTATTATCTCTTCCAGAGACGGAAGACCCATCATGTAGCGGAGGCAAGCAGTGAAGTTTAGCAAAGGGCTCAATCTGACGATCTTTACCTTAGTGATGATCTTTCTCTATATCCCGATCCTGATCCTCATCATCTTTAGCTTTAACGATGCGAAGATCATCGTTGGCTGGAAGGGCTTTACTACCAAGTATTACACCCAGCTCTTCCAAAATGATAATCTCAAGCAGGCTTTCTGGAACACGATGATGATCGCCGGACTTTCGACGCTGATCTCGACGATCCTGGGGATCCTCGCGGCTCTCGGCTTGGAGAATAAGAAGTTCCCCGGCAGACGCGGACTGATGACGTTGATCTTCACCCCTTTGGTGATCCCGGACATCCTCATGGGAGTGTCGCTGGCATTGCTATTTAACTTCGCACGGGTGAACACGGGGATGTTTACCGTTCTCATCGCGCATATCACCTTCTGCGTCAGCTATACCATCATCGTCGTGCAATCCCGTCTGGAGGGATTTGACAATTCTCTCGTCGAAGCGGCTATGGATCTGGGAGCTAAGCCCGCGACCATCTTTTGGAAAGTAAAGTTCCCCCTGATGATGCCGGGCATCATCTCCGCAGCTCTTCTCGCGTTCACTCTTTCGATAGACGACTTCATTATCACCTTCTTCACCTCGGGAAGAGGGTTTGATACATTGCCGATCTACGTCGAAGGTACCATCAGACGCGGAACCATCACCACGATAAACGCTCTCTCGACCCTGATGATCGGAGGAACTCTCTTCCTCGTCGTCGCGACAAAACGCATCCGTAAGTACTTGTTCTCTTTGTGATCTGATCAGCTTGTCTTTTTGCCGGTCAGAGACTGCAGATAGTCTCTGACCGGTTTTGTTTTATCAAGTCCCCAAGCACCATATCTGCCCGCTAATGTATTGTTGTATAGTGAATAGACTATTCTCACACACCTTTCAATGACCACACGGAACCATCCCAAAGCATACTCAATGCTAACTCATTGATAACTTAAAGGTTTCTGCTACGCTGACGAGGCGCACTCGCCGCGATCCCGCCGCAATCACGCCACGATGCGGCGTGATCGGGGCGGGATCGCGGCAACTGTGTCCGACATTCCTGTAAGATGCAAGAGGGTAGGGCTCGGTGATGCTTTGAGTGTCATTCGGTCTCGGCTTGGGTGATGACTATAAAGTGACAACCCATATTGCAAATTGTGACAAGTAATGAAGCTAAGTACAAAGGAAAACCCATTGGTGGTACATATTCTGCTATAGAACATAAACCCAAGGTTCCACCTAATGCTCCACCGCATTATCATTTTTTTGACAAAATCCGGCATCTTTTTGCAATTATTAAAGATGGAACTGCACACGATGCTTCTCATAAATGCAAGATTAATAACACGATTGCCGACTTTCTGAATAGTGTTGGTTATGTTGTACCAGCTGATAACATCATAGAGTCTATTAATCCAACTAATTTTGCAAGAATGTTTCAATTTAGTATTCAGCTTAATCAAAATCCTGAGGACATTGAGATAGAGAGATTCGAATACATTGAACCCGTAGAAGTCTTGAATGGATGAAATCATAGGTTCACATCTATATCGTTCAATTGTTGGTATATCCATTGCTCCCGGTTGGTGATAACCTCAGCAAACACATTACGGGCAGCGATGCCTTCCCGCTTGATCTTGCCCTTAATGAGATAAGCGATCTCGGCTATTGTCAGAGCTTTCCCTGTCTCTTTATCAGTCCAAGACAGGTGCTTGCGTTCGACCCAAGCGATAAGTGGAGCGATCGGAGTCCAGGAAGGCACTTTGCCGCCCAAAACGAATGGCTCGTGACGAACATTAGAGCCCACTCTCAAAATCATAGCAGTATCAGTGGTCTGCAGCAGATAGCCGGTATTGCCGTAGAAGTCACCTTTATCATATATATGCTGTGCCAGTATCTCCTTACGGGACTCGGCATCGATAACAGAACCTATCAGATGCAGTCTGCTCTCAAGTGCAGCATAGATAGCCCGGTAGATCTCTATCATCAGATCATCTGGAGAAACAACATCACGTTCCGGCATCAGATCACTCCCACCCGGATAGGACGAGCTTGTCTGGGCGAGTTCGCTCAGGCGATCCAGACCGGCTGAATTGAGATAAGAATTCATAACTGTCAGTGCTCTCAGCTCAAGGTTAGCCTTAAAGGCGTCTATTTCGCTCCCTGTGAGCAGTTCGGTAGCAGACTGGTCTAAACCTACGGTCTTGACTATTCCCTCGCCCAGGGTCTTCAAATTGAGGAACTCACAAGTACTGTGCAGTATCAGGAAACAGAACCCAAAACGAAAAGAAATCAGGAATGGCTCCTCTTCCGGCAGGTCATCGTGAGTTGCCCGGTCATAGTGCTCCTGCAGAACCAGTGAGTGGATCATTTCTAAAACCAGCCCCTGATGCTCCTTGAAGATACCATTGTTGGCCATCTCCTTGGGCAGGTTGAGGATGGCGAGCATGGCATCCGTATCGACCGGGATAGGGATCACTGCCCCTTCCTCATCATCTCGGAAAGCTCTATCGCTCTCATTCCCACCTGCTTCGCCCACTTGGAAGCCAGCATGCCGTTGGCGGCTCGTTCCCAGTCGCCAGCTTTGATAAAAGACAAGGTGTTGTTGAAGCCCAGGAGACCCTTGATGCCCAGGTTGAAGCACATGTTCAGCAGCACAGATTGGCGTACCTCATCGAGCCCACAATACACATCAGGTATCTCATCGATCAGCCACTGCTCGCAGTCTTGAATATCTCGTTCCAGCATGGCATAAGCCTCTTTCTGTGAGATACCCCTGTCATCGAGATTGCGGCCGATACCGATGGTCAATTTACCCGCAGTACAGCGGTATGGCTTCAGCCGTAGACCTTCATGTCTGACTAACTGAGCTTTGATTCGGTTCATCAACGCTTCGGTCATGCTAT
>CAYVXJ010000011.1:0-125618 GCA_964454815.1 uncultured Candidatus Cloacimonadota bacterium | reverse complement strand
GGATGGCACGGACAGCCGGGGAAGACATGTCGCCAGCGGAGTCTATTACTGCCGCCTGACCGCCGGGAAAGACAGCGAAACCCGCAAAATGATGCTGATCAAATGATCCGGAGATAGCCGGGCTAAAAACCCTTCTTTCCCATCAGGGAATAGGTGGCGATCTTGCCGGCTTCGACCCCGGGCTGGTCGAGGGGGTTGATGTGGAGCAGCTTTCCGGTAAAGACCGTCTGGATCTCGTATAGCATGATAAAAGCGCCGAGGGACTCCTCATCGAGAGTGGGGAAACTGATGTGGCAATTGGGACGTCCGGCAGAGGTCAGAGCGATCTCTGTGGCTTTGAGCTCCGCATTGAGGAGCATGCTGAGGGGTTTATTGCCGAGATAGCTCACTTCCTCGCGTTCAGGATGCAGATCGGGGATGATGTAATCATGCTTAAAGCGTTCGACGCCGAGGAAGGTAAAGACCTTGTCAAAGGGACCTTCGGCATAGAGCTGGACTTGGGAGTGCTGATCCGTGGTACCCAGGGCTTTGACGGGGGTCTGCCCCACGAAGATATCCCTGCCTTTGACGTCCTTGCGTTTGCCGAGGCTTTCCGCCCAAAGCTGGCGATACCAGTCTGCCATGTCATAGAGGGAATTGGAATAGGGCATCATCACGGAGATGTTCTTGCCTTCCCGCATATAGAGATAGTGCAGGAGACCATTCAGATAAGCCGGGTTGTTCTCCAGATCCATATCCGTGCATAGCTCCTTCATCTCGGCGGCACCTTTGAGCAGAGCAGAGATGTCTATCCCGACGAATGCGGAGGAGACCAGCCCCACGTCCGTGAGGACGGAAAACCTGCCGCCGACGTTATCCGGCACGATAAAGGACTGATATCCCTCGTCCTTGATCACTTGGCGCAGGAAACCCTTTTCTTTGTCGGTGGTGATGATCATACGCTTGTGATAGTCCTGCGGGAACTTCCGCTTCAGGATATCAGTGATGATCATATAGCCTGCCATGGTCTCGGCGGTCGTCCCACTCTTGGTGATGACGTTGACGAGCGTGCGATCGAGGTCTATACTGCCGAGGATCTCATGCAGGAAGACGGGATCGACGTTGTCATAGACAAAGAGCTTCTTCTTTAGCTCCCGTTCCGTCCGGAGGGCGGAATACAAAGCCCGGTTGCCGAGCGCGCTCCCGCCGATACCCAGCACCAGCATGGTATCAAAGCGGTCATCCAGGCTCTGCATGTAGTCTGTGATGGGGCGGATGTCCTGCTCCGGCAGATCGTAAAAGCCGAGGATATCCGCTTGCCGATCGGCGATGATCTCTTCATGAGCTTGCAGGCAAGTATAGTAAGCATCCTTGACTCTGACCGGCTCGATCGCGGTGCGGAGCTGCGGTGAATAGAACATATTGCTAAAGTTGTAACGGATCATCAGAATACTCCTTATCGGTTGTATCGGCTATATAGCTCGTCGATGGCTTCTTTGAGCTCGAGGCTGGTCCACGCTCTGGCGGGATCGCCAAAGATGGCTCCGGAGCCTGTGTCGTAAGCTCGGATGAGATTGCGGATCTGGCGCAGTTGATGCGGATTGACGCTGAGGGCGGTGATCCCAAGCCCAATGAGCAAGGGGATGTAACGGGGATTGGAAGCCATTTCGCCGCAGACGGAGAGAGGCTTGCCATGCTCCGCAGATGCGTGGATCACCATCCGCAGAAGCTTGAGCACCGCGGGATGGTGTTCGACGTAATAAGATGAGACGCTGTCATTGTTCCTGTCCGTCGCCAGGGTGTATTGGACGAGGTCATTGGTCCCGATGGATAGAAAGTCACACACCGAGGCGAGTTCCGCGGCGCAAAGAGCAGCGGAGGGAACCTCGATCATGGATCCGAGCATTATCTCCGGATCATAGCCTATCCCCGCGGAATCGAGCTCGCGCATCGCCTCCAGGACAAGGGCTTTGGCACGCAGAAAGTCCTCGGCATCGATGATCATGGGAAACATGATCCGAGCCTTCCCGGCAAGAGAAGCGCGCAGGATGGCGCGAAGCTGAGTGCGGAAGATATCCGGACGGGACATGGAAAAGCGGAAGCCGCGGTTCCCCAGATAGGGATTTTCTTCCGGGAGAGAGCCTGTGTTCCCACTGATCTTGTCTCCTCCGAGGTCAAAAGTGCGGATCGTCACCGGACGGGGAGACATCCGGCTGATTATCTCATGATAGATACGGTATTGCTCGTCTTCGCTCGGTAGGTTCTGGCGTTCGAGGTAGAGGAACTCGGTGCGAAAAAGCCCGATCCCGTCTGCCTTGACGGCGAGGATAGTCGATAGCTCTTCGGGGATCTCGATATTTGCCAGCAGGGTGATCCGCTCTCCGGTGGTAGTGATCGCGGGGAGATCGGATAGCTCCGCTTCGCGCTGCTCATCGGCGACTGCTTTGCTGATCATCCGGGTATAGCGGGAAATAAGAGCAGGATCCGGCGCCAGAAAGATCTCACCGCTCACGGCATCGAGAATGATCTCAGTCCCATTCGAGACGGTATCCATCAGCCCCGGTACGGCAGAAACGGAGATCAAGCCCAGCGCGCGGGAGAGGATCCCGGCGTGGGAATTGACGCTTCCGGTCTGGCTGATATAGGCTTTGAGCCCGGCTTTGACCAGGCTTGAGATGCGGCTGGGGCTGAGCTCTTCGACGATGGCGATCTCATCCGGAGCAAAGCTTGCCGGGAGCGAGCGGTCCTGCCCGATCAGGCAGGCGATAATGCGCTGGGAAACGTCTTTGTAATCTGCGACCCTCTGGGCAAAATAGTCATTGTCCATCTCGCGGAATTGCTGGCAGACACGGGAGAAGACCTTATGCACCGTGGCGGCGGCGGAGAGAAGCTCGGTCTCGATCCCGAATAGCAGGTCCTTCTCCAGCTCGGGATCACGCAGGATCATCAGATGAGCTTGGAGGATATCCGTCTCGGCATCGCTGATCCCCTCACTGTCGAGAAGTTCGTTGATCTCTGCTTCGATGGTGTTTAGCGCGGTTTGTAAAGCCTGTATCTCGGCACCGATCTCTTTATGGCTGATCTTGCGGGAAGGGATCTGGCTGATGGGACTGGCGATCAGTCTTGCCTTACCGATAAAGAGACCGGGATTGATCGGGGTTCCGCGCAGGATGGTCGTCATTCGCCAAAACCGCTTTCGATAAGCTCCTCTATCTCATCGAGGAGGTATTGCTCATCGACCCCTTCAGCTTTGAGCTCCAGAACAGAGCCACATTCGGCGGCGAGCATCATCACGCCCATGATGCTCTTGCCGTTGATCTCCATCCCGTCTTTGGTAATGTGAAAGTCAGAGCGGTATTTGGTCGCCGCTTTGACGACCAGTGCGGAAGGACGGGCGTGAAGCCCAAGCTTGTTTTTAACTGTGACCGTTCTCTGCATCATCGTCCACCGGCCTCAATTCGTGCTTTTTGTGCAGGGTCTTTTGGCGTATCTCTTCATGGACTTTACGGTTAAAGTCCTCAGCGGCGTCATATCCCGTGCTCTTGAGGATCAGGTTCATAGCCGCGACCTCGACGATGACGGAGACGTTCTTGCCCGGAGAAACAGGCAGGTAGATGATAGGGATCTTGCAGCCGAGATGCTCGGCGTAGTTGCTGACAAGCCCGATCCGCTCGTAGTCCATGTTCTCCTGCCAGGGCATCAGCTCGATCTGGAGATCGATGGTCTTTTGCCGACGCACCCGTTCGATCCCGAACATCCGCTCGACGTTGACAAAGCCGATCCCGCGGATCTCCATGAAGTGTCCAAAGTCTTTGCCCGATCTGCCGATCAGCTTGTCCTCGATGAAGCGCAGGGTGATCAGATCGTCCCCGACGAGAGAATGACCGCGATTGACGAGGTCGAGCGCACATTCGCTCTTGCCGATCCCGCTCTTCCCGGTAAGCAGGATGCCCAAGCCAAAGACGTCGATCAGGGTCGCGTGGATCGTCTTTTCCAGGGCGAAGATATCGTGGAGATAGCGGGTCAGATGCTCAAAGAGGTTGATCGTCGAAAGACGGCTGGAGAGAAGGGCGATATTCAGGTCATTGGCGAGGAATTCGACCACAGGGGGAAGGGTCAAGCCCTTGGCGACAACGACGCAGGGGATATCCGTCTTGAAGACGTCCCGCATCCGGGTGATCAATTCATCCTCCGGCAAACTCTGGAGGAAGCGAACCTCCGTCTCCCCAAAGACCTGGATCCTCTCCGAGGAAAAGACCTCGAGATAGCCCGCAAGTGCCAAACCGGGACGGTTGACGTGCGGTGAGGTGATCTTTTTGTTCAGGGTTTCCGGCTCTGTTATCAGAGATAGGGCAAGGTCTTTTTTCTTTGTCTCAAAAAACTCATAGACGCTGATTTCTTTCACTTACTACTTGCTCCTTGTTTGCGGAGAATAACGAAAAGTGGGGTCTTTGGCATCGAGATGCCAAAGACCCCGTGATATATTGCTTATGGCTCTATCAGCCGATAATGATCTTCATCCTTCTTGACCAGGACGTTTATACCATCGGTTTCCTGATTCTTAAAGATCAGGAACTCGCCCTTTATCTCCTCTATCTTCTCAAGGGCATCGTGAACGGACATGACCTCGGCAACGACCCGCTTGGTTTTGACGGTCTTGCGGGTACGGTTTTCCCGGCTCATCTCGATCAATGAGGAACGGGAGAAGTCATCAAACTGCTCTTTGAGCGCTCGTTTCTGATGATCCGTGACACGGTCCTTGAGCTTCTTTATCTGGTTTTCCATCTTGTCCACGGCGGTGTCGATGGTCAGATACATGTCCATCTCCTCCGCGGTGCTTTGCAGGCTGTAGTGCGAGGCATGCAGGGCAAGCTCGCAGATATTGCGGTTGTTTTCCAGTGCCAGAGTGGCGTGTACCGTGATGATGTGATCAAAGTACTTTTTGAGCTTGAGACATGAGGTCTCCACGTAATCGCGGATTGCTTTGGTAAGCTCGAAGTGACGGGCAGTAATCGTTATCTGCATGTCAAGATCCTCCTTGTCTTAGATTTTATGGATGGAAAGTCCACGGACGTCCTCCAGCGATTCCATTATCGCTTCAGAGAGAGTGGGATGAGCGAAGACTATGGACTCGACGTCTTCGGCTTTTGCCTTTAATGAGATCAATATCCCGCCCTGTGCGATCAATTCGGCAGCTTGGGGACCAATGATGTGCATCCCGACAAGCTCGCCGGTATCGGCTCGGGCTATAGTTTTGACAAAGCCAAAGGTGTTGCTCATGGACATCGCTTTCCCGTTCGCGGTGAAGGGGAACCGTCCGATAAGGATCTCGCCGTAGCTTTCCTGTGCTTCTTTCTCGGTGAGACCCACTGAACCGATCTCCGGATGCGTGAAGGTGCACCTGGGGATATTCGCATAGTTCAGAGGGATGTGATGTAAAACTCTATCGTTTAGCAGGGAGTTTATCTCCTCCGCGACCATCAGGCCCTGTTTGCTCGCCGTATGGGCAAGCTGCAGCTTGGCGGTGACGTCCCCGATCGCATAGACCCGGGGCAGATTGGTCTGCATATGCTCGTCGATGACGATCGCGCCGCGTTCCGTCCGGAGTTCCGCTCCTTGCCAGAGGATGTCGCAGACCGGCATCCTGCCGACGCTGATCAGGGCTTTGTCCACGCTGAGCGTATCTCCGCTGCTCAGGCTAAGCTCCAGTCCCGCATCCGTCTTGAGGATGGACTGGACTCCGACTCCGGTCATGATCTTGATCCCGCTCTTCTTCAGCGCCATCGTCAGACGCTTGGAGACTTCTTCATCCTCGAGCGAGATCAAGCGGGGAAGGAACTCCACAATGTGGACTTCGACGCCAAAGCTCGCCATGATCGAGGCAAATTCACAGCCGATCACGCCTCCGCCGACAACGGCGAGACGCTTGGGCAGGCTGTCCAGCTTGAGGATCCCCGTCGAGGAAAGGATGTCGGTCTCGTCGATCTCGATCCCCGGAAGACTCTTGGCGATCGAACCCGTCGCCAGAACGATATATTCCGCGCGAAACTTCTCCCCGGAAGCCGTTGTGATCTCATATCCGTTACCGGAGACGGTGATCTGCGTCACTTTCTCGTTCTGAATAGGAATCTTCCTTTTGCGGAAAAGGTATTCGATCCCGCTGACGAGTTGTTCGACGATCTTGTTCTTGCGTTCGAAGACCTTGGAGTAGTCCAGGCTGACCTGTGCTTCGGGGAAACCAAAGGTCTCGGACTCGCTGATCTCCGTGTATAGTTCGGCAGATTTGACCAGGGTCTTGGTCGGGATACAGCCCCAGTTGAGGCAGACTCCGCCGATGCGTTCTTTTTCAAATACTACTGTATCTATTCCATACTGCGAGAGCCGGATGGCAGTTTCATAACCGCCGGGACCCCCACCGATAACTGCTACCTTGTGTTCTTGCACGGTGACTCCTATTGTTTGCGCAGACGGCTGTTCAGGATTCCCAGTTCATCGCGGTATTTGGCGATGATCCGGCGGGAGATGTTCAACCCGTCTTGTTTCATGATCTCGACCAGATCCTGGTCGCTGAGGGGACTTGCTTTATCTTCGCCTTCGATCAGGCGGATGATGTTGGATTTGACCTTCTGCCGGGAGATTGAATCGTAGTTATCATCCCGTCCGGCTGTCGAGGAGAAAAAGTCTTTGAAGGCAAAGATGCCATAGGGCGTCTCGGCGTATTTGTGCTTTACAACGCGTGAGATGGTGGATTCGGAAACTCCCAGATCCTGCGCGATCACCGAATAGGTAAGGGGTTGCATGACCCCGGTCCCGTTGTAGAAGAACTCATACTGATGCTTGATGATCGAGAGGGAGACGCGCTCCAGGGTACGCATACGCATAAAGATGGACTTGATCAGGAACTTGGCGGAGTTTATCCTATCGCGCACATAAGCCATTGTCTCTTTATCAAAATAGCCGCGGCTGATCATCTTGCGATAGCGGGGACTGATGATGATATTTGGGGTGATATGGTCATTGATGATGACGACGTATTCACCTTCGACGATCTTCAGGGTGACATCCGGGAAGACGTAGGAGGCATTCGTGGTCAGGATCCGCAATCCGGGTTTGGGATCGAGCTTGGCGATCTGCTCCCTGGCATGCATGATCGTGTCCTCAGATACGCCAAAATAGGAGGCTATCTTCTGATAGCGGCGATGGATAAGGTTTTCAAATTGCTCGTTGATCAGCCCGACGATGATCCGGTTTTCCAGCTGTTCCGGGCTGAGCTGCGCCATCAGACATTCGGCGAGGTTGCGGGCTGTAATGCCTTTGGGGCTGAGCCCCAAGACGAGCTGATGCAGCTCGACGCTGCGAGTCGGGCTCAGACCATGCTGTTTGCCCGTACGCACGACCGGGAAAGAATCGGGAAGGAATCCATAAGAGTCGCAGTTATCGACCAGCTCGGTGATAAAGTCCACTTCCGGCTCACGCAGATCCAGCGGATAGAGCTGTTCGAGGAATTTCTCCCTGCCGTCTTCTTCATAACGGATCAGGGTCTCGCCGTGTTCGGCTTCGCTCTCGCCGTGCCAGCTGTCATAGCCTTGATGAAAGTCGTTCCATTGATCGAGGATCTCCGTCAGTTCCTTGGCTTCATTCAGGGTCTGGCAGTTCTCGTCGCAAGTCTCCGACTCTTCGATAGAGACCGAGGATTCGGGATGCGGCGCCTCAAAGCTTCCCTCGTCGATGTCCTCTTCATCCTTGTCTTCCCGCAGCTCCAGAAGTGGGTTATTCTCCAGCTCCTGTTTGATATAGGATTCCAGCTCCAGCACGGGAAGCGCGAGCATCTTGAGGGATTGGAGCATCTTTGGCTTGAGAGCCAATTCTTGCTTCTGACGCAGGGACAGGTATTGATCAAGCGGACACATACTCTACTCGAATATCGGATTGGTCAGGAATCTATCTCCCAAATAGACCTGCTTTGCTTTCTCATCATTTATCAGCTCCAGTGAAGTTCCGGATACGATTATTTTTCCTTCGTAGATAATATAAGCCCGGTTCACGATTTTCAAAGTCTCAATTACGTTGTGATCGGTGATCATGATCCCGATGTTCTTGGCTTTGAGCCTGCCGATGATGTCTTGAATATCGGCGACGGCGATCGGGTCAACCCCCGCAAATGGCTCGTCCATAAAGATAAAGGTGGGGTTCGTGACCAATGCGCGGGTGATCTCCAGCTTGCGGCGTTCTCCTCCGGACAGGGTATAAGCTTTCTGCTTGGCTACGTGGGTCAGATTCAGCTCTTCAAGCGAGGAAGCCAAACGGAGCATCTGTTCTTTGCGGGTGAGCTTCAATGTCTGAAGGATCGCCAGGACGTTCTGCTCGACAGTGAGCTTGGAGAAGATCGAAGGTGCCTGCGCAAGATAGCCCATACCCAGCCTGGCGCGGCGATACATGGGCAGACGGGTGATATCCTTGTCATCGTAGAAGACTTTGCCCCGGTTGGGCTTTGCCAGACCGATGATCATATAAAAGGTCGTGGTCTTCCCGGCTCCGTTCGGGCCCAGGATGCCGACCACTTCGCCCTGGTTTATCTCCATGCAAAGCTCATTGACCACGGTGCGTTTACCGTAGCGCTTTACCAAATTCTGAGTACGTATTTTGTGCAGTTCCATATCGGTTTAACCTTTGGGAATGCTGCTTATTTTGTCAAGACTTTGTGTGGAACTTATAGACGCCCTTGACGTTTTTGTTCATACGCATAGATTCCAGCTTGCTATCCGAGTTAAACTTAAGCTCCAGATACTCACCGGTGGCTTGATTCCTGAAATAGTCCTTCTTATCGGCTTTGGGCTGCTCGTAGAAATACGAAACGCTCTTTTCCGCGATGAATTCCTTCAGGTTCTCTCCGTCGAGATCCAGAGTGACGTTATCTGCCCGCACCCAATTCGTCTTGGGCTTTCCCTTCTCATCGGCAAACCAGACCAGACAGCTATCAACCAGTTCTGCCCGTTTGAGCACTCGCTTGTCAAAGCGGAGATAAAACTCTCGCGCTTCTGCCTCAGCATAATCCGAGATGAACCGCGGTCTTCCGGTAAAGACTGCGCGTTCGTCCTCGACGAAGTAGAGGAGGAAGTCGCTCTTTGCCTGATAGTCCCTTGCCAGGACGTTGACGTTGAAGGTAGCCATGATCTTGTGTTCCTCGTCAAAGTACTCGACCTTGTCTGCCTCGATATTTAGGGTATCGGCGACTCCGGATCGGATGCGCGGCTTTTCGATCATGTAGGCATAGCCGAGGAGCCTGTCCCAAAAGGCGTAGCCACAGCTCGCATAGGCGTTTTCCACCAGATCATAAGCCTGAACGTCCTTCCAGACGGTGATCTTTTGGCTGACCTTGTCATAATTGCCATACTGACTCTTGAACCAGCGGGAGCTCCCATCCGGCTTTTTCTCGGTGATATAGACGTTCCCGCCCATATTCATCTGCTGCGGAATGCGATAGTAGGCGAGGCTGTCCGCCGAAAGACTTAAGGTATCGTTCGATACTTTGACCTGACCGGTAAGCCGGGCTATCTTTTGCTTCTCGAAGATCAAAGCTCGCTCACACTTGAATTCCGTCTTGCCATAGAAGAAATTGACCTTGCCGGAAAGCTCCAGGATCTGCTCGTTCTCGGTCTTATTCAGATAGAGCTTGTCCGAATGGATCAGCTTGAACTTTTCGGGTGGATTCTCAGCGCAAAGGCAGAGGATCAGAATCAGGAACAGACTACCAGTCCAGATCTTTTTCTTCAAAGATCCCCTCCGCTTCGACGGCATCCATCTCCGCAAAACTTATCATGCTGTTTGTTCTGAGCTTAGTTCCCTTGAGGACGCTTCCATCCCGGGTCAGAGTGACCTTGTCCGGGGCGGTGATCTCGTCCAGATTGCGATCCCAAACTATCTTTCGCGTCTCGATACTGGCATTGTCGGACTTCATCAGGACCTTGCCATTGGCGATGATGATGTTGCGAGCATCGTCCACGACCGTTGTATCGGCATTTATTGTGGATTTGAGCTTTCCAAGCTTGTCATAGGTCGAGATCTTGACCTTCCAGCCGTAGAGCATCTTGCGATCATAATACCGCTCGATCTTCTGCGCCTGAAGGACGTAGCCGATCGCCGTGCCATCCATCTCGGTGATAGTGACTCCATAGCTCGTCTCGTCCGGCAAATTGCGATCCATCGCCGGCGTCTTTACGTCCAGCATGACCCGTTCTTTACACCCCACAAGGCTAAAGAGGATCAGCAGTAAAAGCAGGAGCTTAGGAAATATCCGCAAGATACGCCGAAACCGCCTGATCATACCGACCCTGCTTGGTGAGGATCAGATCGATCACTTCTCTGACAGCGCCTCTGCCACCCTCGGCGACCGTCACCATGTCCGCCTGCCGACGGATATCTTCCCTGGCGTCCGCGGGAGCCACGGACAGGGCGACCTTACGCATCACCGGGATATCGTTCCAGTCATCCCCGATATAGACGCAGTTTCGCCATTCCAGCCCGAGTTCCTTGAGCAGTTCTTCTGCTTTCCTCAGCTTATGTTGGATCCCCTGATAGAGGTGAGTAATCCGCAGATCGGCGCAGCGTCTGGCAAGCACTGCCGAGCTGCGACCGGTGATGACCGCGACCTTTACGTCCGAGTATCTCAGGATCATGAAGCCCATGCCGTCATGCGCGTCAAAGTGTTTGAGCTCGAGGTCTTCTCCGGCATAGATGATCTTGCCGTCGGTCAAGACTCCGTCGCAATCGAGGATCAGCAGCTTGATGGCAGTCCACTGCACCGGATGTTTGTAGGTCTTGGTGATATTACTCATGATCCATCCTGAGCGAGTTCTTTATCTTTATGCACTTTGCGATGATAGGCTCGACCTTTTCCAGGGCAAGCATACTCGCCGCATCAGATAACGCTTCCATAGGATTGGGATGCGTCTCCAGAAACAGTCCTTTGACCATCCCGGTGGCGACGGCAGCCTGTGCCATCATCCCCGCATATTCCGGGTTACCCCCGGAGGAACGGTTGACCGATGGTCTCTGCAGGCTGTGCGTGACGTCGTAGATGACCGGATAGTGCGTCTCATTCATGATCGCGAAGCTCCGGAAATCCACGACCAGGTTGTGATAACCAAAGCTGGTTCCCCGTTCGGTCAGCAATACCTGATAGTTATTCATGCTCGTGACCTTCTCGGTCGCCGCAAGCATATCCTCGGGAGCCATGAACTGCCCCTTTTTGATATTGACGATCTTGCCTGTCCTCGCAGCCGCATGGATCAGCTCCGTCTGCCGGCTGAGAAATGCCGGGATCTGCAGAATATCGCAGACTTCCGCTGCATGAGCGACATCAACGACTTCGTGCACATCGGTCAGCAGCGGAACCCCGAATTTCTTTCCGATCCTGGCAAGGGTCGTCAGCCCCGTATCCAGTCCCGGACCGCTGTATGAGGTCTCCGCAGTGCGGTTTGCCTTCTTGAATGATGCTTTGAATACAAAGGGCAGATCGTGCTTCTGCGCGATCTCGCAGAGTTTATCCGCGATCCGGTTCATTATCTCTTCATCTTCGATGACGCAGGGACCGGCGATCAAAAAGAACGGATCCGCATGCAGTAGTCGCTCATATAGCTTCATATCAGTTTTTTGGTTCTCTCCCAAGTAAAGTCCTGATCGTCTCTGCCAAAGTGACCATAAGCCGCCGTGGGCAGATAAACGGGTTTCTTGAGTTCAAGGTAATCGACGATTCCTTTCACTGTCAAGTCAAAATTGCTTCTGATGATCCTCTCGATCTCGGTATCCGGCATCGTCCCGCTGCTAAAGGTATCGACCATAAAGGATACGGGCTCTTTCTCACCGATGATGAAGCCGAATTGGATCAGGCATTCGCTCGCCAGACCGCCGGCGACGACGCTCTTGGCTATGTGGCGCGCCATGTAAGCAGCGCTGCGATCCACCTTGGAGGGATCCTTCCCGGAGAATGCTCCGCCGCCATGCTGCGCCCATCCGCCATAGGTATCGACGATGATCTTTCTCCCCGTCAGTCCGGTATCCGCGGCGGGTCCGCCATTCTCCCACATTCCCAGGGGGTTGATCTGGATATCGCAGTTGCGGATATCAAACTCATGGATGCTTTCCTGCTCGATCTGCTCGATCACGGGCAGAACCACCAGTTCGGTGATCATCTGCTTCATCTCGTTAAAATCCTCGCGAGACATCTTCAGGTGATTCGTGGAGATGACCAAGGTCTTGAGATCCACGGGCAGACGGTTCACGAAGTGGAAGGTCACCTGGCTCTTGGCATCGGCGAGCAAACCCTTGATCGACCCGTCCTTGCGCAAGCGAGAAAGCTCCTGCAGCAGCTTGTGGGACATAACGATCGGGATAGGCATCAGTTGCTGGGTCTGATTGCAAGCATAGCCAAACATCAAGCCCTGATCCCCGGCACC
The DNA here is from genome assembly GCA_964454815.1 of uncultured Candidatus Cloacimonadota bacterium. Taxonomy (GTDB): domain Bacteria; phylum Cloacimonadota; class Cloacimonadia; order Cloacimonadales; family Cloacimonadaceae; genus PHBP01. The sequence continues at coordinate 113,184 of CAYVXJ010000011.1, read as the reverse complement.
ATCGACGTCGGCATTGCTGTTCAGCTCTGTCGTCTGCTTGTGCATGTAGTTATAGATCTCGCAGTTGTGGTCAAACCCCTGACCTTCGACTGTATAGCCGATATCGCTGATGACCTTGCGCACGATCGGCTCGATATCATGTTCCTTTGTAGAGGCAATTTCCCCCGCAATGATGACCTTGTCCGTAGTAGCCAGGGTCTCACAAGCTACGTGAGCCTGAGGATCGGCTGCCAGATGCGCGTCCAATATCGCATCGGAGATCTGGTCGCAGACCTTGTCGGGATGTCCTTCCGAGACGGATTCGGAGCTAAATAAGAAGCTGCTCCGGCTGTTCTTTATGTCAGCGTGTAATGCTGTCATTGTTTTCTCCTGTATTCTATCAATTGTTCTTGTTTGTTTCTGACCATTTGTTTTGTTAGATGATCGCCATATAGTGACATTGTTCTTTCCCGATAGCGGGGCTAAGGCTTACCATACAAAAAAAGCCGGCGATAAAGCCGGCTTGTTTGGAAAACCAATACCGCACTTTAGCACATTTTTAGCGGAGCAAAGGGCAAATTACCGCATTCTATAACTCACTGCGGGGGGCTGTGACACTCGTGCCACCGTCCCGGGCAGATTATTGACATGGTACATCTTCGGGGATTCGAACCCCGGACCCACTGATTAAGAGTCAGTTGCTCTACCAACTGAGCTAAAGATGCACACTATTCATTTCGGGTCATCATTTTTCCGGCGGGACTTTTGTCAAGGGAAATCGGGACAAACCTCCCGCAGAGATCTCCCGACTCGAGCCAAAGTGCCTCCGGATATGCTATCGCGAATATCGGTGTATTTTGTCCTTGACAATATCCGCCTGCCGATAGGTTAACACCGTTAAGTTGCCCTCGCGGCTCCGGTTCGATCCCGGATCGGGGATCCGATCCTGCGGGATATCCTCCCCCGGAACATGAGCTTAGAGGAGATGCGACACAGAATTGAGTGTTTATCGAACAATAAAAGGAGATACCTTGAGAAAACTCTGCTTATTCGTGATCCTGATCGCCCTTTGCTCGGCGATCTTTGCCCAAACCTACGGCGAGACCGGAGTGGGAACGACTTCCACCAATCTCCCCATCTATACTCTTTGGGGATATGCCTGGTCCACCGCCATCTATCCCGCTTCGGCTTTTGGCGGACAGAGGAACATCACCTCCCTTGCCTGGAACCATATCAATACCGTCAACAGCACGATGAACAACCAGAAGATCTACCTGAAGGAATCATCCCAAGCGACTTTCAGTTCCAATAACTACGATGATCCTCTTGCCAATGGCTTTACTCTGGTCTATAACGGACCCGTCACGACCGTCACCGGCTGGACGATCATCGATATCACCGATTTTAACTATAGCGGCAATGCCAATCTGATAGTTCACTGGGAAAACCGCAGCGGGCAGTCGAACTACACCACGAACTGGAATGGCACGGATTGCACTGCCGGAGTGATCAAATGCGCCGGCAGCGACACCGCGTTCCCTGCTTCTGCGGGATGGGCTCCCTACCCCCTCGCGCTTCCCAATCTGCGTTTCTACTATGCAACGAACAATCCCGCAACCCCGGCTAATCCCAGCCCGGCGATGAACGAGACCGCTGTATCGCTCAACCGTCCCCTCAGCTTTAGCCTCGGCGCCAATACCACCGGTTATCAGCTCCTGCTCGGGACGAGCCCCGATGCCCTGACCAGCGTGGCTACACAGCAGATCAGCTCCCCCGGAGTCTATAGCTTTACTCCCTCAGCTCCCTGGCAAGCATCGACAACCTATTACTGGAAGGTCATCGCATCCAATGGAAGCGGGAGTTCGACCGGTCCGCTGTGGAACTTCACGACCGAAGGACTGGTGACTTCTCTGCCATACAGCGTCGGGTTTGAAGGCGCGACCTTTCCGCCTGCCGGATGGCTACGCAGTTCAGAAGCCTGGACTCAGGCGAATTACCCCCATACCGGGAATAGCTGCGCCAAGGTCTCCTACGTCCATGCCGATCCTGCGATCCTGCGCACTCCGCGGATCCAGCTCCCGGCAAATCCCGTGCGACTTTACTTCTTCTGGTGCGACAGCGATGACATCTCCCGTATCGCCGGGCATGACAGCACCTATGTCGAGATAAGTGCCGATCTGGGGCAGTCCTGGCATGTGCTGGGAGTCCTTTCCGCACCTTCATATCAGAGCAGTTATCAAGAATTCACCGCTGACCTCAATGCCTATGTGAATCAGACCATCTATCTGCGCTGGAGAGACGTCACGGACGGAAGTCTCTATGCCTACGGAGCGCTCATCGACGACCTCCTGCTCGAGCCGATCTCCGCAAACCCGGTGATCAGCATCAACCCCGCATCCCTTGCTTTCCCCGAGACCGTAGCCGGAATCCCGATCAGTCGCAATATCACGATCAGCAATCTCGGCAGTTCACCTCTGAGCTTCAGTAGTTGTACGGGGACAGGTCCCTTCATCTGCCCCATTCCCGCGGCGATCGCCCCTTCCCAGGCACTCACCGTCCCGATCACCTATCTCCCAGCCAATGCGGGGAATCACACCGGTTCGATCAGCTTCAATATCAATGGGACATTTACCGGCAACAACCTGTTGAACCTCAGCGGATCTGCCTATACCCCCTTAAGCACCTTCTTTGAGAATTTCGATGCCGGAACCGCTCTCCCGACCCACTGGTCTGCCTATGAGGACGGAACGAACCAATACACCGGCGTTCAGGTTCGCGTTTCCGCCTTTGATGCCTATTCCGGAACCAATAGCGTGCGGATGTTCAATTCCGCCGAGGATACCCTCGGAGTGAATATCCTCCTGATCAGCCCTGCCTTGTCCGACCTCTCCGCAAATACCCTCACCTTCTTTGCCAAGAGCAGCTGGGGCATCCCGACCGATACTATGATCCTCGGATATATGAGCGACCCCAGCCAACCGAGCACCTTCACCGCGGTTCAGACTATCCCCCTGACCGCAAACTACGTCCAATACACTCACAATTTCTCTCAGACCGGATCCGCGCATTACGTCGCCTTCAAACACGGTCTGGGTGATGGGCAAAACTACGGCATCTATCTGGATGACATCGGCTGGGAAGCCTCCGGTAACGTCCCCAATCCCGCCACTGCGATCTTCCCCGCGCCGGCAGCGACAGAAGTGCGGCTGGACTATATCGGCAAGAAGCTCAGCTCGCGGGTTCAATGGTCCGGCGGAGGGGGAAATCCCACCGGATACCGCTTCTATTTTGGCACATCAAATGGCACCTTTGACCTGATCAATGGCACCGACCTCGGGCTTGTCGATACCCTCACAGTCTCTCAGAGCCTGAATTACAATACCACCTACTACTGGAAGGTCGTCCCCTACAATGCCTCCGGCAATGCCGTGAATTGCCCCGTCTGGAGCTTCACGACCATGCCCGATCCCACTCGAACGGTCACTATCGCCAGTCCCTTTACCGAAGGATTTGAGTCTGCCGCGGTCGGCACCATCCCCCTGGGTTGGGAGCTGGATAATCTGGACAACGACACCGCCTACTGGACGGCTATCGGCAACAGCACATCCTCCCAAAACGCCCATACCGGCAACCGGGCTGTGCACATGAGCTTTAGCTTCATGACCCAGCATGACGACTGGCTCTATTCTCCGCCTTTGGCTCTGACCGCCGGAACACAGTATAACATCTCTTTCTGGTACAAGTCTATCGACTTCCCGGGAGACGTCTGCATCGAAAAGCTGGAGCTCAAGTGGGGAACCCTGCCCAATCCTCAGGGAATGCTCAGCACCCTCTTCTACAATGAAAACATAGTATCTCCGATCCCCTATACGCAATTCACGGGAACGCTGACTCCCACCGTGGACGGGATATACTTCCTCGGCTTCCATTGCTTCAGCGATCCGATGCAGTTCGTCCTCCTCGTGGATGACATCAGCCTCTCCGTCGGATCAGCCGTCCAGGATGACAGCGACGTTCCTGCGATGAACGGTCTGAATAATGCATACCCAAATCCTTTCAGGGACGAAACGACTGTCAAGTATAGCGTTTCCGGCTCCGTCCAAACCGAGATCAGCGTCTATAACCTCCGCGGACAAAAGGTTCGCAGCCTCGTCTCCGGGCAAAAGACCGCCGGGGATCACTCCGTCCTCTGGGATGGCAAGGACGATCTCGGTATGCCCGTATCCAGCGGAGTCTATTATATCCGCATGCACGCCGGGAAGGACGGCTTTACCCGCAAGGTCGTGTTGACCCGCTAAATAATTCCGATTAGCATGGATCTTTCTTTCGGAGCAGAGCGATGCCTCTGCTCCGAAGGGATCCCTGATAATGCCCCAGACTGAGAAAAAGGAACCAAAACTATGGAATGCAACAACGTCGAGCTCCGCGAGAAGATCCTCACCGCTGCCAAGACCCTCTTTCTGGCAAAGGGCGTCGATCACGTCTCGATGCGGAAGATCGCCGAACAGATTGGCTATTCACCCACCACCATCTATCTCTATTTTCGCAATCGCTCCGAGCTTCTCGATCATCTGGTGCAGGATTATTATCAGGTGATGATCGAGCGCAGCCAACTGATCCTTTCCGATCCGGGGCTTAGTCCCCGCCATGCCCTGCGCAATTATCTGATCCTCTTTGTGCAGATGGGGCTGGAGAATCCGGATCACTTTCGCCTGATGCTGACCCTCTTCAACCAGCGCCGTTCCCTCCCGGATGCCAAGCACAGCGGGTTCCGGGTGTTCGGTGATCTGCTATCTCTGGTGCAAAACTGCGCCGGAAACGGCATGAAGGAGGAAACGACTCCGGAGCTGCAGGTGCAGAGTCTTTGGGCACTCCTGATCGGGCTGACAACGCTGGTCACCTCCCAACCCAATATCGGCTGGGACGTTCGGGCTCACCTGATCGAATATAGCATCGACTCGCATCTATCCGGTCTTGGCATCTGAGCCTCGCCTTTTCCGCTGTTTGGTCAAAGCCTTGTCTTGCATAGGTCTTTCCCACATCTCATCTGGGAGTCATCTGGGAGTCATCTGGGAGTCATCTGAGAGTCATCTGACGAAGGAATAGGCAGGCAGTTCGGAAATAAGCAGCGGAGGCTGAGGTCGGAAACAGGCTCAGAGCAGCGTTCTATCGGAGATTGATCAGCACTATCCCCAGGATCAGGAGGATCAAAGCCAGGATCCGGGTTCCGGTAAAGCGTTTTTTCCAGATCAAAGCATCGGTGAGGATCGAGAGGGTCACGATCCCGGAGGACACAAGCGGAAAGGCGATCGTTGCCGGGACGCTATCCAGACCCTTGAGAAAGAAAAGCGAGGATAGCTGGTTCGGGATACCGAGGACAAAGCCATAGAACAGATTGCGCACCGCAGCCTTTCTCCCGCTCTGCAGATACCAGATAAGGGTAAAGACGAAGGCAAAGCTAAAGAGGACATAGAGAAAGAGATTCTGCGGAGCCTTTCCCCAGGCGGAGAAGATCTTCATGCTGATATCGGTCAACCCCGTGATCACGAAGAGCAGGAGGATCCAGAGGATATTCATCAGCTTCTGTTTCCCGGTGAGGATCCGGAATGCGATCAGCAGGATCACGATCCCGGCGATGACCGGCAGTCCCGGCTTTTCGGCAAATACTATCGCCGAGAACAGGATCGGGATGATCACCGCTCCGCGCATCACCCCTACGGAAAGAGACATGCCGTTCACCCCGATATTGCGGTTGTAGGTATAAAAATCCGCCAGAAAGAGAAACCCGGCGATCCCCGCCAAAGCCAGCTCAGTCCATCCCAAGACCGGTAGAGCTGTGAGATCCGTCCCCGCGAGTCTGACCCCGGCTGCGACGAAATAATTGCCGACAAAGATCAAGAGGATGTCCGCCTGCTTGTCTCTGCCAAAGAGCATCAGCAAGTTGGCGATCAGGACGGATGCGCAGATGCTGAGGAAAAGAAAGATCAAGCCTGCCGTCCGGATCTCAGGGATGCCAGGGCAGAGCTTCCGGCAAGCCAGCCGGTCGAAGCCGCGATCTGGATATTGAAGCCCCCGGTGGGTAGGTCGTAGTCCAGCATCTCCCCGGCGAAGTACAGCCCCGGACAGAATCGGGAGCCCATTGTGCGGGGATTGACCTCCAAGGTGTTTATCCCTCCGGTCGTTGCCATTGCCTGGTCATAGCCTTCGAGGGATTTGACGGTGAAGACGGCGGTGCCGAGATATCCGGAAAGGACCTTGCGGTCTGCGGCTCTCAGTTCCCCGGCGTTTATCCCGCCATTGAGCTTCAGATGATCGAGAATGACCGTTATCAGAGCTTCGGGAAGATCGAGATGCTTGAGCAGATTTGCCAGGTTCTTCTTCGGATGCTCCCCGATCAGGCGGAGCAGACGCGCTTCAGCATCCTCGGCAAAGCGAATGGAGACCGCTGATCCGGCACAGAGCATAAAGCTGTTATTGATCACGACCGGTCCGCTGAGACCTTTGTGCGTAAAGAGTATATCCCCTCTCGCCTCTATCCGTCCGGAGGGACTGCAAAAGCTGAACAGGCTGTCGCGCAATGCGATCCCGGCACAAGCTGCCCACTTCGTAAAGCTCTTGATCTCCAGCCCGCAGAGAGCAGGACGAGTCGGGATAAGCTTGTGTTTGAGGCTCTTGGCAATGAGCAGCAGACTACCGTCCGAGCCCGTCTGAGGATAGCTCAAGCCTCCTCCGGCGAGGATCACCTGTTCTGCCTGAACGACACTGCCATCGGCAAAGCTCAGCTCAAAGCCCTGCTCCGCTTTTTGGCGCAGAGCGGTCAGCTTCTTGCCTGTCCTCAGAGTTCCTCCGGCTTTGGCAAAGATCCGCAGCAGGCTGTCGCGGACGTCGGCGCTGTGCAGGGAACGGGGGAAGACCTTGCCATCTTCGCGGATGAATGAAGGACAGCCATTCTCTTCCAGCAGGGAGATGAAGCTATGGTTATCAAAGGCATAATACGCCGTGCGGATGAAGTTTCGGGCAGTACCGCACTCCCTGAGGAAGTCGTCCCGATCCAGAGCATTGGTGAAGTTGCATTGTCCCGCTCCGGAGAGCAGAAGCTTTTTGCCACAATAGGGATTTGCCTCAAAGAGCGTCGCTTCGCTCCCCGCCGCGATCCCTGCTAAAAGCCCTGCCGGTCCTCCGCCGATAATCGCGATGGGGATCATTTCTTGAGCTTCGCCTTGGAGAAGGTAGCATCGGGGATGCTGACGTCAAACTGGATGCTGTCGATGTAGTATTCCGTTCCGCTGCCCTCTTTGAGCTCGTCCTTAAAGTTTATCAGCTTGGGGTACCAGCGGTTGCCGATGCGGGAAACATTGCCGGATCTGACGGTCTTGAGCAGCTTTCCGCTCTTGGCATACCAGAGCTCATAGAGTGGGACGTAGCGTTCTTTATCGACGTAGATGCGGCGGCTGTGGTAGGTGACGTTCGGCTTCTTGGCGGTGAGCAGGATCTTCCAGCAGTCGCGCTTGTCATAGACCGTGCTTCCTTCGAGTGTGGCGGAATAGCTTTCCCGCAGGGAGCTTTCCTCCATGAAGTCTTCGTAGGAGAGGTCGCTGCCCATGACCGATTGCTTGAGCATGTTGCCGGAGATCTGGACGATGCGGTCGGACTTTGGCTCATAGATCCAGAGATTGGCGCCGCTCTTTAACATCTTGGTGCCTTTGTCCCGGGGCGGAGCCGTGTATTCGGTAAAAAAGCTGGTATTACCGCGAGAGTAGTTCGTCGAACTCACGGTTCGGGTAGCACGGTTGGTCTTGATCACCATCCGGGTCTTGGAGATGGAGCTCGTGTAGAGCATATTGGCATCGATGGCTTTGAGGATGGCATTCACATCCGGATTTGCGCCGAAGAGCCCAAAGCTCGTCAGCAAGAGGATAAAGAGGAAAAAACGTTTCATGTTTCCAGTTCCTTAAAGAGTTGTGAGGTTTGCCGGCGAAATACCGCAATTCCTGCCAGGGCAGCACCCAGAAGGGTCGAGCCGATCCCGGGGACAAAGCCCAGAATGATGGTCTTGGGAGTCAGGTAAGGATAGACGAAATTCTCCGTGAGGATATTGGTGTTCTTGGCAAATGCGCTCATGTCCAGACCCTGCCGGGCAAACCAGAGTGACAGAGCTATCCCGCCCAGACAGCCGAGGATGGAGCCAACCACACCCAGCGCGAGAGCTTCCCAGAGCAGACTGGCATAGATATGCCGCTTCTCTTCGCCGATGGCAAGCCGAACCCCGACTTCGCCGTATCGGCGGATCCCGTTCATCAAGCCGGAATTCCAGAGCACTATCCCCAGGATCAGGATGAAGACCACCACGATGTAGCGGAAGGGTGTCCGCATGAGGCTTAGGGTCTGCCCCATATTCCCCTGCTCGGTCAAAGCCAGCATGACGGGTGCAAAGCGATCGGGAGATGAGTGACTGGCATTAAAAGACTTTGCCAGCGCTTTTGCCTTACGGTCATCATATATCCCCGTCTTGTACAAGCCGAGGATCTCGCTGCAGCCATCCTCCATGTCCAGGAAGTCACGAGCATCGTTCAGATCCATGATTAGCCCGCCTTTGTCCAGAGCTTCCATGCCAAAGGAGACCGTTCCGGTCACCCGGCAACGGGTCAAAGCCATCGAACCGAAGACGGTCGAACCCATCAGGGTCACCGGATCGCCCAGTTTCAGACCAAGCTGGGTAAAGGCGCGATCCGAGAGCAGGACGTCTCCGCTTTTGGCGGGATAGCTGCCCCGTTTGAGCGCGGTGTCGAGATGCAGGAAGTTCCGTTCCAACTGCGAATCAAAGAGATCCACGGCATAGCCTATCACTTGCCCTTGAGCCAGAGAATTGCCCGTGCTGTCCGGAATATCGACTATCGCGCCGAAACTGATGCGGCGAACCCAGTCCAGTTCGGGATATTCCTGCTGCCATTTGCGGAAGTCCGGCTCGATATTGAGCATCCCCAGGTCGTAAGGTTTGAGATTGATCATCTCGCTGTAGGCGCGGGTGACGATCTTGACGTGACCCGTGTCAAACCTGGCTGATTCGCGGATCATGGATTCTATATAACCATTCATGAACGCCAGTCCAAAGACGACCAGCATCACTCCGGCACTGACGATCAGGAGCGGAAAGAGAAACCGGGTTCGATCCCGGAATACTCCCTTAAGCAAAAAGCGAAACATGCTATCTCCCCCTTCCGCGCAGAGCATCGGTGGGCTTTAGCCGGCTGATCCGCAAAGTGGGGATCCAGCTTGCCAGCCAGGTCGTCACCAGCATGATGGTCAGAGAAGTCATGATTATATCCGGCGGATAGCTAAAATATAGGGTCTCCGAAAGACCGGAGATCCCGAAGTCCTGATATTCCGGGGGCATTACCCAGCCATGCAGACCAAAGTAAAGGAACAGGGGGGTTCCGATAATGATCCCGAGCCCCGTCCCGTAGAGCAGGTAAAGCATGCCTTCCAGAGTAAAGAGGCGGATCACCTGTCCCCGGGTCATGCCCAGAGCTACGAGAGTTCCGATCTCCTTGCGCCGCATAAAGAGGGACAGGACCTGTGTGTCAAAGATCGCCAGCATCGCCAGAAAGAGGAAGAGACCAAACATGAACATCTGTCCGCCTTTCTTGGTGCGAACGATCTCCAGCAGGTCTTTGAGCAGGTAGTCCACGGAAAGGTATTGCCAGTCTCCACGGGCAAGACTGCCCAGCTTGGGGTCTCCCAACACGATGAGGCTGGCTTCTCCGGGCATGTCCTTGATCTCCCGCAGACGGTCCAGGTCTATCCATATCGCCCCGGCATCGACGGTCGGAACAGGAGCTTGCATGACCTTCACGATCTGCAGGTCAAGCGCATCGTAGCTCCCATGCACGTCTTTGATACGCATGCTGAAGGTATCTCCCTCTTTGATGCGCAGATTGCGGGCAAACTGGCTGCCAACCAAGGCAGGAACGTAGCCGGAGCTCGTGTCCCGCAGGGCAGATGTCGGTAGCTTGAGCAGCTTCTGGTCAGCGGGGATCCCGCGGGTCAGAACGGACATCATCCGCCCCTCGGGATAGATCACCGCAGGCGATAGGAGGATAGGCACCGCTTTGCTATCCGCGATCGCATTGCGCATCTCGGGAGTCAGAGGGGCATGGCTTTGATCCCAGGTAAAGGGGTCATACTGGTCAAATTGCCTGAGACTGAGCAGTCCCTGACCATGCTCCCAGTCCCGCATCTGTTGCTTGGCACGGTAGGTCCAGCTATGAAACATCGCCATCATCCAGATCATGCCGACCAGGACAAAGGCGAGGATAAGCATGTTTATGATCCCCCGCTTGCCATTGCCGAGGATGTTGCGGTTAGCGAGCTTGAGGAGCATCATCGGAGACTACCTCACCATCCACCAGCCGGATGATCCGGCGCAGATAGTCGATCACTTTCTGGTCATGGGTGCTAAAGATGAAGGTCGTTCCCAGATCCTGATTCAGGCGTGCCATGGTCTCCAGGATATGGCGGGAGTTCTCGCTGTCCAGGTTTGCCGTGGGTTCATCTGCCAGGACGAGCGCAGGTTGCTTGACCATTGCCCGGGCGATCGCCACTCTTTGACACTGACCACCGGACAAGCGAGAGGGACGGCTCTTGAGCTTGTCCATGAGCCCGACCCACTCCAAGGCACGGATCACCGCTGCGTGACGTTCCTGCTTGCTCATCCCGAGAAGCAGGAGCGGGAACTCGACGTTCTCATAGACGGTATAGACCGGAAGCAGATTGTATGTCTGAAAGATAAAGCCGAAATATCTGCTCCTGAGCTCGGCGGATTCCTTCCCGCTGAGTTTGTCTATCGCCTTGCCCAGAACCGTGATCTCACCAGAGGTTTGGGTGTCCAGACTGCCGATGATGTTTAGCAGGGTGGTCTTACCGCTCCCGCTGGGACCGACTATCCCGGTGAACTCACCTTTGTTGATCCCGAGGCTGATGTTCTTCAGGGCAACGAAGTCTCCTTCTCCGGTGGGGAAGGATTTGCTCATCCGGTTCATGCTGACGAGTGTTTCGCTCATAAAGCAACCTTATATGTCGTAGTTTAATCTGATCTCGAGAGTCGGGCTCTTGTCCGCGCCTGAGCCAAAGCTCCGGCTCAGACCGATCTCCCAGCTCAGATAGTCATAAGCTCTCTGCCAGAGAAGAGTCAGGCTTCCCTGTCCCCTATAGTCAAAGGTGGACAGCATCTGCAGGTTATCCAGAAGCCCCGGACGGTATCCGATCAGCAGCGCCGTCGTCGTTCCATTAGGGTTCAGACCGTTCGCCGGATCATCTCCTCTCCGGAGGAAGTTCGTCTCCTGCATCAAGTAGAGCCCGCTGCCGATATCCACCGTGTAGTCCGTTCCCAAGGTCAGCGAAGACGTATATTCCGCGTCCGGATCGGGGCTGTCGCTCCTGATCCCTGCCATCTCCAGCCAGATCCCGGCAAAACCATCCCAGCGCAGATCAGCACCGAGCTTGGTCTGCCCAAAAGCTTCCGCATCGGTCTTTTCCCGGAGGTTCAGGCTGATCCCTGTCTCCAGTCCGGGAAGCGGTATCTCCAGCCTTCCGCCCAGCGCATTGGCAGAGACCTCACTGCCCAGGATCGGTTCCTTGTGCCGCAAAGCCCAAAGCCCATGTCCGCGAGGCGTATAGCCCGTGAGGATCATCCCACGGACGCCCTCGGATTCCTCTCGCGTGTCCAGAGGATCGATCGTGTCGAACCACTGCTCCGGACGCAGGATCCGGGCGGTGCCAAAATTGAGCTTGAGCAGCCCGGCACGCAGATCCACAGAGGAATAGGACAAGCCACCCCAGAGGCGGTAAAGCTCCGGTCCGGTGATCATCTCGTCCCGACAAGCGCGCAGTCTGCTCCTGAGCGAGAGATCTCCCCGCAGCAACAGCCCGTCCTCGTTCCCTATCGCGCCAAAGAGCTCCGGTTGCCAGAGCAGATCGGCATCCTGCGCGGTGTCATCCTGATCCAAGCGAAAAACCCCGTCCAGCGAGAAGAGCGAGGATACCGAAAGGTTCTCGGCGCGAAGCAGCGGAACCCAGACAAGGATCGTAAGCAGGATCAGTAAAAGCCCTTTCATCGTTCCTTCCGCGGTTCGCAGATCACCGCCAGATAGTTATACTTATCGCCCAAAAGCCCGCAGAGACCGTCCAAGACCCGCCAGACAGCGAAGGGCAGACGGCGGAGGAGCCCTTCCAGCCTCAGATGCGTCAGCAGCTTATGCGAAAAGAGACAGCTCCTGCTGATGCGAAAGCCTGCCCGATGCAGGATGGCGGAGAGCTTATCCCGGTCAAAACTATGCAGATGAGCGTTATGCGGGGTCTTTTGATTGCAGTGTACGCAGAGCGAATAGCGGATCTGTTCTTTGTATGGAACGGAGATCATCAGTCTGCCACCCGGACGCAGCAGGGAATACCAGTTCTTTAGCGCCTTTTCCGGGTCTTCGATATGCTCGAGCACCTCAAGGGCGACTATCAGATCATAAGTCTCTCCCCCGGTCTGCGGTTCGGCAGCATCGGTGAGTAGCGTCCTGATCCGCGGTTCCGTCTCTTTGATCCGGGAGAGATTGACCTCGCTGAGGTCGAGCGCTGTGACCTCTGCTCCCTGTTTCTGCGCATAAAAGCTGAACCCGCCTCTTCCGCTGCCTATATCCAGAACCTTCTCACCGGGTCTGAGACCCGAGAGCCGATAGGAATACTGATTCCGCCGATAGATAGCCGGCGAGAACTGGTCTTCGCCCCAATAGTCAAATACTTCCGCATCGATACGGTAGTGTTCCGCGGGATTCATCCCAAACCTTCCGTTCCCCCTTAGGGGTAGATCTTTTTATAGACGTTATAGTAAAGCAATTCGTCGCAGATATTGCCGATCGCAGCCTGCAGGGCTTTTTGCCGGGCGATCTCCTTGGTCTTTCCCGCGCCTTTGATGGTGTCGAAGCTATCGCTGTAGAGAGTCGTCCCTGACCCCGCATCCTTGAGTGAGATACGCGTGATCGCATAGGAAGTATGCGACATGACTTCCGGGATATAGATCCCGTCCTGAGTAGAGATGTCCACTGCAAGGACGTAATGCGCTTTTTCTTCGGAGTCGGTCAACCCCAGATCCAGCTCCAGAAGTCTCCCGTTGATCTTCTTGATCCCTTCCTCGCCTGTCGCGGTACCATCGTGATACTTGAGAAAGACCCGCGGTTTGAGGGCGTGGATGGTCAGTGTCGCCTCCGGGAAGCTCAAGCGGGAAAAGAGCTCCCGCAATGCTTCGCTCTTGATCTGATCGTTAAAGTAGTCCTTATCCAGCCCGATAGTCACGCTCTGCAACGCCTCATCCGAGGTGATCCGGTCGATATAGAGCCTGATGTCGCCCTTTTCCCCCGTGAGTTTATCGGCTGAGATCTCGCCCTCTCCCCGGCTGAAGAAAGCCTTCATGGGAACCGCGGCGCAGGGTTCGTCTCCCGTTTCCGAGACGAATATCCGGTAGGTGCTGCGATATCCCCGCTTGATGACCAATTCCGTCTGATCCGGGCTCACTGCGACGGAGAGCTTGCCGGGAAGCCCCTTAAGTCTGGACATCAGCTCGTTGTAGAGATGGATCTCCTCTTTCCGATAGATGGTGCGGAGGTCGAGATCCACAAAGCTCTCCAGAAGGCTCAGCCCATCCAAGAGATAGCTGATCCTCAAGCTTAGCCCATCGGTCTTGGCATCATACTTACCGAGGAGGTCGAGAGCCTGCTCCAGCGCGACCCTCTTACGCATCTCCCGCATTGCCCGATACTGAGCTTTGTTGACCCGATAGCATGCCCAGAAATGCTTCTTGTCCTCAAAGCTCTGGTAGAGCTGAACGTCGTCAAGCATCGCCGTTGTCGAGCTCTGGATCGTAGAGATGAAGCGGCTTTGGTTCAGCCCGGAGATCTCGGTCTCGGAGGTCTGGAGTTCGGCGCTGATCTGGACGTTTATCTGGAGGGAGATGTTTTTCAGGGCGGTTTCCCGCGCCACTTCGCGGAAGTTTGGGGTGGATTTGGGGATCGAGGATATGCCATACCAATATTCACGGTCGGCAGGTTCCGATTTCGTCCATTGCGGACGCTTGGCTGCGTAGCAGGCGCTTAGCAGAGAAAAGGTGATCAAACAGGACAGGATAAAACGAGTCAATGTTCTCTCCCGATATGATTTATGGACGGCTACCCGGTCAGGATAGCCGTCCGGGTCAATTATTTATCTGACGTAGGATTTGAACTCCTGGGAAACCAGCTTGCTGAGCTTGGTCAGCGCTACGTTCACCAGCTCGATGTCACTCGGTGCGACGGGTTCTGCCTTCTTGCAAAGATTGACGGTGGCGGTCGAAAGAGCGCGTTCATCCCCGGCATCCTTACGAGCCCAGGTATCGCTCCAGGGGTTATCGGCGGTGAAGGTTCCCTGCTTCTGGATGCGTCCGGTCGTCACGTTGATGATCGAATAGGAGCAGGTGATCTGGACGTTCGTGTTCTTGACGTATTTGGTGAAAGAACACTCGACCTCGGCATAGATATCCTTGGTCTTGGTATTGCCGTCTTCATCCTGATATTCTTCCTTGCCGGTGACGATGCGTTTCTTTTCAGTTTCGTTCGTGGTATAGGTCTTGGGAGCCATATACGCGACCTGAGTGATCCTCCCGGTCATGATCTCATGCACGCCGAGAACTTGCCCGATGTGGGCAGCGGTCGTCTCGTCCAGCATCCCGGACGCGCTCATGCGTTGTTCGTTCAGGATCGTCCCCATCTGATCGCGAGTGATGATCTCGACGAATTCTCTCGCTTCCGGGTCGTTCAGGACGCTGCTGACGACGTTATCCACCAACATAGCAGGCATATCGCCGTATTTGCGGTTTGTCCCGCTCTTGTCCTCAAAGGGAATGACGGCGATGCGTTTGATCCCCGCCTGACGGGCTTTCTCATATTGCATGGGAGAATCTTTGTAGTTCGGGATAAAGCTCATGGCTACCTTGAATTCCTTGGCTGCTTGCTTCTGGATATCCACATCCTTGGAGCTTCTGGCAAGCGACATGGCATTCTGATAGTGATATTCGGCGGCGTTTTCTCTGGCTTTCTTCGCGGCGGGAGCATAGTCCTTGATCAGGAATTCGACTCTGCGTCCGGTATCCTGGTCCACCAGCGGAGGAAGCTTGCGAACCTTATCCTGTATGGTGATCAAAGCTTCGAATTCCTCGACGATCTTGTCATAACGATCGGAGGCAGTTGAGGCTTCCAAAGAAGCGATATTAGCTTCACGGGTACGGATCGCATCGTTGTAAGTAAGGCTCGCCAGATTCTGAGCTTTGACGTAGCCGGGCTTGAGCTGCAGCGACTGCACCGTTGTGCTGAGCGAAGCTTCGACGTTTCCGGCATTGTATTGCTTCAAGGCTTGCTTATAGAGCTGCACATTCTTGGCGCAACCCGCCATAACTAATAGGAGAGTAAGCATCAGTCCCATGAGGACATATAGACTTACGGAACGTTTCATTGGCTCCTCCCAGAGCGTTTATTATTAAAATTCATGCGTTTACGATAGTGGCTCAGAGCAGGTCCCGGCTTGCAGCAAGGACAATGTTCCACAGCTTTCCAGACTCATAGTGCTCTCCATATTGTCAAGCGAAAACTCCGCCCTGCTTATCCGCAGGTAGTCTGCTTGGAGTCTTCTTGTACTCATCTTGTACTCAACTTGTATGGAGTTCAAGAAAAGTACCTGGAGACTTAAGAGGGATTGAGAGTTGTGAAACACAGAGAAACAGAGACGCAGAGACACAGAGAGAAGTGGATAAGAGTTTTTTATTAAAACAGAGTCAAGAAGGGAAGAGGGGAATTTTGAATTAAGAAAGAAGAAAGATGCTTCGCGAGTGAATAGTGAAGAGTGAATAGTGAAGAGTGGCTGACAACACTGTCTTTAGCGGTGCATCCCGATCATCACTAATTCGTTAATCTGTTAATCATTCACCTTACATTCGTAGTGTAGCATGCCAATGCTACTGAATGAGCTGAATCCATTTCATGGATAGAGAACTGCTGGATTCCAGTCTTCACTGGAATGACGAGCCAGGCTCAGGGATGCGCCGGCTGAAGCCAGCGCTACGGCCGACTAAAGTCAGTGTTACACCAAACCCGAACCACGGCAGCATCTTTCTTCTTTCTTAATTCTTCTTTCTTAAATGGCTCAAGCGCTTCAATATTCACTCTTCACTCTTCACTCTTCACTAAAAAAAGCAAAGCCCCGCATCAGCGGGGCTTTGCTCAATCTACGCGTCCTTTTGCAGTTCCGTCTCGGTGACTTCCTGCATGAACTGATTCATGTATAGTTGATGGTATCTGCCTTTGTGGCGCATCAGCTCGCTGTGGCTGCCGGACTCGATGATCTCGCCTTTGTGGAGGAGCAGGATGCGATCCACTTGGCGTATGGTCGAGAGCCTGTGAGCGACGACGATCCCGGTTCTGCCCGCGAGGACGCGGTTTATCGCTTCCTGAACGAGCTGTTCGGTCTCGGTGTCGATCGAGGCAGTCGCTTCATCGAGGATGAGCAGAGCGGGATTCGCAAGCACTACACGGGCAAAGGCGATCAGTTGCTTCTGACCGGTAGAGAGCAGGTTGCCGGATTCTCCCACCTTGTAGTCATACTGACCGGGAAGCTCGCGGATGAATTCGTCCGCCCGCACTTCCCTGGCAGCAGCGATCACTTCATCATCGGTCGCTTCGAGCTTGCCGTAGCGAATGTTCTCCATGATCGAGCCCTGAAACAGATGCGGAACTTGCTGGACGTAGCCGATGTTGCTGTGGATCCAGCGTTGTGGCACCTTGGTATAGTCCATGTCGCCGATCCGGATCACCCCGCTATTGGGCTCATAGAAGCGACAGATCAGGTTCACAAGCGTAGTCTTACCCGTGCCGGTCTCTCCCACGAGAGCGATGGACTCTCCCGGAGCGATGTCCAGATCAAAGTTCCGCAGGATCGGCTTGCCTTCCTTGTAGGCGAAGGTGACGTTCTGCAGGCTGATGGGCAGGAGCATGGAGCGGGATTTCCAGCTCTCGTCCCAGGGGACGCTGTCCACGATATCCGGCTGAAGCTCCAGCAGGGAAAATACTCGCTCCGCCGCAGCCTGCGCGCTCTGCATCTCGGCAAAGAGCCGGGCAACGTTCGCGATCGGCTGAAAGAGATCCATGGTATAGTTGATGAAGGCAACCAGGGTGCCAAAGCCGATCAGCTTTGCCAATACGGCATTGCCGCCCGTCCAGAGGATCAATCCGGTTCCCAGCGATGAGACCATCAGGATCAAGGGCATGAAGAGCGAGGATGCCATCGCTGCCTTGACCGAATGGGTGAACATGTTATGGTTCAGCTCTTCAAACTCCCGCAGGTTCTCAGCTTCCCGAACGAGGGTCTTGGTCGTCTTGGCTCCGTGTATCCCTTCGCCGATGCTCCCGGTGATCAGGGAGTTGTATTTGCGCACGAGGCGATAGGAACGGAGCATCTTCATCTGGAACTTGATGCTGATAATGGCGATCAAGGGCATCAGCCCCAGCAGGATCAAAGCCAGTTTCCAGGAGAGGACGAAGACCACTCCCAAGACGAAGATGATCACGGCGATACCCCAGACGAGATCGACGATACCCCAGGCGACGACGTCACCCAGACGGGAAATATCCGAGGTCAACCGAGCAACGATCCAGCCGGTCTGAGTTCGGTCATAATAACTGAAGCTCATACTCTGGAGCTTGTTATAGCAAACCCGGCGAAGATCATAGTTCATCCCGGTCTCGACCCTTCCGGCGATGTCTATCAGCAGATAGACCATAAAGAACTGAAATAGGATGACGGCAAGATAGATGAGGCTAAAGCCTACTATGCCGTCGTAACTGCGCGGGATGATCATCTTGTCTATCCCGTAGCGGGTCAGCAAGGGGATGATCGTATCGACCAACGCATTAAAGATCATGACTATCGAAAGCGCGATGATCTTCTGCTTCTGAGGCATAGCCTGCTTCAGGAGCGAAAGCCAAAGTCGCCAGTTGAACTTGCTGTTATATTCACTTTCCTGATATATATTCATGGTGGATCCTTATACTGCTTCGAGCTCGAGCTGGTGCTGGATGTTCCAGATGCGGCGATATACGCCGGGCTGCTCGATCAGCTCGTTGTGACTGCCTATCTGGGCGATCTTTCCGTGTTCGAGAACGACTATGCGGTCTGCGACGGAAACCCCGGTCAGGCGGTGAGTAATGATTATCGTAGTAGCGCGTCCCTTACGGTCCATGAGGTTACGCTGGATCTGCTGCTCGGTCTCGGAATCGACTGCGGAGAGCGCGTCGTCCAGGATGAGGATCGCGGGATCGTGGATCAGGGCTCGGGCGATCGCCGTTCGTTGACGCTGTCCACCGGAAAGGGTGATCCCCCGTTCGCCGATGACGGTATCATACGCTTGGTCAAATTCACTCACGCTCTGATGCAGGGCAGCTTCGGCAGCGACCTTCTCGATCATCTCGCGACTGATTCCCGGAACCGCTATCCCGATGTTATCGGCGATCGTGCGGGAATAGAGGAAGGGTTCCTGAAGCACGATCCCGATCTGCCGACGCAATTCCTGACGGTTGTAGTCCTGAAGATCGACACCGTCGATCAGGATCTGCCCCCGATACCCGTCGAACAGACGCGGGATCAGGTTTGTCAGAGTGGATTTGCCCGAACCGGTGGCACCGAGAATGGCGATCGTCTCTCCGGCATTGATCGAGAGCTCGATGTCTTTTAGGATGCTGTGTTCATCATCGTATGAGAAGCTGACGCCGCGGAACTCGATCTTGCCTTTGAGCCGGGTTCCCGGTTGGATCGCATGGCTTCCTTCCATTTCTTCGACAGGGGTTTCCAGGATCTCCCGAAGCCTGCCGATCGAGACCAAGGCTCTGCCAAGGTCGGTGAGGATACGACCCATCTCGCGGATAGGCCAGAGGAGCATCCCGATATAGGTGCTGAAAGCCAGCAAAGTTCCCAGGCTGATATCCCCGCGGATCGTCCAGCCGATGCCAAAGACAAACACGCCGGCGATCTGGAGCAGGCAAAGAGCATCGGAGGATGCCCAGTAATACGCCAGGATGGTGATCAGGCGACGGCACTTTGCCCGGTAATCGTCCGCGGCAGTCTCAAAACGCCGGATCTCATACTCTTCTCTGGCAAAAGCGCGCACGACCCTGATCCCGTTCAGGGATTCTTCCAGGACGGTGGTCATGTAGCCTTCTGCCTCATCTGCCGCCTGAAATCTCTTCCGTACCTGCCGGAAGAAGACATAGGCATAGATAAAGATGATCGGGACGACGATGGTCGAGACGATGGTCATCTTCACATTCATCGAGAGCATCACCGGAACGATCAGGATAGCCATGAAGATCCCGCGCCCAAGCTGGACGAGCTGCAGCCCGATGAACCTGCGGATCGTATCTACGTCCGAGGTGCAACGCTGGATAATATCCCCCGTCTGAACTTTGGTATGCCAGACGTAGGGCAAACGCTGGATATGGTCATATAAGGCATTGCGCAGACGCTGAGCCAGATCTTCGGAGACCTTGGCGCTGATGACACCGCGCAGATAGGTAAAGAGATGCGCAATCACGTTCACAAGGACGACTGCCAGAGCAGCCAACCAGAGGTTTGCCGCGATAAAGGAGATCATCCCGGGAGTGATGAACCCGGCGCCGACACCAAAAGGCAGCTCGGTCGGTTTTCCGCCCAGGACGGTATCTACCGTAAAACGGATGATCAAAGGAGTGATAAAGCTAAAGCAGGCTGCGACGATGATGCAAAGGATCGCCATCAAGTACTTTAGCTTGAGGTTTCGCATAAAGTGTAAAACAAATCTGAGTGCAGACATTGTAATTCTTCTCCGCTATTTTATGAGGTTACAACGGGTCTCTGTGACAGATCTTGAAAATTAGGATTTGTGATACAAGGCGAATCGGCGGGTTAAACGGATTCGGACGCTATATCGCTATCGGATTCTTTTTGCCTGATGCCGGGTGCGAAATAATTGGAATGAAAGGGGGGATCCCCGCAGGGTTATCCGGGGAAATGCCGGAGGCAAAGTCTCACATTATACACTGGGATGACGACGTTAATATTATGTCTCATTGAAGTTTACCTCCAGGATAAGATTATTTTGGCGCAGTTTCGGCTTACCCTTGATCCCTGTCAAGAAAAAGTGGATCAATGCTTTAGGAAAAGCTGACCCTCTGCGGTATGTTCTCCGGGAATTATGTTGACAAACAGCTCGGGTTTTCAGACTTTCGAAAAAAATAGTCAAAGAGGTGTGACAATGCATGATATCGCGACTATCAAAGCCAAGCTGATGGAACTGCTGTTTGCCCGGGAAGACGTCGTCGCAGCCTGGGAAGGTGGTTCCGCTGCTACCGGCTTTTATGATGAATTTTCCGATCTGGACTTGAGTATCATCTTCGCCGGAACGGAGACTGATGAGGTCTTTGCGCTCCTAGAAGAGCACTTTGAAGGGCTGTATGGCATCGAGAGACAGTATCGCGTCCCGGAACCTGCCTGGCATGGGATGTCACAGTGTTTCTACTTGTTGAAGGATTGCCCTACCTGTTTCTATTGTGATATTGCCGTGGTTCCGCAAAGCAAATCCGATAAGTTCACAGAACCGGACAGACATGGCAATGCCGTCATTTGGTTCGACATGAATTCCATCTTTACTGCGGTTCCCACACCCGAGGAAGAGCAGACAAAGCTGGTCCAGAGGGTGCTCAAGAGTGCTATTTCTGTGGACTTTCTCATGACCATTGAGCTGCAGAAAGCGCTGCTCAGGAGGAACTGGATCGCGTCGCAGATGAACTGGCAGATGTTTCTGAACCGCTGTCTGGTTCCACTGATGAACGTCCGCTATCGTCCCGCCAAGGCTGATTTCGGGATCCGCTACACGGACAGGGAGTACCCGCCTGAGGCAGTTCGCATCCTCGAAGATCTCCTGCGCTATGGCAGCGTCGAAGACATCTCGGAGAAAAGCAAGAAAGCCCTTACCTTGTATGAAGAGCTGAAGCTTGAGCTTAGCAAGAAGTATCTGTTAGCGAGGCAGCGATGAATGATCGTGACATCATGCCGGCAGATCCGGAGTATCGGCGGAAAGTCTTCCGCATAGTGATCCTGGTCGTAGTCCTGGGGTTACTGGCACTCTCTTTGATCACTCCCAAGCTTGATAAATTGGTAAATGCGGAACATCCTGAAAAGCTGTTAACGTGGTTGACGGTTATACTCATTGCCTTGCTTCTTGTTCCGGCAGGCATGACTGTGTACCTCATCCGGATCGCAATTCTGACGCTGAGACAACGCCAGTATCCTCCCGAGGGGCTCAAGCTCCTACGGGATACCCCGATCCTCTACGAAGAAGAGGCAAAGAAACGAGCCATCCTACTGATCTTTGCCTCTGTAATGATCATAGATCTATGTGTATTCATGGCGATCATCGCGCTCAAGCTCTTCGCGGGTCTGCTCTGAAGCCATACGGGATCCATGCCTATTGTAGGAGCAGCATCTTCCCTATTCTGGAGTAGCCTCCGGCTGTGAAGCGATAGTAGTATATACCATTGGCTGCTCGCAGCCCTTTGTCATCTAAACGATCCCAAGTTATACTGCTCATCCCCGGGGCGATAGCGGCACATTTTAATCGCCGTACCAGTTGCCCGCGCAGGTTATAGATCGCTATCTCCACAGGGAGTCTTTCCGCCAGGCTATAGCAGATATCAGTCCGAGAGCTGAAGGGATTGGGTCGGTTGCCGATCAGTTCCGTAGAGAAGGCGACAGGATCGGAATCCCCAGAGATAGAAAGGTAGAAATTGACCGTGACCGACTGATCAACTTGCACGATGACCCCTGTGACAGTCTGCGCCTCAAAGCCATCTGCTTCAACCGTGACGGCATATTCGCCTACCGGCAGAATTAGGGAATAGGCACCGCTTAGATTAGCTACCGTCGAATACGCTCCCGCGCGGATTGTCGCCATGGATACGGGTTGATCGTTCCCAAAGCGTACGACTCCGCTGATCATCCCGCTAAAGACTACCTTCGTCAGGATATTCGAGAAAAGCGGGGATGACAGTACAGATTGTGAATATACTCCACTGATAGCCCAACGGTAGTCGCCAGCCATGAGGCTGTCCCAAGCTGTATCGGTAAACGTCAGATCATATGCGCCTGTATCCGCGATCCTCGTCCAGAGATCAGGCTCGGTTTCCTGCGAAGCGCTCAGACGATAGATGCGATAACCGGTAAGAGCCCGCGAAATTTTGCTGCGAGTGAGTTCCTGGGTTATCCGAACATCGTCTATGAACCAAGGATGCCAGAGTCCCTCATCATCCGGGGGGTCCACGGCTTGCCAGGCAAGCATGATCTCCTGTCCGAAATAGGAACTAAGATCGATCCGTACATGAGGAGTATAGTGTGTGATACCAAGATGTTGCTCGCTGGCATCCCAGAGAATACTCCAAGTCTGTCCGCCGTCATTGGAGCACTTCACATAGTAGTGATCACCGGCACCTGAGCCACCGTAATGGTAACTACTGAAACTCAATGTCGCACCCCAAGGGCAGTTAAAGTGCGGACTGATCAGCCACTCATCCTGATGCCGGGTATCCCAACCAAGACCGGCTTGCCAAAGCCCTTGGGGAGGGGTCGCAGGAAGTTCCGTCGTGTTGATCGATCCCAACCTGCTCCACGTCGGCGATAGTCCATCAGCCCCGGGGGGTGAGGTGCTACTCGTAATCTGCGACCATCCCGGAGGAGGAAACACATCACCCTCGAAACCTTGGTTGAATGTTCCCAGGAGAGCATTTGGTGGTTCCCATTGTAGAGAGACAAACTGATTTTCGGGATCGAGAGATGCGAGCAGATTTATTGGTTGATCGGCGATCTCGGGAAGGATTATCTCACTCAGAATAAGGTCTTCTGCAGGAAGTATCCAGCTACCACTCAATTCCTGATACCCATCCTTTGTGATCTGATACCGGCAAACGTGGGAACCGTAAACCCCTGAGAAGGTAAAAGAACCGTCTCCTTCTGTGATGGTCTCCAGTCCTTGATAGCCGTAGAGACGGATGCAGACACTTGCCTGAGGAAGATGGGTATCGCTGCCTACGATCGTTCCTGAGACTGTGATAATCGGATAAGGCTGTAGAATAGCATTAAAGATCGTGGTCTGGCCATCGATAATGGATAACGAATCCTCGCGCTCAGCCCATCCAAATAGGTTTAGTTCGACCGTGTATGACCCGGAAATCAAATTAGAGAAGCTGTAATAACCCTGACTGTCCGTGTGAGTCTGATACTGCGTTCCCCTCAGACACAGATTGACTCCGGGGACTCCTGTGCCTTGGGGTGAAGTCACCCGGCCTTGCAGGTCACCGACTCCACCGGGGATCATTATCAGTGATAGCTTGGGAAAGAAGCCACAGGCAACACCGACATCCGGGGCTAAAGGATCAAGGTTTGTGAAATTGCTTGCAGCAGATCTGGCACGAGATGGAGGTGCCGGATAACTGAGAAATCGGTTGTATGAGTTAAAGAATATTGTATCCAATGGACGTTGAAAAAGGATGACCAGGTTGCGACCTGACCGATAGTCAAAGGCATCGGGAAAAACTAACGTCAATGGCGCTAGATCAAGAGACGGGGTGATTACACCGTCGAAGACAAGGGAGAGCCCGGAAGCGGGGATCCAGGTCTCGGTGAGAACATCGCTATCCGTTTGCCCCATCCAAATCCTGACCGGTTCCTCGCTGATCTGCGTAATAAACCTGCTGTATAGGGTCATCCCTGTGATCATCCCGTAGCTTTCGTAGAGATCGGAATGGGTCAGGATCATCTCATACAGGCTATTCTGGGTGGAAAAATCCCATGGGATGGGCTGGAAACTTTCTTCTGCAGGAGGAAGGGTCAGAATCTGAGTTCCCGGTGCCTGGACGTTCACTGCCAGAACCGGGCTTACATTGTTGAAGCTATTTGAGTCACCGGTGAGGACACAACGGAAGAACAACTCATCATTTCCGATCTCTGACGGCGTCCAAGGGACGCTCAAAACTGTCTCAGCACCGGAAGCCAGCGGAACACCATTCGCGATTGCCAGGCAGGTCAGACCACTACACAACCTCACGGTATAGTTAGAAACTGCTTCCGTACCCCAGTTCTTGACCTTGGTTCGCACTATGGTACTCATGCCGAGGGTCGGAGTTGGATTACCGCTGATCGTCAATGCATCGAGATCATAAGATGGGATCAGTTCAAGCCGAACCGTGTCCAACCAAAGGCTCAGTGACATACCATCCGCACCATGACGGAAAGCTATCCGTCTTCCTAATCCATTGTAATTAGTAAGATCAATGCAGAATGCACTCCAAGTATCCGTGAGGGAAAAGCTCCCGCAAAGGACAAAGCTTTGCGCATCATTGGGGTCGTCGATTACTCCGATCTGCATCGTTCCGGCTATTGGTGATCTTGCGCGGAACTTCACCCGGATGTCTGGGACAGAGAAAGTCTCAGCCAGAGGCGGGGTCGAAAGGATCAGATCGCTGGTCTGATCCGTGGAGTTGTAAAAGCAGATAGCCACGGGGGGAGTCTGAGAATCGATAAAGCTGGCTTCCAGCCGCGCATTGGGAGAGTTTGAGCGGATCAACTTGATCCATGTCTGCGGTACCATTCCCTCTTCAAGATTGTCAAAGTTCTCGATCAGAGGCAGTTCCGTGATCTCCCCGTTAATCCCTCGTCCGGAGATTGGTATAGTGACGATAGATCTGCCCTGATCATCTGTGACCAGAAGCCTCGTATTATGTTCACCAATGGTTTGAGGTGCATAGCGGACCATCACGCATATGGACATCCCACTGCTCAGGTTCACCGGCAAATCAGGCAGATAGAAGAAGTCATACGCTGGGTTCCCTGCGAGAGTGATCCCTGTGCAACAGAGAGTGCCCTGCCCTGCATTGCGAATTATGAAGCTCTGATGTATCTCAGAACCGATTTGCGTATCATCAAAGGATCGTGAGGGAGGACTCACCACAGTCAAAGGGAGACCATTCTGAGGAGCAAACCGCAGGATCATCACTGGTGTGATCCCGTTCAGGGAACCTCCGGATGGTGGGTCATTCGCTGAAAGATGGATAGAGTTACTTGTCAGCATCCGACTGCGGTTTATCCCTGCCATATAGGTACTGAAGCGATCATCCCATTCATAAGTCGATGTATCCCAAGGACGCATGATCATGATCACTAGATTACCTCCGGTATAGCAGTAAGGCTGCGTGAACGGGATATGGATTATCCGGATACTGTTTGGGAAAGTGAAGTTGGCATCATAGACTAGGGTCAGTGCCGAGGCTGGGACCCAGCCTCCGCACAGATTTGCCTCGTCAACCTCTCCGATCCAGATCTTGATCGGTTTCTGGTTCAATCCTGCTGAGGACAACATGGAGAATAAACTGATCCCGCTGATCATCCCGGTCATCCCTATCTCATTCTGATAAAGCATGGTCTCAAACAAGCTATTCTTCGAATAGAAGTCTATGGGGATGCGATTGCTTGAGTCTTCCTCTCCTATCTGGACATATGTATATCCTGCCGGGAGAACGTTCAGATCTACCCAACCAGAGCTATTATTTAGGTTGTTCTGATCCTCCGGATAGCTGATCTCAGTCCGTATCCTCATATTCTGTCCCGCGGCAAAGACAATCGGAACATCCTTGGTTTCTCCGCTGTGAATAGTAGATCCGGGGAAGGACAATGCCTGGGTTTCGCCGTAGACAAAAAGGAGGATCTCGTAGTTCGACACGGGCTGAGTTCCGCGGTTATATATCCGGGAGATGATGATCGCCTGGCTGCCTGCGGCGACAGGCTTGGGATTCATTAGCGTCACCATTCTGAGATCCGTCTGGGGTATGTACTCGACGAAGAAGTCTCGCAGGTATATAGTCTGCTGAGCCAAGCCAAGACCGTGACGGAAGGTGATGCGCCGAGCAGTCCCGGAATAACCTGCCAAGCTAAAAGGATAAGTCACCGGAAATGTGGTCAGAACAAGAGTATCCAAGGGACAAAATGAAGCCGGATCGGTGATGTCTTGCAACATGCCCACGATTAGTGTTTGCCCTGGCATCGTCGCAAACGCCCGAAAACTGAACTGCATGGTATTGATCTGGAGTTCAGACACGATCGATGGAGAACAGAGCATCAATGTGTCATTCCCCGCAGGAGAATTGCGTATTCCCACCCATTGACTCCATTCTTGTGCAGCGTCCAGATAGGTATCAAAGATCAGTGAACCGGGACCGTCCGCGATAGTGACCGTATCCCATCCTGGGATGTTTGGCACTTCCGCAACATAGGGTATGTTCTGGATAAGTGTCCAATAAGCCTGGCCACCGACCGAGTAGTTTATCGGTTGCATCTCTGAAGTCGTGAAAAGAACCCCGGCATAGTGTCTTCCGGATTCTTGCGGGAAATAGTTCACCACAAGGCAAGAGGCTTCTCCCGGATCTAGGATCAGGGGTAATGGCGGGATGTTGTCCGGAGTCATATATAACGAACCTGACATAGTGATTGCAGTGATTGTTATGCCAGTATCGCCACTATTGGTGATGGTCACCGAATCGGAATAGCTGTGCCCGACGAAAGCTTCATTAAAATATATCCCTGCCGGAACGAAAGACAGCCCCGGTTCTCGCGAAACTGGACGAGCCTCTCCTGTGACTCCCCATACAGGCAAAGCCAGAGCAACCCAGAGAATAGCCACCGAGAAAAACCATCTCATATTGACCTCTGCTCATCAGCATGCAATAACTATGCCTATAAGCTACATAATATGAACGGAAAGAGGGATCGGAGAAGCTGACCGGACTTGCAGGATACAGCAAAAAGCCTTTCAGAGCCTGCCCTTGAGGAAGTCTTGCCGAGTGGATTCCTCAAACTTTTCGATCGCATAGCGGAGCATCGTCCGGGGCATTTCCCGGTAATGACGCAGGAGGAAGCCATACTCGACGGAGTAATCCAGATTGCCGACTTCTCGCAGCATCCAGCCGACAGCTTTGTGGATCAGGTCATGCTTGTGATGCAATAGCAGCTCAGCGATATGCAGGGTCGGTTCGAAGCACTTGCGTTTGATGGAGTAATATGTGGCGATCATGGCGATTCGCTGCTTCCAGAGGTGCCCGGACAGGGCAAATTCATCCAGAAGGTCACGCGGCTTGTCCCACAGCCAGCCACCCACGATCTGAGCCGCGCTGCTATCAACCAGATCCCAGTTGTTTATCCGGTCTGTATGACTTGTATAGATGAGGAAAAGCTGTTTTCTCGTGTCCGCATCCTTCGTCTTTTCAAAGAGATAGACCATAGCCATCAGGGTAGTGAGACGAACCTCATGCACCGGATCCTCGAGCAAGATGTCGTAGTCACAAAGCTCCAGCTTGCGGAAGTACTCCTTTGCCACCTTTCTCTGATCAGGGACTTTGACACCCCAAAACTTGTCGCCTTCTCCATAGCCACCGGGAAAAGCTTGAAAGAACTTGGCGTGGCTTACCGCCGATGCCGAGTTTGCCGCAGCTTCGATCGCCTCCAAAAAATCCTGCCGTGTCGTGCCACCATTTCTCATGTTTGACTCCCAATAGTATCATGTTCGTCTCGTGGTATAGCTATGTCGCGCTTGATCATGGAGTAATACCCCTCCAGGATGGCAAAGCCCATGCTCTGATAGAGATGGATCCCGCGGAGATTGGTCTCGTGGACTTCCAGCTTCGCCTGGAGCCCGAGCTCGCGGCTATAGTCCAGCGCTGCGTTGAGAAGTTCTTTGCCGATACCCTGATCCTGCAGCTCCGGGAGCACAGCCATGTGATGGATATAGCTGCGCCGATGGTCATGCGTTAGCCAGCAGGTCCCGACCATCTCTTCATCACGAAAAGCGAGAAAGACCATCCCACCCTGAGCCAGAGTGCGGTTCACGGTATCCTGGTCGTCTGCCCGAGCCGGATTGGCGATCCCGGTAGCGATCCAGATGTGCAGGATGCGGGAAAACAGCAGATCATCGACCTGCGAGACTCTCCGGATCACAGTTTCTTCCTCTCCGGAGGCGTAGTCCCATAGGGGATCTGGGCGAACATATCTCCATTGACGGTGAAGCGCATAATAGTATCGTTGACGACCCCAAAGAGCACCTTGGAGTCATCATTGAGCATGAGATAAAACTCGTTGTTATCAGAACCGGCAAAGGTCATCTTGGTCTTCTTTCCGTCCTTGAAGCTCAGAACTACGGTTGCCTTGGGAGTCTTGAACCATTGCAGATATTGCTGGTTATCCCCATCGAGGAACTGGCGGGTATCAAGATTCACGAGGACGTTCAGGAGCCGCATGATCGCGCGATTGTCGTATGGAATAGTAAACTCCTCTTTGCTGTCGCGGTAGATCCAGTCTTTGTCCTTGTGGGTCAGGGTATAGCTTCCGCCCGGATATGTCGTCTGAATGGAGCTCAGGTCTGTTTCGGGAGCACGCAGGATCTCCGGTGAACGCCAGTCTATCACTCCGTTTCCATAGACATTGCTGATAAGCTTGTTCATCTGATAGATATCCGTCGAGCCTTCGTATCTCAGATAGTCATAGACGTTCCCGTTATTGGAGAAATAGACGTGGTCTTGTTTCTTCCCCTTCTTGTCATAGAGGATGACCTGCAACCCCTTTGAGCCATCCAAGCCGTATCGGGTGACGGCATCCTTGCTGGTCGTCATCGCTGTCTTGGGATAGCTCCCCTTGATCACGTCCTTGAAGAAGTTATTCACCTGAGAGGTATCGGCTGCCCAGCTGACCGGTTCGGACAGCCACCAGCCATTCTCTTTGGGTTCGATCATGATCGTGTCGTTCGGGCTGAGGATGCGGATCTTCCCGATTGCGAGAGAATCCAGCCCAAATATCGGCGACGTCTTCTCCCGGGCATCCTGATTTCGCAGGACAAAGAAAGCCAGGATCAAGACGAAGAATACAGCCAATGAGATAAGGATACGGCGGTTCATTTGACAAGTCCTTTACGTTTCTTATAGAGTTGATAATAGACCAGCCCCGAAAGCACCAGCATCAGCGGAGGCAGGAAGATGCTCACCCCGCGAACCAAAGCCTTGATCTGCTTTTCGGTCTTGGCAGCGTCGCCCCACATCAGATCCTTGCGCTGCATATAATCGGCGATATCCAGATAGCTGGCGCGGATGCTGCGGGAACGAATGTTTATCATGCTAAAGTTATCCTGAAGATAGTCCACGGCATTCAGGATAACGAACTGACGGCTGTTGTATTCCGGCTCATTGGCATCCATGATCAGCTCCCTGTCTCCGAAGAGGACCAGCTTGGCATCCTTGTTTCTGGGCTTGAAGCCGGGACGCTTGTTGTAGGCGGGATCATCGGCAAAGTAGCTCCGGATATCCCCGCTGATCACGGCACCGAGGGTGATCGGCGGCAGGCTAAAGAGGGAAGGATCCGGACGCTGGATCATTCTGGGATCGACGTCGTATTGCGGACCCGGGACTTTCGCCGATGCGGGAGAAGTTTGCAGGATAGGTTCGATCTTGAGCGATACCGAATCCGTGACGGTGATCTCCGATCCAAGCAGAATCATGATGTCCTTCATGTCCTTGGTAATGATGTTCGTGGTCGAACCGCGGAGCATCGGCAGGAAGGTGACCGGAACGGGAGCTTGCCCGATCCCGCTTGGCTGTTGGGCGCATTGCAGGTCAAAGACCATATCCGAACCGAGCTTGATCCCATAGGACTCCAGCATGGTGTAAAGATTGGACTGGAGCTGATATGGTGCAGTCTCCGTCAGGGTCACCCTGTCCTGAAGCATGACCATCTTCCCTCCGGACATGAGGAACTGGTCGAGGTTATACATTTGCTCCGTCGCCAGAGAGTCCAATACCCCGGTAAAGAGGAGTGTGTATTGGGGATTGACGGGGCGGAAGAGGTCGGTCGAGCCCAGGCGGTAGTTCTCATCCAGACTGCGCTCGAGCATATCCGTCGGATACTTGGCATAGGTGCTGTCCCGATAGACGATCAAGCCGGGAAGCTTCGCCCCGGAGAGCTTCCTGATCTTATTGGTCAGGAGATATTCCAGCTTGCTCTCGATCCCGGGAGGCATGTCCAGGATCTCCCGCTTGCCTTGATATTCCAGGGTCATGCTATACACGGTGCTGTTCAGGGTCAGCTTGTCGTTCTCCATGGACTGGGTCGTGAACCCGGTAAAGCCGTTCTGTGTGGCGATGGAATTGAGCTCTTCAGCGCTCGAGGTCTTGGCATATTCATAGCTGAAGTTCCTGCCTCCGTAGTTCTTGTATTCGGCGAGGATGTCCTTGAGATAGCGATCCACGCTCAGGAACGAGGAAGGCAATTCCTCCGAGGCGTAGATCTTGATCACGAGCTTGTCCTTGAGCCCCCGAACAGCGTTCTTGCTGGCAGGGCTCAGGCTGTAGATCCGTCCCTTGGAAAGGTCGAGACGGATGCTCATAAAGCCGACGATCAACAAAGCGGTGATGATGATCCCGATCTTGATCAGGAGCAGGGAAAGGATGCTCAGTCTTTTGCTGTTTTCTTTCATTTATCTCTCCTGCATCAGGTTGCGGGTACGAAGGTTAAACTCCGCCAAGAGCATAAAGATGATGACCACGGCGGCAAAATAGAGCACATCCCGGAGGTCGATGACCCCCTTGAAGAAGCTCTGCAGATGATAATCAAAGCCCAATACCTCGAACATTCGCACCATGCTCAGAGGCATGAGGCTCCCGATGTACTTGATCACGTAGAAGATGGAGCTGATAAACGCTGCGAGGATGAACGCCAGAACCTGGTTTGACGGCAGGCTCGAGGCAAAGATCCCGATGGCGATGTAGGCACAACCGGCAAGGACCAGACCCAGATATCCGCCGATGATCGCGCCATAGTCTATCCCCGTGCCGAGGATCATCGTGATCACCAGATAGGTGAGGCTGAAGAAGAGAACCATCTTGAGCTGCGCCAGAGCGGAGAGGAACTTCCCCCAGATAATGCTGCTGAGGCGGATCGGCATCGTCGCCAGGAGTTCAAAGGTGCCTTTGGATGTCTCTCCGGCAATGCTGTTCATCGTAATCGCCGGGATGTAAAAGAGCATCAGGGTATGCAGGACGCTGAAGGTCATCCTCAGGTCTGCGGAGGCGATCTTGAACACGGTGTTCGAATAGAAGAATCCGGCGATGAAGAGGAATATCGAGTAGATGATGTAGGTGGTGACGGAGCGTACTGCCGTGTCAAATTCCTTCTTGGCAATAGTCAGGATAGCTCTCATTTCTCCTCCTCCGTTTCAGGCTCGACATCTTCCTCGACCTCGCTTTCCGCTGCTTCGGTTTCCCCATCTTCCGGGAGGATCTCCGGCTGCGCTTCAACTTTCGGGGTTCGGGTGAGGTTCACAAAGATATCTTCCAAGCTCTGTTTCTCGCTCTGCATAGCCAGGACAAGCCAGCCTTGCGCTCCGGCAAACTTGGCGATGATACGGCGCAGATCCATCTCCGAGGGACCTTCGATGCTGACGTGACAGGTGTTTCCTGCCTGATCTTGCGCCAGGATCCTGATCTCCGGGTTTGCGGCGAGCAGCTCGCCAAAATCCGGATCCACGGCTTCCAGCTCCAGGCTGATATGCTGCGTCTGACTGATGGCATTGACCAGGTTTTCCTGGCTGTCATTGGCGACGAGCTTTCCGCTGTTGATAATGATGATCCTGTCGCACAATGCCTGCACTTCCTGCATGATGTGGCTGGAGAGGATCAGGGTCTTTTCCTTGCCCAGCTCGCGGATCAGCTCCCTGATCTCCAGGATCTGGTTTGGATCCAGCCCGCTGGTGGGCTCGTCCAGGATCAGGACCTGCGGATCGTGGATGATCGCCTGAGCCAGCCCGGTTCTTTGCCGGTAGCCTTTGGATAGAGTCCCGATCTTCTGATGGAGAACGTTCCTTAGCCCGCAATTTTCCACGACGTAGGCAAGCCGTTCCTCAAACCGCTCCTCCCGGATGTCGCGAAGCTCGGCAATATACCGGAGGAATTCAAACACGGTCAGATCCTCATATAGCGGGTTGTTTTCCGGCAGGTAGCCGATCTTTCGGCTGGTGGAGATCGGATCGTCAAAGATGCTCTGCCCGTCGATGCGGATCGTCCCGCCACTCGGCTGGAGATATCCGACCATCATCCGCATCGTCGTGGTCTTGCCGGCACCATTGGGTCCGAGGAACCCGATGATCTCTCCCGGTGCTATTTCGAAGCTGATGTCATCGACCGCGCGGATATTCCCGAAGCGGCGTGACAGGTTTTGGATCTCTATCATGAATACTCCTTAAGATCAGGTTTGTGCGTTTATCCCGCATAGCGGGAAAAGCCGGGATCTCACCGGCGCTTTCCTAATATATACTGCCATGGGGCAGAAAATGCGTGTCAATATTGTCTGTCGCTTGGCTCCTGCTACATCATCATTTGCATGTTGACTTGCTTCCCGGCTTTGGGATCGGTCAGAGATATGACGTCTCCTTCCTTGAGACCGCTGACGACTTCGACCATCTGCATGTCATTGGAACCGAGCTTGATGACGACGGGATTCCCCGTTTCCTGGGCTGTCGGCAGAGCTTTCCCGCCCTTCTTGGCGACAGATGCCGCCGGAGCCTTGGCTTTGGCAGAGGGCATCACGTAGGCAATGTCCTGATCGTCGTCGTTGCTAAATACTGCCCGGATCGGGATGACTAAGACCCCTTCCTTTTTCTCGCCGATGATGGAGACGTTTGCCGTCATCCCCGGCTTTGCCTTTTCCCCGGTCGCATTGATCGAGATCTCGACCGGGAAGACCTTGGCATTATTCTCCGTGGTCGCTTGCGGGGCGATCTTGATGATCTTGCCCTCAAAGCTGTCATAAGGCAGAGCGTCCAGCCCGATCTTTGCCTCTTGCCCGAGGGAGAACTTGGCGATGTCCACCTCGTTGATGTTGGACTTGACGATCATCTTGTTCAGGTCGGCGATCTTCATGACGACGGTTCCCTCGCCGTAGGAGGAGATACTGCTCTGCACCATCTCGCCTTCGTTCACGGTGCGTTCGATGCATACCCCGCTGGAGGTCGCATAGACGTGCGTCACCTTGCCCGAGGTATCGAGGTCGGCGATCATCTCATACTGCGAACTCGCCTGGCGATATTCGATCTGCGCGGATTCCAGCGCGTCCTCGGCAGCATCCAGCGTCTCTTTGGAGATATAGTCCTTGGCGTAGAGCTGACGCTTGTCCGCCATGTCTTTGGTCGCGTTATCCAGCCCGATCTTAGCCTTCTGGAGCTGGGCTTTGGTATTAAACAGAGTATTCGCCTGGTTGTAATCCGGCTCGATATCGGCGATGATCTGCCCGGACTTGACGTAATCGTTCTCATTTACATAGAACTTGACGATCTTGCCCGAGACCTTGGACTTGAGCGAGACCACCGTCTGAGGCTGAACCTCGCCGGTAATGTCTATTTGATTGACGATATCGCCTTTCTTGACGGTATAGGTCGTCTCTCCACTCGCCTTGAAGGCGGTGTTGATCTGCTTTTTACCACACTGTCCCACTCCGATAAAGATGAGGATCAACACGATCCCTATCCCTATTCCTACTTTGTATTTCTTGCGCATAAGACCTCGATATCAGTCATTTTTTCCATTTGTCTTTGGAATAGGGATCGTGTCAATGAAAATCCTCTTACGCCACTTCGCGATGGCGATAAAGGAGGAATCCACCCGCTCCGAGGATCGCCCCATAGACGACCTTGAGCAGGCTCTCCCAATCCAGAATGCTGTTCCACATCGTATCGATCGCATAGTTCACGTTCAAACCGCCAAAGCTATTCACCCGGTTTGAATTGAAGCTGACATCGACCAGCCCCATCCGCGAGATATAGCTCGTCAGAGAGGGTATGCCAAGCCCTGCTGTATAGTTTAGGATGCTGATCGTCGCTTCGATCCCCATGATCACCAACAAGCCCATCATAAAGGACTTGCGCCGGAAGAGCCCAGCAAAGAACCACCACAGCGAACCGAGGAAGATGATCGACAGGCTGACCCCGATGAATCCCTGGAACCAACCCACTACAGCATAGTAAAAGTGTCCGCTGAAGAAGAGCCCGGACAGGGCGTAGAACACGACGCTGTTAAACAAGGACACGACGCCAAAGAGCAGGATCGAACCCAGGATCACCAGAGCATATTTGACCCCCGCGATCTTGAGCATCGAGACCGGCTGGGAGAGATGCAGGATCTCGCATTTGCGCTTGAACCCGCCATTGAGGACGCTATCCGCCATCGAGATCGCCGTGATCAGCGAGACCATCCCCAGCATCGCCACCATCCCGGAAGAACCGCCCCAGAGGATCATATCCCCGAGACCCTTCTCCATCCCGGTCAGCTGGCTTTGCAGGCTGACGACGTCGCCCTTGATCTGGCTCAGGATCCAGCCGATGATTGCCACGGCATATACGCCGGCTGTGAACCACACCGGCATCAGAAATCCCGTCCAGTGCGTCTGAAATTCTTTTACGATCAATGCTTTTATCTGCTTCATTGGGAACCTCCCGCTACTGCCATAAAGATATCTGCAAGGTTTGCCCTCGCGTAGGTCGCGCCTTCGATCTCGATCGAGGAATCCAGCACCGCGCTGATAAAGCCCAAGGTCCGGCTAACGCTCTTCGGCGCATGCCGCATGATCTCCTCTGCCCGGTCTGAGGGCAGGCTCACTATCCGGTAGCGATCCTTGAGCACTTCGACGTCCTCGTGCATCAGGATCTTGCCATTATCGATAAAGATGATCTCCTGCAAGAGGTCTTCGACTTCTTCGACCTGGTGCGTCGAGATCAGGATGGTCTTGTCCTCATCAAAGAACTCACCCAGGATCGTATTAAAGAACTCCTTGCGAAAGGCGATGTCCAGCCCGAGGGTCGGCTCGTCCAAAAGCAGGTAGTTCACGTCCAGAGACAGGGTGATGAGCAGATACAGCTTCGTCTTCATCCCTTTGGAGAGCTTGCCCACCTTCTTCTTCAAAGGCAGATTGCTGATCGCAAAGAGCTTCTCGGCTGTCGCTTCGTTCCAGCGAGGATTGACCCCCCGCACGTAGTCCATGGTCTGCTTGACGGTCAGCCGGTCATCCAGTCCGCTCACGTCCGGGATAAAGGCGACCTTTTCAAAGATCCGCTGATCTCTATGAGCCAATACCTGTCCATCCAGGATCACCTCGCCTTCATGGGCAAGGAAACCCAGCATCGAACGCATCAGGGTGGATTTCCCCGCGCCGTTCTTCCCTAATAATCCTATGATCTTGCCTCGTCCCAGCTGGATGCTGACGTCATCCAAAGCCTTGAACTTGCGGTAATACTTGCTCAGGTTCCTGACCTCATAAGCATTGTTCTCTATCTGTCTGTCCTGTGTCATTTGTCTCCTCCATATACGGAATCGAGTAGCTTGGTTAATAGCGTTTTGGGTATCTCCAGCCGGTTCGCCATATTTAGGGCAGGCTCCAGCGTTTCCTTGATGAACGTCTCACTTCTGTGTGAGATGATGTGTTCCCGCGCTCCGGCTGAGACAAAGATCCCAACCCCACGCTTCTTGTAGAGGATCCCTTCATCGACCAGCGCTCCGACCGCATTCGCGACTGTGATCGGATTTAGGCTATAGTCCTTTGCCATCACTCTCAATGAGGGTATCGCATCCTCTTCCTGCAAGATCCGATTTAGGATCAGTTCCTCAATATGCTTGCGCAACTGAACATAGATCGGCGAGTCTTCGTTGAATAACTTCATAACTACCTCTATTACAACGATTCATCGTGAACCGTTATGGTGTTGTAGCCAAGTATAACAGTAGTACAATCCTGTCAAGATTTTTCTTTGGGGATTTTGCATCTATATTGGATTCTTTATGTCCGACTATAGACCCTCACTGAAAACTTCAGATTTAATCACCAAAACTACAAATCGTGGAAATCGAGGTATAATCGGGCTGTTCAATGCCTACGGTTTTTATCACCATTTCTTCAAATACCATCACCGTTTCTTCAAATTTGATCACTGAAAACTTCAAGCTTTCATCATACTTTCTTCAAATACCATCACCATTTCTTCAAACTTTTATCACAGAAACTTCAAATGTGATTCCATAAGAAACGTGGGGAACTTGGGTGGCGGTCCCAAAACTCGGAGGCATTCTATGTATAATCTGAAGGCTATAAACCAGATACAATTATCAATCGCTTTAGCCCACATAACAAACCTTCTTTATCAATAACTTGACCCACGTAGTCATCAAGCACTGAATCTAAAAAGCAAAAAACTGCAAACTGAGTGTATCAATTGAAAGGCTATATCCTGATCAACGTGTATGTAAACCAACCTTGGCACCTGATTATGTTGATATTCACTCAATGATAATAGTCCAACCGATAGCATGACGTGTTAAATAAGAAGTCGATCATGAATCGAAAAAGGGAGGAGCATCGTGTTAATAGTTTACATAGAATGTACTTGGGTTTCTTAGAGATATTTGGTTTATGCTCTGCTTTCCAATTCCTTTGACTGCAACTGAATGCTTATGTGCATGTGCGAGGCATGCTTCCTTGTAGTTATAGCTATCAAGATACAGCTTCAAATACTGCATTCTTTCGTTCAGTACATCATATCCTGTTGCTATGATCGAATTCGCATTACTATCAGGGTCCTTTGATTTCAAGGCAATTATAGCACCTCTTGGTACATCAACTTCTATTTCTACTTCGTTTTCCAGTAGTTCATGTACTTCTCTATTAAAATCATCGATTCGCTGAACATTGTTCAGTAATTGCTCATCAATAACCACGCTCTGATCAATATCGATGTCACTATAAGAAATACTCATTGGTGCGTTGTCCGTTTCATGGTACATTCCCTTAACATCTTCCAAGATGTTCTGGCAAATCAATGCCTTGTTCTGCTCGATAAGGTCGGAAAACGCATTCTCATTGAATGGATCGATTTTTACAACTTTCGTGGCTAAGTCGAAAGAATTAAGTAGTGTGTTGTTAACTTTGCCTGCTTTTACTGATCCTCTTTCCCAGTCATTTTCTATCAATAACAATTCTTTTGGTAACTCAACTCTTACGATAAAACTGCCAATCTCAGTTTGTAAAAAACTGCAATTATTGAGATACCTCTGTGCCTCTTCAACTTTCTTTCTTCTATTAAAACGGTATTCTCCTGTTATTGTAAAAACTGCAGAATCATTAAGTACATGCATCATGTGTTTGTGGAACACATTGAACTTGGGATACTTGAGATTACTGATCATCGGATCATCACTTCGAAATTTGAATGACATGATGCCGGTGTTTCTTTCTACAACATTGTACAAGTCATTAAAATTACAGTCTAATAGCTCAGCAATATTGTAAATGGCCTTTTTAAAGAGCTTAACACTAATATCGTTGTCGACAACAGCTGGGATGTCAAGGAAATAGGCAGTCGAAAAATCGTAATCAGCTGGAGGCAAAAAACGCATAGTATTCTTGACGGATCCTTCATGAATCCAATTTCGGCTTAACAAATATTTTTTGAGATTATCAATTGCGAGTGACATCAGACATCTCCACACCACACAGATTTCTAAACAACAGCGATAAAGTATCTTCATTAAACTTATTAGACAATGGAATCTCAATCGTGATCGAACTTGAGTTACTAGTTCTCTCAGCATCCTCAGGTACTGTGAACCAGAATGCGTTACTGAAAAACTTCTGATGATTATCGCAACATTCGACCCATGTATCATGAGTTAAAACTGAAAGTACCAACACAAGATTTGAGTTGTTTTCTTTGTACCATACCATATCATTATATGTCTTTGCCTCGAGGTTATACTTCAAAGAATTTTGCTCTACCTTGACAGAAGTGCTATGTGTGCTTTTATGTTGGAGGGACAGTTGTGCTGGGCTTTGAACAAATCTTTTTTTTCCACGGTTCTTAAGTTCAACTAAGTAATATACTTCAGCATCTACTCCATCATCAGACTCACTGTACTTAAACCTAAAACCTTTTGAATGTGCGATGGATTCGAATACACTTCGAGTAAACAACTCTTGATTCTTTTTTTCTGTAGCCATAAATACTTCCATAGCATTGTTAGTCAAGACGATACTATTGCTTATCGTGTGACTTTCCTTGTTGCGAGCATTGTATAAAGCGTTCCTATATGTGTCAATAGAATTATTACTCAAGCGAATCATTTAGCAATGTATAAAGGGTTACTTAAACATCAAATTGGAGAAATGGGCATTTTATCGAGGGAATGGCGATGCCGTTTGGATCACTGAACTTCAAATGGTATGAGCCCACCACAAGAAAAACGTGGAAACACCGAGCGGTGTTCCCACGTATCGGAGGGCATTCTATGTAGGGTCTGTAGGCTGCCTGCAATGTCCTCTTAAGCCGCTTTTCTGTTAATCAAAGAATCTCGATCTTTCTTATCATATTGAGCGGAAAGGACTTGACCCCCTTTTCGAGGAGTGCATAGTAGCACCCATAAATCAACAATCGGGTAACCGAGAAGGAGATCAACATGACCAAGCAAAACAAGAATCGTAAAGGCCAGACAACGCTGGAGGAGATGGAGAAATCAGGCAGCCAACTTATTATGATGCATGACGATGGGATGGAGCAGCCAATCGAAGAGATACTGCAGGATGATCCTACGACTAATGATATCAACTACGAGAACTGGT
Source organism: uncultured Candidatus Cloacimonadota bacterium (assembly GCA_964454815.1). Taxonomy (GTDB): domain Bacteria; phylum Cloacimonadota; class Cloacimonadia; order Cloacimonadales; family Cloacimonadaceae; genus PHBP01. The sequence goes on along the minus strand of CAYVXJ010000011.1, from coordinate 74,373 downwards.
GGAACCAGTTCCGAGGCCACTGGCTGCAGTCGGAGAAGATGACCGAGGATGAGATCAAAACGAGAGCCGACGAAGCATGGGAATTTGGAAACTTTTCGCTTTATTTCTTTATGCCCCCGGAGACCACTCATGTCCACATTTTAAGCAAACGACTCTGATTTTCTTACTACCTACCAGGCCACCTAATAGTCCGACAGGTCCTAAAACTACTACGCCAAGCGCTTCCTTACCCAAACTATAACCCTTGTTCTTTGCAGTAAACTGTGTGCTTCCACATTTAGGGCACTTTACTTCATCTTGTTCATTCATAAATCCTCCTATCATATAGAGACTGACTTGTTTGTAATGGTGAATTCTCTATGACATTATAGGCATTAACAAACAAGAAGGGTGCCATTAATTCAGAGACCGATGCTGTCGTTCTTCACTGTACTAACTAACCCAATTCATAACAAATCCTTTGTTTCAAAATATATTGCAATAAAAAAGTCTGTCAAGACATTTTTTACTTCATGGATTTTTTCCTCGTTTAACCACGATTCTAAGGTTTTTTATGCCGCATTCATTCTCTAGGCATGCCCTCGATCCGGTAGATGTCAACAGGTAGTCTTCTTGAAGTCAACTTGTACTCATCTTGTACTCAACTTGAATGAAGTTCAAGAAAAGTACATGGAAATCTGGAGCGGAGCGAAAGCCAGTGAATAGTGGCTGGCGCTGTTGCGCAAATGAAGAAAGAAGAAAGATGAAAGAAGAAAGGGGCTGAGCGCTGCTGCGCCAATGAAGAAAGATGAAAGAAGAAAGAAGAAAGTAGCTGGCGCATGGGCTGGGGATGCGGGTGCTTCGCTACTAGATTTGGGCTGCCGAATTCTGTTCGGCAGAGGCAGCGGGGTTGCCTTTTGAAGCGACCTCCGGTCGCTGTGGCAAACGGAATTTGCCACCCCGGGTAAGGTGAGTAATTAACCCACTAACCCACTAACCTACTAACCCATTAACCCTTTAACCTATTAACTCACTAACCTTCTAACCGCGTAGCATACCGCAGCCAGAGCCTATCGCGCTGGAAGCGCTGCATATCGATCAGTTCGAGTCTATTGGGGAGGTCAGTCGGCAGAAGCAGATCCGGGGAAGAGAAGAGGTTTGGAGTACTTTCTCCCCCGATGATTAGGGGGCTGACGAGGATGTTGATCTCGTCCAGGAGGGAGCTGCGGATCAATGCACCGCTGAGCTTTCCGCCGGAGCTGGTGGCGATCGTCCGGACGCTGAGCAGGTTCTTTACTTTTTCCAGCATGCGGGGAAGATCGACCCTGTCCTGCCCCTGGATCAGGTAAGGGATGTGTCGCTCCCGCAAAAAAGCCAGGTATTCCGGGGGTGCTGCCTCTGAAGTCAGATGCACCATATAGGTCTCGGGATCGTCGCATTCTGCCGTGTAGCCATTGCGAAACCTCCCCCTTCCATCGACAACGGAGGTCCATGTCTTACGCTCCGGACGATGCAGGATATCCTCCGGCAGATAGTCCTGATAAAGCTCTCGAGCATTCCCTGTAAATGGCGGCAGCTGGGTCAGTTCCTGATCTTCGGCGACCAGCATGTTTGACCCTTCAAGGAACATGTCCGGCTGATGAAGCTCGAATACGGCGCGGGAAAAGCTCTCCCAATCTTCCCGGGTAAAGAGCATTTCATATAGCTCCGGCTGTTTGTAAATGTCAAACATTGTAGAGTTTGGGCGTAAGGTGATCCTGCCATCAACCGATGCGCCGACGTAAAGCACGACTTTGGGTCTGTCCATGATATCCTCGCTTGCTTTTCCCCCAGGGGAGAAATCTATTGCAACTTTGCGGGGGAGGGAAATGCTGTCAAGCGGAGCGGAGCTAATGAAGAAAGATGAAAGAAGAAAGAAGAAAGGGGCTGAGGTGCGCTGTTGCGCTAATGAAAAAAGATGAAAGAAGAAAGAAGAAAGCTGCTGGCGCACGGGCTGGGGATGCGGATGCTTCGCTACTGGAGATGGGCTGCCGAATCCTGTTCGGCAGAGGGAGCGGAGCTGCCTTTTGAAGCGACCTTCGGACGCTGTGGCAAACGGAATTTGCCACCCCGGGTGAGGTGAATGATTAGCGAATTAGTGATGAGGTGCTGTGCGGATAATGGGCTGACTGGTTAACGGGTTAGTAGAGCTACTGCATGTTGTAGCATTAGCATGCTACACTACGGATTGTTGGGCAGCCGAATTCTGTTCGGTAGAGGGTGTACTATATTTAGTTTATCAGATGGTCTTATCTTCGTTTTGTATGGAGTCGACAAATTCCAGGATCTGTTGAAGCACCCACTCCGGTTTCTCCGCGCATAGGGCATGCCAGTCTTTCGGTAAACGGGGAAAGTAGAAATCCCTCCAAATATTTGAGGAGATCAGAGTACCGTGGCCAAAAACGGCTGCAATAGGACCTGATCCCTGTTCCAGATAAAACAGTTCAGCCTGATTGGCTTCCAAATATGGCATAGTATCACCTCTCGAGCCAAGATTGCATCAGGGTTGGATCCTGTCAACTTCTTCGTATCTGGCGTATTGTGACACGCATATAGGTTCAGTAGGATGTAGACCGAGATGTTGATCGGATCGGTGCTTGCCTTTCTATAGTCTTCTTGCGCTCTACAAGGATGAAGATCAAGAAAACTAAAGGGAAATGCGGATTCCCCTGCGGGGAGTAAACTGCTGGATTCCGGCCTTCGCCGGAATGACGAAATGACTTCCAGACCCGAGCCACATGCGCCAGCATCTTTCATCTTTCTTCTTTCTTCTTTCTTAATTGAGCAATTCAGCGCCAGCCACTATTCACTATTCACTCTGCACTATTAACTCAAAAAAAAAGAGCAGAGGAATTTTGGGGTTCCCCTGCTCTTGTTCGTAGATTAGTGGTTATTTGGTAAGGATGATCTTCTGGGTGGTGTGATAATCTCCGCAGGTCATTTTCAGGAAGTAGAGCCCGCTGGGGAGGATCCTGCCTCCGTCGGCTGCGTTCCATTTATAGACGAACTGACCGGAGTTGCTGTGGTTTTGGGTAGTTTGATGGACTTTTTGTCCTTTGATGTTATAGATCTCCAGCTTGACCGTTCCCGGGGATCTCAGGGAATAGGAGATGCTGGTCGAAGGGCTGAACGGATTGGGGTATATGCCCTGTAAGCCGGTCACATCGGTCACCCCGGGAGTCGTATCGTCATCTTCGGACAAAGTGACTGAGACGGAGCCGTAGTAGGTGGAGGAACCGTTCAGGTCTATAGCTTGTAGCCAGTAGTAATAGGTGCCGGCGCCGGAAAGCTCACTATCCGCAAAGCTGTAATGATGAGTGCTGGAGCTGTTGCAGGCGTTGACGAAATGGTTGAGATCGATGGCAGAGCTGAGATCGTCCGTGGTGGAGCGATAGACGTTGTATCCGCACATCCCGGTCTCCGACTCCGTCGTCCACTGGAGGGTGACGCTTTGCAGAGTCGAGCCGATGGCAGAAAAGGAGCTCATCTCGACCGGGAGAGTTGCATCTGCGCCTGATCCGACGATAACTTCGAAGTCTCCGTCCGCTTTCCCGGCGGGAACCGTGAAAGTACAGGCGGTGGCTGTCCAGGTGCCGTCATTGGGATTGCTAAGCGTCGAATAAGAATTGGGGACATAGCGGCAGGAAAGGGAACCGGGGACGTAGCCCAGGTTATGGATAAAGGTGACCTGCGCGCCAGCCAGACTGCCGGCATCGGTGCTCAGTAAGAGCGACAGACCGGATTCGTTGTTTGCCTCGTTAGGAGGATTCCAGGAGACCGTAGCGGTGATATTCGGAGATCCGGTGATGTTGCTAATGGTCAGATCCGTATCCAGAGGAGCACCGGTTAGAGAGTTATATACCGGTGCAGGATCAGGATGAGAGATCCCACCGCTGGTCGTGGCGATGGCATCGACTATGTCATCATTGGTGGTCGAAACTCGGAAGTTATCTATATAGTAGTCGGCATCGGAGGAACTCATGATTATGACCATGACATTATCATTGATTGGAGAAGTATATGAGCCTCGTCTCAAGTGGTAATCCGAATCGGTGATCTGCCCTTGTAAACAAAGAAATACCGTGTCATCCATTCCTTCGGATTGCAAGAGAGCATATCTGATACAATCCGGGTCTGCCTCAGGAGCAGAGACCCTGTCATTGTACGAAAAGTAGTAAGTAGAGCCTGCAGTCATCCTGAAAAACGGACTAAAGCTTATGCCGAAGTTATCTTCCGGCAGCTTCAGGGTATAGTTGATGTCGCCATCGGTAGCAAGCTGGCTAATCACAAAATCATCCCCTTTGCCGGTATCACCGAGCAACTGCCTGACTTCGGCAAAAGCGCGTGTGATCCTGTCCTGCTGATCAGCTTCTTTACCCCCGAGAATAATGCTGTCATTCCAATTCTGCAGCCCGTTTTGAAAGTCGATGAAATATGGGTATTCGGTGATCTCATTGGGATGCAGGACATCAGGATTGACCGTGGTAAAGCTGTGCACCGGGCAGTCGATGGTGCGACCGTTATTGTCATCAATTCTGATAAACCAGTAATAGGTGGTGTTAAACTCAAGGTCACCGGGATCTACGTATTGATAGATTGTATCCCCTACCAAGGAGAAATTCACGTTATCCGTGCTCATGAATACGTGATAACTATAGCCAAAACGAGCTCTTCCCCAATACAAATTGGTTCTGGCGCTGACGTTTACCGCTCCATCCTGCGGTTCAACCGCGATATCGGGAATAGCGGAAGTGAGCCTGATGTTGTCGATATTTACGTTATACTCCCCTGCGTTGCCCAGTAAACCAATATAGTCGGCTGAGCCATCGAGGAAGCCAAGATAGGTGGAGACTTCATACCATCCCTCAGGTGAGTCGAAGGGAAGATCGGAATTAATGTCATAGTTTATATCCTCTCCCGCAGTATCCGTCGGACCATGGAACAGCATGGGTTTAATACACGTATAGGAATAGTTAGAACGGGGTAGTTTGTACATGTCCATGGTAAGTTTGTAAAACCCATCGGTGGGTAAGCTAAGAACAGGTGAACGCAGGATCGCCCGCCCGTTCAGATTCAGGTGTGCCCAGCTGAGTCCATCCGAAGCAGCGGAAACTGCAGGACCGGTTTGCTCTGTTGTCCCGGGCTCAAAGACGGAGTTATAGACCATAGTATTTGTCCAGCCATCCGGCGGGAAAGCTTGCCCTTCAAAACTCTCGGTATAGGGCACTGTGTTGATCACGACATCGGCGCCTAAGATCTGGCAGCCAAGCATAAATACAATAACTGCCGATACAAGTAAGATAAGTTTGTGCATTTTCAGCTCCTTTTATAATTCGGGATGGGCATAGACTAATGCTCCTCCCGAGGAATAGCTATCTGGATCGGGGTAGTAAACTCTCCTGTGTTTGCCGGGTATGCGCGGTGTCTCAGACGGAGATCGTGAGGGGAAGATCGTCTTTCGTAAGCTGCCGGGATGTGCTTCATCGGGGCGTCCTTCCAGGATGAGGATCATCCTTTTGCTGAAGCAGGCAGAGCTTTTCCTGGCGCAGCGTTTCACCCTTTTGCCGGATGGTCTCGTAGTCCTCCGATACGAAGGGCAGGATGACATTGTCAAAGTACCCGTCGGAATGCGTGACGGTAAAACCGAGCATACCACTGCCATCGGCATCTTTGACCTCAAAGATGCGGCTGACTTCATGTATGTCCGGAGCTCTTTTTCTGCGAATCATGCAGGTTTATATAGGCAATGGCGTTCCACTCGGGAACCAAAGCCGGATTTCCCGCATATCGTTGCCGTGATTGTGATTAGCCAATTGCCTAAAACTTTAGAGTTGAGATTATTTCAAAAGGAGGTCGAAATCAAGTGAAAGTGAAATTTCAGGGTAAAATAATCCATAGGCGTCGGTGCCGTGGATCAGTGCCTTGCCGGATCGAAGTGCGTGCTACAAGCGGTCAGTTACCCTTGCGAGTGTGGGTCTGGAGCTTGTACCGGACGATCCTCCTATATAGCGTAGCTTCGGACATATTGAGCAACTTGGCAGCGTCTTTTTGTTTGCCCTTGGCTTTGATCAGAGCCTGGATGATCAGGCTCGCTTCGTCTGCATTCTCTGACTGGTCAGAAACCTTCTCGGAGTGAAAGCTTACGGGGCTTATCCTGCACAGGAGCTCGGCATCCCACTGCAATTGGTTGCTGAGGATAAAGAGTCTCTCGACCATATTCTTTAGCTCCCTGGCATTCCCGGGAAAGGAGTACTGATACAACATCTGAAACAGAGATTGCTCGATAAAGGGCTTCGTTTTATTCAGCTCTCTGGCATAGTGATCCACATAGTGGAGGAATATGGGCTCGATGTCTTCGGGACGCTCGCGCAGGGGAGGGATGACGATCTCTATAGTATTTAGCCTGTGGTACAAGTCCAGCCGAAACTTATTTGCAGAGAGGCACTCTCTGAGATTCTGATTGGTAGCGGTGATGATCCTGCTGTCATACGGGATCTCTTTGCTGCTGCCTACCGGGATTATCTTGCGAGATTCCAAGGCTCTGAGGAGCTTGCTCTGCTGCTCATAAGGCATTTCGGTGATCTCATCCAAGAATAGTGTACCCTTGTCTGCCTGCAAAAAGAAGCCCTTGGTAGGCGCATGCGCACCTGTGAATGCGCCTCTGGTATGTCCGAATAACTCGCTTTCGATCAGAGAAGCAGAGATCGCACCGACATTTACCGGCACAAAGGCTGCATGCCGGCGCAGGCTGTTTTTGTGGATGATATGCGCGATCACTTCTTTGCCCGTGCCGGATTCACCGATGATCATCACGCTGGTCTTTTGGTGCTGTGCTGCCAGGAGGGCGGAATTGAGCACATTTTGCCATGCTTTGCTTCTGCCGATGAATTGCATTGCAGGGTCATCTCCCGCATGAGCGGAAGTCCCGGTAAGGTATGGCAAGGCAGGCAGATCTCCGGCTGACAGACCTCCGGTCTCTTTATCGGTTTGCTTGACCATGATCTCCGAGATATAATCATCCGTGATCGCATCCAGCTTACGATCGATCTCATAAGCCTTTTTATAGTCGCTTTGTTCAGCATGAAAGCGCGCTAATGATCTGTTTACCCAGATCAACTGATGTTTGTCCTTGGTCTGCTTGTAATACTTGGCTGCCCTTTGCAGGATCTGCCCGGCTTCTTCAAAGGCTCCTGTGTCTATGAGTAGATTCGTCTTGTTCACGCTGATCTGAATCTCCTCTCGGACAAAGCCGTTCTCCCGGGCAAGGGCGATCGATCTGTCTATATAGGAAAGGGAAGTGTCTTTTTGCCCCAGGAACCAATAACACATCGAGAAGTTATTATAGAGATCCATCAGCAACATGGGAGGCTGGGCTTCCAGCCGGGAAAGGAGGTCTATACAGGTATCAAAATACTCTATAGCTTCTTTATATTTCATAGCTTTGACCTGGATATTGCCCAAGCCAAAATGAAAGAGAATGATCTGTTTCTGGTGCGCAAGCTCCTGAGCCAGTTTAAGCCCGGAGAGCAGAAATTCCTCTGCTTTGTTTAGGTCATTCATAGCGGTATATGCCGCTCCCAGATTATTGATCAGGTTTAGCTGCATAGTGGGAAGGTTGATCAGCTTGGCATTGAGCAAAGCCTGCTGCAAGTATTTGATCGCCATATCCCGCTTGGTCATATCCAGATATAGAGTAGCAACTTGACTCAGCGCATTGGTAGTATAATAAGATACAGGGATGCGTTTGACCAGATCGAGGATCTTCCGGGCTTCTTCCTGCGCCGGCATAAACTGCTGCGTAGTGCGTAAGAACATCAGATAGTGCGTCCTGGCAGTGACAGATAGAGTCAGATCACCGGATTGGACGGCATATTCCATGGCGATCTCCAGATAGGGTCTGCTATACACATCTTTGTTCAGGCTGGAATAGCAGTAATCTTGGAGAATGTTGCACTTGACCAGTAGGTAGTAGTCCTTTTCCAGAATTGCCAGATTGAGACATTCCAGCGCCATATCCATCGCGCTCTGATATTGGCGCATGGAAGAGAGAGCTTTGGCTTCCATGAACAACAACCTGTTTTTGTCCCGGGCTGACAGATCATCCGTCCGGATATTGCGGATCAGATCCAACGCCATACCGGGGTTGATCTCCGCTTGGATATCATAGTCAATAAGCTGTTGTTCGTTGAAGTTTATGTGCATTATCTCTCCCTTGTCAGTGTCCACTTTATAGTTCTCTCGAGTACAATGTATCATGGCGTACTAAAGAAATGAAATATTATGGGCGGTTCAATTTTGTCAAGAGCAGAATATGGGATGGAACTGACCACCCAAGCCAGGGAGTCCTCCACTAACCTACTAACCCATTAACTTGCTAACCACGTACGCAGCCCGTCATTCCAGTGAACAAGTATCGCTTGCCAGTCCCTATCCGTCATTCCAGTGCAGACTGGAATCCAGCAGATCACTATCCCCTTTAGGGGACTCCGCTTTGAGCATTGAAGAATCAAGCCCAACTCTGGGTGTCCTCCATTAACCTACTAACCTGTTAACCCATTAACCGGTGAAGCCTCACTTAATGCAGGTCATCCTCCGGGTAATGGTTTTCCCGGCATAGGTCAGGCGGTAGAGATACACTCCACTGCTCACGAGAGTGCCGTGAGAGTCCTTGCCATCCCAGACGATGTCGTGATTCCCGGAACGGAGGTTGCCATTTACCAGGCATCGAACTCGCTGTCCCTTGAGGTTATAGATGCAAAGCTCGGTCATTCCTGATTCTGGTAAGCTGAACCTGATGGTGGTGGAGGGATTGAAAGGATTGGGGTAGTTGCAAGGATCTACACTGGGGATGAGGACAGTGTCTGCATTGCTGACCGGAGTTCCCCGGAGGTAGGGAAAGCCGCTGTTGACTAAGCCTTGTGGGTCATATGTCCAGATGCCGGTGAAATCCCAGCCACTGTAGGTATTGGCATCAAAAGGGAAGGTCATTTGATCGGTCGTGCGTCCTGATCCTCCCACAGTATCGGCTTGCCCGCAGACATCCGTATTCCAATAGCAATTATGCATATCATCCGGCTCTGTGAAGACGACCATTGCGGCACCTTCCGCGGGACAGTTAACGGGAGCGCTGCAATAGCAATTCACGATAGTACAATCATCTTCATTCAAAAAGGCAATCCCCGCTGCCCTGGTGTCACCGCAGATATAGCAGCAGGCATAACTCTCAGATATCCTGCCCCCTACCGTGTTCCTGCCGACGAGTCCGCCGATCTCCCCGGAACCGATGATCGTCCCTTGAAAGAAGCAGCGGTAAACATCGGAATGGCGATTCACTCCGACGAGACCGCCGATGGAATATCCGGCATCGATATTGACATACGAGGAGCACTGATCGATCAAGGTTTGGTAATAGCTCAAGCCGACGATCCCGCCGCAGGATGAAGCGTTCGTGTCGATAATACCGGATGTGGTGCAATTCCTGATCGTGCTGTTACAGCTGACCCCGGAGATCACTCCGACGTTTACTCCACCGGAGATGGTGCAATCGACCACACGCAGGTTTTCGATGAGAGCATCCTCCGTGTGGGAGAACAAGCCTTTTTGGGGAGCTTGTTGCGTACTCAGGGATAGCCCGGAGATTGTATGACCATCCCCGTCGAAATGTCCGGTAAAATACGGGATGCAGAGCTCCGGGGAAGAGCTCAGGTCGAGATCCGCGGTGAGCCGGAAACTGCGGCTGTGATCCTCTCCCAAAGCCCATAAAAGGCGAAAGTCCGCAAGGGACTGAACAAGGTAAACTCCGTCCTCACACGTCAACTCGTCCGAGACATCAAGCTGCCTGTCCTGAGCCAGCCATTCCTGAAAATGCGAGTGTATGAGAGCTCCGGGCGTGATCCGGGGGCGATCGTTGAACAATGCCAGATCATAGTCATAGTATGAGTTAATGATAGATTGTCCGAGGTCATAGGTCAAGCCGACCAGTCCCCCCGTCCAGGCATAAGTAGTAAACGTGCAGAGAGAAGAGCAATTGCGGATCTTGGTGCGTGCTGATTCACCCACTAAGCCTCCGATCTGGGAAAAACCGGTGATGTTCCCACTGGCATCGCAGTAATCAACATCCGAGTCTTCCGCGAAACCGATCATACAACCCATGGTCAGCCCGTAGTGAGACCAGAGGAGATAACTGAAATTGCAGTGACTGATACTGGTGTGTTTAGCCCATCCGACCATCCCGCCTACCCGCGTCTCGCCGGCTACCACCCCGGAGATGCTGCAGTCGCGGATCGTGGAGCCTTGATCCAAACCGCTGATCCCGCCCGTCATCCAGGTTCCGCCCCAGATGAACAGGTTTGTGAGCTTTATCCCGGTAATCCTGGCGTTAGCTGTGAGCGAGAAAAGCCCAACGCAATTCTCATTCTGACGATTGATCATGAGATTGGAGATGATATGCCCACTCCCATCGAAGGATCCGGTGAAGGGGACATTCTCCGAATAGTTCATGCCGAAGTAAGTCCCGATCGGGTCAAACCCCGGCAGGACGTTATAGGGAGCCACTCCCATGTCTATGTCGTTGATGAGGACGAAATGCGCATTGGGATTCAGACGCACACTGTCCAACTGAGCAGGGGTGGATATCTGATAAGGATCCGAGGTCGTCCCACTTCCTCCTTGGTATTGGCAAAGCAGTCCGGAAAGCGGCAAACAAACCAGAGCGAAGAGCATGAGCCTAAAGACTCCCGAAGTAGCGTTCATAATAGACTTCCTTTATCCATGAAGCATTCTACATGCCACTAAGATAATGCACTTAGATAAGATGTCAAGGAATAAATACTTACATACATCTAACGGGGATAAACTCTCAAGCGGAATAACGATCTCTAAGGGCACAAAACCAAATGCCCATCCGGAGATGGGCATTTTGGCTTAGTCTGGTCTATGTCTATTTATTGAGAGTGCGAGGTAACTCACCGGTTCGGGCGGTGACTCTGTAGAACTTGGTTCCGGATAGCTGAGATAGGTTGATCTGAGTCCCCGCTGCCCAGGCACAGAGGATCCACGGACCCTCCGGAGCATCAGCGGTGAATATTGCATAGTAGCTTGCTCCGGGCACGGCAGACCAATTCAGCGAGTCGTTCGGCGAGCCTTCGATGTAAATGATCTCGAGATGCAGGTCTGTCGGATCACCCAAGACAACGATATTCATGCTAAGGTTCAGAACAGTGAAATCGTCGGCGATCTGCAAGTCTATTGTCTCTTGCCCTGTCCAACCGGGAGTCGGAGTGAGCGTCAGTAATCCCTCAGAGTACTGCGCATGCAGGTTTGCGGAAGAATACGGCGTGAGGATGAATGCCTCACCCAGGAGGAGATTGTGGATATACGAAGGCATATAGAAGCTGATCGGATCTCCCGGAAGGTAGGCGGAATTCGCCGGCAAGCTACAGGTCATGGTCGGACGGGTGACGAAGCTATAGGTATCCGCAGAGCAGATATCCCCCAAATAAAGCGAGGTTGCATACACTTTCCAACGGTATGTCGTCCCGGGTGCCAATGCCCACTCAGCGGTGTATTCCGATACCGCGACTACGTTCCCAAGATAGCAGACGCTTTGCCAATCGTCGTTGCTGATCTCGACCCGATAAGCGACGGCTCCGTAAACATCAGGCCAATTGAAGTGAGGTAGCAAGGAAGTCACCATCTGGTCATCCGGACTAAAGTCGCCCAAGATCCAAGTGTTATAGACCGATGAGATGGCAAGCATGATGTTCGTAGGGATATCGATGGTCGTCACGGTGAAGATATGCTGCTCGGGGTTATTATATGTCTCTCCGGAATACAGAGACCAGTGATTCCCGCCGTCCAAGCTATAAAAGAGACGCAGATCGCTCGTCATATCTCCCCGATAATGCAGGTCTATCCCGCCGTTGACATATACGTATTCTCCGGCTCTGTTGATCTGCCAATACTCGCCTGTGCTCTGGCTCAGGTTGATTGGATCAGACTTGTCATGGAGGACGGTCACAGTCCCGGCTGATCCGTCCAGCGAGATCGGATGGATCACCAGATCATGGAACGACGTATCGGAGAGATAGAGGTTTCGGGTGTTGACAAAGGAACCATTCATGACGAGATCCCCAGTGTAATACCCATCTGTTTCGTCAATGATAAGGCGAGCTAAGGGAGAAACCGTCAAAGAGCTTCCCGCTTCGATCGTGAAGCTGTTCAGCACATTCTCGCCGATCAGGTCAATATCAGCTCCGGCATCGACAGTGATCGGGATGGGTTCGCTCAGTCTGATACTGCGCGAGCCTATTCCGCGGATATGGACCGATCCCTGCCAAGTGATGGGGATAGAGATAATGTCCGAGATCCCGCCGTAGCAATAGGCATCAAGAGAACCATAGGATCCGGGGTAAATGTAGCCACCATTGACTATATCTCCCGTCAGAGTTAGGGTCGAGGCTACACCATAGCTTCCCTGAAGCCTTCCGTAGTTATTGGTCACTCCGTAAAAGACATTGTCGTTATCGCCCAAGATCACGTCTTCGGTAAGGGTGAGATCCGTCCCTTGCACGCCAAAGAGCGTCACCTCGGATAGGGTACCACCCACATAATCGCCACCATCGAGAATGGCATTTGCCAGGGTCATGCCGTTTAAGCGGAACGTCGTACCCACCACAGGATTGGAGACCACGTGCTTATCCAGGCTCGGTGAGAAGGCAAGGCTCGATCCGAGATCTACATAGAGCGGATCGACAGCGATAAGATTGGCGTTGATCAGGGCACCTGTTATGTTGATGGTCTGAGCGCCGTCCGTTCCCTCCAGATAGATGTTCGTCGGCGAGAAAGTGATCGGATACAGCGGGTCATCTGTAAGAGTAATATCACCCAGGAGATGGAGATTCAAGACGCCATAATCTCCCGGAAAGATATTGCCGTGGTTGATGAGCAGATCACCCCGCACCGTGAGATTGATCACGGATCCAAAAGTACCCGTCAATCCTCCGATAAGGGTCAGATCGTCGTTCATGACAACTCCGTCGTCGGTAAGGCAAACGCGAAACATTGTCACGGGATCATGAAAGACCGTGGAAGTCAGATAGCAATCTCGCACAGTCCCCGTTCCATGGATCTGACCATATCTGATCCCGGCATGGGCAAGAGTATGCCCGTTCAAGTAGAACTGACCGGGGTAAAGGTCATAGACTGCGGGGTTAAAGTCGAAGTCCGTGTCTAAACGCAACACGGAGCCGGAATTGGTCGTGATGCATCTGATATCACCACTTGGTCCCTGAGCTAACTCCTGAGGATCCGCCACGGTTCCGGCACCGGAAAAGTAAAGCTCGGTCGGATAGCACTGCCCGTCAACGTAGATGTCTCCACCCAAATAAACGGTAAGTGTCCCATATTCTCCGGGTGAGATCAAGGAACCATTCTGTATCTGAAGGTTTCCGTTGATGCTGACGAGACTTCCGGTTCCATAGTTCCCCCACAGTGAGCCACCGGAGCGCAGGATCAGATTCGCGAATATATTTGCATTGTCCATCATCGCCACAGGTCCGTCCAGAAAGAGTGTATCGTTTGCCTGGCAGCTATAGAGGTGGCAATTGCTCAGTGTGTTTACGCTGTCGAAGTTACGCACGAAAAAGGTACAACCATCGAAATAGCAGTTTGTGAATCCGATCTCAGGTCGCATGTCCAGCAAGGTGTTCTCAAACCCGTAAGTGATCGTACCGGGCAATGTGATCGATGTGACAACTTCAAGCCTCACTACCGATTCACTGGTGTCAAAGACTGTTTCTACTTGCCCGTTGCCATAGATCCCAAGCTGCGCAACCCTGTCTCCGGAAATATAGGACAGCGCTGTGAATGTCGTACGCGAAACCTGATACAGGCATGCTCCATTGAAGAACATACCCCCTCCAAGTTCTACGCTGAGGGAACCGTAGTCTCCGGGGATCAGACAAGCTGTACCTGTAGAACCCTCTAAGTTTATGCTCCGGGTGACAAATAACTGACAGTTCATCCCATACGGTCCTCTCAAGACAGCCTGGGGACCCGAGGTAGTGATCGAAAGACGATTGATATACAATGAAGTGATGCCAACGAGGTCGATCGTATGCCCACCCTGGATGATGACATCATCACCAAAGCCCGGAACCTCACCGCTCATCCCCCATGTCGCAGGATCAGACCAATCTCCGCTGGATTGTGAATAGAAATCCAACGCCAATAAGTTTAAGAGTAACAGAGAAAAAAGTAACACCAGAAAACAACGCTTCATATACGACTCCTTTATACTTGAACTATCTTGACGCGGTAGTGAACTATATACCTATAGTCAAGCAAAAGGAAGACAAGCATCAAGTGCCAGCTGTGGAAATATTTACACAGAATACCCCCTATCCCCGTGCGGAAATGTCACAAGGGATTAAGGCTTGGATGCGGCTAATCGCTGCTCAGTCCTTCCCGTCGATCCAGGCGAGCATCTTGGAGATCGCATTCGGAGAAACGGTGTGTCCTCCGCTGAATTCGTCTAAGTACAGGTCGTTTACCCCTTTTTCCGTGAGGAATTGATATGCCTTTTGCCCTTCGGTGAAGGGGACGACCTTGTCAGTATTCCCATGGCTGATGATGATCTTTAGGTTCTTGGCAGCTTTGTAATCCACATCGGAGAGGGCTTCGAGAACGAGTCCCCCACCACAGGCGAGTAAGCCGGTATAGCGGTTTGGGGTCTTGAGCGCGAGCATATAGCCCATATAGGCTCCCTGGGAAAATCCCGCCAGCCAGGTCTGGCTGATATGATAGTCCTCCGCAAGCTTGTCCTGAAGGTCTTGGAGGTAGCCGGTCATCAGTTCATAAGCCTGCATGGATTCCTTGCTGAGGTATTCCGTCTCCGGTTGCCAGCTAAAGCCTATATTGCCTTCCTGGAAGGGGTATTGCGCTTCCGGAACGACGAAGATGACCTCCGCTTGTTCCAGATATCGCCAGAGCGCGCTGAATTTGACCGCTGCATCACCATAACCGTGCAAGCCGATGACGAGGGGATACTCCTTTTTCGCGTCAAAATTCTTTGGCAAGTGCAGGTAATAGGGCATGAGAGCTTGAGCCGGGAGATAGCGCATCTCTCCCCGTAGACTGTTCTTTCTGGCATTGAAGGTACTAAGTGAATCGACCGTAGCTACGAAAACAGGATTCGTGCGAACAGACGTGAAATCCGTATCGGCATTGATGTGCTCCAGATCGGTGAATCCGGCTTTGTAAGCCCGCATGAGGTACTTCGCGGCAAACTCCGGCTTATTCAAGAGCCCGAAGCAACAGGAGAGGTTATACCAAGCCGTAGCGTCATCCGGCTTTCCTTGCAGATAGGCAAAGTAGTACTTGGCAGCCTTCTCATAGTCTCCGGCATTGTAAGCAGTGGTCGCTTCAGCGGAATAGGACGCGCTTTCCGGCTTCGAACCCGGTTCAAAGCTGTAGATATCGATCTGTTCGGGGGAAAGGGCGAGCGGAACCGCACTCAGGGCAGAGAAAACGAATAATAGCAACATCAGGGGAATCAAGATCTTTGTCGGCATGGTACAAACCTCCAGGTTTTAAGTCTCTACCGGAAAGATAAGCTGATTCATGTGCAAGGGCAAGAATATTGTTCGAGAATCACCGTACTAGCGAGGGAGCGAGAATATGAGTTGACAAAATCGAAGTTAGCGAATATCAAGTGAAAGCAGGAGATTAACACTGATGATGGCTACAAGATTTGACAGGATCTTCAGCACACCCGTCGTGATCGTGGTGTTTTGCCTGATTTGCTTATTCGCCGGCGGATCGTTCCGGTCAGGAAGTCCTTATCGCACACAAGGGATGACTATTCCATTGTATTGCATGGATAGCTCCAGCCTGGACATTGATAATGATGGAGACTGGGACCTTGTGACCGGACACAAAGGGTATGGAACAGGTTTGGACGACACTCTGACCGTCTATGTCAATCATGGAGATATGTATTACACCCAGACCTATTACGTTGGTAACACACCAAATGATGCGGTTTGCACCGGAGACTTCAACAGTGATGGCTATGTGGATATAGCTACCGCATGCTGGAACAACTCCATCGGGATATACTACAATGACCATCAGGGAGGGTTTGGCAGCTTCGTGCGGATCAGTTCAACCCGGGGTGGATCCATACTCAAGAGTGTCGATATTGAGGGCGATGGAGATCAGGATCTTTTCTACATGAGCAACAACCCCAATTTTGGACATTACTTCGGTTTCTATCGAAATCACGGGACAGGATTTAGCAACTACTTGCATACAAATGAAGCATGCTCCGAAGACTACCTAAGCCTAAACGACATCGACAGGGATGGAGTGATAGACGTAATCAGTGGTGGGCGCATCTATCTGAATCGGGGAGATCACTTTGAACAGCTACTGGTACCTTCAGATATTGTCTGGGCACCGGCAACCTCATCCGGCGACTATGACGCAGACGGAGATATAGATCTGATCATTATAGCCCCCACCACCCCCATGAGCGTGACGATCTATGAAAACCTGGGAGATAACACTTTTCAGACCCATAGTGAATTTGCTGTCGCGCCGGGCTACTTTTCGTGGATGAGTCCGGTTGTGGTTCAGGATCTGAATAGCGATGGATATGCCGACATCGCCTATATGAATATGGTCGAGGCACCCGTCATGACTGACATGTTTCTGCACATTCTTATCAATCAGGGTGGGACGGGGTTCACATCCCAGTCGATCCATTTTGACCGGTTGGAGACGATATTCTGGTTCAATATGCTGGAAATTGCAGACTTGAATTCTGACGGAGCAAGGGACATAGTCATCAGTTCAGTAGCTCCGAATGATAGTGATTCCTACTGGCAGTATATGCTCTTTGTAATGCAGACCGGGGATGGATTGTTTGAGCAAGTAGTAGCGAATGACGACCCTACCAATTCCCCTGTGGTCTCGGATCGTGAACTCAGCACATATCCAAACCCCATGATCTTGAGCAGGGTCAACGAGATGAAGATTCGATTCCCCCAGCAGATCCCCGGGGATAGAGATGGAGAGCGCGAGATCCGCATATTTAACACCAAAGGTCAGTTAGTCCGCACCCTTCACCCTCAGAGAGAAAAAGAGATCATCTGGGATTGCCTCGATAACAAAGGAAGAATCCTCCCCTCGGGGGTATATCTGCTCCAATATCGGGTTGGCAACACCATCGTATCCACAACCAAAACACTGATATTTTGAGGAGAATCGGGAAGCATGAACACAAAGACCAGAAAGATGCTGAGTGATTGGCAGGCACCCTATATCCAGACTTTGATGCGCCAGATCGAGACGCAGAGCAAAGTAACTCTCGCCCACTGGGCAGTTGACTATGCGGAAGCGGCGATCCTCCCGCTCTGGGAAGCGCGCTACCCGGCAGACCGCCGTCCCCGCAAAGCGCTGGACGCCGCCCGAAACTGGCTAAAAGGCGAGATCAAGCTCCCTCAGGCAAAGCCGATCATCCTGGACTGTCATGCGGCAGCGCGGGACTGCGCTGATGACCCTGTAGCGCAGGCAGCGGCGAGAGCGATCGGGCAGTGCGCCTCGACGATCCACTCCGCTCAGCACTGCAGCGGGCTGGCTTTCTATGGCGCGCTGGCTATGGCTTACGCGGCAATGGGAACCAAAGCACCGTGGACAGAACTGGAACGCTTTGCCGGAGAGGAATGCGAACGCATGCTGGCAGCCCTGGTCAAAGTCTCCGTCGAGGATGAAGCAGATCCGGCAAAGATAAACTGGTTCTGCTAATGCCGCTCATTCGCCTGGGATCAACAGCTTGGTTTATCCTGTTTGACATTATCGACGAAATGCCTTAATCTTTTATCATATGACAAGCTGCCTCGCCGGATGATCAAGCCAGCGAAGGCAGGAGGAGAAATAGATACTATGCGCAGAATTACCATCGTTTTCATCGCTTTACTGATCTTACTCGGCGGATGCGCGCTGATCCCGAGCAAAGCCCCGGCTGACCCCAAGATCCCCCGCTTCGTCACCACCAAGGACATCGAACTGGTCGGAACCTTGACCACCACTACCATGCAAAACCTGCAATTCACCCAGTATTGGGAGGAATTCTTCCCCGCCTACGAGATCACCCCTCACAAAAAGAACGATAAGTTCTATGGCACGATGTTCATGGATCAAGATACACCTTTCACCATGGATACCCCGATCAACTACCTGGTCGGCGTTCCGGCAAAGGTCATCCCCGATGCCAAAGCTCCCTGGACAAAGCACACGATCAAGGGCGGAACCTATGCCGTCTTCACCCATCGCGGACCGGTCGAGAACATCATGGAAACCTACATGTATATCTACAATACCTGGCTCCCCGGCTCAGAATATGCGGAACGCTTCGGCGACCAATTTGAGTATTACGACGAGAGGTTCAAAGACCAAAGCCCGGATTCCATCGTCGAGATCTGGGTTCCCGTGCAGAAGAAATAACGGTTTAGCGGTTCACGCCGGATATGACCCTCGAAATATGCGTCGATTCGCCTGATGCGGCACTCATCGCCGCGAATGCCGGAGCCGACAGGCTCGAGCTTTGCTCCTTTCTGGACTGCGGAGGTTTGACTCCCTCGATCGGGGTCATCCGAGCTATCCGCGAAGCCGTTCGGATCCCGATCCACGTGCTCCTGCGTCCCCGTGTGGGTGACTTTTGCTATAGCGAAGCAGAGTTCGAGACCATGCTCGAGGACATCATCGCCCTCAAAGGGAGCGGCGTGGATGGTGTCGTTCTCGGGATCCTCGACTCTCTTGCGCGGATAGACGTCCCACGTACCACACTACTGGTCGAAGCTGCCCGTCCCCTGAGCGTCACCTTTCACCGGGCGTTTGACCTCTGTCCCGAGCCGCTTCAAGGCTTGGAAGACGTCATCGCCACCGGGGCAGACAGGCTCCTCAGTTCCGGTCAGCAAAGCGCGGCAGAGCTTGGCATCCCGTTGCTAAAGACTCTCGTGCAACAAGCCGGGGACAGGATCATCATCATGCCCGGAGCCGGGATCAAGTCCACGAACGCAGAGCGGATCATCCGCGAAACCGGAGTCTCCGAACTGCATCTCTCCGCCTCAAGCCTCATCCCCGGCAGGATGAGCTACCCCCCGGGAAAACCTCATCTGCAAGGCTCAATGCCTGGGGAAGATCGCCTGCGTCTTGCCGACGAACGCGAAATATCTCTGATCAGGAGTTTGCTCAAGTGAAACGAGTAGCCATTGGCGGGTTCTTTCACGAATCCAATACCTTCAATCCCATCATCACGGACATCGAGGACTTTCTTATCTTCCGCGGGGAAGAGATCTATGCAAAGAGCGACGCCTACCTCCTGGCAAAGGGGATCATCGAGTTCTTTCGCGATAAGCCGGAATATTCGCTTTCTCCTCTGATCTTCGCCCGAGCGGTGCCCAATGGAGAGGTAAGCGGTAAGCTATACAGGAGCCTCAAAGCGGAATTCTTCGCAATGCTTGAGCAAGGCGAAAAGCCGGATATCTTCGTCCTGGCTTTGCATGGCTCAATGCGGGTTCAGCATCTCGGCTCAGCCGAGTCCGACCTCCTTGGCAGTATCCGCGAGCTCTACCCGGACATCCCGATAGTCTGCGGACTTGATATGCATGCGACGATCACCCCGCGGATCCTGGAATGCGCGGATGCCTTGGTCGGCTTTAAGACCGCTCCTCATATCGATGCCTATGAGACCGGTTACAAAGCCGGGGAACTGGCTGATATGATCCTCGCCCATGGAGCTAAGCTTTGCATGGGAACTGCCCATATCCCCTGCCTGATCGCCGGGGAAAAGTCCGAGACGGACATTCCGCCCATGAGGGATCTGATCGCAGAGCTACACAAGTTGGAAATGGAGGACGGAGTCTGCTCCGCTTCATATCTGCTTGGTTTCCCCTGGGCTGACACGGCGGAGAATGGGGTCACGGCATTGGTCGTCACCTTGAACGATCAAGCCAAAGCCGATGCCGGAGCGCGCTACCTTGCAGAGCAGTTCCTCCTGAGACAAGCTGAATTCTCCTTCTCGTCTCCCGCCTATCCGCCGGAAGAAGCCCTGCGTAATGCCCTGAGCGATACGTCCCGCCCTGTCTTCGTCTCCGATTCCGGGGATAACCCGACCGCCGGTTCCACAGCAGATAATACGACTGTGGTCTCTCTCTTAAGCGGAAGCCTGAGCGAGCTTTGCCGGGGGAAGAAGATCCTCGTTGCCGGGATCTACGATCCGATAGCCACGGCTGTCTGCCTGGAGAACATTGGTAAGCCCCTCTCTATCACTATCGGGGGAGTTTATGATACGATGTATTGCCGTCCCGTCACCCTCAAGGGTGTTCCGGTTCGCTACGTGAAGGATTTTGGGCTCTACCACTCCGATCTCGCGCTCTTTCGTACGGAGGAGTTTGACCTCATCCTCACCTCCCGCCATATCGGCTTCACCGGGACTGAGATGTTCAAAGCTCTGGACATAGACTATCTCGCTACGGACGTGATCGTGGTCAAGCTCGGTTATCTGACGGAAGACTTCAAGGATATCGCCGAGAAGTCCTATCTCGCTCTCTCGCAGGGCTGCACCGACGAAGTTCTGGGCAGGCTGTCCCGCGCGCATCAATTGAAATATATCTAAGCCAGACTGTCTTTGTGAGCCGGAGAACTTCCCGGCATTTGGCTATGCCTCACCCCTTGCCTGCCTGTTCGGCGGCTTGGTCTTGCTCTCATCTTTCTCAGATGACCCTCAGATGATCCCCAGATGAGATGAGGGAATCATCAAGGAAATACATGAGTTGGAAGTGTGCGGCAAAAATGAAAGCGATCCGCGATAGACCGGGAAGTATCGGCTGAACCGCGCGCAGCACAGAAAAATATAGTCATATCCTACAAGGCTTTACGCATCTACAAACAAAACAGCGAAAATAATTCTTGACAGAAAGTACTCTGTATCACAAAGTGCTTTGTGTGGATGGTGATCATCCTGCGGATGCAGATGAAAGCCTTTCCCAAAGTAAGAAAGAGGTGAACAATGAGACTGATCGAGTCAATGCGGATCCGAGAGATCGCCAAGTTGGACATGGGCATCCATACTCCTGCCCGTCTGATGATCATCATGGCGCTTAGCGGTGGTGATGCGGTGGATTGCGTCCAGCTTTCCCGTTTGACGGAGCTTAGCTGGGGGAATCTGTCCTCGCATCTGAACAAGCTTGAGGAGAGCGGATACATCCGGATGACGAAGTCCTGGATCGGGAAAAAGCCCAATACCCGGGTCGAGCTTACCGAGATCGGTTCGCAAGCCTATGCCGAATGGGGCAAGACGATCCTGATGGCGCTTCCTTCTCAGATCAACACCGAGCTTCTTTTCGTCGAACGTCCGCAGATCATGCCGGAACAGGTCCCGTTCTTACCCGGGCAGGTTGCCGGAGATGCGGATGCGCGGATCGCGGCTTCGAATGACTCGACGCATATTCTCTGGTTTTTACCCAGTGATCACCGGTGGGAGCGAGTTCTCCCCCCAATGGAAAACATACACCAAGTATTGTGAGACAAGGAGGTATATCATGTCACGCAATTTACAGATACTGTCCAGTTGGATGCAACAGCGTCACGGAATGGTCGTCGGGAACTCCAGTTCCAGCAAGGCCATCCAGATCTACAGCGACAACCACTAATAGAAATCCTGAATGGAGGTTTGAGTGAAATATCTCGACATCGCGATGAATACGGCGAGTATGCTCGGTGCGGACTATGCCGATATTCGGATCCAAAAGACTGAGACGCAGACGATCTATCTGCAAAATCTCAGCCTCAAGAACACGTCGAACAACGTCCTGCACGGATATGGGATCCGTGTCTTCAAAGACGGAGTCTGGGGCTTTGCCCACTCCAACGAGTTCAATGAAAAGAGCGTTATCGCCACGGTCAAGCGGGCTTTTGAGATCGCCAAGCTCTCATCCCGCGCCAAGCGTGGCAACGGGCTCAGCCTTGCTCCGGAGCGGAGCTATATCGCCACCTACAAGACTCCCGTGAAGATCGATCCCTTTGACATCCCTTTGAGAGAGAAGGTCGATCTCATGATGGAGGTCAACCGGACGATGAAGAACTATGACGGGATCAAGCAAGCGGTGTTTTATCTCCTGATGAACAAGGATGAGAAACTCTTTGCCTCCACTTTGGGAACCCGCCTGGATATCACTACCCAGTTCATCAACCCGATGGTGACAGCGACAGCGGTCAACGACAGCGACAGCCAGAGCCGGACCTTTGACGAAGGTGGGAGAGCGGTCGGATGGGAATGGATCGAGGAGCTCGACCTGCTTGGGCGCTCCAAGCAGATCGCTGAGGAAGCGCTGATGAAGGTCAACGCCGGCTCCCTCGGGCCTGAAGCCCGAAGCACCCTGATCCTCGACCCCAATCACCTGGGACTCACGATGCACGAAAGCGTCGGTCATCCCACGGAATTGGATCGCGTCCTGGGTTGGGAAGCCGATTATGCCGGGATATCCTTTGCGACCCCGGAAAAGCTCGGGAACTATCGCTACGGCTCCGAGATCGTGAACTTCATGGGGGATAACACCCTCGCCGGAGGTCTTGCGACAGCCGGATTCGACGATGACGGTGTTCCCGGACAAAAATGGCACATCATCAAAGACGGTATCCTCAATGAATACGGCAGCACCCGTGACACCGCGATGGAGATCGGGCTGAATTACAGCCGGGGATGCAACCGGGCGACATATTACTATGACCAGCCGATCAACCGTATCCCGAACCTCTATCTGATGCCTGGAAAGGAAGAGCTCAGTCCGGCTCAGCTTATCGCTGATACCGAAGACGGAGTCTATATCCAGGGAAGAGGAAGCTTCTCGATCGATCAGCACAGAGTGAACTTCCAGTTTGGCGGTGACTTCTTCTGGGAGATCAAGAACGGTAAACTCGTTCGTCCCCTGAAGAAAGTCCTCTACAAGTCCAATAACCCGGAATTCTGGAACTCCTGCGACGCGATCTGCGACAAGCGGTTCTGGCAACCCTTCGGCGTCGTCAACTGCGGAAAGGGACAACCCTCCCAGACCGCGAGAATGACGCACGGAGCTGCGCCTGCAAGATTCCGAAACATCCGTGTGGGAGGTTCACAATGAGTATGAACATCGAAAAAGCGATCAAATACATCCAAAAGAACTGCAAAGCAGACGACCATTTCATCAGCATCTGGGTCAAGGACAGCCACGAGACGCGCTTTGCTCAGAACTGCATCACGCAGCATATCGCCGGCTCGAACGTCCAGCTTGGGCTGGAAGTCGCGTATGATAACAAGACCGGGAAATCCCGCACCAATCAGCTGGACGAGGAATCACTCAAACGGCTGATCAGCACAGCGCAGGATATGGCAAAGTCCAATCAGCCCGATCCGGAGTTCATGCCCAGCGTCGGAAGCGCAAAGGTCCCCACTCCCAAGAACCTCATCGAAGCAACCATCGAGCTCGCACCCGAGACCATGGTCGAGATAGTGCGGGATTCGATCGCCAATGCCGAGAAGAAAGGCGCGATGGTCTCCGGAATGACGGAAAAGCACCATCAGCGGAGCATTATCGTCACCAAGAACGGCTTTTACGGTGATGCGGAGTTCTCGGAATTCGGTCACTCGATGACGATGAAGAAAGGCAATGCCGAGACGAAGGTCTCCTTTGCGGATAAGAACTTCGCGAACTTCCGGCTGAAGAAGGAACTGGATCGTCTGAATGCCCAGATGGACAGCCTCAGCGACCCGCAGGTCTTCGAGGCGCAGCAGATCCCGGTGATCATCCGTCCCGCCGCGCTGGTCGAGCTCTTTGGCTTTATGAGCTATATGATGAACCGCCGTCAGGCTGACGAAGGGATGACGCCTTATACCGGACAACTGGGTGAGGACTTCTTCGGGAAGAACTTCTCGCTCTACTCCACCTTGAAGGATAAAGACCTGATCGCCAATCCCTTCTCGGGTGAGGGACTCCCCTCCGAAGAGATCAAGTGGGTGGACAAAGGACGTCTCCTGAATATGCCGACCAACAGGTATTGGGCAAAGGAAACGAATTCCAAACCCAGCCAACCTTATAACTTCCTGATCTCCGGTGGAGATGCTTCCGAAGCCGAAATGATGAAGATGGCAGGAAAAGGCTTGATCATCAACCGCTTCTGGTATATCCGCTTCGTGGATATGAAACGGGGAGAGCTTACCGGGATGACCCGAGATGGCGTCCTCTACTTCGAAAAAGGCAAGATCAAGCATGCGGTGAATAACCTTCGCTGGAACGAGATCCCGCATGAAGTGACGCATCGGATCATGGCGATGGGCAAGAGCGAACTCGTCGAAGCCTATGCCAAGATCCCGACCATGCTGATCGATAAGTTCAACTTCGTAGATAAAACTTCATTCTAACAGCTACAACCCCTCCAAGACAAACCACCGCTCGGTCTCCCGGGCGGTGGTTTTTGCTTTACGAATGTTTAACGGTTGAGGAATACTTTCTTGCTTGTGGGTGATCCGTCGCTGAGTAGATAGATCCCAGCCGGGCATTCCTTCCCTGCGTGATCCCTGCCGTCCCAAGTGCAAGTGCTTGCCGAGGTACCGCTGCGGGAAGATAAAAGCCTGCGGACGAGCTGTCCTCTCAGGTTATAGATACTGATCCAGCCGGAAGAGCTACCCTGCCGGGTGATAACCAGTTCTTGGTTAAAGGGATTGGGGTAAGCCCTGAGGCTCCCCGCTGCCGGCAATGACGGATCGTCCAGCCCGGAACCTGCCGGGTCATAGACTGCGACGAAGGCATTGGAATCCGAGATATCCCCGCTGTCAACGGCTATTGCGCCAAAGTTTGAGATCCCGCTGTGCCAGCCGCAGATCGCCAGACGATCGTCCGAGAGGATGCGGATGCCCATCGGTGTCTCGTTGTTTGCTCCGCCATCCGCGGCGTAAGCCATCTGATCCCAGGCACCATAGCCCAGTACCGCGTCCGCACCGCCATGACTAAGGAAGCTCTCTTCCCCAAAGGCGACCTCTCCCTCATAGCTGGCTACAAAGGCGGGATACGCCTCGTAGTCCCCGTCCCGACCCTTGTCCGAGCCCGTGCTCCCGTAGAGATGCAGCGACGTCCAGTCTCCATTGGAAGCGTCGAACTCCGCCCAGTAGATATCATCCGTCCCGTTGACGCTGGAAAAGGGAAAAGCACCGACCGAGCCAGAACCGACGACCCTTCCTCCGACCATGCCGCGCTGTCCGGCAGCAGTTCCCGGCATCACGCTGATGCTAAAGACGAAGGCATTTTGGCTGGATGAGAGCCAGTCAAGATTTCCGTTCGGGTCATACTTTGCTGCGAACATCCCGTTGCCGTCCAGGACTTCCCCGTCAAAGACGGAGCCTTGTCCCGCGGATCCGGTGATATAGGCGTTGTCGGCATCATCACAGGCTACCTTATAACCATATTCGACGCCTGCGGTTCCGGCATGCTTTGCCCAGAGAACTTCGCCGGAGCTGTCCAGAGCGATGAGCATGACGTCGCTGCCTCCGAAGGAAGTGAGACTGAGCGTCGGGCTAAACTTGATCGCATCGGCAAACCATCCGCAGACATAGACTCTGCCATCCGGAGCGACGGCGATACCGTGCCCAATCTCGTTCAGAGCCCCGCCAAAGGTCTTGAGCCAGAGGAAGTTCCCTGCCGGATCAAGCTTCAGGACATAGACGTCCCACATCCCGGCAGAGATCGCGGACTGCCCGAAGCAATCCAGAGTCCCGACGAAGTAGCCGGAGACGTAGGAGTTTCCCTGAGCATCGGTATCGACCCCCAGCGCCACGTCCTCGGCGTCTGCTCCCCAAGCTCTTGCCCAGAGGAGGTTCCCTTCCGGGCTGTATTTCGCGAGAAAGCTATCCGCCAGCCCATAGCCGGGGAAGGTCTGATCCCCGATGACGAGGCTATCGGCGTATTCTCCGGCAACGAAGACGTTATCCTGCGTATCCCGGGCGATGTCCCAGGAACGTTCCTGCGCATCTCCTCCGATGGTGTAAGCCCAATCCCAGCCTGCGTGCAACATGCCGAGGCAGGCAAAGGCGAGTAGTATAAGACCGATTCGTTTCAATTTAGTGCTCCTTGGACGGGTCTGTGTGATATCTTGCCACTTGATCAAAGACCCCGTTCTCTGTCAACCCGGATATCGCGCTTAGGAGGAAATAGCTTGACGCTAAAGCAATTTCGCCAGAGTTGTTCAGTATTGCATAATAAGAGGTTAAAAATGCGTAAGATCATCATTGCCGGCAATTGGAAGATGAACAAGAACCTGGCAGAGACGGAAGACTTTGCCCGTTCTCTGGCTGAGTTTGCCTCCGGGCACAATGTTCCCGGTGTCCGTATGATCATTGCTCCGGCATTTCCCTTTATCCGAACCGCCCAAATGATCCTCGAAGCCCAGCCTGTAGCGATCTCCGCTCAGGACGTCAGCCTGCATCGGGATGGCGCCTTTACGGGTGAGGTATCCGGAACCATGCTCAGTTCCCTGGGCTGCGAATTCTGCATCATCGGACATTCCGAACGCAGACAGTATCATGCGGAGAAAGACCTGGACGTCCGTGACAAACAGCTTCTCCTCCGATCTCTGGGGATCACCCCGATCATCTGCATCGGCGAGACCCTCGAACAGCGCGACTCCGGGATCACCGACCAAGTCCTCATCGACCAGCTGACCGGTTGCTTCCGGGATGTCTCTCTGAACACCGGAGAAGAGGTGATAGTTGCCTATGAACCCGTCTGGGCGATCGGCACCGGCAGAACAGCCACGCCGCAACAGGCAGAGGAAGCTCATGCCCTGATCCGGAGCTGGTTCCGCACGAATTACCACGAAGCCATCGCCGAAAGGATGCACATCCTCTATGGCGGAAGCGTCAAACCCGAGAACATCGCAGACCTGCTGGCTCAGCCGGATATCGACGGTGGTCTGATCGGCGGCGCTTCTCTCGACCCCACTCAATTTGCCAACATGACGGCGACCGCCGTCTCCATATACACCCAAAGGACTTTATCATGATAGATATCAAGACTATCCGCGCCAATACCGAAGTGGTTCGCGCCGCGATCCAAAACAAGAATGAAAAGGCAGACCTCGATGCTCTGCTTGCCATGGATGACAGACGCAAGAAGCTCCAGTTTGACTTCGACACCCTCAAGTCCCAGCAAAACGCCGTCTCGCAGGAGATCGCGCTGAAGAAACGCAACAAGGAAGATGCTTCCGCCCTGATCGATCAGATGAGCGGTGTCGCCGAATCCATCAAGCTCATCTCCGCCGATCTCAGCTCCGTCAATGCCGAGTTTGAGAAGATGCTGCTGACCATCCCGAATATACCTTATGAGAGCGTTCCTGTCGGGCATGACGAGACAGCGAACCGGGTCGTCAAAGAATGGGGCAAGAAGCCCGAGTTTGACTTTAGCCCTCTGGATCACCTCAGCGTCGCTGAGAAAAACGGCTTACTCGATCTTCCCCGCGGAGCAAAGATCAGCGGCAGCGGATTCCCGATCTACACCGGACCGGGAGCGAGGCTCGAACGCGCCCTGATCAGCTTTATGCTGGAATATCATCAGCAAAAGCACGGCTATACCGAGCTGATGGTTCCTCTGATGGTGACCCGCAAGACCATGACCGGAACAGGGCAACTGCCCAAGCTCGAAGAAGATATGTATCACGTGAACGAGGACGACCTCTTCCTGATCCCCACCGCCGAAGTTCCGGTGACGAATTTCCATTGTGACGAAGTGATCCCGCTGGCTCAGCTCCCGATCAAATACGTCGCCTATACCCCATGCTTCCGCCGTGAAGCGGGTTCCTACGGCAAGGACACCAAAGGTCTGCAGCGTCTGCACCAGTTTAACAAGGTCGAGATGGTTCGCTTTACCGAGCCGGAGAAGTCCTATGCCGCGCTGGAAGAGATGCTGACCGATGCCGAACACATCCTGCAGGCTTTTGGCTTGCATTACCGCGTTTTGGAGCTCTGCACCGGCGACCTCTCCTTTGCCTCGGCAAAGACCTACGACCTGGAAGTTTGGGCTCCGGGGATCGGCAGGTATCTGGAAGTCTCCTCCGTGAGTAATTTCGAGCAGTTCCAGTCCCGCAGAGCCGGGATTCGCTATAAGGACGCGGACGGCAAGATGCAATACGTCCATACCCTCAATGGCTCCGGACTGGCGACCCCGCGCCTGATGATCGCCCTGCTGGAGACCTATCAGCAGGCAGACGGCAGCGTCCGCATCCCGGAGATCCTCGATCCCTGGCTGAAAGCGCGTATTTCCTGATCTTTGATCATTCTCTCGAGTCTCTGTCTTGACTGGGTCAACGCAGAGACTCGGAGTTGAATGAAGAAAGAAGAATTAAGAAAGAAGAAAGATGCTTCGCAAGTGAATAGTGAATAGTTGCTGGCGCTGAGGCTGAGGTCGCAAATGCCATCCGTAGTATTGGTGGATTTCAGCCTTCGCTGGAATGACGAGAACCAAAGCTGCCTAACGAATCCGCATCCCTCGCATGTGCGTCAGCATCTTTCTTCTTTCTTAATTCTTCTTTCTTAATTAGTTACCCCCCTCTTTTACTTCTTGACTCTGTTTAATAAAAAACCCTCATCTCCCCCTCTCTGTTTCTCCGCGTCTCCGTGTCTCTGTGTTTCACAACTCTCAATCCCCTCTGAGTCTCCAAGAACTATTCTTGAACTCCATACAAGTTGAGTACAAGTTGAGTACAAGAAGACTCCAAGCGGACTACCTGATGACAGCCTGCGAGAAGAAGCTGAGAATCCTTGCTTTGATTAAGATTTTGCTTATATTTTCAAAAGGTATAACGAAAATAAGGAGAGATCAAAATGCCCATACTCGATGATAAAGTATTAGAAGAAGTGAAGAAGCAGCTAAGCAGCATGACCGGAACGGTCACCATGAAGCTCTTCACTCAGCCGATGGAATGCCAGTATTGCAAAGAGACGCACGGACTACTCGAAGAGCTGACCCAGACCAATCCCCTGCTCAAGCTCGAAGTGGTCCAATATGACCCCGAATCCGAGGTCGCCAAGGAATATGCCATCGAGCAGATCCCCGCGATCGCGATCATTGGTGAAAAGGACTATGGGATCAGGTTTTACGGGATCCCTGCCGGATACGAATTCTCCAGCTTGTTAAACGCCATTCTGATGGTCTCTACCGGGATCACCAAGCTCCTCCCGGAGACCAAAGCCTACCTCGATGGCTTGAAAAAAGATATCCACTTCAAAGTGATGGTGACCCCGACCTGCCCCTATTGCCCGCCGGCGGTGATGCTTGCCCAGAGAATGGCGATGTATAGCCCAAGGGTCAAAGCCGATATGATCGAGATCTCCGAATTTCCGCATCTGGCGCAGAAGTATTCCGTACAAGGAGTTCCGCGCACTGTCATCAACGAAGAACATTTCGTCGAAGGAGCCGCTCCGGAAAAGATGATGCTGCAAAAACTGCAGAGCAGCCTGGGATACTAAGAGATGCCGGAGCTACCGGAAGTTCAAACCGTCCTGGATGGCTTCACGACCGCCCTCAAAGGGAGACGAGTCACTTCCCTGACCGGACTTTACCCGGGAACCCTGATCATCGATCCGGAGATCACGGATGAGGTCTTTCCGGCGAGGATCACCTGCGCCGAACGGCGGGGAAAGTATATGCTCTTCTGTCTGGACAGCGGGTATCGGATGATCATCCATCTGCGGATGACGGGAAAGCTGGTCTATAACCCTACACCGGAAGAATACGGCAAGCATGAACGAGCGAGATTTGAGCTGGAGGATGGCACGGCGGTGCATTTCATCGATCCGCGCACCTTCGGCAAGATCACTCTCTGCGCGACGGAAAATCTGGCGAAGTTCATGCCGGAACTTGGAGCGGAACCGCTCAGCAAGGAGTTCACGCAGGAGTATTGCCGCAGCAGATTTGCCGGTAAGAAGCAGCCCATCAAGACGGCACTCCTCGATCAAAGGATAGTCGCCGGACTCGGCAATATCTACGTCTGTGAGCTTCTCTATCGCTGTGGGATCGACCCCCGCAGACCCGCGAAAGATATCAGCGACAAGGAGCTACAGGGCATCGTCCGGCATACCGTCGAGGTCTTGAACGAGGCGATCGCCAATAACGGCACGTCCATCTCGGATTTCCGCTCCATCGACGACAAGACCGGGGGATTTCAGGATTTCCTGCGTGTGTATCAAAAGAAACAATGCCCCAAAGGTCATGATATCGCTAATGTTCGCTTGGGAGGACGCTCCAGTTTTTATTGCCCCGTTTGCCAAAAGTGAATAATTCCGCTTGACTAAAAAGAAGGCTTAACCTATAATATAAATAGGTGATGGAGTGGTTCATCCCCATGCAGAGATATCTTTTGAATAATGGAGTATAAATTATGAAAGCACGTCAACTGAAGGAAGGGATCTACTGGGTCGGCGGGATCGACTGGAACCTGCGCAACTTTCACGGATACATGACCCAGCGTGGCTCTACCTACAACGCTTACCTTATCATCGACGAAAAGATCACTCTGATCGACAACGTCAAATATTACCTCTATGACGAGATGATCGCCCGCATCTCCGAGATCATCGATCCTGCCAAGATCGACATCCTGGTGCAGAATCACGTTGAGATGGATCACTCAGGCGGGATGCCGGAGCTGATGAAGCTCCTCCCGAATGCAGAGATCTATACCAATGCAAACGGGATCAAAGGGCTCAAGGCTCATTACAAGCAGGATTGGAACTTCCACGAAGTCAAGACCGGTGACAGCATCAAGATCGGGAAACGCACTCTGACCTTCGTTCAGACTCCGATGGTGCATTGGCCGGACAACATGGTGACCTACTGCCCGGAAGAGAAGATCCTCTTTTCCAACGATGCCTTTGGGCAGCACATCGCCTCCTCGGAAAGGCTCGATACCGAGTATCCGGTAAACATCATCATGGAAGAGGCAAAGAAGTATTACGCTAATATCGTCCTGCCCTATTCCAAACAGGTGCAGAAGGTCCTCGACGCCGCTGCTCCGCTGGAGATCGGGATGATCTGCCCTTCACATGGGATCATCTGGACCGATCACATCCCGGAGATCCTGGCAGCTTATAAAGACTGGGCATACAACGTCTCCGACGCGAAGTCCGCCCTGGTCATCTATGACACGATGTGGAAATCCACCGAGAAGATGGCGCACATGATCATGGAAGCCTTTGAGAACGTGGGGATAAAGCCCAAACTTTACAATCTGCAAGAAACGCACATTTCGGATATCATGACCGATATCATCAGCGCGCACTATATCTGCGTCGGCTCCCCTACCCTGAACAGCTCCATCCTGCCGACGGTCGCCGCCTTCCTGTATTATCTCAAGGGGCTTTCGCCCAAGGACAGGATCGGCTTGGCATTCGGCTCCTACGGCTGGGGTGGACAGAGCATCCCCATCCTGCATCAGCTCCTCGGAGACCCGAAGGAATGCGGATTTGAGATGCTGGAACCGATCAAATGGCAATACATCCCCGAAAAAGCGGATCTGGAAGCGATGCGCATCAAGCTTGAACAATATCTAAAAGAACAAATGGAGAAATAATCATGATAAGCAAATCTCTGAACAAAGCGATCAATGAACAGATCAACAAAGAGCTGTTCTCCGAATACCTCTATCTCTCGATGAGCGCGTGGTTCACGGCTCAAAATCTGGATGGCTTTGCCAACTGGATGAACGTCCAGGCTCAGGAAGAGCATTTCCATGCAATGAAGTTTTACAATTACGTGCTGGAACGTGGCGGGACGATCGAGCTCATGGCTATCGACAAGCCGGCAAAGGAATTCAAGAGCGCCATGAATGCCTTTAAGGAGACCCTCACGCATGAGCAATTCATCACCAAGAGCATCAATGAACTGATGGACCTGGCGATCAAAGAAAAGGACCATGCTCTGAGAAGCTTCTTGCAGTGGTATGTCGATGAGCAGGTCGAGGAAGAATCCAATGCGGACAAACTCCTCAATCAACTAAAGATGATCGGTGACAACGTGCACTCGATCTTTATGCTGGACAGAGAACTGGCTACCCGGGTCTATACTCCTCCCGTGGCGGCTGTATAAATACTTCAATAACCGGGGTCAGATACATATCTGACCCCTTTCTATATCCTATGGAGGTGAAATGGACTCGTTGAAAGCACATGAACTTTATCATCTTATCTTTGAGAATGCCATGGTCGCGATCGGAGTCACGAACAGCAAAGGGGAATACATGCTCGTCAACCCCGCCTGGTGCCTGTATATGGGCTATAGTCCCACGGAAGCGAGGCATGTGACGGTTCGGGACATCACCCCGAACGAGGATATGGAAACATCGGATGAGACATTCAATAAACTGATGCGCGGGGAACTAAGCACCTTCCGCAAGAAACGCAGATACAAACGCAAGGATGGAACGAATTTCTGGGCAGATCTCTACGTCTCCGGGATCAAATCCCCTGAGGGCGAGATCAACGGGATACTGGGGATCTTCGTTAATATCGACAATGAGGTCAAGGCGACTAAACGCCAGGAAGAGCTCAATTCCTATCTCGAGAAGCTGAACGATGACCTGCAGAATGCGCATGCCTCAGTGACGAAGAAGAACGAGGAATTGCAGCGTGCTTACGTCGATCTGGAAAGGCTTGCCAGGCATGATGGCTTGACGGGGCTATACAATCGGCGTACCCTGGACTCCATCGTCGATCAGGAGATCCAAAGATCAATTCGTACCCGGAGAGGTTTTGCCGTATCGATCTCAGACATCGACAATTTTAAAAAGATCAACGACACCTATGGGCATGATGCCGGAGACTATGTCCTCAAGAGCATCGCTCAGATCCTGCGAGATCAGATCCGCACGACGGACAGCGTCGGCAGATGGGGTGGTGAAGAATTCCTCTTTGTCTTCCCGGAGACGAGCTGTGAAGGTGCCGAGATAGTGCTCGAGCGTGTCCGGAAAGAGATCGAAGCGCATGTCTTCGAGTATGGTGGACAGATCATCCCGATCACGATGACCTTTGGATTTAGCTTTCACAGCGATCAATATACCGCGGAAGAGATCCTCCTGGAAGCAGATAAAGCTCTGTATAACGGAAAACACTCCGGAAAGAACAGGGTGATGTGTTTTCAGGCAACCTGCGGTGCAGATGAAGAGACAAATTAGATCTTTTCGAAGAGCTGACCGGATCTGGAGCTGCTGAGCGAGATCGTCTCGTAAATGCGCTCAAAGCGGTCGTAGAATAGCTTTGCGAGGTAGTCGTCGAACTGAGTTCCGGCATTGTCTCTGATCTCTTTGGCGGCTTCCTGCGGAGTCAGATTGGTGCGGTAGGCGCGGCGTGAGGTCATCGCATCGTAGGAATCCGCGATGCTCACGATCCTGGCAAAGAGGCTGATCTCTTCACCGCTGATCCCATACGGGTATCCCTCGCCGTTGATCCACTCATGATGCTGGATGATCACTTCTCTGACCTCGTTTGCCAAGCTCAGGGGTGCGATGATCTTGGCTCCGTTGATCGGGTGCTCCTTGATCATGTCATACTCTGTAGAACTCAGCTTGTGGTGCTTGCTGACCAAGGTGCTGATCTTCCCGATCTTGCCGAGGTCATGCAGGATAGCCCCGATCCGGAGATTGCGGAGATCATCGTGGCTTAGCTGGATCTGTCTGCCGAGGATAACGCTGAGATTGGTCACCCTTTCCGAATGACCGACCGTATATGTATCCGTCACTTCTATCGCATTGATCATGGCGCGGATGGTGTTCAAATAGTGGGATTCGAGCTGGCTCTTGGCTTTTAGAAGCTCTTCGGTGCGCTGTTCCACGAGAAGTTCCAGCCGATTGCGGTAGGACTGGTTCTGAAGCAGCAAGCGGTTCTTATTCAGAGCTTGCTGGACAGTTAGCAGGAGTTCCGCGGCGGCGAAAGGCTTGCGGATAAAATCAAAGGCACCAAGCTGGATAGCTCTGCGCATATAGCTGGCATCCAGATAGCCGGTCATCAGGATCACCTGGATATTGGGGTCTATCAGCCCAATCTGCTCGAGCACTTCCAGACCGTTCAGAACAGGCATCTGGATGTCCGTCACTACCGCATTGAAGGTCTTTTCCGCCAAGAGACGCATCGCTTCTTCGGGTTGGTTGGTGGACGTGAATTCGACGTCGTTGATCTCGCCAAGGATGGCACGAACTGCTTCGAGCATCGCCGGATCGTCGTCGATGATCAGGACACGGCGGAAGCTCTGGAGGTTGGTCGAAAGTCCTTCTTCAAACCGCAGGGTATTATTCTTCATCAGGCAAAGAGCTCATCCTGCGGAAGAGCTTGCAGGCAGGCTGGGGAGTTGTTGCGAATGTTATTGACGAACTTGCTGACCGGATAACGCTTTAGGAGGTCATCAGCGCAGGGTTTGAGGAGGGTATCGAGAAGCTTGGGATCGGTATTAGCCGGGTTTAGCCAGGCGTCGATCCCGTCTCCGCTCAGGATCACGGGCATCCGCTGATGGATCGATCGCATAAAGGGATTGCTCTCCGTCGTGATTATCGAGCAACTGGGGATGAAGCTCCCTTCGGGGTCGGTCCATGTATCGTATATCCCGGCAAAAAAGAGGAGATCTCCCTGTGCGGGATGAATATAGAATGGAGTCTTATCCCCTTCGCGCCACTCATAGAAACCATTGGCGGGGATGAGACAGCGTCTGCGGGCAAGCCCGGTCTTGAAGGTCGGTTTTTCGAGGATGGTCTCGGAACGGACGTTGATCAGGTTGAACTTACCTATCTCTCTGCTCCAGGATGGAATCAAGCCCCAGCGGAAGAAGCCGATGTAACGCAAGGCATCCTTGGCGACAATCGCAGCCGTCGTCTGCGTCGGAGCAAGATTGTAGTTTATCTCGATCTGCTCATCCGTTTCTTTGATGTTTAACTCTTTGACCAGCTTTTGCAGGTCTTCATGCACGATCACTTGAGCAAATCTGCCACACATGCTATGCCTTCTTTGCTACGCCGATCCGCAGGCAATGGTCATAGACCGGGCAGATCGAACACTTGGGGTTGCGAGGGGTGCAGAGGTTTTGACCAAAAGCTACGACGTAGGAATTGATCACCGACCAGTGCTTTGGCGGCAGGATACGTCTGAGCTCCATCTCGCTTTCCAGGGGGGTCTTGGTGTTGATATAGCCCCAGCGGTTGCAGATGCGATGGACGTGGACATCGACGCAGATCGCCGGGAGACCGAAAGCAATTGTGCGAACGAGGTTCGCGGTCTTGCGTCCGACTCCGGGAAGCTGGATCAGTTCCTCTATCTCAGCGGGGATCTTGCCATCAAAGAGGGAATTCAGCGCCTGAGGAAGCGCTTTGAGATGCTTGGTCTTCTCCCGGTGAAAGCCTACCTGATGGATGATCTCATCCAGTTCGTCGGCATCGATCTTCTCCAGATCAGCCGGGGAAGAAACCTTCTGAAAGAGCCTTGATACAGCCTTGGATGTAGTTTCGTCCTTGGTTCTGGCGGAGAGAATGGTCGCTACCAGCACCTTGAAAGGGTCTTTTGTCTGCGCCTGGATCAAGTCCACGATCGGGGTCTTGACGGAGTGAAAATGCTCCCCCAGAGCCGCGATGATCGCGTCAATATCGTGCTTTGGCATGGCTACCGCTTGTTTATTCCCGGTTCTGGCGGACTATGACCTTGTTCCCTTCGATCCCGGTAATTGTGACCTTCCCGCCCTGAGGGATCGCAGAACCGTCCTCAGTGATCGCAGACCACTCTTCCCCGCCGATCTTGACGTAGCCTTTGCCTTCCTGCGGGATCTCCTTGGTGACGAATCCCGGCTTCCCGATCAAGGCGTTGACGTTCGTCTCGCTTCCGGGATTGCTCAGAACCTTCTTGCCCAGCTTGCGCATGAAGAGGAAGGAAATAAAGCTGACTATCGCGAAGAGGAGTATCTGCAGGGGGATGCTGTTCTTGATAAAGGGTATCATCGCGAGCAAACCGGTCACGATACCCCCTATCCCGAGAGAGATGAAAAAGAATGCGGGGTCAAAGATCTCGATGATCACAAAAGCGATCCCGATGATCATCCAAACATGCCAGGCTTGTAAAGCTATATCCGGCATAAGTCTCTCCTAATTTTCCGAGGAGTCGTTGTCGTCCTCTGTGGGTGTGCTGCGTTTGTCTTTGTAGATACGCTTGACCTTGCGGTTCTTGCCGCCGTATCCATAACCGTAGCGACCGGTGTAGTTGCTATAACTTCTATAGGTGTAGTTCTGAAGCGCTCCGCCCAAACCAAAGCCTTTGACACCCATCAAAGCGAGGAGGAAGGTCAGGAGCTTGGTGCCGAAGTAAAGAACGAGAGTTGCGAGGCACAGGATTGCCAGTGCCATGATAAAGTTCATGACGCCGTACTTTGCCAGATCGACAGGGCTCTGTCCGCTGGTGGAAGGACGAATGACCAGATAGACGAGGGTGCTGCCGGATGCTTCCAGCCGCTGGACTCTGTCCTGAGTGATCTCTATCTGACGGTTAAGAACGTCCATACGCCGGTTTTGGGCATCGGAACGCAAGCGTATCCCATCCAGCGTCGCACGCTCATTCTGATATGAAGCGAGCCGCTGCTTCTCGATGTCTATGCTGGTCGCAACGAGGCTGGAATCGGTGATCGTCTCGTTGTTGCTGATCGTCGCGAAAGTACCGAGGTTCTTCTCAAGCAGCTGGATGTTTGTGTTATCGACCTTGAATATATAAGTTCCGACTCCGGGCTTGACGTTTTGATAGACAACAGGTTCCGTGGACATCTTAGAGATGAGTTCTGTTGCCTTATCCTTCGTGGCTTTCCCGTCTTTGGGACTGGTGATATATTTCGCCTTGTACATCCAAGTCGTGGAGCGATAGATGTTATCCGCATCTTGGGTGTCCACCACGACCCTGTGAGAGATCCGCTTGTAGACATTGAATGTGGTAATGGCCAATGCCAGTAAAACTATAAAAATAGCCACACCTCTGACCCGGGACTTGCTTTTCTTACTCATGTACTACCTCTTTGTATCTATTTAAAAGTTCTCTGGCATGCAGCAGGGACAGCTCGGTGACGTTCCCGGAAAGCATCCGGGCTATCTCCTCATGTTGCCTTGCCTCTGCCAGTTCGTTTATCTCGATCTTGGTCTTGCTCGCGCTGACCACTTTGGTGATCGCCAGGTGGTGCTCCGCGATCGCGGCGATCTGCGCCAAGTGAGTGATGCACATCACCCTGTGTTGCCCGGCAAGCTGACGAATAAAGACTGCGACTTGTTCGGCAGTCTTTCCGCCGATACCCGCGTCGATCTCATCCAGAATGACCAGCCGCGCCGGCATCCTCTTTGCCAGGACTTTCTTCACGGCAAGCAGCACGCGGGACAGCTCTCCTCCCGAAGCTACAGCGGATAGCGCCTTAGCAGCATATCCGGGATTGGCGGAAAACAGGATATTGATAGAGTCCAACCCCGTCTCGTCTATCTCAGACAAATACTTAAGCATAGACTTTTCGTTGGCTGCTTTTTTGTCAATCTGAATTTCCAGAACGGCTTTGGGGATCGCCAGTTCTCTGACCTCGTTCTCCAGTTCTGCTCGGAGCTGTTGGGCTGCCTTTTGCCGCTGCTCATGCAGCTCCTCACCCAGCCTTAAAAGAGCATCATAGTCCTGTGAGATAGAGGTTTCCAGCTCTCCGATCCTTCGGCTGCTGTCTTCCATGGCGTCCAGCTGTTGCTGTCTTTCCTCAAACAACTTCAAGAGCTGCGAAATGGTTGTGACCCGGTGCTTGAAAAGCAAACCGTTGATCATGTCCAGACGGCTTTGCACGGCTTCGAGTCTGCCCGGATCGGATGCGATACTCTCGCTGATGTCGCTCAGTTCCGCGGAGGCTTCCCGAATGCTCTCGAGAGCTTCGCCCAAGATGCTGAGCGCGTTCGCAAGTTTTGCATCGATCCCGCTGAACCTGTCGAGAGAATTGACTATCCCCCGGATGCGGTCGTAGAGGCTTGATTCCGCCTCGGTCAGTTCAAACGCTCCGCTTCCGGAAAGTTCGCTGATCTCCAGGGAATGCGTGAGCATCTCGAATTCCTTTTGCAGGCTGATGTCTTCTTCATCCTTGAGATGAGCTTTGTCCAGCTCGTCGAACTGATACTGATAGAGTTCCCTCAGCCTCAGGTTCTCCTCTTCCTTGCGCCGGAGCTCACCCAGGCTGCGGATGTCCCGGTGCAGCATATCATACTTCGTGCCAAAGCTCTCTCGCAGAGGCTGAAGCAGGGCATAGCTATCGAGAAGCTCGAGCTGATATCCCGGATTGAGGAGTTTCTGCTGGTCTCGCTGGTGATGAAAATCTATCAGGATCGGCTTGAGTTCTTTGATGAAAGAGACGGCGACTTTGCGTCCATTGACGAAGTACTGTGATTTGCCTGCCGGAGAGATCTCCCGGGCAAGGATCAGCTCCTCCGGGATCTCATACCCCTCCCGGCTGAGAAAACTATGCAGATCTCCGTTCTGCGCGGTATCAAAGCTTGCTTCCAAGTAGATCGGCTGTGCCTTGTCCAATGCCTCCGGATCGCCCTTGTCTCCAAAGATCAGCGCGATCGAACCTACCAGAATGGACTTACCGGCACCCGTCTCACCGGTGATGACCGTCATCCCGGAGCCGAACCGGATCCTTTGCTCGGCGACGAAAAGATAGTTGCGAATATACAGCTCGGTAAGCATTACTTCCCTAAGTGGAGTTTATTCCTGAGTATCTGATAAAACGTTCGGTTTGAGAGTTTAACGAAGTCCACGCTGTGCGATGAAGCGGTGATGGAAAGCTCGTCCTGCTCCTCGATCCGCACGGAGTTTACTCCATCGATCTGCAGCCAGGCAGGCTCCGTCAGTCCATAGACCTTCATAAGGATCTTGTCCTTCGAAGAAAAGACCATCGGACGGATAGAGAGCAGATGCGGGTTCATAGGCGTCAAGATGATCGCCTGCATCTCCGGTGCGAGGATCGGTCCCCCGGCAGCGAGGGAATATGCAGTCGAACCCGTCGGAGTCGAGGCGATGACCCCGTCACAGCGGGTATCGAATACGAACCGGCGGTCATTGAATATCCTTACGTGGATGAGGCGGGGTGTCTCTGCCTTGTAGATGACCGCATCATTGAGCGCCAGAGCCTTGTAGATGACCTTACCCCCTCTGCGTAGCTGGCAACTGAGCAACATGCGTGAAAGCACTTTGAACTTACGATCGAGGAGGCTTTCGACCGATGCCCGGATCTCGGTGAGGCTGCTCTCGGAGAGGAAGCCCAGATAACCTAAATTTATCCCCAGGATCGGCGCATGTGAGGTCAGCGCCATCTGTTTTGCCCGAAGGATAGTTCCGTCTCCGCCAAAGACAAGGATGCAGTCCAGCGCCGGAAATCCCCAGTTCTTTGCCTTGAAACAATTCACGAATCCGGGTAGGAACGAGCATTGCTCCTTATCACCATAGAAGGTGATCCCGTGCTTATCCCGCAGTTCCTGCAGCAGGTCAAAGACCTGTTGGCTGTTGCGGAGATCCTTGTGCAGGAATACGCCGAAGTTCTTCATCTTACCTCATAGTGATTGCAGAATACGCACGTAGGAATCATAACGCTCGATCGGAATGACATCGTTCTCTAGAGCCTCAAGCACCGCGCAATCCTCTTCGTGAGTGTGGGTGCAGTCACTGAACCGACAACGCGTCGAGAGTTCTTCAAACCCGGGAAAAACAGTGGGGATCAGCTTCTTGCTGTCCGAATGCAGATTTATGGTCTTGAGCCCCGGGGTATCCAGGAGATGTCCGCCAAAGCTCCAGGGCAGGAGCACAGCTTGAGTCGTCGTATGCTTACCCTTTTCGTTGAAGTTGCTGACCTCCCCGGTAGCAAGCTCCAAACCCGGCTCCAAGCAGTTGATGATCGAAGACTTTCCCGTTCCCGATTGCCCGGAAAAGACCGAGTCCTTTCCCCGCAATAGCTCGCGCAGTTCCTCTATCCCGCGCCCGGTGACCGTCGAGCATCTGATGACCGGAATGTGCAGCATCTCGTAGTAAGCAGCGAGCTCATCGACATCCTCTTCATACTCGCAGAGGTCCATCTTGTTGATGCAGATGATCGGAGTAAGCTCGTTGATATTGGCGATGCAGAGGTAGCGGTCGATCAAGCCCGGCTTGATCAGAGGCATCCGCCAGCTCACGGTGATGACGACCTGATCGATATTGGCTGCGACGATGACCTCTTTTTGATAGCTGCCTCCGCCGTAGCGGGAAAGAGTGTTTCTCCGCTTCAGAATATGCTCGATGCGATAGTCCGGCGAGTTGGAGACATCGACTTCGACGATGTCTCCGACCGCCGTCAAGATATGCGTTTCAAATTGAAACTGCTTTAGCCTTCCGGACAAGGATGCGGTGACGACCTCATTCTCCAGCTCGACGATGTTCTGGTAGTTGGATTTGATCTCGCGGACCCTGCCGCGTTTCAAGTCCAACCCATTCTTGTAGGATGTTCCGCTCTTATGCGCTGACCTTCTGGTCTTGAATCCGGTCTCCACATCCAGATCGTCGAGGATCTCGGTATCGGACATGATCAGTTGGCTGATCTTTCCGGTACCTCGGGTCGTCTTTTTCTTGTCCTTTTGCTTCATCGTCTATTTGAATACGGGGGTGATCACATCGAAGAGATCCGCGTTCTCCCGGATCTTCTGTTCGTTTCCAAACACGGCATAGTGATCCTTCTGCATCAAGGCTTCGACCATATCCGCAAAAGCCCGGATATCCTCGACCTTGGTCGAAAGGACTTCATCCCTGATCTGCTGTTTATCTTCCTGAGTGAACCCGGTGATGTAGTCCTCATCGGAGGCTATCCCCTTGCGTTCGGGACTGATCGGATAGTCCAGGGAGGACATTTCCCCGATGATGTATTTCTCCATATCCCGTTCTGAGGCGTTAAAGCTTCTCAGGTAGTCCGGAACCTTGTCAT
This sequence comes from uncultured Candidatus Cloacimonadota bacterium, assembly GCA_964454815.1. Lineage (GTDB taxonomy): Bacteria > Cloacimonadota > Cloacimonadia > Cloacimonadales > Cloacimonadaceae > PHBP01. The sequence goes on along the minus strand of CAYVXJ010000011.1, from coordinate 33,292 downwards.
AGGCTTCAAGAGTCTCTTTCAAGTTTGGATCCATGTAGGACACGAAATACTGGAACCCGGAAGTGGAGAAGGCTCCCATAAAGCCATAAGCTCCGCCCTTGACCCGGATCTCTTTGTGCAGGAAGTCATTACTGAGGATGTTCGTCAGCACCCGGAGCTTCCCGGAATAGGGATAACCCTTGCGGAAGAAGTTACCGCCTTTGGCAACGAACTGGATCTTGACCGGAGCCGTGATCGCTTCATTGATCTCGCGGCTGGTAAAATGTTCCTCGACCGCATCCAGCTTCAGATCAGCTATCCCGCCGATAAATCCCGGGAGGATCGCCTTGACCTCTGGGATCATCTCCGGATCGGAAGTGACGCTGAGCTTGAGATTCTGCCGGGTAAAATATCCCCGCTTGATTGCTTCCATGTTCTTGATCAATTCCGGCAAGCGGCGATCCAGATCCTTTTCCAGGTCCTTGAGGAAGTGATAGAATTCCAATCCCATGATCAGGTCGTTCCAGCGATGTAACTGGGAGAAAGGCTTCAGCATACGCGTGATGGCGACGGTGACCCCGTTGCGCATCATATAGCTTTCCATCCGGGTCACATACATCTTGATCAGGCTCTTGATCCGTTCATGATCCGCAAAACTGGGCTTGAGCCCAAGCTCGGTCATCAGCTCGAACAGCCGGGGCAGCTTTGCCTGAACGGCTTTGCCATAGAGGATATAGTTCCTGTGGATGATATCCGGATCGTTGTAATCGCAGAGCATGCTCAGTTGGAGGTTGATCCCTCCGGTATGAATGTCCGTCTCATTGGAAAGCTCGGCAAACCCGTAGTTCTCGCTGTCGATCTCGCCGACCAGCCACGTGTAGAGCTGCAGCCAGGGGAGGTCACTCTCGCTGGCATGGCTGAGATCGAAATAGGCGCGGACATAAGCGATCCCATTCGTTGCCAGCGGATGCGTCATCAACAGATGATCACGGTTAAACTCCAATTCCCGCGGGTAGGACGGTGCCGTCCTGGTAAGGTCTTTCAGGCTGAGGGAGGGGATCTTGCTCAGGTCTTCCGGCTTGTCTTCCGTAGCGTGATACTCGGCAAGTTTGGCTGTATTGGCGATGATCGTCTCGATCTCTTCCCGGCTCAGGCTGTCCTTGTAGGTCTTGAGCTTTGCTTTGAGGGCTTCATCCTGTGCCTTGACCATTCCTGGATTTGGCACGTAGGTCACGATACTGGCGTGGGGATTGTCCAGGATCACCTTGCGCAGATGCTCCTCAAAATACGGCTCACTGATCCCGCGCTTCATCTCCTCGAGGATCGGCTCAAACGCCAGAACGTCGATCGGATCTCCGCCATGGATCCATGATCCGGCACTGAGGAAGTGATAATATAAGCCCTTGGGATAGTTCATCTGCGCTTCCCGCATATAGAACTCCCGGTGAGAGATCGACGCTTCGATGAGCTTCTTGTCAAATCCTTCACTGACCAAGCGCTTCAGCTCTTGCATTACCAGTTCTTCAAGCTTTGCCAGATCTTCCTGACGCACGTTCTTGAACGTGAGAGAAAGGGTAGGTTGCAAGAGATCGGTATCCGCGGAGCAATATGCGTCTCCTGCCAGACCACTCTTGAGAATGGCTTTCTTCAGGGGAGAGGCTGTTCCGTTCAGGAGCAGGTCGGCAAGGAGGGACGTCGCCATCGCGCTGTTCAGATCCGTGATCCTGCCAAAGGTATAGTTCATGCAAAGGTAATACGCTCCGTCCTTATCCTGTCCTTCATCGATGGGATAGTCGCGGGTGATCCGCTTGGGAGCTGGGAAAGCAGTCTGCTCGCGGAGTGGCGGGACCGGCTCAGCTTTGCTGAAAGTACCGAGATACTCTTCATCCAGAAGCGTGAAGGCTGCCTGCAGATCGAGATCACCATAGAGCATGATCTTGCAATTCGTGGGGTGATAATACTTCTGATGAAAAGCGATGAACTTCTCATAGCTGAGCTCGGGGATCACGTCCGGATCACCACCGCTTTCAAACCCGTAGGTATTGTCCGGGAACTGGAAGTGCTGGTTCAAAGAGGCGATCAGGCGGTTCGGGGAGGAAAAGGCTCCCTTCATCTCGTTATAGACAACCCCTCTGATCCCCAGTTCCGCTTCCGGATCGCTGAGCTCATAGTGCCAGCCTTCCTGCTGCAGGATCAAGGGATCGGTATAGATCTTGGGGAAGAAGACCGCATCCAGATAGACCCGCATCAGGTTATAAAAGTCTTTATCGTTCGTGGAAGCCACCGGATAGAGGGTCATATCCGAGGCTGTCATGGCATTGATGAAAGTATGCAGGGAACCTTTGAGCAATTCATTGAAGGTGGACTTCGCTGGGAAGTTCTTCGATCCGTTCAAGACAGAATGTTCCAGAATATGCGGACAGCCGGTGCTATCCTCCGGCAGGGTCATGAAGGTGGCGCAAAAAACCTTGTTGTTATCATCATTGGCGAGGTGCATGATCTGCGCCCCGGTCTTGAGGTGTTCATAAATATACGCAGTTGCTTTGATCTCTTTGACTTCCCGGCTTTGCAGAAGTTTGAAGCCGTCGTGAGGGCTTTTCATTTCAGAAGGTTCTCCTAAATCAGTTTGTATTCAATCAGGCTCTTCCGGAGGGTTTCGCGGCTGGCTTCAGTCAGCGGACACATCGGGAGTCTGAATTCGAGTTCGCATTTACCCATCATGTGCAAGGCTTCCTTGGCAGGGATGGGATTGGTTTCGATGAACATGACATTGTTCATTTGTTGCAGATAGCGATGTTGGACGGCAGCGGTCGCATGGTCGCCCTTGAGGCAGGTCTCCATGTGCTCGCTCATCAGCTTCGGAACGACGTTCGCGGTCACGGAGATGGTTCCTTTGGCTCCGATCATTAGCAGCGGGAAGTTCAACGCATCTTCTCCACTGAGCAGGACGAAGTCCTCCGGGGCATCGCGGATGATCTCGGTCGCCTGCGGAATATTCGCGCTGGCTTCTTTGATCGCCATGATCGAGGGGATCTCCCGGGCAAGACGAACTGTCGTTGCAGAGCTCATATTCACTCCGGTGCGTCCCGGAACGTTGTACATAATGATCGGCAGATCGGTCTTGGCGGCTACGGCTTTGAAATACTCATACAGACCATTCTGAGTCGGCTTGATGTAATACGGGGTGATGACCAGAGCATAATCCGCTCCCAATTCCTTCGCCTTGATCGTCGCGGCGACAGTTTGGTTCAGGTTGTTCGTTCCCGTTCCGATCACGACCGGTACCCGGTGATTGATCTTTTGGATGGCGAAGCGCAGCAGCGCATCCTTTTCATCCGAGGCAAGCCCGGCAGTCTCGGCAGTCGTGCCCAAAAGCACAAAACCATGTGTTCCGTTATCCAAATGATACTGGATCAATCCTTCCAAAGCAGTGTAGTCGATACTTCCATGCTTAAAAGGTGTGACCAGCGCGACAAAAGATCCTTGTAGCATCTTTCCTCCACCATTATATCTTTATTATTCGTATTCAGTGACTTATGTGCTGACCCAGCGACCAATGCCGGATTTCGTCAGCCAATAAGCTCTTTCAGGGCAAGATATTCGGTATCTTAAAAAAAGTCAATATATTTCGCTATCCCCAAAGCACGCTGAGGCAGGATCTATGGACCGGGCTAAAAGTGATTGACATTTTTTGCCGATAAGTAAGAATAGTATCTGGGTCAGGCTGTTGCTCTGCCACTCGTCGCTGAGCGACCTCGGACTCAATAAAACGCAGGAGATTGAGATGTCTTGTTGCAAAAGATCACTGCCAAAGACCATCCTCGTCACTCTCGCTCTAACGGTGGTGAGCGTTTTTCTCTCGCTTATCGTCACTGGTATGGTCAGCTATTCCATCGCTCGTAAGGGCAAGCTCAAAGCATGTCTGAAGACCCTCTTCCCGCAGCACGAATGGGAGTTTACCGGGATCTACACTCATATCAAGCATATCTGCTTCACCGTGTTCTATCCCGAAGATTTCGATCCTGTCAGCACCGATGCCGAAGCCAAGACAAGGGAAATGCTCCTGCAAAACTCTCCCGGACTGGCTAAACTGCGGTTTAAGGTAGCCTTTTTGCCGATGAGTGACTTCCGTAAATACCATGGCGGAAAGGTCTGATCAACCTTGCTGTGGGATGATCGGTGATCGTTGCTCCGTCCCCTTTCTGATCCCCGTGATCCACCTGTTCTCTGCTTTGAGTCATCTTGGTTGTGGTACAAGTTGAGTTCAAGCAAAGTACAAGTTGAGTACAAGAAGAGTACAAGATGATCAACTGCGAGCCTCGGGAAAAGCTCAAGCCCGGAGGCATCCTGAATAAGCCTGGAGGTAATATGTTATTTGTAATGCCGAAAGTACCGCGTAAGCGCTTCATGAAGCATGTTTTATCTATACTGATCATGATCCTGATCTGTGGATCTGCTTTTGGAGAGCAAGTCTATTCCACCGAACAGATCCTCAAGATGATGATCGACTCCCCCACCCACTATCTGCTGAGTATCAATGACAGCCTCAGCATCGAGCCCCCGGAAAGAGTTATGCGCTATGACCCGACCTTCTATCAAGGCAAGCTGAACGGGGAATCTGTCCTGATGCGGGAAGACATGGATCAGCGAACCAAGATACTATATGATCGGGCGGAAACCCTGTTCATGGACGGTGACTTTGAGATGGCGCTGGGGTTTTATCAGACCATCGCGGAAGAACATCCGGAGCTGTCCCTGCCAATGGCGTATCTGGGACAGACATACCGCATCCTGGGGAATTTCCCCGCAGCCAAAGCCTGTCTGATCAAAGCGGTCAAGACCAACTTTCATAACTATATGGCACAGTGGTTCCTGGCAAACATCTATTGGTCCGAAGGCAAGATCAAACAAGCAGTCAATCATATCACCCTGGCAAAGATACTCTGTCGCAACAACCCGATGATCGATCTGTCTCTCACCGGCATCCTGCAAGAGGCAAAGCGGGACACAACGGATCTGTACTTTGAACCAAAGGTAAATATCTATCAGACCCATGCGGACACAGTCTATGTCGAAATGGATCCCGAATGGGTTCGTTATGCGATGGTCAAAGCCATGTGGATGTTTGAGCCGGGATTTCACGAGGAAGAGAAATGCGCCCCGGAAGACTTCAATATGATCGAGGCAAGCGAGCTCTACCTGGCACTGATCCGTCCCGATAAAGCCCGTGAAGAAAAGCCGTTCACCGATCCGATCCTGGTCAAGCTGGAACAAGCCCACCGCAAGAAAATGGACCGGGAATTCGTCTATTACGAGATGTGGCTCCCGGAGCATCCCTATGCAGCCCTGCAGATAAAAAAAGCGGAGATCCTCGCCATTCAGAAATACCTGCTCAAGATCAAGCATCCTCGGATCTGATCAATATAGACCGGTCTGTATAGGCAACTAAGACAGATACTCGGATGATCACTTTTGGTCCGTGATCAGGACCCGATCCGGGTCGTTTGAGACGCGTAAAGCAACTCGCATCCGCATGTATCGAGATCTATCTGTGATTTTCATAGAATTTTGCCGATAAGGCGATAGAATCGATAAGTATTAACAATACAATCCGCAGATAGATTAATTTCTTGACAATTTTACATAGGTATATATATTATCGATATTAAATACCGATGCAGTGGGTATCGGATAGTCTGTATAATGATGAAGGCATGTGTCGAAACCAACTATGTCTTCTCCAAGCGTCTGTAACGTCGTGACTTTCTGGTAGAATGATCGCGACATGAGCTTCTATGCAAAAAGGAGAAAGTATGAAAAAAACCCTACTACTCGTCCCGTTTTTACTGACCCTGTTCGTGTGTGTGCTGAGTGCAAATCAGAGCCTGAAACCTGATACACCCGAGTACAACGCCAACAAGCTTCTTCAGGTCTATACGCCTGAAAATTCAGTCACTTCCACTCAACCCTCCCTGGGTCTTACCGGAATCCGCAAAGGCGCAAAAGACCAAACTCTGATGTTCCCCCTTGATGGTACCTACACCCAGATCCTGGGAGCCAATGACGACGGCTACTCTGCCGAGATCGCCTGTCCCTTCACTTTCGATCTTTATGGAGTGTCTTACAATTCCTTCTGGATCAATAACAACGGAAACATCACCTTCGACGGCGGATATTCATCCTATACCCCTTGGGGATTCCCCATCTCCGGTTATCCGATGCTTGCTCCGTTCTTTGCGGACGTCGATACTCGTGGTGCAGGTTCAGGATACGTCTGGTACAAGACCGAACCTCATCGTGTCATTGTGACCTGGGACCATGTCGGTTATTACAGCATGGGAGTCGATCGCCTCAATACCTTCCAAGTCATCTTCACCGATGGAACCGATCCCACGATCGGCTTGGGCAACAACGTCGCCTTTAGTTATGGTGACCTTGCCTGGACGACGGGCTCAGCCTCAGGTGGAACCGGTGGATTGGGTGGAACTCCCGCAACCGTCGGTATCAACGGCGGTGACGGAGTCCTCTATTCCCAAACCGGAAGATTTGACCATGAAGGCTATGACTATGATGGCGCTTATGACAACAATGACGGTATCGATTGGCTTGACTGGGTCATCTTCTATTATGATGCCTCAGGCGCGGAAGCTACTCTGACAGTGCTTCCCACGACCATTGACAATCCGATCATCCCGGGAACCCTTCCCGTGGGCATCGAGCTTTCCGACCCGACAGTTCAAGCTTTCTACGCCAGTTATCCGCTGGTTGGCACTCAGAACGTCTTCATCCCCGTGGGTGCAGGAACTTGGAGAGCTTGGGCATATTACGGTGGTGCATGGCATCAAGCTGACGTATTCCCCGTGGTTGGACCCGGCACGATCGCCTTCTCCAATGTGCCCTTTGGCGCAAAAGCAGACGTCCCGATCATAGTCGATGAAGAGACAGAGACTCTGCCTGTCGAGCTGAGCAATTTCTCCGCTACTCTGACATCCGAGTACTTTGTCAAGCTGGTCTGGATCACCCAGTCCGAAAATGGTTTGAGCGGTTATCACGTTTACAGAAATACTTCAGACGACCTGAACACCGCCACCTTGATCAGCCCGCTGATCACAGCCAGCAATACTTCTTCCGAGCAGATCTATCAGTACATCGATAACGAACTGGTCGAGGAAGGAACTTATCACTATTGGCTTCGCGGTCTTGAGATCGATGGGAGCAGCAGCTTCTACGGTCCGGTCAACGTGCAGTTCTCAAACCCCGGTAACGGTGGCGGGACTCCCGAGATCCCCGTCTCCACGGCTCTCCTCAGTGCATATCCCAATCCCTTCAATCCCAGCACCAGCATCCGCTATGCGGTCAGCGAAGCCGGAAATGTCCGGATCGAGATATACAACAATCGTGGTCAGATGATCCGCACCCTGCAAAATACCCATTCCACGCCCGGCTATTACAGCCTTACCTGGGATGGCAAGACCACGACCGGTGAGACTGCGTCCAGTGGTATCTACCTCTATCGCATGGTTGCCGGCGAATACTCAAACGTCAAAAAGATGGTGATGACGAAGTAATAAACTACTTCCACATCGCCTTTAGAATATCCATGAAAACCCCGCTTCGGCGGGGTTTTCTTTCCCATTATTTGGGACGTGATAAAAAAGGGAGCTTACCATAGTAAGCTCACTAATCATGCAGGACAAGTCGGGGGATTTCCGTGGGCTATAGCTCCTACCCCCTAGCTTTGTTATGCATCGTGACCCTGACGTGAATGTGTCTCTTGTAGAACCCGAATTAAGACTGTAGATTCGTTTCGGGGCTTACCGTAGCTCGCGTTCTATCCTGTTGTACAGCTTGGTCGGGCTGTTTCGGGTCATGCCCCGGCATATCTGCTCGGTCAGCTCTTTGGGCAAGGGTAATTGCTTCAGGTTGCTCTCCTTGAAGAGGCGGTATATCTCTCCGGCGTATTTCTCGCAACTGATGCAGGTCTGGGGGATGGCAAACACCGCACGCATCCGTTGATAGATCACGCTAAAATCCTCCTCGGTGATATTCCCGAAGGATATATTGAGAAACTCACAGGGCTGGACGTCACCTTTGGCATTGAGATAGACTCGATCGGTTCCTCCCGCGGTGCAGCCGAACATCTCTGGATCTTCTTCGATGATCTGGGCGGAGATCGCCGGGTAATCCACAAACTGCCTGTCGAGATTATAGCGCTGCACTTTACGCTTGATCAGACGGAAATCCCGGGGACTGTATTGCTCGACCCCTTTCTCCAGCCAGGCACCTGAAGGCTTGGGCTTGATGATCTGGATCAGGATGGCTCCGAGATCCCTGGCTCGCTGCATCAGCAGTTCGAAGTTCCCGTTGCGAAAATCCCGCAGGGGGATGCAGGCATTGAAGGCTACCGCTATCCCCAGTTCGTGACAGAGCTCGATCGCCCTGATCATGGTCTGCCAGGCGTTATCATTACCCATGAATGAGTTCAGGGTCGCTTCATCATGGGAATGCAGGGAAAACATCAGAGTGGTGACGCTCGTCCCTTTGAGTTGTTCCAGTCTTTCCCTCGTCACTCCATATCCTGTAGTATTGATCCAGATCTCAGATCTGTCGTCTATCGTCTTGCATAAGGCAAGCAAGCGGTCAAAGGTGATAAAGGGTTCCCCACCCTCGATGTTAAAAAAGGCTATCCCGCTGTCCTGAAGATACTTTACGGCTCCTATCAGTTTATCCAGATCAACGTCTTTACCGGTATCAAGCCGTTGATAACAGTGCTCGCAGCGATATGTACAAGCCGAAGTCACTGAGATCAACGCCACGACAGAAGGGAGCTTCTCACCAAAGACGGCGAACTTCTCGCAGGCAGTATAGAACGCTCGGGAAGGAAAACCGGGCACATACATGTCCAAGCGGGTGTTATCCCCGATCCGAGCGAACTTGCCGTGAGTGAGCTTTCCGATAAACGTGTTCAGTCTCAGGAGGGTGAGAATAAGCTTCCGCGCGTCTCTGTCCTGCAGATAGCGGCGCAGGAAATAGATGACCACGGATATCTTTACCTTGAGGAGGAAAAGCGTCTTGTGCACTCCATAAAGTCTATGTTTCTTCATTGTAAACTCCTGTTTTGCTCATAGATGACCATGTTGTTTGTACCAAGCGACAGTAGCCGCGATCCCGTCTTCCAACGGAGTCATTGCCTCGAAGCCGAGCAGGTCCTTTGCCTTCCGGGATGAGAAGCTGATATTGTCGTAGAGCATATTCACGCGGGAACGGGTTAGGAGCGGTGGCTTCTTAGCTTTGACAATGGTCGCGCACAGCTCCAGCACAAAGCCGACCGGATAAACCGTCCACTTTGGCAAAAGCTTCGGTGGAGCAATACCCGCTGTTTTACAGAAGAGCCTGTAGAGATCGTTGAGCTTTACCGCCGTGGGATTGCCGACGATGATCCGATGCACTCCGGAGAGCTTCGCTCGATATGCGCTCAAATATGCCTGAGCCAGATCCCTCGCGTATATCACCTGAAAATAGTTGGTCTTGCACCCGGGAGCTATGGACATCCCGTCTTTGACTGCCTTCAAATAGGAGTAGAATCCGGTGTTGAACTCCCGTTCACCATAGACCCAAGCCGGTTCGAGGACGGTCAGATGGAGCTTATTCTCCTCGGCAAACTTTACTGCCTGCAGGGTAAGCTCTGCCTTTGTATCGCGGTAGTAATTCATTGCGGAGGGAAACCACTTATCGAGGAAATATGGGTAGTGAGAGTTGCTGGGAGAGGATTCGCTCTTCGTCACAGGACAGTCTTCCTCGCCATAAGACGAGATGGAGCCGGTGATGATCAGGTTCCTGATCCCTGCATCCCGGCAAGCGGTCAGAACGTTCATCGTGCCCGTTACGTTGTTGCGGTAGAAATCCTCCCGGCTACCCCAGTCGGTGGACTTCCCCGCAGTATGGATCACTGTATCTACTCCGCTTAGCGCGTTTCGGATGGAATCCGTGTCCGTGATATCGCCATAGCAGATCTCCACGTTCAAATGCTCCAGAAATAACGTGTTCCCTGAGCTCCTGATCAAACAACGAAGCGGGATGCCCTCCTTGGAGAAGAGCTCCGCGATATGGCTCCCTATAAAACCTCCGGCACCGGTCAGCAGAACCATATTCATTGCTTCACCCCGTGCACGGATCCGTGCTCCGCCACCCAGGCGATCATAGTCCTGATATAATCCCGAACCTCCGGGAAGTCCCTGGCACGCAGTTTGTAGTCCGCAAGGTCGTAGTGATCTACCTTTCGGTCATGAGTATCCGCAAGCATGACCCCGATCTCTGTCGCTACGATCCCTCTTGTCGTCAATTCCTTCTTGAGCGCATCGCGCTGATCAACGGGCACAGTGAAGAGGATCTCATACTCACCGCATTCTCCCAGAAAGAGCAGCAGTTCAGACAATCCCATCGCCCTGGTAGCCTGCATTCCCTCCGGATGGAAGGGCAGACCCGAGACCCGATATCCGATCCGGTTCAGATCCGCGAGAGTATTGAGCGCATTGAAAACTCCATCGCTGGTGTCGATAGCTGCGGAAGCAAAGTGGGAGATCAGCTCTCCCAGATCATCTTGCGTGCGGAATCGCGTCCCGATCCCCTTGAGCAGATGTTCTGCCCCCTCAAAGAGCGATGCCATAGCCATGAGGTTCCCTGCTCCGATCCTGCCCGTGAGAAATATCGCATCACCTGGCTTGCATCCGCGGCGGTTCACCTGTCTGCCCAGCGGAACACCGATCACCGATGCCGTGTATCTCCAGACATCGGAGATCCCGAGATCACCTCCGACAAAGGACACGGCATGGATCTTCAGAACCGCTGCCACGCCTTCCGAGAAGCCTTTGATATACTCCTCATCCCAGTATGGAGGGATGATCATTGAGTGCGCATAGAGCAGGGGTTTGCCTCCCGCAGCGGTTATGTCGCTGATCGCACCGCAGGCGACGTTCCATCCCAGATCAAAGGGATCCTCCTCGCAAAACCTATCCTCATGGGAGAAGTCATCGGTGGTAAAGAGATACTCTTTGTCCCCCAGCATGATGACCTCTGAATCTACTTCCCCGGAGACGCTCTTTCTCAACGGTGATCGCGGCATGACGCTGTTGATCAGTCCTATTATGCGTTCTTCATGGTTCATCTGTGATCACCTCCAGAAAATCCGGAGCAATGGATATCCTGCAAGGGAGAAAGCCCCGGGGATCGCCATCGAACTCGATCTCATCGTTGTGCAGTGTATATTCCGCCTCTATCGTCCTGGCATAGAACATGGAGAAATACTCCTTGTCATAGCCTTGTTTGCCGGAGTAGATCGCCTTGAGCGCGGGCACGATATTGGTGAGGTTCAAGCCTTTCATACTCAGCACATACAAGCGGTCATCCTCGACGCTGAGTTCGTGCGCGACCTTCAGCCCGGAAGCAATGTACGTCGTCTTCCCGACGAACGTGTTAAAGTTCTTTTTGACGCAGACCTCTCTCCCGTCACACCGCAGGATCAGGTCTGACGGTCTGTAGGATAAGAGCGAGCTCAGGATGGCTGAAAAGGTCCCCAAGCTGTCCCCCAGGTACTTTCTGATCCCGCTGTTTGACCTGCTTGCGACCTGCGCCCCGATCCCCAAGCTGGCGCAACAGGCAAAGTATCCCGTTCTGCTTGTCCCACGAGGTCTGTCATGCTCTATCATAGCCACGGAGATCGTCCTGCTCCGTCCTTTGAGCAAAGTCTCCAAAGCAAGTGAGGCGCGGGTCGGAATGCCGTAACTTCTACAGATATCGGGGCTGGTTCCGGTGTGGATCACTCCCAGATTTGCGTCGGATATACGCCTTCCAAGGTTATCGTAGAACCCATTGATCACCCCGTTGATGGTACCATCCCCGCCAACCGCGACGATCGTGCCAAAGCCCTTAGCATTTGCCTCTGCGGAGATCCTTTGCGCATCGTCCAAAGTCTTAGTCCGTTCATAAGCATAGTCGATGCGCTCCCTATCCAGCCTGCGCAGCAGTTCCGGGATGAACTTCGCGCTGCGTTTCTGATGCGAACCGGGGTTGATCACAAAAAAGTACTTCATCTCAGTCAAACCACTCCGGATGAGCATCACGTATCTTGCAGAACGCAAGGATAACCCGATCCAGATCTTCCTTTGCCAAGTCTATCCTGGGGATCATACGAAGAACTCCCCGATCCCTGCCCACTGAGGGATAGACGAAAGGAGTGGTCATGATCCCCTCCTCAAAGAGGCTTTTGTGGATGCGGAAGGTTCGTTCATTCGTCCCCGTGACCATCGAGCAGATAGACGCTTCACCCTCGCACAAATGGAAATCCTGCTCCTTCAGCCTTGTATATAGATATTCCTTGTTGGCTTTTAGCGCGCGAACCATTGTCTCTCCGTCTCTTTGAACGATCTCCAGAGCCTTGATCGTCCCGGCGATCAGGGTTGGTGGGATCGCGGTCGAATACAGCAGACCGGAGCTGGTATAGCGGAGCAGTTCCATCAGCTTCTTACTGCCGCAGACGAAGCCCCCGGAGATCCCCAGAGCTTTTCCCGTGGATACTGTATAGATCCCCTCAAAGTCGGCTATCTTCTTCTCCTCGAGGATGCCCTTCCCTGTTCTGCCGATGACACCGATCCCATGCGAATCGTCCACAATGGGCACAGCGTCAAACTCGAGTGCCAGCTCATAGATCCGGTCAAAAGGGGCTATGCTGCCCTCGGTGGAAAAGACAGATTCGGTAGCGATAAACCTGTTATAATAGCTCCCCGAACCCCTCAGTAATGCCCCCAGATGCTCCATATCATTATGCCGGAAAGGCTTGATCTTACAACCGCTGGCTTTGATCCCCTCAAGGATGGAGGAATGCGCATTCCTATCCACGAAGACGATGTCTTCCGGCGTGACCAGAGTGCCGATCGCCGATACGTTTGCCTGGTAGCAGGAAGGATACAGGACGGCATCCTCAAGCCCGAGGAATCCCGTAATCGCATCCACGGCGTTCTGGTAGATATCGACTTTCCCGCAGGCAACCGGAGTACCGCACATTGACGCACCATATTCATCCAGAGCAAGCTTCATCACCCGGATGATCTCAGGATCTTTGGCGAGGTTCAGATAGTTATTCGAGGCAAGGTTCAGATACATCCTGCCGTTGATCCGGACATACAGGTCTGCTCCGGAGGATATGTCCTGATAATACGGACTGCAGTTCAAGCTCTTGACGAGCTTCTCTTCCTCTGCCAGACTAAAGACAAATCTGTCGTCATACCTCATTTACACCATACTTTTCCCTCAGCAGAGAGATGATCTCTTCAGGTGTCTTGATCTGCTTGTAGGCGTCCGGTTCGAGAGTGACGCCATATTCATCTTCGATCTCGTTCATGATCATCAGGACATCCAGGGAATCCAGGCTGAGATCCTTGCGCAGATCGGTATCCGCTTTGATCTCTGCATCTGTAGCCGTATTCTTCCTGATTATGGCGGTGATCTTATCTATCATTTGCATCTGCTGCTCCTTTGTGCTTCGTTATTTTGTAGCACCGGGTCGGAAATCCGGAGTCACACATGATCGCGCAGATATTGCAGTTTACGCATTTTGAGACGTAGCCTCGATCCGTGCTGATCCTCTCTATCAGGTCCGGTTCGCAGATGAAGGGACGGCAAAGGCTGACGTAGTCCGCCTCTCCGGATTCCAGAACCCTGCGGATATCTTCCCCCGTGCGAAATCCGCCTACGCATATGACCGGAGTATTTGTCTGACGCTTTGCCAAGATCGCATATTCGAGATTATAGCAAGGGCTTATCTTCTTTATCGAACGGCTGAGCAAGGGTGCGATAACAGGCTTCCACAGCTTTCTGATCAGCGGATTGGTCGTTTTATAGCGAAAGTTGAAATTCAAGACCGCCTCGCCGGGGATGCTCTCCCCGCGAAAGATATTCAGCGCATTTTCCATCGTGCCATAGCTGATCTCGATAGCAAAGAGCTTCTCTTTATCCAGCATCTTGATCAATTCGATGTAGTCTTTTTGGCTGAACGGCTGTCGCAGGTCATCCCCACCGCTGATCTTGATCAGGATCGGGAAGTTATCCCCGCAGTGATCCCTGACAGACCGGATCACCCGACGCAGGAAGAGAGCACCGATCCCGGTCTCCGGATCGACCCCATACTCATCTTGGCGATCGTTGATCCCGGGATGGAGAAATTGATGCACCAGATATCCGTGCGCCGCATGGATCTGTACCCCGTCGAACCCCGCTTGCTTCGCTCGGAGCGACGCTTTGGCATAGGACTCGATGATCGCATCGATCTCACTGATGCTCAGGCGTTTGGGTCTGCTCCGGAAATATGGCGATCCCTTTTCCGAAGCCCCTACGACCTGCTCACCAGTCACCAAAGACGAGGTTTGCCGACCCGCATGAGATATCTGCATATAGATCCTTGACCCCAGTTCATGTACCCGATCGGCCACTTGCAGATATGAGTCTATATGAGCATCCGTATCTATCCCTGCCTGACCCGGCTGCACCATTTTCCCCTCTTGAGAGACGTAGGTACACCCGGTGATAATATTTGTCACACCTTGTCGGGCAAGGCTCTCATACAGGTCATAGTACGCCTTACCGGGGACACCCGCTGCATCTGCCATTCCTTCAAAGGTGGAAGACCGATACAGCCTTTCCCGGAGTTGGGCTGGCGTCATACTCATCATGACTTCCTATTGCCATGCAGACGAAAGAGGAAGCCCACGAACACATAAGAGAGGAGAAAGAGGATCAGGCTCAGTTCGGGGTTAAACAGCGCCACAAAGGTAGCCTGTCCGCAGGTGCAAGCCCGGAAGTTCGCTTCCAGCGAGTAGTATGTCCTTTCCCCCACCGGATTCTTGAAATACAACCAGCCGGTCTGGATCTCGAGGATAACTGTCAGTACCCCCAGAAAGATGAATATCGGATTCAGCTTGGCATCGATCTGCCCCAACGAGTACAGTATCACAAAGAGAATTGCCGGCAAGAATGCGGAGAATATCGAGATATACCTCGAGGTTCGCAAACCATATCTGACGATGATCGTGTTCTTGCCCGCGCGTCTATCCCCTTTGTAATCCTTGAAATAGGTATAAAACGTCATCAGCCCGTTCATCAGCCAGACCATCGCAATGATCGACAGACGACTGGGAGTAAAATATGGAGCCTGTGTCGGACCAGCGGCGAGGAATCCATAGGCGCTGCACATGGTGATCATTAGCCCAAAGACGATATTCCCCAGGATCCCCTTGGACTTGGCAAACTCATAGAGAACGTTCAGGAATACCCCCAGGATGAGCGGGATCAGAGCTATCTTCTCGAGGAAAAACCAAGTCAACAGCAATACGCCGGACATCAATATCCCCGAAACCGCCAGTGCCTTTCCGGGATCGAGCTCCCCTGTGACCATCGGTCTCTCCGGGGCATTTATCCTATCCTCTTTGAGCCCCAGGAAGTCATTGACGATCTGATTTACACCCCAGCTCAGGAACAGGATCGTGATGATCAATACCTTCTTTTCAATGGAAGGCATTATCTCCACGGTGCGAAAGTCCGTCGCGATATGCTCGTAAAAAGCAAATCCCAGCCAACCTACGATCCCAGTCACAAAAGAATAGTACAACCTCATCGATCTGACATACTGCTTAGCAAATTTCAGCATCTTCCCTTCATCGCTGTGACAGTGATCAGCATTATTAATTCTGCAAAGTACACTCCGTATCATCTTCACAAGAGCACATACTTCGACAGATACTTCTTGTTGTCTGGAACAATATAATCTGTTTCCGTTTGTATAGCCACAGCAAAGGCATGCACCGGGACTTCACTCTTATCATCCTGGCAATTGTGTTCTGTTTGTCTTTTCTTCCTCTCATCACCCTCAGATGATTCCCAGATGCGATGAGGGAGTCATGAGAGAAAGACCTGTGGGGGATGAGGTTGCGGAACGAGGAGAGGGTGATGTAGAAAGAGGAAGCTAATGCGCTATGGCTTAGCTATTTGTGTTCATTTCGTGAGGATAGTTCACATTACGCAGGACGCCGGGATCGGTCACGGGGAGGTCAAGGATACTCAGCCCTTGTCGGCGGATGATCCCAGCCAGCCCACCCTCGCTATCGAGAGAGTAGACGTCCGTGATCGCAGGGATGATGATGGGATGCCCACTCTTGCCCTGATACACGGGACGGATCACGCTATGCGGGTTGGCGAGGAAGGCTTGGATGAGGCTCACGATCGTCGCAGGGAGGACGAAGGGGAAGTCCACGGGGTAGACGAGGTAACCTTCTGCGGGAGGAGCTTCGGAGATTCCCAGTCTGAGGCTGGAGAGCATGTCCGGGGTTTCTCTGCCGATGATCGCGGAGATATTGGTCAGTCCGCTTTCCAAGAGCAGGTTGCGGATGTGGGAGAGGAAGGTCTCTCCCGTGTCCAGAAGGGCTTCCGCCTTGGGCATACCAAAGCGGGAACCCTTTCCGGAGGCAAGGATGATCGCGCAGAGATCAGGACATTGCATTGAATGCCGTGATCGCCGCGTCTATTACGCTAACGTTCTCTTCAAACGTCTCACGCCAGTATTCGGGATCCCACTGCTGCAGGATCTCTTCGTAGGTCTTGCCTTGTTGCTCGACCCAGGTATAGTACTTCAGGTTGTGGATGCGCTTGCGGTCACGATAGCTCAGCTCGGCGAAGTTATCGTAGCTCTGAGCCAGGATGCAGGCTTCATAGTCCCGCGCAGCTTGAGCGACGCTGTAGTCACCCCGTTCGGCACGAAGCTCTTCGACCCGGGAGCCATACATATCCGCGGAGTCGGTGAAGATCGTGAAGATGACGTCATTCTCGTCCATCTCATAGTACTTTGCCAGCTTGATCGCGGAGAGGAGGTTTCCGATCGAGGAAATACCAAGTAGAGAGAGCTTTTCGATCAAATCGGGATCGATACCTTCGGAGCTAAGGAAGTCCTTACCCGCAGGTTCGTTAAATATCCTCAGGCAACGCATGCAGTCTTCATCGCGAACCGCTGCGACGCAATCTGTATTGCGGACGTTGTGCACCCAGGGGATGTGCTTGTCGCCAATGCCTTCGATCCGGTGTCCACCAAAGCCATTCATTAGTAAAGTGGGGCATTCATAGGCTTCGCTGGCTGTCACTTTGACGTGTGGAAAGAGGGTACGCAGGAAGTCACCCGCAGCGATGGTGCCGGCACTTCCGGTCGCGGAGACGTAACCGCTCAAACGGCTCTTTTCACCCTTGATATCGTTATAGGCTTCGAGGATGGCACTTCCGGTCACATGATAGTGCCAGAGAGGGTTGCCGAACTCGTCGAACTGATTGAGGATCAGGTACTGTGGGTCCAGGCGAAGTTCGTTGCACTTGTCATAGATCTCTTTGACGTTGGATTCGCACCCGGGAGTGGCGATGACTTCCGCACCGATGCTCTTGAGCCAGGTAAAGCGTTCCGCGCTCATCTCTTCGGGGAGGATCGCCACGGCGGGACAGTCCAGGAGGGCACAGTCAAACGCGCCACCCCGGCAGTAGTTACCCGTCGAGGGCCATACGGCTTTGTGGTAATCGGGATCGAACTCACCGGAGACCAGACGCGGGGCGAGGCAACCATAGGCTGCGCCGACCTTATGCGCTCCGGTCGGGAAGAACTTCCCCACCAGCCCGACGATACGGGCTTTGACACCGGTCAGTTCCGCCGGGATCTCGAGGTAATTCACCTTGCCAAACAAGCCGGTATTGACATCGTTCTTCCAGCTGATGCGGAAGAGGTTCAGGGGATTGATATCCCAAAGCCCGATGTCTTTGAGCTTGTCCTGTATATCTTGCGGGATCAAGGCAGGATCCTTCATCTGAGCATAGGTCGGGAGGGTAATCCCCTCGGCTTTGCAGCGACGCGCGTTCTTCGCTGCCACTGCGGGATTGGTGTGTTTCATTATCTTTGGCATTATTACTCCTTATGAAAATAACCTAAAACAGAGTCAAAGAGAGAAAGAGGAACTCTCTGTGTCTGACATTATTGCTGATGTCTGGGAATGAGGCGTTTGATGCCATCCTTCATAAGCACAACGTTGAAGTTCGTCAATATCGGTGTGCACTTGATCCTCTTTTACTTCTTTACTCTGTTTTAATATTGTCTTTTAGTTTCTCTGTGTTAGAAGCTCTTTAGTTTCTCGACGACGTCACGGACTTTGCTGTTGAAGATCATGGAGGCGATGACGAAGGGTTTGTATCCAGCTTCCTGATAGGTATGCAGGCGATAGCGTTCGAAGACGGACTTGGCGACTTCGCCCTGTTTGCAGGAAACGCCGGAGATATCCGCCGGGAGACAATGCTCATAGAGAGCGTTGCCATTGCGGGTCAGAGCCATCATCTCTTCGGTGCATTCCCAGTCCATGTGCTTGGCGTTTTCGCTCAGGCAGTGCTGTTCGAGGTCTTTGAGCCCCTGCTTGTCTCCTTCTTTGAGGAGTTTGGTGCGCTGCTGCATGACCGCCATGGGTGCCCAGCTTTTGGGATAGACGATGTCTGCATCACGGAAGGCATCCTTCATATCATGGGTCAGGCGGAAGCTGCCACCGCTCTCTTTGGCGAAAGCCGAGGCTGTGTCCATGGTCTCCGGGAGGAGATCATAGCCTTCGGGATGGGCGAGGACGACTTCCATGCCAAACCTGGTCATGAGGTTGATGATCCCCTGAGGCACGGAGAGGGGCTTGCCATAGGAGGGAGAATATGCCCAGCTCATGGCGATCTTCTTGCCTTTGAGCTGATCCAGCCCGCCAAAGTAGTCCTTGAGTTTGCACAGGTCGGCAAGGCTCTGGGTAGGGTGATCCAAGTCGCATTGGAGATTGACGAGGGTCGGACGCTGCGCAAGAACGCCCTCATTGAAGCCCTCAGTGACTGCGTCTGCAACTTCCTGCATATAGGTATGCCCTTCGCCGGGGTACATGTCGTCCCGGATGCCGATCACCTCTGTCAAGAAGGAGATCATCGCAGCCGTCTCGCGCACAGTCTCGCCGTGAGCGACTTGGCTCTTGACTTCGTCCAGTTCGGAGAGTCCAAGCCCCAAGGCATTGACCGCGGAGGCAAAGCTAAAGCGGGTGCGGGTGCTGTTATCGCGGAAGATGGAGATCGCCAGACCGCTGTCAAAAGTCTTGAAGGGGCGCTTCTCTTTGTGCATGAGCTGCATGATCTCGGCAACGAGCATCACGGCTTTGAGGTTATCGACGCTGTTTTCCCAGGTCAGGAGGAAGTCCTTTCCATACAGGTCGGTCTTGAGCTGTGCCAGCTCGTTCATTTTCTGAATGATCAGGTTGTTCATATCTTACCTCTCGGTTTTATTCTATGGGTTGTATGTGTTTATCAGTGGTTTGCCGTGCGCATGATCTTTGCGGCATGAATGACGGCATCGACGATCTGCTGATAGCCGGTGCAACGGCATAGGTTCGCCTGGAGGGCTTTTCTGATCTCCCCTCGGGAGGGATCAGGGTTCTTATCTATTAAAGCAAAGGCAGAGAGCACCATGCCGGGAGTGCAAAAGCCACATTGGATCGCCCCGCAATCGACAAAGGCTTGCTGGATCGGGTGCAAGCTCCCATCCGGCAGAGCCATACCCTCGATGGTGATGACCGCTTTGTTCACGATGTCCGCGACTTTGAGCTTACAGCTGCGCACGGGCTGCATATCGATCAGGACAGTGCAGGTTCCGCATACGCCGATGTCGCAACCGACCTTCGTTCCGGTCAGAGAGAGGTCTTCCCGCAGGAAGGAGACGAGGCTCTTCTCCAGCTTGTCCTCGGGGATCGTGATAGTGGTACCGTTTATAGTAGTGCTCATTTCTTTATCCTCAGGGGTTGGTCTTTGTAGCGAATGCCGGAAGCGCGGTAGATCGCATTGGCGATCGCCGGAGCCATTATCTCGTTGGTAGGCTCGCCGATACCTTTTGCTCCGGAGGGGGTTAGTGGATCGGGATGCTCGATAAAGATAGCCTTCATCTCCGGCAGATCGGTCGCCCGGGCAAGCCTGTAGGTGTGCAGATTGGTCTGCTTGACCAAACCCTTGTCCACGGTCAGGTCTTCAAAGAGCGCGTATCCCGCACCCATAGCCATCCCACCGTAGAACTGCCCTGCTGCCATAGCGGGGTTTATCGCCCTGCCGACGTCGTGCGCCGCGACCATATTGAGCAGAGTGACCTTCTTGGTCTTGGGATCCATCTTCAGCTCGACAGCCTGGCAGGCATAGACCCAGGTAAAGTAGGCGTTGCCCTGCCCGGTATGCTCGTCCCAACTCACTTTGGGAGCCTGGAATACGCCAAAGGCATAGGGGTATATCTGGCTGGAATAGCACTTGCGGATCAGTTCCCCCCAGTTCATGAGCTTCTTGCCCTCTGTGCTATAGACATTACCGTCCCGGAGGCTGATGTCTTTCTCCCCCAGAGCTTCCGCGAGACGCTCTTTGAGTACTTCCGCAGCTTTGACGATCGCTCCACCCCCGAGCAGAGTCCCACGCGAGGCGACGGTCGTCCCCCCATCCGGGATATTCGAGGTGGAGGGCATACGGTAGCGGATGAGGCTCTTGTCTATCCCGAGTTGCTCCGCCGCGATCAGTATCATCGCCGATTCCGAGCCTTGTCCGTTCTCATGGACACCCGTCTCAATGAGGACAGAGCCGTCCGGCTGAACGTTGATGATGGCGCTGTTAAAATCTACACCTTCCGCACCGAGGCTCATCCCGCGGTAGCTGATGGCAAAGCCGATGCCGTACCACTCCTCCGCGATCGGGTTGCCAAAGGTGCACTTTTCCCGCTTCTTTTCATAGTCTATCTCTTTGAGAACCGTGTCCATCGCCTGAGAAAGGGAGACAACGTGCTGATCGAGCACCTGCCCTGTGACGGTCGTGCTCCCCTGACGCACCATATTGCGCCGGCGGATCTCCAGCTCGGACAAGCCAAGCTTCTCTCCCGCCATTTCTATGAGCTGCTCTATGGCAAAATTCACTTGTGGCGAACCAAAGCCACGCATCGCACCGCTAAAGGGATTGTTCGTATAGACGCCATAGACGTCGCAATGGACGTTTGGCACCTCATAGGCTCCGCAGCACTGCACTGTCGAACGCCAGGTCACCCATGGAGTGACGGAGCAATAAGCCCCACCATCGGCGACCATCCGCACCTTGACGAAGCGGATCTTCCCATCCTTCCTAAAGCCCATGCGATACTGCAGTTTATAGGGATGCCGCTTATAGCTCTCCCGCATAGACCATTCCCGGGTGTAGGTCAGCTTGACCGGACGCTTGAGCAGAAAAGCGCAAAGAGCTGCTCTGGCACAGACCAAAGCCGCTGTATCATCCTTCCCACCAAATCCACCGCCCATGGGGACGGTCTTGACCTCGACCTCGGAGAGCTTTTGCCCTAGAGTCGAAGCCACAAATCTCCGCGTGGAGAAGGGGTGCTGCATACTGCCGATCACCTCCATGACCCCATCCGGACGCAGATGGCATAGGGCAGATTCCGGCTCCAGATACGCATGCTCGATGCGGTTTGTGGTAAAGGTTTCCTCGAGGATCAGGTCTGATTCCTTTTCCCCGGCAGCAATATCCCCACGACGCACCTGATGCTTATTACAGACATTTGAGCCATGCTCCGGATGGATAAGCCTGGCACCTTCCGCCAAAGCCTCTTCCGGATCAAAGATCGGGCTGTGCATCTCAAGCTCGACATGCACCATCCCCGCACCCTTGATCGCCTGTTCTCTGGTCTCTGCAACCACCAGCGCAAGGACGTCCCCGGTCGTATTCACGACCTCGTCCGCAAGCGTCGGATAATCCCGGATGATCTGCCCAAAGCGGACACTCCCCGGAATATCTTTTGCGGTAAAGACCGCGACGACACCGGGAAGCTTCAGAGCCTCCGCAGGATCGATCCGCACTATGCGGGCACAGGCGCAGTTAGGATAGACCGGTGCTGCATGGAGCATTCCCGGCATGCTATGATCATCCGTGTACTTGGCGATGCCCGTCACTTTGGCATAGGCATCGTTGCGAAAAGCTTTGTCATTCTTCATATATGTCCTTATTTCCCAGAAGTTAAACCCACAGATAGTCCCCACCTTGGCATGACTGAGAGTCCATATAGATCACTATTTGACATCATCATCCCTAATTCAGGACATAGCGTGATCCAATGATACTTGACCCGCAGATTCATAAGAAACAACGCATAGACTTTGTTCTCAATCTCATCCGGGATCATCCATTCCAGATCAGATTCATCGGTAGTATGTACATGGTTATAACCTATATTGAGACAAGATGAGACCTGCACACCGTCTGTTCGGGTACGAGTAAAGACTAATGGCAGTTCTGCTCCAGTTGTGATCGACTTCGAATGAATATCTCCACCTTGATCGCCAGATTTAAACTCCCATTTGTAGCTATGTACCCCAGGTACTATAGCGATATTCACTAAGCTGTTGTTGACCAAGCTAAGTTTTATTGACGCTCTCCCAAATGGGAAGTACTCTCGGAGAGTTGAAACATTCAGTTCCATCCCGTCAATGATCCCGATACCAAATCTAAGACCAGTATTGATCACATTTCCGCTTTCGTTGTAATTTGATGCCCAATAATGCTGATAGTCTCTCCAAGACTCTTGCCGAATCTCGTTGATCACGTAAGTAGATACTTTGAATTGGCCTGGTTTAAGCGTGACTGCGGAATCCAAGAATGACATATCACTCAACTCGGCACCGGCAATTCCATTGATACAAAGCAACAACCCAATAGACAGGATAGCCCTGCTCAGCAACCCGCAGATAGGGGACCATAAGCACTTAGAAATGCGCTCCCCCTTCATTTTGCCCATCCTTTATCATGAAAGTCAAGCCCAATGCCTAAGTTCACGAGCGGAACAGATTCGTCACTCCCATCGGATGTGCCGATGCGGGTGACACCTATCTCGGGAGAAATAAGCAACCGCCTGTATCTTATTATCATCCCAACTGATAGCGTCGTATAACTCGTGTTTAGCTCGCCTTGACAAACAGATCTTTGTGGCGAGTCGGATCCTTCAGAGCGATAGTAATCAAGCATCAAATATCCAAGTTTGGCACCGAAATTTAGGCTCACTGCTCGGTTCTGTTTTACTGTCAGCATGATTGGGAGTTCTAACCCGGAGGCGTATTGCTCCCCATAGATTTCCGTCCCATTATCTTCGTTACTGAAGCTTGGTCCTTCGTTTGACAAATAGAAAGCACCGGGCATAACAGCTAATTTTGTCGTTCCATTGTCCATCAGCTTGAGTTTTATCCCAAGGTTCATAGCTCCAAACATTGATTGGAAGGAGCAGTCTAACTCGACATTTTGCGCAAGTCCTAGACCAATCTTATGCCCTGTCATGAAGCGTTGCTTCACTTTTGTCGAATTATACTGCTCGTGATCTATCTCGGGAGTGTTTACCAGAGTGTTAGGATTGATCCCAAAAACTCCATAAGTCACAGCGCGGATATCCCCGGTAGGTAGTGTGTCCGCTGTGTCCATCAGAGAAGTATCCATAACTGCGCATCCGGTGAAGGTCATAACGACCATTATCCCCATGAATAGTACGCCAGATCCTGTATGCTTAAATCGATGGCTCATGATGCTACCATCATTTCCCCAGCTCGATCCCGAGACCCAGATTCAGAGTCGGCACCAGCGTGAATTTACCGCTATCCGTCTTGATCCCATGGATGCCGCCTTCGGGGCTTAGCACTATCTTCCAGATCTTGAGCTGAGGGTTGATCACCAGCGCACCGTAGAGAGTCTCGTACTCCCCGGTATAGGTGACTGGGTAGTGATTATCTATGCGTTTATAGTCCAATGAGTTATATCCGATCTTGCCACAGATGCTTATCTTCCCAGCCTTACCTTCTCTGTGGGTATAGAGGATCGGTAGCTCCAGCCCGGCTGATCGGTATTCGCCTTCAAACCTTTGATCGCTTCCTCCCGGATTGAACTCATGCGGTCCGGTTCCCTTGTAGGAATAGACTCCGGGCATGATTGCGACGGCATTTGTCCTGTCGTCCATAATCCCGATCTTGAGGGAGACTTTGCCCAGAGGAGCGGAAAATGCCAAGGTCGAGATGTCCAGCTCCATATTCTTGCCGATCCCGATCCCAACCTTCAAGCCCAGATCAGCCTTAGCATTTGCTGTCTGATCATTATCATCATCCTCCGGGAATTCGGCGGTATAAACGAGTGAGTTCTGCTCGATCCCGCTGATAAAATAAGTCATAGCCTTGACCTCACCCCCCTTGAGTGGGATCGCCGAATCCATCACGCTGGTATCGATCACGGCACAGCCGCCTAAGATACTCAGCAATGCTATGGGCAATAGCAACCTGATGCCCATGCCAAAGCCTTGCGAAACTGCCTGTTCACACCTGTTCTTCATGCTCATTCTCCTATGATCAGCCGTCCCGGGGTGTCATATACCATCGCCGTCAGCTTTGCCACAGCGATCATCCCGGTCTGCACAAATCTCTCATCCATAGCCGCAAAAAGGGTCGCAACTCCGGGTATCCCGCAGGGGACTTTTTCCGGGCTATCCTTGAACCTGTCTTTATCTTCATCCGTAAAGGGACAGTGGTCGCTTGCTATGATATCAAAGAGCCCATCCTGCATGAGCTCAACGAGTTCACCACGTGTCTTTTCGCTCCGCAGAGGCGGGGAACAGATCATGCGGTGAGCATCCTTACCCGTCAAAGCCCCATCATTGGAGATCAGGTAGTGCGGAGCTGTCTCGCAGGTGATAAGCGGACAGGACGACTTTGCCTCATGAATGAGGATCGCGCTTTTGGGGGAGGAGACGTGCACGATGTGCACGGGATAGTTATGCCGGATCGCCAGATCCAGAACGCGTTCGACGGCGATATTCTCCGCCAGTTCCGGGCGTCTCAGGCTGTGGTCAAAAGGATGATGAAAGGGATATTTCTCCGCATAGCGGGCGATGGTCTTGTCATCCTCACAATGCACCAGCATCCTGGGCTTACGATCCGCAAGCGCCTGCATCCAGCGGTCAATATCTTCGTAGGAGCGGTACAAACCCGCATTCCTGTAAGTCGTATAGAACTTCAGATCGGTGTCATGTCCCAGTAGAGGGATGACCTCTTCGACACTACTCTGCACGGGAGTCAGATGCCAGAGCACCTTTCCGGAAAAATCTCTTGAGGCGTCCAATCGCATATCCCGCAGTTTATCCCGCAAGCGATAATCGCTTTCTTCGGTGACGAACGCTCCGATCCCCTTTAACCCCGGGATCCGGTCTATATCGGCAAAGCCGTCTCTGAGGTGATAACCGCCGATGCGTTCGCCCACATGTACGTGGAAGTCGTAGAACTCTTGCACCCTCATCGCTCCCGATCCCGGCTCCGGTTATCCTCAGGTAGTCTTCTTGTACTCATCTTGTACTCAACTTGTACTTTTCTTGTATCGCGTTCAAGAATACTCATGGATGAGATCGAGTTGATCTGCATCATGCAGTGACCGAGCCAATATCTTTGAGCCCGTGTCCGGTGATCAGCAGGACGGTTTGTTCTAAAGGACGGATCAAACCCCGGGCTATAGCAAGTTTGTAACCCGCAAGGGTAGCAGAGGATGAAGGCTCGGCAAAGACACCATGTTTTGAGGCAAGCTCCCGCTGTGCTTCCGAGATCTGGACATCGCTGACCCGGACGGCATTGCCGGAGCTTTCGCGGATCGCTGATACTGCCCAATCTGCGTTTGAAGGCGTGGTCACGGATATGGAATCGGCAATGGTCACAGGGCTTGAGGAATCGGTATAGATCCCGCTTTCAAAATAGGAAGTGATGGCGTCGGAGCGCTCTGCCTGAACGGCGAGCAGACGCGGAAGCCGATCGGTGATCCCGGCACGCTTCAGATCGACAAAGGCTTTGTGAATACCGGCAATGATCACGCCGTCCCCGACGGGGATCACGATCCAATCCGGCACCTGATGCCCGTTTTGGACGAAGATCTCCAGCCCGCTGCTCTTTTTCCCCTCGATGGTGAGCGGATGATAGGCGGTATTGCGGTTTAGGCAGTCGTGCGTCGCGGAATAGTCCAGCGCGGACTTAAAAGCATCGTCATAAGTTCCCTGAACTTTATGCAGTTCCGCTCCATGTACTTTGATCTGAACGAGCTTTGCCGTAGGCGCGGAAGCGGGAGCGAAGATCACAGCTTTGATCCCCGCGGAAGCTGAGTAGGCTGCGAGGGAGGATGCCGCGTTACCGGTCGAAGCGCAAACTATCTCCTTGATCCCGAGCCGGTTCGCCTCGCTAACCACGAGCTGGGAGGCTCTGTCTTTGAAGGAACCGCTGGGATTGAGCGCATCGTTCTTGACCCAGATATCCCCCTCAGCATCGAGACGGAAAAAGGGAGTGTCCCCGACAGGTAAAGCGGGATAGAAGTCCCGGTGCACAGCGGAAAAGAGCTGAGTCACCTGCTTCGGCGTGAGAGCCGGAGAGTAGTCCGCAGAGATCGCAGGATAGTCAAACATGGCTTCCAAAACCCCGATCAAGGGGATTCCGGGGCGATACTCGCGGGAGCAATCCGGACACAGATAGCGAACCTCATCCCGGGCAAAGGTCTTGCCACAGGATCGGCATTGCCAGTGTGAAAAGTGCGTTTGTTTCAAGCGGGAATGCCTCGTTCAGGATTGCTGTTCGAGCTTGTGGATCAAGGCTGCATAAAAGGCAGCGGCACCGGTCAAATGCTCGACAGGGCAAGCCTCGTTCGGGGCATGGGCATAGATCTCATTGCCGGGTCCCAAGCCAATGCAGGGGATATTGTGCATCCCGGCGATAGCAACGCCATTGGTGCTAAAAGTCCATTTATCGATAAGGGGAGCTTTGTCAAAGAGTTCGGTGTAAGCTTTAGCCGCTGTCTGAACCCAGAGGGAATCCTCAGGCGTGACCCAGGTGGGATAGTACTTCTCGGTGGGATAGACCAGCCCGGTAAAAGCCTCTTCGGCATAGGTCAGGACTTCGACTCTGGCATCGGGCTGACCGGCAAGGCGACAGGCTTCCATAACTTCGGCGACCGCGCTCTCTTTGGTCTCGCCCCAGGTCAGACGGCGATCGAGATGGATACATGCGCTATCGGGAACGGCACATTGAGAGGGACCGGTAAAGTAAACTTCGGTAACGCAGACGCTGCCCTTGCCGAGGAAGGGATCCACGAGAAGCCTTTCATGCAGCTTCTCGATCTCCAGGGCGATGCGGCTGATCTTGTAAATGGCATTGTCGCCGCGTTCGGGAGCGGAACCATGGCAGGATAAGCCTTTGACGTGCACCTGCATTTCCATGCGTCCGCGATGCCCACGGTAGATATTCATATTGGTCGGCTCAGTGATCACCACCATCTCGGGACGGATCTTGTCCTCATTGATGATGTACTGCCAGCAAAGCCCGTCACAGTCCTCTTCCATGACCGTACCGGTGAAGTAGAGGGTAAAATCCCTGCCCAGACCGAGTTCCTTGATGATGCGACCGGCAGTGACCATCGAAGCCATGCCGCCTTCCTGATCGACAGAACCACGCCCCCAGACCTTGCCGTCCTTGACGTGAGCATCAAAAGGATCAAAGTCCCAAAGGCTCAGATCACCGGGGTAAACCGTGTCTATATGGGCATCAAAAGCTATGACTCTGGGACCGTTTCCGATCCTGCCGATGACGTTTCCCAGCCCGTCGATCTTTACTTCGTCAAAGCCGGCGGCTTCCATCTCGTTCTTTATACACTCGATCACGCCTTTCTCCTTAGTGGAAAAGGCGGGGATCCGGATCATATCCATGAGAAAGCGGGTTGTCTCACCCTCGAGTCTCTGTGCTGCTGCGTAAATGTCCTTTATCATCTTATACTCCTTATTAGCTGATCTTTAGAAGCGATCCCAGAGCTTGGTCGCCAGTTCTCTGCTCTTCGCTTTGACTTCGGCTTCGTCGATATCGAGAAGCAATTCACGGTTCCACATCAGGAACTTGCCGTTGACGATGGTGCTGTCCACCGCGGCTTGGGATAGCCCGTAGATCACGTGACCGATCCAGGTATTCGCATCCAGGGGAGTGTGGGGATCGTAATCGACGAAGATCATATCCGCAGGACCACCCACGGTGATCTGACCATGCCCGGGACCCCAGTACTTCTGTGCTATTGCGGGGTTATTGAAGAGCAGGGTCGAAGCGACTTCCATAAAGGCTGCGGTGGGGTTTTCCTGTTTCAAATGCTGTGCCCACATCGCGACGCGAAGCTCCTCCAGCATATTGACGGTCATGGCATCGGTACCCAGCCCGACGGTGATCCCTTTGGCGGTCATCTTGACCAGATCGGCGATCCCGACGGCGTTATTCAGATTGGACTGGGGATTGGTCACGATCGCTGCTCCGCGAGAGGCAATGAGCTCCAGTTCTTTGTCATCCAGCCAGACACCGTGCGCGAGGATCGAGCAGGGATTGATCAAGCCAAAGGCATCCAAACGCGGGATCACCCGCTTTGCATAGTGGGTGAGATTATACTGCTCGTCCGAATCGGCTTCCGCGGCATGGATATGCGTTCCGCAACCCATCTCCGCCACGAGGGTCGAGATCAGATCAAGAGTTTTGTCGCTGAGGGTGAATGCCGCATGCATGCCAAACAGCCCTTTGAGATAGGGATCACAGGCATCCATACAGGTACGGATCCAGTCCGAATTCTCGGCAATGCCCTCTGCCGCAATCGCTTCTCCATCCCTATCCGAGACTTCGTAGCATAGGCTGGCACGAATCCCTGCCTCTCTAACGGCAGTGGCGATCTGCCCCAGAGAGCCGGGGACGGAAAAGGGAGATGCATGGTGGTCGATGATCGTCGTCGTGCCTTTGCGGATCGCAGTGAGGCTCGAGATCAAGGCGCTATAGTAATTGTCCTCGGCGAGGAGCTTCTTGTCCAAACGCCACCAGAGGTTTTCCAAGACCTGGTTAAAGTCTTTTGAGGGTGCTGCTTTGCCCAGCCCCGTGACCAGGGTCGAATAAAAGTGGTGATGAGCATTGATCAAACCGGGCATGACCACCTTGTCCGTGGCATCTATACGCTCGCAATCGATGAGGACGAAATCAGCTTCCGGGGCTATCTGGATGACCTTTCCGGATTCGATCAGGATGCACTGATCCTTGAGAACCGGACATGCCGGATCAAAGGTAAGGATCGTCCCTGCTTTGATGAGATAAGTATCTATCATTCTAAACTCCTTAAGACATTCTGAACAGGCAATTATCTGAGTGGGGGGATATTTGTCAACCCCTTTTGGGAGTTTACACCTCAAGGATAGGTTGTCCGGCTTTGACGCTACGAGATCTCTCCGCAAGCCGGATGCTTGAGAATGCGAGAAATAGCTTGTCAGAAATCCTTTGTACACCGCTATATCTCCGTAAATACAAGTATAAGCAGAAAGAGGTTTTACATATGAAAAGAGCTTTGTTTTTCGCAGTCCTTATCATGTTCACCGGAATGCTCTGCGCCAATGGTGATCCCGGGCTTATCCGGACATACTCTTCCGCCGATGCTCCGCTCACTGCGGGAGACATCATCGAGCAGGTCTATAGCCGGCTGAGCAGGCTGGAAAAGACTACTATCCCGATGTTGGACACCGATACCGCGGACGAGGTCTCCCAGATCATGGACGAGGTGCATGCATTACTGGAGATGCTCCCCAAAGAGACCAAGATCGGAGGAGGAAAACCGGGTCAGAAAGACGACGGATCAGCAAGTAATGGGACGAATCCCCGGCTCAAACCACGCCTGAGTCCGGTTCCGGATCGCTATCCTATCACCGATGAGGATTTTGAGAACCTCTGCCTGATGATGGAAAATGAACCATATCGCAAGGTCAAGCTCACAATTCTCGAGAGTGTCGCCGTCACCAACCGCTTTAGCGTGGAACAGATCGTTCGGCTCCTCGGTGACTATCTCGTCTTCCCGGGCGACAGGATCTCCGCTCTGACTTCGATATATCCGGCCTGCATTGATCCGGAAAACAGTTATCTTATCCTTGAGCTTTTTTCATCAGAAGCGAATCAGGACAGAGCCGCCGAGATCATGCGGGAAAACTAAGGCACGAGGTGCCGCCCCGCATGGGAAAGCGACTCAGGAATAAACCGGGAGGTTTAGGATGAAGGTATTTGAGATATTAAAGGCGATCGAGGCTTTTGCGCCTCTGAGCCTTGCTATGGGATGGGATAACGTCGGTCTCCTCGTCGGAGATCCGCAAGCCGAAGTGAGCAAGGTGCTCATCAGCCTGGACTTGACTCCGGGGACAGTCGATAAAGCCATATCCGACGGTGCTGAACTGATCCTCACCCATCATCCGATCTGGCTTCATGGGACGAAACAACTCACCGATCCGGTCATCTTACGGATGATCAAGGCAGGGATCGCGCATATCGCGCTGCATACAAACTTTGACGTTGCCGCAAACGGGGTAAATCATGAGCTCGCCAGAGCACTGGGGCTCAAGGTGATCCGGCATCTCTCCGGCGAAAGCGGGAACGCGCGTTATCGCCTGGTCGTGACCACGCCCGAGCATGCCAGGGATCAGGTCAGAGAAGCTGCCTTTTCTGCCGGAGCGGGAAGGATCGGCAATTATGACCATTGTATGACTTCCTTCACCGTGCATGGTGGTTTTCGCCCGGGTGAGGGCTCCAATCCGGCGCTGGGACGCAGAGGCGTCTGGCATCAGGCGGACGAGATCAGAATGGAATTCACCATCGACAAGAACAGACTCAAGGCTTGTGTCGATGCGATCATCGCCGTGCACCCCTTTGAGGCTCCGGACATCTATTGGAACGAGATCAGCGATCATGGCTCCGTCTATGGACTGGGGCTTGTCTGCGAGCCGACCACGCCTATGACCCTGGAGACGCTATCCCTGCATACCAAACAGAGCCTGGGGATCCCCACTCTGCGCTATTGGACTGCCGGACTTGCCGGAGATACTCCCGTTTCCCGTATCGCGCTTTGCGGAGGTGCCGGAAGCTCGATGATCAAAGACGCGGAACGCGCAGCAGACGTCCTCATCACCGGGGATATCAGCTACCACTACCTGCTGGATTCCCGTATCCCGATCATAGACGCGGGGCACTTCTACACCGAGTATCCGGCACTGCAACTGCTCGCAGGTAAGATCCGGGACTTAGGGCTGATAGGAGAGATCCTGCCTCAGGCAGAGCATGAGTTTGCGCTGAACAACAAGTATATATGACCCTCGATGCGTTCCCAATGGAGCGCTCTCTAAGATAACAGGTCAGTATATAAAAGGCAGGACATTTTGTCCTGCCTTCTTTATATAGGTCGTTGCACGCGGATTCTATCTATTCCGGATTGCCTTCAAGCTTTGTAATGACACGGTTAACTGCTTCTTGGAGCTTCTCTGCATTTGGATGCTTTCCGTAATCATAGATATATGGACGACCACGATCACCTGATGAACCAATGTTCGGGTCAAGCTCCAGTTCCGCAAGAACATCCAATCCCTTCTCGAAGACCAGTTCCTGAACCTTGTTCCCGTCAAAGATGACAGAGCGTTCACCGCAGTGAGGACATACAAAGTACTTCATGTTTTCGATGATCCCGAGGATCGGGACTTTGAGTTGCTCAGCAAAGCTGACACTCTTGCGAACATCGATCAGAGCCACATCTTGCGGGGTAGTCACAATTACCGCACCATCGACCTTTCCCAGTGTCTGCACAACGGATAATGGCTCGTCCCCTGTTCCGGGAGGACAGTCCACGATCAGGTAGTCCAACGCAGGCCACTCGAAGTCTGAGAAGAATTGCTTGATCAATGCCATCTTCATGGGACCTCGCCAGATCAAAGCGCTGTCATCTGAGGATATCAGGGAGGCGACAGACAGCACGTGCAGATTGCTCAGAGCCATGACAGGCATAGGTCTTCCGCTTTCTTTGTGTTCATAAAGAGGTGCTCCCTCGATCCCCGTTAACTTGGCAATAGACGGTCCGTGAATATCGGAATCAAGTATGCCGACGGTCTTGCCCTGCATCGCCAGTCCATATGCAAGACTCACGGCGATAAAGCTCTTGCCAACTCCACCCTTTCCACTCATGACCATGATCCGGTGCTTTATACGCGCCAGGTTGTTTAATATCTGCTGTTCTTTGTTCTCTTCCATTATTCTATTATCTCCGTGTATAATCTTGTCAGCGGCAACGTCTGCATTTGCGACAACCGCCCATGAAGCAGGCATTGAGATCAAGGATCTGGCTTGATCCACAATGCGGGCATGTTGTAGAGGCGCCATCGGCAGCCTCGGGGATCGTAAACTTTTGGGAGCAGGCTTCGCAGTATAGATGGGATCCTCGAAGTGAGACGTTCCCACCCTCAATGATGAGTCCTCTGCCCTCCACTAAGGCGAGGGCAAGCTTTTGCCTTGCGCTTTCATAGATTCTGGTGATGGTCGGACGAGAAACATTCATCGCTTGCGCTGCCTGTTCGTGGTTGCTTTTCTCATAGTCTATAAGGCGGATAGCCTCATACTCCTCGAGATTGAGGCTGACGGTATGTCGAAACCCTGCGCGCAGCCATATCGGACGAAAGCCCTTGATCATAGGCAGATCGTCCAGATTCCTCAGAACTTTAAGTCTGGGCATGGTTCATCCTGTAACGGCTGATCGGCAACCGGGAATTAATGATTGTGATTCGCACCATGATCGGAATGGTCACATTGGCGGGCACCAAGCTGGAGATCGCCGTTAATCAGCATCTGCACCAGATCCTCAAGAGGGGTGCCGGGAATTCCTCGAAAGATATCAATACCGTTCGCCAGACACATTTCCTGGGCAGGCAAACCCATCCCCCCGGCGATCAGGGTATCACAGCCATGCTCTTTGAGAAACTCGATGTGCTTCCCGTGTTCATGTTCCGGAGGTGCGAATTGCTCACCCCCGCTGATAACGTCGTCCACTACCTGATAAAAGGCGAACTTCTCGCAATGTCCGAAGTGGGGACTGAGTCCATCTCCCATCACGGGAATAGCAATTGTTTTTGTCATGTTTACTCCTTATAAAAGCTGAATGATCATAATAATACGCAAAAAGCGTTATGAGCATATGCTCAATTAAGGAGTGATGTAGTTCCTGTCAACTAAAATCGCCCCGCTGATCGCAGACAAAAGAAAAGGGACGCTTACTTGAAGCGTCCCTTTGATTATCTGGTGGAGCTAAGGGGATTCGAACCCCTGGCCTAATGATTGCGAACCATTCGCTC
>CAYVXJ010000010.1:0-129806 GCA_964454815.1 uncultured Candidatus Cloacimonadota bacterium | reverse complement strand
TGTTGTCAGGGGTCCATGTAGTGTTTTGAGTGATGTGCCCGCCAACTTCAATACACAGTAATGTAGATGCAATAGAAATAAGGGACAAGATAAATAGAATTCGTTTCATAGTTAATCTCAAAATCCGGGCTTTAGCATGAAGGTAAAGTGATCATACCTCATTTTTTACCTCTCGTAATGGTGAATATTGCTTGAATGTTATATGCCTCAATGAACCCGAAGTGAACAATATAAATCAGAGACCGATGCGGTCGTTCTTCATTGAAGTGAATCACCCAATTCATAATTAATCCTTTTTTTCAACTTATTTGCGGAAGATATGTCTGTCAAGACATTCTTTCCTCATCATACCACTAAAATTCTCGCGATAAAGCCGTTCTGGATTGGCGTTCCTTAGCTATGAAATCAGATTGATATCCAGTCTCTCAGCTCATTACAACATCACTTTTCCGGTACTTTCAAGTCCATTATCGCACTTGATCTCTTTGGGAAGACCATTCCCCGATCTGGTTTGGCTCATTAGCCTTTTCCAAGGGCACAGGATCTCGCTTGATGTACTTCTTGGTACGCTGGGAAAGTGCAGTCTTGCAGCTGTGTGGATAGGCTCCACATGCATGTGAATGACCTCACCGAGCTTCTTTCTTACTAAGATTACCAGTCGCGGCAAACTATAGCTTTGTGACCTCGAGGCCGTACTTTTTAGAAGCGACGCATTTTCGGACAATCCTCTTGACAAGCAGTGGTCGTTTCCAATGATGACGAAAATCATTAAATTTATGAGGATGAATGCACTATAAACGTATTACGGTTTTGTTTACCCTTCCGGTGGTCATGATCTTCTTCGGTCTTCTGATGCAGTCCTGCACGAGAAAGGATGCATCACCCAGCAACCGTTATGTAGTGTTATCTCCGGAGATCGCAGAGATCCTCTGCGCGATAGGAGCAGAAGCGGATATCGTCGGAGTCACGGATGAGTGCATCTATCCTGCTTCACTGACGGCGAAAACCTCCGTGGGAAAGTTTGGGGCTTTAAACCGCGAAAAGATCATAGCTCTCAAACCTACCCTGATCTTCAGTTCATCTCTGGAGCAGCAAGCAGTGGCAGAGGAATTCGCCAAGCTCGGGTTTCGGGTCGAGAGTTTCTATCCCCGATCCCTGGATCATATGCTGTCCGGGATCCGTGATATTGGCAAGTTAACGCATCATACCCGGGAGGCATCCGACCTCGCCGATGATCTGGCTGTCTTTATCCGTGATACCCGGGACAAGGCAAAGGGATCACCCCGTCCCAAGGTCTATCTGGAGATATACCGTGATCCTCTGATGAGCGTTTCCGATCAATCTTTCGTAGGAGAGCTGATCGAGCTTGCCGGAGGTGATAACATCTTCCCCACTCTGGAGCGGGATTACTCGCGGATCGATCCCGAAGATGTGATCTCCGCCGCACCGGACATTATCATCTGCTATTCTCAGGACACCTTAGCCGGCATCACGAACCGCAAAGGCTGGCAAGATATCCCGGCAGTGCGGGACAGGCGGATCTATTTTGACAAGGATATCGACCCGGACTGGATCCAAAGAGCCGGACCAAGGATCCTTAACGGAACCGGACGGCTGATCGAGATCTATCAGGATTGGGCTGAGGACCAGCACAAGTGAAGTCCGGATACCTTCTGACCCTCGCCACTCTGTGCGTGGGATCATCCATCATCGCTTTATATCTCTTTCTTGGCTATCCCGATATGAATATCGTCGCGCAGGTGAGGATACCCCGCCTGATCCTGACCCTATTCACCGGGATGACCCTCGCGGGGATCGGCTCTATCTACCAGCTCATGCTGGCAAATCCCCTTGCCGAACCCTATATCCTCGGAATATCCGGGGGCAGCGCTTTTGGCGCGATCCTCTTCGGGATCAGCGGTGCTATTGCACTGATGCCCTTGGGCGGTTTCCTGGGAGCCGGGCTGACCCTGATCATCGTCTGGACATTGGCTCAGAAGCAGGGGAAGTTTGACCGCACACGGCTGCTCATCTCCGGTGTGATCGCCGGAATGTTCTTTGGATCAGCGATCTCCCTGGTCATGTATCTTGATCATCAGGATAGTTTGCTGATCCTGGGAACCCTTATGGGAAACCTCGGACGCATCTTTGGCAGGACGGAATGGTACCTCTTCCTCGGGCTTGCTGCTGCCTCTCTATACCTGCTTTACATCCTCTATCGACGCTCCGTTACCCTGGAGGTGATCAGCGGAGGGGATCACTACGCTTCCAGCGTGGGGATAGACGTCGCCCGCACAAGGCGGGAGATCTTTATCATCACCAGTATCCTGATCGGAGTAGTCGTCTCCTATGCCGGGATCATCGGTTTCGTAGGGCTGATCATCCCGCATATCGTCCGCTTTTTCGTTCCCTCCGGGCAAAAACGGATCTTCCTCCTCTCGATGTGGACAGGCGCGATCTTTTTACTCTTTTCTGATCTGCTCGCCAAAAATCTGACGACGATCGAACTCCCGGTAGGAGTGATCACCGCTGCGATCGGATGTCCCTTCTTTATGTGGCTCCTGCTCTCCAAGACCAAGTAATCTTCTCCTCTCCCGCCTTCGCTGCATTCGCTTTCCTCTCGGTATCTTACCGGCATCATATCGGTATCATATCGGCAAAATCCCCGGTTTGATCCCGATCTGATACCGGTATGAGCCCTGCCGGGGACCCTGTCTCACCTTAGGGAATATTCATAGATCGAGCTGCATTTGGTTCAGGATGCCTGTAGCGAGCTCGCACTGTAGAGGGATGTCTCCCGGATACTACACCGAATCTGAAAAAATCTCAAGCTGCTGTCAAGAAAAGTGGTCAACTGTCATGCTTATATATATAGGAGGATGATCATGAAAGTAAAGCTAAAGTATGGACAGCTTGCATATCAAGGGGCGATCGACGACCTGATCTATTACTGGCATCCGATAGCCAAGCGGTTGATCGCCAGACGCAGACCCACACAGCGGAGGCTTGGAGCATCAAACGAACGTATCGGCAACGTCGCAAAGAACCTCAAGTCACTTGACCCATCCCCGGAGTATCGGGACAACTTGCGGATGTATCTGGCGATGATCCGTGGAACGGACAAAATCGAAAGGAGTATGAACTGGGCAGGGCTATTCACCCGCGTTATGTGGAGCATGCAAAGGCAAAATCCGGAGCTGGATATTGCCACCCTCTCCCGAGACGATATCTACACGCTGGATCTCCCGGTGATCAGCGTTCGCCGTGCCGTTGAAGCTGGTTTGCTTGCCCCCGTTCCCGGAGTGGAAATGCTCACAGCCCTTATCTGACAAAAAAAGCCCCGCATAAAGCGGGGCTTTGTATAGGATAGGTCGAAGTGATTACTTGACCAAGACCATCTTACGGGATTCGGTATGGTTACCGGAGGTGAGCTTGTAATAATAGACACCACTGGAAACCGCGGAACCGGAGTTATCGGTACCGTTCCAAACCACAGAATGGTTACCCACTGAGAGGTCACCATTGACCAGGGTCTTCACGAGCTGACCTTTCACGTTGTAAACGGAGAGGCTGGCTTTGCCATTGGAAGGCATGGTGAAGCTGATCGTGGTCTCAGGATTGAAGGGATTGGGATAGTTCTGATTCAACAGAGTAGTGACGGGGGTGGTAGTGTTGTCGTCGCCGGCGCTGGAGATCGGGAAGGTGATCTGAAGTTCCATGAACATCACGCGTCCACCATCGTTTGTGGGATGGTATGCGGGGGAAATGGAATTTGAACCCCAGGTGAAGTCATCATACATCATGATACCAAGCTTACCGACTTTGTGACCATCGACCGTGCCGGTGTAGAGAACTTTATCGGCAGGATAGACCCACATAGGCTTGATACCAGCCATTGCGGGAACTTCGACGTTGTTCAGAACGATGGGTTCGGACCAGGTGCCACCGTTGTCCGGGGAAACGGAGACGTAGATCTCGGGGACGTTTGCCCACTGGGTGTAATCGGTGTCACTGTAGTAGTTGAAGAGACGAGCACGATAGCTATTCTGCCAGACGCAGGCAAGCATTTCCTGTTCGTTGACTTCGGAGAGCTTGAAGTTGCTGTAATGGAACATCATCGCATCGCTGTGAGCGGATGAATCCCAGTGCGGGAAAGGCCAGTCGGTCACGATACCGGGATAAGTGCTTCCGGCACCATCATCGAGGAATTCATCGACTACGCCCCAAGGAGCTTCCATATCCCAGGGAGTGAACCAGGCATTGGTGTCGCCTTCGGCTTTCTGGGGATAGATCTCGTTGACGCTGTAGGTCTGTGAAGTGGGATCAAAGACGAATTCTTTCATGAACTGGATATTGGGATAGTAAGTTCCATCGACGGTCGTAAGCGCCCAGATAGCGGGAGCATGGACTTTGCCATCGGTATCGACGACAGCGTTCAGATGGCTGGAATTGGCGATCTGCCAGAAGATCTCTTCATCGGTGTAAGGGACATCACTGTCATCGGCAAAATAACCGGTAGTTGCGCCTTGGCTCGCAGGAGGATTCCATGTAGGAAGCTTGCTGAAAGCACTGACGCGTGTCCAGGTTCCCTGACCGTAGTTCGGGCAGACAAAGACGTCCATGTCGGCTTCGGGGATATCGGTGGTTCCATCAGCTTCGACGGCGAAGTGATATCCGACATAATAGAGGTTGCCGGCATCATCGGTAGTCAAGGCGTGGAAAGGACGACGCCACTGGTCGTCAGTGTTCCAGTCGTCCATCTCGGGGATGGTGACATGGTTCCAGACGAGGGCATTACCCATTTCGATATCGTCGCCGTTGAAATCGGCATAGGCGATATAGAGGTTTTCGCTGGGTCCGCCGGTGTGGGTCACGGAGTTACGGGCAGCGAGATAGACTCTGCGCTTTCCGGCAACCGGTGAGGGTCCGATCTGGGCGGTGGGCCAGATGAATTCGTTGTCTTCGCTGACGACGCCATTGGGGGCGGTAATCGTGACGGGGCCATTCACAGCGACCGCGGGGTCGTTGAACAGACCGGCAAGACCGGCGAGGAACGCATCAGAAGTGGTTTGCACTTCATATTCCGCATCGGTGTCAGCATTGCAGTGCCAGGCATAGATGGGCTTCCCGGAAACGGGATCGACGGCAACGGTCGGATAACCTTCGTTGTTCTGAACTTCGGTGATCTCGTTGTTGTTGTTGATCGCACCGTTGGGTCCGATATAAGCGTAGAATACACGTCTGGTAGCAGTAGGCTGACGCTTTCCGTGGTAGGTCATAAAATATCCACCACCCTGTTCGGCGGGGATAGTGCGAAGTGGAAGTCCATTATAGCTTCCGATCATGTAATCATAATAGGAAGTGATAAGGGATGTAGGCTGTACCGTAAAGGTATAAGCCGGAACTTCTCTTGTGGCAGGTACGCGAAGACCTTGGTGATCGAGCATCACCGGGGTTTTATTATCACCAGGGAGCATCTCCTTGGCAAACGCGAAACCTATCAGAAGAGAGAGGGCTATTGTGACCAATAAGAGTTTCTTCATTCTTACCTCCTGAATTATCTATAGGTCTTGTTCATATTAGTATCTGACTTTGATGGACAGACGGTGCGCACTGGCAAGGAAGGTCTCGGCAAGGTAACCCATATCTGTGTAGGCATAGTCGATATTGAAAATGCCAAAGGAGGTGGGAACCTGATAGCCGACACCGGCGCTAAAACCGTTGGTGTCATAGTTGATCTGATAACCGGCACGGAGGAAGAGGTTGCCCATCTTGTACTCAGTACCAAGGTTCCAGGTTTCCTGACGATCGATCACGTTATCGAGCTGAAAGGAAGCGATCCAATAGGAATCTTCGGTTCTCTTGATGTCACCGCTGATACCCAGAGAAAAGCTCATAGGGATCTTGCTGTCAAGCTCGGGACCGTCTTCATCGGCAACACCGTCACCGTCATTATCAACCAGGTCGAAGGGGTCTTCGTCGTTGCTGCCGTCTTCGTCGTCATCCACACGATAACGGATGTCCGGACCGAAGTTCTTCAGCGCCATACCGATCTTGATGTTCTTCCAGCCGGTATTGTACATGGAGCCGAGATCGAACGAATAGCTGTTTATGGCATATTCATACAGATTCTCTCTCAGATACTTGATACCGAAGCCGGCAGAGAACTTATTGGTAAATTGCTGTCCCGCTGCGACACCGATAGCTATCGAGCTATTGGTAAAGGTCTCGCCGGTAGGACCAAAGGTCTCTTCATCCGTGATCGGGATGTCATCCATGTGCAGGACGGAGCCATATACACCGATGGTGCGGACACCATTGGTAAAGGTTCCGGCAGCAAAGTCATGCATGATGCTGGCAGGCCAGTTCGTGTGGGAGACAAAGGCTTGGTTTTGATAAGCGGGGACCAGCCCGGCAGGATTCCAGAACACGGAAGATATATCGTCCGTGACAGCTGTGTAAGCTTCGCCCATGCCTATGGCGCGAGCGTCTATCCCCAGCTTGAGGAACTGCATACCGACGGTACCGGTCTTACCAAAGGGCTTCGCCATCAGAAACGCCGGGAGTGCAAGAACAAGGATCACTACGATTAATACTAATGTCTTCTTCATTGTTCCTCCCTTATTTGATGATGACGAATTTGCCAACTTTCTTCTCGTTGTTGGCTCTATTTTCGACAGAGTACAGATAGACACCGGGCGCTATGATCTGGTTGTTTTTGGACAAGAGATCCCAGCTGTGGATACCGCTCGCGGCTATACCAAAATTGGCAGCCTTGGAGACGTTGATGATGTCTTCTGTGTATGCGCCGTCGTGAACGATCTCATCGACCAGGTCACCGGCAAGAGTATAGATACGGATGTTGCAGCGTTCGGGGATGTTGACGAACCACAGACGGCGGCTCTTGTCACCCTTCTTGTCGTTTGAGCGACGTCCGTCGAACTGGCTGCGCCCGATGTAAGGATTCGGGACTACGTAGATATTGTCCATCTTCTCGGAAGCAAGAGCTCCGGGGAAGAATATCTTCATGTTTGCGTCTGCATCACGACCTGTTTCCAGGAAGTTCAGATCATCCCACGGGATACCGCGGTCATAAGCTGTGACTGCGACGTAGTATTCGACACCTTTCTTGGGATAGGGGATCGAAGACTTGTAATATCTGCGAGCGAGTCTCTTTTCCTTGAGGGACTGCAGATCAGCCGGGTTGCCGATCGAGACCTGTCCACCATGACCGGGCAGCGGGATCAGCTTTGAATCCATCAGCTCGTCGAAGATCTCGTTTGAGATCTCGGGATGCTTAAAGAGTCTGGCTTGGAGCCGTTTGATCTGTTCCGGGCTTGCGGTGGGATTGTCGGTCGCGATCTGATTCGCGGCATCGAGGATCGCCGTGGTATAATCAACAGTGGGGTTATAAATAGGAAATCCGTAGAAGTTCCCTGTCTCCGGCTCCAACTGATAGTTCTCGTCGTACTGGTAGAACAGAGGATACTGAGCGGTATTTGCCCATTCATTCTTGTTCGGCAGATCAAGGTCAAGACCAAGATATCCGCCGAAGTCGGTGGCTAAGGACGGGATATTGGAGTTTACACTGTAGTCCAATATGTCCTGAGCGGTATCGACCTTATCCCAACGGTTGACGAGTTCCCAGTCTTCCTGAGAACCACTGCCGGATCTACCCCAGACAGTGTAACCCTGGAAGTCATGGCGAAGTCTGTATGACGTGTAGGGATTGACCTTGGCATTGTTATTCCAGATGGGGTTGTTATCCTCATCGTATTGAACGCGGAATTCGGGGGGAATGTTCACCCAGTTGTTGGCGATATGCGGAGTGGGGTCGCAATCGGAACCGGGGATCAGCAGCGGGCTGGTCGGGCTCACCCAACCGGTCAGCGCGGCTGTCACGGTCTTCACGTCATAGGAGAACTCTGAACGGTTGTCCCAATAAACGTTGATCGCAGCACCATTATCCACAAGCTCGGCATACATCTTGGGGATTTCAGGGGGTTCTGGCGGCTTGTAGTGCGGGAAGATATCAGGCTGCGTCACGGTTGTGAGGGTCTGAGGATCACCATAGATGTTCTTCGCCCTGTTCGCGATACGCTTGAGGTCTTCCTTGTTGTCTCCCGGGAACACGGCAACGACGATCTTCATGGTCTTGCCGGGAGGGAGATTCCAACGCTTGTAATATTGACCCTCTTCCATCTCTGTGTATTCAGGGGTACCGGGTTGGGCACCGTAGAACGAGAAAAGGAAACGGGTGTCATTAGCGGTAG
This sequence comes from uncultured Candidatus Cloacimonadota bacterium, assembly GCA_964454815.1. Lineage (GTDB taxonomy): Bacteria > Cloacimonadota > Cloacimonadia > Cloacimonadales > Cloacimonadaceae > PHBP01. Next base: position 121,533 of record CAYVXJ010000010.1, on the reverse strand, counting down.
GTTGCTCATACTCAGTTAGTTCTTCCTGTTCCGGACGCAAGGGCTGGAAGTATGAGGTATTCGGGTTTTTACCCGTTAACAGCCAGTATTTCTCATTGGCTGTGAGCCTCGGTGAGAAATTGAACGAAAGCGGATTGAAGTCGTTTGGACCATCACCCACCTTCCAGTACCAGCAGTGGAACTTGAGCTGTTCGGGATCGGGAGTACAAACTCTCGCGCCGACCAGGCCGGGGGTCAGACCACTGTCCTGATCAAAGTCACGCGTGTAAGCAAACTCGTATCCTTCACCTTTGACGTAACCGGAAACGTCGTCAGAGGCTTTTTCCGGACCATAGCTCTGCGGTCCCGTATCGCAATCCATATAGATACCCATTGCGCAATCGTAAAGCGTATCCTGGGTCGCGGTATTCATATTGGTAATGTCAAATTCGACATAGACCAGGTTTTTGATGTAGTCATAGCTCCATTGGTAGGACATCTGACGCACGCGGACATTCAAAGGTTTGTGAGTGTTCGTGCTGCGGGAACCACCAAAGTCGCGGTCACCGATCGTGCCAAAGGGGCAATAATCGTAGTAGTAGGAAACGAGATCCTGCTCGGAAACCGGAGCACCGTCCTCATCTGTCTGTCCGTCTCCGTCATCATCGTGAGGCGCGGAGAAGGCATAGCTCGAATAGGAACGATCTGAAAGATCCTGGAATCCCAGGGGGAACCAGGTCTCGATGTTCGAACCGGTGGTTATGATCCCAAAGTTGCTGGTCTCGTGAATGTACTGACCGCCAAAGGAGGAGAAGATCGACGGAAGCTCGTTACCCTGCCTGAGCGGGAAGGTGTAACCAACCATATCCTCATCGATGATCCCGTCACCATCATCATCGACACCGCGCTTTTGGGTACGGGTCGAGGCTGTGGCGATCTGATCTACTGTATTGTAGAGGTTATACTGATCAACAACGGATGCGTTGCCAACTACGAGAGGGTTGTAAGCGGGCAGGAACTCATAGAGGTCGCTGTCACCGTCAAAACCGACCGTTGTCAGGGTGTCGATCACGGGCTTCATATTCGCATTCCAGTTCGGAGCACCTTCGTAGGTGACACCGGTACTGTCTGCGCTGGGATTGTTTGCCAGCCAGAACAATCTGCGGTTTGCGCTGTCCCTGCGTTGCTTCTTCGCGCCGAACCACAGAGCACCCTGATAGAGGTAATCAATACCGCTACCGCCGGGATACTCCAAGGACGGATACTGAGGCACAACGTCGTCACCGGAACCGAAGAAACCGTAGTTACTGACACGGAGCCAGATATTACCGACATTGTGCCATTTGGACAAGTCCAGTTTCTTGGTGCCTGATGAAGGTACTGCCATTGCCGCATAAGCTGATGCCATCGTAAAGATAAGGATCAGCGAAAGGCATAACAGAAACTTATTAAATTTCATGAAACACTCCATTTAGTTCAGTGAGAACTCGACCGGGATGATCAGCAGGGTATCGACAGGGCGACCGCTGCTGCGTCCGGGTTGGAACTTCACTTTACGTACTGCTGCTATAGCCGCTTCATCAAGCCCACCGGGGCCGGATTGCACCGACTTCTTTACTCTGATGTCACCGATAACACCATCGCTATAGACTTCGACTTCCAGAATGACAGTTCCCTGCACTCCGGCTTTGCGAGCAAAGTCCGGATATACGGGGCTGATCGATCCAATGACGACAGGCGCGTCATCATAGGGGGTGAACTCGACCATGCGTTCTTCACCCTTACCGGAATTCGAGGTAGTGCTGTAGATGTCGCCGATCTGCGATATCGCCTGCTCGTAAGCTTCGATATCGACAGGGCTGGTTCCCAGCTCATCACTGATAGAGATATCAACGGCAACGCTGACTTCCGTCTGAGGTTGTTCGACTTTCTCTCTCTTTTCCAGAGGGATATTCACCAATTCCATTTCAGATGAGCTAAACTTCTGCTTCTTGGATTCGATCTTCGGGGTGACCATCATCGCGAACAGCATAAAGACAAGAGACAGAGCAACGGCTTTGCTGAACTGAGCATTGGCGTAGTCTTTCCAGTCAAATTGCATAGTTGTCATTCGGCACCTCCTGCAGATTTGGTCTTCGTCTCAAAGGTCACGACAAGGGTTCCGGCATCCTGAAGCTGACGCATAACGTCGGACATCACACCGTACTTTGTATCCTTGTCAGTTCTGAAACAAACGATCAGATCCGGGTTTTCGGATTTCTTTCTTTCCAAAGACGCATAGACCATGCGATCTTCTTCGGTTTCTATCCTGGTAGGCAGATCGTCTATCAGAATGGTCTCATCCTGCATGACGTAAATCGTAGTGGTCAGGTTTCTGGGGATCCTCTCGGTATTCTCCGCCACAGGCCATCTGTCCCGTTCAACCCAGAATCGCTTCTCTTGCACGAACACAGTGGTCACCATAAAGAAGAGAAGTAGAAGAAACGCTATATCAGACGTGGAGGTATTGGGAATGGCGGTATCTCTTTTCTTTGTTTGAATCTTTGCCATCTATACTCCTAATTCGTCGAAAGCGAGATATTCTCCGCTTTGGCGGCTTTGAGTCTGTCCAGCACATTGACCATCTCACTATACTTGGCTTCACGGTCGGTGATGACCTTGAAGAGCATCTTGGGGTTGATCTTCTGTTTGGCTTTGATCAAAGCTTCCAACTCGTAATTCTCATACTTTCTGGGGGCTTCTTTGTTGATCACCAGAGTCCCGTCGCTCAGGATCTGCATACGAGTCATCTCTTTCTCCGTCAATGTCAGAGACTGAGTTTGCTCGCTTTCGGATTCCGTTGCTTTGGGCAATACAAGCTTAATACCTTCTTTGACGTCGAACTTCGTCGTCGCCATAAAGAAGATGATCAACAGGAAAGCGATATCGGACATCGACGCTTGCGGGATCTCCGATCTTCCTTTCCTCTTGCGACCGATTTTCATTACTCCCCCTAATTACTGGTTTTCAACGAGGGTTTCGATTACTTTCTCAGACGCACGTTGCATATCGATGACCAAGCCATCGACCATGGTTACAAATATATTATTAAAGAATTGGAAAGGAATAGCAACTATCAATCCGGCTTCGGTCGTGATCAGAGCGATCATGATACCGCTGGCGACGATGGTAGCGTCAACCGCACGGGCTGCGGCGATGGCGGCGAAAGCCGTGATCATACCGGCAACCGTTCCAAGGAATCCCAACATCGGGGCAAGAGTAATACCACTGGAGATCTCAATGAATCCCTTTTCAAGATATGACATCTCGATCATAGCAGCGTTCTCGATCGCTTTTTCTACTGCTTCGACGCCACGATCGGCTTTCAGAAGACCGGCATAAATGATAGCAGCAACCGGACCACGGGTGCTCTTCGCAAGCTCTATAGCTTCCTTATACTTCTTATCCTTGATCATAGGAAGGATGGTATTGAGGAAATTGTTCAGGTTTACCTTTGCATAAACCAGAGCTATGAACTTCCAGACAACATAAGCAAGCGCGTAAAGGGTCACGAAGAGGATGGGCCACATCGCCCAGCCACCGTCTTTGAACCACTTCACGATTCCACTACCAAAGACGAATTCGGCAAAGTTCTTTGTTCCGCTTTCTTCGGCAGGCTTGGCAGCGTCGGGAGCGACCGCGGGTGCAGGAGTCGCAGCAGCGGCTGAATCGGTAGCGACAGCTTCAGTTGTGGTGGGTTGCGTTGCAGGCTTTTCCTGCGAGTATGCCAGACTCGTGAACACGAAGGTCATGGACAGTATCAAGAGCAATGTTAACGAGAATCTCTTTGTCATTTTATGATTCCTCCTTGGAATAAATTAGAAGTTAAACGAAACGCCAAAAGTGACGCCACGATAGTTATTGGTGAATCCCGGGTTGCGAACCTGGAGTCCGTGGACGTAGGCTACTTCCGGATATACATAGTTGGTGACGGAATCTGCGATATCCGCGCCATCATCATCAGGTTTCCCGGTACGGGGATAGACCGTCAGGATGTTGTTCGTCTTGAACAGGTTTTCGACGTCCATGAACAATCTGATATTCATCTTGTCCGAAAGGGTGATACCCTTGGAAAGACGCAGATCAGCCTGCTGGGTAAGACCCTTGCGCTTGCTGTTCGTGTCCAGACTGTTGTTGCTGTTTTCCGCGATGGGGGTATAAGGTGTGCCGGAAGACAAGCTCCAGGTCAAATTCGCGGTGAAATCGTCGAAAGGCAGGATGAAATCGGTAAAGGGAACGAAGAATTCCTCACCTCTGCCGATACGGAAGGTGTAGTTCACGCTCACGTTGTGACGGATATCCCAATCAAGCGGGAACTCACGCAGGTTCGTCATTTCATCCTGGATAACTGTACTGGAATTATTTCCCTGAGCCCAGGCAAGAGAGTAGGCGATCGACCAGGATTGGAAGTTCGAAAGGATCTTTTCCAATTGCATGTCGATACCACGAGCTGAGCCGTAGTCTTCAGAGATGAACTTGTACCAGGTGATCTGTTCTTCGCCGGGTTTCTTTTCCTTGATCGTGCTCACGTAATTATAAAGGTTCTTATAATAAGCGGTCACGTCAAGAACGTAGTCCTCGGAAAGCTGATGAGAAAGACCGACCTCGTAGGTGACGGTGATCTGAGGTTCAAGCTCAGGATTACCGACCGTGATGACCTGATCGGAGACGTTCGCATCGGCGGGAGTCTTACTGGTGAAGATAAACTGCATCTGAGGCAGCTGGTTCTGATAATTATAGGCAAAGCGGAGCACGGTCTTGTCCGTGATGGGGTGCGAAACGCCCAAGCGCGGAGAGACCATCAGCTGGAATCTATCCTTGGAGGGGAAGGTCACCGTATTATAGGTGCCGTCATCCTGCGCAACCTGATAGTCCTTGCCAAGGTACCAACCGTCAAAACGAAGACCGGCATTGACGATCATTCCTTCCCATTCCATCTTATCCTGGATGTAGTAAGCAGCCTGGATCGGATGAGCTTTGTAGCCGTCACGCTTTCCGGAGGCGGCAAGAGCTGCCTTGAAATAGTCTTCGGGCTTATAGATCGGGATCAGAGGACTGTCATCACCGGGATCGACGATCGAGAAAAGCTCGTTCGGAACGGGGTCACCGGCAGTATAATCGTCCATGTCATAGATCCCGCGGAGGTATTCCTGACGGCGATCTTCATAGACGGAGAGGAAGTTTTGCAGCTGATTCTTTTCGATCTGGTGTTGAATGATCTCAAAGCCGGATTTGGCAAGATGGGTCTCATTCAACTGCCATTCAAAGTCGGCGCGACCACTATAGGTAGAGGTCTTGTCGTCAACGAAGTTGGTATAGATAGAGCCGGGGGCGGAGAAACCGGGAACGGTGCGAGGAGTTTCGACCGAGGCGATCCGGTAGATCCAGAAAGAGGCAGGCAGATAGCCCATGTCATAGACGCCGTCGGCATCATCATCGACGCTGCTGTAGCCATATTCACCCAGCAATACATTATTAATATAGTCGATCCCTTCAGGTGAATCTGGTCCACCGGCAAGGGTCGAAGGATCGATGTCCATGCCCATGTAATTGTCACGGCTGATGCCTCTGGGACCCGAAGTGCTATCCTTTGAATAATAGCTGAGCTTAGCCTTCAGGTTCATCGAGGAATTGAACACGTGATCGTAGGTGCCTATGTATTGACGTTGGTTTGTCTCGTCAAAAGCATAATGCTGCATGGCATATCTGGAACTGTAGGAGAAGGGGAAGTTAAAAGATCTGTCGCCACGAGCGGCAAAAGTGATCTTCTGAGTGGGGTTGATCGCATACTTGGACTTGAAGTTCACGTTGTAGGAATTGTAGTTACGGTTTCCCACATCGACGCCAAGAACATTCTTGCGACCGGAATAAGGATTATACACCTCATAGTCATACTCGAGGAGCTGGACACCATTGAAGAGGTAGTCCGCATTGGGATCGGCTATGTAGAAGTCTTTGAGTCTGCCATCGAGCCACTCACCGCCACCATTGAGGTAGAACGTCAGCTTTTCTTTGGTCTCGTCGTTCGCAAAGGGAACCAGAGGTCCGCCTATGGCAAACTTGACGACGTCAGAGTTTCTGCCTTCACCCAGGATATGGTCAGTGTTATACTCGATCTTACCTGAGAAATTGGCGTCACCGTCCTTGGTCACGATATTGATGACCGCGGATTGAGCATTGCCGTATTCAGCAGGGAAACCACCGGTCATGACCTTCATGTCAGAGATGGCGTCCGTATCGACCTGGAGAGCTGAACCACCGTCCACAGGGTCAGAGACCGACATACCGTCAACCGTGTAGTTGACTTCGTTCGGACGACCACCGCGGATATGCAGTTCACCACCGACGTTCGTCACACCAGCTTGGAGAGCGATAATATCCGAAACGTTCGTAACAGAAGCATCGGCAAGCTGTCCCATCTCGATCTGGCGAGATGATCCGACTCTGTCCTTTCCGGCTTTGTCCGCTTCGGCTTTGACGACGACTGTGGCAGTCGTGATCCCGGCACGGGTCATAACGGGGGTCAGAGAAGCGGTCTGATCGACCTGGACTCTCACGTCTTGATAAACGGCATCATTATAACCGATCAAGGAGAACTTTACGGTATAGGATCCCGGAGGGATGTTGATAATGATCGCAGTTCCCTTTTCATTTGTTTGACCGCCGGTGACGCGTTGTGAGCCCTTGAACACGGAGACGTTGACATACGCCAAAGTCTTGCCGGAGTTATCACGGACTCTTACCGCCAAACGGCCGGTCGTGGCAGCGTCAAGCAAGCTTACGCCGACCACAAGTACTAACAGCAGGATCAATGCTAATTTTCGCATCGAAGAACCTCCCTTTCATCCTTAGCTAATTTTCTATCTTCTAATCTAAAGTCACTCAAGAGAAAACCCATAGTATTATGGATAGTACTCCAGTAAAAACGCCTATATCTGGCAGACAAAAATAAGTCAAGCAGTTTTTTTTCACAGAAAGGCGGGATCACCAAGGTCTCCATCCTGTCTCTGGATACAGTTTTCTCAAAATTACTCATTTACAAACTCGACCGGTTTTTTTGATCCGTCGTTTCGCCTGATCCTGCCGAGGATAAATCCATCACAGGCAGCGATAATTGAGTCGCTCAGTGAGTCTCTAACGATGGTGATCATCCCGACACCCATGTTAAAGGCTTCGAGCATGTCCTCACGCTTGATCCCGCCGGCAGATTCCAACCAGCGGAAGACCGGGAGGATCCTCTCCTCCGGCAGATGCACTTCGGCGAAGAGATCTGCGGGGATGATCCGTTTGAGGTTGCCATAGATCCCACCCCCGGTGATATGCGCCAGCCCGTGCAAACCCTCAACTTTGAGGAAGGGCTCCAATACCGGCAGATAGGATCGGTGCACCGATAACAAAGCGTCCGCGACGCTCATTCCAAGCTCGGGGACATAGCTATCAACGCTCAGCCCCAGATGATCAAAGACTATCTTCCGGGCGAGAGAATAGCCATTCGTCTGCAGTCCGCTGCTGGGAATCCCGATGATCACGTCATCCGGAGCGATCCCGCGAGGCAGCAGCGCTGCTTTTTCGACGACGCCGACGATCGTGCCGGCAAGATCAAAATCACCATCATGGTAGATCCCCGGCATCTCCGCCATTTCTCCCCCGATCAAAACGCATCCGTTCTCGGAGCACGCTTGAACCAGACCGGAGATCACAGACTCGACCATATCGACATTCATACCGGAAAGACCGATGTAATCCAGGAAGAACAGCGGTTTTGCCCCCTGCACCAGTATATCGTTGACGCAGTGATTGACGAGATCCTGCCCGACGGTATCAAACCGCCCGGCTTTGATCGCGACCAGGATCTTGGTTCCGACTCCATCCGTGCTGGAAACGAGGACGGGATCGTCATATGCTCCCGGATCGAGGCGAAAGAGACCGCCAAAGCTGCCCAGTTCGCTGAGGACATTCGCATTGTATGTCCTGCGAACCATACCTTTGATCCGCCGGACTGCCTCTTCGCCGGCGTGGACATCGACTCCGCTGCTTTTGTAGTCCAGAGTTCTCTCGCTCATATCCAGCCCTCGAGTCTGGTCAGCATTTGATCGATCTCCGCGCGTCCGACCTTCGTCAAGCCATCAACGCTGAATTCGCTGACGTTCATCGCTGCCAGGATGGTTCCATAGCGGATCGCCTTACGAAGCCCGGCGTCGTCGATCTTTTCCAAGGTCGATAGATATCCGATGAAGCCACCGGCAAAGCTGTCTCCCGCCCCGGTCGTATCCTTAACTGTCTCGACGGGATATGCGGGAACAAAGTAATAGTTGTCTTCAGTGACCATGACGGAACCATACTCACCGCGTTTGATCAGGATAGCTTTTGGTCCCAGACCCAGCATCTTGACCGCTGCCTTGAAGATGCTCTTCTCTCCCGTATATTGGCGAATCTCGTCCTCGTTGATAAGAACGATATCCACCCGTTTGACGACTTCCGTCAGGCGTTCCGGGCAGAGATTTATCCAGTAGTTCATCGTATCACAAGCAACGATGTCAAAGTCCTCAACAGCGTCGAGAACCTGCATCTGCAGATCGGGATGGATGTTGCCCAGAAGCAGGCTGCGGCACTTGCGGTAGGATGCGGGGAGCTCGGGGGAAAAACCGGCAAAAACGTTCAGCTCCGTGCTGAGAGTCTCTGCTTGGTTAAAATTCGTGTATTTGCCTTTCCAGCGGAAGGTCTTTCCCGGAATTACCTCCAGACCTTCCAGATCGACATTGTGACCCTTGAGGAGAGCGAATCCCTCTTCCGGAAAGTCATCACCGACGACACCGACAACTTTTGCCTGGGTGAAGTGCGAAGCAGCCAGGGCTCCGTAGATCGCTGAACCGCCTAATACCTCGTCCACTTTACCGGCTGGAGTCTCGATCGAATCAAGTCCGATGGATCCGACGATCACCAAGCTCATGGCTTGACCCCCGCGGTATCCTGTTGTGTCGTATTGGCGCGGGGAGTCTGTTCATTCCACTTTATGTTGTCCACCGTGGATAACTTGCTCATGACGAAGAGGATCGCAGCAAGAGCCCCTGCCATGATCAGGATCTTCGTCCAGTTAAAACTCTTGTTCCGCTTTGTCTTCCATCTCTCTTGGAGTTTATCTCTGAGATCGTTCATGGTCCTCAGCCTTTCAGTTCTTTGAGAAACTCGGCAAATATGGAGGCACCGTCGGTCAGATTCTTCATGCTATTCGCATAGGAGAACCGCACTGATCCTTCGATCCCAAATGATCCACCGGAGACTAACGCGACTCTGTTCCGTATCAAAAGGGCTTCACACAGGCTATCGGCGTTGTTTATTCCCAGTTTGTTGCCGGTAAGATACCAGGATATGTCCGGCATGATATAAAAGGCGCCTTGAGGCTTGAATCCTTTGACGTGCGGATTTTTCATCAGCTCATTATAGAGGAAGTTTCGTCTTTCTTCAAACTGAACGCGCATCTTCTCGATGGAGTCGTCCTCTTCGTTCAGAGCTGTGACACATGCCTTTTGGGTGATGGAATTGACGCAGGAAGTAGCATGCTCCTGGACTCTTCCCGCAGCCGCGATAACTTCCGCAGGACCCGCGGCATAGCCGAGACGCCAGCCGGTCATCGCATAGGCTTTGGAAACGCCATTTATAATGACGGTATTTTCCTGCATCTCTTTGCTGACCGATGCGATCGAGACGTGCTTGAGCCCGTCATAGACCAGGCGCTCATAGATCTCGTCACTGATCACGAAGATATTGTGCCTGAGACATACTTCGGCAATGGCTTCGAGCTCGGTCTGGGAATAGACCGCTCCGGTCGGATTGCTCGGAGAATTCAGGATCAGCACCTTGGAATTGGGATTGTCCTTGATGACAGCTTCCAATGTCTCGGGCTTCATCTTGTAGCTGTCCTCGAGCAAGGTCGGGACATAGATCGGCTCCGCGTTTGCGAGCATTGCCTGATAAGGATAGCTGACCCAATAGGGGCTGGGGATCAGAACCCCATCCTGAGGGTCGCAGAGCGCGATCAGGATATTGATGATCGAAGCTTTTGCTCCGGGGGAAACGAGGATCTGCTTGGCTTCATAATCGACGTGGTTGTCTCTTTTGAGCTTGTCCACGATCGCCTTGCGCAGCTCGATGATACCGGCATTTGCCGTATATTTGGTGAAATTATCGTCGATCGCTTTGTGAGCGGAGGTCTTAATGTACTCAGGGGTGTTAAAATCGGGTTCTCCGACTCCAAAGTTCACGACATCGATACCCTGGTCCTTCATCTCTTTTGCTTTCGCGGAGAGGGTCAGGGTCGGAGAGGGTTTGACGAGCCTGATACGGTTTGAAAGTTTGACGGACATCTTTACCTCCGCGGATCAGTTGTTGCCTGCCATCAGCAGGACAAGGACGGACGTTCCGACGATATCTTCGGTGGAGCATCCTCTGGAAAGATCACAGATCGGGGCAGCCAAGCCCTGGATGATAGGACCGATAGCTTCCGCTTTACCGATCCGTTGGGCGATCTTGTAACCAATATTACCGCTTTGCAGATCAGGGAAGATCAGAGTATTAGCTTTGCCTGCGACTTCGCTTCCCGGAGCTTTGGAAGCGCCAACTTTGGGGACGATCGCGGCATCGAGCTGGAGTTCGCCATCATAGGCAAATGAGGCTCCGCGTTCTTTCATGATCGCCATCGCGTCCCGAACCTTTGTGACAAGCTCATGCTCCGCGCTGCCCTTGGTCGAGAAAGAAAGCATGGCAACGACAGGGTCATCCCCCAGGATCGCCTTTCTGGTCTCGGCTGTGCTCATGGCGATATCTGCCAATTGAGCGGCATCGGGAAGCGGAACAACGGCGCAATCGGCGAAAAGCATAACCTTCTCTTCGCCCATGAAATCAGGAAGAACCATGATAAAAGTAGAAGAGACGGTCTTGAGCCCGGGCTTCACACCGACGACCTGCAACGCTGCGCGTAGCACATCGGCTGTCGTATTCGCAGCCCCGGCGACCATACCGGAAGCCAGACCGAACTTGACAAGCAGAGCGCCAAAGAAGAGAGGCTGGCGAACTGTCTTCTTCGCCTCGTCCAGGGATAGCCCTTTGTCCTTTCTCTTATTATAGAAGAAGTCCTCAAACTTGTCGATCCCTTCATAGGTTTCGGGATCGATGACCGTCACTCCGGTGAGGTCAACGCCGAAAGCCACTGCATCAGCAGAGACCTTTTCCGGTTCACCGATCAGGATGACCTTTGCCAGACCTTGACCGATGATGGACTGCGCGGCTTCAAGGGTTCGTTTGTCGAACGCTTCGGGGAGGACGATCGTCCCGCCCAGTTGCTTGGCGCGCTCTTTGAGCTTGGAAATGATATCCATGTTGTCTCCAGTATCTATTTTTTATTCTATTACGATCAAAGAAAGGTCTGCAACCCGGAGGAATTCCTTGCGGATGAAGTGCATGAGATTGTAACGGTTCTGCTTCAAAGCCTGATCTTCCGCATTCACCAGAACGTCGTCGAAGAAACGGTCTATGGCAGAGCCAAAGCCTATCAGGCTATCTATCGCCCGGGGGTAATCATAGCTGCTGAGCGCGGCATCGATCCCGGCTCTGAGGCTTGCCAGACCTTGATGCAGTTCCTGTTCTGCTGGCTCGGTCAACAATGCCGTATCGACACCACCAAAGGCGGTTTCCGCACTGATGATGTTTGATACCCGCTTAAAGCCTTTGACGAGGTTGACAAAGTCCGAACGGTCTCTGGCGTTTTGTAACGCTTTTGCCCGGTGTTCGATATCCGGAATGTGCGCCATATCAGTATGCATGACGCTCTCAATCACATCGTAGCTTATATTTGCCTGTTGGAGAAGCCACTTGACGCGGGCATTGAAGAACTGGATGATCTGCGTCTCGGCATCGGTAGTGATATTCTCATTGCCATCAAAAGAAGCCAAGGCGTTGCGTAATACTTGATGCAAATCGATGTTCCACCCTTTGTCAGAAAGGATTTGGACGACACCGCCCGCAGCCCGGCGCAGAGCAAATGGATCCCCGGATCCGGTGGGCAACATCCCTATCCCGATGATCCCGCAGACCGTATCGATCTTGTCCGCGATAGCGACGATCGCGCCGCTTACCGTGGTTGGGAGCTGGTCTCCCTGCCCTTTGGGCATATAATGTTCATAGATCGCTTCGGCGACTTCGGGGTCTTCTCCGCCGACAAGGGCATATTGCTTGCCGACATACCCCTGGAGCTTGGTAAATTCCTTTTCGCCGAGCATGGTTGTGACCAGATCGGCTTTGCAGAGCTCCGCAGCCCGTTTGGCTTTATGAGCTTGCTCCGGAGACAGCCCGATCTGCGCGGAAAGGTCTTCGGTGATCCTGATGATCCGGTCTCGTTTTCCGGCGACCGTCCCAAGCTTGGCATGGAAAACGACTTCTTCCAGCTTAGCGTTATAGGCGGCGAGAGGCTGTTTGATGTCTTCCTGATAATACCACTGGGCATCGGCAAGGCGTCCGCGGACGACCTTCTCGTTACCGAGCTTGATGGTATCGGAGAAAGCGGGATCGCCATTCGAGATGAAGACGAACTTGTTGGTAAGCCTGCCTTGGGCATCCATAACGGAAAAATACTTCTGGTTCTGGCTGATCGTCGAAGTGATGATCTTGTCCGGGAGGACGAGGAACTTCTCGTCAAACTCAGCCACGACGGCAGTCGGGTATTCGACCAGATCAGTGACGGTCTCTACCAGGCGCGGGTCGCTCAATACTTGCTGATCGCCGCCTGAGACTGAACGCTCGAGCTGCTCGAGGATGATAGCCCGACGCTTCGCCCTGTCCGGAATGACCTTCTGATGAGCCAGGCGGTCTTCATAGTCCATTGGTGTATCTATCCGGATCTGCGTATCCAGTCCCATCCATCTGATCCCGCGGCTCGTTCTGCCCGCTACGACATCATATGCGTTTAAGGGCAGGATCTGATCGCCCAATAAGGCGACGATCCACCTGAGCGGACGGATGTATTTGCCCTTGGATGAATTCCAGACCATCTTCTTAGGGAAGGGTATCGTATCGACCATCGATCCGAACCACTCAGTGAGTATCTCGGAGGCAGATCTGCCGATGATCTCCTGACGCACAGTGATAAAGCTGCCTTTTTCGTTAGTTTCGACGCTGACATCCTTGGGGTCGGCTCCGATCTTACGGAGAAAGCCAAGTCCTGCCGGGCTGAGCTTACCTTCGGCATCATAGGCGATGGATACTGCCGGACCGGTCTTGACGATGGATCTGTTTTCCTGGCTGAGGTCGAGCTCGGTGACGATCAAAGCCAGACGACGCGGAGTTGAATAATAGCGGACTTCCGAATAGTGAAGCCCGGTATCGGAGATTAGTTTGTTAAAACTGTTTTCAATATGTGCTGCGGCGATCCCGATGCTTTCTGCCGGGATTTCCTCCACACCGATCTCTATGAGTAGATTCGCTTTTTCCAATTCCCACCACTTTATGTTCTTAGAACAGGTATCTTAGAGTAAGTTGATTGACCAGCCCCAAATCCCCGGTCGAGGACAGACCATAGTCCACCTGCGTGGATTTCCATGTCCAGCCGGCTCCGAGAGATAGACCTGAGGTCCAGGCTAAGTCCCCACCGACGTGCCCTTCACCGGCGCTACTTTGAAATCCGCCCCGGATCACAAAAGCCGGGTTCAGGCGATGCTCCAGACCTATCTTGGCTATGAAGTTATCCCCGGCGCATTTTGAGATATCAAAGCTGGTCAGGGTCTTTTCCTTGAACTTGTAGCTCAGTCCTGCGGCAAAGGTAAAAGGTAATGATTCGTTATTCTTCTCGTCCGTATAATATAGGACCTGTCTGCCCAGATTGCGAAATCCGACACCAACCTTGATCTTGTCATTGAAAGGATGGTGAATGAGTCCGCCATCGAGCAGGATCGCGCCGGCACTTTCCCCGTCTATCTGGTCAAAAACCAGCTTGATGGTTCCGCCGAGGTCGATCTGAGGGCTGATAAAGCGGGACATGGTAAAACCGGCGATGATGTTCTGGGCTCCGAAGGTCTCCCCGGTCTCGATCAGGTCTCCCTGCTGCGAGATCTCGGTCCGTTCCATGGAACCGAAATTGAGATAACGGAGCGTGAGACCATAGGCAGCAAAAGTGTTCTGCGCTTTGATGTATTGGATCGCGCCACCCTGGCTGTCAGCGTAATAGGTCATGAAGGTGCTGTTTATCTGAGATTTGTCCATGCGGATGATCGAAGCGGGATTAAACTGCATCCCGTCAGGATTTTGGATGACCCCCATCATGGCTTGCCCCATAGCGTTTGCCCGGGCAGAATATACTATCTTCAGCGGTCCGAAACCGACCGTGCCGGCATCTTCGTTAATGGCATTCAGAGCAGGACTGAGCGCTATTATCAGCGCCAAGATGCTCCAGAATAATGTCTTCGATCTCGTGAACATATCCAAACAACTCCTTTTCGGATTGTGAACTGAGGATCTCATTACGTTTGCTATCCTGGCGTAAATACTCGGATAGGGATCTAAGGATCTTCATATACTCCTGGTTTGAGTTCTGGGGAACGGCGATCATGAATACCAGTCGCACCGGTTTGTCATCAACGGAGACGAACTCCAGAGGAGAGTTTATCTTAACGACGGCAACTCTCAGACAGGAAACCGTGAGGTCCCGTGCATGAGGTATGGCTACTTCTCTGCCGATGCCCGTGCTCATTATCTCTTCCCTGCCTTTTACCGCGGCAGCAAAGCGATCCGGGAAGCTCAGGCAACCAGTTTCGGAAAGCATGTTCACCAAAAAATCCAAGCATTCAGCCTTGGTCTCAAACCTATCTACGATGCGTACCAGATCGGAATCAAAGAGTCTATTCATCATCTCACCGTTTATTTTATGTCAGATGCAGTTTTTCTGCGAGTGCCATTATCGTCAATCTCTTTGTCAGAGGGTTGTGTATCGGGCTTTGTATCATTGAGTTCGGAAGTGCTCGTGCTGGCTCCGTCCAAATCTCCGTCAGGGATCAGGAGGGTCACCGTCGTGCCCTTTTTGACCCGGCTTTCCACCTTGATCGACCCACCCAGTTTATCCAAGAAGGTCTTGACCAGGATCATCCCCATCCCGCTGCCGGATTCATTTGCCGTACCCAGACTGTCTATGTCCTCGTCGATCCGGAAGAGAGCGGCGATCTTCTGCCGGGACATTCCGACCCCTTCATCCGAGATCCCGATCTGGGTGATCGAGTCTTGGCGTGAAGCCCGGACAACGACCTTTTGTCCATAGTCCGAGAACTTTACGGCATTTGAGATCAGGTTTTTCAGGACGGTGCCCAGCATCCGCTGGTCAGTAATAATGGGCAAGCTCTGCTCCACATCGATATATACTTCAATTCCTTTATCTCGGGCGTGCTTGGCATTGTGATATATGGCTTCCTCGATCTCCCGGTAAAGGCTTAATCTTCTGTTTTGGCGCTTGATCTGACCTACCTTCATGCGTGACCATTCGAGGAGATTCTCCAGCAACACGTTGATCGATTGGGCAGAAGAATGGATCTGAGAGCAGAAATCCAGAAGCTGAGCTTTGTTTAGCATCTCGCGGTTCTGATCCATGAAGTCGGCAATGCTGACGATCGCATAGATCGGGTTTTGAAGATCGTGGGCGATGATAGAGAAGAACTTGTCCTTCATATTGTTGTGCTCGCGCAAGTCGCTGGCGATGCTTTCAAGCTCGATTTCGTTAGTCTTGAGCAAGGACACATCAGCGATGAAGCCGTCAAGATAGAGGGGAAGTCCTGCTTCGTCGGGGCTGGCGCACCCCTGTTCCCAGACCCAGCGCAGCTCTCCATTCTTCCTGATGATCCGATACTGGATCCGGAACTGCTCATTGTTCTCTACCGCGTCATTGACTGCCTTACGCACCAAGCTCCGGTCATCAGGATGGATCAGATCTTCATATGACATCAAGGTGTTATCGATAAGTTCCGGGACCGAGTACCCGGTCAGCCCGAGGCACCCTTCGGAAATATACAGCATTGTCCAGCGAGAGTCATTAACGCAGCGATATGCCATCCCCGGCAAGTTTCGCATCAAGCTCTGCAGCATGGTATCTTGATCGTTGGCAAACCTATTACCAAATAGTATATTACGCTCTTCGCTTTCTGTTCTTTCCATCAATATCTCCATAATTTTCGAAGGAAACTGCCCTTGCATGGTTTGTCAATCCTTTTTTTCATTACCCCCAATTGCTTACGTTGTCGCTCAGACAAAGAAAAATATCGACAGTACCTTGATCGAGGAGATCCGTATGGTTCAATATGACCAATTGCATCACGAACTGCCAAATCCTTTGACAAATATCCAATCCTGAAGAGATTGACCTGACAGGGTGTTTTTCCCTATTGCAGAGATCGGGAAGAGCAAACATCACTACATCTTAAGTGGAGACAAATGCGTACATTCGACAAGGTTCTTCCCTATCTAAAGAAGAGCTACAAACAGATAATCGGCGGCATCATCATGCTGATCCTGGTGGATATTGCCCAGCTTGCCATGCCCAAGGTCATGCAATACGCAATCGACCACATCCAAAACCGCAGCATTACTCAAGGTGGGTTGGTTTGGATCGGCGTCATCATCTTCTTGCTGGCGATCGCCGTCATGGTGCTGCGTTATTTCTGGCGTATCCTGATCATCGGAAATTCTCATCGCATCGAGCAACAGATGCGGCAGGACTTTTATGACCACCTGCTGAAGCTCAGCCAGAACTTTTTCAACAGGTCCAAGACCGGCGATCTGATGGCTTATGCGACGAACGACCTGAACGCTGTGCGCATGCTCTTTGGCATGGGCTTCATCGCTGCAATGGACATCGTGTTTATGACCGTCGCATCCTTCTCCTTCATGATCTCGATCGACTGGAAGCTTACCGCCTTGGCGATCATCCCGATGCCTTTCCTTTCCTTCACGATCTCTTACTTCGGCAAGAAGATGCACAAAAGCTTCGCCAAAGTACAAGAAGCCTTTGCCTCGATGAGTGGCAAGATCCAGGAAAGTATCTCCGGGATCAGGATCATCAAAGCTTTTTCTCAGGAAGCCAGCGAGCTTCAGAAAGTGGACGAGGTCTCTCTGGACTTCGTCAATACCAATATCAAGATGGCAAAGATCTCCGGGATATTCCACCCCTTTATGAGCTTCGTCGTCTCTTCCTCGATGATCATCACCCTGTTCTTTGGTGGCAGGGCGACGATACGCGGAGACATCACGATCGGTGGGTTCATAGCCTTTTTCCAATATCTGGGCATGCTTGTCTGGCCTATGATCGCGATCGGGATGATCGTTGATATGTACCAGCGCGGAACAGCATCCCTGAAGCGGCTTAACGAGATCTTCGAGGTAGTTCCCGAGATCGACGACGCTGAAGCAGACCAATCCATAAGCGAACTCAGTGGCAAGGTCGAGATCCGTGATCTGAGCTTTTCCTATGCCCCGGATCTACCGGCGATCTTCTCCGGTGTATCCGCTTCCATAGACGTGGGTCAGACCCTCGCCGTAGTTGGCCCGACCGGATGCGGCAAGACAAGCCTGATAGAGCTCCTGGTGCGGATATATAACCCGCCCAAAGGCTCGATCCTGATCGATGACCATGAGCTATATCACATCCCGTTGAAGGTCCTCAGACGCGACATGGTTCTCGTCCCTCAAGACATCTTCCTCTTCTCTGATACCATCGCCAACAATATCCGGCTGGGTAACCCCGAAACCTCGGATGAAGCGGTTTATAACGCTGCCCGTTCCGCGAACATCTATGATGAGATAATGGACTTCGAGAACAAGTTCGACACTCTCGTCGGCGAACGCGGGATAACCCTTTCCGGAGGTCAGAAACAGCGGGTGGCGATCGCCCGTGCCCTATTGACCGATCCCCGCATCCTGATCCTTGATGACGCGCTTTCAGCGGTCGATACCAAGACCGAAAGACGCATCCTGGAAAACCTGATCAAGCTTCGCTCCGGCAAGACCACGATCATTATCGCCCATCGCATATCCTCGATCCAGCATGCCAATAAGATCATCGTGCTGGGAGATGGCGTCATCGTCGAGGAAGGCACTCACCAGCAGCTTGTCGAACTCGGTGGACTCTACAGCGATCTCGTGGAAAAACAGCGTATCCGGGCAAGACTCGAAGGAGAAGAAGAATGAGAGGCGGCGGCGGTGGAATGATGGGACGCGGTTCAGCGTTCCAGGCGGACGATCTCAAAGGCAAGATCTACGACAGCAGACTCTATGCGAAGATGCTTCGCTATGTGAAGCCCTATCTTTGGCTGGTGATCGCATCCTTCCTGATCCTCATGCTGGTAGCGGTCGCAGAAATGGTATTGCCCCTGATCCAGCGTACCGCGATCGATGATTACATCGTCTCGGACAAGACTCTGGTGATCTTCAGCGACAGCCGGGAAGCCGAAACCTTCAAGGCTCGCTATGACTATTTGAAGCTCAAAGAATATGATAATGCCGGAAAGCACTTTGTCGTGCTCAATACTCGGGACAGGAACAAGATCGACCGCAGCGAACTGACCGATCTGGATAAACGCGGTCTCACGGGAAAAGACTATATCTTCCTGATCGATGCGACCGAGGCTAATATCAGCCTGTTGAACAAGTATTTACAGGTCAATGTGCAGCCCTCTTTCCGGGAAAACGGAATGGAGGGTTGGTTCCCGATCGGCAACGGCAAACTCGTGGTCGAGCGCAGCCAAATGCTCAAGCTTCCGAGCAAAGACCGTCTGGCAGTGCGCCAGGAAGCCTCTCAGAAGCTTCTCTACCTCGCTCTGGTCTTCCTCGCGATCATCACGATCCGGATGGTCTCCAGCTATTTCCAGTCTGTGATCACGGCAAAATACTCCCAATTGGCAATGAACGACCTGCGTCATGACGTTTTTGAGCATCTTGAGAAGATGCCGGTCAAGTACTTTGACCAGAATCCTGTCGGACGTCTCGTCACCCGCGTGACAAACGATATCCGCGCTATCGATGAGATGCTCGCCTCCGGTGTGATCACTATCATCCAGGATGTCTTTATGGTGATAGGGATCATTACCCTGATGCTCTTCCTGGACTGGAAGCTCGCCCTGGTCAGCTTCACGGTTCTGCCCTTCCTGGTCTGGGTGATTATGGTCTATCGCAGCAAGACCCGCGTCATCTACCGCGAAGTGCGTAAATACCTCGCTCAGCTCAATGCGACCCTGGCAGAGCACCTCGCCGGACAGAAGATCATCCAGCTCTTCAATCAGTATTTCCATAAGCGCAGCGAGTTCTCGGACATCAACCGGGATTACTTCCGCACCTCGATCAAGCAGCTGAAGCTCTTTGCCTTCTTCCGCCCGATCATACACGTGTCATCCCAGTTTTCCGTCGCGCTGATCATTTGGTACGGTGGCGGGCAGATCCTGCGCAACGCGATAACGATCGGCTTGCTGATGGCATTTACCCAGTATATCACCAAGCTCTTTGAGCCGATCAACAACTTCTCGGAGAAGTTCAACGTGCTTCAAGGCGCCTTAGCCGGTGCTGAACGTATCTTCGATCTCATGGATCAGTCTCCGGAGGATTACCGCGATCAACTCACCCAAAACCTGAAATTCGCCGGAGAGATAGAGTTCCGCAATGTCTGGCTCGCATACAACCCGGACGAATGGGTGCTAAAAGATATTTCCTTTAAGATCCGCCCGGGCGAAAAGCTTGCCCTCGTCGGACATACCGGCAGCGGAAAGACCTCGATCGTTAGTCTGCTTCTGGGGCTGTATCCCTACCAGAAAGGTACCATCCTGATCGATGGAAAGCCTCTCGACCACTATTCCCTGGAGGATATCCGCCATAATATCGGCATAGTCCAGCAGGATGTATTCATCTTCAGCGGAAACATCAAGGACAACATAGCCCTGAATAACGATGACATGACGGACGAAGAGATCATGCAGGTCTCCGAATATGTCAATGCGGATAAATTTATCCACAAGCTGCCGAACAAGTATCACGAACCTGTCATGGAACGCGGCGCGACCCTTTCGACCGGACAGCGTCAGCTCATCGCTTTCGCCCGTGTACTGGCATACAATCCCTCGATCTTCATCCTCGACGAGGCGACCTCGAATATTGACACAGAGACCGAATTGCTTATCCAGGAAGCACTAAAGAGGATCATCGAGAACCGCACTTCGATCATGATCGCCCACCGGCTTTCGACGATACAGAATGTGGACAGGATCATCGTCCTGCACAAAGGCGAGATCGTCGAGGAAGGTTCGCACTACGATCTTTTGGACAAACACGGCTTGTATTATGATCTATACCGTTTGCAATACACATAATTCGGATAATTGGCTCAAAAAAAGCTTTGACAAATAGAGCATGGATATTTTATATATACCACAAGCGAAATAGCCCTTAACGTTAAGGAGGAAAAATGAAAAAAGGATGGCTGATTTTATTAGCCCTCGTCGCTTTTACCGCGATTCTTATCGCCGGTACTAACAGCCGTTACGAAGTAGTGGCATATTCGGAAGATTTCGAAAGTGGCGCTACCGGTTGGACGCACTATGACGGAGCAGTCTCACCCAATAACTGGCACGTTTACAACAATGGGGACACCCAGGGTAACGTCTGGTGGATGGGAGATCCCGCTCTTGCATCCGGTGCAAACATCGGCGGATATTATGATGGTCAGTACCTTGTGCTGGATACCCCCGCGCAGACCATTTCCGCTGCAAACACAAACCTCACCTTCAAACTTCGTTACAACGTCGAATCCCCGTCGGGAGCAACTGCTCCTTACACCGGATGGGATGCCTGTAACGTCCGTATCTCCACCAATGGTGGCACCACCTGGACCCCGATCAGCGGAACTCCCGCTTACAATATGACCTCGTCATATGCTTTCGGTTTCCAGCATGGTGAAGGCGCAAACATCCCCGGTTGGGGTGGCGCTCAGAACACCTGGGTAAACGCTACTTTCAGTCTTTCCGCCTACGTCGGTCAGTCTGTCAAGATCCGTTTTGCCTTCGGTTCAGACCCTGCCTACAGCACCGGTGATGCCGCCGCGATGTTTGGTATGATGGTTGACGATATCGCCTTTGGTAGCTATACCAATAACGGCGTCAACGACGGTCAGATGACTTGGGCAAGCATGGTTCCGCTGGGTGGAGACATCTGGCACATCGGAACCGATGCCCTCGCTCCCTCACCCACTCACGTCATGATCAACCAGAACGCCTCAGGCTCCTACAACACGAACATGATGAACTACCTCGTCAGCCCCCCGATCCCGCTGCCTGCCAGTGGCGACATCCGCGCTGACTTCATGGTCAAAGGTGCTTTTACCGATCCCAATACCTTCCCGGATGTGGATTACTTTGGCTGGGAGATCTCCGTCAATAACGGCGTGACCTGGTTAGCCATGAGCAATCCCTACGGTTCAT
This sequence comes from uncultured Candidatus Cloacimonadota bacterium, assembly GCA_964454815.1. Lineage (GTDB taxonomy): Bacteria > Cloacimonadota > Cloacimonadia > Cloacimonadales > Cloacimonadaceae > PHBP01. The sequence goes on along the minus strand of CAYVXJ010000010.1, from coordinate 100,027 downwards.
CAACCGGCTCGAACTACGTTTATAGCGATGCTCCGGCTGAATGGGCTTCCATGACCGAAAGCTACACCCTTGATGGTCTCATCTCGGATTATGCCGGTCAGACTGCCATCTTCCGCTGGTACTTCAGATCCGATACCGATACTCCTTCCGGAACCGGTATCATGATCGACGATTTCAAGATCTTCAACGATATCTTCATCGCTGAACCCACCAACCTTGCTGCCACAGTGAACGGTGCGAACGTCACCCTTACCTGGCAGGATCCGACCACCGGCGGTGGCGGAACTGAAGGCTGGATCGGATATGACGACGGCACCAACAACGATTCCATCGGAACAGGCTCCGCCAACGACTTTGACGTTGCCGCCAAATGGGATCCCATTGGTGAACACGGCATCTCCCCCTGGGTCGGCATGAATGTCACCAAGATCAAATTCTGGCCCAACGAAGCTGCTTGCACCTACGCTGCCCGTATCTGGACCGGTGCTGCCGGAACCCTCGTGGTCGATCAGGCTGTCACCCCCACCATCGGTCAGTGGAACGAAGTCATCTTCACCACTCCCTGGACCATTCCTTCCGGAACTTCCGTCATGTTTGGTTATCGCTGCAACACCACCACCGGTTATCCCGCTGGTTGTGACGCCGGTCCGCAAGTCGAAGGTTATGGAAACATGATCCGCTTCAACAACGCCTGGACTACTCTTTCCGCCCTGTCCGCAACCCTCACCTACAACTGGAATATCCAGGTTTATGTGCAGGATGCTGCCGGTCGCGAATATGTCCTTGGCGCACTCCCGAACAACGTCCAGCCCACCACCACCGACGCTATCCATGCCTCCGGTGTGGTGAACCGTGACCGTGAAGTCACTGCATACAAGATCTATCGCGACACCGTTCTTATCGACCAGGTCGGCGGAACCGTCCTCACCTATACCGATATGAACGTCAGCGGTGGTCTGCATACCTACTATGTGACCGCGATGTATGGAACCAACGAATCCCTCGCTTCCAACTCCGTCGTCGCCTTCGTGCTTCCTACCAACCATGCCGAAATGAGCAATGACGACGGCACAGCCGAAGCCGGTTACACTGTCGGTTCCACCCGTCAGATGGCTGCCAAGTTCGATTACAACGGCGCAGTCACCGTCAAGTATGCAAAGGTCTATGTCCACACCCAAGGTACTGCCGGTATCATCGTCCGCGTCTATGACGCCAGCGGTGCGAACGGTATGCCCGGTGCGACTCACCTTGCCCAATACCAGTATCCTGCAGCTCAGGTCGTTCCCGGATGGAATATCATCACCCTCCCGGCTGACATCAACGTCGCCAATGGTGATTTCTACATCGCCATCATGGAAACCACCGGTGCTTCACAGATCGGTATGGACACTTCAGGTGCCGGATTCAGCTACAAGAAAGTCACCACTGCCTGGGAACCCATCACTGAAGGTGATGTCATGATCCGCGCGATCGTCGAATATGGCTCTCCCAATGACGATGACGTCACTCCTGCTCTGGTCCTTGAAGCTGCCAACTATCCGAACCCCTTCAATCCCAGCACGACGATCTCTTACATCGTTCCCAAGAACGGTCAGACCACCCTCAAGATATACAACATGAAGGGTCAGGTCGTCCGCACTCTCGTCAACGATATCAAGACTGTCGGTTCATACAAAGCCACCTGGAATGGCACTGACGACAACGGTCAGGCTGTCTCCAGCGGCATGTATTTCTACCAGCTGTCGAACGAAGGCTCCACCATCACCAAGAAGATGGTGCTGACCAAATAGTTAGCTGTCCGGGTGACCGACGACCCATTTAGGTCTGTCGCAACCCGTAAAGATCATAAGGGCGAGATCATCAGATCTCGCCCTTATCTTTTGGGGGAAATATTCTTAGCCTTATGTTCCGGTGGATCTTGCTCCCTGTCTCCTTCCCTGTCCGAGAATGGATGTCTATTCGAGATCATAACGGCATCATATCGGTATCATATCGGGGAAATTGCCGATATGATACCGATATGATACCGCTTTGATAGCCGTTTGAAGCCTAAGCACGCTTGAGAGGGAAGTGAGGACAATGGAAGGTTTGAAAAGTAAGTTGGGTAGGTCAGACCCGCTTGCGGAAAAGCATCACGGCACTGCCGAAAAAGAGGATCCCAAACCCGCTCAGGATGAGCAATTCGCGCTTCAGATAGCCGATGGGAGAGCCTTTGATGACGATCTCACGCACGACTGTAATGAAGTGGTTCAGGGGATTGATCGCCGCAAGCGCTTTGACCCCTGCGGGCATGTTTTGTACCGGAACGAAGAGACCTCCCAGCAGGATCATAAAGACAAGAGCGAACCAGCAAAAGAACATCGCCTGTTGCTGGCTACTCGTCAATGTAGAGATAATGATCCCCAAGCCAAGGGTCGAGAAGAGGAACAATCCGGAAAACAGATATAGTCCCGCCAGGCTCCCCGAAGCCCTGATACCGAAGACAATTCCGGCAAACAGCACGGCTACGGTAAGCTGGATCATAGTCATGATCCAGAAGGGCAAAAGCTTGCCGATCATCAGCTCGGTCTTGCGAACGGGAGTCACCAAAAGTTGTTCCATGGTTCCCAGTTCCTTTTCCTTGACCAGGCTCATGGCAGAAAGAAGCATCGAACCGATCGTCACCAAGATGGCAATGATCCCCGGAACGATGAAATAGGAAGAGCGAAGCTCAGGATTATACCACATCCGGCTGATGACATTTACCGATCTCGCCCCGGTCATGCGTCTCATGCGGAGCAGCAGCGAGGGGTCCAGCTCATCGGTTTGCGTTGTCAGATACTGCCTGACAATGCCCAGGGCATAGTTTGAAGCGATCGAAGCAGTATTGCCATCTATGCCGTCCACAGCTACCTGAACCGCGGGAAAACGGTTTTTCGCCAGATCACGGGCAAAACCGGCAGGGATCACGACGACAAGCTGCGCCCGCCAATCGCGCAGGATCTCATCCGGGGAGCTTTCTTCCCCGGGATCGACGAGATCAAACCTGTCTGTGGTAGCAAAAGAACGGATGAGGTCTCTGCTCACAGCGCTGTTGTCATAGTCGATAAAGGCTATCCGGACATGCTTCACTTCATTGGAGACGGCAAAGCCCATGATCAGCAACTGGATGATCGGCAATACGAAGATCACTGCGATCATCTCACGAGCTCTGAGGATCTGGAGAAACTCTTTGCGCAGAAAGGAGAGAATGACTCTGAGCGACATCAACGGATCCTTAGGTTAAAGCGTTTGGATGCGACCAGCAGCATGACGGCGCTCATGATGAGCAGCACTATGCCCGAATCCCATAATTGGGGGATCGTATTGCCCTTGAGCATGATTCCGCGAATGATCTGTAGATAGTAGCGCGCCGGGACGATGTAGGTGATCTTCTGCAGCAAAAATGGCATCGAACGGATCGGGAAGATGAACCCGGAAAGGAGCATCGTCGGGAGCATGGTCATCGCCAGAGCCATCATCATCGCTGCCTGCTGGGATTTGGCGATGGTAGAGATCATCAAACCCATGCAGAGAGCCGTGAGGACATAGAGAAGGGTATAGAATATGAAAGTGAGGACGCTGCCGTTGAATGGCACTTGAAAGAGAAGCATCCCGACCAATAGGATGATGAAGGCATCGAGCAATGCCAAAGCTATATAGGGCGTCACTTTGCCGATCAAGACATCCAGCCCGGTGACCGGGGAAACGAGGATCTGCTCCATCGTTCCGAGTTCCTTCTCCCGGGAGATGGAAATGCTGGTCAGAAGGGCGCAGATCATCACCAGGATCATCGCGATCAAGCCGGGAACAAAGAAGAAGGCGCTCTTCATATCCGGATTGTAGAGCGATCGAACCCGGACATCTACTCCGGAAAGGGTTGCCGTAGTATTCACAGAAAGGATGACCACCTGACAGTAGGCTTGGATGATCTGGGCAGAATTGGCGTCCGATGCGTCCAATAAGAGCTGGATAACCTCGGTCTTACCTTTGCCAAAGTCTGCAGGAATGACCAATACAGCCTGAGCCAGGCGTCGGTTAAAAAGCTCAGGATAGGAGACGGGATCGCTGCCTAGCCGAATAACCCGGAAATAGTCAGTAGCGGTGAACGCTGATACGATCTGACCGGAAGCCTTGTTCCCGGCGAGATCGCGGATCGCCAGGCGAGCATGGCGTATCTCTGTATTCATCGCATATCCAAAGATGATGAGCTGTAATAGAGGCATCAGGATGATGATCACCAAGGTTCGCGGGTCACGCATGATATGAAACAGCTCTTTACCCGCTATGGCTTTGATACGAGGCAAGTTCATCGTCCGCCTCGCGCCAGAAGCATAAATAGTTCCTGCATTCCACTAACCCTAAAGATCTGTTTGAGCGATGCCGGAGTCCCCTGAGCAACGTCCTTGCCATCGCGCATGATCACGACCCTGTGGCAGTACTCCGCCTCGTCCATAAAGTGAGTGCTGACGAGGACGGTCTTCCCCGCTTCAGCCAATGAGTTTATCAGCTCCCAAAAGTCTCGACGGGCTTTGGGATCAACTCCGGAAGTGGGCTCATCCAGCACGACCAAAGGCGGATCATGCACCAAAGAGCAGACCAATGCCAGCCTCTGCTTGAAGCCCAAAGGCAAGTCCCGCACAAAGGCATCCTTACCGCTCAAACCAAGACGCTCCAGCAGATATTCCGTATTCCGGCGGCATTGGGCATCACTGAGCCGGTATATCCCGCCATAAAAGGCGATATTCTCTCTGATCCTGAGATCCTCATATAGCGCGAATCTCTGGCTCATATAGCCGATGGAACGCTTTACCATCTCACTTGCTGTACGGATGTCATGCCCAGCAACGCTGCCCTTTCCGCTGCTGGGTGGCAGAAGACCGCAGAGCATCCTGATCGTGGTCGTCTTACCAGCACCGTTTGCCCCCAGGAACCCGAAGATCTCCCCTGCTTCGATCGCCAGATTCAAGCTCTCGACAGCAGTAAAACTGCCAAACTTCCGGCTCAGGTCATGCGTTTCGACTATCATCCATAAGCTCCAGAAATATATCTTCGATGCCGGAACGCGAAGTTTCGAAGGAAAAGTTGGTATCGCCCGATCTCCGGATCTCAGACAGCAGATCTGACCGGTCAGGATCAAGAGTGACGTGCAGACTTGCACCAAAGAGCTGGCAGGAGCGTACCCCGGAAAGAGCGGTAAGCTTGTTTCGCAAGCGTTTGGGATCGTCAGACCGCAAGACATAGACGGTATGCCCAAAACGCTCGATCAGTTCCCCGGGACTCCCGTGCCCCAGAGCTACTCCTTTGTGCAACATACTGATCCGGTCACACTGCAAAGCCTCCTCCATATAGGGAGTAGAAACGATGATCGACGTACCCTTAGCAGATAGATCGTGCAGGATCTCCCAGAACTCTTCCCGGGAAACCGGATCCACACCATAGGTAGGTTCGTCCAATACCAGGAGCTTTGGCTCGTGGATCAAGGCACAGGACAACGCCAGTTTCTGCTTCATTCCGCCGCTCAACGCCCCGGCTCGGCGCTTGGTGAAGGCTCCTAAACGGGAAAAAGCGTAAAGCTCAGTTTTGCGTTTTGCCAGCAGCTCTCCACCGAGGCCAAACAGCTTGGCAAAGAAGTCAAGGTTTTGCTCGACAGTCAGATCCTGATAGAGGGAGAAACGTTGCGGCATATAACCGATGATGTTCCGGATCCCGGAGATATTCTCCATAACGTCCATTCCGTGAACCTGCACGACACCCGCAGGGATCTTCAGCAAAGTGCAGATGATCCTCATAAGGGTGGTCTTACCCGCTCCGTCCGGACCGATCAGCCCATAGATCTTCCCGGATGGTACCTCCAGATCGATGTCACTGAGCGCGTTTGCCCCTGTGTAGGCATAGCTGAGTTTTGAGACGCGAACTGCCGTCTCGATCCTGGTGATATCTTCAGGCGCAATATTCGGCATCAGATACTATGGGAGGATGATATCTACCGGCATTCCGTCTTTGAGATATCCGGTATTGTCACGGATAGTGATCTCGACAGCATAGACCATACTGCTGCGGTTATCGGGGGTCAGGATAGCTTTTGGGGTGAACTCCGCTTTATCGGCGATCCGGGTCACTGTCCCGGTAGTCATTTTCGAGCTGCCGGAGCTGATCACCTTTACCGAGGATCCGGTCTTGATCCGAGCAAGTTCGTTCTCGCTCACGTAGATCTTCGCTGTGAGGCTTTGCGTATCGATGACCTGTAGGATCTGCCCCAAGGGTGGAACAAGCTCACCCTGACGATAATAGGCAGTATCTATCCGCCCTTTGACGGCAGAACGGACGACCATATCTGCCTGACGCTTACTGAGAGTCTTTTCCTGAGCCAGCAGCTGCTCTCGCTTCGCCTGTAGCAGATCGAGGCTTTTCGTCGCTGCGCGGAGCTGAGACTGGAGTTTTGACTCTTGGTTCAGAATGTCATCCAGGTTTTGTCTGGCGATGACAGCCGAGTCATAGAGATTCTGGGTTCGAGTCCGGCGTTGACGCAGATATTCCGCATCGGTCTCCAACTGAGCGATCTGCGTCCGCGAAACTGATTCCTGAGTGTCGAGCTCATGTTTTGCCGCATCGAGTTGCTCCATTTGGTAGCTAAGTTCGCGATCATCGAGGATAGCAACGGTATCTCCCACTCCGATCACGTCCCCTTCGGTTACCATCAATTGCAACAAGGTTCCACCGGTTTGGCTCGAAACTGCTGTCTTGATCCCTTCGAGCACAGAGGTGTATCTCTTAGCTTCATCCTTTCTACCGCAGGCGGAGAGAGACATTAGGACGAGGAGGGTCAGCGCGAATATGCGATACTTCATTTCTTACTCCCAATATCATTTGATGCCTGAATGTCCCTGATCCCGCCGATGATCAGCCTGAAAACCGCATCCTCCCTGGTATTGAGAAACTCCGGAGAATCCATTTCTGCTTCCGGAAGGATCGAGGAGATGATAGGTTTGGCAATGATCGGATACACACAGAGACTGAGGAGACTGATCAGAAACTGGACGGGATCGACCTTGTTATATCCGCCGGAGATCAGGCTTGACCGGACTATCTCTTTGATGTTCGTCCCCTGAGGAACGTCATTGGCAAAGACTTTGCGGATCACATCCGGAACCCTGCAGGAATCACCGGAAAGTTCCCAGATCAACAGCCGGGAGATGCTCGGGTGCTGCGAGATCGTCGTGAGATAGTATCGGATAAAGCTTCTAAGCCAGTCCTCGAAGCTCCCCGTTTGATTCAACGCAGCGAATAAGCCCCGGAAGACCTGACCTACCTGATGCTCGAGAACGACTTGGTAGAGACGTTCCTTGCTGCGAAAGTAGTAATGCAGCAGCGCCTTGTTTATCCCGGCAGCATCGGCGATCTCTTGCATCCTGGCTCCGCTGAGCCCGTGCTCCAAAAAGACCCTGGTCGCAGCGTTGAGAATCGTCGCTTCGGTGTCCTTAACCGTCATATTAGCATCCTTTTAGTGAATATCGTTAACCATACGGTTAAACTATCCGGAAAGCCGTCAGTTCGTCAAGCACAAAAAAAAGACTCCCTCTTAGAAGGGAGTCCATATTGTTCTGTGAAGTATCTACAGGTTAGAAACGAAGGTGGGCATATGCCTTGTTCGCGTCTGCCATCTTGTGGGTATCTTCACGTTTCTTGATGCTTGAGCCTTCTTTCTTGTAAGCTGAGATCAGCTCACCGGCAAGCTTCTCGATCATGGTCTTTTCGCTGCGGGCGCGAGCGTAGCTGATCAACCAGCGGAAGGCGATCGCGCGACCGTTTTTCTCGTTCACTTCCATTGGGATCTGGTAGTTTGAACCACCAACGCGACGGGAAACGACCTTGACGAGGGGACGAACGTTGTCGATAGCGGCTTTGAAGACTTCCAACGGGGGTTGCTTAGTTCTTTCGGCGATGATGTCGAAAGCGCTATAGACGATCTTCTCAGCTATGGACTTCTTACCCTGCACCATCAAGCAGTTCATGAACTTGGTCAGGATGATATCGTTATACTTGGGATCCGGAAGGACTTCGCGGACGACGGCTTTTCTCTTTCTTGGCATGTTTCAATCCTCCCTATTTCTTGGCTTTGGGACGTTTGGTTCCATACTTGGAACGAGAGACCAAGCGTTTTTCGACACCGGCGGAATCCAAGGCTCCGCGGACGATATGATAGCGGACACCGGGAAGGTCTTTTACACGACCACCGCGGACGAGCACTATGCTGTGCTCTTGCAGGTTGTGTCCTTCACCGGGAATATATGCTGTAACTTCAAATCCGTTCACAAGACGGACACGTGCGACTTTACGCAATGCTGAGTTCGGTTTCTTGGGCGTTGTCGTGTAAACACGAGTGCATACTCCGCGCCTTTGCGGACATCCTTGAAGAGCCCTGTTCTTCTTCTTCTTTTCGATCTCAGTACGGCCTTTGCGTATCAGTTGATTAATGGTTGGCACTGATAACCTCCAGTATTATTTATCATTACGATGTAAGATATTCATTCTTGCATTCCTTAGAAATCGAAGAAGTCTTCGACTCCCTGATCGGAATCCGGGTGAGCAAATTCGCTGATGATCTCAGCAACGGTCTTCCCACTGCCGACAGCTTGTTTGATCATGTTGTTATACGCCTTGGTGCCGGTTCCGACGGGGATCCGGTGACCGAGGATGATGCTTTCCTTGAGGCCTTCGAGACGGTCGATCCGACCTTCGATGGCAGCCTTGGTCAGCACTTTCGTTGTTTCTTGGAACGAAGCTGCCGAGAGCCAGCTTTCCGTCAAGAGAGAAGTTTTGGTGATACCCAGAAGAAGCTGTTCAAACTTCGCAGGGGTTTTGCCATACTTCAAGGCTTCACGGTTCTCTTTCTCGACAATGATCTTGTCCACGATGTCGCCTTCGAGGAAGGATGTGCTGCCGCTATCGGTGATTCGGACCTTCTTGAACATCTGACGCACGATCACGCTCACGTGTTTATCGTCGATCTTCACACCTTGTTTACGGTAGATCTCCTGGATCTCGTTCAGGATCAGCATCTGAGCTTCGATGATCCCGCGGACGAGCATATCATGGGGATCCAGCGGTCCGTCGGAGAGAGCGTCACCGCTTTCGACGTGGTCACCTTGGTGAACGATGATACGCTTTCCTGAGGGGATCGAATACTTACGCCCCGCGATCGGCTGACCCATTTTCACTGTGTCACCCGTTGCGACGATGCTTTCCTGATCGGCAGGGATCGGATAGACCTTACCGCAGAGAGGAGCTCCCGCTTTGACGGACTCGTCATCGCTGACGATGATGGTCATGCTCTTGGGGATCTCATATTCCACCGGTTTGGTATTACGTTTGGCGATCTGCACGATCTTCTTCTTGTTCTCTTCGATGATCGTGACCTTGCCATCCTTCTCTGTATAGACGGTCTTGTCCGTGAGCACTACGATCTGATTGCGGGTATCATCCGTCTGGACGAGTACCTTACCATCACTGGGTGCCATGAGACCATTGGTCGGGGTGACGAAGATGTCACGTCCGGTCTTCTTCAGACCGCCGATCGTGACCGTTCCATCGATATCGGAAATCTTTGCCTTGTCCTTGGGGACGCGGGCTTCAAAGAGATCCTGAACGCGCGGAAGACCACCGGTGATATCTCGCTGTTTGATCGTCATACGCGAGGTCTGTCCCAGAATATGACCGGGATAGACATAGCTGCCGTCTTCGACGCGAATGGTCAAGCCGGAAGGCAGAGGAACCTGGACGACGCTACCATCATCTCCCACGATCCTGAACTGAGGCTGCTTTTTGCGATCCTTGGATTCGATGATCGTGATGTCTCTGGTAAAGAGAATGTCGTTGTATTCTTCTTTGAATGTTATGTCACGGATGAAGTTCTCATAATGCAGGACACCTTTTGCCGTGGAGATCAGCGGATTGTTGAACTGGTCCCAACTCAGCATCTTGGTGTTCTGGGCTATCTTTTGTCCGTCGCGGACATGTATCGTCGCTGCGTATTCGACCTTGTATTCTTCCAAGACCTTGCTCTCGTCAGCTTCGTCGAGAATGAGAATGCGACCAAGGTGAGAAACGGAGATAACCTGGTTCTCGGGGCTGGTCACGGTGTTCATTCTGTCAAACTTGACGATACCGTCGTGGTTGGAAACCACTTCGGCAAGGTCGGTCGCGGTCGATGCGGCACCACCGATGTGGAAGGTACGCAGGGTAAGCTGTGTTCCGGGTTCACCGATACTCTGAGCAGCGATGATACCGACAGGATCACCCATCGTTGCAGGTTTCTGTGTGGCGAGGTTACGTCCGTAACACTTGGCGCAGATCCCGGTATCGGCTTCGCAAGTAAGCACTGAGCGAACGTGAACGGAGATCAGACCGTGGTTTTGGATGGTCTTAGCCATCTTGTTCGTGATCTCTTCACCTGCCTGAACGAGAACCTTTCCGGTGACAGGATCGACGATATCGTCAACCGCAGTTCTGCCTTGGATACGTTCGGAAAGGGTCTGCACGACTTCATTCGCCTCTTTGAGGACGTTCATGTGCACCCCGCGGGATGTTCCGCAGTCTTCGATCGTGATGATCGCGTTCTGGGCGACGTCCACCAGACGACGGGTCAAATAACCGGCGTCGGCTGTTTTCAACGCTGTATCGGCAAGACCTTTACGGGCACCGTGAGTCGAGACGAAGTATTCAAGAACGGTCAGACCTTCTTTGAAGTTCGACTTGATGGGGGTTTCGATAACGTCACCGCCACCACCGGCACCGATCTTGGTAGGCTTGTCCATCAGTCCGCGCATACCACCGAGCTGTTTGATCTGATCTTTTGATCCACGAGCACCGGACTTGTACATCATATAGATGGAGTTACGCCCGTTTCTGCTGTGGGAAAGCTCTTCCATCAGCTCATCGGTCACACGCACTGTCGTCTTCTTCCAAAGATCGACGATACGGCCAAAGCGTTCGTTCTCGGTAATACCGCCTTTCTGGTGCAGATCGAAGATCTTCTTGACTTCGACGTCCGTCTCGGCGATGATATCGTCCTTACGCTCGGGAACGATGATGTCATCAAAGCTGAAGGTCACCCCCGCGCGGGTCGCGTAGCGGAAACCAAGAGCTTTGAGGTCGTCCAGGATAATGGCTGTACGCCACTGACCCACTGCGTCAAAGCACAGCATCGCCAGGTCGTTCAATTTGCCCTTATCATAGGTGACGTTTTGGAAACCGACTTCGGGAGGCAGGATCTGGTTGAAGATCACTCTGCCGACCGTAGTCACTATATAGTTATTGTCAATCTTCACTCTGATCCAGGTGTGCAGATCAAGCTCACGCTCGACGACCTGATCACCTTTGACAGAGCAAAGCTGTTCTTCGTTTTCATAAGCTGCGATAACCTCGGTGGGACCGTAGAAATGCTTCAGGGTTGTAAAGTCTTCCGGAGCATCCTTCACGTCCATCGTCAGATAGAAGCAACCCAGCACGATGTCCTGGTTGGCAGCCATTGCCAGACGTCCGTTTGCCGGAAGCAGCAGGTTGCGGGTCGAGAGCATCAGCACTCTGGCTTCGACCTGAGCTTCCTGGGAAAGCGGCACATAGACACCCATCTGGTCACCGTCGAAGTCGGCGTTAAAGGGAACGCAAACCATCGGGTGCAGCTGGATGGCTTTGTTGTCTGTCAGGACAGGCATAAACGCTTGAATACCCAGACGGTGAAGGGTCGGAGCGCGGTTCAACAGCACCGGATAATCCTTGATCACATCTTCGAGTATCGACCAGATCTCCGGCTGCTTTTTCTCGATCAGCTTCTTGGCATTCTTTACCTTGTCAACCTCGCCCATCTTTTGCAGACGTTCGATCAGATAAGGCTTGAAGAGCTCTACCGCCATGTCCTTGGGAAGTCCGCATTGGTTGAGCTTAAGCTCGGGGCCGACGGTGATAACCGAACGACCGGAGTAGTCAACGCGTTTTCCGAGCAGGTTTTGACGGAAACGTCCTTGCTTACCTTTGAGCTGATCGGTCAGAGACTTCAAGGGGCGATTGCCTCTTCCGCGTACGGGACGAGCCTTTCTCGAGTTATCGATCAGGGCATCGACGGCTTCCTGGAGCATCCGCTTTTCATTGCGAAGGATGACCTCAGGTGCGCGAATTTCGAGCAACTGCTTGAGCCTGTTGTTGCGGGTGATGACTCTGCGATAGAGGTCATTGAAGTCCGCGGTGGCAAATCTGCCGCCTTCCAGGGGAACCAGCGGACGCAATGTCGGAGGAAGCACTGGAAGGGCTTCCAGGATCATGTTCGCAGGACTGTTCCCGGACTTGCTGAATGCATCGACTATCTTAAGCTTGTTGATCAGCTTTTGTTTGCGCAGGGTTGATTCTTCCATTTTCAGGCGGGTACGCAGGTCGAGAGCTTCATTCTTCAGATCTATCCTGAGCAAGAGCTCTTTGACCGCTTCAGCACCCATTAAAGCCAGGAAGTTGCTCCCTACTTTATCTTTGATCTCATAGTATTCATCGACTTCCAGCAGCTCCATCTTCTCGTAAGGGCTGTCGCCCGGATCGATCACGATAAAGCTCTCATAATACAGCACGCGTTCCAGATCCTTGATCGTCATGTCCAAAAGGGTTCCGATCTTGGAAGGAGCACTCTTCACGAACCAGATATGCGCGATGGGCACTGCCAAGTCGATATGACCCATGCGGGTGCGTCGGACGCGGGAAGTGGTCACCAGGACGTTACATCTGTCGCAGGTTGTATTCTGGAATCTTTTCTTCTTATATTTACCGCAAGCGCATTCGTAGTCTCTTTCGGGTCCGAAGATCCGTTCGCAAAAGAGACCGTCTTTTTCGGGCTTGAGGGTACGGTAGTTCAATGTATCCGGCTTGGTCACCTCACCGTGAGACCACTCGTTCACGATAGTGTCGGGAGAAGCGATCTTGATGCGGACAAAGTCGTATTCGTTGGGTCTGATTTCACGTCTTGTATCTTTTAACATGATCTCTCCCTATCTTGACTCTTCGTCTTTGATAAACTCAATATCAAAGCCGAGTGATTTGAGCTCACTGATGAGCACGTTAAAGGATTCCGGAACACCGGGAGGAGGAGGATTCTCGCCGCGGGTGATCGCCTTGAAGGCATTGTTTCTGCCATCGACGTCATCACTCTTGATCGTGAGCATCTCTTCCAGAAGGTGAGCGGCTCCATAGGCTTCCAGAGCCCAGACTTCCATTTCACCGAGACGTTGTCCGCCGTGCTGGGCTTTACCACCCAGAGGCTGCTGTGTGATCAACGAGTAAGGTCCCGTGGATCTGGCATGCATTTTGTCAGCGACAAGGTGGTTCAGCTTCATCATGTAGATGACGCCGACGGTCACTCTTTCCTTGAAGGGTTCACCGGACTTTCCGTCATAGAGGACTTGCTTGCCATCAGGCTGGAGTCCCGCTCTCTGGAGCTCAGACCGGATATCTTCATTGGTCGCACCGTCAAAGATCGGGGTTTCGACTTCGAATCCCAAAACCTTCGCAGCCATGCCGAGATGCGTTTCCATGATCTGACCGATGTTCATACGGGAAGGCACACCAAGAGGGTTGAGCACGATGTCAACCGGAGTTCCGTCCTGCATGAAAGGCATATCTTCGATCGGGGCAACGATAGAAATCACACCCTTGTTACCATGACGACCGGCCATCTTGTCACCCACTTCGATCTTCCGCTTCTTGGCGACATAGACCTTGACCATCTTACGGACACCATACTGCAGCTCGTCGCCGTGTTTGATGCGTTCGTAGGACTTCTTGTAGATATTATCGCTCTGCTCGAGGGAGTGTTTGATCTTGAGGACTATCTCGTTGTAGATGTATTCATTCTTGGCAGGATCCTGCACCAGATCGACGTCCAGATCAAGCTTCTTAAAGTTGATCCTGGCGATGTCGTCCTTGGTGATCTTCTTGCCGGGCATAATGAAGTTTATGTTGGTCTTCTCGTCCCAGATATTCTGAGCGACCTCACCCAGAAGAGCGAGGGTCAGCTTTTCTTCTTTGAACTCTTCGACCTTTTTGCGGCGGTTGTTCTGCTCGGCTTTGAGCTTCAGGATGCGTTCTTCGTTATCGGTCTCGGCATCCGAGCCATCTTCGAGACGGCTGAAGACCTTGACATCGATGACGACGCCTTCCATACCGGGCTTTGCCTTGAGAGAGCTATTCGTGAAGTCTCCCGCACGATCGCCAAAGAGGGCGCGCATCAGGTTCTCTTCCGGAGAAGGATCGATCTCGATGCTCTTCGGGGTGACCTTACCGACGATGATGTCTCCGGCATGGATCACGCTACCGACTCTGATGATACCGGTCTTATCCAGATTACGCAAGGCTTGGGCAGGGACGTTCGGGATATCATAGGCGAGTTCTTCTCTGCCATTCTTGACGTTCCGAACGAGGACTTCCATCTCTTCGATGTAGATCGAGGTGAGTGTATCTTCCCGGGCGACCTTCTCGCTGAGGATAATAGCGTCTTCGTAGTTGTAACCATACCAGGGCATGAAGGCAACGACGAGGTTCGTCCCCAGAGCGAGGCGATTATCTTCGACGCAGGCACCATCGGATATGGGCTGTCCTTTCTTGACCACATCACCGATCCGGACGACCGGACGCTGATTGTTGCATGTATCCTGGTTGGTACGGACGAATTTCTTCAGCTCAATGCGATTGCCTGTGCTGAGGTAATAGGCTTCATCTTTCTCGTTCAGAGGCTTGATCTCGACGTAGGCTGAGGTCACGTTCGTGACGACGCCATCGTAAGGAGCGACGGCGATGGAGCTTGTATCCATCGTAGCGATCCGCTCCATCCCGGTTCCGACCAGCGGAGCCTGCGGATTGATCAGAGGAACTGCCTGACGCTGCATGTTCGAGCCCATCAGAGCGCGGTTCGCATCGTCATGTTCGAGGAAGGGGATCATCGCAGCAGAGACGGAGACCATCTGTTGCGGTGCGACATCCATGTACTCTATCTGATCGGGACGCACCTGGATATAGTCACCGCGCTGACGGGCAAAGATCAGCTCGTCAAGGATGCGGCGATCGTCATCCAGAGTCACGTTCGATTGGGCGATAATATATTTCTCTTCCTGAGCTGCATCCATGAAGTCATACTCATCCGTGACGCGTCCATCGACGACCTTGCGATATGGAGTCTCCATAAAGCCGAGATGGTTGATCCGTGAGTAGATCGAGGGAGACACGATCAGACCGATATTCGGTCCTTCAGGAGTCTCGATCGGGCAGACGCGACCATAGTGTGAGGCGTGAACGTCACGAACCTCAAATCCGGCGCGTTCGCGGGTCAGACCACCGGGTCCCAGCGCCGAGAAAGCACGTTTGTGCCTGAGCGCGGCGAGAGGATTGGTCTGCTCCATGAACTGAGAAAGCTGACCGGTCAGGAAGAAGGACTGGACGACGTTGATCAGCGCGCTGCTGTTAACCAGGTCATGAACGGTGATCTCATCGGTATTGGAGATAGCCATTCTTTCCTGGATGATCCTGGCGATCATCGCCAGACCGGAAGTGTATTGCTCCTGGAGCAATTCACCGACGGTGCGCACGCGTCTGTTCGCGAGGTTATCGATATCATCGACCTCATCGTCGTCGTGATAGATGTTTATCAAAGTCTTGAAGATATAGACGAAGTCTTCGACCGTGAGGGTCAGAGTATTCATGTCCACGTCTATCCCAAGTCTCGTGTTTATCTTGTATCTGCCGACCTCACCGAGGTTGTATCTCTTCTCGTTGAAGAACATCCGATCTACCAATTGCTTGGCTATCTCGACTGAGGCTTCTTCACCGGGACGGATCAGGCTGTATATCTTTTTCAGGGCATCTTCCTGATTCATGGTGGGGTCTTTGCTAATGGTATTTTCCAGCACCTTACGGGCTATTTCGTATTCGTAATCGATAACCTCGATCTCCTTGAGCCCGTTGGCATCCAGGCGGGTTATCAAACTCTCGGTAAGCTGTTCGTTGGCAAACGCGATAGGTTCAGGCTGAGTCTCGACTACTACGTCGGCGTATAAATGGCGGCCTTTCGCCTCTTTCAACTTCAATGTTTCAGCCTTGTAGAAGATCTTGCGAAGATCTTCGTTGGTGGAGATCCCGATAGCGCGGAGAAGCGTGGTCACCGGGAGTTTGCGGCGTTTGTCGATGTGAACATACATGACATCGTGGATGTCTATGTCGAATTCCAGCCATGATCCGTTGTAAGGGATCACCTTGGCGGAGTAGAGGGTCTTACCGCTGGCATGCTTTTCCTCGGAGAAGAATACACCGGGGGAACGTTGCAGCTGGGAGATGATGACCCTTTCAGCGCCGTTGACGATGAAGGTTCCCTGTTCCGTGATGAGCGGGATCTCACCGAGGAAGACATACTGCTCGATAGTGTCTTTGTGCTCGCGTCCATTCTCGTTTTGCTCAAATACGTTCAAACGCATCTTAGCTTTGAGCGGAGCCTGGTAGGAGAGGTTCCTCTCCCGGCACTCTTCGATCGAATACTTCTCTTGGAGGATGTTGTACTCGATGAATTCGAGAGTAAAGTTTCCCTTGGTGTCCTCGATCGGGAATATGGCTTCAAAGACTGCCTGCAGTCCTCTTTTTTCCCGGCGCATCGGATGGACATCCTTCTGCAGGAATTCGTTAAAAGAATCTACTTGCATTGCCAAAAGATTTGGGATCTCTACTTCGGGTATTCCAAGCTCGGCAAATCTTCCGGATATACGGGAATAACTTTTGATATTTCTCAAAAGCTCACTCCTTTGTGGTTTTTTTGAACCAACGCATGGTCATTTCTTATTGGTTAACCGGTTCATACAGGTTAAAGACTTACGCCCGGGGCTATCCCGGGGACCTTAACCCAGACTCACTGCATAAAAAGAGGTGTAATAATGCATAATTAGTCCAAAAAAAGCCCTTGCGGACTTTTTTTGGACATTATAGTTCGGCTCTGCGCCATTACTTGACTTCGACAGTTGCACCAGCTTCTTCGAGTTTTTTCTTAACTGAATCAGCTTCTTCTTTGCTAACCTTTTCAGAGACCATTTTCGGGGCACCGTCAACGAGGTCTTTGGCTTCTTTGAGACCAAGCTTGGTGATCTCGCGGACGACTTTGATGACGTTGATCTTCTTATCGCCGGCGTTGGCAAGGATCACGTCAAATTCTGTCTGTTCTTCTTTAGCTTCGGCTGCGGCTGCGGCAGGAGCGGCAACAGCTGCGACAGGGGCGGCGGCAGAGACGCCAAAGATCTCTTCCATTTCTTTGACAAGCTCGGAAAGTTCAAGGACCGTCATTTCTTTGATCAGGTCTATAACTTGTTGCTTTTTATCGGACATTGTTCCTCCAGGTATATATCATTAATTTTGTTTAGCTGGCTTCAGCTTGTTTCTTGACAATGGCATCCACTGCATATACGAACTTGCGGATGATGCCTTGTGTGACGCCGAGGAGATTGCTGATCGGGGCTTGGATACCACCGAGCACCTTGGCGAGCAGTTCTTCACGTGAAGGAAGAAGGGCAAGAGCTTTGAGCTCGTTCGCGTCAAATACGTGTCCTGCCACGTATCCTGCTTTAAACGACGGGAAATTCGCGCCTTCCATCACTTCTTTCAGGAACTTGGTCATGACGCGGGCGGGTGAAACCTCATCGAGATTGCAGACCGCGACAGCCGTCGGACCGACCAGTTCATTATCCAAATCATTGATCCCCAGCTCATTCAAAGCCAGCTTGATCAAGGTGTTCTTTTGCACAAAGTAATCGACCCCAGATTCTCTGAATCTTCCTCTGAGTTCGTTTACCTGTTCGATGTTAATTCCCTTGTAATCCACAAGTACAATCGCTTTTGCGCCGTCTAATCTCGATTTCAAGCTCTTTACTATGTCGTACTTTACATCTTGAACCATTACAATACTCCCTTAGCTCTTTGCTTCCAAGGTTGCGCTTGCGACCTGTAGTTTGACACCGGGACCCATGGTGGTGCAGAGGGTAATGCTCTTGATAAAGATCCCCTTCAAGGTTGCCGGACGTTCTTTGAGGACTGCGCCGAGGATAGCCTTGATGTTGCCTTTGAGGTTCTCGACCGGGAAGCTCAGCTTTCCGGCGGGAATATGCAGATTGGCGAACTTATCGACACGATAAGTGACCTTTCCGCCCTTGGCTTCATCGACTGCCTTGGCAAGGTCCATGGTGACCGTTCCGACCTTGGGGTTGGGCATTAACCCACGTGGACCAAGGACGCGTCCCAGTTTACCGATACGCCCCATCAGCGTGGGGGTGGTGATCACCATGTCAAAATCGAACCATCCAGATGATACTTTTTCGACGAGGTCATCCATTCCAACGTAATCGGCGCCAGCTTTTCTGGCTTCATCTGCCTTGTCGCCTTCAGCAAAGACGAGGACTCGGACAGTCTTTCCCGTTCCGTGGGGAAGAATGATCGAGTTTCTGATCTGCTGATCGGCTTTTCGAGGATCGACGCCAAGGTTGAAGTGAACTTCGACGGTCTCATCAAACTTTGAAGACGGGATGGTCTTCAAGATCTTCAGAGCTTCGTCGAGGTCAAAACGCTTTTGGCGATCGTAGCTCGAATAGGCATGTGTGTACCTTTTACTATGTTTCATTGACTCTCCTTATGAATACGTTCTCCTGCTTAAGAAGAGGTGTCATCAGTCTTCGACTGTGACGCCCATGCTTCTTGCAGTACCTGCGATCATACTCATTGCGGATTCAAGGGTATGACAATTCATGTCCTGGATCTTGAGCTGGGCGATATTGCGCAGCTGATCCTGATTGAGTTTTCCGACCTTCGCTTTGTTCGGGGTCGCGCTGCCTTTTGCCAGTCCGGCTTCTTTCTTGATCAGGATCGCCGCGGGCGGGGTCTTGATCTCGAAGGTGAAGGACTTGTTCTTGGCGACGTATATAACGACCGGGAAGACCATTCCGGGTTGATCCGCAGTCTTTTCGTTGAACTGACGGCAAAACTCAGGTATATTGACACCAGCCTGACCGAGGGCGGGACCCACCGGGGGTGCCGGGGTTGCCTTACCGGCTGGTAATTGAAGCTTGATCATTGCTACGGCATCTTTTGGTTTAGCCATTTCTCTATCCTCTGTATATTATCTATTTATTTCTTGAGTAGTTCTACCTGATTCGAATTGAGCTCGACCGGCGTCTTTCTGCCGAACACCGTGACCTCAATTATCAGCTTACTGCCGTCATCGGCGACCTTCTGGATAATGCCCTCAAAGTCCGAGAAAGGACCGGCGGTGACTTTGACCGGGTCCCCGGGGAAATAAGTAAAGCTCTGACTGGTGTGATCTCTTTCAGTAATCCCATAGACTCTGTCTATTTCATCGTCATTGAGCGGGATCGGGTCTTTCTTGTCTTTGGTCAGACCCAGGAAGTTTGTCACGCCGGCTATGTTCAGGATATAGGTCTTGAGCTCGGGAGTCATCTCAGCTTCGATGATCACGTAGCTGGTAAAGAGCTTCTTCTCCCTTTCGACCTTCTTGCCATCGCGAATGATAAAGGTCTTGCTGACGGGCACCAATACCTGTCCTACCAGGTTCTCAAGCGGCGTGCCGATCAGACCTTTCTCGATAGCGGTCTTGACCTTGTTCTCATGTGCGGCGTAGGTATGGATCACATACCACTTTTTGTCGGACATATCTCTTAAAACACCAGATTGATAATGTTGTTAAAGCCCAGATCGACCAGGGACAAAAATACGGAAACGATGGCAGACATGACGATGACGACGATCGTACCCTCTTTGAGGTCAGCTTTGCTGGGCCAAGTCACAGACTTCATCTCAGCCCGTACTTCGCGAAAAAACTTCTTGATGCTTTCGAATTTCATTTATCTCACCATTTCCATTGGCTATACTATGGGTGATGGCATGCCATCATAAAAAATGTGGCAGGACAGGCAGGAATCGAACCCGCAACACCCGGTTTTGGAGACCGGTGCTCTACCAGTTGAACTACTGTCCTGCAACATATATGTCAGCGGTTTAGCGCTGCTTGTGTGCTGTATGCTTCCGGCAAGTGGGGCAGAATTTCTTCAGCTCCATCCGGTTTGGGTGCTTGCGCTTGTTTCTGGTCGTCGTATAGTTACGATTCTTGCATTCTTCACAAGCCAGAATTATGATATCTCTCATTGTTATTCTCTGATCTTACTCGATGATGGAGGATACCACACCGCTACCGATGGTGTGACCACCTTCACGGATAGCGAAACGAAGACCCTGTTCCATGGCGATGGGAGTGATGAGCTCAGCCTGGATCTCGACGTTGTCGCCGGGCATGACCATCTTGACGCCTTCGGGAAGGGTCAGGCTGCCGGTCACGTCAGTGGTTCTGAAATAGAACTGGGGACGATAGCCGGTCTGGAAGGGTTTGTGACGTCCACCTTCGTCTTTCGTCAGAACGTAGGTCTGACCGACGAACTTGGTGTGAGGGGTGATCGACTTCGGCTTGGCAAGAACCATACCGCGTTCGACGTCCGTCTTGGCAAAGCCACGCAGAAGAACACCAATGTTGTCTCCGGCTTGGGCTTCATCGAGGAGCTTGCGGAACATCTCGACACCTGTGCAGGTGGTTTCGACAGTCTCGCGAATACCGACACGCTCGATCTTTTCCTGGATCTTGATCACGCCACGTTCGACGCGACCGGTCGCGACTGTTCCACGTCCGGGGATGGAGAACACGTCTTCGACGGGCATCAGGAAGGGCTTGTCAACCGCGCGGTCAGGCAGCGGAATGTAGCTGTCCACGGCATCCATCAGTTCCTGGATCTGGGCTTCACCATCAGGCTCTCCGTTGAGGGCTTTGAGGGCTGATCCGCGAATGATCGGAACTTCGTCGCCGGGGAATTCGTACTTGTCGAGAAGCTCACGAACTTCCATTTCCACGAGGTCAAGGAGTTCGGGATCTTCGACGAGGTCGCACTTGTTAAGGAAAACGACCATGGCAGGCACACCGACCTGACGGGCAAGCAGGATGTGCTCGCGAGTCTGGGGCATGGGACCGTCATAGGCGCTGACAACGAGGATCGCACCGTCCATCTGAGCCGCACCGGTGATCATGTTTTTGATATAGTCAGCATGACCGGGGCAGTCAACGTGGGCATAGTGGCGATTTTCGGTTTCATATTCAACGTGGGCTGTTGCGATGGTTATACCACGGGCTTTTTCTTCCGGGGCATTGTCAATACTATCAAAGGAACGGAATTTAGCTCCGCCCTTCTTTGCGAGATAGGCTGTGATAGCAGCCGTGAGCGTCGTCTTACCATGGTCAATGTGACCAATCGTACCAACATTTACATGTGGCTTGCTACGTACGAATTTCTCTTTTGCCATTGTTCCTCCTGGAATTCTTTACGATTCCATTCCTTGTAATTAATTTACTAACATAAAAAAAGATGGAGCTCATGACCGGATTTGAACCGGTGACCTCGTCCTTACCAAGGAAGTGCTCTACCTGCTGAGCTACATGAGCTGATCTTTTATATTCACTAAAAAATGGAGCGGGAAACGGGGTTCGAACCCGCGACCCTCAGCTTGGAAGGCTGATGCTCTAGCCAACTGAGCTACTCCCGCGCAAATTTTGAAGGCACTTGAGTAAATGGTGGAGAGGGGAGGATTTGAACCTCCGAAGTCGACTGACGACAGATTTACAGTCTGTTCCCTTTGACCACTCGGGAACCTCTCCACAATTAATCTCTGGAGCCGATGAAGGGAATTGAACCCCCAACCTATTGATTACAAATCAATTGCTCTACCTTTGAGCTACATCGGCATTGGGTTTTGCCACTGAATCTGATACCCCAAAATTTGTCAACCACTTTTTTGGCTTTCACTCTATGTCTTGTCTTAGGCTCAAAGTTTTTCCCCCGCCCTTCTTTGTCAATAGGAAATTATCCGCCTTGCTCTATCCTCCTATTGATCCTGTCCCTCCGATCTCCCCACCCGGACCCGGGCAATATCGGTTTTCTCCGATCCATGACCGCTTGTGGCGTTTCCTATCGGTTTCTTTGAAGACCCGATGCCAAGCCTGCGCATGAACTCTTGACAGAAATATAGTCATTTGATAACTATAGGCACAGCGACAGGTTGTTCCCACTTCCGGGAAATCAATACCTTGCTTCGGTAGCCTACGGATCGGGACTACACGGTGCTTTGGGATCTTTAGCTATGAACTTCAACGGCTGATGGCTCATGGAGGAAAAATGAAACGGCTGTTTACTCTGGCAATGCTGCTCAGTGTCGCCTATCTGCTGATAGGCTCGACATGGATACGCTACTACCTTTTTGATGGTCTCTGTCCGGGTCCACATGATAGTGCGAGCTCTGAAGTCTGTAATGTTATCCCTGCTATTGGTGGGGGTTACTTATTGCAAGGCTATGTCGAGTATGCTTGGGGAGATATACCTGCTTATGAAGCAAATGTTTTCTGGAAACTCGACGAGAATGGCGACATTGTTTGGAGGAAAACAGGGGGAGCAGGTAGTCCATTTGTCAGTATGGTTACCAATGGCGTTGATCGATACTATTGCTTAAGAATGAGTTCAGGGGTCTCTTATCTGTATGTTTTCGACTCCGAGATGAATATGATGGGCCATTACATTTTCTCCAGTATCAATGGCTTTTCTGCTTCCTTATACGACATGCAATATGTTGACGATGGTTTAGTCTTTGCCGGTCAAGTCAATGGCCAAGCTGTGGTTCTTAAAACCGATTTCCAGTTTAATGTAATCTGGCAAAGTGATCCTTTCTGGGCTCATGGTTTTCATTTTCGTGCTATAGAGCCTTACGATAATGACTGGGTTGCAGTTACACAAAGAAGTTTTTCGCAATTTGATGCTGTCGGAGACTCAATATGGACAGTTATTGACAGCGTAAACTTAACCAGCTTCTTTGATGTTGCGGTATCCAATAATGGCACAATTTACAGCCTCACTAGAGACGTAGTCGGATACAAGCTTATTCGCGTCAGTTTGAATACTCAATCATATGAGGTAATAGCAGACATCAATCCATTAAGCGGTAACAGTCCCAATCAATCAATCAGCTGTTTACCCAATGGCTACATAGTGTATACCGGTAGAACCAGTACCAATCAGTTACTTCACTGTTATAGCCCCGATGGTGTCCATCAATGGAGTAGATCATACGACACATTGGGAGCAATTTACTTTGGGACAGGCTCTAAGAACCTTTTGGTAATGCCTGACGGCAGCATTCTGTTCCCAATGCACCATGGTGGTATAATTTTAATCAAAACCGATCCCAACGGCAATGTAGTAGCAAATGATGATCCAGTCACTCCCGCACCTGTGGCATCCATCATGGCTTATCCTCAGCCTGCGAGCAACAAAGTAATGATCTCAGTAAAAAGTGATCTGGTGGGTGATCTAGGGTACCGCATTTTTAATATCAGAGGACAAAGGATATATTCCGGCAAGATCAATGGGCAACTCAAAGAGCAAAGCGTTGAGCTTCCCAACGAAGCTCTGGATCATATGCCCAATGGAGTTTACCTGATCAGTTTGGAACAGGGAGATAAAAGTTTAGCCACTACCAAGCTGGTAGTGGTCAAGTGATCCAGTGGATGATATCTTGACAAGCACACCCACCTGGTTTCGTAATGGCTTAATGAATCGTTTTTCTCGCTTCCCGGAGAAAGTTGCTTGAGTTGGTAGCCTCCGGATCGTGACTACACGATGCTTTGGGATCTTTAGCTATGAACTTCAACGGCTGATGGCTCATGGAGGTAAAATGAAACGGCTGTTTATTCTGGCAATGCTGCTCAGTGTCGCCTATCTGCTGATAGGCTCGACATGGATACGAAACTATCTATTTGATGATCTCTGTCCGGGGCCCCATGATAGTGCGAGCTCGGAAGTCTGTAATGTTATCCCTGCAATTGGTGGGGGTTACCTATTACAAGGGTATGTCGAGTTTGCTTGGGGAGATATTCCTGCTTATGCCAATAACGTATTCTGGAAACTCGACGAAAATGGCGAGATTGTTTGGAGGAGAACAGGGGGAGGGAACTTCGCGTTTAACAGTATAGTCTCCAATGGTATTGACAGGTACTATTGCCTAAAGAATGAACAACTGTACGTATTCGATGCTGAGATGAATATGGTTTCCTACTATCTATTCTATACCGTAAATGGCTTTTCTGCATCTTTATACGACATGCAATATACGAACGATGGTTTAATGTTTGCCGGAATAGTCAATAGTCAAGCAGTGGTTCTTAAAACCGACTTCCAGTTCAATGTGGTCTGGCAAAGTGATGGCTTTCCCAATTATGGATTTGGATTTAACTCTATTGAACCATACAATGATGGTTGGATAAGTCTCGCAAGAGGTAAATACGCTAACTTTACTGCCGTCGGTGATACGATCTGGACATATACTGCAGTGGATTACAACACAAGCTTATTTGATTGCAAGGTATCATCTGATAATAACATATATATCCTAGGATACTACAAGCTGTGGAGAGTAAATTCAGATGAACAGAATCTTGATTTAATCGCCGATGATATTCCTGCTGGTTATCATCTCAACGAAATTGTTTCATTGGAAGTGCTTCCAAACGGTAATTTAGTGTATCTAAGCAGATCGTCAATAAACCAAATTCTCCACAGCTATAGTCCGGATGGTGTCCATCAATGGAGTAGATCATACAACACCTTGGGAGCAATTTACTTTGGGACAGGCTCTAAAAACCTTTTGGTTATGCCCGATGGCAGCATCTTGTTCCCAATGCATCATGGCACTATTGTCCTTGTAAAAACCGATTCCAACGGCAATGTAGTAGCCAATGACGATCCCGTCACTCCCGCCCACGTTGAATCAATCATGGCTTATCCTCAGCCTTCGAGCAACAAAGTAATGATCTCAGTAAAAAGTGATCAAGCGGGAGATCTAGGCTATAGTATCTTCAATATCAAGGGACAAAGAGTGTATTCCGACAAGTTCAATGGGCAACTCAAAGAGCAAAGCGTTGAGCTTCCAAACGAAGCTCTGGAGCTTATGCCCAATGGTATTTACTTGATTAGTCTGGAACAGGGAAATAGAAGTATCGCCACTACCAAGCTGGTAGTGGTCAAGTGATCAAGAGGATATTGTCCGGTGCCCCAATATCAGAATATCATAGTGAGGGAGCATTTCGCCATTCGGGTCTGCCCCAATCGCTCTAATTACCTCACTATCGCTTCTGAGAGATTCACCTGACCAGAGTGGCTTTCTTCACCATACACCGTTTTCCATTGACTGTCAGGTTTAACAGATAAACCCCGGTTGAGCACTTTTTGCCCCCGGAGTCCGTACCATCCCATAAGGCATCTTGCTCTGTAGTCTTAGTGGCATCCAGAGAGATGCTCTTGACTTTCTGCCCTCTAATGTTATAGATATCAATGCTCGCAGTGCTTACTCTTGGCAGATAGTTCTCCGAGTTTGCTGGTATAAAGACCTTGAGGTTTGTGAAAGCCGAAAAGGGATTAGGATACACAGACAACAGCCCATTCTGTAAAGTAGGAGTTGTCGGATCGTCAATTCCTACATAAGGTTCGGAATCGTATTCGTAACAGCCCATGTCTATTCTACCACTCCAGACACGCCAGTTACCCGCAAGGTCATAGGGAGGTAAATTCAACCCAAGTGTATCAGGTGTGCCGGTGTTGATACAAGGTGAGTCATCCGCCAGGCTGTAGTAGAGCGGCATTGTTTTTAATATAGACCATCATCTTCAAAGACCGTTGCCATCTTTGTCAACTTATCGAAATTCAAGCGCAATTCTTCCTCGAAAAGAAATCTCTTGACACATAGTGAGAGGTTTGACTTCATTGTCCCGTGAGGATTATTATATGAGTATCGCACTGTACTTATCTTGTGATTGTACCTAAGTAGCAGGTTGCTATCTAATTGATAATGCAACAGGTATTTCTTAGAAGCGACTTCCATATGCATAGAATTGATCCTCCTAACTATGAACATGTATATATATCCAAGGCACAGTGTTTTATTAAGCCCATAAGATTCAATGATTGATCTCCATTTGATTATTCTTCTGTACAATTGAAAGAGTAAGACTAAGATTGGAGATAAGGAGACTATATGAGTTGGGGTGTTAAACAGCTAACCTCGTCAATCTGTTTTCTGAGCCTGATGCTCGGTTTAACGGCACAGGTGGACAGCACTTTTATCCGGTACTATTATCCTACCGAACAGACTCATCCATATTGGTACTCATATCTCTCAGACCTGACAACGGCAGCCAATGTATTCGAAAAATATGGCGGAAGTCTTGGCTTGCAGATGCTGGCTACATACTCAACCCCACCGCCTCTCGAACTACTATATTTACAATCTCCGATCGCATCCTACTCTCGGAGAGGTGATTATTTGGGGACTTCCTTTATCCCTTACAATGAAGACGGATTATTATACGGATACTATTCACATATTATCAAGGATGGGCACAGCGGATACCTTGCTTTGGATGCGTACGAGCATAGGATTCACAGATTGAATCGAAACTTGCAATATGAGGAAAGTCTTCGTTTAATAGATGGAAATGGAGATCAAATTGAAGCACTGGATATAATTGAGGATAGCGACAGCTTTATTGTCGTATCCCGATACCCGGCTTACCAGGTGCTGAAGTTTGCATATAATCTCGACTGCTTGTGGCAAATTCCGAAGTTCTCCCACGAGCACATGTGCATAAAGCAAATAAGCGATGGTTCATTCGTCAATCTGTGGTGGCATCATCCGAATTATAAAGTGATGAAGATGACTTCCAGTGGTGATGTTATATGGACTAAATTACTACAATGCGATTATATTCAAGACTTTATCGAAATTGACGACCGATACTATGGGTTATATTACTACTCATTCAGTGGTGTTTCAGAATTGCGAGTTTATGATTTTGGGATAGATTTTGCTAATGAAGACCCGGGTGAGCCGATCTTAGTAATCCCTGCCAACCGTTTACTCGATCAAGGTCTTTCGCCATTTGATCCACGACCCTTCTGTGTGATGCGCTCCTCAAACAATTGCATCCTGCTGGCTATCTCCACTCCTGTGGGAGAGATATTCAAGTTTGACGAGAATTTCAACCTCCTGTGGACGAGTAATGCCCTTCCCAATGAGAGGATCGGCGTTGGAGATCATCCCATGATCGAGCTTGAGAATGGAGATATCCTCTATTGTGCTACGATGATCAATATCTATCCTAATCCCAACCGTATAGGGCTTGTGAGGATTGACGAGAACGGGAACTACGTAGGCATCGAGGATTACACCGAAACTACTCCTGTCAAACCGGCGATCCTAGCCTACCCAAATCCCTTCACCAGGGACGTATATATTGAGCTAAAAGAAGCTGATAACTCTACCAGTATGATGGAAGTGTACAACATCAAAGGTCAGCTGATCGAAACCAAGGCGATCCGAGGAGCAAACGCCACTTGGACACCCCAAAACCTTCCATCCGGAGTATATATCTTGAAGCTTCAGGGCAAGGCACGTGACATTGCATGTAAAATGATCACCTACATCAAATAAGGAGACTCTATGAAAACCGTTAATCTAATCATTTACTTTTGCTGCATCTTCAGCATACTTTTCTCTGTCATCGATCGAACCATCACGATCGATACCCAACTCATGCAATCACTAAGGGACAACCTCTCATCATCGACATCTACCGATCCTTTGATTCGAGATTACTTAAGTACTTCCAGAAATGATGATGAGGATTTGGTTACTCCATCAGATACCAGAATAGTGAACTTTAACAGGGAAATATCCGACTATGCTCGGGTCGCATTATATCAATCAATAAGGTATCATGCTTTAAGTAGTACTCAACTACAAGTATTACAGGATATGATTCATGGTATCTGTAATGACCCTACCAGCAATCATTACATATATATTAAACCACCCGGTATGACCTCGCCTAATCAATCGGTCAGTGGTGCCAATCCCGGATCTATAGTGCAGCTCTTATATAATACGGACAATAACTATTCCTTTTATAACACACTGCCATTCGACGCGACGCAAATCCCGTCTGGTGGCAACACTTTGGATAGCTATAACAGAGGGTATTATGTAAGTAACGGTTTAGCTTTTGTTTCATTCATCTATGACATGCTCTACTACGAGATGACCCCTACCCAAAAGGATTTGGCAAGTGAAAATATTGAGATTTTGTCAGGATACATATATAACTATCTTCAAAATCCTACCGCTATTGGGATGACCCCATGGAACAATCATTATGCACCTTTGTGGGGAAACACAAGAGCAGATGGATCTTTGTCGTGGGAAGATGGGATGGATAAGATAAATCTCTTGGGCACGAGACCCTTAGAGCTCCTCTGCTCCTTAGGCTATAGTAGGTTAGTACTTGGCTATCTCCCGGGGAATGACCAGATCCTTGATTGGGTATTGTACATGCTGGAAAGTGTACCGATTCAAGGAGATTTTTACGGACTAATGAGTTATGTAGTTAAAAAGAGCGGTGCTTTTGTGAGTGGTTTCGACTATGCTAGTCAAGATTTGGAGGGACCTCCTCAGATTTTCTTCACAGCCTTGAAACGTCTTGCCAACATCAATCTCTGGAATAATCCGTATCTTGTGAAGTGGATGAATAGTATTGTCGATAACCTAAGACCCAGTTATGGTGTAGTACCTCTGGAAGACTGTTGGTGGTCATTCAATGGACATGAATCTGGATTTTTCGATCGTGGCTTGGTTGAATACTACTATCAGAATACTAATGACATTATTGGGAAAAACAAAATCAAATGGTATCTCTACAGACAAAAAGCAATCGCGGGGAGATGGCCAAACACAAAAGTAACACATTACTTGATCAATTTTACGATACCATACTCATTCAATCCTGTTGGTACAGTGTCAAATGATGATTACCAACCACTCTCAAGTTTGAGTGGGATATTCTCTAACCAGGAGTTCACGCATTTATCACCTCCATTAGCTGCTGGCCAGAACTTTGAAACGCCTGAGTATCATAATAGACTTTGGCTTCATGTGAATCATGAAAATTCATACGAAGAGGAGAACTTTCATACTGACCAAGAAAAGGGTCATTATCGACTTTACTACGACAGTAAACAATTCATTATTGACACAGGATATCGCGCTGAGTACGCTGATTGGTGGCGCACACTAAGATGGTTTAGATCTATATACTCAAAGAATATGGTAATTGTCAATCCTGATAGCGATAATGAACAGTCTTATATAGGACAACAGTATACAACAAGTGATTTACCAAGTTCACCAACTGTTTTACTGCTGAAAAGACCACTTTCCGGCTCACAGTGGAACCAATACACAGGGATTGATAATCTCGTAGATGATTGTCGGAGGGAATTCTTAGTCACCAATAAGGATATACATCATCTAAAAATCAGGATTAACTACAATGATCTTACACCAGGAGCTGATGGTCACGTTAGCTACTCTCCATTAGATAACACTATTAATGCAAGATTAGAGAGAAACTTCTATACTTTTGGCAATCAAGGATTAGTCGTTTATGACAAAGTGACCTCGTTAAATGAGCAGAGCAATACATACAGAGATCAGCTTCATTTTCACCCCGATGCCAATATGGACTTTGATCCGGTTACGGGGATATTTACTGCTTCGATTGCACCCTCGCATATGCATGGTGTCATGGGGGCGTTAGCTAATAGGAGCTCAAAACGCATTGATGGCAAGAAAGTTGCAGGAGTTATCAATGACCTTCTTTACCCCAATGGGCTGCCAACAGGAAGCGAATCTATACCAATCAATACTTCGAACATCATTGCAAGAGCCCACTCGAGAATACGAGTAGATACTGGTAGTTCTACAGAGGCAAAGTTCTTTACTTATTTAATCCCATCGTCAAGTGTAACGAATCCTATTACATTGATTAACGAGTCTGAGAACGCTTATATTGCTTATGCCAACATCGACTCTAACAATCAAGTTTATTCCGGTGTCAGCAAGCAAAGTCAATCAATGATAAACGGGTTGAGATTCACTACTAATGCTGAGTTTTTCTATATCAACGCAAATACCGATTTCTCGAATCTAAAGAGTATGATCATTAATAATGGAAATGGGTTAGCAGTTCGGGACTTCTCCATTGCAGGTTTTGGCGATGTTGAAGTATTCAAAGGATATAACGATAATGTCGAAGAATACATAGCTGAATGGGATTCAAATGCTCTTACTGTGACAATCAACAGCGAACACCCCCAATATCCGAGATTCAAATTAATCAGAAGTGGAGTTAGCCCAAGTGATATATCAGTAAAAACGATGTATCAAATTGATTGGAACGATTCAACAATAATTGAAACTGATGAGCCTGTTTCTCGTGGTTGCATATCCGACGCGATCCGGAGTCTCGCCTACGATGCAGACTATTTCTACGTCAACTACTCGTGGGAAGAGCTGGAGAATGAAGGACTTATTACCGATAGTCTTGTCATTGCCAAGGGCGACATCCCGGAGACGATGATAAACGCCAGTATCTCATTTAAGGGCTCCATCACTATTTCAGGAGACCTTACGATCCCATTATCCAAGTCTCTATCGATACTGCCTGATACTCATGTTGTATTCACAGGCGATTATGGAATTTTCAATCATGGATTCCTGACAATTGATGGAGGAGATACAACGTCAGTAAGTATTGGCAATGGCAACCAAACTTGGATGGGTATCACTACTTATCGCGATGGTGAGTTGAACTGCTCAAATGCTATCATTAACAACGCAATGGTAGGTGTTTACATTAGAGGAACAGCTACTCTCCACGAGAACGAGATCAGGAATTGCGCTCAGGGAGTGTCAATTGAGACAGGAACCCCATTTCATCTGATCGGAAATCTCATCAAACAGAATACATACGGCATTTTGATCTCAAACAATTTTTCAACCAGTAACTCGGGTGGCATCGAGGGGAACGAGGTTACCGAAAATGGCTATGGTATAGTAATGTACAACAGTAATACAATGTTGACTCAAAACGATATCTATGCAAACACTCGAGGGGGTGTGTACTTAATAAGAGATTCGGAACCAATAATCGTAGATAACAATATCAGCCATTCTGAGAATGAGAGTTCTACAAGACCTGAGATTACTCTTGATAGTGAATCATATCCTGTTATAGATGATGCATGGAATGATATCAACTCAGATGGTCTGGGATATTCTCTCTATAACATGTCCACAAATAGTCTAAAACAGCTATCAGCGCGCAATAACTACTGGGGAAGCTCAGACGGTCATCAGATACTTGGCTCTATCTATCCTGCCCAGTGGGATGTAGTCTTTGACCCATTTAGCACAACCCCTAATACTTTTTTCCTGCATCTAGGAGACAACTTGTTTAAGCAAGCCTTGGCTGCGGAAATGAATGGGGATTTTGAGCAAGCCAAACAACTCTACACAGCTGTCGTGACCACCCAACCAGATAGTCTTTTTGCACTTCAAAGCTTAGGCAGACTTACCTCAATTTACGCCGCATCACCAAGTCAGTTCAGTGTTTTAAGGAGTATCTACGATAGCTATATTGATTCTTGCTCTGACTCTGTATTAGTCAGATGTGCCGAGATAAAGCAGGTAATGCTAGACAGATACGATAGTCTATACTTAGATGCTTTGCAGAATTACGAAGATCTAATGCAAAGAACGACTTCAGCTATTGATTCGATGTTGTGTTTACTTGACATTGCGTTTACTCTTCAAGATATGTACTACGATAGCCTAAGTAAAGGATCTTATACAGGTCTTTCATACTATGCCAATGGCGTTAGAATATCTTCGCTGAAGGAAGCAAAACAAACAATCGATCTACTGCTTAATGGAATCTTGACAAAGCCAGAAATGACTGCTGATAATAATGCTCCAGTCCCTTCGCGGTTATCACTTATGAACTATCCGAACCCATTTAACCCCTCAACTACTATCGCCTTTGAATTGCCAGTTGAAGGAAAAGTTAAAGTGTCTATATATAATATTCGTGGCCAAAAGGTTCGCGATTTGGTCAATGGAGATTTCAGACAAGGGTTCCACAAGGTGATCTGGGATGGGATAGATAAAGACAATCATCCTGTTAGTTCCGGTGTTTACTTGTTAAGACTCGACACCAATAACCAATCGGTTATCAAGAGAATGATAATGCTAAAATAGCATTTTGTTGCGCAGATTAAGCCCGAAGTGACACTTCGGGCTATTATTACTCCTCCATAGGAGGCTCTTACTGAATACACGGTATCATCCTGTGATCATATCGGTATCATATCGGCAAAACTACCGATATGATGCCGATAAGATACCGATGTGATCGCGGTGGGTCACCCCAGCCGCCAAAGGAAGCGTTCGACCCAGACCTTGAGATCGAAGTGGAAATTCGCCAGGGGGTTGACGCGCCACCAGCGGGGATGGGTCAAAAAGAGGTAGCTCTTGCGCGCCCGGATATAGCTGAGGGGATGAGCGGGGTTGAAGCCCTGAGGCGAGTTCCAATCGCTGACGTGGTTTTGATAGGCGTTCACCAGTTCATGGTCATAAGCCTCATAGGCTATCCCCAGCTCATGGCGGAGCTGTGCATCCCGCAGAAACTTATAGTTGCCACAGTCCACGACCCAGTTGGCAAAA
Organism: uncultured Candidatus Cloacimonadota bacterium; assembly: GCA_964454815.1. GTDB lineage: Bacteria > Cloacimonadota > Cloacimonadia > Cloacimonadales > Cloacimonadaceae > PHBP01. The sequence continues at coordinate 67,234 of CAYVXJ010000010.1, read as the reverse complement.
TCCCCGTGCGAGGCGCAGGAATTGATCTCAAAGGAATGCAAGCTGCGGAGCTTTGCCAGGTTTTGAGCAAAGATCCGGCGAATATCGGGGAATGCGGCGATGACCTCGGCTTGGGATCTGATTTGTTTCTTTTTGGCATAGCTTGCAAGCTCTTCAAAGTGATAGCCGACCTCGTGCCCCTGGGCGTGGAGCAGATCGACAATATCCGTATCCCATGTGGTTAGCCGAAAGAAGTAGGTCGCGCGGATATCCTCTTTCGCTTCGGCAGCGGCAAAATCTAAAGCAGCCCGGGGATCGGTGTCTATATCGTGGCGCAGGATGATGAACGGGGCTGAGGGAGGCTCTTGCGCGGCTGCCAGTTCCGCGAGGGTCAGGAATTGATATCCGGCGGATCTTGCCTCCCGGAGGATCCTATGATACAGGGCTATCCGGTGCGGAGGGGAGAAGTTATCCCTGATCTTGGTCAGAATTTCCGTAATATCTGCCATTAGCGGAGGATGATCTTTCGCAGACCAGGATAGATCCTTCTATCCGTCAGAAACGTAATGAGCGCATAGACGACCATGATCAGGCAGCCTTTGAGCAATGCCAAGGGTGTATCCTGAACCTGCCTTAGCATCAGGATCAATACCAGCCCGGTCAGGATCGCGAAGGCAAGACTGCGGAGCTGAGGCAAGAGCGGTGCTTGGAGCATCCGGAGGGACATCAGGTAAAACACGCAGTTCATCAGCCCGCTGACGAGGCAAAATGCGAGGATCGCCACCTCAAAACTGATCATGATGCCGAGGCTGAGGGCAAGGAGACGGAGCGCCAGGGTCGAGATATTCCAGATCAGTTCATAGTGCGGTTTGCGGCAGATATAGGGGATGCTGCTGATAGGATCATTCAGAATGCTCGTGCCGAAGTATCCGATCAGTATATAGAGCAGGGGTAGAGCTTGGTTCCACTTATCTCCCAAAACGATGGGGATAAAGAGATTGAGGAGAAAGCTGAAGAAGATCAAAAGCGGAAGCCCGACCTTCAAGGCGAGCCGCGCATAAGCGGAGATCCCGTCCACTCTGCTACGGTTATCATTCTGGGCAAAAACGGGATAGAGCACTTGTCCGACGGAAGAGGTGAACATGCTGACCGGGACACCAACAAGCTGAGTCGCAAAGAAATACAAACCCATATATTGAGGCGCGACCATCGTTCCCAGAAACAGGATCGGAGCATTCCCGGAATAGGTATTGACCAGCTCGATGACACTGACGTTGATCTGGAAGCTCAGGCTCTGCTTCAGATTTCGCAGACTGACCCTCCACCACTTCAGGCTAAAAAGGCGCTTGAAGCGAATGCTGCGGGATACCGGAAGGACGCAGAGGAGATAGATGACTTCGATCAGATTACCCAAAAAGAAGAACAGCACATAGAGCCAAACCTCACGGACAAAGTAGATGACGCTGAGGCACAGAACGGTGTAGAAAAGGACGTTGATAGTCTCCGCGATCGCCAGTTCCCGAAAACGATAGAGGAGCTGAGCCTTGGCACGGACGTTTGCCCGGGTGACCTCGACGATGACGAAGAAGGCAGCCCAACGCAGGATCAACCCCAGCTCCGGGCTGTGATAGACTCGCCCGAGAAAGCCGGAAGCAAGGCTGATGGCAATGCTGATCAGGAGCGCCAAAGCGGAGGATATCTGGGTAAAAGCGAAGAGATCCAGGTGGCGCCGACGCTTGTCCGTCAGATAATGATTGTTCATCCCGAATACGGCAAGGGTAGTCCCGACCACCAGGATGAGGCTGAAAGTGCGGAATACGCCAAAGTCCGCCTGGGAAAGCCAATCGGCAAGGAAGAAGACAAGCGTGCCGCTGATGATCCGGCGCAGTACTCCGGTAGCGAGATTCCAGCGGATTCCCCGCAACACGGCGGTACTATTCATGCGGCGTTAGAAAAGCTCCGTTTGTTCGGTAATGGGGCTCAAGCCCAGGTGTTTGTAGGCTTTGAAGGTGACCTTGCGTCCCTGCGTTGTGCGTTCGAGAAAGCCTTGCTGCACCAGATAGGGCTCAAAGATCTCCTCGATGGTACCGGCATCTTCACCGATCGCGGTCGAGAGCGTCTTGATCCCTACGGGACCACCACGGTAGTTCTCTATGATGGTATGCAGGATGCGTTTGTCCATCTCGTCCAGACCCGCGTGATCGACCTGGAGCATTTCCAGCGCGGAGAGAGCGATATCCAGGCTGATCGTGCCATCGCCCATGATCTGCGCATAGTCCCGCACCCGGCGTAAGAGGCGATTAGCGATGCGTGGGGTTCCGCGGCTGCGACGGGCAAGCTCCCCCGCGCCGGCATCATCGATCGGGACTTCCAGGATGCGCGCGGAACGCTTGATGATGCGGATAATGGACTCGATATCATAATAATCCAGGCGCAAAACGATCCCAAAGCGATCCCGCAGAGGCGGAGTCAAAAGCCCCGCGCGCGTCGTTGCGCCGACCAGAGTAAAAGGCTCGATGTCGATCTTGAGGGTGCGCGCGCTGGGACCGCTATCGAGGATGATCTCCATCTCGTAGTCTTCCATGGCGGGATAGATGTATTCCTCGATCACGTGGCTGAGGCGGTGGATCTCATCGATAAAGAGGAGCTCGTGCCGTCCCAGATTGGTCAGGATCCCTGCCAGATCGCTGGGCTTTTCCATGACGGGACCGCTGGAGACGGTGATGTTGACGCCGAGTTCGCGGGCTATGATGCTCGCCAGGGTGGTCTTCCCCAGCCCGGGAGGGCCATAAAAGAGGACGTGGTCGAGGGATTCATTGCGCAGTTTTGCCGCTTTGATCGAGATATCGAGAAGCTGCTTGATATGGTTTTGCCCGATGAAGTCCGCGAGGGTCTTGGGGCGTAAAGCGCGGTCAAATTCGCTATCCTCGGATTGCAGAACGGGAGTGTTTATTCTTTCCAGCATAGTTAGTTGCAGGGTTTCTTTGTATAGGGTGGGATGACCTTGGGGGTGTCCAGCATCTTGATCAGAGCGGAACCTTCCGGGATATAGACGTCCCAGGTGACCTTGGCTTTGCTCTTTTTGTGCGTCAGCTCCAGACGCAAGGTCTGTCCGGAGATCCACTGCTGCTTGAAGTTGCCAAGCTGGACGTAGGCGATCACGGTATAGGGCATCTTGACCCCATCACCGACTTGCTTGACGGCAATGGAATTGATGGGATTGACCTCGGTGGTGAGGAAGGTGCCGGGCAGCTCCGGGATCGTCGCCGTCAGGATATATTCATTGGCGGAAGCCTTTTCGTCAAAGGTGATGAAGGGGTTTTTGCCGTTATCGAGGATGAGCTTTTGGACATAGACACGGGGAGTCGTGATCCCCAGGGCAAGGCTCAGAGCCAGACAAGCAAGCGCGAGCAGCATTAGCTTCTTCATATTGTGCCTCTTTATAGGGCTTTGAGTAGTTTCATCAGTTGCAGACGCCAGACCATCCAGGCAGCTTCCCAGACGATATGCCGGCTCATTTTGGAGACGCCGTTTATCCTCTCGGTAAAGACGATAGGGATCTCCTTTATCCTGAAGCCTTTGCACCAGGCGCGGAAATTCATCTCGATCTGGAAGGCATAGCCATCTGAGAGGATCTTGCGCAGGTCAATGGCTTCGAGAACCTTGCGGTTAAAGCACTTGAACCCGCCGGTCGGGTCTTTGACCGGCATTCCGGTAATGATGCGCACGTATTTCGAGGCGAAGTAGCTGATCAGGAGGCGTTTGAAAGGCCAGTTGATGATATTGACCCCTTGGCAGTAGCGGGAACCGATCACCAGGTCATACTTCGTGGCTGTTTCCAGCAGACGGAGCAGATCAGCAGGATTATGCGAGAAATCCGCGTCCATCTCCATGATGTAGTCAAAGCCCTCTTTTAGAGCATAGCGGAAGCCGGTGACATAGGCGGAGCCAAGCCCCATCTTGCCGGGACGCTCGATCAGGTGAATACGCGGGTCTTCGAGCTGCATACCTTTGACGGCTTGCCCCGTCCCATCCGGGGAACCGTCATCCATGACCAGGACTTCGAGATCGGCACTGAGCGCGAGCACGGTCTTCAGCATCCGCTCGATGTTCTCGATCTCGTTGTAGGTAGGGATGATAACGAGTGCTTTCATGTTTATTTATCCAGGTTGTTTTCTAAGAGTTGAGCGTCGGGTACGTCCCGCAGCGGTTTGGCAGGGCTGCCCAGAACGATCTTTCCCGAGGGGACGTCGCGGCTGACGACAGCTCCGGCAGCGACCGTTCCGTCCGGCTCGATCACCTTGCCGGGGAGGATCGTCGCATTGACCCCGATCCGCGCTCCGCGCTTTAGGGTGACGCCTTTGAAATGGTCAAAACGGGCTTTGTCCCGCGCCATATAGTTATCATTGCTGGTGGCTACGCAGGGAGCTACGAAACAATAGTCCTCGACTGTGGAATAGGCGGTGATATAGCTATTGGTCTCAAACTTGTTCCTGTCCCCGATGGTGACGAAATTCTCGATGGAGACGTTGCGTCCGACGATATTGAGGCTGCCGATGCGGACGTTCTCCCGCACGGTCGCCATATCGGCGATCAGGTTCCTCTCCCCTATCTCGCATCCGGCATAGATCACGACGTTTGCGCCAAGCTGGCAAAAGGAGCCGATCTTCGCCGGAGCAAGGTCGGTCGGGACCTTGAAGATGCTCCGGGGAGAGCTCAAAGGGAGCTTGCCGATGATGGTATTGTCATCGATGCGGACGTTATCGCCGATGATGCTCCCGGCATGGATCACGACATTACAGCCGATCAGGCAGTTCTCGCCGATGCGGACGCCGTCCATGACCACGACGTTGTAGCCGAGAGTCGTCCCGGCACCCAGAGTAGCTTTATCTGAAATATGTTGATTCATAATACCTCCATTATCGGATAGTACCAATATTTTTCTTTACAAGGATTCAGGCAAGGAAAAAATAAGCATATTAAGGTTTTCGCTTATGAGATTAGAGGATTATTTCGACAAATACTGCACTCGGCTGAGAGTCGAGGGGAAATCCCCAAACACCATCTCCGCCTATCGGCTGGACTTGGATCAGCTCCATACCTACCTCCGCATGGAGGTCGCGGAAGAGCTGGCTCCGGGGGATATTAGTCCCTCGATGATCCGCGGTTTCCTGCTCTATCTGCACGAGAAGGAAGACCAAAACCGGAGCATCTCCCGCAAGATCACCGCGCTAAACTCCTTCTTCACCTGGGCAAAACGCGAGGAGATCGTTCAGACTAACCCCATCGCCAAGATCAAGCGTCCGAAGTATGAGAAGAAACTCCCGCATTTCTTTACGGAAGAGGAGATGTTAGTCCTGCTGCGGGTTCCGGATCTGGAGAGCAAATACGGGGTTCGAAACAAAGCCATGCTGGAGCTGATCTACTCCTCCGGGCTGCGTCTGATCGAGCTGGCAAGGCTCAGACTCCAGGATATCGACCTGCGCAAAGGCTTGGTTCGGGCTCTGGGAAAAGGGAATAAGGAACGCATCATCCCGGTCGGGAAGCCGGCTATCGAAGCCATAAACGCCTATCTGGCGATCCGCAGCAGTTTCGGAGAAGCATCCCGCTGCGACAGGCTTTTCGTCACCATGAGCGGTAAACCTTGGGACAGCAAGCAACTGAACAGCATCCTGCAAAAGTACATCAGCGTCGTAGCTCAGCAACAGGGATTCTCTCCGCACAGCTTGAGGCATAGCTTTGCGACCCATCTCCTCAAGCACGGAGCTGATCTGCGCGCCATCCAGGAGATGCTCGGTCACTCCAATCTATCCACGACCTCGATCTATACCCACGTCACCCTGGACGACATCAAAGAGGCGTATATCAAAGGACATCCCCGCAGCAAGTCCTGATCAGTCTCCCAGGCACATCCCCATACCCCTGGCAGTCCGCACGAGGTCGGAATCCAGCTTGATGAGGTTGTATTCCTTGATCGCTTCGCTGATCGGAGTTGCGACGATATTGGGATGACGATAGGCGACCATGTGTCCCCACTTCTTCTCCAGCGCCAGCTCAAAGGCTTTGACCCCGAATTGGGAAGCGAGGATGCGGTCAAAGGAACAAGGGCGTCCCCCCCGCTGCAAATGCCCCAGGATCGTCTCCCGGATATCTATCGTCAAGCCTGCGTTCTTCAGCTCCTGAGAGAGACGCAGGGCAGCACCACCGAGCTTGATCTTCATCGCACCCGGCTCTGTGTTCTCTGAGAACTCCATCCCACCGCCTATAGGCATCGCGCCTTCGGCTATGACGATGATGGCAAAGCCCTTGCCATAGTCCGCTCGGCGGGTGATCGTCCGCATCACTGAGGAGATGTCATAGGGGATCTCCGGGATGAGGCAGACCTCCGCTCCCCCGGCAATCGCCGCATGCAAAGCGATCCAACCCGCATACCGACCCATTACTTCGAGGACTAAGACCCGATGATGGCTCGCTGCGGTCGTGACCAGCTTGTCCACTGCATCCGTCGCGACGTCCACCGCAGTCTGAAACCCGAAGGTAAAGTCCGTATCCGAGAGGTCATTGTCTATCGTCTTGGGCACGCCGATGATCGGACAGCCCATTTCAAAGAGCTTCTGCGAGATGCGTTGTGAACCGTCCCCACCGATGTTGATAACCGCTTCGATATTCTGATAGCGAAGCCTGTCCAGCAGATCACGGCTTCTGTCCACGTAGTCCCAGGTTCCGTCCTGGTTCTTGACCGGCCACTCGAAGGGACCGCCCCGATTGGTGGTTCCGATGATCGTCCCACCTTGGACGTGGATCCCGGCGACCTTTTCCTCGGTAAGTTCCACGAGGTGCATGGGATCGAGCAAGATCCCGTTGAAGGCATCCATACTCCCGATCACTTCCCAGTCTTTCTCGACTGCGGCACGCTTGACGATCGCCCGGATAACGGCATTCAAGCCCGGGCAATCCCCACCGCCGGTTGCGACTAAAAGTCTCTTTTTCATATCAAAGTCCCTATCAATTATCGCTGATCACAGCGGAGATTATGCTCTTGTCGTTCATCTTCTTGATGATGATATTGATCGCGGAGGTCATCGGCACGGCGATCATCATCCCGATCACGCCCCAGACGTAGCCCCAGAAGATCAAAGAGATCAGGATCATGATCGGTGAGAGGTTCATCCTTTCTCCCATGACGCGGGGTTCGATCACGTTGGAAAAGAACAGCTCGTTCGCCTCGAGCAGGACAAAGAGCAATACCAGTCTAAAGTCAAAACCATACTGCAATAGGCAGAGCAGCAAAGCGAAGGATACGGAGATGATCGAGCCGACACTGGGGATGAAATTCATGACCACGTATATGATCCCGGCTACGATCACGAAGTCTATCCCAAAGATCCAGAGGATGAGCATGGCGACCGTCGCCGTCGAGATACTGATCAGGAACTTGTTGCCAAAGTACTTTTGGATCTGCTCCTGGATGCTGGTCATCGTCTGCATGGTGCGTTTTGCATCTTCGGGACTGAGCGCTTTGCTCAGGCGTTTCTCCAGCTTACCCGACCCGCTGACCAGAAAGAGCATAAAGATCAAGGTCAGGAAGATGGTTCCCGTCGCGCTCATGAACGTCCCGAAAGTCCCGGAGAGGAATTTCGTCACCGATATCCCGGAGCCGGAGACCAGCGAAGCCGCATCGACATTGGGGATGTTCGCCAGAGCCAGATCCATCTGCGCAAAGGCAGCCTCACCCCAGGTGATAGCGTTTTGGATCAGCTCCGTGAACCGCTCCTGATACTTGGGCAATTGGACGATAAAGCTATTCACCGCCGCATACACGACTCCACCAAAGACACTGATCATGAGGAGCAAGACGATCACCATCAGGGTCAAAGTCAGCCAACCGGGGACTTTCTTCTTCTTTAGCCAAGCTCGCATCGGAGCAAAGAGAAAGGAGAGGAACGCGGCAAAGATCAGAGGGATGAAGATCGTTTTCAGAGCCTTGAGGATGATGACGACGACCGGCAAGGCGATGAGGATCAGGAGCATCCTGATCCAGCGTAGTTCCGTGACTGTCTCGGGAGTATTCTTCATTTCGCTACCTGCTCAATATAATTGGCACACAATAACCCTTCTCCCGCTCCGGTGTCAATGCTTTTTTTCCAGAGAGGAGTTCGCTATCGGGCTTTTCTGTCGCTGAACAGCCTATGGTAGTTTAGTGATCTTGCGGGTGAGCTTTTCCTTTCCGGCTCTGACCGTCAAGATGTATATCCCGGGAGCCTGATCCAAAAAGGCTTCTCCCAGTTCCAGCTCTGTCTCACTGTCTTTACTGAGGCTGATGAGACGCTCGGATATGACTCTGCCTCGGAGGTCATAGATCGTGAGCATTGCAGGGCTGTCAGTCTCGGACTTGAGAGTCAGGCGCAGCTCATTGGCAAAGGGATTGGGGCTGGTCGTCGCCTTGAGGGTGGGAAGCTCCGCGACGTCATCGTCATTGGCAACGTTCGAGTCTGCCTGATTCAGGACGTAGAGCATCCCGCCATTGACCGTGATAACGTAGGCGATGATCCCGTATTCCTTTGTCTCCCATTGGTAATAGTAATAGCTGATCGCATTGGTCTGATAATAAAAGCGCACGCAAACTGCGGCATAGCTCCCCAGAGGAGTAGTGATCTGACCTTCGGAGATGACCTTTCCGCTGACCGTGTAGGTCCCGTATTGCCAGGAGTGCGTCCCAGTCCAGGTCTTCCCCACGTAATGTGGTAAGCCCATCGGAACAGCCGGGTTCCAGACGAAATTCGGCGAAGCCGTGTAGCCGATACTGAGGATGTCGCTACCCGTATTGCGGTAATACTGCGTTCCGCTGGTATAATACCCCGTCGTGTATTGGTTGTAATCCGCGGAGATATTCGCCGTGGGAAATCCGCTCACGTTTTGCACGAGGTGAAAGGTGTTATTAACGTAGCCGGCATTGGGCATGCTAAAGCTCCAGCTCTTGCCGGTTCCTTCGCTCAGATCAGTCCCGGAAGAGTTCCACGGACCTTCGCTGTAGTTTCTGACTTTCCCTTCGCCATAGCCATAATCCCCGACCTCGATCGTCAATCCATAACCCCCGATACACACCGTCAACACAACCAAAAGCAATAGCATCCTACGCATGATCAGTTTCCTTACTCCTGTTCTTTTATGAATATTATGAGAACCTGTGTCTCGGGAAGACTCAATAATCCTGTTTGCTCTGAGATGTCAACCTTCTTTTGACAATGGACGGGGATTTGATCAACCTTTTAGCAAAGCAGACTTGCAGAACCCAAACTGCTCAGGCTATTTACACTCCCTTTGATGATCTCATCCGCAATGACTTCTGTGCAGCGCAGCAGCGCTTCAGGATCAACCGGCTTGACCCACGGGATCAGGGAAAACAGCTTCGCATCGAGCTCCGTAAAGTACCGCGCCAAGTCCAAAGGATTGACCCAATCGTCCTTTTGCATGGCATCTGTGATGATCGTCTCCCAGTCATAGGGATACTTAACGGCGATGAAGATGATATCGACGAAATCCTTGATCTCGAGCCTGGGAATGGCAGAGACCTTATTGGACAGGATGTTGTAAACGTTATCGACCCGTCCCAGGACTTCGGATGTCTCAAACCCGCCGATATGCGGAACTACATCGTTCACCAAGTCCAGCTTGAGCAGCGTCTCCTCCCTACCGGTAATCTCAAACCGAACGAAGTCCGTGCTCCGGGTCAACGCCCGATATTCTGTTCCATGATGTCTGAAACAGGATTCAACCCTCTCGACCAAAGCCCGGAGATCGGGATGACCATTGACGAAGAGATCCAGGTCGTCTGAATAGCGATGATCCAGATAGTGCCGGGAAAGCGCCGTCCCACCCGTCAGATAAAAGGGGAGCTCCAAGCTTCCGATCAACGACAGGATCTCGTCTTGCAGGGGGTAGAGCAGTGTTCTGTATCTGTCTTGCATCATAACCACGCCCTTAGCGAAACAGCCTTCCGGAAGCAAAGCGAAATCTCTTCTGCAGCGCAGGAGAGTGGATCGTGGAGATAACCTGATCCGAAAGCGCTGCCTTGAGCTGCTCCGGACTCAGCATCCGCATTACGTCATACCAATTTGATGTCGAAAGCAGGATGCGTTTGTAGAGAGAAACCGTCAAGGGATCGTTCAGATCATTCTCCTCGAGGCGTCTGAGAAGTTCATCCTCTGAAACGTCGTACTCCCAAAAGAGCCGGGTCAAATCGCTTCCGCTCATCTTTGATCATCTCCATGTCGCAAATTCATCAGGCTATACAAAATACGCTTACTTTTCCTGTCAAGTCCAATGTGTGCTGCATCAAGTCCGCAGTTCTCCCGCCGCGATAATTATCTTGACTTCGCTCAGCAGTTCAGGAAATATCGTCAACCAGCCTTGATGGTGTTTTTGCACAAGGGAACAGCATTATTCTTTATTTTGAGGTGAACCACATGATATTCTTTGCCCGGCGTGTCCTGCTCGCCCTATGTCTTTGGAGCTTTCTCTGTCTCGGCTTTGGCATCACCGGCAGGATCCTCGATACTTCCGGAAAGCCTGTCGCCGGAGCTTCCGTTTCCGCGGGCAAGAGCGTCGTCTTTTCCGATGCACAGGGCATATTCCGCATCACCACCGATGCCGATACGCTCCACATCGCGCGGATAGGATATCTGCGTAAGAGCATCAGCACAAAGGATCTTAGCTCCCCCGTCATCCTCAGCGTGGACGAACTGATCCTCCCCGCAGTGCGCGTCACGGCAACCGAATACCGGCGTGACATCCCGTCTTTGGGAGCGCGGATCATCTATCCTGACACGAACTCCCGCGTCTCAACCACCGCAGATCTCCTCCTCGACAACACCTCGTTTACGACCACAGACATCAAGCTCTCCGGAGAGCGCGCCACCGTCTCCCTTTTGGGCAGCTTTGACCGCCATAGCCTCGTCCTGCTGGACGGCGTCGTCCTGAACCCAGCCGGTGAGGCATTTGACTTTAGCAAGATCCCCGTCAACCGCATCGATCACATCGAAGTGATCAAAGGCAACTCCTCAGTCTATGGCGGATCGGCGGCAATCGGCGGGATCATCCATATCCACACCCTCGGCGCAAGCCCAAAGCTCCCCCTCGAGGCAAGCATCAGCTCGGACGCAGGTTCATTTGGCTCGTTCAAACAGGCATATAGCCTTCGCCTTGGACTCAAAGCTCTCTCCTTCTCTTCCGAATACACCCATCAGACGGCAAAGAACGACTTTTACTACGATACTCCGGACTTCTGGGGCGAAGAATCCCGTTTAGCCCGCAAGCACAACCGCAAGACCTCCGATAGTTTTTTTTTCAAGAGCGGCTATACCAATTCCGCGATCCGCCTCGATTACAGCCTGAATTGCGGCAGCTTCGTGCGGCAGCTCCCGGGAACGATCAATTTCCTCGAGCTGTATGACAATTCAAGGCTCACCGGTCTCTATTCCCAGCACGCTCTGCGTGGACTTCTCACCCATAATGAGCTCGCATCGGAAACCCTTCTTTGGTGGAATGACGACCGCAGCACCTACGCCAATCTGGGCTCGACAAATCCCTTTGCCACCAGTCACTACCGCCAGAAGCAGCTCAATCGTGGCGTGAAAACGACTCTGGATTACAGCCACATGGACACCCGACTGGGGATCAATGCCGAGTACGGAGCCGTGGACTATTTTTTTGACAACCTCTTGACGGACAGCGGGATCACCGGCACACGCGAGACCACAGCCGGCGGACTTCGCCTTGGGCACAGCTTCTTCCCCGCCTATGCCGAATACAAGGTCTTAGGAGCTCTGCGCGCCGATTACAGCGAGAAAAGCCTGCATCCCACCTGGCGGATCGAGAACGAGCTCATCCTTCCCGCGCTGGATAAACTCAGCATCGGCGGATACATCGGCACAGCCTTTTCGCAACCCTCGCTTTTTGACATGTATTGGATCGGCGACAGCGAGACGCAGGGCAATCCCGATCTCAAGAGTGAAGAGTCATTTGGCTATAACGTCTATACTGAGATGATCTTACGCTCCGCGAAGCTCCGCCTTGCTTATTTTCACAATCAGGTCGATGACCTCATCCAATGGCGCCAGTATTACCTCAACGGGGTGAGTTGGAAGCCTTTCAACGTCGGCAGTGCAGACCTAAAGAATCTGGAGATCGAAGCCGGATATACGATGTTTAAATACTTGAGCCTCAGCGCCAATGCCACCTTTACCAAAGCTCTGGATCGCTCCCTCAGCCCCGATGGAACCCAATCCCCGACCTATAACCGCAAACTCGTCTATACTCCTGACCTCAAAGCCGGAGCCAAGCTCGCCTATTCCGCTCCCCGCTATGGACTTAGCCTCAGCTATTCCTTCACCGGAGAGCAATATAGCACCGTCGATAACCTCATCGATCCCCTCCCGGCTTTTGACCTCTGGGACGCCACAGGCTTTCTCGCCATCCCCATCTCCAAAGTGGAGCTTCGCCTCGACCTCAAAGCCAATAACCTCCTCGACAAACACTACGAGATCTACGCCTATACCCCACAGCCCGGCTTCAATTGGTCTGTGGGACTGAGCGTCCGGCTAAACGGCGCGTCAAGCTCGGAAGAGAAACGATAAGTAGGGCACGTTCCATTTAGCTATGTAAGGGCAACATCCCCCAATGGCGACACAATCCATTTAGCCCTACAAAAGCGATCATCCCCATTCCCGAAGCGTTCCATTCAGCGCATCATTGCCAAATTGGTTTGCGTTATACCAGACGCTCATCCGTGAGACTATCGGATCTTTATCTATGCCAGTACTTTACAGCATGATCTCAATGGGAATATATATATCAGACCTCAAAACTATCAAACAAAGAGATCGTGCCCTATCTTATCATACCCAAATCGATTCACAAATGATCTTTAAATCACAAGTTATACAACATCCCTAATCAATATACCTGAGTTGTTTCCTTTCACCTAGTGAGTTCTCTAATTGATGTTTCGGAGAATTTGTTTCAATGAATCGACTTCTACACGGAGTTTTTGAAGTTCTAATTGGTTGCTACTATTCGACTTAATCGTTTGGATTAGTCGGTCAGTATTCACTCTGTCTGCCTTGGAGCTACTACAACTATTCCAGAAAGGAAGAATAAGCGATGCCACTATAGTTACCCTGAGTACCCATTGCGTAAGACGATAATTCTGCTTACCTAGCTTGAATGATTCCTGATTCGACTGATGAACGTCTTCATAAATCTTCTGCTGTATCTTGTTTGTATCGTTAATATATCTGACAGTCTCTGCACTATGGTGGTTAAGCTTTTTCATCTCACCAATAATTAACTGATTCTGACTATCTATTTGGTGGTTGGGAGCTAAACCATTAAGCATAGATTTATTCAGTCTATTGTACCCATCCAAGAAACTATCTTGGATGATTTTACTTCTCCTAGTATTTTCCTCAATTGAGCCTGTGATTGCTGAGTAGTCGTTATCGGGTTGAACGTTCTTTGATTCACCTTCCTGCGGCTTTTCGTCACGAAATTTAATCGGCATAATATCTCCTTTGATCTAGAACTTACATGGGAGCTAAAATTCAAAAATCCGAACACCTTCTCAGAATCATCCCTGCATCAAAGGAGTGCTAAATCTCCTTCTCCATCATCTTCCACCCATTCACCTTATCCAGCAGACCTGCTTCCACAGCGCGCTTTATGCTGATGCAGGGCAGGTCGCGGGAATAGATCTCCTCACGCGTCAAAGTGCTGAGGTCGATATCCGGCATCTGCTTTGCCATGGCGTACATCAGATGCAGATAGCAATTGCTCCATGTCCAGATACCTGCTCCGCGGTTATTGCGCAGTGTGGCATAGGCATAGGCGTAGTTGCGGCAGTCATATTTGAAACCGTCTGAGGGTTGAATTTTGAAAAGGTTTTTGGCGATCCCGCCCATTTTGTGGTGATTATCGCCGAGGGTAGGGTATTCGTAGCGACGAGCATAGGTTTTGCCCGTGCGTTTATTGATACAATAGACCAGATCACCCGCCTGACCGGAGATCTGAGGGTATCCCAGCAGTGTTTTGACTTTCATTGATCCTCCAGAAATGCATCGGCTCTTCCGGGCAAAACCCCATCGGTAAAAACCCACTCGACCGATTGATTCCCAATATCTTGCGCGTTATTTGGCTGTCAAGTGCAAATTAGCGATTATTTACAGCATTTCGCACTATTCGTCAGATATATTCAACAGCCCTACCGAATGAATTCAATATCCCCACCAGCCATCACCAAGTGTAAACTTACAGGTATGTGAGCTGATCAAGAAGAGACCACGCCGCGACCACGCCACATTGCGGCGTGGTCGAGGCGTCTGCATGGCATAGTCGCCTTACATACCTGTAAGTTTACACTTGGTGGCATTCGAGTCCGTTTTGATACATGCTCGGGTCATGGATCAAGGACATAGCAGACGGAATAAGCTCCCGGACGATGCTTGGCTGGGATGATATCGAGCCGGATCATTGCCCCCGCCAAGCTCTTATCAACTCAATTCTTGACATATTTTGCGCGGTTCGTTTTGTTTGAATAAAGTCAGGTAGTGCTTGATCCAATCGGTCTGAAAAGGAGCGTCAGTGCTGTGAAAGCCTCGTTTAAACTCAATCTCGGCGCCTATTCCGGGAAATATCGCAATGTGGTCTATCGCCAATACTTTAACTATCGGCTGTGTCACTCGCGGATCTTCACCTATCCCAAGATCACTGAGCAGAACTTACGGCTCAAAGCCATAAATGCCAATATCAACGTGCTTTATCAGCAGATGTCGGACGGCTATCGGGATGACCTCCGGCGTTACGCGACCTTGAACAAGATGGAGAATCAACCCCGCTCTCCGGCTCTGAGGAAACAGATGCCCGGAGCGAAGGCTGTTTTCGTCAAATGCCTGTGGGCTTGGGCAAAGTCCGCTGCCGAAGCGATCGACCTGAGCACGATGTCTATTGCCGAGATGCTCGCGATGGCTGCTCCGATCTGCCGCATAAGGGACTGTGTCGAAGCGGGATATCTGCGCAAAGTCTCGAATTGGGAGAGCTTGGACAAGCTGATCGGATAGATACATAAAACTACACTGTAGGTCTATCCCTCTCCCAGAGCGGATCACGGAAAGCTGAACCTTATTCATTTTATGTAAAGTATTTGCGCATTATTGCATTATCCGCAGATTTGGCTCGATATATGCTTATTGCTTTAGGATGAGCGGGTTAGTCCGCTATGGAGGTTTACCAATGAAGAAAGTATCGCTTGTCATGTGGTTAGTCTTTGTCTTTGTAATTACGCTAAATGCGGAAGAAATCGCCCTGCGTAAGGCGAATGACGTCATCTTGGATCAGTTTTCCTTCCGCACTGCGGATAATTGTGAGATCATGTTTTGGTCGGATCTGGATTCTTCAAACCGAGATATTCGCTGTCAGAAGATCGGTTCACAGGGGCAGTTGGTCTGGGAAGAACCGGTCACAATCGTGAATAATCCCGGAGATCAGCGGCTGGTCGATGTCGTTCCCACTTCGGATAATAACTTTATCATCCTCTGGGAAGAGTATGAGATCGACGATGCAAATGAGATCAGGCTGCAAAAAGTGACATCAAATGGGATGAAGCTCTGGGGCGAAAACGGGATAGTCGTCACCGATCAGATCAATTACGGTGACTACAAATTAGTCCCTAATGCGACAGGTGGGACTTTCATAATCTATAGACCGAGCTATAATTCGCTCTATATGGGGCAGAACTTTGATGCCTTTGGCAATCGGCTCTGGCAGCTAAATGGGATAACTCTCGTCCCGGGAACGAGCTATCAAGGCTTACGCAATGCCGTCGTGGATGGCAGTGGTGGCTTTATCCTCAATTTGGCGATCCACAATGGCACGCAAATGGTCTGCAACCTCCTGCGCTTCTCCGCAACCGGGACGCCGATCGGGAATAACCCCTTGATCCCGACGAATACTATCCCGGGTGGGGAATATCAGATCAGTGAGTCGGTCAATGGTGAGTATATCATTCATAATATTAATAACGACGATGCGCAAGTGCTCATCGCGAATAAGATCAATGCCAATGGCGATCTGCTTTTGGCGCAGAATATCACCTATCACGTGACGGGCTATGACTACTTTGTGATCAAGAACCTGGTGCCTACTCCCGCGGGTGGAATGGCAATACTCGAGGTCATGGGCATTTGGGATGGCGCGTATGCGATGAAACTGCAGCGGTTCAATGCGTCTTTGGTTCCCGAATGGGGCTCGGAAGGGGTCTTGATCTCTGATGAGGATTTTGATACCTTTGGGTCATCGATCAAGCCCAGTCCGGACGGGAAGATATGGCTAAGCTGGACAGGCTCGTATGAAGATCATTTCGTCAAAGCGCAAGTGATCAATCCCAATGGGACACCTGTTTGGGAGTTCAACGGGAAGCTTCTTGCCAATACATTTGCCTATCCGATCACCATCGCCTTTGCGGATCGGGGTGTATTCCTCTGGAACAGCACCCAAGACGGGATGAAGAAGGTCGCGATGCAGTCGATCGGGCTGAACGGTGCCTTGAGCTATCCCCCCGGTGGCTATGCGATCGACGAGAGCTTGAACGGGCTATGCTATATCGGTGATACGTATAGAATCGGCGAGAAATTCATCACTCTTTGGGTGGACGGACGCGAAGGCGACGCGGTCTATTATCAGATCAGCAGTGCCAATGGCGAAGCTCTGCTCGAGGAAGGTGGACGAAGGCTCTCACCGGTCTCGGAGGGATGGGAATATCTTAATACCGCTCAGCCGACACTAGATGGGAAGCTGGCGGTCATCTATACGCATCAGACTGAGAATAATGGTGAATACCCCAGGGAGAGCTACCTTCAGGTGATCGATCAATCCGGTGAGACGGTCTATCCGGATAGCGGGATCGAGCTGGATGTCGATTTCGATTATATCAATTCTGCCTATATAGCTTGCAATCCTGATGGGATATATCTCGGATGGACAAAGTACAATGTCGGTCCGGTCAATCAGATAATGGGGCAAAAGATCGTCGATGGGGTCAAGCTCTGGGGCGAAAATGGGAAAGTCATAGCCAGCGCGCCAATCCTCTATAATATCCAGCTTCAGGGGATCGCAGGGCGATATTACATCTGGCATATCCTTAACCCCGAAGGGGATGAGTCCTACGTGCGTACCCTGATGGTGAACCAGAACGGCGATCCGGAGACGGGATGGGAGACGACAGGAGTCGAGATCGTGCATGATGTGAACTTTGATAATCAGAACATCCAGGACTATAGTCTGGTGGGTGATGATCTGGTTTCCTTTATCAGTCTGGAGAAGCAGGGGGCATTTGCCGCACGTGCGCAGAAGATCAACAGCGCAGGGCAAAGGCTTTGGACGGCGACCGGGACAAACATCAGCGGTGAGACAGGATCAGCTTGGGTGTTGGATGCGGTATATGGTGAAGTAACGGCGTTCCTGACCCAGGACGACATCACTTCCTCCGATACGACGATCAGCTTTCGCAGGATCACGGCAAATGGCACAGTCCTTGTCAATGATGAGCACATAGTGATCCCCTCGACGAATAACTGCTATGATGCCTCGCTGGTGAAGTTTGCCAATGGTTCCTACCTCTGTGCGTATTCGGATAATGACGGAGCTTTGATCCAAAATCGTGATGCCTTTATGCGCTTTATCAGTCCTGAGGGTGCTCCTCTCGGAGATGCGGCGACCGTGCTCTGTGGCGAAAGGTATCAGCAAGACTATATCCGGGTAGCTGCAATCGGGAATAAAGCCCTTGTGACTTGGGCTGACGACCGAGCCGGGATCATGAACAGCGAAGAAGCCTATACGGGAATCTGGGGTAATCTGATCACGAGTAATTACACCGCGACCGATGATCCGCTGGAGAATCCGCTGCCCGTTGCCAGCCTCAAAGGCAACTATCCGAACCCCTTTAACCCCTCGACCACGATCAGCTTTGAGCTGCGTCAGACTGGTCGAGCAAGCCTCTCAGTCTATAACCTCAAGGGTCAGCTCGTCAAAGTCCTGATCGATGATGCGGTGTTGGAGCAAGGGACGCATAACGCCGTCTGGGATGGCACAGATGCCTCGGGAAGAGGAGTCGGCAGCGGAGTGTACTTTACGCGCTTGAGCTTTGGCAATGAGAGCTTTAGCCGGAAGATGCTGCTCACGAAATAAGCTTTATCACTCCTGGTAAACAGAAAAACAGACTCATATCGGAATATCGGTATGAGTCTGTTGCTTTATAGATGATATGTTCTGTCTGAGCTTAGATGGTCTTTTGCACCCAGACTACATCGAAGAATTGGTCGAGCTTTTTCCCGACAGAGCGGAGCCTTCCGCACTCGGAAAAGCCGAGTTTGGCGTGAAAAGCCAGACTTTCCGGATTTAGGGACGAGATATTGGCGACGAGAGTGGTGATCCCGAGCTGTTTCGCTGTGGCTTCGAGGGTGTTTAGGAGCAGGGTTCCGATCCCCGATCCGGTATTACCCGGAAGGAGGAAATAGCCCGTCTCGGCGGTATGAGCAAAGCTCTCCTTGCCCATATACCACTTGAGCATGGCAAAGCCCACTACGCCTTTTTCAGGGATCTCCGCGACCCAGAGGTTGCCATCCCGGCAAAGGGATTTCAAGCCTTCCCAGGCTTGAGGGGGAACGGGGCTTTGAGGATAGGCTGCCATACTGTTTTGGATATAGTAGTTCAAGATCGAGATAACCTGTTCTTTGTCCGTGTCTTGGGCGAGTCTGATAATGGGGTTCATTGTGTCTCCTTTGTCGCTTAGAGGGTTATCTGTAGTTGGGGACTCGCTTGAGCAGGCTCTTTGCCAGGTCGATGGTGGTCTTGCCCTTCGTATCTCCATAGGACTTTGTGTTTATCCCGAAGCAGGAAAAGGCGATGCGGTTGCTGAGTTTGTAGTTCAGCTCCGAGACGGAGAGTTCATAGACCGTGCCTGTTCCCTGAGACGTGACGGAATTCGCCGGGATAGTCGTCGTACGAGCAGAGGGAGCGAGGTTTTGATAGAACTCATCGGTATTCTCTTCATCGGCGGAAGTCGCGTCCACACCGGCTTGTTGCCATTGGCTGTTTGATGCGAGAGTCCAGGAAAGCTCGACCTCCTGAGAAGGCAGATAGGTCGTCGGGAAGGTCACGATCGGGACGTGAGGCAGGCGGATCTCGACGCTGGCTTTGGTATTGCCGTTGTAGCTGAAGCTGATCTCATGCACAGTGCCGAGGTCCAGCTCCAGAGGAGATGAGATCCATATCCCGAAGGCAGGCGAGAAAAGGGGAATGAAGTCATGCTCGGTACCATCCACCTCAATCGTGGCAGTATCGGTCTCGTTTAGGACGCTGTAGTCCAGACCGGTGTAGATGAGCGAAAAGCTTCCCATAAAGTCTTTGTCGAGTGCGTCGCCTGTCCCGGCGATCCAGATGACCTGCCAGTCGGCAGTGGTGTAGCTCACGGTCGGAGGTGCGGTTATATCCTCGGGATCGGAGTTGCATCCCGTGAAGAGGAAGAGCAGCGGGATGAGCAGGAGTAGCAGTAAGAGATGTCTGTGCATGGTTTTGAGTCTCCTTATCTATATTTATTGTAGGGTTTTATATGCAGTTCAGTCCGGCAGCTCGATGCTGCCTTGGAGGTAGATCACGGCTTTACCGGAGATGAGAACTCGCTCTTTGAGTAGCTTGACAGTAAAGCGTCCGCCCCGGGCAGAAGCCTGATGCCCATTGAGTTCGGTCACACCAAGCACGCTTGCCCAATAGGGAGCGATGAAGGTCTGGGCAGAGCCTGTCACAGGGTCTTCGTTGATCCCTTCCCAGGGTGCAAAGTATCGGCAAATGTATGAATCTGCACCGGTTGCGGCAGTGACAGCGATCCCATAGAACGGTAAGCCGGACATAGGGGTCAGGCTCGCGAAATCCGGGCTGAGAGCTGTGATCTGCTCTGCCGTGTCATAGACCAGCAGGAGGTTCAAAGTCCCGGGAGCGAGAAGACAGGCTTTAGGGGGGGTCGACGCTACCGCGCGGAGCACTTCCGGGGGTGGAGAATAGCTGATCGGATCGTCCAGAGGGAAGTTCAGCTCGATCATCTCCCCTACTCGGCGGATGATCAGCTCTCCTGAAAGGCTGGCAAAGCGGATAGTGTCCTTAACGGGATGGAGATGCTCAAAAATGACCTTGGCGGAAGCGAGGCTGGCATGCCCGCAGAGCGAGACTTCCGTCTCCGGGGTGAACCAGCGGATATGGTAATCGGCAGATGAAGAGGGAACGAGAAAAGCGGTCTCGGAAAAGCCAAAGAGCCGGGCGATCTGCAGAAGCTGAGCATCCTCCGGATAGGCATCAAGGAGCACGACAGCAGCGGTATTGCCATCGAACAAACCATTGGCAAAAGCATTGACGAAGCGGACAGGGACGCTTTTCATTAGCACACCTCACACAAGTAATCTTGCCAAAACCCTTTCTCATATTGGCAAAGAATAGTCAAGCGAAAATCCCGAGCCGGATATGGAGACACGACATTGTTCACGAGCAAGAATAGGGTATATTATCCGCAGAGGTCGGACGATCCGACCCGCAAGATCAAGGAGTATTATCATGAATAGAGTAGTATATTTTGAGCTTCCCGCCAGCGATCCGAGGGTGACCGCTGAGTTTTATCACAAGGTCTTTGGCTGGCAGATCGGGTCTTATCCCGAAGTCCCGGATTATCTCGTTCTCGTTAGTGGTCCCGAGCAAGGCTTTGGGATCAGCGGTGGGGTCATGGGCAAGTATATGGACTACGTCACAAACCACATCGCGGTCGATAATATCGATCAGTATCTCGAGAAGGTCGTCAGCCAGGGCGGAAAGATCACTACGGACAAGATGTACGTCAGCAAGCTGGGTTGGTTTGCCTGGTGCGTCGATCCGCAGGAGAATATGTTTGTCCTGGCGCAGAAGGACAAGAGCTTTGGCGAGGTGATGCATGATATGGGTGCGGATGAGAAGTTCAAGGTGCGAGGACGGGTCGTTCACTTTGAGATCCCTGCCGATGATCCGGAGCAGCTTGCGGACTTTTATCGCGTGGTATTTGGCTGGGAGATAGAGAAATGGGCAGGTCCAATCGAGTATTACATGGTCTCCACCGGGAATAGGGAAGAATTCGGGATCGATGGCGCGATCATGCGTCGCGGGAACGTCACCGGAACGGTCAATACCATCGGTATCGCTGATCTGGACGAGACTATCGCACTCGTGCTCGCCTCCGGCGGACAGGTCGTCATGGAAAAGGAAAAGATCCCGGGAGTGGGATGGTTTACCTATTGCGCAGACCCCTCAGGGAATCTTTTTGGATTGATGCAGCCGGACATGAGCTGAGGCAAGCGATTAACAAAAAGCCTAACTAATTACCATAATACATCCTTAGCAACAGTGGAGATCAATGATGAACAAATCTTGATCTCCACTTTATTAAATCTTAACACTTTCTCCGTATAATCAGGGCAAATCAACGCACAAAACAGGAGAAAGTATGAAGCACAAACTGATCGTAACCGCTCTGGCTCTGCTGATGGTCACCGGGATTGTCTATGCCCAGGAGATCAAACTCAGCGCAGAACTCTGGAATCGCTGGACTCTGGAAAATGCCAAGGCTCCCGCGGACAGCGAAAACACCATTACCAAGAACAGTCTCGCCCTCGAAAGAGGATACCTCGGGCTGGAAGCAAAGTTCAGCGAAACCATCAAGGGTCGCTTCACGATCGATTTGTTCAGCACCGACGCTCTCAAAGACGGAGCGGGACTTAAGCTGAAATACGGCTATGTGGATTTTACCCGATTGGTTCCTGTTCCGGAAATGACCGTGACTGCCGGTCTGCAGAAGGTCTATTTCGGAACCATCTATGATTGGGACTATACCCTGATCGGCAAGGCTCCGACTGACGAGTACAAGGTTGCCAATTCCGCGGACTATGGCTTGACCCTCAATGGCTATATCCCCGGTGGATGGGGTGAATATGCAGCCGGTATCTATAACGGTGAAGGCTACAAGAACTTTGGCATCAACCTCAAAGATAACACGGACTTTGCCTATCTGGCAAATCTGCGCCTGACTCCGCTTCCCGGCGTGACGGTCGGCGGATCATATATGTACAATACCGTCGAGCGGGAACACAAGCTCATCGACGGAACTGTGAATAACGCCTATAACAAGCAGAACCTGATGGACGGCGTTGTCCGCCTCGTATATGGTCCCGTGCAGGTCTGGGGCGAATACATCATGAAAGACGTGAAGTATCACACGGACTTCAGCAGCAAAGACTATACTGCCAACGGGATCATGGTCATGCCCGTCCTCTCTCTCAAAGATATCAGCGGAGTGGATCTTCAGCTCGTCGGACGCTATGACAGATGGGACGAGACCGACAACACCGCCTCTGCCAATCTGCTCAATGCCTATACAGTTGGCGTGAACTATAACTTCCTGCATGACGAGACTGCCGTTCCCGCGATGCAGCTGCAACTGAACTATACCGGAAGAAGCTATGACGAGTCTGAGTCCGCCGCGGCGTATGCCAACGGGATGAAGGACAGCACTCAGCTCATGCTTCAGCTCAAGTGGCGCTTTGCCAACACCATCAAATAAACGGAGACAACAATGAAACGCATATCCACACTTCTCATCCTGATAACCCTGATAGCTCTCAGTCTGCCCTTGCTGGCAAAGAATAACCAGATCACCTGTTCCGGCTCGACGACAGTCCTGCCGATCGCTCAAGCAGCCGCCGAAGCCTATATGGATCTGCATCCCGAGATCAATATCTCCGTCCGTGGCGGAGGTTCCGGAGTAGGGATCGCAGCTTTGCAGAATGGAACCGTCAATATCGCCAATTCCAGCCGTCAGATGAAAGCCAAAGAAATGAGCCAGGCAAAGTCACGCGGGGTAAACCCGGTCGGTTATGCGATAGCCAACGACGGGATCGCGGTCGTCGTGCACAAGTCCAACCCCGTAAAGAACCTGACCATCGATCAGATAAAGAGTATCTACACCGGCAAGGTCAAAAACTGGAAAGCCCTTGGCGGACCGAATCTGCCTATCGTCGTGATCTCCAGAGACGTGGCTTCCGGAACCTTCGAGGTCTTCAACGAGAAAGCCCTTGGCGGAGCAAAGGTCGATCCTTCCGCACAACTCCTTGCTTCGAACAACGCGATAGTCACGACCGTCGGAAGCACCCCAGGTGCTATCGGCTACATCGGACTTGGCTATGCCACCGATGACGTCAAGATCCTCAGCGTTAATGGAGTCATCCCTTCCGAGGCAACCGTCAAGAATACAAGCTACAAGCTCTCCCGCAAGCTGTATATGTTCACCAATGGCGCAGCTAAAGGTGAGGTCAACGGATTCATCGTGTTCCTGCAGTCAGCAGCAGGGCAGAAGATAGTCAAACAACAAGGTTTTGTGACCCTGAACTAATATAGATGGCACAGGCGGAGCTTGGGACTCTCAAGCTCCGCTTCGCCACGAGTATGCTTATGGTAAAACTAAAAGAAAGCACGTTCAAACTCCTGGTCTATACGACCTCTTTGTTCGTTATAGTCGCCCTCTTGGGGATCATCTACAGCCTCTTTCGGGAGGGCTTGCCTTTTTTTGGTAAAGTCTCGCTCAGCGAGCTTTTTCTGGGCAAGGGATGGTACCCGACGCATTCGACGCCGACTTTCGGTGCCTTCAATCTGATCATCGGGTCTTTGATCGTGACCCTTGGTGCTCTGCTGATCGCAGTTCCGCTGGGGCTGGGCTCAGCCCTCTTTATCTCTGAGATCGCGGGGCACAAACTGCGGGAGATCATCAAGCCGGTGATCGAGTTGCTTGCCGGGATACCTTCAGTCGTATATGGTCTCTTCGGAGTGGCGTTCCTTGCGCCTTTGACGCGCCAATGGTTTGGTCTGGAGACAGGGCTGAATGTCTTTACGACCTCGATAGTCCTCGGGATCATGGTCGTGCCGATCATCGCCAGCGTGAGCGAAGATGCCTTGTCCGGGATACCCCGTTCGATCCGGGAAGCATCTCTGGCATTGGGTTCGACCCGGGGTGAGAGCATCTTCCGCGTGATCATCCCCGCTGCCAAGAGCGGCATCATCGGGAGCGTTCTGCTCGGTTTTGGCAGGGCTATTGGTGAGACGATGGTCGTCTTGATGATCTCCGGGGGCAGCGCTACGATACCAAAGTCCATCTTCCACTCGGTGCGTCCATTGACCTCGACCATCGCCGCAGAGATGGGCGAGACCGTCATGGGCGATCTGCACTACCGTTCCCTCTTCGCTTTGGCGATCATCCTCTTTGGGATCACCTTCTTCACCAATCTGATCACTGAGACTATCTTCCTCAAAAGGAGGAGCAGATGAGACGGCGTAAGCTCTATAACCACCTGACGACTGCGCTTTTGGGATCTGCGATCCTGTTGACCGCTGCTTTCCTCCTGATCTTCATCGCCAGGATCTTTAGCAAGGGCTACAGCGTGCTGAGCTTCGGCTTCCTCAGCCAAGTCCCCCGTGAGGCGATGACTGCAGGCGGGATATTCCCGGCTATCGTCGGAACATTCTGGCTGACCGCACTCTCGATGCTTATCGCCATCCCGCTTGGCATCCTGACCGCCGTCTATCTCTACGAATACGGCAAGCCTCTGTGGTTCGTAAAGATCCTGCGCATCTGCATCAATACCTTAGCCGGAACGCCCTCGATCATCTTTGGCTTGTTTGGGATGGCTCTATTCGTTAACCTTGCCGGAATGGACGTATCATTGGGAGCAGGTGTTCTGACCCTGGCGATCCTCGCGCTCCCGGTGATCATCAACTGCTCCGAAGAAGCCCTGCGCACAGTCCCGAACGACTTCAGAGAGGCTTCGCTTGCCCTGGGAGCGACTCCGAGACAGACGATTACCAGAGTTATGATCCCCGCTGCCCTTCCGAGCATCCTGACCGGGGCGATCATCAGCATCGGCAGAGTTGCCGGAGAAACGGCTCCGATCATGTTCACCGCTGCGACCTTCTACACCCGCAAGCTCCCCACCGGGCTTGGTGATGAGGTCATGGCGTTGCCCTATCACATCTATGCTTTGATGACCGAAGGGACTCATCCCGAATCCCAGGTGGCGATCGCTTATGGCACCGCTCTTGTCCTATTGATCATGGTACTATGCTTCAGCGCCATCGCTATCTCAATCCGCTATTACATCAGGAGATCCAGAAAATGGTAGAGACTCAACTACAGATAACCGACTTCAATCACTGGTTTGGACAGAACCACGTGCTCAAACAGATCAGCTTCGATATCCCCAAGCAGCATATCACGGCGATCATCGGACCTTCCGGATGCGGAAAGTCCACCCTGCTCAGAAGCTTTAACCGGATGAACGAGCTGATCCCCGGTTCACGCTCTACGGGCAAGATCCTGCTCTCCGGCGAGGACATCAATGCCACCGCAATGGACGTCGTGAAAGTGCGAACCCGGATCGGGATGGTCTTTCAAAAGCCGAACCCCTTCCCTAAGTCCATCTTCAAGAATGTCGCCTATGGCTTGGCGATCCAAGGCGGGAAAACCAAAGCCCAGATCGCCGACAAGGTCGAGCAAAGCTTGCGGGATGCCTGGCTTTGGGACGAGGTCAAGGACAGGCTCCATAGCTCCGCCATGTCCCTCTCCGGGGGTCAGCAACAGCGACTCTGCATTGCCAGAGCTCTCGCAAACAGCCCGGAAGTACTCCTCCTGGACGAGCCGACCTCTGCCCTTGATCCCCAGTCCACTTCCAAGATCGAAGAGCTTTGCCTGGAGCTGAAGAAGAATGTGACCATCCTCATCGTCACGCATAACATCGCTCAGGCAGGCAGGATCTCGGATAACACGGCATTCATGTATCTGGGAGAGCTCGTTGAATATGGCAAGACCGAGCAGGTCTTCACCGTCCCGAAGGACAAACGCACCGAAGCATACTTGACCGGAAGATTCGGTTAATACGAATAAGGAGAAATGATGATAACAGATAGGATCACCGAACTAAAGCGCTTATTGCTCTCTGAGGTCAGTCTGGTCGGGAAGATGGTCACGATGTCCATCGATGGGCTTTACAAACATGGACATGCCTTCCTGGACGAAGTCCTGCAGTTTGAACAGCGTGTGAACAAGATCGAGCTGGAGCTGGACAGCATGTGCGTCTCGACCATCGCGCTCTTTCAGCCCGAAGCGCGAGACCTCCGCTATATCCTGATGATGTATAAGATAAACAACGATCTGGAAAGACTGGGCGATCAGGCGGTAAATATCGCCGAAAGCGCTGATCACCTCGCCGGAAACCCTGTGGTGCATTCCCTACCCGAGCTGATGGAAATGAAAGAAGCGACCCTGAAAATGCTGCGCAACAGCTTCTCCGCATTCACGAGCGCAGACGTCGCCCAGGCAAAGCAAGTCTGTGAGGACGATAACATCGTCGATGATCTGAACCGCACGATCTACCTGCGTTTGGTGGAGATGATGAAGTCCGATCCCTCCCGCATAAACGATTATCAACACCTGCTACGCATAGCCAGGAACCTGGAGCGAGTAGCCGATCTCTCGACCAATATCGCCGAGAACACGGTCTATATGGTCGAGGGTAAGAACATCCGGCACCACATTGAGGAGCCTGACCAAGATTAGATAATCCCCCCTCCATAGACCATAAGCATCCCCCAAGCACCGGTCTTGTTCCCCTTTTTGGAGAGCAAGACCGGTCTCCTAACCCAAAGAAAAGCGAAAGAAGCTTGACATATTATCACGACTGCTGACAATGACCCGATTATTAGCGATGGAGACCTCACTTGCGAGTTTTGACCTATTACAAGCTATCAACGACATCATCCGGGAGTACAGGCGGATCGCGCCATTTTCCCGCGGATAGCCAAGTGAGCTGAACGTATGGCAAGACTTTTTAGCAAGGACTATCACGAACTTTCCACTTCCTGGTATTTTAACCATGCGGTGATCGGGCTGGACAACGGCGATCTCTTGCATTGGAAATACCGGGATGAGGACGAACTGATCCACATGCGTTTCTTCTCAGTTCCCGAAAAGCGGGACTACTTCCCTGCCGTGGTGGATATCGTCTATGATCAGGAAAGCCAAAAGATCGTCAGCCACACCTGTTCCGATTGCCGGGATGAAGAATCCTGCCGTCATTTCCTCTCCGTCCTGCGCTACAGCTATTACAATCTCAAGACCGATATCTTTGATGCCCAAATAGTCGAGACTTGTTTTGGGAAGGCACTCCGGGCGACCGAAGAGGTGCTTGTCCGTCTAGATGATACTCGCATCAAGCTCGAAGGGATCTTCAATCCCGAAGTGGATAAGATCCGTTTCTATTACGACAGCTACGGCGATATCGACCTCAATGCCCTGATCCGTATCAGCCTGGGGGAAACTCCCGAGGATATCGATCCCACGAATATCTCCACCCTGAAAAGCTATGCCAATGCCATGGGTGACAATGAACTCAGGCTCTGGCAATACGTCCATGTCCATCGCGCTTCCCAAAGCTCCAAGGGCAAGTTCTATTCCCTGTCCAAGAAGGACTTCTCCGGGGCTCTGACCCTGCTTCAGACCCTGGGCGCGATGTCCGTCGTCAAAGAGACCGGCGAACCTCTCCATTTTGTCGATCAAACCTATAAACTCAGCCTGAGGATCGAACCCTCCGGGAAGAAAGCCTTCCGGGTCTGTCCGATCATCGTGGATGAACTCTCCGTGTGGTATTCCGGCTTCCCGACCTGGCTCTTCTTCCGCAACCGGGTTCAAAACCTCTTTTTGCCCCTACAAAACGATGTCATCGATGCCGTGTTTGACGGCGGGATGCTGATCTCTGCCAAGGAACTGGTCTATTGGCGTTCCATCGTCTATCATGAACTGCGCAAGTATGATCTCTATCTCGATTTTGACGAGCGGATAGCTCTTCCGGAGATCGTGGACAGCAGTCCCCGGATCCGCCTGCATCTTTCCCGCGAGGCGGATCAATATCACCTTGCCGGTAGCCTGGCATATCCGGACGGCTCTGAGCTTCCTCTCTCCGTGATCCGGTTTCGTTCGCCATTGGTCAAACTTGCCGGACGGGACGACAACCCCGGAGAAAAGTGGTATCGCGTCCCGGCAAAGACCGTCGCCAAGGTGCAGTCCCTCTATGATCGTCTCCCACGCGGAGATCTCAACCGTCTGGACGAATTCTCCGAGATCGTCTTTTCCGGCGAAGCCAGCATTTCTGCTCTAAAGAGCGTGATGTTCGAGCTGAATGAGGATGACTGGGATATCGAGCTCGATCCCGGGATAGAGCGTGAATTTGTCCACAAAGCTCAGCTTACGGTAGAGATCGATGCCCGCGAAGGCGAGGATATCGACTGGTTTGAATATGGGATCCGCTACCGCTACAAGGATATTTCTTTTACACATGACGAGTTGCGGGAGTTCTTCCGCTCCAAAGAGGACTTTGTACATACTCAGGACGGCAGGCTGATCTTCATCGCCAATCCCGGAGTCTTCGAAGAGATGGAAAAGCTGATCCGAGCCAGCGAACAAAAGGCGGATCAGACCTATCGCGCCAGACTCCTCTTCCTGCCATATTATCAGCGGTTGCAGCAGGACAATCCCGAGATCAGGATCCTGGGTGACAGCTATCTGGAAAAACTCACCAAAGACCTCATCCTGCGTCGCCAAGCCAAAGAGGAGCATCTTCCCGGATATCTGGAGACCGTGCTCCGCAGCTATCAAAAAGCCGGCTATGCATGGCTAAACATGCTGGCAAACTACCGCCTGTCCGGGATCCTCGCGGATGAGATGGGTCTGGGTAAGACGATCCAGGCGCTGACCGTGCTTGCCAATGCCCCTGCCGACGGAGTCAGCCTCGTTATCTGCCCCAAGACCTTGCTCTATAACTGGGCTGCCGAGATCGAAAAGTTCCACACCAACATCAGCTACCAGATCGTCGAGGGCTCCAAAGAAGCCCGGATGGAACAGCTTTCCAATCCTAATGTCCAGCTCTTCATCATGTCCTATTCTCTGGTCTTGAATGACGTCAACGCCCTCAAAGACAAGCAATTTGACTGGATCGTCCTGGACGAAGCCCAGAATATAAAAAATACCTCCGCCCAGCGCACTTCGGCGATCAAGAAGCTGCATTCCCGCCATCGCATGGCTCTTTCCGGCACTCCGATCGAGAACGACCTCACCGAGCTGTGGTCGATCTTTGACTTCCTCATGCCCGGTTATCTGGGAAGCCTGAACAGCTTCAAAAAAGAACATATCCACAGCGAAGACTACCTCGCCAATCGTCAGCGGCTGCAGCGGATGATCAGTCCCTTTATCCTGCGCCGGATCAAGAAAGACGTGCTCCTGGAGCTTCCCGATAAACAGGAACAGGTCTCCTGGTGCAAGCTCAACCCCTTGCAGGAAAAGCTCTATCTCCAGATCCTGGACAGCGTGAACAAGAAGCTCTTCCCGGAGCAGGGCACAGCCGAACCGAACTATATCCATATCCTCGCGGCGCTTACCAAGCTCCGTCAGGTCTGCAATCATCCCAGCCTTGCCAATCCGGACATCCTCGATTCCGCTGAACTTTCCGCCAAGCTGGAGATGATGATGGAGATCGTCCGCGACTCCCTCCAAAGCGGTCACAAGGCCCTGATCTTTAGCCAGTTCGTCCAGATGCTCCGCATTATCCGTCAGGAATTTGACCGGCAGGGCTATCGCTATGCCTATATGGACGGACAGACCAAGGACCGGATGAACCAGGTCAACCAGTTCAATTCCAGCCCGGATATCCCTCTATTCCTGATCAGCCTCAAGACCGGCGGCACGGGCTTGAACCTGACCTCCGCGAATACCGTCATCCTCTTTGATCCGTGGTGGAATCCCCAGGTCGAGCAGCAAGCCATAGACCGCACCCACCGGATCGGACAGTTGAACAAGGTGAACGTCTATCGCCTCATCACCCTCGGCACCGTCGAGGAGAAGATCCTCAAGCTCCAGGAAGGCAAGCGCGATCTCTTCCGTTCTGTGATCGAAGACGGTCAGCAACTCCTGAAGAACATGACCCGCGAGGATATCCGCAAGCTTTTCGACTATAGTCTTTGATCCCATGCCAGGTAGCTCATTCATTCTTTGTTGTTTGGGGATCGACAACAAAAGCTCCTATATTTCAATGTTTGTAAGAAAATAGCCATTTCCTATGCTTATATAATAGAATCATCCCCGACTGGGTGTCTGATGCTATTGTCTTAATATTCTTAGGTTTTATGGGTGCCAATAACAACTTTTGCATCAAAAACTCCAAGCCCTTTATGACCCTTTTGGGGTTAGACGATTGCATGTGTTGATCGTCTAGCAATAGGATGTCTATAACGAAGTTTTTCTCCGATTTTTGTTTAATTGCTTTGTAACAAACATCAGCCCACCTCTTTTCTTGGTAACATCCAAGGATACCAGATCCGCAAAGCTCTTTACCGGGATAGTAAAGTAGGCTTTTTAGGTAGTCCTTCCTCAGTCTAAAGCTATCGTCGTACAACCTATAGTCTGATTCCCAGCCATTACTATTTGTTTGTTTACATAGGCTCACAAGCGCTTCAAGATTCCTTGTCGTTACACGTACTATCTCAATGCCAATGTTTCTATTATTGTTAAACATTAGAACGAAATCTGGTCTTTCATTTTTGACAACTGTAAATGGGTATGTCGTTCTGATTATGTTGAACACCCTAGATTTGTTCTTATTCAAAAAACTTGCTAATGTCATCCATTCGCGAAGCTCAACACTTGGCTTTTGAGTGCTCGCCAAATATCTCTTATGTATGATGCTGTATAGCGAAGTAACATCCTTTGTTGATGATATCTCGAATTTCCTAAAGAGTGCGTTATCTTTCAAAGTATATCCCCCATTCTGTAATCACGATCTACATGCAATAGTATTTCCGCGTATCTAACTAACTTGTTACTTACTAACAACTGATCAAGTGGGTAAATGTCAAGGTGTTTTTCTATAGCAATTGTTCAATCAGTTACAAATGCTGTTAAGAAAAATTGTCTGTTTTCGTCGCTTTTTTCCTTGCCCAAAATCCCTCTGATCCCAAACGTGGCAATAGTCACGACTGCTTATGCAGGCAGGATCAGTGACCCGATCAATACAGATAGCCAAGGGATAAGGAATATGAACGAAAAGATCTATATCGTCGAAGACGAAGCAGATATCCTGGAACTGATCCAGATGCGTCTGGACAAAGCCGGGTTCATCACTCGCGGGTTCTCCCGCGCTTTACCGATGCTCCAGACCATTGAGACGGATCCTCCGCGGCTGATCGTTCTCGATCTGATGCTCCCGGATATGGACGGCATCGAGGTCTGCCGGCATCTCCGCTCAAACTCCGCCACGGAGGCTATCCCCATCGTCATGCTCACCGCTCGCGTCAGCATCGCCGATAAGGTCAAGGGGCTGGAATTCGGAGCAGACGACTATATCACCAAACCTTTCGATGGTGACGAACTCATCGCCCGGCTCAAGGCGGTGCTTCGCCGTACCCAGTGGGAGACCGGAAAGAACGTCCTGCAGATCGATGAGAACTTCAAGCTGGACTTCAACCGCTTTGAAGCCTTTATCGACAAGAAAAGGGTTGACCTGACCCTCACCGAATTCAAGATCCTCCAGCTTCTGACCAAGCGTCCGGGCTGGGTCTATAACCGTTCCCAGATCCTCGACCATCTATGGGGGCACGACAAAATAGTCATCGAGCGTACGATCGACGTACATATCAAGAACCTGCGGGACAAGATCGGCAGGTATGCCTGGATGATCCGCAATATTCGCGGTGTGGGATACAAGTTCACTGCTGATCCGGACAGCCTCGAGAACGATGTTTAAACAAAAGCTCATCCGCTTTGCCCTCACGGGATATGCGATCCTTGTGCTTCTCTTGGAATTGCTGCTCCTGCTCAAGCTCCCGATCGGGGTCGTTGTCTTGGTCATGAGTATCGCGATCGGAGCTGTGATTGTCCTCCTGATAAACAATCTCCTGCGTCTGCAAAGCTCAATTTCGGACATCTCCCGCAAGGTCTCCGGGGAGGACACCGCTGCGAGCATCAGCTCCAAGGAACTGAACGAACTGGAGAACGTCGGGCTGGACATCCGCGATATCCTGGCAAAGCTGGACCGAACGGTGACCAATCTCAGCGTACACCGGCAGGAACTGCGTTTGATCCTCGGCTCGATCGACGATGCCCTATGGTCACAGAACAGCGAGGGCAAGATCCAGTGGGCTAATGAGGCATTTAACCAGCTTTTCCCGGGGATCACCGGCGAATCGGCGAATTACTACTGGGAGCTGATCCGCGAGCCCATCCTGCTCGAACATATCCACCGCAGCATAGAAAAGGGCGAACGCACTCTGGTGGAGCTGAGCCTGGGCGAGGCGGACTACCTCCTGTCTTCGGGGATAAACAAAGAAGCCGATCGCTATGTATTTATCTTGCAAGACATTTCTCCTCTGCGTCAGGCGGAAAGGATGAAGCAGGATTTCGTTGCCAATCTGGCGCATGAACTGCGCACTCCCTTGACGGCGATCAAGGGCTTTTCCGATGCCCTGGCAGAATCCGCTCCTGCATCCGAGAGCCGCTATCTGGAGATCATCCGCAGCCATACCCGCCGTCTGATCCACCTTATCCGCGACCTCGACCAACTGATCTACCTCGAACGGGCTCACGTCCTTGAAAAGCAGGATATCCGGCTGAGCACATTCTTCGAAAACCTGCAACTCCTGATCCAGCCGGGTATCGATGAGCGGGGACTCCGGCTCCGCATCGAGGTCTCGCCCGATGATCTTCGCCTGAGCTGCGACCCCTTCAAGTTTGAACAGGTCTTCATCAATCTTGCCCAAAACTCCCTGCGTTACACGGAAACAGGCGGGATCACCATTTCCGCTGTGAAGGGAGAAAACGGCGTTCATTTCCGCGTCGAAGACACCGGGATCGGAATCGAAAAGCAACATCTCTCCCGCATTTTTGAACGCTTCTACGTCGCCGATCCGTCCCGCAATCGCAACATGAGCGGTTCCGGCTTGGGGCTGGCTATCGTCAAACACATCATTCAATTGCACGGCGGGAACATCCGGGCGGAAAGCGAGCCGGGAAAGGGCACCGCCTTCATCTTTGAGCTTCCTTCGGTCTAATGGACAAGCCTGATCCCCGGGAACTCAGTTCCGAAGCACTTTATCACGCCTACCGCGATCTGGTCTTTAGCATAGCCAATCAATACAAGAACTATGGCGTGCCACTCGAAGACCTCAAGCAGGAAGGCATGATCGGGCTGATCCTCGCCCGGGACAGCTTCGATGCTTCTCTGGGAAACGAATTTTCGACCTATGCGACCTACTGGATCAAGAAGTATATCCTCAATGCTCTGGATCAGGAGAGACTCTCTGATCCCGAAATTGCCGCCTATGAAAAGCATCACCCTGAAACTCAATCCCCGCCACCCGGAAGAGAGGAACCTGAACTGACGCGATATTTCAGTTCTTTCCCTGAAAACGAGAGGAAGGTGCTATACGCTTCACTTTATGACGGTAAATGCCTCAAAGAGATCGCTCAGGAGATGGGTTTCAGCGTCGAAAAGACCTCACAGCTAAAGAAGAAAGCCCTGCGCAGACTCCGCTCTGCGATCTCTCAGGATCCTGCTGCCCGCTTGCCGAAACTATCCTGACCCCGTTTCGCTTGCCGATTTCGCTTCCACTATCCCACAACCATCATTCCAATATCATAACGGCATCATATCGGGTCTTTTGCCGATATGATGCCGGTAGGATGCCGATAAGATACCCGTTCGAACCCTGACCCGTAAAAGGCAGGAGATCGGGATCAGTTCTTTGGGGTCTTGGTCTTTTTCTTGACCGGGGTCACCTCGGGATAGGTGCGCCGGATCAGCTCACAGAGCCATTCTTCGTCATCCCATTTATCCTCGGTGATCAGAAACCACTCCTTCGCTCCGGTATAGGGTTGCCCTTCCTCGACCTCTCCCAGGAAGTCCTTCCCGGCAACGGTCGGCTTGATAAAGAGCTGGTCATCGCAGACCAGAGCGAACATCCTGTCCTGATAGTATACCCCGTATTCACCGAACATGCGTTTGCAGGAGATCTCTCCCACACTCTCGATCCGGCTCATGATATAGTCCATTGTCTCTTTCTTGGTTCCCATTGTCACTCCTGAAGTTCGTGAGTTAGTTCATCTCATTAAGGCGCATCCGGATGTCAGAGCTTGTCCAAATGCTCCAGCAAGCCCATGACCTTGTTGTTATAGTCCTCCTGGGAGATATCGCTGATCCCGCTGATGAGCTTGAGAAAAGCCTCCCGGGACGGAGTCGCGAATTTGAACATATCCTGCTGCGGGAAGACCCTGCGGATCAACACCATG
The DNA here is from genome assembly GCA_964454815.1 of uncultured Candidatus Cloacimonadota bacterium. GTDB lineage: Bacteria > Cloacimonadota > Cloacimonadia > Cloacimonadales > Cloacimonadaceae > PHBP01. Next base: position 32,760 of record CAYVXJ010000010.1, on the reverse strand, counting down.
GATTCTTTGACGATCTCGGTGTCGATCGTGTCTCCGCGTGCTGCGAGCATGGTAAAGAGGATGCCCAGTCGCCAAGTCATCGTCTTGGCGCAGATCGCGTTAAAGTATATCCCCAGCAAAGGGATATTGCCCATTATCTTGTCCAAGGCGATATCGACGAAGATCTCATTGACGATCCCGCCGATGATCTTCGAGGTCGTGTCCGGTTCGATGTGTGAACGGTCGTAGAGCTCGCGGATCTTGTCCCATAGAGGGACGTAGATCAGGGGGATCACCGCAATGTCCGCCGCGATCGTCAAAGGCCAACCGAATATCCCGCTCAGGGATTGGGCTGTCGTATTGTCATCAGCCTTGCTCTGGATCATCCGATAGGCTTGTTCGGCTTTGGTCGTATCCATCTGTGCTCCTTGTCCTGCCGGTAATGAACGCTGAGGTCAATACGACATCATGCGTTTCTTGCAAGGTCTGCTCGCTTTGTCATTCTGTCAAGAGAATATGCTCAGCCTGATCAACCTGAAACGATGATGAAGATCTACTCTCCGAGGGAATTGGTCAGGATATCCTCTCAAAACACTTGACATCAATGGGGCAGAAAAAAAACTGGCTATCTAAGTAAAAAACGAATTATTCTAAGGAGCTATAAATGAAGCGCACATTTCAACCTTCGAACCGTAGTCGCAAGAATACACACGGCTTTCGCAGCCGCATGGCGACCCACAACGGCAGAAAAGTTCTCGCCCGTCGCAGAGCCAAGGGGAGAAAGACCTTGACCGTATGATCTATGCTACGCAAGATCACCAGACATCGAGAATACGAGACATTTTTTCAGCCCAATTTCATAGTTCGGACGGCACATTTTTTGGTCCCGGCTCTCAGCAGTGAGGAAGGCTTTGCATTGGGGATCACCATCAGCAAGAAGATCGGCAACGCGGTGTGTCGCAACCGCCTGCGTCGCCGGATCAAAGCTTGGTTCCAACAGCGTGAGAGCTATCCGTGCATCAAGATCAATCTTGTCGCACGAGCCGGAGCAGGGGTCTTAAGCTGGGATGAGTTATGCAACGAGCTCACTCAAGTAATGAAAGGATTGGACGCCAGACTCACTTCCTGAAGCGGGTATTGGCGTCTCCGAACCTCCTGTTCATCTTTCTGATCCGGGTCTATCAAAAGCTCATCTCCCCGGCTTTACCGCCTACTTGCAGGTTTACGCCTTCTTGCAGCGCCTATAGTCTCGCTGCATTCCAAAAGTACTCCCTGCCCAAGGCGATCTTCCTCTCAACCAAGAGAATTCTACGCTGTAACCCCTTCTGCAAAGGCGGTTACGATCCCCTTCCTTAAGGAGGAATTGTGGATAAAAAGACACTTTATGCCCTGATGCTGATGCTTGCGCTCTTCCTGGTCTTTGACCAGTTCGTGTGGAAGCCGCAACGCGTCAGACAAGCTCAGGCGGCAGAGCAACAAGCCGCAGACCAAGCTTCGCAGAAGCAAACTAATCAGCCTGCGCCGGCGAAGAAGGATTCCCTTTCCGTCGCGCCTGCGATACTTGATTCGCTGACCACCCCCGGAGCAAAAGCAGAGACGATCAAGCTCGGAAACGAGCTCATGGACGTCAGCTTCTCCAGCTTGGGTGGGACCATATCCCAGGTCGAACTGCATCGGTTCAAATCTCTGGAGAAGAAGCCTGTCGCCCTGATCAATCCGAAGTCGTCCATCCTCGGGATGAAGCTCTTCACCGGATCCGGAGAAGCCGATCTCTCCCGCGTGGTGTTTAACTATCGGGTCGTCGCGGATTCCTCGCTGGTGGTCTTTTACCTCGGAGATCTCGCCAAGCCGGTCGTGGAAAAACGCTACGTTCTGGACAAGCAGTATGGGATCGAGCTGAGCATCGCGATCGAGAACTATGGGCTCATCCGCGGTACTGAGCTGGACTTTGGCTCCGGTATCGCCGATACGGAAAAGAACCTGCGCTCCAAGCAACAGGACTATCAGTTCCTGCTCTACGCGGGGAACGAACAAGAGAAGTATAGCCTGCCCAAGCTCAAGAAATCCGCCTCCGGAAGCTTTGAGTCCTTTGGTTGGGCTGCCGTGCGTTCCAAGTATTTTACCCTCGCTATTCGGGAAAACGAGCCTGTCCTGACCCGCAGCTTCGAAGCCTTCGTCTCGGACACGAACAAGAGCCCGGCGTTCCGGATCTCGTCCCGCCAAGGCTCGGATAAGCAGTCCTGGAAGCAGTCCTACACGGTCTATACCGGTCCCACGGACTATAAGATCATGAAGGGCTATGGCAAGTCCATGCAGTTCATCGCCGATCACGGTGCAGCCTGGCTGCGTTGGCTGAGCAACATCTTCGCCTGGTTCCTGAATTTCCTCCATGGCTTTATCAGTAACTACGGGATCGTCATCATCATCTTCGCGATAGTGATCAAGATCCTCCTGCACCCCTTTACCCATAAGACCATGGATGCCAGCATCAAGATGCAACGGATCCAGCCTCAGGTTCAGGCGATCCAGACCCAGTACAAGAATGATCCCAAGCAGATGCAGATAGAGCTCTCCAAGCTCTATAAGGAGAACGGGGCTTCACCCTTCTCCGGATGCCTCCCCTTGCTCATTCAGATGCCTATCTTTTTCTCGCTTTACAACGTCCTGCGCTACTCGCTGGACATGCGCAACGCGCATTTCGTCGGCTGGCTTTCCGATCTTTCGGAGCCGGACCACCTTATGATTCTACCCATTCTCATGGCAGTATTCATGATCATCCAGAGCAGGATGATGCGTCCACCCGCGCAGAACGAAGCCGAAATGGACGACAAACAGAAGGCAGCTCTTCAGAGCCAGAAGATGATGACGTGGCTGATGCCGGTCATGATGTTCGTGATCTTCCGCAGTATGCCTTCCGGGCTGGTTCTTTACTGGACGGTGTTCAACATCCTCTCCGTCGTGCAGCAATACTACCTGCAGAAGCACTTTAAGCAAAAGGAATCTCAATGATCATACTTGAGAAGACCGGAAGCACCGTCGAGGAGCTCATCCGGCAATACCGCAAAGAACACAACATCAAGGACTGGGAGCTGAAATACGACATCGTCAGCAAGCCCTCCGCGGGCTTCCTCGGCTTCATCGGCAAACGAGAGGCTAAGGTAAAGTTCTATCTCCCGGAGATCGAAGACCGGGTACGCAATTTCGTCGAGACCATACTCCGCAAGATGGGCGTTGGTTTCTCTCAGATCGTCAGCAAGACAGAAGGCAAGACCGTCTATGTCGAGATCAAGGGATGCAGTGATCCCGGCTTCCTGATCGGGAAGAACGGCACTATGCTCGAGACTCTGCAATTCATGGTAAACCGCATTTACGAGAGCGACAGGAAGCTCGAACGGGTCTATCTGGACTCCGAGGGTTACCGCGAACGGCGTGAAGCCTCGTTCCTGAAGCAATTCATCCCCCAATTCCGTGAAGTGGAAAAGGACGGCAAACCCCTGACCATGGAACCGATGAGTTCCGGGGACAGGCGCGTCATTCACCGCTACATCGAACGTTCACGCGGGCTGAAGACCCTGACCGTCGGTGAAGGGGAAAAGAAGCGGGTCGTGGTCTTCTCCGCCAAGCAATCCGACAAGGAAGTCCTGGCGCAGAGCAAACACGGCAAACCTGCCAATCACAAGCCTCTCCCCCATCACAAGGATCCCGCCAAGCCTCAGCCTCAGCCAAAGGCTCAGCCGCCGAAAGCTCAAGCCACAGGCGAGACTCCCGCTCCTAAGAAGAATTATCGCCCTCCGCGTCGCAACTACAAGAAGAAGGCAGCGGATGTCTAAGGTTCTGCACAAGGTCTATGCCGGTCATTACTGGTCGGATGGCGGCGCGCTCAATGGAGTCCTCCCCTGGTCGATCTGGGGTCAGACGACTCCGACCGATGAGCGTCGGCGCCAACAAATGGACTTGAACCTTCTCCTGATCATGGATCATGACCGCGTGATCCTGGTCGATACCGGGCTGGGCAATCGCCTCTCGGATAAGCAAAAGGACATCTATCGTCCTTCGGAATTCATGCTCCCCGCTTCCCTTGCGGAGTTGGGACTCAGGGATATCGACATCACCGACGTGATCATGACGCATTTGCACTTTGATCATGCCGGCGGGATCGTGACCGGTTTCGGAGAGCTCGATGCTTTGACCTTCCCCAATGCCCGTTACTGGATCCAGAGATCCGAGTGGCAGATCGCCAAGGAACCGGATGGCTTGAACAAGGCTGCCTACGACTTTGAGCATCAGCTTTCCCTGCTGGAGTCCTCCGGGAATTTCTCCCTGCTCGATGGTGATGCCGAGATCTGCGAAGGTGTCCGCGTCAAGCTCGTCGGCGGTCATACCATCGGCAGCCAGATCATCGAGATCGATGCCGAGGATGGCTTCTACATCTATCCCGGAGACATCATCGCGACCAAGTTCCACACCTCTCCGGCGATCACCTCGGCATACGACGTGAACCGCAAACAGACCTTCGAAGCCAAGAAGTATATCTATGCCACGCTCAAGGAAAAACAAGGAGCTCTCCTTCTCGATCATGACACCAGGCACTGGAAGATGAACCTCGAGGACTTGCGGATCAAAGTCTGATCCGAAGCAGCTCTCAGCTATTCACACGCCGGTGATCTTCGCCGGCGTTTTTCTTTCCCGTTTGGTCCGCTCTCCTTTTTGCTTTACAAACCAAGCGTGGTCGGATGATTGGTAAAAAACGCATTTCAAGAGGAGACCAAGATGTTAAAAGTGAACGAATATTTCGATGGCAAGGTCAAGTCCATAGCCTTGGAAAACGCCGAAGGAACCTCAACGGTCGGCGTCATGGACATTGGTGAATACGAATTTGGAACCTCGACCGTCGAATACATGACCGTCGTTTCCGGCGCGCTCAATGTCCTGCTCCCCGGCGAAGCCGAATGGCGCGTCTATGGCAAGGGCGAGACCTTTATCGTGCCCAAAGACGCCAAGTTCAAGCTGATCGTCAGCGAGATCACCGCCTACCACTGCCTTTACAAATAAGCGAAAGTAAATCAACCCCTTATGCAAAACGGGCTCGGGATCATCGTCCCCAGCCCGTTTGCTTTTTGTCCTGTTCAAACGTCTCTTGGTTCTCCGGTGCGGATCACGCCGGGATCCCTTTCCGGAGGATGATCTGACTCAGATCTCGTGATGCTCCTCAAGCTCTTTGATAAAGGCTTTGACCCACTCGATCTCTCCTTTGTAGATATACTGCGGACGGACGGAGACTGCTCTGTGCCAGGGTGGACATTCATCTCCGCTCATGAACTCTTCCAGCTCACCATAACACCTGACCTGTTCCTCGAGCGAGCGGATATAAGCCTCGAGCAATTCCCGCCGCTTGTCCTTCGGAACGACCGCGAAGTTATAGATCCCCACGTCCGTGAGCCACTTGACGTGCTCCCCTTCGGTCAGCAAACTCGCGATCTTCTTCTCCAGCGCTTTGCGTCCCAGATCCGTAATGCTATAGACCTTGCGCATCCTATTGTTATCCGTCATATCCCGGGAGAGATCGACGAGACTCTCGACCTCGAGCTGACGCAACAGCTTGTAGATGGATGAGATGGATAGGTCTGTCCACGACCGCATATCGCGGTACTGCACGTCCTTCTCGATCTGATAGGGATGCCGGGGACCTTCTGCGAGCAGTCCAAGCAAGGCTGCTTCAGCGTTTGTAAGCTCTCTCATGATTACCTCCACGTAGTTTTGTGCCATATTATCAGCTTGCACTATGATGTCAAGATAATATTATCAGCATCCACTATTATCCGCTTGAAGCATATTGGATGCCAAGGGCAAAAAGACAGCTTCCCCGTTCGTCGCGGAGAAGCTGCTATGATAGAGCTATATAATCAGTTACAGCTAGCGGATGAAGCTGGTTCCCTGCCAGGGTTCACGCTCCGGAAGCGGGACCTTATCTTTGGCGAATTCGATGCTCTTCATCAGCCAAGCCATGTTCCGTGCCAGGGTCCGCATCGTCTGCAGTCCCTCGAGATCCTGCTTCTGCTCCTCGGCGCTGTTGCCGTGGGTGATATTCCAATACTGCGAACCGACGACCGGCATATTACAGATCAGGAAATACTTGTTCAAGACGTCAAAAGAGGCGGACGCTCCGCCACGCCGACAATTCGCGATCGCCGCAGCCGGTTTGTAGCGGAATTTCCTGCCTTTGAGGAAGAAGAGCCTGTCCAGGAACGCCATAAAAGCTCCATTGGGGGAGGCAAAATACACGGGAGTTCCGATCACGATCCCGTCCGAGGCTTCTGCGAGATCGAGACATTCATTGACCGGGTCATCGGTGTAGATGCAGTACCCGGTCTCATAGCATGCTCCGCAAGCGACGCAACCCCGGATCGGCTCCGTCCCGATATGAAAGATCTGCGTCTCGATCCCCTCTTTGTTCAGTTCCCCGGCGACTTCTGCCAGAGCGTTATACGTCGCGCCCTCTTTGTGAGGGCTGCCATTGATCAAAAGTACCTTCATGATGATCTCCTGTATCTCTTTGTGTTTCTTTGGCGATATCCTCGTTTTAGCTGCGATATTCTGTCAAGCCCATTGTGCGCTTGCTGCCTATCTCCTGCTGCTCGTCCGTCTGCCCCTTTCGCATATCTTCCTCAGATGACCCTCTCATGACTCCCTCATCGGATCTGGGAATCATGAGGGAAATATATGAGATCGATCTATCGGATGAATAACAGATAGAGAGAATAGTAACAGTCAGCTCATGGTGCTTCACTGGATTTCTCTTGACATTTGCATGGCAACGGTTAGGAAAGTGAATGTTAGAGAAAGAAAGGGAAAGAGGTTCCATGAATGGCAAGAATCAATAGTGGATCATACTTTTATCTGGCAGCTCCGGACCGGCTGGAACTGCGTAAAGGCGGAGGTTGTCTCAGCCTGTTTGGTCTGCCGTTTTTGATGGCTGGTCTATTCGTTATGTTCCTGGGGCTGGCGGTCATCCCTCTGAGCCGAGGTGCCTTGACCCCGTGGTGGTCAACGCTCATCATGGCAGTGGTGGGAATGGTATTTGCCGCGGTGGGAGGCGGACTGGTCCTGGGCAGAGGCTGGATCACCATAGACAGCACTCAGCAGAAGATATGGGTTTCCTGGGGATTGCTGCGACCGATGCGGACGACTATTTACCAGATAGCGGACTACCGGTCGGTGATCATCGGGTATAAGCCCGGTGATTCAGACACTTCGGAGTCTTATCCGATCTCTCTGGGGAGCATCAACCCAGGGCGGGATCTTCCTCTCTGCGAGGTTTCCAAATACGAAGAGGCTGTCGCGCAGGGCAAGCTGTTGATGGAGTTCTTACGCTTTCCGCTCGAGGATACGAGTTCGGATCACATCCTGGAGACAACTGTCAAGGATACAGGAATCCTGCTCCCCGAGGAAAGAGAGACCGAGCCTGTCCCTCTCCCGGAAAACTCCGCTGTCGTGATCCGTGAATTGGGCAGGAAACTCGAGATCCATATCCCGGCAAACATGCCTCCCGGAACGGGTTGGTTCCAGTTCATCATTCCCCTCGTCATGCTCTTTGTCTTTGGCAGGTTCTTTATCAGGTTCTTTGACAGCACGCACACTCCCTGGTTCGTACAGATGTTCTTTTCCGCCTTCTTCTTCCTGTTCTTCATCGTGATCCCGCTTATCGTGGTAATATTCAAGCGCAGCAGAGCCACCCGGCAGAATCTCACGGTTAGCGTCGATTCCGAGGGATTTGTCCTGGACAACGGCGGAAACAAGCCGAACAGCCAGAAGTTCATCCCTATGGATCGGGTCATGGCTCTGGACTATAACACAGCCGAATCAGCGTATAACTCGCTGCGTCGGAGCAGGAACATGCAGACGGGAAGGGCAAACATCCCCGTGAATCCTCCCAGCGGAAGATTGATGGCATATATGATCCGCTTTCACCGCTCAAAAGGCGTGATCCTCAAGACCTTGGACGGGATATTCTATATTGGCGCCGGGTTATCCGATGCTGAGGTGCAATACATCTTCGATCGGATCAGCGCCCATCTGGAACGGGGACGCAAGGAAAGAGAACTCGCGGAACGCAGCGAAAATATCTGAACAAAACATAGATCAGGAGAAAACAATGAAACTCATGCAACTGCTGAAAAGTCTGGATTTTGAGCGTCTTGCCGGGACAGATGGTGAGGCAAGAGGGATCGAGGTGATCACGGGTCATCTGCGGGAAATGGGCTTGGAGCCAAAGATCGAGGAGTTTGAGATCAACGGCTTCGACGCCGGGACAGCAATGATCACTGTCGATAATGATACTTGGGAAGCTACGCCTTATGGGCTTTGCGGAGATACGATCGTCGAAGGTGAGATGGTGTATCTGGAAAATGCCGATGCCCTGATCCACAACCCGGGGATGTATGACGACAAGATCGTGCTTTTCTATCACAGTGACAGAAGGATCTATGAACTTTGCGAGTATTCCCGGGTCAAAGCCTTTATCGGGATCTCCGCTCCTCTCAAAAAGGCATACTCCTATTCTCACCGGCAAAAACGCTATGAGCAAGAGGTCTTCCCCATGGCGATGATCCGCTATGACTATGCCGAGAAGCTGATGAAACACTCCGGCAAACAGGTAAAGCTGGAAATCAGGCAAAAAGCCGAAAAGAAGACTGCGCATAACATCGTCCTTGACATCCCGGGAAAGGGAAAAGACAACAATCTGACCCTGCTTGTGGGGCATTATGATACGGTTGCCAGATCACACGGAGCCTGCGACAACGGTGGCGGAAGCGTCTGCCTGATCAAAGCTGCGGAACACTTTAGCAAACACCGCCCGGACAGGGATCTGCGGATAATCTGGTTCTCCGGTGAAGAACTCGGGCTGCTGGGAAGCTTCGCTTATGCGAAAGAGCATGAAGAGGAGGTCAGCAAGCGAGTTCGGCTCGTCGTAAACGTCGATCTTGCAGGTGATCCGATCGGCAGAAACGTCCTCTTTGTCCTGGGAACAAAAGAACTAATGGGATATGCGGGAGGTTTACTCAAGGAGAATGGGTTGCTCTTCTCCGAGAACCTCAATATCTACAGCAGCGACTGCATGCCGTTCTCGCCCTTTGAGATACCGTCCTTGAACATTGCCAGAGCAGGTGGTAAGGGGCTGTTCTATTGCCATACGGAAGAGGACAACTACCGCAACGCGTCCGAATATGGGCTCAAAGACGTCTATGAGGCGACGATCGTCCTCTTGGGACACATCCTCAACGCTCGGTATTATCCCGTGGTCAAAGGCATCGATGACAGTCTGCGGGAAAAGATCGAGAGATACCTCTGGCATTCGCTCTTGGAAAAACCGGAGCTGAAGTGGACGGAAAAATACAAGAAATGAAGAGGGACAATAGTCTCTAAGAATAAGACAAGCAAGGCATTATGACCAAGCCCCGGATTATGAGGAGTCCTTCGGGGCTTGTGCCTTTTTGGGAGAGAGTCCCGTCATGCGGGTATCATCAGGGTCTTAAGGGATATCATCGCTGTGGCAGAGAGCCGGTCAAAGGGTGCCGGATCAGGGTATTTTTCCCTTGACAGTTTCCTGCCAAACCTTATCCGTGCTATCTGAGAATAAATATAAAGATAAGGAGAGATAGATGCTTACCATAGACTGGAAAGAGAGGTTGAACAAGGATACCGCGGACTATCTGAAGACGAAGCTGCCGAACAAAGACTATGACTTTGAGATCATCTTCATAGCTTATCCGGAAAGGGTCAATGGTAAGATCCCTCATGAGGTTATCGCTCACGTGGCGAATTCGATCATTCAAGGCTTGGGCAAGTCTCATGAGCAATATCTGAGCTTCTTTCGTCATCTCTGGACCAAGAAGGGTGATTATGGCAGGATCGCCTATACCCAGATGCTGACCAAGCTCATCCCCAAGAAGCCTTTGGTCTATATTCCGATGCTCGAGGAAGCGATGCGTAGTGTCGGATCCTCGGAGATCAACTCCATGCTGGAAAAGGTCATGCTACCCCTCCTGCGTAAGCATCCTGAGAAGTATCTGCCCTATATCTACACTTGGAGCAAGGATAGCTATGAACCCTTGAAGCATCAGGCGATGAACACCCTCGTCAAGCTGGTCAAGCGAGTTCCGGAGCTTACGAAAGATATCTTTTCCCATTTTCAGCATCAGTGGTATTACCCTCTGGGTGAGACGATGCCGGATCACATCGCTATGATCAAGACGGTCGCCAAGCTTGACCCGGAGCTGTATCTCAAGGTCATCAGTTCCTATGAGAACAATCGCGATCCCCAGATCGTCGAGCTGATCTGTGGCTCTGTCGGGGATTATCATCCGGACTTGGAACGGATCATCGAGAGCTGGACAAAGAGCGGAAATGCCAGAGTCAAGAAAGCCGCGTTGACCGCTCACCGCATCCTGATGAGAAAGAAGGCATAAGACTATGGATCTGACCCTGTTTATTACTTCGGACGGCATGGACAAGCTCCAACGACGAATCGGGCACCTGATGAACGATGAACGTCCGAAGGTCATCAAAGCTTTGGCAATCGCGAGAGAATTCGGAGACTTGAGCGAGAATGCCGAATACAAAGCAGCCCGGGAAAGCCAACGGGCGATCGACGGTGAAATAGACTATCTGCGCCGTCGGGCAGCTCATCTCAAGGTCATCGATACCGCTTCCATCCCGAAGGACATGGTGCGGTTTGGCGCATACTGTCTGGCAGTGGACGTTTCCACTAATGAAGAGATATGGTATCGTGTCGTAGGGGTCGAAGAATTGAACTTTAGCCAGGAAGAGGGAATCATGGCGGTGTCTGTAGTATCCCCGATCGGACAAGCCCTGCTGGGCAAGAAGATCGGTCAGATAGCGGTCGTTAAAGCTCCTATGGGAGATCGGCAGCTTGAGATCAAGGAAATAAAATAAAAGAGATAAATGGAGCCAGTATGAAGAAAAAAGAAACCACCAAGAGTCAGCTGAGCTACGACAGAAAGAACTTCTGGAAAGATGCTCCCGCTGAAGAACAAAAAGCAGCTCTGGACTTTTCCATAGCCTATCGGGACTTTCTGGACAAGGCAAAGACCGTCCGGGAAACCATCGCCTACACAGTCGAAGTATTGAACAAGGCAAAGTTCGTTCCCATCACCGGCAAGAAAGGTCAGAAACGCGTCTATAGCATCTTCCGTGGCAAGACCATAGCCATGGCGATCATCGGAAGCGAACCCATCGCCAACGGCGTGAACATGGTCGCTGCCCACATCGATGCTCCCAGGGTTGACCTGAAGCAGAATCCCCTCTATGAAGACAATGGGAGTGCGACAGCTTGCATGCGGACGCATTACTACGGCGGGATCAAGAAATACCAGTGGGTCTCGACTCCGCTTGCCTTGCACGGCGTCGTGATCAAAGCGGACGGTTCTCTGCTGAACGTCTCGATCGGCGAGACAGATGATGAGCCGGTCTTCATTATTCCCGATCTATTGCCCCACCTTGCCCGTAAGGAACAATATACAAAGAACCTTGCCGATGCGATAGATGCTTCCCGCATGAACCTTATATTCAGCGGCATGGTCGATCCCGAAGGCGAAGAGAAAGAGGCGATGAAAGCCTATGCTCTTAGCCTCTTGAACAAGAAATACGGGATCACCGAGCATGACTTCCTTTCCGCTGAGCTGGAGCTCGTTCCGGCATACAGATCCCGCGACGTCGGCATCGACAGCAGCATGGTCGTCGGATATGGTCAGGATGACCGCATCTGCGCCTATACCGCGCTCAAAGCTATGCTTGACGGTGCTGATGCCAAGCCGAAACGTACCATGGTCGTCTATTTCTCCGATAAGGAAGAAGTCGGCAGTCAGGGGGCGACCGGCGCGCATTCCATCTTTATCCAGGACTTCGTAGCGTCCCTGATGGCTTATAACGGAGAGGACAACAGCAGCGTCCAGCTCCGCAAGACCTTCATGAATTCCCAGATCCTTTCCGGAGACGTGACCGCTGCGATCGACCCGAACTATCCCGGCGTGCACGAACGCCAGAACGCAGTCATCTTCAGCCACGGGATCGGTGTCTCAAAGTTCACCGGTAGTGGCGGAAAATCCGGCTGCAACGACGCCAATGCCGAGTTCGTCGCCAAAGTCATCCGCATCTTTAACGAAGCCGGTGTTTACTGGCAGAGCGGTGAGCTGGGCAAGGTCGATGAAGGTGGCGGTGGAACCATTGCCTATATCCTTGCCAATCTCGGGGCTGAAGTCCTCGATTGCGGAACGGGACTGATGGGCATGCACTCGCTTTATGAGCTTTGCAGCAAAGCAGACCTATATTCCACATACAAAGGCTACAAAGCATTCTTAGTATCCAAGTAATGTTCAGCTAAGTCTTATACGAAAAAGGAGCAAGATATGAGAAAGTTGCTTGTCGTTCTCTTTGCGATAACTCTTGTCGCAGGGTGTGTTAGCAATCGAACCTTCAAGGCTGAGAAACAGCGCATCGGTCGCATCGAGTTTCAGCAGATGAAGGACATCGAAAACCTTGACCAACTACGTGAAGATTATGAGCTAAACCAGCAATCCATCGAGAAGATGCTTACCGACCTCGATGATGAACTGGTCTATCTCAAGGAAGACCTCGTTGCCATGAACAAGTCCGTCGCCGAGATCCGCAGTGAGTTTGCCGATTATGCCAGCCTCAGCGATGCCCAGATCAAGGATCTGTCTGCCAGGCTCAGCCAGACCACGGACAAGATGAACCAGACCGAGACCCGGATCACCCAGATCAACGACCAGATCTCCGAGATCAACAGCGTGACCGAAGCCCAGAAAGCCGAATTCGCCGAGATCAAAGAGAACTACGACAGTGCGATCACCTTCAACGAGGATGCGCTGATCGACCTCGATCAAAGACTGGAAGCTCTGCGCACCAGCGTTGCCACCTCGCAGGAGAAGCTGGACGCTATCGACAGCAAGTATTCCAAGTATGCTACCGATAACCAAACCGGAGTCGAAGGCGGTAAGCCGGTAGATCCGAACGCTGCCGGACGCATCGCCGAACTGGAGCAGAAGATCACCAACGATCGCGCCGGAATGTCCGAGATCATCGGGATAATCTCCGAGCTCGAAGGGGATATCAACAACCTGCAAAAGATGATCCGCGAGACCACGGACAATACTCTTGCCACCGTTGATGCCGATCTGGCTGCCAACAAGGAAGAGACTGCCGCGAAACTCAGCGAGATGGACAAAAAACTCAATGACATGAAGTATGCCCTCAATAACGGCGTGAACGGCGAGATCACCACTGTTCGCAAGAACGTGAACAAGGTCGCCTCCGAGCTTATCGTCGTTGCCAACGATCTGGAAGCAGTCACTTCCAAGACCGCTACCGGCAAAGCCAAGACAGATAAGGCATACAACAGCTATTACAATGCCAAAGCCTACTATGACAAGGGCAAATACGAAGAAGCGATCGTCAAGCTCGAAGCTTTTACCGTCGCCTATCCCGATCACGAACTGACCCCCAATGCCTATTACTGGATCGCCGAAAGCTATTATGCCGGAAAGAACTATGAGAAGGCTATGCGTCAGTTCCAATACGTCGCGGATAACTTCACCCAGAGTCACAAGGCGAAAGACGCGCAGATAAAGATCGCCATGTGCCATGCCAGCCTTGGTGATGTCGCGATGGCAAAGTCCGAACTGGGCGAGTTCAAGACCGCTCATCCGGACTACACGAACATGAAACTTGTCGATAAGCTCATCAAAGGCTACAAGTAAGCTCTGATGCGCTCCAAACCGGTTCTGACGCTGCTTTTGATCCTCCTTGCAGGGCTTTGCTACGCCGGAGTGAACAAGGCAGACACGGATGAGATAGCGGAGCAGATCGCTGCGTTGATCGACACCACGGAACCCATATTTATCGAGCTCGCCACCGGGGAATGGACGAACCCCCTGGATGTATCCCTGCGCAAGGCATTGCTTGCCAAAGGCGCAGACATCCGGGAACTGACCCTGATCGCCCCTTACCCGGTGGATGAGCCGGATTCTCTCGATGCACCCTCGTTGGCGCCGATCTACGATCTCAGCCGTTACTCACTGCCCAAAGCCAATCTGGTCCAGATCTCCAGCGACATTACGACCGATACGATCGAGAAAAAACGCTTTCTCTCATACCAACAAGAGACCCAACAAACGACAACCTTCACCGTCAAACAGATCAGGCTCCCCGAGTATCAACTCCGGGACATAGACGAATATGCCCGCAAGCAGACCCTTCCGAACGCGGCACTGGGGAACAGCCCGCATCTGCGCTGGTTTGAGCCCCTCTTCGCCTCGCTGGCTGCGGCATCCCTCGTTTTCCTGCTCTGGACGACCGAATAATCACTACAGTATTGTTAAGGAAATAACTGATGAAGCGATACCTGATCATAGCGATCCTGATCACCCTCGGGTTCACAGCCTGTACCCGCAATATCACATACAAGACCGTGGAGGACAAGATCTCCGCGGCTGATTCACTTTTCAACGCCAAAAAGTATGCTCGCGCTGCCGTCCTGTATGACGAAGTCTCCTTCGAACGCAAGTCCGGTCAGACAGCCTATGCGCTCCTGCGCCTCGCTGAAAGCTATTTTGCCGTTAATCGCTTTGCCGATGCCCGCCAACGCTATGACCAATTCATCAAGACCTTCCCGCAGCATTCAGACCTGAACAAGGCATATTTCCAGATCGGTGTCTGCTTCTTTGAAGAATCTCTGCCGGCTCAATATGACCAAACTCAGACCCTGAGCAGTATCGAGGCATTCCGCACCTTTGTGCAGAAGTTCCCCAATGACCCTCGTTACGGCGAAGCGGTCGAATACGTCCGCAAAGCCCAATACAAGCTGATCGAGAAGAAATACCGCGATGGCTACATCTATTACATGATGAAGGACTATAGCTCCGCTCTCATGTACTTCAAAGAGGTGACCGAGCTGGGCAATACCGATGACCTCGATAAGCTCTCGCACTACTATTCCGCCAAGATACTCCTCGAACAGGGTAACCGTCCCGCTGCCGAGGAGCAGTTTCGCGCTCTCAAAGAAGGCTACCCGAATTCCAAAGAAACAGCCAAGCTCAGCAAGAAGTTCAGCTAAGCCGTCTCAAGCATGATCAAGACTCCGCAGGTTCCGGACTATGCCCTCTTGGGGGGATGCTTTGACCCCATCCATCGCGGACATCTGCATATTGCCCTGGAGATCTTGCGTCTGAAAGCTGCCGAAAGGGTTGCCTTCCTCCCCAACGGCAGGCATAACTTCAAACAGGACAGCGTGATCCTGCCTTTCGATCAAAGAGCGGAGCTGATCCGCCGAGCGATCGATCCCTACCCGGAGCTTGAGCTCTGGAACGATGACGCGACCGGTTCAGGCTTTACGGATGAACTGCTGCAACGGATCTTCGCCCGGTATCCCGGAAAGGCTTTCTCTTTCGTCATCGGAAGCGATAATCTGGCAAACCTCAGCCGCTGGCACAATTCCGAATGGCTCTTCCGGAACGTCAGCTTCCTCATCATTCCCCGTCCCGGTACTGTGATCGGCGAGGATAGACCCAAAGGAGCCGATCTGCGCTTCTTGCATACAACCCCGGTGGACATCTCCTCCTCAATGATCCGCGAGCGTATTGCCCAAGACCTGCCGATCGAAGATCTGGTTCCCGCGGACCTGGCTCAGGAGATCCATCACCTCTACAAGCAAAGGATGAACAGTGAAAGATAAAAACAAGAAACAGAGCTTCCTGGAGAGGGTTCCCCTTTCCCAGAAACAGACCCTCGGCGAGGAGATCGCCAATAGCATCACGCACGGAACTGGAGTCGCCCTCTCGATCGCAGCGCTGGTCATTCTCGTCGTTTTCGCCGCCAAGCGTAGTGACGCGTTCAAGGTGGTATCGTTCAGCATCTACGGCGCGACGATGATCATCCTCTATCTCGCTTCCACCTTATACCATGCCTTCCCCCAACCGAATGTAAAGCGGTTCTTCCGGATACTGGATCACTCCTCGATCTTCCTGCTCATCGCCGGGACCTATACTCCCGTGATGATCGGAACCATCCGGGGTGGCTGGGGCTGGACCTTCTTCGGCATTATCTGGGCACTGGCGATCATCGGGATCAACCTCAAGATCTTTGCCATGGGCAAGCTAAAGGTGCTCTCAACGATCATCTTCATCTTTATGGGCTGGATGGTCGTCATCGCCGTCAACCCGATCAAACAGGCGACAAATCACGCCTTCCTGATGTGGATGCTGATCGGAGGTCTCGCCTATACTCTGGGCGTGGTCTTCTATGCCTGGAAGAAGCTCCCCTATCACCATTCGATCTGGCATCTTTTCGTCCTCGGCGGGAGTATTTGCCACTTCTTTGGCATGCTGCAACTTATCAGGTAAGCATAAGCCTGATGCAGACCTAAGATAAGGTCGTAGATTACGTTATAGGCTATTCCATCAAGGGATAGCCTTTTCTTTTGCATGTCGAATCCCACCTCAGTGACCTCTCGGCAATACCTGCCCACTTTGTGCCTGCTTCTGCCTGATCCGCTTGGAGTCAACTTGTACTCATCTTGTACTCAACTTGTACTCAACTTGAATGAAGTTCAAGAATAGTACCTGGAGACTTAAGAGGGAGTGAGAGTTTTCTAACACAGAGACTCAAGAGACGCAGAGACACAGAGTAAAGAAAATACTAAAACAGAGTAAAGAAGTATAAGAGGGGATTCTGGAATAAAGAAAGAAGAATTAAGAAAGAAGAAAGATGCTTCGCCAGTGAATAGTGAAGAGTGAATAGTGGCTGGCGCACATGCAGGGGAAGCTGATGCTTCGCTGGTTCCCCGTAGTGTAGCATGCCAATGCTACAGAAATGAACATATTAATGATTAAAAGATTAGTGATGATCCGCTTGGCGCTACTCTTCATCATTAACCTGCTAATCCGTTAATCATTCACTTTCTCGGGGTGTCCTCCACTAACCTGTTAACCCACTAACCCATTAACCGCGCAGCGCAGCGCCGGGTCAGTCTTTCCTGTCCAGCGAAATGGAAAAGCTCTCCAGGATCGCTCCGTAGAGGTCATAGACGTTGAAGGTCAGCTTGCCGGGGGCTTCATCGACGATGATATAGTGGTGTTCCACGGTGAAGAAGACGGAATAGGGATTGCGTTCTTTCCCCTCGCGCAGGGGTGCGCCGCCACCACCGGTCACGATATACTGGATACCCTCAAAGATCGAGCGTTCAAAGTCATGGTCATGCGCCGAAAAAACAGCCAGAACACGGGTTCCGGTAAAAAGCTTCGGCAGATAGAGGCTGAGCCCGAGCTCATCGCCATGTTCTCCGCTGCTAAAGACGGGATGATGCATAAAGACCAGAGCAGGCTTCGTGAGATGGCTGGTGATCTGTTTCAGCCAGAGATACTGCTCCGAACCGGGACTGAGGTCGGAGGTGGTGTCCAGAACGATAAAGACCAGAGAGTCTTCTTCGACGGTGTACCACGTCTTATCCCCGATAAAGGGGAAGGTCTCCAGAAAGAGCGCTCTGTCCCGTTCATGATTCCCTTTGGCGGGATAGACGGGGCAGATATCGAGCAGGGGTGAGCTGATCTGACGCCAGTTCTCATACTGCTCTGTGGTCATGCCCTTGGAGGTGAGGTCACCGGTATGAAAAGCCAGGCGGGGATGCCGCGCAGCGATCTCGGTGATGATGTCCTTGTGCACTTCGTCGTTCGAGCGGGTATCGCCATAGATGGCAAAGACACCACTGAGCAAAGCCGGCAAGAGAGCCAGCAACAGGATAAGGGGGAAAAGTGTGCGACGCATAGTCAAGCCTCAGATGCTTTTGTAATGATCTCGAAACTTCTGCAGATCTTCCCAGGCGGGTGCTTTCCACTCCGGATTACGCAAGAGAGCTGCAGGATGATAGGTCACATAGACAGGGATGTCGTTAAAACTATGCACTCTCAGGCGAAGCGCGCCCATGCTCTCGTTCGTGGTAAGGAGCGTCTGGGCTGCGACGAGCCCCATCATGATGATAACTCTCGGTTTGACGATGCGGATCTGCTCCAGCAGATAAGGCATGCAGGCGAGGCGTTCAGCGGTCTCAGGATTGCGGTTGCCGGGAGGACGACACTTGACGATATTGGCGATGTAGATCTGTTCTCGCTTGAGTTCGATCGCCGTCAGCATCCGGTCAAGCAGCTCTCCGGCTTTGCCTACGAATGGTTTACCGATAAGGTTCTCTTGTTCGCCCGGAGCTTCGCCGATCAGCATGGCTTTGGCATTAGGATCGCCACTGGCATAGACGAACTTGATCCGGTTCTCGTGCAAAGGGCACTTCTCACAGGTGGAGTATTTCTCTTCCAGCTCTGCAAGACGCGCCGCTTTGTCTATCGGGGTATTGAATACTTCATTGATACCGCTGCACTGAAGGAGCTCCAGATGCTGGCGGAGTGCTTTGAGGGATGCCATCGGCGCTTAGTCGTTATCGTCGTCCGCGTCGGAATCGTCATCCTCGTCGTCATCGTCGTAATTATCGAGATCATCCGTGCCCATGTCCTGGATGAAGTTCGATGAATCGTCAATGGTCTCTTCTTCGCTGTCGAAGTCCATATCATCTTCCTGGAAGGGTGAGGATTCCTGAGCCATGGCAAGCTCGGCTTCGGCGATCTCGGTGATGTAGTCCGGAACCTCATTCTCGGCGACGTGTTCCATAGCCATGACGGTGATCTTCTCCGGGAATCTCTGCTTGACGTGACTGGGCAGGGTATTTATACGCTGGATCTCGAGCTTGGAAAGCAGGCAGAACAGATAGTTCATGTCTGACTTTTCGAGGAAGGCTTCGATTTTTGGGGTGTTCATTGTTTCTCCTCTTCCATAAACCCTTCAATAGGGTTATGGTAACGGCTGACCCGGTTCTCTTCGGCGCGTATGATCGCCAGGACTTCGCGGATCGCCTGATCCAGCTCGTCATTGATCACCAGGTAGTCGTAGTGGCTGATATACTTTATCTCATCTTTGGCAATAGCCAGTCTCTTTTCGATCTCCGGCATGGAATCCGTCCCGCGGTTGATGAGCCTGTCCCGCAGGATCTCCATGGACGGAGGGATGATGAATATCTTGATATAGGGGATCTCGGTGGCGCTGATCTGAGCCGCACCCTGGACGTCTATATCCATGATCACATGCTTGTGTTGCTCAAGCTTGCTCTGGATATAGCTGATCGAGGTGCCATACCAGTTACCGAAGACCCGCGCATGCTCCAGGAAGTCCTTGTTGTCTATCCGCCGGATGAATTCATCCTCATCGACGAAGTGATAATGGATCCCGTTCTGTTCGACACCCCTCGGAGGGCGGGTCGTAAAGGATACGGAATATTCAATATCGTCCGTGACGCGCAAGACCTCGTTCAGGATAGTGCTTTTGCCACCACCTGAAGGAGCAGAGAGGATTATCAGAAAGCTCTGACTTTTACGGATCAAAATACCCTTAGACGTCTAAGGTCTTGGAATAGTCAACCGCGGTCAGCAGGTTTTCCAGCTCATCGGGATTGGACAGTCTGATCTTGATCATCCAGCCGTCTTCATACGGGGATTTATTCATCAGGTCAGGACTATCTTCGAGGTCGGTATTCTTCTCTTCGACTTTGCCGGAAAGCGGGGAGAAAAGGTCTTCAACGGCTTTGACAGCTTCGATGGAGCCGCAGGGTTCTCCGGCGGAGACTTTCGCGCCAACTTCGGGAAGCTCGACAAAAACGATATCGCCCAGCTCATGCTGCGCAAAATCAGTGATACCTATCGTAGCAATGTCTCCATCGACACGAATCCATTCATGGCTCTCAGTGTAGAGCAGATCGTCAAGTACCAGCATTTTTCCTCCATAAAGAAAGTAAGTATAGTTTTTTACCCCAAGTCTTGGGACGTCACTTTTATGTCAAGTCTTTAGTGCGGAGAATGCGCCGAAGCGCATCCTCGTCAAGCCAAAAGATCATCAAGAACGCTGCGCGGAGGTCAATCACTGACCAGGACTTTCCCGCTGTAGCTCCCGGAGCGGTAGAAATACACGCCATGAGGAAGGTCTTTGGGGATCGCGATGCTGTCCTTTCCGCGGCTTGTCCGTGCGATCTCCTGCCCGCGGAGGTTGTAAAGCCTGATCTCGTCCATGCCCTTGGCACCTCGATCAAAGCTCAATGTACTGCCACAAGCCACCGGATTGGGGTAGGCATTAAGAACCGCAGGAACTGCGACCTGATCGTCACTTGAAGTAGCAGCAAAGCCCAGCTTCATGTCTGTAGGCATCATCGCAACCGTGTATTCTTTCCAAGGACTGAGATCGGGATGCAGGATCCGAACAGTCCCGTTCGCGCTCCAATTCGGACGCAGTACAGCCAGGAATGAATCTGTCCCGACTATCTCCGAACCACCATTGGGGATGGGATCGGCTGCTCCATGATACAGCTCATAACTGAGCGGATCGTAGCTATAGAGATATTCCCCACTGCTATCGCCCACCAGCGCGAGCTCTTCCCCACGCATAAAGAGGCATCCGGGGGTTCCGCCGATCTCGATCGTCTCGCTGACGGAATTCGTATTGCAGTCTATGATGCAGATCTTACCGCTGATATCGGTCCAATTCCCCGTGCAGGAGACGTGAACTTTACCATTGACCTCCGCCAGGTACTGCGGATTGGCACTCACGGGGATCGTCGTGATCAGGCTAAAGCTCTCCAGATCGACCACGGCGACTGAACTTCCGGCATAGTTGGCTGCGTAATTCCCCGCATTGGCGACGTAGAGTCTGTTCCCGATGATGAGCATCCCTTCGGGAGCAGTCCCAACGCTGAGACTCCCGGTGACGCTACCGCTTAGCGTGTCAATGCGATAGACTTTGCCCGAAAATAGCCCGCTGACGTATAGATCCGTCCCGTCCAAGACCCCGTCCCAGGGATTGCTTCCCGGCGCGACGAGGATCTGGCTAAGGCTTGCTCCGCTTTCCCGTGAGAGCTTCTGCACCGCATTATCGCCGGAATTGATCACCCAGAGGTGCTCTTCACCGACCACGAGCTTGTTTGGGACGTTTCCCAGCATGGCAAAGCTATTCTCGACCTGATCACTATTCAGGTCAATACGGCTCAGGGTACGGGATTGCGAATTGAGGACGTAAAGGCTTTGTCCAAATAAAGGAAGAAAGGTACAAAGCAGGATAATAACTGCGAAAGCTCCGGCGGAAAGCTGTCTTGCTCGAAATAGTTGCATGGTTGTTCACCTCGTTTAATAATCTTGTGACTGAAGATGAACGTCTTGGACATGCCCATTTCACCGTAGGCATGGCTCCAAACTTGGTGGCAGGTTTCCTGGCTTACAGCGGTTTGCACGCTTGGCTATCGTGCATCAAGTCCATCGCCTTCCCACCCCAAGGGCAGTGACGACAGACAAACCGTAGTGCTGTTCACAGTGGCGGAGACCGCTTCCGATTTGCACGGAATTCCCTATTACCTTGTGCATAAGCACCATCAAGTCACAAGGCATTATTTTCCGTCCCCGTTTATCGGTCAAGGAATATATATCATGCTCTATTCGGTGATACATTCTGAAAGGAATTATTGCTTCATCACTCGCTGGACAGTCCTGCTGTTCCCTTGTTTGACGCAGATCAGATAGATGCCACGGCAGACTTGAGTGGCATTCATGTCCTTTCCATCCCAGATGATCTCTTTAGCGGAATCGCCTGCCCATTTACAGATCAACTGTCCGCGAATATTGTACACAGAAAGCTCAATCGGAGATCTATCACCACCTTCTAAACTGAGGCGTATCTCCTGCTTAAATGGATTTGGATAGCATCTCAGCCCAGTGGAAACTACCGGGATCATCTCATCATCGGTAGCAAGCTCTCTATCCCAGATGTACAGTGTCGTTGTATGATAATCGCCATAACTCGAGCCTTCACGTCGATAAATGTCCCCGTTAATATTGAAGTAATGGTCGACATCTGCCCATTGATATACGTCTTCAAACCATTCTCCAACGATCACGCTGTTGTTTGACACACTTTGATCGTAGAAAACAGGTCCGGTAAAAACCCATTCATTTGTGTCCTCGATCCATCTGTAGAAAGATATGACCTGCGGAATGCACTTCGTATTCATTGCTACTTCACGTGTAAAATCCCAGTAAGCTATATCCGGTTTGCAGTACGGATTCAAGTGCGCGGATAGAATGACCGGATCAGCAGGGTAAGTATATAGATATCGCCCATAGGTGTTCCAACTATCTCCGATCCGGCTATAAACATCTGTCCGGATGAGCATCCCATCTTCGAAACACCTCTTGGCATAGAACGTAGAGTTTACACCATCTGAGAAATACAGACTGTCCGCATATCCGGCTTCATCGTAGTGACGAACGTTATGCACGGGAGAGACAAACTGCTCTGAAACCGGATCCCAGGATCCATACTTGCTCTCCACTAACCGGTTCGATGAGTCGAATACTTCATAGTAGTGAGTGTAGTATTCAGGTTCTGTATCAGTAAGGTTATAGACCGTGTATTCGTACTTTGTCCCGCTGGCGACCTCTTCGATCGTCCCCACAAAATCTTGACAACGATGCTCTACCCCATTGACCAAACTATTGATATCGATAGACAGGGAGTCGATCAACGTCGGATATCCCGGCACAAAATGGTACTGCGTGGATTTAGTATCAGATCCATAAATACCATTGGTAGTATATTGAATCCCGGTCAAGCGGCGAGAAACCGGACGATCCTGCCCCGCCAAACTCTCCAATCCCAGACACATGATCATGACAAGCATGATCCATAGCGCATTTCTCATAGCCAACATACTTCCATCCTTTCCACAAACGGCTTGACGAATATAGTAACACGATCCTGTCTTATCCGCGTTTACCATCTCAATTCAATAGATTTAACAGCTCCATTGTCCCATTAGACTGATCTGTGAGTATCGCAGATCCCGATCGAGTATTGCAAGACCAGACTACTTTGTAATCACACAAATACCTGCAAAGCGGCATAACCCGCTCATCCTTAAGCAAAAAGCATATATCGAGCCAAATCTGCGGATAAAGCAAAAAAGCTAAAAGGCTAAACAAGTTCTGAATAACTTGCAGCATTGTCATCTCCGCTTCAGGAGAGGGATAGATCCACCATGTATCCGTCTCCTGCTATCCGATCAGCTTGTCCAAGCTCTCCCAATTCGAGACCTTACGCAGATAGCCCGCTTCGACACAGTCCTTTATGCGGCAGAGCGGAGCAGCCATCGCGAGCATCTCCGCAATAGTGATCGTGCTCAGGTCGATCGCTTCGGCAGCGGATTTCGCCCAAGCCCACAGGCATTTGACAAAGACAGCCTTCGCTCCCGGCATTTGTTTCCTCAGAGCCGGAGAGCGGGATTGATTCTCCATCTTGTTCAAGGTAGCGTATCGCCGGAGGTCATCCCGATAGCCGTCCGACATCTGCTGATAAAGCACATTGATATTTGCATTTATGGCTTTGAGCCGTAAGTTCTGCTCTGTGATCTTGGGATAGGTGAAGATCCGCGTGTGACACAGACGATAGTTAAAGTATTGGCGATAGACCACATTGCGATATTTCCCGGAATAGGCGCCGAGATTGAGTTTAAACGAGACTTTCACAGCACTGACGCTCCTTTTCAGACCGATTGGATCAAGCACTACCTGACCGTTTTCAAATAAAACGAACCGCGCAAAATATGTCAAGATTTGAGTTGATAAGAGCTTGGCGAAAGCTCTGATCCGGCTCGATATCATCCCAGCCAAGCATTGTCCGGGAGCTTATTCCGTCTGCAATGTTCTTGATCCATGACCCGAGCATTTAACGAAACGGACTCGATTGCCACCAAGTGTAAACTTACAGGTATGTAATGCGACTATGCCATGCAGACGCCTCGACCACGCCGCAATGTGGCGTGGTCGCGGCGTGGTCTCTTCTTGATCAGCTCACATACCTGTAAGTTTACACTTGGTGATGGCTGGTGGGGATATTGAATTCATTCGGTAGGGCTGTTTACAGCGTATCAACCATAATTTCAAATAGTGTCACCGTGATGTGCTGGGTTTGCATCTGGGTAACCGGGAAAGCTATTACAACTGGAAGGACTTTCTGCAAAGCCTCAAAGCAAGAGGTCTTGAGAGATCGGAACTCTGGATCAGCGATGAGCATGATGGGCTGATCAAGGCAATAGAAGAGTGTTTTCCTGGGCAGTTAAGACAGCGCTGTATCGTTCACTGGATGCGAAATGCGCAAAGCAAGGTATCAAAGACAGACCTTCTGTGGTTGATTCCGCTTCTGAAAGTCCTTGTCGGCTCGAGAACCACAGAGTCGTTTGAGCTTTCCTGGCAAAAACTAAGCAGCGTGGTATCATCCAAGGGTAAGGATAAACTGCAGGACTGGCTTGATAGCACATATCATGAGATTAGTGTGTATCTGGAGTTCCCACCGTCTCACAGGAGTAAAATCAAGTCCACCAACCCGCTGGAAAGGCTCAATGAAGAGCTGAGACGCAGAGAAAAGTACATCAGGATATTCCCTGATGAGAAGAGTTGCTTCCGATTGATGGGAGCGATTTTGCAGGGATATTCGGAAGATTGGACAAGCGGGTAGCTGTATCTGTCAGAGCCACTGGATAAGATTAGAGAAAATCGGTCAAAACCCATACCGTTTGAGTCGACGCGCGACGGGCCGAAGCCTTGCTCCGTCGGCTCTGCCTCCTCCGAAGGGCTTTAGCCCGTCGCAACAAGGTAGCTTATCATGAAAAAGAACTTGACTGAGATACGAAGATGAAAAACAATCCAATTGGTCGCTTGACCTTAGATAGAGTGTAAGAAACGAGGAATATAGAATGTCCTCAAAGAACCTGAGAAACAATGAGTTGGAATTTACACCAACATTTGGGACTCAACTACTGAAAAAAGCTTTAGGAAGAAAAATGAAAAAAACAAGCGGATTAATTATTCTGATAATAGCATTCGTTGTTATGCTATTGTGCTCCTGCCAACAAAAAAACGTTGTAACTAACCTCAATGGATCTAAAGCTCAATTTTCCGTTGACCCTTCAATAATTTCATTCACTGAGTCCATGCACACAGATTGTGTTACTAGATTTTTAACGAATTCTGATGTGATGAACTTAGTAGATGCTAAAAGAACTAATAATCAAGACTATTTTACTGAAGGAGAATTGGCATTTCTGAATGCGACTTATCTGGATATAGTCACCAACTACAAAACAGTTCCTGAATTCAACGATTATATTAGCGATGCGCAAAAAGAAATCGCTGGCGTAATATATAGTTATAATGGTGGTGAATATTCTATTAAACAAGATTATGAAGAAAATGTAAAAGATATTACTACATTTTCGAGGGACTATAGTGATATAGAGCTTGGCCCAATATATACTCAAATGGATGAATATATGGATTCCTTCAAAAATGATCTGTTGACATATGGCTATACTATTGCCTATGATAAACTTATCAGCGATACTGATGAAATGGCATCAGGCTTGTATCCGTCAAAAGAGAGTGCAGAATTAGCTGCTGGGCTAATTGGTGTTTGTAGGAGTTCAGCATCTTTAGTGCCAGATTATGAAACCGCATTTGGGCGATATTCTTCAGACCCTTTAACTTATCCATTGCTAACTTCTTGTTGGTCTGCTGATTGGGCTATGTTTGGCTATGGATGGGCAGGTACGTTTTATATTCCCCCGCAGTATCTTCCTTGGCCTTGGGGACCAGCTATTGTTACTGGAGGGGCAGGTATTGCATCAGCAACGTACGCAGTATGCAGTTACATTCATAACCGTTAAGCATGGTATCTTGAACCGTATAATGGAGATTGATTATGATGAATTCTAAAACAAGATTTTTCACGATTGACTGGATACTTCACCTATTAATCGGTGCCGTGATTCCAGTTCTATCTATGTTATCGAATATCATTCCCAATGATTGGAGATTAGGAATCATCATTTTTGTATTGTCGATACCTTGGGAAGGATATATCGTATTACTGGATAATCCGAAAGACAAGATAGAACAGATCTGCCTCAGATCCACGTTTTTCAATATTGTCGTAGGTGTGCTTATATTTTCCGGGTGCGGTTATTTGATTATGAGGACACCTGTTACTACTTATAGCTTCTACTTTTGGTTTTATTGGTTATTATCAATAGCAGGAACACTTAAGTACAGGACCGATCTAAGAAAATATATAGACATCATCAAATAAAGACTCCAAGTATCTGAACATTTATGGATTAATTCCATTCTTAGAGAAAACGTACATACTGTGATGAGAGGGCTGTCAACTATTAGACAGCCCTTTTGTTATTATGTTGGGGAATTCCGTCAATCATGTATATTGAAAAGCTGTTTTGCCTTAATAAGGTCATATCTGTCTCATATCTATTGAATAAAGAGCACCTTAACTGAAACCGGATGCTATAGTTGTCCTGATAAGTGCCGTTTCGATATGGGATAAGTACAATAAACTCTCGAATCTGATAGAACCTTTACAACTGCAATTAAGGTTGATTTCAAAAATGGGTATAAAATCTCAACGAAAATTGCAAATTGTCTCACTGATAATTGCAAATGCGCTGATAAACGCTTTATCGAAGATAACACAACAACAGCTATTACTTTCCTATCAGTATGATATGTATATCATTAGAAAGGTAAAGGCTGCTTTCTGATGTGTGACCTATGCTATGTCCACAAGGCCAATAATCAACCCGATCTGCAGGTTTTGGTGATATCTTTCTACTGGTGTTTGTTTAAAATTGTCCAAGTGGTTTTTGCAAGCAACACTCAGAAAATCTATTCTCACTTTGCTTTACTATGTTTGTCCAAGTGGTACTTCCATGCAACTTTGGGTGAGAACTTATATCTGACGAATAGTGCGAAATGCTGTTAATAATCGCTAATTTGCACTTGACAGCCAAATAACGCGCAAGATATTGGGAATCAATCGGTCGAGTGGGTTTTTACCGATGGGGTTTTGCCCGGAAGAGCCGATGCATTTCTGGAGGATCAATGAAAGTCAAAACACTGCTGGGATACCCTCAGATCTCCGGTCAGGCGGGTGATCTGGTCTATTGTATCAATAAACGCACGGGCAAAACCTATGCTCGTCGCTACGAATACCCTACCCTCGGCGATAATCACCACAAAATGGGCGGGATCGCCAAAAACCTTTTCAAAATTCAACCCTCAGACGGTTTCAAATATGACTGCCGCAACTACGCCTATGCCTATGCCACTTTGCGCAATAACCGCGGAGCAGGTATCTGGACGTGGAGCAATTGCTTTCTACACCTCATGTATGCAATGGCGAAAAGGATGCCGGATATCGACCTCAGTACCTTGACGCGTGAGGAGATCTATTCCCGCGATCTCCCCTGCATCAGCATTAAGCGCGCTGTGGAAGCGGGTCTGCTGGATAAGGTGAATGGGTGGGAGATGATGGAGAAAGAGATTTAGTACTATGGCTTGCATTAACCAATCCGCAGAGCAGAATAGAATTCCATCAACTCACTCTGTAAATGAACTGACGGAGAAGAACAATATCACATTAGTCAATTCAGAATGTCTATTACGTCATATCCAGGAAGGTAACCGATGATCGTGAGTATTGACCAACTAACAACCGAAATAATTGCTGCAGCAATACCGAGCTTGATAACAATAGCAATTAATCGCTTCCCTAAGAATCTACTTAATGGCAAAATATCGAAGAGCATCAATATCAGTGAGGAGTTTAGGACTAACTGCGATGAATACCTGAATAGGCTTAGTACTACATGTATGAATATAAGCACTTTAGCATTAAGAAATCAACAGGTTACATTACCCCAACTCTACTACCCAATGTCCATTTCACAGACTAACTATCAGAAAGGCAAGGGGGAAAGTACCCTCAGAATTGAGGATGTGCCGAATCAGATTACTGAGAAGGGGGCATGTACCTTGATTTCTGACTATGCGGGTATGGGCAAATCAACATTACTGAAGTGGATTTGCATAAAACTCATATTATCAGGAACACATGTGCCAGTATTTTATGAACTTAGAAGGCTGGGTAAACGACAAAAATTGGTTTCAGAGATTAAGAAGATCATTCTGTGCGGAAGGCACTCAATTGACGATGCAACATTCATTGAGATATTACAGTCTGGAAACTTTGTTGTGATGTTCGATGGATTCGATGAAATTCCTAACGCTAATCGTAATAACGCCGTTAGTCAGGTAAAGGAGTTTATAAAACTATGTTCAAAAAATGCATTTATACTTACTTCGAGACCTGAGGATGGGCTATCATCATTTAGCGAGTTCTTGGAATATCGAATAAATCCCCTTGAGTACAATGAGTCAATCGAGGTCCTTTTAAAATATGCAACTATTAACAATAACAAAGACATTAGTAGTCTCATACATATGCTGAAAACCAAACATGAGCAGATAAATGAGTTTCTCCATAATCCATTCATGGTTTCTTTGTTGTTTCTGACCTATGTGTATCATTTCAACATTCCCTCTAGCAAAGCCTGTTTCTATGATGAAGTATATAATGCCCTTTATAAATATCATGATTTATCGAAAGATTACTATGAACGTGAGAAGAAATCGAAACTTGGGATAGACACATTTCGCAAACTGGTTAGCGAATTAGCGTACTCATCTATGAAAGCCAATGTCGTAGAATATAGTGGCCACAAGCTATACGATCAGCTCGAACATATTGTTTCTTCTGGTTCGGCGTTCACATGCTCAGCAGAAGAATTCATTCATGACTTGTTACATAGTGTTCCGCTAATGGTAAAGGATGGATTGTTCACACGATGGGCGCATAAATCATTCTTAGATTTTTTCTCAGCTACATATATATGTCGGTCAGTGCAAAGGGACGAAATCATTAAGCGCCTAGTTGATTCGAATAAAGGCATCTATAACAATGTCTTAAGCTTCATCGGAGACATGGAGCATTCAGCATTTCAAAGTGGTTTGATAGTGCCAGTATTAAATAGCTTTGTGAAGCAATTCGATTCATGTTATAGCAATCCTGGTGGGATAGATGAAGAAAATATAACCAGATATTGGGAAGTGTTTGTGTCCCTTAATCCATTGATCAAAATTAGTAGCATTACCACCAACATAGAAAGTTCAGTCTTGCCATTGTTTAATGATTATACTAGAAGGTATCCCGACAGGTTATATGCTAGTGCTACGGAGCATGGGTATATGTCAGCCCTTTTTGCAATTGCATATGGTTATAATAATAATGGACATTTATTACCACTGATATACAGTTTTAATCCAGAATTATTTGTTCCGGTTTCAGATTTTAGATCTATTGATGACTTTGGAGATGTCTTTAGTGCCATAACTCACGATCTCACGATGAGTTTATCTGACAGTGAACTCCTTAAGAACAGCACATTTATTGAGTTCTTCACTAATTTTGCACTGTTTTATTGTAATCTGAGACATCAAAGACGTCCCTATATTCTAAATGTCACAGAATGCCGAAAATTTCTAGAGCAATATTACCGCTTTCAACGCAACAAAGCGGATGATCTTGATGGACTATAGTCAATATGCTCTAAGCTCCCAAATTTAGAAGATTGATTTTTCTGTAGTCATGCAAGAAATACTAATAGTAAATGCGTCGCAGATATCGAAATCACTAAGGTGACCGATTACAGACGGATGGACGCGGAGATTTGGTCCCATGTCCTGATGGCGTGATATAAAATAAGCCCCGTAGGGGCGAAACCTATACGGGGCTTTGATTGACCGTTCCGGCTATCCGGAATAAAGCGGAAATATCAGGCGGTTTTCTTGACCCAAGCCGAGCCAAAGGGGACGACAGCCTTGCCGGCGAGGTCGTTCACGATGGTTCCAAACATCATATACATGGCGCAGGCAGCGCAGAACATAAGTTCAAATCCGGCGACCTTGTTCCAGATGGGGTCTCCGAAGTGCCCTAAGACCAGCAGGGCAAAGCCGAGCCAGAGGGTAAAGAAAGTGACGGTCATGGCGGTATGGATACGCAATGAAGCGATCAGCATGACGGTCGTATAGATAAACCAGGCAAAGAGATACC
Source organism: uncultured Candidatus Cloacimonadota bacterium (assembly GCA_964454815.1). Lineage (GTDB taxonomy): Bacteria > Cloacimonadota > Cloacimonadia > Cloacimonadales > Cloacimonadaceae > PHBP01. The sequence goes on along the minus strand of CAYVXJ010000010.1, from coordinate 2,595 downwards.
AGCCCACATCGGTGGTCGAGGATTTGTAAAAACCGAGCTGGTTCATGATCAGGATCAGAGCTAAGCCGATCCAGAAACTTCCATAAGCGGTGAACGCGCAATATCCGAAGTTATTGCCCATTTTCTGCTCGCCAAATCCGGCGATCAACTGTGCCAGACCACCAAAGATCAGTCCGAGGACGATCACGGGACCCAGCCCACACCATCCGACATTGTGAAATTGGAGAACGAGGGTAGTCATTGAAAAACCTGCAAGCCCGACAACAGCGGGATTTGCGTACTTTTTGTCATTCATTTGAGCATGCTCCTAAGCTATTATTGGCTCAAGCGTGACCTGCCACTGAACATACGAGGGTAGGAACGGGTCACTGATACCACAGGTCAGTCCGTTGGTAGGGGCTTATCTGTCAAGACTATAATCATCAGGGGTGCATCTATATGGCGGGTTTAGCGGATAGACGAAGCCACAGAAAAATACTTCTTGCCAAGATCCATCGCCTTTGATAGGTGTAATAAAAGACATTAGCACTATCAGGAGTAGTGATATGAAAAGGTTTTTGTGCATGGCTATCGTGATGATCTCGCTGGGCTTGCAGGCTCAGACGCAGGAGAATCGCAGCATTGAGTATTACTTTTGGTTGACCGACATCCACGATACTTCCGTGGAGGGTGTCCTAAAGATCACCAATACCGGCTCTCAAAGCTGGTCGCTCACCTTCCCCAATACGGATTTTGCCGAGATCTGGGTGGATGGAACGCCGGCGGCTGTGATGCATGTTCCGATGAGCAATACGCTGACTGTTCCGGCATATCATTCCGTCTCGCTGAATATCTCTCACAACCGTGAATCCAGCCCATACTCGACGGGGATCCATACTGCGCAAGCCTATTTCCTCACCGAGGATCCTTATCCTGTCGGACAGGTCAGGTCTTTCTTGGGAGGAGACTTCAGCAGCGATATCAGCTACCCCACATATACATTGCAATTGACGGAAATCGACTCGTGCAGAGTCCACGGTCAACTGCTTATCCAGAATAGCGGAACGACAAACTGGCAGATCGGGTATAATCACGCCCCGGTTTATTATATCAGTGTCGATGGTTACCAACAGACTTCATTTATGTATTGGGATTATTATACTTGGCAGATGCTGGCTCCCGGTGAGGAGATGTCCGTCGAGATCGGATACACGCATCGTGTCGAAGGTGAGATCACGAACTTTAGTCCCGGAGTCCATACCGCTCAGGCAGGAGCGATTTGGCTTGAGAACCCTTTGCTGGGAAATGTGATCGAGTTTGTTGTCCAGCCATCCGGTATAGAGGATCCTCTCCTCCCACCCGCTGCTATTTGCCTCTACCCCAATCCGCTGCGCGCCAATGATGAGCTGCATCTCCGAGCCGAAGGGGATACTTGCACGGATATCAGTCTGTATAACCTCCGCGGGCAATTGATCTATCAGAACCCCGGACTACGCCTCAGCGCAGGTCAAGAAGTGGTGATCAACCTCGCATCCGCATTGCCGGAGAAAGTGCCTTCCCCCGGAGTATATCTGGCAAGGATAAAGAGTCCCGGCTCTGTACAGTGGGAGAAGGTGCTGATCCTCAGCGGGAAATAATCATCCTTGATGTTAACTTCTGGGTGGGCGTGACTGCCTGAATAAGATAAACACCTGAGGATAGTTTAGTTCCGGAGCGGTATCAATATCTGGCAATAGGCATCGTATTGATGAACTCGGGGGTTTTTGCACATATAAAAAAACTTGACGAGAATAGCATTGGCAAGATCGATTAAAAATGTATAGAATGAATCGAATTGGAACAATTCTTTCTATATGTATCCTGCATGTGAATTCCTGCGAAAATCAGGGATTAGAATTTGTTGCATTTAGGTCAGTATCAGTGCTAATAGGAGGTGGCTGATGCATAGAGTATGTTTTTCTTTCGTAATGCTGATTGTGGTTATAGGTCTATCCGCCCAAGCAGAAAGCGGATATCTGCAAACTTGGGGAACAATGGTTGGTGGGGAATATAGCAGTACCTTCACAGCTATTGCTGGCGGATACAGTCATAGTGTCGCAATTCTACCGGATAGTTCACTCGTTGCCTGGGGTGGTAATACCCATGGTGAGTGCAATGTCCCAGCAGGTAGTGAATATGTAGCCATCGCTTGTGGATGGTATCACAGCCTTGCTCTGAGGTCGGACGGATCGCTAGTTGCTTGGGGTTATAATTGCATAGGCCAGTGTAACGTGCCAGCAGGTAATGACTATATAGCCATCGCCTGCGGATGGTATCACAGCCTTGCTCTGAGATCAGACGGGTCGCTAGTTGCATGGGGTGATAATTTCGACGGTCAATGCAGCGTTCCGGCAGGTAATGAATATGTAGCCATCGATTGTGGAAAACGTTACAACCTTGCTTTGAAGTCAGACGGCTCGCTGATCGCTTGGGGTAGTAATGACAATGGTCAGTGCAACGTACCTGCAGGTAATGATTTCGTTGCCATCACCTGCGGATTGACTCACAGCCTTGCTCTGAGATCAGACGGCTCGCTGATCGCTTGGGGTAGTAATGACAATGGTCAGTGCAACGTAC
>CAYVXJ010000009.1:0-146934 GCA_964454815.1 uncultured Candidatus Cloacimonadota bacterium | reverse complement strand
TACTGCGTGGGCAACTGCGTGGAAGAGTAGGTCGCCGCCATCGCTAACGCCTTTTATTTATTAAATAGCTATTGACAATTACCATACCCGGCACTATTATGTTCATATTAAACACAGGTGCTGAGATCATGAAACGAATCTACTTAATAATATTGGTCATATTGCTGGCATATCCGACATTCGGACAAGCAGTTCGCAAGCTGCGGATCATCTACGATCCCGAGCAAACCCTTTACACACTCCAATTCAATATCAAGCCTGACAAGAAGGCTCCGGATAAGCACTATAAGGTCATTCTAACTGTAAAGAACGATGAACTGGTCATGCACCCTACGACAGCCACTGGATCCGGTCTTTACTATCCTATCCCTTCCGGTAATGGCTACCGTATTTCCTGGAACCCGGTAAAAGAAGATCTGGATCCACGGGGATGGGGATTTCACCTCAAACTGCAAGATCCTAATCCCGCACCACCCACCCAGGAAAAGAACTTCATGGATCACCCGCTGGTCATTGTCGCAAGCTACCTATTCGTGTTCTCCACTCTCTATCTGATCAACGTTTTGAATCGGTGATCTCTATCAGTTTGGCTTTGTCCTTGTCTATTACCCGGCTTTGGCTATATTGTCTGTAAAAACATGGAGGCCAATAATGGCAAAGCTAAAACTGCAAGGTAACCCGATAAATACAAACGGAGCTCTTCCGAGAATAGGAACGAAGGCGAAGGCATTCAGTCTGGTAGGTGCGCAACTCAATGATGTAAAGCTTGAGGATTATAAAGGTAAGAAGCTGGTATTGAATATATTCCCCAGTATTGATACAGGTGTATGCGCGATGAGCGTCCGTAGGTTCAACGCTGAAGCCGCGAAGCTCAAAGATACTGTCGTACTCTGCATCTCCAGGGATCTTCCCTTTGCTATGAACCGCTTCTGTGGTGCCGAGGGGATAGACAAGGTCGTCACACTTTCCGAACTGCGGGACAGAAGCTTTGGCACCGCCTATGGACTGGAGATCGTCGATGGACCGATGGCAGGCTTACTCGCTCGTGCGGTTATAGTTATCGACAAGGATGGTAAGGTCGTGTATCGTGAACTGGTCGATGATATAGTGCACGAACCCGATTACAAGAACGCTCTCAAGGCTCTGAAGTAAACAATTATCTTGACAGAAAAGCCCTGTCCGGATTTATGGACATTACAGCGTGCGCCCTTAGCTCAACTGGATAGAGTATCTGACTACGGATCAGAAGGTTAGGGGTTCGACTCCCTTAGGGCGTGCCACTTTTTACTTGCCAGCTTAGGCTGGCTTTTTTTATTGTGTTTGAATATGATGAATAAACGTCAACCTCAGCGTCGAGATAATCTCATGCTCATCTTCCGGATGATGCTTAAATATTGGTATCATGGCCTTATGGGTCTGATCACCATGCTCTTTTTCGCCATCTTCAGCGGAGTGAGTATCACCCTCGTGATCCCACTCTTTGACTATGTCTTCAAAGCAGACAAGCCGAATATCCTCTACCACAGCTACGATACTTTCCTGAATGCTGCCTGGACGAAGCTCAATCTCTTCCTCAGTACTCACGGCGGGCTGCTATCCATACGCAGTCTGGATGAGCTAAAGCCCCTCGGAGACACGATGAAGGATCTGATGCTGCACACGGATTCCCTGGCTTTACTTTACACGATCTGCATCTTTGTCGTGGTCGTTATCGTCCTGAAGAACGCCTTCTTCTATGCTAACAAGATGTTCTTCGTCATTTTACGGGGAAGAACCATCCGTGACGTGCGTGATTATATGTTCCGACGTTACCTAAGTCAAGGCATGGAGTTTTACAACCAGAACCAAGTAGGTGATGCGATAGTACGGATGGTCAATGACGTCGACAACGTCTCGAACCAGTTCATCTACTCCATCTTCAATTCCATCCGCGATCTCTCGACGATCGTAACCTATATGCTGATAGCGCTTGCATTGAACTCCCGGCTATTCTTGCTCTCAATTACTGTATTGCCTTTGTTCTCTTTCACGATCAGCTTCATGGGACGCAAGATCAAGAAGTACTCAAAGCGTATCCAGGCACAGCTTTCCTCGATGTTCTCGACTGTTGAAGAGGTCTTGAACAGCATGAAGATCGTCAAAGCCTTCCGCAAGGAGGATCAGGAGTTCGAGGCTTTCAGCCGGATAAACAGGAAACACCTCAGCCTTTGGCAAAGAGCCATGGCATATTCAGCCCTGAATGTCCCGATCTCGGAGATCAACTCGACCCTGACCGGCGTCTTAGTTATCCTCTTGGGAGGCAAGCTCATCCTCGGAGCGGATAATGGATTCTCTCTCGGTAATTTTACCGCTTTCCTCTTTGCCCTGTTCTCGATGCTGCATCCGCTCAAGACGATCACCCAAATGTATGCCGAGATCAAGAAAGCGGTAGTCTCACTCGATCGCATCGCGCTGGTGCTCAATCAACAATCTTCTATCGTAGATGCAGAAAACGCCGTCTCAAAGCAGAGCTTCGACTCAAAAATCACGCTCGAGAATGTCTGCTTCGAATACAAGGCAGGCAAGGAAGTCCTTCATAACGTAAACCTTGAGATCGTGAAGGGTCAGAAGATCGCCTTTGTGGGATCCAGCGGTGGTGGTAAGACGACCATTGCGAACCTTCTCAATCGCATGTACGACGTCTCAAAGGGCTCGATCAAGATGGACGGTATCGATATCCGTCAGATCAAGGTCAACGATCTACGCTCGATGTTTGGGATCGTGACCCAGGACTCAGTTCTCTTTACCAAGACAATCCGGGAGAACATCGCCTACGGCGGAGATTCCAAGCTCACGGACACTGAGATCAGGAACGCTGCCAAGATCGCTCATGCCGATGATTTTATCGAGCAATTCCCGGATAAATATGACCAGATGCTGGACACCAAAGGCGCAAACCTCTCCGGTGGTCAGCGGCAGCGCCTCTGCATTGCCCGAGCGATCGTGGCAAATCCTCCGATCCTGATCTTTGACGAGGCAACCTCTGCCCTGGACACTGACAGCGAACGCAAGGTACAGGACGCGATCGACGACGCAACAAGGAACCGAACCGTGATCATCATAGCTCACCGGCTCTCGACCATCCTCAAGTGCGACAAGATCGTAGTGCTTGAAGCCGGGAAAATCGTCGGGATAGGCAGTCACGACGAATTGCTTCAGACTTGCCCACGCTATCAGCATCTTCACAGCCTGCAGTTCAACTCTTAATATTTATGCATAAAGAACCGAGCATATTCCGGCGTATCCTCATCGTGCAGACTGCCTTCATTGGCGATGTGATCCTGATAACTCCGTTGATCCGCGCGGTTCACGAGCTTTACCCGGATGCTCTGATCGACGTCATGGTCGTTCCAGCTGCGGCGGGTTTACTCCGCAACAACCCGCACATCCACGAGATCATCAAGTTTGACAAACACGGATCCCACTTCAGCTTCATCCGCTGCGCGATTGCTCTGCGAAAGGCTCATTACGACCTTGTGATCAGCCCGCACAGCTCGTTCACGACGCACCTGATGCTCCGGCTGAGTTCAGCTCCGATCCGTATCGGCTACAAACGCGGGTTTCTCTCCGAGTTCCTGATGACGGATCGCGTCGTGCATCCCAAAGGTATCCATAAGATCAACAAAAATCTCAGCATGCTAAAGCTTCTGAGTGACAAAGAGTTCCCGATGCAGACAGAGCTTTTCCCCGGAGAAGATGACCGGAGCAAAGCTGATGCACTCCTTGCGGAACTGGGCTCACCGGAAAAGACCCTCATCGCGATCGCTCCGGGCTCGATCTGGGCGACCAAATGCTGGAATCTCGACTACTACAAACAACTTACTCTCTCCCTGCTCAATGCCGGATACAGGATCCTCATGACGGGCGGTGATAGCGACAAAGACCGCTGTGCAGCGATCCTGGATCACGTACGTAGGATCAATCCAGATTTCCCGATCATGAACACCGCCGGCAGAAGCGGTCTGCTTACCAGCGCTGCCCTGATAGATCAGGCGGAGCTGCTGATCTGCAACGACAGCGGAGCTTTGCATATCGGGAATGCAATGCGCACCAGGGTCTTTGCTTTCTTCGGTCCGACTGTCCAAAGGATCGGCTACTACCCATTCAGGGAAGGAGATATAGTCTTTGAAACGGATCTCGAGTGCCGTCCTTGCGGTAGCCATGGTGGAAACAGATGTCCTCTGGGGCATCACAACTGCATGAATCTGATCACCCCGGACAAAGTCCTCGAGAAAGCCCTAAAAGCCCTCAATTTCGAAGGAACTCCCCATGAGTAGCATCTCACCTCACATTTATCTTTTGACTTCAAAAAAACGCTTCTACGGTCAATCTCGCAAACCTTGGGTTCCGATCGACACCCAAGTCTTGGTCGATAAACTCCGCGATTGCGGGTTTCAAGTGACCGAACTCGAATATCATCAGGCGGTTAAGCTCTCTGACACGATCCGGAACAGCGTCATCCTCTATAGCTTTAGCCAGATCGAGAATACCCGGAATTACCTCAAGGACCTGATCAGGATCCTGATGCTGAACGACAATCTGCTCCTGCCATCCTATGATCTCCTGCTCTGTCATGAGAACAAAGGCTTTCAGGAGCTCTATAAACGAAGCTTGGGTATCTCTTCCCTTGAGGGAACGTATCTTTGCTCGCGTGACGATCTGGATGCTTACGAGCTGAAGTTCCCTTTGGTTTTGAAATCCGTAGATGGCTCCAATGCCAACGGTGTTCATCTGGTGCGAGATAAAAACGAGCTATTGAAACGCATCTCCGGGATGGAGGAAAGGCTCAGCCTGGCAGACCGTCTCGACCTTTTCCGCCGCAGGTACTTCCGCACCAAGCGTAGTATGCCCGGCTGGGAAAACTATCATCCCGTGACCGACGAGGAGCAATACCGATATCACATTAGCCCCAAGACACGCTTTGTCCTGCAGGAATTCGTCCCAGGGCTTAGCTGCGACTACCGGGTAATAATCCTTGGCGATAAATACTACGTCAGCAAGCGATTGACGCGGAAAGGGGATTGGCGGGCGAGCGGAACTAAGCTCTTTACCTATGAGACGGAGCCCAATCCTGCGATCCTGGATTATGCCCGAACATTCTTCGACAAGGTCGGACTGCCGATCCTGGCTATGGATCTGGGACAGACCGACAAAGGCATCTGCCTCTTTGAGTTTCAGGCATCGCATTTCGGGATCACGCCCATCCAATGCGGTCCCGGATATTTCTGCAATATATCAGGGAGTTGGGAGTTCATCAGCGCAAAGGGCAAGTTTGAAGAGGACATTGCCCAGGCTGTCTCATCCTATCTCAAAGCCCGTTCGATCGATCCCGATCCACGGTAGGCGACAATGGTCTTCTGCTACTACCTCAGCCGATACCCTTACCGCTTTGTTTACCATCTGCTGAAACTGATTAGGAAACCCCGGCAGATCGTCTTCTATTGCCGTGAATTACAGGACTGGGACGTCTTTGAACCGGTGCAGAAATACCTGAAACCGGTGACCATCGTCTCAAATAAAGCCCATATTCGCAAGCATTTCCGCAGTCTCGGGATCAGGGTCGCAAACTTGCCAGTCTTTCCCAAAGCGGTGATCATGGCACGGCACTCCTGCTACAAGTTTCCCTCCGCTGAGATCATCAAGATCGGTATGCGTCACGGTCCTTATCACTTCAAAAAGATGACGCGCGCTGAGAACTATAACCAATTTGATAAGTATCTGATGACCAGTACCGACGACGTCCGGGAAGGACAAAAGATCGGGATAACCTGCGCCGTTGCAGTAGGATACCCAAAGCTTGATCCGTACCTAAAGGGGGAACTTGAGCCCGGTAAACTTCAAGAGATCAGACGCGAAGCGGGGATCATCGAAGGAAAGCCAACCCTCCTCTTCAGCGCGACCTGGATCGGCTCCGGGATGAGTGCCATGCACAAATGGTACAAAGACTTGCACAAACTGAAAGCTGATTACAACGTGATCGTCACCCTTCATCCATGGATCGGCGAAGAATACCGCAGCGTGATCCGGGAGCAAGGGATCTTAGTGATCACCGGCAATCACCTGCCATACATGCTTTTGGCAGATGTGGTAATAGGTGACACGAGCTCCTTGCTCGCCGAAGCCTGCGCACTCGATCGACCGATCATCACCTGGCAGACCGAAAGCGCCAAACGCTCTCTGGACAAGATAGACGAGCTACTGCGTTCGATAAGCATCCGGATCGGTTCCTGGGACGAACTTAACTCGACCATACCCCGAATTCTGGGGGATCTGCCCCCCCTCGCTCAAGCCCGTCAAAAAGCTAATATCCAGATGTTTGACATCTTGGATGGGAAAGCGGGGGAAAGAGCAGCCATTGAGATATGCAAACTATTACCGGAGTTAGAACTATGAAGCTCATCGATGCTCATTGCCATCTGGCAAACCTTGCCGATATCTGCGACGTTCCTGCTTTGATCACCGAAGCTGAAAGTGCCGGGATCACCGGATTCGTATCCTCCGCTTTGCGAAGAACGGAGATCGACTGGCATCTCGCCAATCCTGATCCCCGGATCGTCTGGCATGCGGGCGTGCATCCCAACTTCGACGAATGCGACATCACCCCGGAAGACATCGAATCTCTTTTAGCCAACGGAGCTATCAAGGTCGTGGGGGAGATAGGACTGGATCGGAACAATCCCGATCTCGAGACCCAGAAAGAAACGCTCCTCAAGCAGCTCGGGACAGCGCATGAGCATGGTGCAGCCGTTGTCTTGCATATAGTTGGACTTCAATCAGAAAGCTATACATTATTAAAGCAATTTCCACTGCGTTATCTGATCCATGGATACGCCGGATCGGTCGAGGGATTTCGTTTACTCTCCAAGCTGGATTCGGTTTTTACGATCAGCTCTCGCATCCTGCGTGAGGACAAGCACGACCTGCTGCGGGAGATGGTCGCTCAGGGGCGATATCTGGTCGAGACGGATATGACCCAGTACTACGTCAAATCGGGGGAGACCAATCCACTTCTGCGGTTGCTGGATGTCGCCCGGAACACTCTCATCCTGAGCGGAGAGACCGAAAAGCGGTTTGAAGAAGTCCAGGCGGAAAGCTATGCCCACATCTTCGGAGATCGCTGATGCGGGAGAAAGACGTACGAACCGCTATCCTGCTGGGTGAAGACGGGATCGCGTGCCTCAGGCAAGCGAGCATTGCCGTCGTCGGCTTGGGAGGAGTAGGTGGCTATGCTGCGGAGGCTATTGCCCGAGCAGGAGCAAGACGGATCGTTCTCGTTGATTTTGACCTGGTTCAAGGATCCAACATCAATCGGCAGCTGATCGCTACGACAGAAACGATCGGGATTTCGAAAGCCGAACTGTTTCGTGGGAGGATCAGCTCCATAGATCCCGAGATCGAGATCGTTGCCTGCGAAGTATTTGCGGATGCTACCAACTACGCGGAAGTCCTTAGCGGGGTTGATTACCTAATCGACGCGATCGATAGTCTGGAAGCGAAGATCGGGCTGCTCGAATACGCTTATCATCATGGCATTCCTGCGGTTAGTGTGTTCGGCGCAGGGAATCGGCTTGATCCCTCTTATATTCGTTCTGCCGACTTGGCGGAGACTGCGGGCTGCCCACTGGCGCGTCGAGTTCGTAAAGCTCTGCGTGAGCGCGGGATCGTGACAGGGATCAGGGCAGTTTTCTCGATCGAACAGCCTCTTCAGGCTAAATACTCGCTTCCGCTTGATGAATCGAACCGAGGAAAAGCCAGACCGATCGGCTCGATCTCCTATATGCCCGGGATCATGGGGCTCTGGGCAGCCTCTGAATTGATCCGCATTATCCTCAGGGATAACCCGACTACTACCTGATACATTCTACATTGCAGCCCCATTTACAGCGACTGATACATCAGTTTGATCATCCTTTGCCTCCTTATTCCTGAACTGGGATCCAACAGGTATCTTATCGGTATCATATCGGCATCATATCGGCAAAATAGCCGATATGATGCCGATATGATACCGATTTGATAGCGTTCAAGTATCGCATAAGAAAAGGGGAACCAAATAGTTCCCCGGTAATGATTAAAGTACGTCCAGATTAAAACAGCAAATTTAGAAATAGGGGCTGATCGTGAAGTTCAGGTACAGGGTCGAACCATTCAGAAGTTGATTGGTTTTCGGAAAGCCGTCGATGATCCATTCATCCGGTTCCCCGGGCATATCACCGGCTTCCCAGGAGTCCAGATCGGACTTCAGATACCATTTCCCGCTGACGGAGGGAACGTAGCGAACCCCAAGGGCTCCGCTCAGATACCAGGATTGGAAGACCCGGATCCCGGCCTTGGCATAGACATCAGCGCTATAGCTCACCAGAGGACCTTGAGAATATGATCTCTGCCCCGCATCGGAGTCGTTAAACGCGCTCACATAGACGAATTCCGATCCGCCGTAATCGTAGGTTGGATGCAGCAGAGGTTGGTTTGACAGGGCTACTCTTCCACCCAGTGCACCATAGAGTGAATAGTCTTCGAGCGGTTTCACTGCGGCAGCGTTCAGACTCAGGATATCGAGCGAAAATCCGCTCTCGGAACCACCGTTTGCCGAGCCTTCGAGAGCGATGACGTTATCGAGGAGACCCAAGCCGTAAACCATAGACATCTCAGGATTTAGCTGGGTTGGGAAATCCGAGAAAGAAAAGCGTTTGATACAGAGAGAGACGCCTTTGAGGGCATGAACACTATCGGCAGGAGTCAAAAACGAATAGAGGGTGATCGGCATCATCAAGGCTGAGCCCATGTAGCCGGCGAAGATGTCTCGCTTCTGCCGGAGTATCGGGTCGTTGATGACGGAACGAACCCCCGAAGTTGAGGGGCTGCCGCTTTCCGGGATTAGCGAAGTCGTCGTCGGGGCTGAAGCAGGATTCTGGGGTGGAGTAGCCGGGCTGGTCGGAGCATTCTGACCGTTCGAGGTCGAAAATCCTCCGGGATCGGCAAAGAGGGTGCTTAGACCCGCAAAGGTCAACAAGCCCAAGATGACATAGAACAAGGATCTGGATCGCATTCATGACTCCTTTTCAATAGTGATCTGTCGCGATTTGGTAAAGATAGAAATCGCTTTAATAAGCATATAATAAAGACCTATATTATTATTAAGTTACTTCAGGATAAAGCTAAGCTGATAACGCTAAGTTCACCACTTCCAGGGGAGGAAATGATCCTTGATCTCCTCGTTGTAATATCGGTCGGTCATAGTAGCGATAAAATCGCGAACTTGCTCGGCAGGGCTAAACTTATCGAGATATTCGGAGGTCTTATGGTCGAGGAAATGTTTGAAGACCTTGGAGTTGCGATTGCCGGTGCGGATATCGTCGAGGTATTGGTCAAACATCATTGCCATGGTTCGGTAGATGATCTGGTTTGAGCGTTTGACGTTGTCATCGGTGTATATCCGCTTGTAATTGAAGCGTTTCAGCTCAAGCAGATGCTCGGACGTCTCGTCGTCGAAGGCGATCCAGTCTTGGTCATAGCTGTTGATGATCACGCTCTTGATCAGCGTGTCAATGATCTGAGAATTGGTGTTGCCGAGGTAGTCCGTGCAGCTCTTGGGGAGTTCGTCCCGGGTCAGGATATTGTAGCGGATGGCATCTTCGATGTCCTGCCCGATATAGGCGATCGTGTCCGTGATCCTAACCACGCAGCCTTCGAGGGTTGCCGGCATCCACTGCACGCTCTTGCCTGCCTTCTTGCCGGAGATATAGGCGTCGATCTCTTTCTCTGTCTTGTCTTTTTCGGGCTGTAGGACTGTATTGTGCACTTCTCCGTCGTGACTGATGATCCCGTCGCGCACCTGGAAAGTGAGGTTTAAACCTCTGCCTTTGCGTGAGATATGATCGACGATGTGCAAGCTTTCGATATTGTGGTGAAACTGGCCTATGCCGTGGGCTTCGCAGCACTGGCTGAGAGCCTTCTCGCCGTCGTGCCCGAAGGGTGCGTGTCCGAGGTCATGCCCCAGAGCGATCGCCTCGATCAATTCCGTATTCAGCCCCAGATACTTGCCGATAGTCCGCGAGATCTGGGAGACGTAGGCTATATGCAGATTGCGGTTGGTCATTTCCTCGTCGATGAGGTTGGTAAAGGAAAAGACCTGGGTTTTTCCGTGGTATCGGCGATAGGCGCCGCTGTAGAGGATCCTGTCCCGGTCAACGGCGAATTTGGAACGCATATTGTCTTCTATCTCATCAAAGGTCCGCTGTGCATTGTCGTCATGGAAAGCCCTGCTTCCAAGGCTACACTCATGTCTGCTGCGGATTTCTTTGAAGATCTGATCGAATTTGTCTTTCATTATAAACTCCTTATGGAATCACTATCGAAAAGCTAATCAGTTTTCTGTTTATGGCAAATATCAGTCAAGAACCGGGTTTGTTTTGATATGGATCGCCACATCGGTCTTAGTTGCGATTACCCTGTTCTGCGGATGAACCTTATCAATATGCGGCTATCGGTTAGTAAAATTTTCCTTGCCAATATCCGCGATATTTTCTGATATGCGCGCAGAACTAATTGATGAGGTGTGCCATGATGTACACATTACCTGACGGAAGGGTTCTTGACACTGAATTGATCACTCAGGTGTCATCAATTAGGGATTTGGGGCAGGACGAGAGATCGATCGATCGAAGTATCTTGTCATTTTCGGTGTATCTGCGTAAGGGAGAGACAGTACAAGTCGTCGAGTATTATCACTATACTGACTGGGCGGAAGCGAAGAAGCGGCTTACAGAGGTAAGGAAGTCTCTTTGTGATGCTCTGAATCAGGGAGCTTGTCAGATCGACGAGGCTCAGTAGGATCAGATTAACTCGATGCTATTGTAAGTGGAAGAGGAATCAGCGCCCCACGAGCGTCACAGGTCAGGATGATCAGAAGTTATGCCGATGAATTAGTCAGAGACAACTGATTTGAATCCTCTAAGTTAATTTCGAACTACAAAGAGAAACGGAGCTGATTACTCAGCTCCGTTTTCTTTATTGGTGGTTTAATTGTCGTTATTTGACGAGTATCAGTCTTCCGCTTTCCACGTTCTTGCCGGTAGTCATCTTGTAGAAATAGACTCCGCTGTTGACGAGGTGATCGGCGTTATCGGTGCCATTCCAAGAGAAGGAGGCATTGCCGTTTTGGTCGGTCACTTGGCGGTAGGACTTGACGAGCTGACCTTTCATGTTGTAGATGTCGATAGCCACGGGAGCATTGTTTGCGGCTTTGACTGCCATGGTCGTGCTGGTCTTGAAGGGGTTGGGGGAAACGCTGATCAAAGCGAGATCAGGATTGGTCACGTCTTCGTTGTCGCTGGGTCCGATCTGGACAGTGACGACATTAGAAGGATCAGAGACCATCATCGGATCGTTGAACAGAGAAACTACCCAATACTCGTAGGTGCCGTTCGGGACATAGGTATCGGAGAAAGTCAGGGTCGCGACGTTGGTGATCGTGTTGATCAACAGACCGTTGCGATAGACGCGATAACCGACGAAGCCTCTGCCTTCGAAGTGCAAAGGTCTTTGCCAGGTGCAGACCACGGTATCGGTTCCATTCAGCACTGCGTTGAAGTTGCGCGGTGCGGGAAGGGTCTCGATCGGGATGGTCGGCGCGCTCATCACTTCGGTTCCAGCCATGCCATACTGGTCACGCGGGGTGATCCCGAAAGTTATGGGGTAGCCAATGTCTTGGACGGTGGTCTTGTAGGTGATGTTATTCGCCGTAGCGATGGCGACGGGTTGGTTGTTCACCATTCGGTACCATTGGATCGTTGACTGTCCCTCGGTGTTGTTGTCCATGTCGCTGAAGGTGTATGCACTGCTTAGATTCTGATAGACGACCGGAGGACCGGAGATGCTGACGTTGATCGCGGTAGGGGCATTGTTGACGAAACCGGTTCCCGTCATCGGGATTTGGATCGACGGATAGTTCTGCAGGTTACTGGTGATCGTCAGGGTGCCGTTATAGGTCTGCGCCGCAGAGGGGCTGAAGGTGGCGGTGAAGCTTTGGTTGTGTCCGCCGGTGATGCTGAAGGTTGAGGGGCTCACCGTGAACGCGGGGTTGTCGCTGGTGATGGTTCCGGTTGCGGTCGTGTCAAAGAAGTTCGTCAGAGCGAAGGGAAGAGTGTTGCTTCCGGTCACGTACATATCCGGGAAGTTCAGGCTTGTGACTGATGCGGGGCTTGCGCCGGTGAGTCCTGCCAGAGAGTATTTCTTACCCTGGAGGATCTCTTTGGAGGTGTTGTTCTGCAGGAATACGACAAGCTCGAGCTTGGCAAGGTTCCAGGCGGTGTTCGTGGTGAAGGTAAGCTGCACGGTGGTCGATTCGCCGGTGTTGATGCTGACCGGGGTTCCGGATTGGCTCGGGACCATCAGGCGATTGACGTTGTCAACTTCGGTTTGGTTTGCCCAGACTTGAGGAATGTCTGTCTCAGTCACCACGGCGTGGAGCAGGACGTTGGTATTGGTGTCCGCTTCAGGCTTGGCAATGGTCACGCTGATGCTGTATTGGTTGCCGTTGCTGGTTCCGGTCGTGGAGATCGTGTAATGAGAAGCAACAGCCATACGGGCGTTGACTTTGGGGAGATAGTTTGAATACATAGATTGAGTAGCGCTACCACCGACACTGGGATTCAGACCGTCGAAATAGGCGGTGGGGAATCCTGTCACTCCATAATAGCTGTTACGGGCGTTGGAGTAGGTATTGGCATAGTTGTCACCGTTATGGTTCTTGATAATTGCGACCGGGTGGCCGTTTTGCAACAGGTCGTGTGCTCCCATAGCGGCACCGGGACAGTACCCGCACCATGTTCCGGTGGCAATCTCCACCACGACCAGTTCGCGGGGTACCGCGCTTAAAAATGATAGCAGCGCGACAAGCGCCAGTATCATGATCATACTTTTGTGCATCTGAACCTCCATTCAGTTAATCTTATGTGTAAGTAGATTTCAGCTCAAGGATGTCTGGTACAATTCATCTATATTAATATGAAGCAAAAAAGAGACCACGCAAGCAGAAATCTTAGTAAATGGACGGTAATTCTAAGCTTTTGTCTTGATGAGGATAAGCATGTCGCCGGAAGCTGGGGAAATATTTGATAGGGGGAAGGAAACGCTGTTTAACAAAGAGAGAACCTCAGACCAAAGAAAAGACCGCGGAGGGTTGAGCTCCGCGGTCGATGTATATGTCTTGTAGATCTTGTGATTAGATGAGACCTTGGTCGCACATGGCGTTTGCGACTTTCAGGAATCCGGCGACGTTGGCACCCTTGACGTAGTTGACGTAGCCTTCGGCATCTTTGCCGTGGGTCACGCAAGCTTCGTGGATGTTCTTCATGATCTGGTGGAGCTTCGCATCCACTTCGTCACGGCTCCAGTTCAAGCGCATGGAGTTCTGAGTCATCTCAAGACCGGAAGTGGCAACACCACCGGCATTGGCAGCCTTACCAGGCGCAAAGAGGACTTTGTTGCCGATGAAGCATTCAACTGCTTCGGGGACGCAAGGCATGTTTGCGCCTTCGCTGACGCAGATGCAACCGTTCTTGACGAGTTCCTTCGCATCATCAGCAAAGAGCTCGTTCTGAGTGGCGCAGGGCATAGCGACGTCAACGGGAACTTCCCAAGGACGCTTACCGGCGAAGAACTTTGCGCTCTTGAACTCATCTGCGTAGTCGCTGATGCGGTCGTTATTGGAGGTACGGAGGTCGATCATATAGTCGATCTTTTCTCCGGAGACGCCTTCTTCATCGTAGATATAACCATCAGGGCCGGACAGGGTGACAACCTTGCCGCCAAGCTCGTTGATCTTCTGGACAGCGCCCCAGGCAACGTTTCCAAATCCGGAAAGAGCTACGCGCTTACCTTCGAAGGTCGTGCCTTTGGTCTTGAGCATTTCTTCTGCGAAATAGGTCGCGCCAAATCCGGTCGCTTCAGGACGGATAAGGCTTCCACCCCAGTTAAGTCCCTTTCCGGTAAGGACACCGGTGAACTCACCTGCGAGTTTCTTGTACATACCGAACATGTAACCGATCTCGCGACCACCAACGCCGATATCACCGGCGGGGACGTCTGTATCGGGTCCGATATGACGGAAAAGCTCGGACATGAAGGATTGGCAGAAGCGCATGATCTCAGCCTCGGAACGTCCCTTGGCGTCGAAATCGCTACCACCCTTACCGCCACCCATGGGGAGTGTGGTAAGACTGTTCTTGAATATCTGTTCGAATCCCAGGAACTTCAAGATCGAGAGGTTCACGCTGGGGTGAAAACGCAGTCCACCCTTGTAGGGTCCGATCGCGCTGTTGAACTGTACACGATATCCACGATTGACATGGACTTCACCCTTGTCATCCATCCACGGGACACGGAACATGATAGTACGTTCCGGCTCGACGATTCGATCAAGAATGTTAGCTTTCACAAAGCGGGGATTGCTTTCATAAACATCCCAGATGGTCTCGACAACTTCTTGTACTGCTTGCAAGAATTCAGGCTCGCCCGGATTCTTGGCTTTGACCTTTGCCATGAAATCATGTAAAGTCATTTGATTCCTCCATGTATATTTTTTTCTTATTTATAGAGCACTAATAAAACAACTGGGGTTTATGTCAAGTGTTTCCATCGAGTAATTTTGCCACACGTGGAGCGCGGAGCCGATGAGCGACCGGAAATCCTGATCCAAGCAGTGGTCTGAGATAGAATTTGAAGTCATCCGTGATCCCATTTCCTGCTTGATTGATGAATTCGTCCGGCATGTGCCGAGTCTTTCTGGCAACGTCTTCGAGCCTCTCGAGGCGATAGTTCACGGAGTAGAATCCGGTGCGTTGAATCGATATGGATCCGTCCATATTATACCAGATCGCATAGTGGGCTGCTCGTTCGCCGACTTCGCGCGCTTCCCGCTGATCCACGTCCGAAACGCAGCCCATAAACGACCTCTGAAGGTACCCGAAAGTATCCGAACGTACCCTCTTTATATTGAGCTTTTCCTTGATCAAATCTCCGAGAAGGTCTCCGAGTGCTCCCGTACCGGAGAGCTGGACATTCCCGTGAGCATCCTTTTCGATGCTGCTGCAAAGTTTGGTCATCATCGGGACGCCATTGGCATCGACTATTCCCTCGGAGACCGCGATGACGCAGCGACCATACTGACTGTAAACCCTGTGGACATCTTTGAGGAACTGCTCTCTATGGAAGGGACGCTCCGGCATATATATAAGGTGTGGTCCATCATCGGGGTATTTCTGAGCCAGGGCGGAAGCAGCAGTAAGGAAACCGGCATGACGTCCCATGACCACTCCGATATAGACTCCAGGAAGAGCCCGATTGTCAAGATTTGCCCCTGTAAAAGCTGAAGCGACGAATCTCGCGGCAGATCCATAGCCCGGTGTATGGTCGTTTAAGACCAGGTCATTATCGATGGTCTTGGGAATGTGGATCGCGCGGAATTCATAATCCGCCTGATTAGCTTGTTCATTGACGATCCGAACCGTATCCGCTGAGTCATTTCCGCCGATATAAAAGAAATAGCGAACGTCGTGCGCTTTGAGCACCTTGAAGATCTCCTTGCAGTACGTCTCATCCGGTTTATCCCTGGTAGAGAGCAATGCAGAGGAAGGCGTATCTGCGATCTGCTCCAGGTTATGGGTAGTTTCCTGAGTCAGATCGACGAAATCCTCATTGATGATGCCTTGAACTCCATGCAGGGCACCATAGACTCTGGTGACCTGTGAGAACTTTCTGGATTCGAGCGCGACTCCTACGAGAGACTGGTTGATCACCGCAGTAGGTCCGCCACCCTGGGCGACGACGACTTTGCCTTCAAGTTTCATGACAGCTCCTTATTGATTCATATAATAATCAGACTAAAAACCCAGCTAAAAACCTTTGGTTTACTTGTCCAGAAGAAAATCCTTGCCCAAAAATACCCGACCAAAAATCATGGACGCGGAGAATATATGAGCTATATAGTACTTGCACGTAAATATCGACCTCAGACCTTTGCCGAGGTCTATGCCCAGGAACACGTTACGGATATCCTGCAAAACGCCATACGCACGAACCGGATCTCGCACGCGTTCTTGTTCACCGGTCCCCGCGGAGTGGGGAAGACCTCCATGGCACGGATCATGGCGAAGAGCCTGAACTGCGTCGAAGGTCCGACGGTCACCCCCTGCAACAAATGTCACAACTGCCTCGAGATCACAGCGAGCACCTCTTCGGACGTGATCGAGATCGACGGTGCCTCAAACAACGGTGTCGATAATATCCGTGATCTCCAGAGCGAGCTGATGTATGCTCCCTCGACCAGCAGATACAAGATCTACATCATCGACGAAGTTCATATGCTCTCCACCAGTGCCTTCAATGCCCTGCTCAAGACGCTCGAAGAGCCGCCGGATAACGTCATATTCATCTTCGCGACGACGGAACCGCATAAGGTCCTACCGACGATCATCTCCCGCTGCCAACGCTATGACTTCAAGCGTATCCCTGTCGAGGCGATCGTGGCGAGGATCCAGGCTTTGGTCAAGGAAGAGGGGATCAAGATCGACAGCGAGTCGATCTATCTGATCGCCCGTAAAGCGGACGGTGGATTGCGGGATGCCCTGTCTTTGATGGACCAGGTTTTGTCCTATTGCCTGGATGAGATCACTATTCAAAAGGTTCGTGAGATATTCGGACTCCTTCCTTCTCAAGTTTTTGCCAATATCCTCCGTTCGATCCATTCCCGGGATGCAGCCTCGATCATCCGGGAGCTTCATATAGTCCTTGAACAGGGGACGGAGATCCAGGAACTGATGAACAATCTGCTGGATTTCCTCCGGGTCACGCTGCTCCGCAAGATCGGAGTCAGCCCCTCGGACATCAACCCTGACGAATATCCTATCTATGATGAGATCGCCGCGCTGTTTAATCAGAATGAACTGATGTACATCACGAACTATCTGATCCAGACCAAGATAGACATCCGCACCAGCCTGAACCCCCAGTTGATCCTGGAAGTAGTGATGATCAAGCTGAGTCGGATGGACGAAATGAACGACCTTTCGGAGATAATCGGTGTTCTCGATGCCCTCAAGGGCGGTGCCCCGATCCCGGTCTCGACCTCAAGCCAATACTCGTCCCCGGTAAAGCCCACACAGCAACCGCAGCCAAGACCTCAATACCGTCAGAGCTACGAGGAACAAGCTCCTATGCCCGATGAACCGGCTCAGGACAAGATCGATCTAACGACAGAGACCCTAAAGGAAAGCTGGCAAAGGATCGCCAATCGCCTTCATAAGATCAGCCAGATGACATCGACGGCTTTCAAGCTCTCAGCGGTTGCAGAAGTGAATGGGGACAAGGTAAAAATAGCGGCAGACAGCACCACGCACGCCTCGACCATCTCCAAGAATATCGACAACCTCGTCGCTATCTTCGAAGATATCTTTGGCAAGAAGGTCAAGTTCGAGATCCTGCAGCCAAATACTCCGACACCCACGAGCATGACTATCAAGCGTACCACGGTCGAGGACGTCAAAGCCGTTTCCCCCGAATTGGCTCAATTTATCGAACTCACCGGTTCAAAATTGACCAGTAGATAACAATAACATATTGCAGATAAAAGAACAACCGCCATTTACGGCGGTTGTTCTTTTTTGTCAAAAAGTCTGTAAACGGACTTTACATCTCGATCAGCTTGGCAGTGACAAATTCGATGGAGTTGAGTTTATCGATCAGCTCCATGAGATCGTTGCCCTCGACTTCGAGGATGACCAGACCATCATTTGCGCAGAATTCCTTGGAAACTTCGTGCAATCCCAGGCGAACCTTGATGCTGCATCCGTATTCCGTCAGTAAGCCCTGCACCTTTGTGGCTTCGGTACTACGATGATCGATTTTGATCAATATCACTTTGTAAGTCATAACTTACCTCCTTTTCGCAGAACAATACAAGGCATGGAATTTGGCAAGAACTTTTTAGGGGGCGCCCCGATGTATGATCTTTCTGTGATAACAACTTTGATCGCTCCTTCGCTTCAGCAGCTTATCTGCCTATCCCGAATCCGGTTTCAGTACGGGGTCATATCGGTATCATACCGGCATCATATCGGCAAAATTGCCGAATTGATACCGATATGATACCGATATAATGGTGGTGAGGAGCCGGTCCTGAAAGCAGAGACTGGTGACCTGATACCGGAAAATCCCTTTGTTGCAGAGACTTACAGGCTGATCAGGGTGTCAGCATTTGACCGACTTCAGGATCTTTGGAACAAAAATTGAAAGCAATACCGTAAGTCATTTGACTTAGAAGAGATTACAAATATGAAAAGATACAATATAACATTAGTCCTATTGCTACTGATATCCTTCGCGTTTGCCGGTTCGTTCAGCTGGTATTCGCAAAGCGACTCCCGCTGGAAGAAAGATCGGCTTGCCGGGGGTTCTTCGATCGGGAGCAGCGGCTGCGTTCTCAGCTGCCTTTCCATGCTACTGAACGCCGAGGCGACAAATTCTCATATCACGCCGGACATGCTCAATGACTGGCTCAAAAATAATGGGGGTTATGCAGGGAACAACATGCGCTGGCAGATCCCCGGAAAGATCGATGGAGACGGGCTTGGTTTGGAGATGGTCTCTCAATCCAAGCGAAGGAACGACTGGGACTATCTCAGCGGAGAATTGGCAAAAGGGAACAAGGTGATCGTTAAGGTCTCCGGACGCTCCAGCCATTGGGTCTTGGTCGTTGCCCAGCGAGGTCCCTCCAATAAAGCGAGCTCCTATATCGTAAACGATCCCGGACAGGATTCCTATGAAGAGATTACGCTCGGAAAATGGGGCGGGTTCATCTCCGCTCGGTCATATTCCGGCAACTGGCTGGATGAATCGGCTCTGAACATGGAGAGCGACATCTTCGTAGAACCGGTTCGCTCGGACGAGTATTTCCTTTATGACCTGAATAACGTCGCGCATCCCGCAGATGTGTACGTCACCCTGAAGAACAAACTACCGGTGGAGATCAGCGGATTCTTCCTCCTGGGGATGTTCGATCAAGATAACCGGTTGGTCTCGACCATTGATTATGAACCGGGAACGGTCGGCGCAAACAGCTCCATAGACCTGATCTATCAGCTTCCTGACGTCCAAACGTTAAATAACGGTAAGAACAGCTTGAAAGTGATCTACAGCAAATATTTTTCCGCCATGCCGTCCTTGGACGACACCGTCCTGCCGCAGAACCAGCGCCTGCAGAACAAGACCAATACTACCGCCACGGAGAGCGAAGCACCCCTGAACTGACCTTTCTTCAGTCCCATTTCACCCGCTTATCTGTTTACTGGATAACGAACTGCCATAGCAGAGGGCAATGTGTGTGATTATTTGCTTGACGATTTTCGAACTATCGAAAAAAATCCACACTATAGAATATGAGAATAGCCAGGGGGTGAAATGAACAGCTATTTCATGGAGACCCACCATCATGAGTGGATATTGACCAATAAACTCGGCTCTTACGCCTTGGGGACGGGAAACCTGATCAACCAGCGTAAATACCATGGGTTATTGGTCGCCAGTGACAAGAACTTTAACCGGACTCACGTCGTGGCTGGGATCGAGGAAAAGGTCGAATGGCGCGGTGAACTGATCCATCTTGACAGCAACAACTACAGCAACTGCATCTATCCCGAAGGATTCATGTATCTCGTCAAGCCATGGCTGAGACCATACCCGATCTTTCTTTACAGTGCTTTGCCACATCAGAACGATATTCTCATTCGCAAAGAAATAATGATGGCGGAAGACAGCAATACCATTCTCGTTAAATATACCAATCTGGGGCATCATCGCTTGCACTTTAACCTGCATCCGAAGTTCACGATGACCCCGCATCACGATCTAAACAGTCCCGGTAGCCTCGATTTTGAGGAATTCGAGACAGACGTCCTCCTCGATATGGACGGAGGAAGATTCTCCGCTCGCAGACGCTCCCGCAATACTTCAGCCTTTGGTGCTCTGGCACACGGGAACGTTGAGCATAACCGCTTCGTCTATTACAACGTCTATTATCCTTGGGAAGTGATGAGCGGATATGCCGGAGTAGGAGACCAGATATGTCTCTTTGAGCTGAGCTTTGATCTCAAGGTCAACGAGAGTAACTACGTCCTCTTTTCAGACAAACCGATCGAGAACATTCAAAAAGCGATCGCTGCCATTGAAAAACGCTATGCGGATCTGCCCAAACCGATGGACTATCCCGCCTCAGCGGACGAGGATGACACTCTGCTTTCCGGGTTGGATTACAACGATAACAAGCTTTTCAAACCGAATGACTATATGAAGATCCTGGAGTTTTGTTTGAGGGACTTCATCGTCAATGACGATATAGACAGAGGCTTCCCATATTATGGGGTGTGGGGAAGGGACACAATGTTCGTTCTCAATGCCTTGCTTCATATGCCGGGGAATCTGGACACCGTCGAAAAGATCCTCCGCAAATACAGCCGTCACATCAAGGACGGCTTGATCCCGAACGTCTTTGCCGAAAGTGGCAGAGAGGTAAATTATGACACCGTCGATGCCACACTCTGGTATATCATCCTGCTCTGGAAACTGGGCAAGAAGAAAGCGAACCGGATCTATTGGAAAGAAGTCCTAACCCTGACCGAGGGGATCCTGATGGGTATCATCAATAATACCCGTCATTCATTCCGCATCAGGAAGGATGGTTTGATAGATCTCATGCCGGACTTTGCCCATGCGACCTGGATGGACGTCCGGATCGAGGGCAAGGCTGTGGTCCCGCGCAGTGGTGCACCGGTCGAGATCAATGCTCTGTGGCTGAATGCACTCTCGGTCTATGAAGATATCTGCAAGACGCATGTCGCCGAGGACAAGGATCACAATCCCAAGCGAGAGATCCTGAAGCTTATCCCGCAGGTGCGCCGGGCAATGAAGAAGTTTGTCGATGCGGATTGGTTAGCTGACCGGCTTGTCGGAGATGAACAGGTGAGCGAGATCAGACCCAATGTTCTGATCGCTTTGTCTTTGCCTTTCGACTTCCTGGAGCAGGATCAGATGCAGAGAATATTTGAGCTTGCCCGCAAGGAGCTTTATACCGCTTATGGTCTGAGAACCCTGAGCCCGGCTGATCCACGCTTTCGCAAGAAATACTACGGTTCACAGAGAGACAGGGACAATGCCAAGCATAATGGCAGCGTCCAGGCATGGTTGCTGAGTCCCTATTGCGGTCTCTACGTCAAAGCGTATAAAGGGGTCAAGAGCAACGAAATCATGGCGGAAGAGCTGCGGGAGATCATCAAAGCCTTTACCAACGGGTTTATGAAGGGACATATCTCCTCCGTCGCAGAAGTCTGGGACGGAGATAGTCCCCACTTCCCCAAGGGTGCTCCGGCTCACGCGATGAGCGTCGCAGCGATCTACAATATCGAAAGCTATATCAGGACACTGGAGGTGACTCAATGAAGATCCTGATGTATTCTTGGGAGTTCCCACCCCTTATCTCCGGTGGATTGGCGATGGCGTGCTATGGCATGGTCAAAGCCCTTCTTAGCCAGGGGATCAAGATCGACCTCGTCCTGCCCACCAAAGAAATGGTGTATTTCCCTCTGCGTCAGGAAAGTGATGCCGACACTCTTCCGGCTGTATTCCTCGATCCGATCCTGCACAGTAAGTTCATTGAACAAAAATTTGAAACCCTGCACGAGAAACTTGAGTATATTGGGATCAGCTCCAGACCGGAGACCTATTTCCAACTCGCGGAGATCCGGCATTTTATGTCCATCCGCAAAGAATATTGGCTTTCCGAATCCGTGACCAACGAGGAGCATGAGCTTTGGAATGAGATGACCGCGCAACTGACCGGGGATGAAGATCTGATGAAGAAAGTCCAGGAATTCACCGTCCGGGCTGAACGTTATGCCGCAGTGCTCTCCTATGATCTGATCCATGCGCATGACTGGCTGACCTATCCCGCCGGCATGCTCTCCAAAAGGATCTCCGGCAAACCTCTGATCGTGCATATTCATGCCACGGAGTTCGACCGAGCAGGTGGACCCGGAGACGAACGCATTCACAAGATCGAACATGCTGGAATGATGTATGCCGATATGGTCATTGCCGTTTCCCAATATACCGCGCAGATGATCATGTCCCGATATCGCATCGACACCGGACGCATTCGGATAGTGCACAACGCTTTTTCCATGCCGGACGATGCGATCTATGCCAAGCGGAGGCTTTTCAAGGGTCCGACGATCCTCTTCCTGGGGCGGATCACTATCCAGAAGGGTCCGGACTATTTCCTGGAGATCGCTGAAAGGGTGTTGAAGGTGCATCCTGATGCGCGCTTTATCATGGCCGGAACGGGAGACATGGCACGTAAGCTTTTGCGCAGATCGGCGGAACTAAGGCTCAAGACGGGATTTCTCTTTACCGGGTTCTTGAACCGGAAGCAGGTCGAACGCATCCTGCGCGCTTCGGACATCTATGTCCTGCCCTCCGTATCCGAACCGTTTGGCATTGCCCCGCTCGAGGCGATGGCATACGGGATTACGGCGATCATCTCGAAGCAATCAGGCGTTGCCGAAGTCGTCAATCACGCCTTTAAAATAGACTATTGGGACGTGGATCTCATGGCAGATACCATCAACCACTTGATCGAACACCCGGATGCCTGCAAAAAGATGGGCACCGAGGGCAAGAATGAAGTGAACCGCATCCAATGGGATGACGCGGCGAATAAGATCAGAGCTCTGTATTCCGCCGTCCTATCAGAATTCATCCGCAAGCAGTAAGGAGGGAGAAATGTTAAACGTAGTATTTTACTTTCAGGTACACCAGCCTTATCGCTTACGGCATGTGAACCTTCTCGATATCGGGAATGATCTCGACCTCTTTGATGACAAGCTAAATCGTCTGGTGATGAAGAAAGTCGCGGAGAAATGCTATCTCCCGACGAATAAGCTCTTGCTCGACCTCATTCGGCAACATGAAGGCAGGTTTAAGATCGCCTACGCCATTACCGGAACGGCGATAGAGCAGTTTAAGCTCTATACTCCCGAGGTGTTGGATTCATTCAAGGAGCTTGCCTCCACCGGTTGCGTCGAGTTCATCGGGGAGACGTATTATCACTCCCTCGCCTTCCTCTATGACACAAATGAGTTTCTTGACCAGGTTGCGATGCATCGCAAGCTCATGCAGGACGAATTCGGGTTTTATACGACCACCTTTCGCAATACTGAGCTGATCTATCAGGATAGGCTGTCTGATCTCGTTTATGAGATCGAAGGATTTAAGACTATCATTACCGAAGGCGTGGACAGGATCTTGCAGTGGCGTTCACCGCTCTATGCCTACAAGAACTACTCCAAGGATCTAAACCTGCTCCTGAAGTATTACAAACTCTCGGATGATATAGCTTTCCGCTTCTCGAACCGGGATTGGCCTGAATATCCGTTGACTGTAGGTAAATTTGTGAACTGGATCGACCACCTGACCTTGGATGAGAAAAAGAACCGCAACCAGTTCCTCAATCTCTTCATGGACTATGAGACCTTTGGCGAACACCAATGGGCAGAGACTGGGATCTTTGACTTTATGAAGCACTTCCCGGCGGAGGTCCTGAAGAGGGATAATCTCGGCTTTGCCAATCCAAACGAGACCACGCATCTGGCGAACTATCAGCAGGAATCGCTTAGCTTTGCGGATGCAGTCTCTTGGGCGGATGAACAACGAGACCTCTCTGCCTGGTTGGAGAACGATATGCAGAAGAACGCCATCGAAACGATGTATGATCTCCTGTATAAGGTCAAGCTCAAAGGAGATGAGAAGCTCCTGCGGATCGCCAGGATGCTGACTACTTCGGACCACTTCTACTATATGTGCACCAAGTATTTCCAGGATGGGGACGTGCACAAGTATTTCTCGCCCTACGACTCGCCCGATCAGGCTTATATCTATTATATTAATGCGCTTGCCGACCTCGAAGAGCGCCTTGGATAAGGGGACATAAATGAACGGAAAAGTATTGATCCTTGAAGACGATGTGGTCTTGGCGCAGAACATCGCCAGCATCATCCAGCGTAAGCACTACGACGTGCTTCACACCACGAATAGTGATGCCTTTTTCCTTGAGCTGAGGAACTTTAAACCGGATGTGATCCTGATGGATGTCTTCCTTATCGGAAGCAGGCTAAACGGTATCCAAGTGCTTCGTTATCTGCGGGATAATCTCGATCTGAACTACAAGGTGATCGTGATCTCGGGTGAAGCAGATGCTGCGCAGGTCGCTGAGATCCGTGAACTGGGTGCTTATCACTTTATCGAAAAGGGTGCCAATTTCAATATCAATCAGCTCCTCTTGCACATAGACAACGCTATCGCGCTCAAACGCCAGGAAGAAGAACACATCGGCTTGCAGATAGAGTTTATCAACCTGAAGAAGCAGTTTGCTCGAAGCTTCCCCTTTATCGGCGAAAGCGAGGCTATCCGCAATGTTCGTGCTCAGATCGCCAAACTCGCGGAAGTAGATGAGGATATGTTCCTTGTCGGTGAGACGGGAACGGGTAAAGAGGTCGCTGCCAATTACTACTATGTGAACAGCCGCAGATTTGGGAAGATGTTCCGCACCGTCAATTGCAGCGCTCTGACCGAGTCCATCATCGAGAGTGAGCTCTTTGGGCATGTCAAAGGCTCGTTTACGGACGCGGACAGGAACAAGACCGGGATCTTCGAGGAGTGCAACAACGGTCTCCTCTTCCTCGACGAAGTGAGCAACCTCTCTCCCAAGGCACAGGCAAAGATCCTGCGCGCCATCGAGAACAAAGAGATCCAGGTCGTGGGTGGCAATCTGAAGAAGGTGGATACCCGCCTGATCTTTGCATCCAACGTGGACATCAACTCTCTGGCGGACTCTTCCGTCATCCGTAAGGACCTCTTCTACCGGATAGAAGGGAACGTCGTCGTTCTGCCTCCCTTAAGGGAACGAGGCTCGGATATCATCCTGCTCTTCTCCTACTTCCTGTCGAATTACTCCTCACGCTACAATATCTATGACCAGATGGATCTGCGTTCGCTCAAGGATGCCTTGCTGGAGTATTCTTGGCCGGGGAACATTCGTGAGCTGAAGAACTTCTGTAAGTTTCTCATGATTAACGAGAAAGAGATACGTAACGACGTCATCCTCAAGCATCTCTCGCACAAGCTGAACAATAACTACGGCAAGAGCGACGATGGCTTGGACAAATACATCAGCATCCATAATCTCAAGGACAGCACTCTCGCCTTTGAGCATGACTACATCATGCACTATCTGCGCGAGAACGGGATGCGGGTGTCTGCGACTGCCAAAGCTATCGGGATCGAGAGGACGACACTCTACAAGAAGATCAAGTCCCTGAAGATAAACGTCGATACTGAGGAATAGCATTGCGCAAAGAGTACTTAGGGCTGAAGATCTTCGCCGTCATTCTGGCGGCATTGCTCTGGCTCCAGGCAGCGCTCCTGAGCGATCATCGGGCTGTTATCAACATCCCAATCCAGCTAACTAATGCTCCAAAGGACGTTAGCATAGACAAGAACCAGGACTCCATCCCCTATATCGTCGAAGGTAAAGGGATAGACATCCTGCGTTTCGCCCTGTCAAAGACCCGTATCTCCGTCGATGCGAGCAACATCCGTCCGGGTTTTGACCTGCTTGCGCTGAACGACTACAAGGTCGAAGTACCGGTGGGGATAAACCTGAACCTGATAGGTCCCGCAAATGCCAAAGAGATCTCGGTCAAAGCCGAGTCCTTCCAGCAAAAGAATGTTCCCGTGGAGCTCAGCTTTCGGGATAAGTACACCGAGAACTTACTTCGCAACAAGCGCTATAAGCTTCAGCCGGAAAAGGTGGAGATCTACGGATCCGGGCGTCTGTTGCGAAACATCGAGTCGATCAAGACCCAGGAAATCACGCCCGATATGCTGAACCGAAGCCAGGTCAAGCTTGATCTGCTCAATCCCCAGCGAGAGATAACCATCTCGGACAAGACCACCCTGCTTTTGATCAACAACCGCCAGACGGAAGACTCCGTGATCAGAACCGTCAGCCTCGTGCCGACTGACATGGAGAAGTACTTCCCAAACAAGATAACCATCAAGCTATCAGGAGATCCTGCGCTGCTGAGCGGCGTAACTGAGAAAGACCTGATCGCCTCGGTCGATCCGGCTCCCGGCGCCGACGGTTCCTACAAGGTCATAGTCAAAGTCCCTGCGGGACTGACCCTGGTAGCGATCACCCCCGAAAAAGTGAGACCACGTTCGTGAATAAAAGACTGATCCTTGCCTTTGAATCTTCCTGCGATGACACCTCGGTTGCCATCGTCGATACTGATTATCGGGTTCTGGTAAACCTCATCTCTTCCCAACCTCAGCATCTGGAGTTTGGCGGGATCCTCCCTGAGCTCGCTTCACGCCTGCATATGAAAAACATTGCCCACCTGACCGATGCCGCCTTGAAAGAAGCGCAGGTCAGCCTGGAGGACATCAGCGCCATAGCTGTTTCCGTCAATCCCGGACTGATCGGTTCCCTGATCGTTGGCTTGTCCTTCGCCAAAGGACTCGCTTGGAGCAGGCAGCTGCCTCTGATTACCGTGAACCACATGCTGGCGCACATCTTTGCAAATTTCATCGACCATCCGGAGATCGAAGCACCGTTTCTCGCGCTGGTAGTATCTGGCGGGCATACGGAGATGGTGCATTTTCGTTCGCTTACGGAGTTTGAGATCGTGGGAAAGACACTGGATGATGCAGCGGGTGAGACGTTTGACAAGACGGCAAAGCTCCTGGGACTGGGTTTCCCCGGGGGGCCGATCATAGACAGGCTTGCCAAAGGAGCCGACCCGACCTATCACGAATTCCCCCGTGCCTTGAAGCAAAGGGATAACTATAACTTTAGCTACAGCGGGGTCAAGACCGCGGTACTGACCTATCTTTCCGGGCTGGATAAAGCCACTATCGAGGCAAACCTTAAGGACATAGCTGCCTCGATCCAAGCGGCGATAGTCGATCCTCTGGTGACCAAGAGCGTCCGCTGGGCTCGCGAGAACGGGATCAAGTCCATCCTCCTTGCCGGAGGAGTCGCGGCAAACTCCGCCTTGCGAAGCCAGCTTGCCGAGAAAGCCGGGAAATACGGGATCAAGTCCTACAGCCCATCCCTAAAGCTCTGCATGGATAATGCCGCGATGGTCGCTGCTGCCTCGATCCCAAAGCTGAACAAAGGGCAGTATTCCGACCTCAATGTCAATGCTTCGTCCGTCAAAGGAACCAAGCTCCTTTAGGGATCGTAGCCTTGCCGGAGAAAAACACTTGCCAAAAACAGCGCTGCTGATAGATTAAGCCAATATCCGGATCGCCGATGAGCGAGACGGAGAATAGAACACTTTGACCTACGATGGGGGATACGCTCTGCCATCAAGGGTAAAGAAAACCTCTTTATCCTGTATTCCCCCTTTGCGCGTCAATGGGAGAATAGTATATGGAACTCAAACGCCACGTCGTGACGATAGTGATCGATGACATCGAACAGGCATTCAATCCTGTTTCCGATCTCTTACACGAATTCGCGAGCCACATCCTTCTCAGAGTCGGGTATCCGATGCGGGACAAAAACGTCTCCGTGATCTTCCTGATAATGGAGCTTTCTCCTGATGACATGGGTGCCTTTTCCGGCAAACTCGGTCAGATCAGGCACGTCAAGGTCAAAAGCATAGCCTTGAAAATAGATTAGGAGTCATAAATGAAAATCTCAACCGAAGGCGTCAAATCCTTTATCCCGACCGAGACTATCGAGGAGCAGATCATCGCAGGCAAGCATGCCGATGCGATCAAGATCCGCGATATAATCGACAAGTCCTTATCCAAACAGCGTCTCGAGCCCGAAGAAACGGCTGCGCTGATCAGCGTGACCGATCCCCAACTGCGTCAGATGATCCTCGAAGGAGCTCATGAGCTCAAAGAGCGGATCTACGGCAACCGCATCGTCCTGTTTGCCCCGCTTTATGTAGGCAATGAGTGCGTCAACGACTGCGTTTATTGCGGCTTCCGTATTTCGAACAAGGATTGTTACCGTTCGACCCTCTCCAAACAACAGCTCATAGACGAAACCAAAGCCCTCGTAGAGACAGGGCACAAGCGGTTGATCATGGTCTATGGCGAGCATCCCCAGTACTCCGCTGATTACATCGCAGAGACGGTTCGTACCGTTTATGACACCAAATACAAAAAGGGCGAGATCCGCCGTGTCAATATCAACGCCGCGCCTCTGGACATCGAAGGCTTTCGCACCGTGAAGTCTGTCGGGATCGGAACCTACCAGATCTTCCAAGAGACCTACCATGAAGAGACTTATAAGAAGCTCCATCCTCGCGGACCAAAGAGCAGCTTCCTTTGGAGATTGGACGGGCTCGACCGGGCGATGCTCTCCGGGATCGACGACCTCGGCATAGGCGCGCTAATGGGGCTCTATGACTGGAAGTTTGAAGTCATGGGCTTACTCTATCACACCATGCACCTGGAAAGCAGATTTGGCGTGGGACCACATACGATCAGCTTCCCCAGGATCGAACCCGCCAACGGCACCGAATTCGCCGATCGTCCTCCGCATCAGGTATCGGATGAGGACTTCAAGCATCTCGTCGCGACTATTCGCCTCTCTGTTCCTTATACCGGTATGATCTTGACCGCGCGGGAACCGATCGCGATCCGCAATGAAGTCTTGAGATATGGTGTCTCGCAGATCGATGCCGGTTCTTCGATCGGGGTGGGGGATTACTCCAATAAGGATGAAGAATCAAAGAAGAAGAGCCAGTTCGTCCTGGGTGATACCCGCAGTCTTGATGATGTGATCTACGAGCTTGCCAAGGGTGGTTATATCCCCTCGTTCTGCACCAGTTGCTACCGTGCGGGGAGAACGGGTGAGCACTTCATGGAGTTTGCCATCCCCGGCTTTGTAAAACGCTTTTGCACCCCGAATGCGCTCCTAACTTTTGCTGAGTATCTCTATGACTTCTCATCGCAGAAGACCCTTGCAGCCGGGCTTGAGCTCATCGACAATCAGCTTGCCGAGATCGAAGACGACGGCATGCGTGAGTCGGTAAAGACTAAGCTCGCAGAGATGAAAGCAGGTACGCGCGACCTTTATTACTAAAGAACAGCCTAAATCCCGACCGTACTCGCCAGCGTCACCAACGCCATGATCGCTTCAAAGATGATGGCATAGTCGTTGTCGGTATATTCGACCGTCTTCCCGTCGATACGCTTCGTATATGGCATCAGGCAAGCCTGATCCGCCATTGCTGTGCTGTGGAATTCTATCCGCAGTGTGATGGGAGCGGTAAATGTATAGAGCGGGATCTTCGCCTTTGTGGGAGTGAGAGCCTCGTTCACTGCATGGATGAGGTTTTGCCGGACTATCTGCTTGGGATAGTTCATCGCGGAGAACTTAGAATGCGCTTCCTTGGTGGTGACGTATTTGACCCATGGCATTGCCTCGGGCGCGTGCAGCTCGTTCTTGAGTGCCAAGTCCCCTGTGACAAGGGCAACCGGAACTCCCAGGTAGCCCGCAAAAGCAGCATTGATCATCGCTTCATTCATGCGCATGCCATTGATGCTGATATTCTGGATACGGCTGTTGGAATAGGTATGATCCATATTCCCCTTGAGCGCACCCGTCCCGGCGTGATAGCCGATGAGGAAAACGCGGTCAAAGTGCTGTGTTAGCATCGGCATCATATACAACGGTCTGGGTGATCCGGAGATGAGGAAGACCCGCTCATCCAATCCTGTGACGTCATAATCGAGGTTATCACCGGCTGAGTGTGAATCAGCAATGACTATCTCCGTGACGGCGTCATTATGCCGGCTCTGCGCTATTCCTTCGAGCAAGTCCTGCACGTGATCCCGCATGGCTTTGCGGACAAATGCCCGGTCGAGCTTCTCATTATCCCAGTTATAAGTTCCGGGGATTCCTTCCATATCGAGCGATATATATAGCTTCATCTTAGGCTCCAAAGTATTCTTTTGCCAGCAATCCTGCAAGGCGGACGTTATTCTCTATCAAAGCGAGATTGGCACGCACGGATTCACCCGCTGTGATCTCGGAAAGTCGTTTGAGTAAAAATGGTGTGAGGGGTTTGCCATGAATTCCTTTGAGTTTTGCTTCCTCTATCGCTTCAAGGATTGCCGGTTCTATTCGTTCAGCCGGTATCTCATCCTGTTCCGGGATCGGGTTTGCGATGAGGATCCCTCTTCCGGTGGGGAAGAGCCTGTCATGATGCCGGATAGCTTGGCATAGCTCCTGCGCATCGTTGAACTGATCGACGGGGTATTCACTCCTGCGGGAATAAAAGGTGGGGAAGACGGGAGTCTGCCAACCCCAGATCGGGACTCCTCGGCTTTCGAGGGTTTCGAGGGTTGCGCCAATATCCAGGATCGCTTTGCACCCGGCAGATACGACTGCAACGGGGATCGAAGCCAGAGCTTCTATATCCATCGAGATGTCGGGAATCGTCTGCCAATCCCGATGAACTCCTCCAATTCCCCCGGTGGCAAAGAACTTGATCCCGGCAAGGTGGCTGATCAACATTGTCGTCGAGACAGTCGTCCCACCGCTTTTCTTTTGCGCTATGGCGAGGGATAGATCTCGCATGGATACCTTTGCGAGCTTCGTTGGGTCGTTGCTTTGGATCAGCTCTTTGAGGCGATGCTTGTCCTCATCCGTCATCCCAACGTGCATCATTCCATCGAGAACAATGATCGTTGCGGGGGTGACCCCTTCAGAAGCAAGGACACTTTCGAGATGCGCCAGAGTCTGGAAGTTCTGAGGATATGGCAGCCCATGCGTAATAACGGTTGATTCGAGCGCAACAATTGGGCGGTTTTCGCGGAGTGCTTCCGCTACTGCGGGGGAAAATATGAGGTAATTAGTCATATCTGCATACATGTCTTTTCTCCGGTATAAAACTATGGAATCAATCTTTGCTCACTGCGCCCGAACAATGATTGATTCCATTCCAGCTTATTTCAGGCTTGCTACGTCTTTCTCTGATACTTGCTGAATATCACTGAGCTTGGTTTCCGGTGGGTAGATGAGGACATCGACCCGTATAACTCCGGCTGCCAGCATGTCTATTTCTTGAGCTGCACCATAGGACAGATCGAGCTGCCTGCCATTCAAGAAGGGACCGCGGTCAGTGACGCGAACGATTACGGACTTGCCGTTTCGAGGATTTGTGACTTTGAGAAGTGTGTTAAAGGGGAGGGTTTTGTGCGCGCAGGTCATTGCAAAACGGTCATAAGGTTCACCGCTTGCTGTTCTTCGTCCGTGGAATTCTCTACCGTAGTAGGATGTCACCATGGACTCCTTCTCCGGTATGATCCCCGGTGGTTCTTGTGTTTGGAGGGAATCGATCACCAAGAGGCTTTGCTCCAGAGAGATCTCTCCACTCCCGATACCGGTCACTTGTTCGGCAATAACAGGGGCTACCATTACCATCTGTATTCCCAAAAAAGCGATAAATAGGAATTTCGTTTTTTGATTCATAAGTCTAACCATTAAGTATAGGATGACGTGACGTTATGGTGTCGCGGGAATCTGTCAAGAAAAAAATGCTCGCAAAACGCTTAATGCTCTATTGTTTCAATACCTTAGCCCTACGCCAACCAAAGGGCTTTTACAGCACGTACCACGCGTTGCTTTGGTAAAATCCCCTACGTTTTTTGCATTTTCTTAGAAAATGCTCTGAACTCCCTGAATTGCCTATGAAAATGATCACAATTCAACCTATTGATCTGCATATTGATATCCTCATAAAGCATAATTATACTCCTGCTCCGAGCCGGTATCAAGCCTATCCCTTCCCTGCTTCACGCTCTTAGTCAACTCTTAGTCATCTCTTACTCATCTTTTACCAAGCAAGAGATGATTAGCTGATTTCAAGGAGCGGATCCCTTGCTGCCCACTGGGGAAGAACGGGGAATTCCCTAACGATCACCGAGAGACCCTTGGGTGACCCTTGGGTGACCCTTGGGTCATCCTTGGGTCGCGACCCAAGAGTCACCCAAGCAGCACCCAAGAAGTGCTTGGTATTGATGAGGATATTGATAAGGGGATCTACGGGGTAAAGTACTTGGAGCAATGCTTTCAAAGCAGCGATCCTACAATCTCGGCTTGACAAATATTAGGTCAGCGTAGGTAATAGCACTAAACTGACTATAGGAGCAAACATGGCAGAGAAGCTTTCCCCGTGCGGGATCACCTGTGCGACCTGTGACGCGTATATCGCGACCCAGACCGGTGATCAGGCGTTGTTTCAGAAATTGGCAGAGCAATTTAAGCAAAACTTTGGGGAGGATATCTCCCCGGATAAGATCCGCTGTGACGGATGCATGAATGACGGCGCGCATATCGGTTTTTGTTTTGAGTGTGAGATCCGCAAATGCGTCATCGAAAAGGGCCATGAGACCTGTGCCGAGTGTGCGGATTTCCCCTGTGCCAAGGGGCAGTTCATTTGGACGGAAGTATCGGTTTCCAAGGAGCGTTTGCTCAAGCATCGAGAGGAGCTGGGAAAAGCATAGAGCCGGAGCTTTTATTCGTTAAAAGCCTCATCTGCGGTATCGTTTTGCCGAGTGGGCGAGCTGATGCCGCAAAAAGAGAAATAGTTTGACAGATTTGGTGCTGTTTTCAGCCTATCTCTAAATGAAAAATTAGCAACAAGGAGAAGCTCCATGCCCAAAATGACAGTGGATCCAAAGTACTGTAAGGGATGTGGTTTGTGTATCGCAGCCTGCCCAAAGAAGATTATCCGTTTTTCGGAGAACATCAATCCCAAAGGTTATCACTATGCGGAATGCTTTGATCAGGACGCTTGCATAGCCTGTAAAATGTGTTATCAGACCTGCCCTGATGTGGCGATCACGGTTGAGAAGTGAGGAACTAATGGCAAAAGTATTAATGAAAGGTAATGAAGCAGTCGCCGAAGCCGCCATCAGAAGCGGATGCAGATTGTATTTCGCCTACCCGATCACTCCTCAAAGCGAGCTTATTGAATACATGGCAAAGAAGATGCCTACCGTCAAGGGAACCTTCCTGCAAGCGGAAAGCGAAGTCGCTGCCATTAATATGGTCTATGGTGCTGCCGGTGCCGGAAAGAGGGTCATGACTTCGTCTTCCTCCCCCGGTATCTCGCTCAAAGCCGAAGGCATTTCCTATATCGCAGGTGCGGAATTACCGGCTGTCATCGTGAACGTGCAGCGTGGTGGCCCGGGGCTTGGCGATATCCAGCCTGCCCAGGGAGACTATTTCCAAGCGACCAAAGGCGGTGGACATGGTGATTACCGGCAGATAGTCCTGGCTCCGAACTCGGTTCAAGAGTTTGCGGACATGGCGTCTGAGGCTTTTGACCTTGCCGATAAGTATCGCAATCCCGTGATGATCCTTGCCGACGGGATGCTCGGTCAGATGATGGAACCCGTCGAATTCAAGCCTGCCAAAACAGAGGCTGAGATCGAAGAACTGGGTAAGCAGCATCACTCCTGGTGCATCTGCCCCAATGAAGACGGGGACAAGAAGCATCATCACGAGATCAACTCTCTGGAGATCGACCCTGCCGTGCTCGAAGCGCACGTCAACAAGCTCTATGAGAAGTATGCCGTGATCGAAAAGGAAGAAACCCGCTATGAGACCTATAACGTTTCCGATGATAACGAGATACTCGTCGTTGCCTGGGGAACAGCCTCCCGCATCGTCAAATCCGC
Source organism: uncultured Candidatus Cloacimonadota bacterium (assembly GCA_964454815.1). Classification (GTDB taxonomy): domain Bacteria; phylum Cloacimonadota; class Cloacimonadia; order Cloacimonadales; family Cloacimonadaceae; genus PHBP01. The sequence continues at coordinate 113,073 of CAYVXJ010000009.1, read as the reverse complement.
AGTTAATGAGCTCAAAGCCCTCGGTAAGAGCGTTGGAATGATCAGACCGATCACGGTCTGGCCTTATCCTTATGAAGCCGTCGCTGCTGCCATCGGGAAGAACGTCAAGCGCGTGTATGTCTTTGAGCTGAACACAGGACAGATGCTCGACGACGTCAAGATCGCCGTGAATGGAAAAGTTCCGGTCGATTTCTGGGGCAAAGTCGGAGGAATAGTCTTTACTCCTGCCGAAGTCCAGGAAAAGCTTGAAGCTTGTTTTACGGGGAGAAACTAATGGAAATCATCGCAAAAAGACCAGAATCGTTAACCGCAACTCCTTTTACCTACTGCCCTGGTTGCTTGCATGGCGTCGCGCATCGTCTGATCGCGGAAGCTATTGATGAGCTGGGATTGGTCAATCAAATGACGGGTGTCGCACCGGTTGGTTGCTCCGTCTTTGCATACAAGTTCTTCAATTTCGACATGGCACAAGCTGCGCATGGTCGTGCTCCTGCAGTTGCTACGGGTATCAAGAGAGCAAGACCGGACATGCACGTCTTTACCTATCAGGGTGATGGCGACCTTGCCGCGATAGGAACAGCCGAGATCGTTCACGCCGCAAACCGGGGTGAGCATATGTCTGTCTTCTTCGTCAACAATGCTATTTATGGTATGACTGGCGGTCAGATGGCTCCGACGACCCTTCCCGGGATGAAGACCACGACCTCGCCTTATGGCAGAAATACAGATGACATAGGCTTCCCGATACGGGTCAGCGAACTGCTCTCTACTCTTATCGCTCCCTATTATATCGAGCGTGTGTCGCTCTTGACCCCTGCCGATATCATCAAGGCGAAGAAAGCCGTATTCAAAGCTCTCAAGTATAACAAAGAGGGCAGAGGATTTACCTTCGTCGAGCTGATCTCGACCTGCCCCACGAACTGGGGTATCGACCCGGTCAAGTCCCGCGATTGGGCAAAAGAGAATATGATTCCGTTCTTTAAACCCGGATGCTTCCGTGATAAAGGCGAAGGAGTGGAATAATGAAGTGCGAAATGATTTGTGCCGGATTCGGCGGACAAGGCGTCCTGACCATTGGGAAGTTCATCGCCAAAGCCGGTATGGCTGAGGGGAAGAACGTTTCCTGGCTACCGTCCTATGGCCCTGAAATGCGGGGTGGGACAGCGAACGTCGCAGCGGTCGTCTCTGATGAGCCTATCGCTTCCCCGATCGTTAGCTATCCTGATGTCCTCGTCGCTCTGAACCAGCCTTCTCTGGATAAGTTTGGCGCATCCGTGCGTGCCGGTGGTGTAGTCATCGTCAATACCAATATGTGCCCGCATGGCTTAAAGCGTGACGATGTGCAGATCGTTGCCGCTCCTATGAGCGACATCGCGCTGGAGATCGGTTCCATGATGGTGCTCAATATGCTCGCCATCGGGATGGTCATCGGCAAGACGAACATCATCAAGTATGAAACGATGGAAGAGGATCTCACAGCTTTCCTCAAAGCGAAGAATCCTGACCTGCTGCATCAAAACCTCGAAGCGATCAAACGCGGAATGGAGATCGGCAGAGCCTAAGCCAACTTCCACTATATAATCAAAAGCCCTCAAGCGATTGAGGGCTTTTCTTTTTATCGGGTGCTGAAAAGCTTTAATAGGCGAATACGACACCGCTGATGGGGAAAGTCCATTCCGTAGGCTTTGTCTCTACGAGGATGGCTGTTTTGCTCCTGGTGATTGTCGGATACTTGTTCTGCCCGGAGTATATCGGGATGCATTCGACCTTGTCCGGTGAATCGGGATGCTCAAAAGAGATGCTGACTCCTCGGGTCATTTCCGTGATGAATACGCTAAGTTGGTGTGATCTTCTCGGATAGTGAGTTCGGGTGCTGATGTTATACTCCACCATAGTTCCAACAAGATCCTTCAGGCGGGGATGAGAACAGCGTATCTCCAGGCAGCCTTCGGTCTCGGTCACTGTCGTATCGAGGTCAAGACCGTTGACTTGAATAGCGCTGACCCGGAAGTCTTCCTGCGTCAGGGCAAAGTTATCATCCATGAGCCAGCGGTATTCCACGTCACGCTTTTGGAAATAGCGATTGAGGAGGTCTTCCCGGTTGGCGCAGGCAACGATGAAGTAGTCATTATCGAGGATCTTCTCATAGCGCAGTGAGGTGCGGACGGAGAAGAGCTCCGGATTGGGCGAGAGTTCAAAGCTGATGCTATGGACAAAGTTCCGCCGATAGTGGATGTCCTTGTCCCGGTCGGAGAAGAGGCTGGCGAGCATCTCACCATAGACGAGAGAGCCGATCTCCTCGGAGCCAAGCCGCTGCGATACTGCCGTCTCGATGATGTCGGAAAGCTTGTTGTCGCTAAAGTCATCCGGGACGAAGTCTCTCCGGGAAAGCGGAGCGCTGCTGACGAGCTGACCATCGAGATAATAATGCCGTTTGGCGCGTCGTCCGATCTGGCATAGTAGCTCATAGGAAGAGCCACCGTAGATCGCAGTGATGTTCTCTGCCCGGATCTCGTCCGTTCCGGCACCGAGCAGAACGAGTTCATCTCCCGTTTTTGCTTCCGCGATATCGGTGACATCAAGGGTGATCATATCCATGGATATCTTGCCAATGACGGAGCATAAAGAGCCACGCAGGAGGGCATGACCCCGGTTCCCCAGGAGATAGTCATATCCATCCGCATATCCAATCGGAGCGATCGCATAACGCGTATCCCTCTCTGCCTGCCAGGTCAGGTTGTAGCCCAGCGATTCTCCAGCTTTGATCTCTTTGATCTGCGAAAGGGTCGCCTTAAAGGTCATGACCGGACGCAGGTCGATCGATCTCTTCTGCTCGGGAGCAGTGTAGATCCCATAGGACAGGATGCCGAGACGCACCAGATTCGTATTTCCCGTCAAGCCGTTGATCAGAGCGGAGCTATTGGCGATATGCGTGTAGCGCAGGTCAGATGGTAAAGCGGGGATCAGCTCTTCAAAACACCGTAGCTGTCTCAGTGAGTAGTCCCGATCAGCCTCACTTGCCGCATAGTGCGAATAGAGTCCCTCGATCCTGAGAGCGGTAAGCTGCGGGATCAGAGTGAGTAATGCCTCAAACTCCTTTCTGTCCGCTCCGGAGCGATGCATCCCGGTGTCGGCTTTGAGATGGACTGTCGCTGTAATGTTCTTCTGCATCGCATGGTCGTTTAACGCGGTAGCGAATTCTGTCCCGGAGATCGTCGGGATCAGATCGTACTCGAGGATGGACGGGATCTCCGAGATCAAGGCGGGGGAAAGGATCAGGATCGGGATGGTGATCCCCTGCAACCGCAGGAGTTTTCCCTCTTCCATATTGGCGACACCGAGCATTACTGCACCTTCACTGATCGCCAGCTTGCTGATCTCATAAGCGCCATGCCCATAAGCATCGGCTTTGACTATTTGCATAAAGCTCTGGTCATCCCGCAGGAACGCCTTGAGCGCGCGGAGGTTGTGCCTCAGATTATCCAGGCTGATCTCGACCCGGCTGCGTTCGGTTTTGTTTATATTCATCTAATCTTCAATCAAAATACTTCGCTGCCATATCCGCAAGAGCAGAGCGTTCGCCCTTTTCCAGCGTGACATGACCGACGATGGACTCGTTCTTCATTTTCTCCACGGCGACGGAAAGCCCGTTACTCAGGGAGTCAAGATAGGGGATATCTATTTGATATGGGTCACCGGTCAAGACGATCTTCGTGTTCTCACCGGCACGCGTAATGATGGTCTTCATTTCATGCGGGGTAAGGTTCTGCGCCTCATCGATGATGATGTATTGATCCGGCAGGCTTCTACCCCGAATATAGGTAAGCGGTTCGAGCTCCAAAAAGCCGTAATCGATGAAGTCGTTTATCGAGACCTTCTTCTTGTTCCGTCCGGAGTTATTCTCCTCATGCAGGGAGAGCAGGATATCCATATTATCGTATATGGGCTGCATCCAGGGGTTAAACTTCTCCGCCTTGGAACCGGGAAGATAGCCGAGATCCTTGCCAATGGGGGAGATCGGGCGGGAGATCACCAGGCGAGAGTATTTCGTCTCTTCCGTGACCTTAAATAGCCCGGCAGCCATAGCCAGCAGGGTCTTTCCCGTTCCCGCTTTACCGGAAAGGGAGACCATGCGGATCGAGTCATCAAGGAGCAGGTCCAGCGCCATCTCTTGCTCAAAATTCCTTGCCTTGATCCCATAGACGTCCTGTCCGGAATAATTCCGTAACGGGAAGAGGTGCTTCGATGAAGCGTTGTAGCGCAGGATCTTGCTCACGCTTTGGTCTTGCGAGCTCGTGATACGCATGAATTGATTGGGATACATCTCCCCAAAGATATTGTCGATATAGCTTTTCTGCGCCAATTCCTCAAAGACTTCCGGAGCAACGGTCTGAGCATCCCAGCCGGTGTAGAACTCTTCAAACTTGATATTATCCGTCTCATAATTCTCAGCGTTCAAGCCCACGCAATCCGCTTTTATCCGGACGTTCGCATCTTTGGAGACGAGAGTGACAAGGCTGGCAGGATACTTGTTCTTGAGATATAAAGCAGTGCCTATGATGAGGTTGTCGTTCTTATCGAGAAAGAGCAGCTTGGAGGCGGTGTCTGTGACGTCGCTATTGACTGTGACCATGATGTGTCCGCCGTTTTCGGTCGGCACTCCATCCTGGAGCGATCCGCTTTTGCGTAGAGCATCGAGATACCTGCCGATCTGGCGGGCATTTCTGCTCTTCTCATCGACACCTTTTTTGAATTGATCTATCTCCTCGAGGACAACGATGGGGATGACCACAGTATGCTCCGCAAAGGAGAAAAGCGCTTGGGGATTGTGGATCAGGACGTTCGTGTCCAATACAAAGATCTTGGTCGGTTGCATGGTTTAGTTTTGCTTCTTTTTGGCTGCGATCCGTTCGATGAGTGCTTTATGAGCCGGGAATTCATCGATGAGCTTATCCGTCTCGGCAAGCTCGAAATCCGTGTAAGAGAACGCAGGCCAGAGCGTGCATCCGCAAAGAGCGTAGGAAGAGGGATCGATGGGCTCGGCAGCGAACCAGGTATGCCGATGCAGGATGATCTGAGGGATCTCGCCGTTGAAGACGTCCGAACCGAGTATGAGCGACTCCAGCCCCTTGTGCGGTGACAGAGTAAAGACCCGGAGCGGACTCCCGGAATAGTGATGCCACATCTCATCGCAATTGACCCGATGCCAGACGGATACATCATCCCCGGGCAGGAGATAGAGGATCGAAGAACCGATGGTCCTCCCGCTAAAGATCAGCTTCTGTGTGCTATCCTTGATGTCGGCATTGAACAAGGATTGCCAGTTTCGTCTGTAATACCCGCCTTCCGGGTGTGGGATCAGATTGAGCTTGTCGATAAGGTCTTGATAGCTTTTCATACTCAACTCTCATTCATTAATCACATGTGACAAGGAAAAGTAAATACTATAATTCAGTCAATGTTTTTTATCCTGAGAAAGAAGCTATGTTTGAGAAAGGGGGATGGTGCTGAAGGGGGGACTCGAACCCCCATGAGCATGCTGCTCACTAGTCCCTGAAACTAGCGTGTCTACCGATTTCACCACTTCAGCACTTTGTTTAGTCACAAAACGTGATGCAGGCATATTCTGTCAAGATAAATCTCATTTCTATCGCTCTCCCGGAGACTATCGGCAGCTCAGGCACGGATTTCCCGGTCTGTGAACCGAGGATCTCCAAAGCAATACCTAAGCTTGCCCGTGTAAAGCGCGGGTGATCCCCATGTGATTCCCGCGTGCTCACGCGGGGATCACGCGGGCTTCACGCGGGGATCACGCGGGAATCTCTTGGGTATGCTCTGATCTTTCACTGATATTTCTCAGGTAATTCTCTGATCTTGATGAGGGAGTGATGAGAGAGTGATGAGAGAGTCATCTGAGGAAGAAGACAGTATTGAGTTAGTGATCGGTGAGTTCAGACGAGGATCGGTTCGATCCTAAAGGGGTGAAGGTAAAAGAAAAAACCGGCACTCAGATGAGTGCCGGTCGATATTGGTGGTTATTAACGTTAGCTTAGATGCCGCATTCCTGGATAATCTTGTTCATCATTGCCTTGGAATCGGCTTGGAGCATGTAAGTAAGCGGGAAGGTAAAGGTATAGACCTTACCGACGCCGTTGGTCTTTTTGATACCTACGGGCTTGCCATTGAGCTGGTCAAACAGAGTCTGAGAGGGCGGGAAGGCAGGCCAAGTCGTGGGTTTGCATCCATAGGTGTAGATCGTTTGGGTGCTGGTCAGCAAGTTTGCCGTCGGGAAATAGGCAACGGTTGCCAAGCCTTGTCTGCTGTTCACGAGAGCGTTGAACGAAGCATTCTCCCCGGTTCCGTATTGGAGGTTGATATTCGGGAAGCCGAGCTGACCAACAGCCTGTTGGAAGAACGTATTGGTCTGCATCGATCCGCTGACGGAGGTTGCAGGCTGGGAGATGTAGTTTATCCCCAGGTTGGTCAGGAATGACTTCTGGGCAGCGAGGACGAAGGCGTCCAAGATACCGGCAAGCTTTGAGGTGTGAGATATGACGAGGTTTCCACCGTGCTGCATATACATCACCAGACCATCGTTGTCGAGCTTGAGTGTTCCCGTGTCACTGGGGTTGTCGCTATGGAAGATGACCATCTTGTAGTTCTGGAGGTCAGGATACGCCAAGTGACGCTTTCTGATATCCGGATAGGTATCACCGGGGGTGATATCGGTGGTTCTGTGGATAAAGGTCTTGGTTCCGCTGTAATCGGAAAGCATGTTGGTGTATTTCGCCAAAACGACAGATTCGGGTGAGTAGGAAGCGCTGTCCGTATCGTCATCGATGACCAGAATACCGGATCTTTGGGCGATGGGCTTCTCATCGACGAGGTTAAAGAAGAACTCGGCGGGATCGGAAACTTCATCCTGCAGGTCCACGCAGCGAACTTCAAACTTGTGCAGACCGGAGGGAAGAGAGGTCAACACGACTGTCTGTCCAAGCACGGAGGTCACGGGGATACGCAGCCATCTGGTTCCGTCATCATCGACTTGGATCGAATTGGCGTAAGGCGGGAAGTTATAGGGCTGATCGTTCAGACGCAGGTCAAAATGCGTGATCTCGCTGTAGTAGTTCTCGCCGGTGGTGGCGTCACGCACAACGTCCACTTTCTTGTCATAGGGAGTTCCGGGGAAGAGGATGTCGCCATTGGACTGGACGATACCGTATTCGCCATCCCAGCCCCATCTGATCCAGACCTTCATATTGGTGCTGTTCACAGCGGTGAGCTTGTTCTCGAGATCTCTGAAGAGCGGAGTGGCAAAGCGTTGCGCACCGTTCGTGATCGTAAAGGGCATGATCTCGGGAGTGGATTCATCGGTGTAGTCGATGAAGTGGTTATCACCCAAGGCATAGGCTTTTTGGTGATAGATCTGAGCAAGCGGACGGAAGCCCGGCTTGACGGCAAAATCGATCTGGGAATTGGTCGTCATAGGAGAAACAACACCAGCCAGGTCATAAACGCGACCGATGATGCGGGACTTGCTGACCTGAGTTCCGTTGTTAAAGTCGTAAGTGAGAGCAGGATCAGTCCGACGAGTAAGAAGATATTCGTTGATCTTGGCTTCGTTAATAGTGCTGACCCAAGCAGTGGTATTTGTAATGTTGTTGGTCATGTCGAGCTTCTGGAGCTGGAACTCATAGTACCACGGAACTTCGGGGATAAAGGGATCGGAGTCGTTCATGGTGAAGCTGAGACGCATACCGGAACCGACCTGACCACCGCCGGGGTTTCCCTTGGTCGTGGTCACGTTACAAGTGGGTCTTGCGGATTCGGTCTTGAACTTTCTCCATGCGGCAGTCGCAGTGACGTCGCCACGATTGTCGATAGCGATGACTTCAAACTTGCTGAGGGTGGGCAGAGGATTGCCGTTTGCGTCAGCCGAAGGGAAGTTGATCGTAGCATATTTATTGGAGGTCCAGATCGATCTTCTGGAATTAGGATCGGTCAAAGGGATGCTTTGATCGGCACCATCGAGATAGTGCATCACCCAGCCGGGTCCATAGGTATTGAGGACGTTGGCAGGAGTGATCGAACCATCGGCATCGATGTATTGATTACCGGGGGTACCGATGGGGTTGTTGTTTTCATCCAGGACACGATAGGCAAAGCCGGCGATCACGCCGTCGTCATCCGTTGCATGCCAGTAGATCTTTTGTTGAAAAAGCAAAGTGTCTTGCGAACTGTATGTGGCGCTATCGTCAAAACCTTCGTAGGAGGTAATCTTGATCGTCGGAATATGGTTGCTGAACCTTGTTCCGGACTTGCCACAGCCGGATACAAGCAGTAATCCAAGCATCAAAATCACCATGACTATCAAGAGTTTGAAACTCTTTCTTCGCATTATTCCTCCCAATATCGGATAATTATTACATTCTATTTAGCATTAAAATTGACGGCGATAAAATCGTCAATCTTTTTATTGATCCCTTTTTGTCGCAGAGCGGATTTGATGAGATTTATATACAGTACAGCTGTCGTAACGGTTCCGACACCTCCCGGAACCGGGGTTATCGCGCTGACGTGATCCAGACAATCGGCATAATCCGCATCACCGACGTAAGTGCTTTTCCCATCAGCATCGGTGACCTCATTGATCCCAACGTCGATAAGGGTTGGCATCCCGGATAGCATCGAGGATCGGACGAATCCGGCTTTGCCTATCGCAGAGATAACGATGTCTGCCTTATGCGTCACTTCGGCTACGGACGGGGTTTTACTGTGGCAGACAGTCACAGTCGCATTCGCATGGGGAGACTTCCACAACAGGATGTTGGCGAGAGGCTTGCCCACAACTGCACTTCTGCCGATGATGGCGATGTTCTTGCCCTCAGTGGGGATCCCATAGTATTGTAGCATGAGGAACACAGCGGTCGGGGTGCAGGGAAGCATCCCATCCGTCTCGAGGATGATCCTGCCGAGATTGATCGGGTTCATTGCATCGATGTCTTTGCCCGGGTTGATCGCTTCGTTGATGATCTCTTCGCTGATTTGCTGGGGGAGAGGGCGTTGGATCATGATCCCGTGAATATTGAGAGCATGGTTCGCCTCTTCCACAAGAGCGAGGAGCTCGTCCTGGGTTGTTTCCGGGGCTAAGCTGCGCAGATCGACATTACAACCGAGCTTGGTTCCGGTCTTGATGATGTTTTGGACGTAAAACTCAGATGCGGGGTCGCTGCCGACTTGAATCAGGAGCATTCCCGGATGGAGTTCATGATGAGAAATGGTCTCACTAAGATTGGATAAAACTTGTTGGGCAAGGGGTTTACCTTTGAGTATCTGAGGCATATTAGTCTATCTCTATAGGTTTTTTGATGCGGGAGATCGCTCTGGCTTTGCCGGTGGTCTCGTCGATATTGACGTACACGGCATTGATCTGTAGTCCGCGGTCTGAGGATTCATAACGAACGGGGATCGAGGTTCGGAACTTCTCGACGATCAGTCCGCGCTTTACGCCGATGACCGAGTCATGCGCTCCGGTCATACCCACATCGGTTATGTATGCGGTTCCACCCGGAAGGATCTCCTCATCGGCAGTCTGGATATGGGTATGAGTTCCCAGCAGTGCGGAGATCATGCCATTGGCATACCAGCCGAGAGCACGCTTTTCCGCGGTGGACTCAGCATGGAAATCGAGCAGGATGTTCGGGGTCAAAGGGTTTATCTCTTTGAGGATGTTTGCCAGAGCGGAGAAGGGTGAGTCACTTGGGGGCATATAGATCTGCCCGCAGAGATTGATCACGGCTAAGCGGAGCTCTGCTTTCTCGATGATGTAGAATCGGGAACCCGGGGTCATCTCAGGGTAATTTAATGGTTTGATGATCTTGGGGGTCTTGCGGATGTAATCGAGCGAGTCTGCCCTGTCCCAGAGGTGGTTGCCACCGGTCAGAGCGTCGATCCCGGCATCGAACAACGGACGGGCGGTCTTTTCCGTAAGCCCTTTTCCGTCAGCGAGGTTCTCCCCGTTAGCTATCATAATATCGGCGCTATATTCGGCGCGGAGAGCATCTATCTCATGCAAGAGAGCGTTGCGACCGCCTTTACCGAATATATCGCCGATAAAAAGGATGTTCATTACTTTGCCATAGCGATCTGGCGAGTTTCACGGATGACCGTCACCTTGATCTGACCGGGGTATTGAACCTCTTTCTCGATCTGGGTAGCGATCTCGGTCGCCAGAAGCGGGGTCTGGGCATCTTCGACCATGGTGGGCTCCACGATGATACGAAGTTCACGTCCTGCCTGAATGGCGTAGGACTTGTTCACGCCTTCGACGGAATTGGCGATTTCCTCGAGCTTGGCAAGACGCTGCATGTAGGTCTCGAGCATTTCGCGTCTGGCGCCGGGTCTGGCTCCGGAAATGGCATCAGATGCCTGAACCAGGGCAGCATAGACGGAAGTGGCTTCGACTTCCTCATGGTGTGCTTCGATAGCATTTACGATGATCTTACCTTCACCGTTCTTACGGGCAAGGTTTGCTCCGATGATGGCGTGTGTGCCGTCAAACTCGTGATCGACGGCTTTGCCGATGTCATGCAGTAGTCCCGCGCGACGGGCAACTTCCTGATCTATCTTGAGCTCTGCAGCGAGAATACCACAGATCCAGGCTGCTTCTATCGAGTGCTGAAGCACATTCTGACCGTAGCTGGTTCTGTATTGAAGACGTCCCAGGATCTTGATAAGATTGGGACTGATATTGTGGATATTGGTCTCGAGAACGGCTTTTTCACCGATCTTGATCAGGGTCTCGTCCATCTCTTTGGTGGTCTTGGCGATCACTTCTTCGATCCTGCCGGGATGGATGCGTCCGTCCGAGATAAGCTTTTCAAGCGAAAGACGGGCTATCTCTCTGCGAACCGGATCAAAGCAGGAAAGTACAACAGCTTCGGGAGTATCATCGATGATCAGATCGACGCCTGAAGCTTTCTCGAAAGTACGGATATTACGTCCCTCACGTCCGATGATCCTGCCCTTCATCTCGTCCGAGGGAAGCGAGACGACGGATACCGTAGTCTCGGATACGTGATCGACAGCCATGCGTTGGATCGCAGTCGAGAGGATCTCCACAGCTTTCTTGTTGGCGTCCAGCTTTAGCTGTTCGATGGTAAGCTTGGCATCGTTGGCAGCAACTGCGCGTGCTTGGCTCAGCAGTTCCTCACGCAGACGTTGAAGCGCTTCATCGCGGGATATTCCTGCGATCTCGGTCAGCTTGTTCTTTTGGTCTGCCATGAGTTTGTCCGCATCAGCGAGCTTGCCGGAAAGCTCATCTTCTTTTTGCTTGTTCTTCTTTTCCTGCTCAGCGAGATAGTTTTCTTTCTTGTCGAGAGAATCAAGACGCTTGTCGAGAGTGGAAAGTCTCTCGTTATACTTCTTTTCCTGGAGACGAAGCTCCTTCTGGCGTTCCTTGATCTCGTCTTCCATGACGCGTTTCTGCTCGAACCATTTCTCTCTGGCTTCGAGCATGGCTGTCTTCTTGAGAGTTTCTGCTTCCTGCTTGGCGGATTGCTTGATCTCTTCCGCGATCTGCTTGGATTGTCCTACGAGTTTGAAGGCGTGATTTCTCTGGATAAGGTAGATGATAATAGCAAATACAATGCCTACTACCAGCCCTAAAGCTGCTGCTATATATGTGTTCATTAACTAATTCCTTCACCATATTGCTATGGTATTTAATCTATTTACGGTGCCGCAGCACTCGGGTAAGCTATATAAAGACCCGCAGAAACCGTGTATGCTTGTTCAGTTTACAAGCCATTATTGCAGGTGGGCATCTACCTTGTTGACTTTGCAGGTCTGCTTGCGCAGCATACGCGCCATCAATGGCTCGATTCCCTCAATTTTGTTGGCTTTACTGCAATCCATATCACGTATTTCGCAGGTCAAAGATCTTCGACTTCTCCGATTATCTTGGAGATCATCTGGTTCATTCTTTCCAGATCGGTGCTTAGTTCCTTGTTTCTGACCTGAAGCTGCTGGACTTGTTCCTGCTGTTGCAGGGCGATCAGCAACAGAAGCTTGGTAAAATCCAGATTGTCGTATTTCTCCTTGAGCTCATTGATCTGCCGATTTAACTCGGCTGCAATCTGCATTGTCAATGCAGGATCCTGGCTTCTCAGCCGGAAGATCCTCCCAAAGATCTCTACTTCAATGGAGTTCATAGATCGATTTCTTCAAGCTCCGGGAAGAGGGAGTCAAGCTGCGCTATCGCGCTGTTCGTTGCGCTTTCAAAGCCGGAAAGGGCTTTCTTGAGCTCGGTATTCTCGGCTTGAAGCTGGTTTACCTGAGCTTCGAGCCTGGCGATAGAGACATTGGCTTCCTGGACGTTTTTCTGGCTGTCCTCGAGCTGTGCCAATATCTGCCGGTTCACGGAGTTCTCACTCTCGAGCTCTTCTATTCTTTTCTTTGCTATTGTATATTGGTCGATAAGCTTTTGGATCTTATCCTGCAGGTTTACTGCGTAGCTTTCCATAATCAATTACCTCAATGATATATGCAACTTGTCCTTGAGTAAATCCAAGACTGATGCAACAAGTGTATCAACGCGTTCATCTGTCAATGTTTTTTGTGCATCTCGCAAAGTTAAGTGCAGGGAGATGCTCTTCGATCCCTTGGGAAGCTGTTTCCCTCGGTATTCGTCAAAGATGCTGACGTCCTCGATGATCTCTTTGTCCACGCCCTTGATCATCTCGATCAGATCAGCGAAACGGACGTTCTCTTCGATCAGGAAGGATAGGTCACGGATGACTGCCGGGAACTTCGGGATGGGGGCAAAGATCTTGTGCTGACCCCGGCTGAGTTCCGCGATCTGATCGACACTGACGTCCAGGACCCAAAGGTCTTGCTTGAGTGTTATCAGGTCTATGCCAAAGCGCTCAGCAACTTGCGGGTTTATCCTGCCGATTTCAGCGATGTTGATTTCTCCGACAGATATTGAGATGCTGTCATCGGTGATCAGATACGGCTTGGTTGACTGAGCGGTGCGATACTCACTGATCCCGCTATATTCAAGGATATCCGCGAGGTATCCTTTGAGATGATAAACCCCGAGAGGTGATTGTTTCTGTTTCCAGTTCTCGTCCCTGTCCATACCGGTGAGGATCGCCGTGATGCGGTTCTCTTCGATGATCTTGCCTGATCCCTGATAATACACCTTAGCGGTTTCAAAGAGCTTCAGGCTGCGTTCGCCCCGGTTCAGGTTATAAGCTATATTGGTCAGGACGGATGGAACGAGGTTCGGACGCATCGCGCCTTGATTTGAGCTTTGAGGATTTATCAGCTTGATCAGGCGTTTGCTCTCTTCCGATGAGTATCCCAGATATTCCGTGTATGCCGGATCCTCGTAGCTGTAGTTCAGGACTTCGTAAAATCCGCAGGAGACGAGATAGTCCTCGATCTTCTTTTTGGTGCGGTAGTGATGACGGTCCATGATGATCTGGTCGCTGACAAGCTGTGGGATTCTCTCATATCCCGCAAGACGGGCAAGTTCCTCGATCAGGTCGATCTCCCTTTCCAAGTCGATACGGTAATGAGGAATGCGGAAATAGAGCGCAGAACCGTCTTGATCACTGCCCTGAAGGTTGAGCTCGAGTTCCTGCATTGTCCGGCATCCTGCTGCCCAGGCAGCATAGCCGATGAAGCTGCAGCCCAAACGTTCCAGATAGGTGCTGATCTCTTTTTCCTGCAAAGCATATCCGATGATCTCGGTATAACGTTCCGGACGCAGACCAAGGATAGTCTCCTGCGACTGACTTGGCCAGACGTCAAGTTCTTTACCGACCTGTTTTCCGCCACAAAGCTGGGCTATGAGTTCGCTTGCCATACGGCTGGCGTAGTCCGGCGAAACGTCGGAGAGATGTCTTTCAAAGCGATATGAAGAGTCGGATGAGACCTTCAGCTCATAGGATGTCCTGCGGATCGCGGAGTGGTTAAATGATGCGCTTTCGAGAACGATGCGAGTAGTCTTCGCCGAGACTCCGGTGATCTCGCCACCCATGACCCCGGCTATTGCCGAAGCGTCTTTTCCGTCAGCGATGACCAGATCTTCGTGACGAAGCGCGTATTCCTTGCCATCCAGAGCGAGGATCTTTTCATCTTTATTGGCTCGGCGAACGATGATGGACGGATGTTCATCCGCTTCATTGAGTTTGCTGAGTTTGCCATAATCAAAGGCATGCAGAGGTTGCCCTGTGGCGAGGAGCACATAGTTCGTGATATCGACCAGATCGTTTATCGGGCGTAAGCCGGACTTGATCAACCGAACCTTGAGCCATAGGGGAGAGGGCTTGATCTCCACGTTGTCAAAGACCCTGGCGATATACCTGAGGCAAAGCTCCGGTTCCTGATCGATCAACTGCAAGGGCGCATCCCCATGAGCTTCGGGAAGCAACGGCTTTGGCTGCTTGAGTTCGACGTTTAAGCTTGCGGAGAGATCCCTGGCAATACCGATATAGCCCAGCAGGTCACTGCGATTGGGCGTGATCTCCAGTTCAAAGACAGTATCCGGAAGGTCATAAAGGACGTTAGCGCTGAGCCCGACCGGAGTATCCGCATCCAGCTCGATGATCCCGTCGTGATTGGTAGATATCCCGATCTCCCGTTCAGAGCAGAGCATCCCGTGCGAAGTGACTCCGCGGAGCTTTGCGCTTTTGATGGTGATCTCGCCAAGCTGCGTCCCGGGAAGTGCCAAAACGGCTTTCAAGCCTTCACGGCAGTTCGGAGCGCCACAAACGACGTCCAGGCTTCCATCCTCGTTCAGGATGCCGGGATCGGCAAGCTGATGATCTCCGAGCATGACCTTGCAAAGATGCAGATGGTCACTATTAGGGACTTTCTCGACCTGGCTGATATAGGCGGAGATGACCGTCTCGGGAAGGGCTTTCAGCTCCCGAATGGCTTCGACTTCGATGCCGGAGAAGGTCAGCACGTCGGAAAGACGGGCGATATCCAGATCGATATCTATGTAGTCTTTTAACCAATTATATGATACGTTCATATCGATAGTCCTCTGAATTGTCTGAGCATCCGGACATCATTCTCAAAGAGAATACGCATATCCGGGATGTTATATTTGAGCAGGGCGATCCTTTCGATCCCCAGCCCAAAGGCAAAACCGGAATATACTTCCGGATCGATGCCGATAGCTTTGAATACGTTGGGATCGACCATTCCGGCTCCACCCATTTCCAGCCAACCGCTGTATTTGCACATCCGGCAACCTTCTCCACCGCAATTGACGCAACTAACGTCCATTTCCGCGCTGGGCTCGGTAAAGGGGAAGAAATGCGGGCGGATCCTGGTCTTGACGCCCTTGCCAAACATCGTCGTGGCAAAGGTCTGAAGAGTGTCTTTCAAATCCGCCATTGAGATGCCTTTATCGACGACAAGGGCTTCGACCTGGTGAAAGACGGGAGAATGCGAAGGATCAGGCTTGTCATTCCGATAGCATCTTCCCGGTGAGACGATGCGGATCGGGGGAGTGAATTGCTCCATGACCCTGATCTGGACTGTGGAGGTCTGAGTGCGGAGAAGCAACCCATTCTCCAGATAAAATGTATCGGCGAGATTGCGGGAAGGATGATCCGCGGGAGTGTTCAAAGCATCAAAATTGTGGAATTCATCCTCGATCTCGTTACCCTCAGCGATCTCAAAGCCCATACCGATGAAGATAGACTCGATCTCTCGTTTGACGATCGTCAGGGGGTGTAATGAGCCTCTGTCGGCAGTGATCCCGGGAAGACTGAGGTCTGTCGCTGCGGTCCCGGTCTTTTCCTGCCAAGCCTGTTGCTTGATCTCGTTCTCACGTTTGGTCAGGAGAGCTTCGATCTCGGTGCGGGCTTCATTGAGCAATGCTCCAAAGGCAGGTCGTTCTTCCTGAGGCAATTCTCTCAGCCTCGTATAAAAAGCGTTCAGTTCACTCTTTTTCCCCAAATACTGTGCCCTGGCATTGAGGATATCATTGGGATTCTTGCATCCCTCTATGGCAGTGGTCGCCTGACTTACAATATTCTGTAATTCACCGCGCAAAGTTCACTCCTTGTAGATAATAGTAAGCGGAGACGCAATTGCTTGCGTCTCCGGCTTTCAGATAAGATTATCAGCTATTATAGCTATCTCAGACATTCAGAAAGTCAGACACCCTTGGCGATTTCCACTAACTTGTTAAAAGCGTCGATGTCGTGCCAGGCAAGATGAGCCAAGGTCTTGCGATTGATCTCGATATTTGCCTTATGCAGCCCGTTGATGAACTTGCTGTAGGACATATTGTTCATGCGGCAGGCGGCATTGATACGGATGATCCAGAGGCGACGGAACTGTCTCTTGCGTTGTTTGCGATGAGCAAAGGCAAATGCCATTCCGCGTTCGACGGTCTGACGAGCGAGTCTATAGGTGGTTCCTCTTTTTCCAAAGTTGCCTCTGGCGGCAAGAAGGTAACCCTTTCTTCTGCGGTGAGCTGCGACGTTATTTGTAGTTCTTGGCATTTTTTAACTCCTTTTAGATTACCAGCATCCGACGAACTCTTCCTTCATCGGACTTGCGGACGATTGCGCTGGTGCGGAGATTCCGTTTCAGCTTTTGTGTTTTCTTGGTCTTGATATGGGCTGCTTTAGCATGATGGCGTACTATCTTACCTGTTCCGGTAAGCTTAAACCGCTTGGCAGCAGATCGATTTGTTTTGATCTTTGGCATGTTTATCTCCTTTAGTATAAATCTATTGTTTCGCTCTGTGGGAAAGACACACGAAGGTGCTTATTCCTCAGTCACGACCTGTGTCTCTATTTTCTCTATATGATCGCTAAGATCACCTTTGGGTTCGGCAGCGGGAGCGTCAGCGGCTTCGACCGGCTTCACGGGCTCTTTGTCCTTTCCGAGGATCTTATCAATGTCCTTCTTGGGGGACATGATCATCGAAAGAAGATTGCGGTCGCTTACGGGCTCGGAATCGACATCAGCGATGTGAGCAAGGTCAACCTTGAGATTGTCCAGTACTCCGTATCCTCTGTCCTTGTGAGCCATCTGTCTGCCTCTGAAACGAACGGTGAACTTTACTTTGTTATGCTGTTTCAGGAACTTGATCGCATTGTTCTTTTTGAAATTGTAATCGTGTTCTTCTGTATTGGGACCAAACTTGATCTCTTTGATCTCGACTTCGTGTTGTTTCTTTTTGGCTTCGCGTATCTTCTTTTCTTTTTGGTAATAATACTTGCTGAAGTCCAGAATACGGCAGACCGGCGGTTCGGCTGTGGGAGAGATCTCCACTAAGTCCAAGCCCGCTTCATCGGCTTTACGAAGAGCATCTTTAATCGAGCAAACACCGATCATCTTGCCATCAGGATCGATAAGACGAACCTGACTTGCGGTGATCTGGTTATTGATCCTTTCTTTCGGCACGACCTCTTTGGTCTTTGCCTTTCCACGTTTAATCCGGATTATAAGAACCTCCTTCTTACCGGAAATGAAAAAGGCGGGTATCCACTTAATCAAAGAGGATCTCCGCCTGCTTCACGATAAATACATATATAGTATCTAACTATCTAAAAATCAGAGCCTTGGTCACATATCTCAGTGCTAAGGCAGAAGCAGACAGCTCCATTTGTTCTCAAGTTCTGATAGCCACAATTCCTGTCAATCTCTTTTTTTGCTTTTATCTGTGCCAGCGTAATATGAAGAAGTGCTTGACTAAAGCCCACAAGATGAAAAGCATGCCAAATAGAACTACACAAGTATCAATGAAAATGGAATGATGATGATCAGAAAGATCCTGCGATCTCTTTACTACCTGTTTCAGACCAAGCAAGGGGCTGAACTGCGCTATTGGAAAAAGTGCCACAAGATCGATGGCGGACGCTTCACCAATGAACACTATGAACCTTTGATGCTGGGCATGGCGGAGGAAAAGAACGACGCTTGGCTCATGGATAAATCAGTAGGCGATTTTGGCTGTGGTCCGCGCGGAACTCTTACCTGGGCGAGATCTGCCGCACAGCGTTATGGGATAGACATCCTTGCAGAAAAGTATCTTCGCTGTTTCAGCTCGGACATGTCAGAGCACAACATGACCTACATCACTTCGACCGAGTCTCATATCCCTTTACCGGACGGATGTCTTGATGTGCTCTATACGTTAAACGCCTTAGATCACGTTGCCGATCTGGAGACGATGTGCAGAGAACTGATCCGCATCCTCAAGCCCGGTGGACTATTGATCGGCAGCTTCAATCTCAATGAACCGGCGCACAAAGCGGAACCTCAGACCCTGACCGAGGAACTGCTCAAAGAACACCTGTTCAAGGACTTCGAGATCATTTCCTGGAAGGTTTCCGCACCAAGCCCCACTGGCTACAAGTTTGAACCCCTGCTCACCGGTCAGCTTATCGATCCCAAGGGCAAGCCGTCCATTCTCTGGGTCAAAGCGATCAAGAAATCCTGAGAACCGGAGCCCCTTTCCAAAGCTATAACGCACCCGAACCATTCCCTAAGCTTGCCCGTGTAAAGCCCGAGTGATCCCCATGTGATTCCCGCGTGCTCACGCGGGGTTCACGCGGGCTTCACGCGGGCTTCACGCGGGGATCACGCGGG
This sequence comes from uncultured Candidatus Cloacimonadota bacterium, assembly GCA_964454815.1. GTDB lineage: Bacteria > Cloacimonadota > Cloacimonadia > Cloacimonadales > Cloacimonadaceae > PHBP01. Next base: position 94,443 of record CAYVXJ010000009.1, on the reverse strand, counting down.
GATCACGCGGGAATCTCTTGGGTATGCTCTGATCTCTCACTGATATTTCTCAAGTAATTCTCTGATCTTGATGAGGGATCGATCTGAGGGTCATGAGGGAGTCATCTGAGGAAGAAATACGGAAGCCCTCAGCGAGCAGGCAAGTATTGAGGAAGAACACGCGGATATTCTTTAGGAAATGGACGTCATCCGGCAGTGGATCACAGGAAATAAGGATAGACGTCGCTTGATCCACCTTGAGAAGCGAACCGGCTTCAACGTCTAAGTGCTGTTTGATTTACATGCGACAGCGTCAAAACTGCGATACGGAGCTATAAATGCATATGCCATTGAAAATCTATTGACTAAAAAGCAGGGGATCATTTCCATGGGAAAAACGAAAAATACCTTATAAGGGGAAATTATGAGATTCGCTATCGATAAAAAGGACTTAACCAAACATATCCAACACCTTGCCTCAATAGTACCCAGTAAGAACACCACTCCGATCCTCACCAACTACCTGATCGACGTCGATGCTGATGCAAACAGCATCCGGATCACGGCTTCGGATCTGGAGATCACTTCTATTGTATCCTTCCCGGCTTCGGTCAGTGAAGGAGGTTCGGTCGCGGTTTCTGCCCGGCATTTCAACGAGATCATAAACAGTATGCCGGAAGATATGATCAGCATCTGGAAGAATGAGGATATGCTCATCATTCAATGCGGCAAGATCGATTTCAAGATCCTCTGCGCCGATCATTCGCTTTTCCCCTTGCTTCCCGTCGCGAGCCTCACCAATGCCGTGACAATCGATGCCGAGCTTTTCCAGAAGATGGTCTCCAAGACCAGTTTTGCGGTCTCTTCGGATGCGAATCGCGCCGTGCTGACCGGTGTTTGCTGGAAGATTCATGAGAACGAGCATCTCATGGCAGCCACTGATGGACGCAAAGTCGCCGAGATCAAGGTGCGAAACAGCTCTATCCGCAATAATGCTTCCGAACAGGAACAGACCGAGGACAATATCTTCGCCGAAAATAAAGAAAGCTATACCGAAAAGATCATCCCGGTCAAGACTTTGAACTTCCTGCAAAAGATCTTCGATCCGCAGATCAAGGAGCTTCAGCTCGTTATCGAACAGAACAAGATGATGTTCGTCTATGGCGAATATACGATCTACACTCACATCATCGAGCATAAATATCCCGAATATCAAAAAGCCTTTATGCATGATCTTCCGAACTGCCTGATCATCAACAAAGAAGCACTCAAGACCGCTATCAAACGCGTAGCTTTGATCGCTCCGGATGATAACCTGCGTACCAGATTTGAGATCGAGCAGGATAAGTTCGAGATCAATACGACCAACCGCGACACCGGGGATGCGAAGCAGTTTATGGATGACTACAGCTTCCAGGGCTCACCGACCTCTATTGCCTTTAACTATAAGTTCATGCTCAGTATTCTGGACGTTATAGACACGGAAAAGGTCAAGATCCTGCTTGGCTCGTCCAAAGAACCGATGATGATCTACAATGAGATCCAACCCGAGAACCAGGAAATCACCTTCCTGTTAATGCCGCTTCGGTCATAGCGCATTGCATCTCCTGCAGATCGCATTAGAGAATTTTAGAAACTACTCAGAAGCCAGATATGCTTTTTCCGCTGCCGGTTGCCTGATAATCGGGGATAACGGCAGCGGAAAGACCAATCTGCTCGAGGCTATCGCCTACTGTGGGATCGGCAAATCCATTCGCTATCATAGCGATACGGAGTTGCTGCGGTTTGGCTCATCCGGGTTTGGCATCAGCGCGGATTTTTGTCTTGATTCCGGGCTGCAAACAGGGATCGGGCTGTCTTATGGGGAACGGCGTAAGCTTCTCCGCATAGATAATGAGACCATCCGCAACCTTAGCAGTCTGATGGAGAGGATCAAGGTCATATATTGCGCTCCGGAGGATCTGAACATCATATCAGGAAGTCCCCGCTCCCGCAGGCAGTATTTCGATCTTGCCGTTTCTCAGCTCTTCCCGGAGTATATCCATGTCCTGCATCAATATCTGCATATTGTGGAACAACGCAATTCCCTGCTCAAGGCATCTGTTTCCAATGGTGAAAAGCGGGTCTGGGACGGTCGGTTCACGGAGTCCGCACTTCATGTCATCAGCTTCCGCAAGCGATATCTGGAGCTTATGAATCAGCGACTGGAAAAAGAATACCGATCCCTGTCCGAAACTATCCGGGAAATGCGGATCGAATACCGGAGCACAGCGGGAGATGAGGAGTCCGGCGCGGAAGATCCGGGGAAGTTCCTCGCTCTGCTGAAGAGCTTTGAGCCAAAGGAGTTTGTCCTGCAAAGGACGTTGATCGGGCCGCATCTCGATGACTATGAGTTTATGCTCAATGATTCCCGGCAAAAGCCCTTTAGTTCGCAGGGGCAAAAGAGAGTCTCGGTCATCCTGATCAAGCTGATCCAGGCAAGGCTGATCGAGGAGCTGACGGGGATCAAGCCGATCATGCTCTTTGACGATATCTTCGCCGAGCTGGATGCGGGTCACACCGCGGTGATCAGAGATTTGATCGGGGACAGGTATCAGGTCTTCATTACTACCCCCAAGCCCGAGCTGAAGAATATCTGGAGCGGTCTGGAGGTCATGCAAATGGGAGAGCGGAAATGAAGCTGAACAAGGGGCTCATCGGCTGGATGATGTATGACTTTGCTAATTCGGCTTTTACTACCATTATCGTATCGGTCGTCTATTCCGCGTATTTCGTGAATAAAGTGGTCGTCGGTGATCCGGGATATGGCGAGCTTCTCTGGGGTAGGGCTATCGGTATTTCTATGGCTTTGGTCGCGATCTCCGCTCCGATCCTTGGCGCAGTTGCGGACTATTCCCGGGCAAAGAAGCGCATGCTCTTTATCAATTGCTATCTGACCGTGCTCTTTACAGCTCTACTCTATTTTGTGCGTGCCGGGGATGTCTTTCAGGGGATGCTCTTTTTCATCATAGCCAATTTTGGTTTTAACAGCGCGAACGTCTTCTACGACTCTTTCTTGCCGGACATCGCCAAGCAGGAGGATATCGGGAAGGTCTCCGGCTATGGCTGGGCTCTCGGTTATGTGGGCGGGCTCATCTCTTTGGGATATAGCCTTGTTCTGGTCAGCAAGAATGTGCGATACGTCTTTCCCGCGATAGCTTTGCATCTCTTTATCTTTTCGCTCTTCACCTTGCTCTGGTTGAAGGAATATAAGCGCCCGTCGGTACGTACGAACTATTACCGCGTCGCCTATCAGCGGATAGCCTTTTCGCTGAAGAACATCCGCAGGCTGCCGCAATTGATGCGCTTTATCGTCAGCTATTTCATCTACAATGACGGGATCACGACCGTCATAGCCTTCGCTTCGATATACGGTATCCAGCGTTTTAAGATGACGACGATAGATATGATCTACTACTTCCTCATCGCGCAGGTCACCTCCATCATCGGTGCTGGATTCTTTGGCTGGCTGAGCGACAGATACAGCGCTAAGCACTCATTGAACATCTCGCTGCTGATCTGGATCGGGGTAGTCGTCTGGGCGTATTTCTGCCGCACTGCAAGCGAATATTATCTCGTTGGCTTGCTTGCCGGACTGGCTATCGGAGCGAGCCAAGCGAATAGCCGCACGATGCTCTCTCTCCTGACTCCGGTATCCAAGCAAGCGGAGTTCTTCGGATTTTATGCCTTGACAGGGAGATTGTCTGCGATAATCGGTCCTATATTATATGGATGGATAGCTCATAAGACCGGATCGATCCGTCTGTCCATACTGAGTTTGATCATATTCTTCGTTCTGGGGTGGATACTTCTGCAGGGAGTAAACCTGCGGCAAGGGATGACCCAGGCGACGGAACTAATAAAGGAATAATAAACACCATAGGAGATATATCATGAAAAGGATAGCCCTCATAGCTCTGATCTTTACCCTTTTTGCGGTATTGATGCTCACCGGCTGCGGCAAGAAACAGCAGGTACTTTATATCTTTAACTGGAGCGACTATATAGATCCTCAGCTCATCACCAGATTTGAGAAAGAGAACAACTGCAAGATCAAGTATAGCACCTATGATTCAAACGAGAACATGCTGACCAAAGTGCGGAGTTCCAAAGAGTCTTTCGACATCATCTTCCCCTCGGGAGATCACGTCGCTATCCTTGCCAAAGCGGAACTGCTCGAGCCTCTTGACAGGACCAAGCTTTCAAACTACCCCAATCTCGATACCGAGATCCTGAAAAAAGCCGAGTCCTTTGACCCCGGCAACAAGTATTCCGTTCCCTATTTCTGGGGACTCACCGGGATGATGTATAACAAGAAGAACGTTCCTATGAGCGTCGTTGCCGACAGCAGCTGGTCGATCATAGCCAACAAGCACTTTGAAGCCAAGAATAAGATAACGATGCTGGACGATGCGCGTGAAGTCGTCGGAGCTGCTCTGATCTATGCGGGCTACAATCTCAACGATACATCAGATGAAGCTATGAAAGCAGCCAGAAAGGTCCTGGCGACCTGGGACAAGAATATCACTCAGTTTGACTCCGACTCATACAAGAATGAGGTTCCCGATGGGACGACGTGGCTGGCGCAAGCCTATAACGGTGATGCCTTGCAACAGATGGCTTCCAATCCCGATCTCGGCTTCTTCCTCCCGAAGGAAGGTTCCAGCATGTGGATGGACAATATGGTCATCCTGAAATCTGCCTCGAGCAAAGACCTTGCCTATAAGTTCGTGAACTTCCTGCTTGATCCGGAGGTCGCAAAGATCAACGCTCAATACACGCAGTATGCCTCGCCGAACAAGCAAGCAGCGGACATGCTCGAACCGGAGATCAGGAACAATAAGCTGATCTATCCCGACAAGGCTTATCTGGACAAATGCTCCATGATCGAGTTCATCGGGGACAAGGTCAAAGCCATAGACTCGGAATACGAACAGATAAAGATGTTTAACCAACAATAAGGGAGAAATAGATGCTTGATATCTTGGGTAATCTTACCCGCACACATTACTGCGGGGAGATCGAAGCCGGTGCTGCCGGCGAACAGGTCACGGTCATGGGTTGGGTGCACAAGCGTCGTGACCTGGGCGGATTGATCTTTATCGATCTGCGTGACGTGACCGGCATCCTCCAGATCATGATCCCTCCGGAACAGACGGAAGTGTTTGCCAAAGCCGAAAAGGTTCGCAACGAATACGTGATAGCCATCACCGGGGAAGTCTGTCTGCGGAGTGAAGCCAACGTAAACAAAACCATGCGCACAGGAATGGTCGAAGTCAAGGCGAGCTCCATCCTCGTGCTGAATGATACATTACCCCTGCCGATCCAGACCAATGAAGCTGCTCTCGCGGATGAGGATCTGCGCCTGACATACCGCTATCTGGACCTAAGACGCGAGAAGCTCCAAAAGATCATTATCACCCGGCACAGAATAGTCCGTGCCATCCGGGACTTTATGAACTCGGAAGGTTTCTTTGATATCGAGACCCCGATCCTGATCCGCAGCACTCCGGAAGGAGCGCGTGATTATCTCGTCCCCAGCCGGATCCAACCGGGTAAGTTCTACGCCCTGCCCCAATCACCGCAGATCTTCAAGCAACTCCTGATGATAGGCGGATTCGACAAGTATTACCAGATCGCCAAGTGCTTCAGAGATGAAGACCTGCGTGCCGATCGTCAGCCGGAATTCACTCAGCTGGATATCGAGCTTTCCTTTGCCACTCAGGAACAGATCTTTGATCTGCTCGAACGCCTGATGCAGAAGCTCTTCAAAGACGTTCTGGGCAAAGACCTCGTGACCCCTTTCCCGCGCCTGACCTATGAACAGGCGATGAACCGCTTTGGCTGCGACAAGCCAGATATCCGCTTTGGGATGGAATTGGTCGAACTGACCGAGATCCTGAACGCATCTACCTTTGCCGTTTTTCGCTCAGCGATTGACTCCGGCGGAGTCGTCAAAGCTATCGTCGTCAAAGGCGGCGGAAGCCTTTCCCGCAAACAGCAGGACGCCTTGGTCGAGCTTGCCAAACACAACGGCGGTAAAGGACTTGCCTTTGCCAAATGCGCCGGAGAGACCCTCGAAGGCGGTATAGCGAAGTTCCTGTCCCCGCAAGAGATGAGCGGGATCATTACCGCGACACAGGCACAGGCTGATGACATGCTGATGTTCGCTGCAGATAGCTGGGATATGAGCTGCAAGATATTGTCCGCGGTGCGCAATCAGCTCGCCAAGGATCAGTCCCTTATCAGTCCCGATACTTACGCTTTTGTGTGGATAACAGATTTCCCGCTCTTCGCCTGGAATGCCGAAGCGAAAGCCTGGGAACCCGCGCACCACATGTTTACCCTGCCCCGTGAGGATCACATCCCCTGGTTGACCCAAAAGGACAAGATCGGGCAGATCCTCGGTCAGCTTTATGATCTCGTCTGCAACGGGATGGAACTGTCCTCGGGCAGCATCCGTTGTCATCGCTATGACATCCAAAGGCAGATCTTTGACGTCCTCGGTTTTAGCGAAGAGGAGCTCAAGGAGCGCTTTGGCTTCTTCCTCGAAGCGCTGAAGTATGGAACTCCGCCTCATGGCGGGATCGCCCCCGGACTGGACAGACTGGTCATGATCATGACCGGTGCGGAATCCATTCGTGACGTCATCGCATTCCCCAAGACCCTCAAAGCGACAGACCTGATGTCTCAGGCTCCGAGCACAGTTCCCGACCTTTCATGGAAAGAGCTACACCTAAAACTCACCGAATAGCAGTCTTGACCAGTGGTCTCAGCCGAGGTTCGAACCTCCGGGCTATCCATAGCTCCTTTCGCGAGGCAGGCTCCCCGGCTGAGATCGCCTTGGCAGTGATCACCCGACGTAATGCCCCGGTCAAAGAAGTCTGCGCCGAACTGGGCATCCCCTGTCAGTTTATCTCCGGGACGAACATGGCGACTTTTGAGAGCCATCTTCTTCCCTTGATCCGTGCTTGCGGAGTGGAACTGATCGCCTTGGCGGGCTTCATGCGGCAATTGTCTCCGCAGTTCATTTCCGCTTGCGAAGTTCCGATCCTCAACATCCATCCCGCAATTCTCCCGAGCTTTGGCGGGCAGGGGATGTATGGAATGAACGTCCATCGTGCCGTCTTTGAAGCGGGAGAGAAAGTCTCCGGCGCTACGGTCCACAGAGTCGATCCCTTGTATGACCACGGTGAGATCATTGCTCAGGCGAAGGTCGATATCAGCGCGCTTTCCAGTCCAGAAGAGATCGCCGAAGCCGTCCTGAAGCAAGAACACAGCCTCTACGGCAAGACCATCATTGCTTACTTGAACTCACTTCACTGCCAATGATCAGAGTATCCGTCACGACCCTTGGCTGCAAGACCAACCAAGCCGAATCCGCATCGATCATCGGTGCTCTCGATCCCGCAAAGTACACTCTCGTAGATCCCGGCGAAGAAGCAGATCTCTACCTGATCAATACCTGCACGGTGACCAACCGCACGGACTACAAGAGCAGGTATTACATCCGCAAGGCACTGGAAAGAAAGAAACAAGACCCGTCTGTCCGCATCGTCGTCACAGGATGTTACTCTCAGCGGAGCAAGGATGAAGTCATGAGTCTTGGAGATATCGACCTCGTGATCGATAATCAGGCAAAGCTGGACATTCCGTCGCTCCTTGAAGGCGGAGAATATGACTTTATGGACATCATGCAGGCAAAGGACTTTCACTACGTCCCGCAGCAGGGGATGGGGGAGCGCAGCCGCGCCTTCCAGAAGATCCAAGACGGCTGTGATTACTATTGCAGCTATTGCGCCGTTCCCTACGCCCGGGGGCATATCCGCAGCGCCAGACTCGAAGATGTCGTATCTCAGGCAAAGCTCTTTGTCGCCAATGGCTATAAAGAGATAGTCCTCGGAGGCGTGAACCTCGGGCTTTACCGGGATAATGAACACGACCTGACCGAGGTGATAAGGGCTTTTGACCAGATCCCCGGTTTGGAGATCGTCCGCCTCAGTTCCCTCGAACCTCAGCTTTTCAATGCGCGCTTACTCGATGCAGTTCAGGCATCGCCAAAGCTCGCTCCGCATTTTCATATAGCATTGCAATCCGGCTCGGATAGCGTCCTCAAACGCATGAAACGTGTATATGGGACTTCCGTAGTCCGGGAGCTGGTCTCCCGCATTCATGCGCAGATCCCTTTTGCTGCCATCGGATTTGATGTAATAGCGGGTTTCCCGGGTGAGACGGAGGATGAATTCCGCGAGACCGTGAACTTCCTCAGCGAACTGGACTTCTGCTACCTGCACGTCTTTTCTTATTCCAAACGCAAGGGAACTCCCGCAGCGACTATGCCCGGTCAGATCGACAGCCAGACCAAACAGACCCGAGCCAATATCCTGATCGACCTGGCGGAGCAAAAGCGTCAAAGCTACATGCGGCTACTGATCGAGGATCAAGTCCCGCTCCGCGGCATCGTCGAACACAGCGAAGGCGGAGTCTCTACCTTTCTTTCGGATCACTTTATCCGCGCTTACGCCTCCACGATCCATCCCCAAGGCGAGCTGATCAGCATCATCCCGAATACTCTCTATGCCGACGGATTGATCTGAGTCATTGATCATATTTATCCCCATTACCCCTCTCAGATCCGCTTTGATCTCTTAGTCTCCTGACCCTCGATTCCTCTTGATCCGCTTGTACTCAACTTGTACTCATCTTGTACTCAACTTGTACTTTTCTTGAACTTCATACAAGAAGACTGAGGGAATAACCGAAGATGAGAGGAAGCGAGCAATAGGGACAAAGTGGAGAGCAGTAGAGAATACAACCAATGAGCCGAAAGCAACGACTATCCCATCTCAATGTATAGTCTTAGCTTCACCAAGGAAAGCCCGTGTCATACCCGAGTGATCCCCGTGTGATTCCCGCGTGCTCACGCGGGAATCACGCGGGCTTCACGCGGGGATCACGCGGGAATCTTTAGGTAATGGTCTGAGTTCAGACCGGGAAATCGTCACTTTATCAGGCTGATCCGGTGGATGATTTTTTTATCTTCAAAGCTGTAGCGGATCGTATAGACACCGCTGGCAAGAGGGTTCCCCTGCTGATCCTTGCCATCGAAGCTTATCTCATGCAGAGGACCGGGGGAGAGGATCCCCGGGGAATATGAGCGGACGATCTGACCACGCAGATTAAAGATCTCGATGCGTGGAGCAGCGCTGTGCGGGAGCATGAACTTGATCGTCATGGAGCGGTTAAAGGGATTGGGGTAGGCATAGAGCAATGCCTGGGGTGGCGGCATCGGATCGCCATTGTCGGTGGGGTCGAGCAGACCGCTGATCATGCTCTGGAGCATGGGGCGAACGTCCTCTTGCTCCATAAAGTAAAGAGGCAATCCAAAGAAAGTCAGGTTGCCATTTGCGGTGTTATGGAAGGCAACGGGGCTGCCGTTATTGGGGCTTTGGGAGGACATCACAGCAGTGTAGATGGGATTAGCCACGCCGGGGAAGGTGTAGATCATCGGCAAGGCTCCGTTCCACGAGGGAGTCAGCTTCATCACGTCCACAGAGAGATCTGGATAGATATTCGAATCCGCTTCGAGGAGCACAGCGGCATTGTCATAGGTCGGGGTGATGCCATTGGCGAAGCGATCCCAGAAGGTCTGGGTCAGGGTCGAGGAGGTCTTCCAGCCGGAGAGGACGACCTTCCCACCACCGAGCATGTAACCACCGAGGATCGATTGAAAATCCCCCAGCATATTTTGGGAGAAGTCGTCCGCATGCCAGAGGATGACCTTGTAAGCTCCAAGCTGAGTAAGGGTTGGCATCCCGGAAGTCGCGACATCCCAGGTATCGAAGACGATGGGATTGAGGCAGGTCGCATAAAAGTTATCAACCATCGCATCATCGGGACTGATGGCGGTTCCCGTCCCGTCCCTGGTCTCATCGACCACGAGGAGATCGTTGGCAAAGCTGAAAGCGATCGGAGTTCCCTCGAGCACGTTCGCACCGAGGAGTTCATAGCCATCACTGTCCACGGCGCGGACCCTATAGCTGTAGGTGATGCCGTTTGAGACAGTGTTATCGAGATAGGTGAGGATATTCGGCTGGGTCGTGTGGATCAAAGTCCAGCCCGTTTGTCCCTGTGAACGGCGATAGACGCGGTAGCTGAAGGAGCCGGGAAGCGTCGGAGCGATCCAGGAGAGGAGAATGGTCGAATTTGAAGGCAGGCATTCGCTGAGGGTCGTCTTGATCTCCGTCGTGCCGCGAAGCAGAGTCCAGTGGTTGTAATTCGCCTCATAACCGGTAGGGACGAAGGAACCGGAGCCAAGCGTCGTAGTCCAGTCCGAAGCTGCATGAACGAGTAATGAGTCAGAGGAAGCTTGATTCGTGAAGCGGAAAGGGACGTCGATATTGAAGCTTGTAGCGGTCGGAGAGCTTGTCCTTGCGATGACTTTGGAACTGCTTTGAGCTCCGCTGCGGGAGAAAACGCCATATTCAAGGCTGGGAATGCCCGTTCCGTAGATCCACTGGGCAAAGAACTGGTCGAGATCCATCCCGCTGATGCTCTCTGCCATGGCTTGAAACTCGGAGGTGATCGCATTTCCGTATTTGTAGGTCTCAAACCAGTTATGAAGCAGGGTAAAGAAATGCGCGTCGCCGATCTTCAGACGCAGCATGTGTAGTACGGAAGCGGCTTTTTCGTAGGACGGGGGACTGAAGTAGTCCATAAAACCGGGGTCGTAGATCCGTGCCGCGGTTCCATAGCTATTTTCCCAGTTGATATAGTAGTCATGATAGGAAGAGCCGGCATAAGCTGCGGCGGAAGGCCAGCCAAAGACCTTGTCCGTCCAGAGGAACTCGGAATAGGTCGCAAATCCTTCCGAGAGCCAGACGTCTTTGAAGGTGAGGAAACTGACCGCGTTGCCATACCATTGGTGGGCGAGTTCATGGGCGATGACGAGTTCATAGGTTCCCTGACCGTTGATGATGTAGTTTCCCAGGGTCGTCATCGTTTGGTGTTCCATCGCGCCGTAGGTGGACATGGTCACGACGCTATTGCCATATTTTTCAAAGGGATATGTGCCGAAGATGGCAGAAAAGTAGTTTATCATAGCCGGAAGATCGGCAAGATCGAGCAGGGCATTGTTGTACATGCTCTGGGGTACGAAGTTCTTGATCGGGAGACTGCCGTTTAGGGCAGTTTGGTCTATCTCCTGATAAGGTCCGCAGGTGATGCAGGCAAGATAGGTAGTCATGGGATGCTGCCCCAGCCAGGTCGTCGTCGAAGTGCCGTTGCCATTATCGACGATGTTCTGACGCAAGCCATTGGCTGCCACTTTCCAGTCGGAACGCATCGTGATGATCAAGTCCACGATGGCTTTATCCCAGGGATGGTCGTAGCAGGGCCACCAGTATCGCGAAGCATCCGGATCGGAGATGGTGAAGACGGTGTTGTTGCTAAAGATCATCCCGATATGGTAGCCATTTGGGGTCAGCACGGGAGCTCCGGAATATATCACTTTGGTGGTGAAGGTCTGCCCGGGAGACGCATTCACGGGGATGGTGATGATCCCGTTGGTGTGAGTAAACGTCACCGGGGAGTTATTCACCAGCACGGAAGATACGGAAAGGCTCTCGAGATTGTAGGCGATCGAGGAAAGGTTTGAGGTCGCCAAAACGGTCGCTACGACATTCCCGGAGATCGTGTGAGCTTGCTGATCTATCGCCAGAGTGATCACGTATTTTTGTACATCAAAACCATGGGCGGAATCGGCTCTGGCTTCATAGCTATCCCGGATGAGAGGCTGAGCCGCGCCGGAATATGGATAAAGCTCCGCTGAAGGATCTTGCCATCTGCTACCGGGAGTAGCGTTTAGGGAACAAATGATCCCGAGGTTGATCGTTAGGATCAGAAACAGTGTATTCAGTGACTTGGTCATATTGACTCCCGCTTTCCTATTGCGAATTCCAGATGCAAATTAGTTTCCATATAAGGGATAATTTTCAGCGTAAAAAAAGACTTTACGAAAAACAGGCTTTGTATAAAACGTCAATTCACTTCTACTGGAGGAAGAATGCGAGTAAATTTGAAGCATATCCTGATCATGGTAGCCATGCTATTGGCTCTTGGCAATGTCTTTGCAGCCGGGGAGACAATATACGATATACGGGTAGTCGGTACGCAGAATATCGATCCCGAACTGGTCAAATCCGCCATCAGCATTCACGTCGGTGAGTCGATGGATCCCGATGGAGTCGCGGAGTCGATCAAAGTTCTTTACAAAATGGGGATCTTCTCCGATATTCAGGTTCTTTCCGAGCCTTATCGCACCGGGATCAACGTCATTATACAGGTGGTCGAGAACCCGATAGTCGCTTCAGTTTCCTACGTGGGAATGAAGTCCGTCAAGGATGAGAAGCTGGATGAACTGGTCGTTATCCGTCAGGGTACATATTGGTCGGATCAGCTCAAGAACCAGCTCTTCAAGAAGCTCAAAGCGGAATATACGAGCAAAGGCTTCGCCAACGTCACGATGGAAGTCAACGAAAAGAAGCTGGATAAAAACAGAGTCGCGTTGACGGTATTCGTCGATGAAGGACGCAGGGTTGCGTTGCGCAAGATAAACTTTATCGGCAATGATAGCTTTGAGGATAAGACTCTTGCCCGCAGGATGAAGACCAAGACCGCAAACCTCCTCAGATCAGGTCGCTTTGAACAAGAGAAGTTTGACGCCGATCTTACCAGCCTGACCAATTTCTACAAGAAGAACGGGTTTATCGACGTCCGGGTCGGTCCCTATGAGCTGATCCCGGTCTCCGAACGCTATCTGGAGCTAAATATCACTATCAACGAAGGTGCCAAGTATCTTTATGATAAGACAGAGATCGAAGGTAATAGTCAGTTCACTACCGAGAACCTGATGAGCAATTTTACCCTCCAGACCGGTGAGGTCTTTGACCAGGAAAAATATGAAAAGCAGCTCCAGAAGGTCTATAGCCTGTATTTTGACGAAGGCTATATCTATGCCAATATCCAGCCGAACTACGTCAAAGCCGATGGCAAGGTGATCGTTCAGCTCAAGATCGAAGAAGGTACACGGGCAAAGATCCGTCAGATCCACTTCACCGGAAACATGCGTACCAAGGACAAGGTCCTCAGACGCCAGCTTGAGATCGCTCCGGGAGACTATTTCCGGCAGTCTCAGGTCGTTCGCAGTCAGCAGAACATCTACAATCTTGGCTTCTTTGAGCCGGATATAAAGCTCGATTATGACCGGATCAACAATGCGGGAGATATCGACCTGCATATCGACGTCATGGACAAAGCATCCGGAGTCGCCAATGGCGGCGTCGGCTACAACTCCTCCGATGGCTTCGTCGGTGAGCTTTCCGTTTCCATGAACAACCTCTTTGGCAATAACTGGTCGAGCGGGATCAAATGGGAGTTTGGCGGAGCAACGCAGAACTTCGAATTTGACTTCACCAATCCCAATCTCTATGATACGGATATCCTCTTTGGCACGAACGCCTATTACACTCAGAAGGATTGGAGCTCTTTTTACTACAAGATCTTTACCCGCGGTGCCAGCTTGCGACTGGGTCAGTCCCTGCCTTGGGTGAACCGCACGCGTCTTGTCGCCGGATATTCCTTCTATTCGAAGCGTTATGAGATCACGGATATGGATGAGATTCTTGCTGATACATTATCCAATAGCACCTTGATCGAGCTGGACGGGCTTTCCTGGCGTTATACGTCAGCTATCAATGCCACCATCAGCCGGGATACCCGGGATAACGTGTTCTTCCCGACCAAGGGATCACAGGTCACACTCTATTCAGAGCTTGCCGGTGGGATCCTGGGTGGTGATTTTGACTACTTCAAGCAGATCGCGCAGGTCAACTGGTACACCGAAACTTGGAAGAAGATCACTCTGCGCACCAAATGGCGCTTCTGTTACGTCACCCCCTATGGCAGATCTGAGGACGCACCCCCGGATGAGAAGTTCTATCTCGGCGGCACAGGTGCCGATGGTATCCGCGGTTATGCAGATCGTTCCATAGCTCCTACAGGCGGTGGAACCCGGGCGATCATATTCTCGACCGAGCTGGGCTATCCAATTGGTGGAGATCAGATCATTGCAGTGATGTTCTTTGATGCCGGTAATTGCTACAACAAACTGAGAGAGTTTAACTTCCTGAGCCTCAAGAAAGGCGTTGGAGCGGGAGTCCGCATCCGTAGTCCGTTTGGGCTGATCGGGTTTGACTATGCTTATAATCCCGAAGGACGTACCTGGGAACCGCATCTCCAGTTTGGCACTACATTCTGATAAATGAGATTCAAACATATATTTGGCCCGGTCTTCTCCCGAAGACTGGGTGTCTCGCTCGGGATAGACTTAGTACCGTTTAAGTACTGTCCGCTGAATTGCGTCTATTGCGAGGTGCAAAAGACCACCCATCTCGTCACCCAAAGGGAAGACTTTTTCCCGGTGAGCGAGATAATCAGTGAGTTTGAAGCCGCGATATCTGAAAACCCGAATGTCGATCATATCACTTTCTCCGGTGCGGGTGAGCCTACTCTGTACACCGGGATCGGGGAAGTCGTCGCGTATATCAAAACACAATATCCTCAGTATAAGCTTGCCTTGCTGACCAATGGCGTCCTGCTTGGTGATAGGTCACTCTGGAAAGAGATCGATCCCTGCGATGTTGTCCTTCCCTCTCTGGATGCGGGGACACAAGCTGTTTATGAATTGATCAACCGTCCCAAACCGGGGCTGAAGATCGGGGATCTCGTCGATGGGGTCGTAGCTTTCAGGGAGCAATATCGGGGAAAGATCTGGCTGGAAGTCTTTATCATCCCCGGCTTGAATGACACGGATGAGGAGCTTTCCGCTCTTGCCTCCGCGATAAACAGGATCAAGCCGGATAAGATCCAGATCAACTCTCTGGATAGGACGGGAACCGAGGATTGGGTGACGAAGCCTTCACAGGAAGGGCTGGTTCGGGTCTTGCACTTTTTTGAACAGCAATGTCCTTTCGAAGCCGAGATCATCTCACGCGTGATCGAGGCACCAAACGTCATTGACGAAGTTCTCATCAGTTCGATCCAAAGCGTCTTAGAGGGAGAGCCTCTCAGCGCCGAGGAGATCAGCAGTAGATTGGACGTCCATATAAACGAGATCAGCAGGGCACTACGACACTTAGTGAAAAGTGATATGGTATCTACAGGATCGGCGAAAGGAGAGGTGACCTATTCATGGAGAAAGTGACCTGTAACTGTGCCATTATTACCGGGGCAGGAAGCGGAACCAGACTCAAAGGTGACGTCAAAAAGCAGTTTCGCGACCTTGCCGGGATCCCTGTGATGATCAGGACACTGAGCAGCTTTATGCAGGCGGAGTGCATAACCAATATCATCATCACCGCTCCGGAAGAGGATATCGATAGTCTCAGGCTGATGATCGAAGAATACAACTGCGACGAAAAGCCGATCAAGATAATCCCGGGAGGCGCTGAACGCCAGGACTCCATATTTGGCGCGCTGCAAGCCTGTCCCGCAGATACGGACTACGTATTTATCCATGACGCGGTAAGACCGTTTATTTCCCCCGAACTGATCGCAGGGCTCTATCGTGAAGCTTTGGATAAGCAAGCTGTGATCCCCTGTTCCAGGGTCAAGCATACCATCAAGCAGGTTCTGGGAGATCAGGTCATTCGGACAGTGGATCGAAGCGACTTAGTCCAAGTTTACACCCCGCAGGTCTTTGCTTTTGAACTGCTCCGGGAAGCCTATCTCAAAGCGTATGAGGACGAGCTTGTCTGTACGGATGATGCTTCCGTTCTGGAACACAGTGGCATTCCCGTGCATATCGTCTTGACCGGTGATACAAACATAAAGATAACCGACGAAAGCGACTGGCTCATCGCCGAATCGCTTCTCGAACGAAATAAACTATAAGGAAGCTAAGATGAAAAATATAACTGAACAACTCACGGGTCTTTCCCGCAGACTGCCTTTGCTCCTCATGAGTAAGCCTTTGAGCTTTATCGAGAAGCGCAATCCCGTTATCCGCATCAAAGTCCCGATCCCCGGGATAGGCTGTGGAGTGCTGGGGATGGCGATGCAACACGTCACGATCAACCTCGGCGAATATGCCTCGACGCTTCTCAAGGCGCTGGAATATCGGGGATATGATTCGACCGGTGCCGCATTTCAGGGAGAAGATGAAAAGATCACTCTCCTCAAGGATGTTGGAGCACCGAGCACCCTGGTCAAGACACTGGGGATCGAACGCCAAGCCGGTCTGATCTTTTGTGGTCAGGTGCGCTGGGCGACTTTTGGCTTTGTCAACAAGACCAATGCTCAACCGCATGAGGTCAAATGCAAAAGGCATATCTATGGAGCGCATAACGGGAATATCACCAATACTCGTGAACTCAAAGCATTCCTGACACAGGAGGGACACACGGTTCTTTCCGACAATGACGGGGAAATGTTGGTTCACAGCGTTGAACACTATTTTGACATCGAGATGGACAGAGCCGGAAACCCTGAGGATCACGAGGCAAGGAAAGCTTGTATGCGCAGAGCGATCATCCAGACCGCTCAGAAGATGGTCGGATCCTATGCTGCTGTCATCGTCGATCCCGTGACCAAGACATCTTGGGCGATCAAAGCCGGCAGCAGCCTCTATTTCGGAATAGGGGAGAAGGATGGGAACAAGTTTGCCCTCGCTTCCAGTGATCTGACCGCTGTGCTTCGCTTTACCAAGCTTTTGGTCAATCTCAGAGAAGGTGAATTCGTCGAATATACCGCAGACTATTATCAGCTTTATGCTCAGAAAGACCTAAGGTTTAAGAAGCTGGGTCACGCTGACGAGGAATACAAGATGGGCGATAAGATCATGGTCAAGCCTGTGTTTTCCAAGCTGCGCGCGGAAGACGTCGAATTGCTTCCTGAGTTCGAGTATTTCATGGAGCAGGAGATCTATGCCCAGTCCGAATCCACCGGTAAGCTGATCAAGCTTTTCCAAGGAGGATCAAACAGCGGTAAGCGGTTGATCAAGGTCATCGAAGCTGAGAATATCAAAGAGATCCTTTCTACACAGATGCTGAGTATCCTTGGGAATGCGGATCATGAGTCCAAACAAGGGCAGTTCAACGATCTCTGTGCTTCAGAGATCGCCTGCAGACTGTTTGACCACGTCTCGGCAAACTATAAGGAACTTGTCGATGTCGCGGTCAAAGAGGACTTTGAGAAGAAGTTCTTCTTCTCCGCAGAAAAGAACGTCTTTATCGATCTCGTCGGTAAGGACTTTGATATCTGCCGACTGGTCATGGCAAAAGCACTGGATTCACTCGCTGAGCAGGTTGACGTTATTGACTTTGAGATCAGCGTCAGGAACTTCCTCGATCAAATAGACGTGACCATAGACAACAACCGCAATGCTTATACGATAGCCTGCGGAACTTCCTACAATGCCACGAAAGTTGCGGCGCTTTTCTTCAACGAGATAGCCGGGATCGAGATCGTGCCCATCCTTCCGGGTGAGTTCCGGGGTGAGTATTCCCACTGCATCAAGAATAATGACCTCATCATCGGAGTGTCCCAATCAGGGGAAACCAAAGACCTGATAGATATCTTTAACGACATAGACAAGAAGCAGCTTGATGTGCGCAAGATAGTGCTCGTCAATAATATGAACTCCACCCTGGGTCAGGAGAAAAGCGACGTTGCCATTCCTATCCTCTGTGGACCTGAGATCGCGGTTCCTGCGACCAAGAGCTTCATGAACCAGATCACTCTATTCTACTATCTGGCGATCAGGGTTGCCGATATGCAGATCGCCAAGCTTCCGGATAATGATCCTGAGACCAAGATCAAAAAAGAGATCCTGGAACGGCGTTATAAATCCCTCTGGGACATCCCTTCATTGCTGAAGGAAACGATCGACAATACTGCCGACCTCGTTGATGCGATGGCTGCCAAGATATATATGGAGCCCTCGATCCACATTCTCGCGACCAAGATCACCGGTGTTGCCATGGAAGCTGCATTGAAGATACGTGAGACGGTTCTGAACCATGCTGAGGGACGCGAAGCATCTGAATTCAAGCACGGACCAAACACCATCCTGGGCAAGAACACGGTCTTTGGGCTCAAGCATGTCCGAAACTTTGTCAATTCCTACAGCGAGATCATCGACAAGATAGATGACCTGGCGACGGAACGTGGGATCAGTCATGCGGAGACCAAAGAGATGTTCAAAGCCATGAGCACCTACATCTTCACCAGGAATATCCCCTTTAACCTTTCCAAGGCGGGCACGCAGCTCTTTAACGAGGTGATCGCCAATCATGATTTCTTCGAGCCTATGTATCGCAATTATCCCTTGATCTACGTGACGGGTCCGGACGAACGAGATGTAAACCTCACTATATCCCAGATCAACACGCATAAGATCAGAGGCGCCAATACTTACGTCATAGCCGAGGAGAACCAGAACCTGCTCAAAAATGCCAGCGCGAATCCTAATGAAGGCAGTTACTACGGCTGGAGCTATATCATGCTGCCCAAAACAGGTGACAGCCTGATGACCAGCTTCTCGGCAACGATCGTCCTCCAGCTTCTTGCCCTTCGGATGAGCGTGCGCAAGCTAAAGAAACTCGACAGGCTCGGAGTCATGGATCACGGGGTGCATCCCGACGTCCCGAAGAACGTCTCCAAGTCTATCACTGTGGACTAAGCTATGTTCAGGATCGGTTCCGGATATGACGTGCATCGACTGGTCGAGGGAAGAGCCCTTGTCCTTGGCGGCGTACACATAGACTACGAGAAGGGACTACTGGGTCATTCTGATGCGGACGTCCTGCTCCATGCCCTGATGGATGCCCTTTTGGGGGCACTGGCTTTGGGAGACATCGGCAAGCACTTTCCCGATACCGATGACGCCTATCATGATATCGACAGCCGGATCCTCCTGCGTAAGACCGTTCAGCTTGTGCATCAAGCCGGTTATACCCTCGTCAATGCCGATACGACGATCTGTGCAGAGAAGCCCAAGCTTGCTCCCTATATCGATCTAATGCGGGAGAACATAGCTCAGGATCTTCAGACGCAGATCGAGAACATTTCCGTCAAAGCTACGACGGAAGAAGGTCTTGGAGTGAGTGGCAGGGGAGAGGGCATCTCAGCATCCGCCATAGTTCTCCTGTCAAAGAGGAACGCAGAATGAAAGCCATCGGCATTATCGGCTATCACCATACCGGAAAAACCACCGCTGCATGCGCTCTGATATCCGAGCTCGTAGCCCGCGGTTACAGAATCAACAGCATCAAGGATATACACGACGAGAAGTTCTCTGCCGACAAGGCAGGCACAAACTCGGACAAACACGCCAAAGCGGGAAGCTCAATCGTCTGGGCAAGAGGGCTACGTGATGGAGCTCTTATCTTTCCCAAGCCACTGAGCTATCACGATATGCTTCCTCACTTCGATTGCGATTTCCTCATCATAGAAGGTTTGAAGAGCGCACCCGTTCCCAAGATCGTCTGTGCCGAGACTACAGATCAGCTCGATGAGCTTATCGATGACACGACTATCGGGATCTCTGGGCTTATAGCCGACAAGCTTGAAAGCTACAGGTCTCTACCGGTATTTTGTCTGCAAAAGAACCTCAGCAGATTTGTCGATCTGGTGATCGAACAAAGCTTCAAGGCTTTGCCCGATAACGATCCGGAGTGCTGTTCTGCTTGCGGAAAGACCTGCTACGAACTTGCCGGAGACATCGTGCAGAAGCGTAGCACCCGGGATGCTTGCGTCGCTGATTCCGCCAAAGAACTGGTTCTTATGGCGGACGGCAAGGAAATAGTGATCGTCCCCTTCGTTCAAAAGCTGCTCAAAGACAACATCCTGAGTTTTGTCAGCAACCTAAAGGGCGTTGATCCTGATGCGATGATAGAGCTGCGCATCGATCCACGAAGGAAATCATAAGACCATGTCCGCGATGCTGATCGAAGTATGCGAGATCTTCTATTCCCTACAGGGCGAGTCCTCATATGCGGGCTATCCTTGTATTTTCATTCGCCTTGCCGGATGCAACCTGAACTGCAGCTATTGCGACACGACCTATTCCCATTCAGCGGGAAAGATGATGCCCATTGAGGAGATACTCACCGAGATCAGCCAATATCCATGTGATCTGGTGGAGATAACCGGGGGTGAGCCTATGTATCAGGATGAAGAGATAGACGATCTCTTCTCTGCTCTGCATAAAGCGGATTATCGGATACTGCTGGAAACGAACGGTTCGCTGTATCTGGGAGATGTTCCCGATTATGTAGTCAAGATCGTGGACGTCAAGACACCGGGCAGTGGAGAAGCAGACAGCTTTATGAAATGGAATCTGAAGTTCCTGACTCCCAAGGACGAATTGAAATTCGTGATCGCATCACCTTTTGACTACGACTATGCCAAGCGCTTCCTGGAAGAGCACAAGCCCAATACCACTAATATCCATTTTTCCCCCGTGACGACCCTATATCCGGCAAGTATCCTCGCAGAGAGGATCCTCGCAGACGGTCTGAAGGTGCGCCTGCATCTTCAGCTGCACAAGATCATTGATCTGAAATAGATCATCCTCCGCTGATCAGATGTATAACGTGGACGGTCGCACCCTCCGGAACGAGGGTTGATCCATACGCATCTTTGGGAACGAGCTTCCCGTCTATCTTGATCACCAACATCTTGAAGGTATAGTTCATGATCCGGAGCACGTCCTGGATGACCATCCCTTCCTGCCAATCTATCGTATGTCCATTGACGTTTATCGTTTTCATAGGTTCCTTTTCAAGAGAAGTTCGAGACACAAGTTTGCCTGCATATTGGCAACGACTGCGACTCGCGGAGCCAGAGGGCTAAAGGGAGGACAAAGCTCCGAGCTACCGTCTCCGATAATGTGCACATTGCCAAAGGACTCCGTCGTGATGAGTTCATTTCCTCCGATACCGGCAAGTCCCGATGCTCCGATATACGGCTTGTCCGGATTGGTTTTGATCCAGGTTTCAAGCAGCATCTGCTTCTGTTCTGCGGAATCGAATGCTTCGATCATGATCTGAGCTTCGCGAAAAACGACTGAAACGTTCTCCGGAACTATCCTGATCGGGTGGATGACCAGTTCGGTATTTGCCCCGATCCTGGCAATATTGATCTGCAGAGCCAGTACTTTGAGCATTCCGATCTGGTCACTGTAATACTGCTGCCTGTTCAGATTACTGGGATTGACAACGTCGAAATCCGCGACGATGATCTTGCCTATCCCGGCTCTGGTCAATGCGATGGCGATGTTGGAGCCAAGCCCACCGGCTCCTGCGATCCCGACCGTAGAATTCTGCCAAATCTCCAATTCTTCCGGCTTGTGCGCGGAATACATGGTCTCAAAAGGGTCTGTCATTGATCTCTCTTTATAGTTTAGAATGGTAAATAGGGAAAGTCTTTGTGATAACCCAAGACGAGGTCTATCTGGTCGTTTAGATCAATAGGGTCTCCTATGACGAATTTCTCTTTGTTTCCTGTGCGGAAGAGGCTATATTCCCGATCTCCCAAGTCGAAGCGCTCCATCCATTCCGAATCACCATAGAGCGGGATTCCCTTGTGCATCAGGAGCCTGATGTTTCCGGGATCGCAAACCAAGAGGTTTCCGAAGGGGTCTTTCTCGACGGCATCCATCAAAAGCAGATCTCCGGTACGCTCGGGATCGAGCTTGGCATAGCTGTCCGGGAGCATCAGCGCATAAGCTGCATTCTCCGTTGCCATTTTGTAAAGAGTGGAGAGCGGGATAGAGGGGAACTTCTCATGTGCAAGGATAAACTCAAACAGCAGATTGACAGCTCCGGACATCGTCGAATCCGTCCCGATAGTGACATTCACGCCAAGTCTCAGTGCTTCCTCGACCTTGAGCGTCTCACCTATCAGGTAAAAGTTTGAGGTCGGACACCAGCAGACCGAAGCTTTCGCTTGTGCGATCTCGCTCAGTTCCGCAGGTGTGAAGGCGATTCCGTGGATCAGCATGGAGTTACGGCGTAGGAGGTTTCTGGATTTGAGCTCGGAAAACTCGGCTTTGGTAATGCTGTCTGTGCCTTCTCCCAGATGAATGATGTAGGGGATCTTTCCGCCGGTCAGGTTCATCTCTTCTTCCGCGGATTCTCCTCCCCACCAATTCTCCAGCGTTATCGAATGGCACTGGCGGTAATCTCGCAGGACATTGATCGGCATAGAGTCATAATAGAGGGGTTTTTGCACCGGACCGTGGTCTTGCACGGTGGAACATCCGGAGAAGAGGTTCTTGTAACACCCAAGCTGAGCCAAAACGAGAGCTGCCTGGACAGTGAGGTTGAATGAACCGTCGTTAAACCAAAAGTGATTGCGCTCGTGGAATGAAAAGGAGCTCTTCATGTCCTCGACCCAAATATGCGAATTGTGATAGGGACGCTTATCCCCGGCACGCGGGAACCAATTGCCGATCAGATGATCATGAGAATTGATCAAAGGTACATAGGCTATGGCATTTGGAATGTCAAGACGCTCAGGCGCAGTTGTCTGCATCTGAGCGTCCACATGCAAATCAATCCCTGATTCCACCCGATCAGAACTAATGACACTGATCGAAGGTCTGATAATCATTTTCTGATTTCTTTTATCCTTTTGATTAGTAGGGGTAGTACTTCAAAAAGGTCTCCGACGACACCGAGATCTGCAACCTTGAAGATCGGAGCATCCGGATCTTTGTTTATCGCGACGATATAATCAGCGCTGGACATCCCGGCAAGATGCTGGATCGCACCGCTGATCCCGACGGAAATATAGATATTCGGTTTGACGGTCTTACCGGTCTGACCGACCTGATGCGAATAGGGGATCCATTCAGCATCGACCGCGGCACGGGAAGCGCCAACCGCGCCATCAAGCGCTGTCGCAAGCTCCTCGATCATCGCAAAGTTCTTGCCATCCTTGATCCCGCGTCCACCACTGACGATTATGTTCGCTTCGGTGATATTGACGAGGTTCGACTTCTCTTTTTCAAAGCCCAGCCATTTCGTCTTTTCCTCGATGAGGTCAAAATTAACAGTCTCCTGTATGACGATCCCGCTCCGCGTATCATCGGGAAGCAGCGGATCCATGACCTTGTGCCGAACTGTTGCCATCTGCGGTCTGTGATTGGCAGTGATGATCTTTGCCATGATGTTCCCACCGAAAGCAGGACGCGTCTGGATCAGGTTTCCGGATTCAGGATCGATCTCAAGCCCCGTGCAATCGGCTGTCAGCCCGGTGTGTAAGTTCACTGCAACACGCGGGATAAACGAACGTCCGGTGACAGTCGCGCCGGCAAGGATGATCGACGGCTTATACTTATTGGAAAGTTCGGACATCGCCAAGGCGTAATACTCATCGCGAAAATGCGCCAAAGCCGGATCATCGACTTCGATAACCTGGTCTGCGCCATGCGCGATCAAGAGACTTGCCATTCCTTCGAGCGAGCTACCCAGCAGGACAGCGGTGAGTTCATCACCCATCTGGTCTGCAAGTTCGCGTCCCTTGCCCAGAAGTTCATAGACGACCGGAGCTATCACCCCGTGATTTTGCTCGGCAAATACCCAGATGCCTGAGTACTGAGTCTTATCCAACTCAGCGACCGCTTTCTTGCGGATCAGGATCGCATCAAAGGGACAAGCCTGCACGCAAGCTCCACAGAGAGTGCATTTGTCAATATCGATCACAGCCAGTTTATCTACAATAGATATGGCGTCATAAGCACAAGCCCTGACACATGCTCCACATCCGACGCATTTTTCATTCAATACTTCGATCATACAATTTACTCCTTAAGTAAGCAGAATAATAGCTTTATTCTTGTCAAGAAAAAGTGCTCGGATCCCCTCCTTTGCGATAAATATCCTCGGAAAAGGCAGGAGCTATTGCCTATAGGGAGGCTTTCCCGAACCCAAGATCTAAGCTCAAAGTGATGTCGAAGCTTTTCCACGGAATGCGTCGGAGCCTGAATACCTCAATATGAACCTTGCATGGCTTTCATCACAGGCTATAATATCAGAAGTGTAAGGAGTAAGCTTATGAAACATATCATAATCACTATATTGTTAATAATATCAGCTTGTTTGAGTGCGATCAGCATCGGTGACTGGCAGGACATCCGCTTTAGCGGACGCAGCAGCGCCGGAGATGTCCTGACCCGCTTTGAACTGGGTCTATCCCCCTTGTCCGAAAATCTGATCCTGCATGATCCCGGAACCGGGGTCACCTCCCTCAGCCCGTCACTACTGGATGCTTCGACTGCAACCTATCAGACGATCGTTCCCTCGGGCACGACGCGGAAGTATCTCGGGCTCAGCGCGATCTCAGGGAGCTCTATCCGCAAGCTCGTTCCGGTCTATTACGGGGGAACAGGTCTTCCGACCCAGTCCCAGATGACCAAAGCGTCTGACGACGTTTCCAACGACCAGAGCACGAACTACCGCGATATCCTCACCGATTATCTCAGTATTTCAGGCACCAAGATCTACGGAGCGATCCGCAATCGCGGTGGTGGATTTCCCTTTACCGCAGCCTTTGGCACTCAGATCAATTCCTACATGGTAGCCTTTGCAAATCCTGCGGACAACCCGTCCGACCCCAATGCCATTGCTTGGGGAATGGTCTATTGGAACGTATCTTTGGGAGGCTTGACCCCGGGGCTCTACAAACTTCAGGGAACGACTGCGACCCGAATCGGCGATATCGAGTATCAAGTCGTGACAGCCAGCAACTTGCTCATCATGAGCTGCAACATTGCCGATCTATTGGCTCAGCCGGAGTTCGCTTCGTGGTATGATCCCCAAAACCCGGTAATGGGGATGCAATCCCTGATCAACCGCACGACGATCGTTCCGTTTGAAACTGTGCAAATGGACAAGAGCCCCGGGGTCACCCTGTATCCTGTCCCGCTCTACTTCGATCCCAGCCCCAATACTCAGCCCCAGCTCTCCCAACCCGTGTACCATGCAGATGGGGGAGACATCTATTTTTCCGCCGAATACTTCGATCCGGAGGCGAATTTCCCCCGCGAGATCCGCGTCAGACTGCTCAATGATAATAGCGTCATCCCGCTTTACACTCAAGCCGTGAATTACTCTCAACCGGTGCAGTATCGCAGCGTAAACCTCTCGGCGGTTCTGGGCGAACGCGTAGATGATCAGTTCCGCATAGAAGCGACCGATAATAGTGATGTCTTTGGCTACTCAAGCTGGACGTCTTTTGAACGGATCCTGGGGATACGATCACCGGAAGAAGTTATTGCAGTTCCCGGCGCAGAAAGCATCGATCTGAGCTGGGAACCTGTGACGCTGACCGAGCTTGGTAACCCGGTCACCCCTTCATACTACCGTATCGAGGCGTCACCAACCCCGGACTTTGCGTCCCCCACGCAGATCGGGATCACGACTTCACCAAACTATTCCATTCCTTTGACCGAGGCTTATGGCTTCTACCGCGTGATCGCTGTCCGTGAATGACCTTCGATACTCCAAAGAATACTCATCGCAGGATGCCTTCCGGCATCCTGCTTGCTTTATGGGTGAGAGTTCCACCCTGTCCAGATCTGCCCTGATCCCCCTCTTCTTTCTCAGATGATTCCCAGATGACTCTCTCATGACCCCCTCATCGAGATAAGGGAAATACCTGAGAAATGTCAGTGAGATATCAGACCATTATCAAGAGATTCCCGCGTGATCCCCGCGTGATCCCCGCGTGACTCCCGCGTGAGCACGCGGGAATCACACGGGAGTCACACGGGCATGACGCGGGTTTTCTTAGGTGATGCTTAAAGAGGCAAGAGAGGAATGGTCAGGTTTTGAATTGCAGTTTCGCAGAAAACGTGGGATGGGAAAGGTAGTCACAGTCCAGCAGCAGATATTATCACGCAGAGCAGGCAAAAGAAAAAGCGGTTGCAACTGCAACCGCTTGATAATCTTTGTGGAAGGATATTTACGCTTCTTCCGGTTCTTCCTCGCCTTCGCAGCATGTATCTGTATCGGCTTCGGAACCTTGTGCGGCAATGGTGATCTGCACGCTGCTCTTGCCGAGATCGGGATAGAAGTCGTCAATGTATTCACGCACGGTCGTCTCGATATCGTTGTGCTTATCGAGGAGTTCCTGGCTAAACAGGACTTTGACGCTCATAAGGCTAAGTCCGCGAGTGATATCGACCTTGGGCATTTCGCCATAGACGTTGTTCAAGAACTCAGGGAGCGATTTGGAAAGCCGGATGGTGCCGTTGATCTTTTTGTAGGTTTTCATGCCAAAGTGTGCGGCGAGAGCTGTGCCACCCAGAACTAAGAGTGATTTGACGAACTTATTCATACCCTTTACCTCTTATAGGATTATTTGTAGATTGACTTGATCTTTCCCCAACTGCGGTTTTGATTGTAAACCGGGGATTGAACGCTGATCCCGCTGCCATTGACGGGGTTGACGGAATATTCGCTGAAGGCAAAGACCACGATCCCACTGATAGCGCTGAACTGCGAACCAACGGCGGGATTCATGTTTATCTGCGTGGAGAAATTGCCCAGGTTGACACTGCACTGTCCCGTTCCGTCCGTCACTGCGAACTTGCCTTTACCGCCTTTGACGGAGGCGCAAGATACGTTCTGCAGCTTGACCGGAACTCCCTCATAGGCTTCAGCGTCACGGGTGCCGGTTATTTGACCGGAAGTGACGAAAAGGGGTTGGGGGACTTGGCGGTTCGTGTCCAAAACGCGAATGCCGGTGACATTTTCCAGGCAGGTCATGCCGTAGGTCTCGGATACAGTGGCTGTGAGACGCAGATAATCTCCGGGTCTGGGAGAGTTTTTTCTGTCCAAAACGAGAATTCCCCGCCAGGGTCCTCCGGCTGATTCGCTGATGAAATATCCACCCATGGAGAAGCCTGTGGCAGTGACTATGCCGTCGATAGTGACGGTCTTGCCGAGATAGGCTGAGGGGTAGGTATTATCAACACCGGGGGTGTTACTGTGTTGGATATCGTAAATGGATAAAGCCCAAGCCGTAGTGCCGAAGCACACGAGCATTACGATCAAAAACCATAACTTTCTCATTTGAATCCTCATACGCGCATACTTATTGGATGCGCGTCATTGTGTCAAGCAAAATATACTGCTTTTTCCCACTCCCGGTCACCCGGGAGTAGGCATTCGTCAAATCAACATATATCAGTAGCAAATAATAATCCATAATTCGTTGAAAAACACTTTATTCGTGATTTTCTTATCACAATGAGCGATGATAATTGGATTGACAGAATGGGGGCATCCCAAATATAGCTTTCCCGCGAGGTGAAGTTTGAAGACGAAGATTATTATTAAAGGTGCATCCGAGCATAACTTAAAGAACATAGATCTGGAGATACCCAGAAACAAGCTGGTCGTATTTACCGGTGTTTCGGGCTCAGGGAAGAGTTCACTGGCTTTTGATACTCTATATGCCGAAGGGCAGCGACGCTATGTCGAGTCGCTTTCTGCCTATGCCAGGCAGTTTTTGGGGCAGATGGAGAAGCCAAAAGTGGATTACATCGAGGGGCTTTCTCCAGCAATTTCCATTGAGCAAAAAGCTGCCAGCAAGAACCCCCGATCCACAGTCGGAACGGTCACCGAGATCTACGACTATCTCCGTGTCCTATATGCCAGGGTCGGAACTCAATATTGCTACTCCTGCGGGGATCCGGTGGGTTCACAATCCATAGACCAGATGATCTCAAACCTGATGAGCTATCCGGAAGGCACGAAGATCCAGGTCATGTCCCCCCTTGTTCAGAACCGTAAAGGTGAGCATAAGGAAGAGCTGGATCAGCTCAGGGCGGATGGATTCGTTCGGGTGATGATCAACGGCAAGGTGCGCAATCTTGATGAAGAGATCGTTCTCGATAAAAAGAGCAAGCATACTATCGACGTAGTCATAGACCGTCTGGTGATCAAGCCGGGAGTTGAAAGCCGTCTGGCAGACTCGCTTGAACTGGCGATGAAGCAATCTGACGGAATGGTCAAGATATCCTTCCCGGATGAGGATGAGACCATCCTCTTGTCATCCCAGAACGCTTGCGCGAAATGCAATATAAGCTATGAAGAGCTGTCACCTCAGCACTTCTCTTTCAATAGTCCACTGGGCGCTTGTCCCTCTTGCAACGGGCTCGGTTATAAGCTGGAGTTCGATCCCGATCTCGTCGTTCCGGATCCTGAGCTTTCCATTCTTGGCGGAGCTATCGCCGCCTGGGGCAAACTGGAAGAGAAACAGAGCAGCTGGACGCTCAATACGATAAAGAACCTGGCAAAGTCTTACAACTTCTCGCTTACCTCTCCCTGGTATCAGCTTCCTGAGGAAGTCAAACAGCTTATTCTCTGGGGTTCCAAAGGCAAACGCTTCAAGATCGCCTGGCAGACCTCGCATGGATCGGGAGAGTTCATGATGCGTTTTGAGGGGATAATGAACCAGCTCGAACGCAGGATGCGGGAGACGACCTCTGAAGATATGCGCAGATACTATATGCAATTCATCAGCGATAAACCCTGTCCGGATTGTGATGGTAAAAAACTGAAGCCTTCTTCGATCTCGGTTCGCGTCTCGGAAAAAGACATCACAGAGGTCACAGCCATGAGCGTCAAAGAAGCGCTTGATTTCTTTGGCGGAGTCGAACTCAAGGGGAATCAACTTATCATCGCTGATGAGGTCCTGAAAGAGATCCGGAATAGACTTGGTTTTCTCAACAATGTCGGTCTGCATTACCTTTCGCTGGATCGTCGTTCTCCCACACTTTCCGGGGGTGAGGCACAGCGTATCAGACTGGCATCGCAGATCGGGTCTCAGCTCGTCGGGGTGATGTATATCCTGGATGAACCGAGTATCGGTCTGCATCAGCGAGATAATACCAAGCTCGTCAGTATGCTGGCGCAGCTCAGGGATCTGGGCAATACGGTGATCGTCGTCGAACATGACGAAGAGACCATGCGAACTGCTGATATGATCGTGGACTTCGGTCCCAAGGCAGGGATCTATGGGGGAGAGGTAGTCGTCGCGGGGAGCGTCAAGGACGTGCTAAAGTCCCAGGCATCGCTTACCGGTGCGTATCTCAGCGGTCGCTTGACGATCCCCACTCCTACTCGCAGGGTCAAGCCGGATACTCGTCAGATCGAGATCAGAGGAGCTACGCATAATAATCTCAAGGACATAGACGTCGATATTCCATTGGGGCTTTTGGTCTGCATCACCGGTGTATCCGGAAGCGGGAAGAGCTCGCTCATCAATCAGACCCTCTATCCCTTTATGCATAATAAGTTTTACCGAACCAGTCATAAGGTCGGGAAAGTTCGCAGCATCGACGGTACGGACGAGATCGATAAGATTATTGCCATCGATCAGCAGCCGATCGGCAGGACTCCGAGATCCAATCCTTGTACCTATATCAAGCTTTTCGACCCCATTCGCAATCTCTTTGCCGAATTGCCTGCCTCCAAGATGAAGGGTTACAAACCCGGACGCTTCTCCTTCAATATCAAAGGGGGACGCTGTGAAGCTTGCGAAGGAGCCGGAGTCAAACAGATAGAAATGCACTTTATGGCAGATATCTTTGTGACCTGTGAGGTCTGCAAAGGTAAACGCTACAACCATGAGACTCTGTCCGTGCGCTACAAGGGGAAGAATATCGCAGAAGTCCTGGATATGGACGTCCAGGAAGCTTATAACTTCTTTGAGAGCATCCCTTCCATCCGGCAAAAGCTGGCGACATTGATGGAAGTGGGACTGGAGTATATCAAGCTGGGACAATCCTCGACCACGCTATCCGGGGGGGAAGCACAGAGGATCAAGCTCTCACGCGAGCTTTCCAAGACCAGTACCGGCAATACGCTGTATCTCCTCGATGAGCCGACCACGGGACTGCATTTTGATGATATCAACAAGCTCCTTGGGGTATTGCAGAAGCTCGTGGCGATGGGGAATACCGTCCTGGTCATCGAGCATAATCTGGACGTGATAAAGTCTGCCGACTGGGTCATAGACCTTGGTCCCGAGGGTGGAAACGAAGGCGGTCAGATCATCGCAGTCGGTACCCCGGAAGATATCTGCAAGGTGGAAGAGTCCTATACGGGACAATTCCTGAAGGCGCATCTGGGCACGTAGATACACACCGGTTTTACTAAATATGCTTACGCGGTTCAGCTATAGTCCTCTCACAGCAGGAGAACATACCGTAGGACTATGCGGTGATTTTGCCGGCTGGCGGATCATAGATATGAAGAATGAACGCGGAGTGTATCGCGCAGAGCTGGATCTGGCACCGGGCTCGTATCTGTATAAGTTGGTGGTCGATGGAGAGTGGATTGCTGATCCGGCAAATCCGGACAAGATCGCCGATCCCTTTGGCGGGCATAATTCCAGGATCCGGGTCGGAGCGGGAGAACAAGTCTGCTCAACCCAAAAGAAGATCCATAAAGACTTTGATGTCCCGCGCTGGGTGCAGGAAGGCATCGTCTATCAGATATTTCCCGATAGGTTTTGTAACGGAGATCCGGGCAATGATCCGGACTTTTCCGAGCAATACTATGATAACTGCAAGACACCGCCTCCGAAGGGTGAATTCCTGAAAGCCCAGCATGAGTACTTTCATCTGGTAAGTGACTGGAACGATGTGTCTGATCTCACGCAGAGCAAGTATCTGCCGGAGGGTAAGCCCGATTGGTGGACCTTTTATGGAGGTGATCTCCGTGGAGTGATCTCCAAGCTGGACTATCTCCGGGACCTGGGTGTGACTATTCTGTATTTTAATCCCCTGTGGAAGGCAAAATCCAATCATAAATACGATTCCGCAGACTTCATGAGTATCGATCCTCACTTTGGCACGGTCGAAGAGATGCGAGAACTGGTTAGCAAAGCCCACTCATATGGGATGAGGATCATCGTCGATGTGGCGTTCAACCATACCGGGGAGACCTTCTGGGCTTTTGAAGATTGTATCCAAAAGGGGATGGACTCTGAGTGGTGGGATTGGTATGATTGGTTCAAATGGCCGTTACCTGATCCCTTACCGGAGGATTTTCACCCCAAAGAATACTATCAGTGCTGGTGGGGAATCAAGGATATGCCTGATCTAAACTACGATCTGGCTCGTCCGCATCCCTATGAGAATGAGGTCAAGGACATAGCACAGGCTACCCCGAATATGACTTTGGTCGCACATCTGCTCCACGTCGTTCGCTGGTGGATCGGGGAGATCGATATTGATGGATTCAGGCTGGACGTTCCGGATGAAGTTCCATTCTGGTTTTGGGAATTATTCCACAACGAGGTCAAGCGGATCAAAGCCGATGCCTGGCTGGTAGGCGAGATTTGGAATGACGCTTCGGAGTGGGTTAACGACAAGTACTTCGATTCGGTGATGAACTATGCCTACTTCATGGCACCGGCACATGACCTCTTTCTGCATCGCTCCATCGACTGCGAAGAATTCACCCGCAGGATCGAAGAGGGATTGCGAGCTTATCCGGAATCTCCGCTGAAGGCGATGATGAATCTGATCGGAAGCCATGATACTTGGAGAGTCAGAGAACTCTGCCGTGATGATCTGAACCGATTGATGCTTCTTCTGGTCTTTCAATATACCTTTATCGGCACTCCGCATATCTATTATGGAGATGAGATCGGGATGCACGGGAAAGGGGATCCGGACAATCGGCGTCCATTCGACTGGGATTGGGAACGAAATGAGACTGCTCAGATCCTGAGAAGAGAATATCAGACCCTGATCAGACTACGCAGGGAACATCCTGAGCTTGTCGATGGGGAGATAGCATTCGATCACAGCAAGCCGGAGTTATTATGCTATACAAGGACTCTGGGTAAGAGTGTAAGCATGGTGTGCATTAATCTTGGACCGGAGGATGAGCACCGGGTGTTCACAGAACTCCTTCCAATTTATCAAGTCGGTAAAGGACTGATCTCGCAGGGAAGAGAATATCGGATCGCGCCACAGAGTGCTGTGGTGTTCTTTGGTGTCAAAAGCTGAGTATTAAAACTCCATTTGGCATCCGACGTTGAAATTGATCCCCGCTTCAGGGAAACCGTATTCGGACTGGTAGTCTTTGTCGAAGAGGTTTTCTATCCCCAGATAGACTTTGTAAGAATCCCATTTCCGGCTAAGCTGGAGATCGTGAACCCAGTAAGCCGGGAGGATATGGTAGCGTGAACTGTCATCCAGACTTGCCCGGATATCTTTGTAATTGGCAGAATATGATAGCATGACTCCATAAGGAAGAGCAAAGATAGTGTTTATCCCGGCTGCGTTGCGGGGACTTTCGGTCAATCGGTAGTCAGAGTTCTTTGTGTAGTCCAGGTAGGCGTAGTCGAGATTGAGCTCCATGAATGATGCGGGTTTGCATTTTAACCCCAGTTCAAGTCCGTAACTATCCACCCGGTAGATATTCTGGTAGATCTCCTGATACATATCGATCAGATCTGTGGTACGATTGTAGAATACTGCGCCATCGAGGGAGATATCTATCCCCGCCAGCTTGCGTAGAGTGTTTGCCGAAAGCTCGGTTTTCCATGCCTGCTGAGGCTTGAGGTCGGGATTGCCGTGCTCCATGCTAAACTGCTGACGCATGGTAGGATATGCTGTTGCAGAGCCGACTGATACAGACACAGAGCTGTTTGAACCGGGTTTATAGATCAAGGCTATAGCGGGTTCAAGATGAAGATCTGGTCTGGGGTCGAGATCCGTCAAAGATGATGCCAGTCCGAGCGAAGCGGTAGTCTTCAGAGACTTAAAAAGCTGAGTCTCTGCCTGAGTAAAAGCTTGGTGGATAGTGCGATGATGATCTGTCCAGCTTAGATAATTGCCGTTGTCCTTGCGGGTCGAATAAACTGCTTCTCCGCGATAGCCGAAGGATAGAGAGGATTTTTCGGTAAGCTGTATGTGGTAGCGGGGATTGATGCCGAGAGTATGGTTCTTCATGATCGAATCGACATACAGATATTGGTAATTGGGATCGTTGTATTCGAAATAGTGATCTGAAGCATGGTCGTAATAGAGCATTAGATCGAGGGTTCCATTGTCCCCGATGATAAAAGTCCCCATGGAGGTGGCTTGTTTCCTCATCCAATCACGATACAGACGGTATTTGCTCTCGAAAATGCTCGAGGGTATCTCTTTCCTGCCGATATAGGTCATACCTGCTGTAAACCCAAGCTGATGGTAGTCCAGAAAGTCAAAGTTCAATGCACCATTCAAGGTATAGACTGTCTTGCGGGAGTTATTCCTCACTGCTCCGTTCTCATATCCCGTGGGTTGAAAATCCTGGGATAGGACTATTCCGTCAGTATGCTCACGGGATGTGTAAATCTGGTAGTTCCAAGCCGGGAATGAGTGCGAACTGCTTAGTTCAAAGAGATTTGTGTTATTGCGTTTGATGGATGCGGCAACCTTGAGCCACTTTTGGGTCGAAGGATCAGCTGTGATAAGATTGACGACTCCGCCGAGGGTTCCCGATCCATACATAGCAGATGAGGGTCCTTTGATGATCATTACATCCTTGATGTTTGCCAGAGGGATATTGTTCAGATCCACATTGCCAAAGTACCCGCTATTCAGAGGTCTGCCATCAACGAGGATCTTGACCTCGTTCTTCCTGAAGCCTCGAATCCTGAGGTTGCTTTCATCCTTTGACCCGAAGGTACTGCTGATCCCCGGTACGCTTTCGAAAACCTCACGGAGATTCAAAGGTGCATCAGTCTCTCCGACGGTCACCGGCTTGAGTGTCAGATTGCCTATCGTTTGGCCCGGAAGATCCGCCACGACCTTCACTGTGTGCAGATAGTATTGTTTTAAGCTGTCAGGATTGGTTATCTGAGCGGTCAGGGGAAGAGTCATTATTATAATGAAGATCGTCCAGTTGAAAGGTTTCATGTTCCCTCAGGCAAATGAAGGGCGGTGTGAACACCGCCCTTGATTGTGTTTGATCAGTCGCCGATCGGCAATACCGTTGAAGTAAAGCCGTTCATCGAAGCCGGTTTGGTAAAGATTATATCTGCTGTTTCTTGGGGAGCAAGCTCAAAATCGTGGTTCTGGGCTCCACCACCGATAACCTCAATGTATGCAACCTTCTTCATCTTCTTCTGGTTGTTTGGAAGAGTAGCGGTAGGGAAGATCGTCCTTTCGGTATCGAGAAGGTAGTAACCATCATTGATCGCTGCAGCTTGGTAATATTTGTCACTGCCATAACCATCATAGCATACTATCTTGACAGAGTCATAAGCAGCGATACCTTGCATCAGATCGGAGAGTTTCACGGCGTTTTCGGTATTGCCATCCCAATTGGTGATCGGATAAAGCGGAAGTCCCTTGAGCTCAACGTGCTTGGAAGCACCACCGCTGATGACCTCGATCTTTCTGTAGAGTTTAAACAGAGCTGTGTTCTTGACTTTGAATGCTCCGGGAAGGGTTGGATCTTCAAACCAGGTGCGGTTATCATCCGTGGGAACCAGATAGCCATTGCCAAACTGAGCCCAATTGAGGTCATAACCGGCATTGACGCTATTTCTGGGGCTCCATGCATCTTCGTCACCACTGACTATCTCATAGTTAAACAGATGACGGAGATCGGTGGTATCCGGGAGAGCTGCATCGATCGAATCAACGACTACGGATCGGGTGATGAACTGGTCGAGCTTGTAACCAAGGACATCGACATCGGTTGGGGGATCGTTTTCACTGCAGCCAATGACAAAAAGCAAAGCAGCGAGGGCAAACAGGATAACTAATATCCTTTTCATGTTCTTACCTCCATAGGTAGTATAAACGGAGGCTGAGCAGCAGATAGATTTACTGCCCGCCTTTCCAAAAGGGAGGCACTACCGTTTCCGGTAATACCCTATCGGGTCTTAGCCATCGCTTTATGACAAGCATTAGGACATAGACCTCGGCGAACGTGGCAATCTCATTGCAGGGGGATATTTTGTCAAGAATCACATGAAGTGTGTGAGATCACAGTCGAAGAAAAAAGACATTAGAGGCTTATAACCATAACATATTTATTGACATAATAAGCCTAATATCAAGATTGACGCGATGAAATTATACCGCTGGAGTAATAGATTATGAACGACCAGTTACAAGAACTATTGAAGCGAGTTTATGAAGAAGGAGTTGCCAAAGCTCAAGCTGAAGCGGAGGCGATCCTTGCCGGAGCCAAGTCCAAAGCGGATTCCATCCTGGAAGATGCCGGAAAGCAAGCCGAAGCGATAGTCGCTGAAGCCCAGAAGAAGGCAGACGAGCTTCAGAAGAACAGCACTTCAGATATCAAATTAGCCTCTCAACACAGTATCTCAACTCTCAAGAACAAGATCACCGACATCATACTTCAATCCGTGTATGACAAGGATGTCAAAGCTGCCTTTAACGATACAGAATTCATTAAGAAAGTTATCGTCGAAGTCCTGGAAGGCTGGAAAGCAGGTAACAGCACAGGGAACTTGGTCATCTCCGAGAGTCTGCAGTCCAAGCTGGACGATCACTTCCTTGGCTCGATCAAGGCAATCTTGGGCAACAAGCTGAATATTGAATTCTCCCCTCAGATGAAACAGGGCTTTACGATCTCTCCCGCTGACGGGACATACAAGCTTAGTTTTACCGAAGAAGACTTTATAAACCTCTTCAAGTCCTTCGTCCGTCCCCGCACTCAGGCTTTATTGTTCAACTCCTGATCAAGCTATGCAGTATTACTATTTTGTGACCGGTTTACCGGGTTTGGGAATTGATGACAGCAAGCTGAACATCACGCTTGAGTCTTTCCTGGATGATGCGCGCAAGCAACTTAGCGAAAAGGACTATCACCTGATAGAGCTTATCTGTTTACCGGATGAGATCGCCTTATTGCTTGATCAGCTATATCCCGGGAAAGCCACTGCTGATGTTTCATCAATCTTCCCTGAAGGATTTTGGGCGGAGTATCTGGAATGGCACAAGGCCAAGTCCAATAGTCCAGATATCTCTATGCCGGAGAGGTTCAGACTTATCCCCGGATTCGTCAGTGCGATCCTACTCACAGTACTTAGGAAGGAAGAGCTGCCCTCACACATTGATACTGATCTGATGTTATTGACGGCTTTCTACGAGTTTGTCTGCAAACATCCTAATGAGTATCTGCGTAAATGGTTCTCGCTTGACAGAGATATCCGGAATATCGTCTTAGCCATCAATGGCAGAAAGCATGGTTTTGGGTTTGCCCCATACCTGATCGGTGAAAACGAGATCGTGGAACGCTTGTCCAAGAGTCAGGCAAATGACTTCGGACTGGGGAAGGAATTCCCCGTATTCGAAGCTATTTGGCGCATATATGAGCAGAATAACATCCTCTACCGTGAACGCGGATATGATATATACCGTTGGAAATGGATCGATGCGCAGAACTTCTTTGAGTACTTTAGCATCGACAAAG
This sequence comes from uncultured Candidatus Cloacimonadota bacterium, assembly GCA_964454815.1. Taxonomy (GTDB): domain Bacteria; phylum Cloacimonadota; class Cloacimonadia; order Cloacimonadales; family Cloacimonadaceae; genus PHBP01. The sequence continues at coordinate 57,901 of CAYVXJ010000009.1, read as the reverse complement.
TATTGGGTTACTTCTGCAAGCTCAGGATCCTGACACGCTGGACAAAGCTGGACACGGACTCAGGGAAATCACTGTTCTATGATGCTTTGAACGCACTTGAGAACAGCTTTAGCTTCCCTGAAGAATACTCTATCAAAAGTAAATAAGTAATATAGAAGGTATGTATATGACCAAAGGTATTGTCAAAGGTATCATTGCAAACCTGGTCCTCGTCGAAGTGAACGGGCCGGTTTCGCAAAACGAAATATGCTACATCGATCTGAATGGTGTCAAGCTCATGGCTGAAGTCATCAAGGTGCTCGGGAACATTGCTTACTCGCAGGTTTTCGAGAGCACTCGCGGACTCAAGCCCGGCGACACTGTTGAATTCACCCAGCACATGCTCGAGGTCAAGCTTGGCCCGGGTATGCTCTCCAAGAACTACGACGGTCTCCAGAATGACCTGAATAAAATGAAAGGCGTCTATCTCACCCGCGGTGAATATACTGATCCGCTTGATGAGGATAGCGTCTGGAACTTCAAGCCCCTTGCTCAGGTCGGAGATAAAGTGACCGGCGGTGCTTGGCTGGGTGAAGTCCCCGAAAGCTGGGTTGCCCACAAGATAATGCTTCCCTTCACCATGACCGGTGAATACACTGTGACTTCAATAGCTCCTGCAGGTGCCTACAAGATATCCCAAGAGATCGCCAAGGTCACGGACTCTGAGGGCAAGGAACACTCGATAACGATGGTTCAGAAATGGCCTGTGAAGCTCCCGATCCGCGCTTACAAAGACAAACCGCGTCCTTTCAGACTGATGGAGACAGGTGTCCGCACCATCGACACCCTGAATCCGATAGTCGAAGGCGGGACAGGCTTTATTCCCGGTCCTTTCGGCTGTGGCAAGACGGTCTTGCAACACAGCATTTCCAAGAATGCGGATGCAGACTTGATCATCGTCGCTGCTTGTGGAGAGCGCGCTAATGAAGTCGTGGAACTCTTCGTCGAATTCCCGGAGCTGGACGATCCCCGCACCGGTAGAAAGCTCATGGAACGGACGATCATCATCTGTAACACCTCGAACATGCCTGTCGCGGCTCGTGAAGCTTCGGTTTATACGGCGATGACCATTGCCGAGTATTACAGATCGATGGGGCTCAAGGTTCTGCTTCTTGCGGACTCGACCTCCCGCTGGGCTCAAGCTCTACGCGAGATGTCCAACAGAATGGAAGAGCTTCCCGGTCCGGACGCTTTCCCGATGGACCTTCCCGCTATCGTCTCCAATTTCTATTCCAGAGCTGGTTTCGTCTATCTCAATAATGATGCGACAGGCTCGATCACCTTTATAGGAACAGTGTCTCCCGCCGGTGGTAACCTCAAGGAACCCGTGACCGAATCCACAAAGAAAGCAGCGAGATGTTTCTATGCTCTCTCTCAGGACAGAGCAGACTCAAAGCGTTATCCCGCTGTCGATCCGATCGATTCTTACTCCAAATATCTCGAATACGACGAGGTTCAGGAATACCTGAACAAGTATGTCTCGCCAAACTGGGTCGCTTCGGTGGTTCACGCCAAAGACATCTTGTTACGCGGGAAGGAAGCCTATGAGCAGATCAACATCCTCGGTGACGATGGTGTTCCTTTGTCCTATCATGACAAGTTCTGGAAATCGGAACTGATCGACCGCGTTATCCTGCAACAGGATGGCTTTGACAAGATCGACCAATCCACCCCGATGGACAGACAGAAATATATGATGGAGCTTGTCCTGGGCATCTGCGATACTGAGTTTGTCTTTGACGGATTCGAAGAAGTCATGCCTCACTTCATCAAAATAGTGAACCTCTGCAAACAGATGAACTATTCAGAGTTCAAAAGCCCCTCTTTTGACCAGTTCGAAGCCGAGCTGCGCAAGACCGTCGCAGAAAGGAGCGTGAAATGACCGCTTTTCAAAAGATATATACCAAGCTAAATCAGATAACCAAAGCCACCTGTTCGGTCAGTGCCACCGGGATCGGGAACGAAGAGCTTGCCATCGTCGATGGACGTCTTGCTCAGGTCGTGAAGATCATCGGTGATACGGTCACCCTGCAGATATTCTCCGGAACGGAAGGTATCGGGACAGATGCCGAAGTAGTATTCTTTGGCAAACCTCCGGTGCTAAAGGTAGGGGAAGAGCTCGCCGGGCGTTTCTTCAACGCCTATGGAGAGCCGATCGATGGTGGTCCGGCAGTCGAAGGTACTGAAGTGGAGATCGGTGGTCCGTCCGTGAACCCCGTTCGCCGTAAACAACCCTCTGAGCTCATTGCAACGGGTATCGCCGGTATTGACTTGAACAACACCCTCGTGACCGGGCAAAAGATACCCTTCTTCGCCGATCCTGACCAGCCTTATAACCAAGTCATGGCGATGGTGGCTCTGCGTGCCAATGCGGACAAGATCATCCTTGGCGGTATGGGTCTTTCCAATGACGACTATCTCTATTACAAGAATGCCTTCGAGAACGCAGGTGTGATCGATAGGATAGTCTCTTTCGTGAATACGACGGAGAATCCGCCCGTTGAGCGTCTTTTAGTGCCAAACATGGCTCTGACCGCTGCCGAGTATTTCGCGTTGGAGAAGAAGGAAAAGGTTCTTGTCCTTTTGTCTGATATGACGCTCTATTGCGACGCGCTTTCCATCGTTTCCAACCGCATGGATCAGATCCCCTCCAAAGATAGTATGCCCGGTTCGCTCTATTCTGACCTGGCAAAGCTATACGAGAAGGCAGTGCAGTTCCCCGATGGCGGTTCTATTACCATCGTCGCAGTGACGACATTGTCCGGCGGAGACATCACGCACGCTATCCCGGATAATACCGGGTATATCACCGAAGGTCAGCTTTACCTCCGTCGTGATACCGATATCTCCAAGGTTATCGTCGATCCGTTCCGCTCTCTGTCCCGTCTGAAACAGCTCGTGATCGGTAAAAAGACCCGTCCGGATCATCCTCAGGTGATGAACACTGCTGTGCGTCTCTATTCCGATGCGGCAAACGCCAAGACAAAACTGGAGAACGGCTTCGACCTTTCGGATTACGACGAACGCGTGCTGAAGTTCGCGCATAAGTATTCGGACAAGATCCTGGCGATAGATGTGAACATCGATATCGATAAAATGCTCGATACGACCTGGGCACTGTTCCAGGAGTTCTTTAACCGTGCTGAGATAGGCATCAAAGAAGAGTTCATGAATCTTTATTGGAAATAACGATGACACTAAAGTTTCAATACAATAAAACAGCGCTGCAAGACTTGAACAAGCAGCTCAAGGTGCGGATCAAAGCCCTGCCTACCCTGAAGAACAAGGAAAGTGCCTTACGTCTTGAGGTGAAGCGGGCGAGGGATGCCGTGCATGAACTGGAGAACAAGGTAAAGCAACGCTATGATGAATTGAACGAGTTTATGAAGCTCTTTTGCGAGTTTGACCCCTCCTTGGTACGGATCAAGGATGTGGAGATCATTACCCGTAAAATAGCCGGGGTCAAGACTCCCGTCTTGGGCAGGATCGACTACGAAATAAGCGAATTCAATCTCTTCCGGGCTCCGACCTGGTTCTTGGAAGGGGTGCAATTGCTCAAGGAAGTCTCAAACCTTCAGATCGAACGTCAGTTCTTCTTCCGCAAGATGCAGATATTGGAGAACGTCCGTAAAAAGACGACCCAAAAGGTGAACCTCTATGAAAAGGTACAGATCCCCGCATTCGAAGAAGGTATCCTGAAGATCAAGCGCTTCCTGGAGGATGAGGAAAACCTTTCCAAAGCCGGGCAAAAGATCCTCAAGAACAGGATGAACAACGAGGTGTCAGCATGATCGAAAAGATGCGCAAATACAGCTTTGTTCTCTATCATCAGGACTATACCGCATTTCTGGAAAAGCTCCAGTCACTGGGTATGGTTCATATAGAGAAGAGCCGCAAAGACACCAGCGAGAAGATGATCCAAAACAAGGAACTCATCGCCGAGTATTCTGAAGCGATCAAGTTCCTGCAAAAGATACAGGATCCTGAAGACGGAAGCTCAAACCTGCCGACCAAAGCCATTCTGAATAAGATCACTCAGGCAAGGCAGGAGAGGGATAAACACCAACGTCAGATCGAGACCTGGCAAAAGCACATCAAGGACCTCAAGCCTTGGGGGCATTTCGACCAACGGATGATCGATCTGATCGAGAGTTCCGGTCTAAAGATCGATTTCCACACTTGCTTGAAGAACCACTTCAAGCAGGATTGGCTGGATAAATATGCCGTCGAGATCATCAACGAACACGGTGGCTTGCTCTATTTCGCCGTCATCTATACCGGAGAATCCCCACAGTTAGAAGCAGATACCTTCAGCTTCCATCATCACACTCTAAATGACTATGAGGAACTGGTAAAGAAGACCCAAGACGAGATTCGGGACATAGATGAGTACTTCAAACTTACCGCTAAGTATGCGATCAACGCCTTCCGGGATGAGATTGCCTCCCTCATGCGCGAGTATGAGTTTGAAGATGCCATCATTCAAGCGGACAAAGAAGCTGAGGATAGCCTCAGGGTTCTGACCGGCTGGATACCTGTCACGTTGGATAAAGAGCTAAAGAGCTTCCTCGATGCGACCGGGATCATCTACTTCTCTGAAGATGCCAAGCCAGACGACAACGCTCCGATCAAGCTAAAGAACAACTTCTTTGCCAAGCTCTTTGAGCCTATAGCCAAGATGTACATGCTCCCTTATTACAATGACATGGACCTGACTCCGATGTTCGCTCCCTTCTTTATGCTCTTCTTCGGCTTTTGCAATGCCGATATGGCTTATGGCTTGATCATCATTGCAGCGGGCTGGTTTATGACCAAGAAGGCAAAGAACGAAGCAACCAAAGCCTACGGTAAACTCATTATATTCTTTGGATTATCCGCAGTGCTGATGGGCTGGGTCATGGGGAGTATCCTCGGCTTTGACATGAAGAAGATCGCCGGGATCGGGGAGACTGTTATCATCCGCGAGAATGGGCAGATATTCAACTTCGCCCTGCTTCTGGGAGCGATCCAGATCCTCTTCGGTGTCTTCCTCAACGCAGTCAAAGCGGTGCGTCAAAGCGGTTTCAAGCACGGGATCGCCCCCTTTGGGACGTTCCTCTTCCTGCTCGCTTTGTCGATCATGGGATCTACCCTTCTGGGAGCAAAGCCGACAATGCTTCATCAGCTTGCCGTCTATCCCTTGTATCTCGGGCTGGCTATGATCATGCTCTTCAATGCTCCGGGTAAGAACATCATCATCAATATCCTCGGTGGTATTTGGGTGATGTACAACGTCGTCACCGGCTTCTTTGGAGACATACTCTCCTACATTCGTCTCTTTGCTCTGGGCGTATCGAGTGCGATCCTTGGCTTCGTGATGAATTCAATTGCTACCAATTTCCTCAAGATCCCGATTGCCGGGTATATCCTCTTCCCGATCTTCATGGTCTTGGGGCATACATTAAATCTCGCTTTGGGAGCCTTAGGCGGATTCGTCCATCCTATGCGTCTGACCTTTGTCGAGTTCTTTAAGAACGCCGGTTTCTCCGGACCCGGCATTGAGTATCATCCTTTTGGAAAAACAAAATAATAATGATAAATGGGAGGTAACATGCCTTTAACAACACTTGCAGTCCAAACAACAGCCGTAGCCGGTTCCAGCTTTGCGTTCATCCTTGCTTGGGTCGGAATATTTCTCATGGTAGCTCTTGCCGGTATCGGCAGCGCAATCGGAACAGTTATGGGTGGTAGCGCCAGCGTCGCTGCCATGAAGAAAAGAGACGATATCTTTGCCAACTGCATGATTCTTTCAGCTTTGCCGGGAACCCAAGGTCTCTATGGCTTTGGTGCTTTCTTCATCCTGCAAACCATTATCACCCCTACCATCACCATGCTTCAGGCGAGTGCCCTTTTTGGTGCCGGTTTGATCATGGGCATCGTTGGTCTGATCTCTGCTATCCAGCAGGCAAAGATCGTTTGCAACGGTATCGAGAGTATGGGTGGCGGTAACGACGTCTTTACCAAGACTCTGATCTTCGCCGTTTATCCGGAGCTTTACGCGATTATCGCCTTTGCTACCTGCTTCCTTATCAGCGGTGCGATCGCCTGATAATACCTATTTGAAGTAACCAAAACCTATCATACAAGAGACCCCGGTTTGCCGGGGTCTCTTTGTTTTAGGCATTATTCGGTGATATAGAATTATGACTTTGTCAGGACTGAAATCCAGTTAGATTATCCCTAAATACTTACCTGGAGTAAACAATGATTAAGATAAATCCTTACCTCAATTTCAACGGCAATTGCCTGGAAGCTTTTGAGTTTTACAAAGACGTCTTCGGAGGCGACTTCCCCTACGTCGGGCGTTTCAAAGACATGCCTGCTGATCCCCAGCATCCCGTGAGCGAAGAGCTTGGTCAGCTCATTATGCACATGAGCCTGCCCATCAGCAAAGAGACCGTGCTCATGGGTTCAGACACCGCTCCCGAATTCGGCGGAGTGGCAAGCTTTGGCAATAACATCTCCCTGATGATCACGGCAGATTCCAAAGAAGAAGTGGACAAGATCTGGGCAAAGCTCTCTGTCGGCGCTACGGTCAACATGCCCCTCGCGGAAGTATTCTGGGGAGACTACTTTGGTGGTCTGACCGATAAATTCGGGATCAATTGGATGATCAATGCTCCGGCGCAGAAACCGGAATAAACAAGTCGCAATAATATAACAGAAACAGGAAGCGGGATGAGTTATCATCCCGCTTTTTCGCTGCTCGAAAGAACTTATCCTAAAGTTCGTTTACTCATACAGCATATCTCAGTATCGCAAGATCTTTCCAACCTGCGCTTGTGAACCCTTGCTGTACTTGATCAAATACACTCCACTCGGTACATCCATTGACCTCTCATCCTTACCATCCCACGTGATATCATCTGTCCGCAAGTCTTTCCAGCTTCGTACAAGCTGCCCACGCAGGTTATAGATCGCGATCTCCGATCCGGCTAAAGACTCCTTTCCAACAGATATCATGGTCGATCCCCGGAACGGATTAGGATATGCGCAGAGCGTGGGATTGACTTCTGGAGCTGTGTCGTCATCGTTCGCGACGACTGAATCCCAATACATAGCATTGGAGCTTCCTCCGGCTTCATCAATATCAGACCAGGAGCTTGATATCATGATTATATCTCCTGCTGAATTTGCCGTAATAGTTGAAACGCTCATACCTGTCGATGCTTGACCGGACATGATTACCCGATTACCATCAAGCTGCTCGGTGTATTGAACAGAATCATCGACATACCAGACACCGCCAGTCTTCTGTTCCCGCAATATAAACGATGGTAGTACTTTCGGATTAAAGCATTGCTCGTAGTATAGAAAATCCGCATTCATTGTCTGGTTGATAAGTGAATCCCAACGGACGAGTTCAGGTAGAACAACGGGATTAGCCGCATACGTGAATGTATATCTGTATTGGGGGATCCACTCACCTGTTGTTCTGTAATAGACCAAGCAGTTGTGCAGCATGGAATCTACGAAGTTGCGCTTGAAATACTGTTCATAGACGGTCGTCCCGATTGTATGCTTGGCATACACGCTATCTGCGTATCCTGCAGCGTTATATCGACGGAAGATATCCCGGGTTGTTGTAGACGGATACACAGGATTTGAATCGTGAAAGTACCGGCTTTGGACTACTCTGCTCTGTCGATCCAAGATGAACATATATGTGTAATCCGGCTCTGCCTCACCCGCGATAGTAGCAGTATAGTCTATCTGTCGTCCGGTTTCATTTTCGATTATCGAGCTCTGAATCTCATACGATGTCGAATTATTACCCTCAATGTCCGAATATGTGTTGATAACTGAGGAGCTAACGAGAATTGAATTGCCATTCAAGTAGTTATAGAACGTATCAGTTCCCCAACTTCCCATTAAAGACGAGTTTGAGCTTTTCAAATACATCACAAGTCTCTTATAAACACTTCTCTCAGTGCCTATCAAGTATGTAGAACTGATGACTATCACAAGTGATAGCCAGATCTTTATCAAACCTGATCCTTTCATAATAACTTCTCCTTTCATAAAAGACCTAATACTGTATAGTATAAAACAGTAAGCTACTTACCTTAGTACCGCATAACCTTGACGGAACGAACCTTCTCATCTGCCTCATATTTGATCAGATATACTCCGCTTGGCACAGCCATAGACCTTCCGTCTTTGCCATCCCAAAAGACTTCGTTACCCCACACATTATCCCATTGCCGGACAAGCTGTCCCCGCAGATTGTAGATCGATACCTTCGAACCGAACTTCGAGCTATTTTCCAGCCTGATCATGGTTGATTCCTTGAAGGGATTGGGGTATGCACGCGGCAAAGGATCTATTGCGATGACCTCTTCCTCGTCATTTAACACTACAGATTCCCAGTTTATTGCGTAAGTGCGTGATCCATGATCCATCCCATAGCTCCAACCATCTGAATAACCGATAATATCCCCGGATTGATTTGCACGGTAGGATCCCGAGCCGGACAACAACTGTGAACTGAACCTCATTAAGACAACGCCATCAACTAATGTCTGGAACATGCGCTCGCCGTTGATCTCAGTCCAAACCCCATTGTCACGAACCTCAAATACTATCTCGGAAGGGATGACTTTGGGGTTATAGGCAGAGGCGTAAGAACTGATCGATTCGAAGAGGATTTGATTGCTCAGATTGTCCCAGCGGATAAACTCCGGCAATACGGTCGGGTTGCTCGGATATGAGAATGTATATCGCCAGGATGGTTTCCACGCCCCATTATTCTTATAGAACAAAGTGGTTGCCGATAACATTGAATTGTTAAAACTGCTTACACTGCAGCTTTCAAAGGTCTCATTACCTGTCCGACTAACGCTATAGATGCTATCGGCGTAGCCGTATGCATTATAACGCCGGAAGATCTCAGACACACTGACTGTATCCTCCGGGGAAGCTCCATAGTCGATGTGTCTGCTATGTAACACTCGGTTCTGACTGTCCAGGACATACATCAGAGAGAAAGCGCTAATGCCATCCCCGATCGGAGTAGCGAAGTAATCTACCTGCCGTCCGGATGGAGTATTGGTAATAGAGCTTTGGAAGTTATAGGCAAGATTAGTCTCACCCTCGAGATCCGATACAGCATGGTATGTCACAGAACCAAGCAGCATAGAATTCGGGCTAGTATAGTAGTATTGAACATCAGAAGCTCCACCGGCATCATCGAGCGAAGAGTAATACTCGTAATGCGTAGAGCTAAGCCGCTTGTAAACACTCCGCTCAACTGCCCTCGCAAGGGTGCAACTTGCTAATAGTGTCACTACCATACAAAGCCTGATCAAACCTGACCGATTCATATCCACATCTCCTATATAAAACCATTGTACTAAGCCGTAAAAGTATAAAACACCTATCTTGCTTCTTTTCTTAGTAATTCTGATACAGCAAAAAATGTCAAGCAGATTCTTGCGCAACTATCAGGAAAACTTGTGCATTGGCTCACAGCCACGTCTCGAGATCCACGCAAGATCTGCATCGATCGCCCCGGGATCGCCGGTCAGATTCACAGGTCTTCCTCTCATGACTCCCAGATGACTCCCTCATCGCGATCTGAGGAAGACCTGAGAAAGATCAGCGAAATTTCAGACCATCACCAAGAGATTCCCGCGTGATCCCCGCGTGAAGCCCGCGTGACTCCCGCGTGAGCACGCGGGAATCACACGGGAGTCACACGCGCTTTATGCGGGAATGCTTAGGTAAGGCTTAAGAGATGATCCGCAGATCCTGAGTGGGGAGGAGGAGTGGCGATCTCTATGAAAGGGAGATGATTAGCGAGATGCAGCGCAGTAGATCCGGATATCCGGAGAATAAAAAAAGCTCCGGAGACATCCGGAGCTAAGTATGGCTAAGATGATGTTTAGAATTTGACTCTGATGGTGCTTCCGAGGAGATAGAGCATTTCTGTGCTCCCACCAAGGTGATCTCCGGGCAAGCCGATAGCGCCATATACGGCGAGATCAGCGAGGTCGGGGATGAGGTTATATTCCATCCCAGCATTGACTTCGAGACCGATAGCTGCATCATCGTCCGCAAAGGTGGTGACGTAGCCTGCGTGGGCAAAGAGCGCGTTTTTTCCGCAGGGGGAGAATCTCGCTCCGGCAACTGCTGAGAGCATCCCGTTATCGCCATTGGGATAGGGGAATTCAACCGTCACGCCGTCATGCCACTGTCCCCATCCGAAGAGGTAGAGACCGTTCATGTAATAAGGAACGAGGGTGGTAAGACCATTTTCGCCAATGTAAAGGATATCGCCATTGACGGCAAGGGGACCGAGCTTCATATCAGCTTTGAGGGCTGCGCCATAACCGACGGCTTCATCCGCATCGTTATTGACCTGATAGTCCAGGATACCGGTCGCATCCAAGGTCAGAGGACCAACGGGGAGATTGATGTAGGGGAGGAAGGTCAGGTTTGCGGTTCTGCCGATTCTCATATCGTTGCCGTAAAAGGCTTGGATACCTATATTGCTGTTTTGAGTAGCAAGAGAAGCGACGAAGACATGGTGATCGTCATTGATTGCAGGGTCGTTCTCGCTGGCTTTGAGATAACCAAACTCGGCATTGAAGCCCATGAGGTCATCGGTCGAGAGCATCACGCCGGAGAAGGTATCATCCATCACCAGACTGCGGTGATCCGCCCAATACTGTTGCCCAAGCTTGAGGTTCAGATTCATGAACTTCATCTGATAGTCAAGATAGAGCTGGTCTGTTTCGACGTTGATCCCGTTGGTGGCAAGCTGACCACCTGAGGGAGCGTCACCCCAACGGATATCTCCGACTTCGATGCCGTAGATAACTTTGAGAGAGGGGTGAATATTGGCTGTGAGGTTTAGCAATAAACGATTGTCAATATGACCGCCATTATTCTCGAACATGTCATTGTACATGGCTGCGCGAGTGCGGAACTCACCACCAATGCCGAAATCAACGGCATTGAGGGTTATAGCCAGCAACAGGGGTAATACCAAAACAACAAGTTTTTTCATTACATTCTCCTTTATGGTGTTGTTTAATATCGACAATATACCGCAAACTCAGGCTGATGCAAGCAAAATCAAAACTTGATCAGGTCTATGCCCAGTTCGGATTGCAGAAACTCGATATTCTTCCGGAGATTGGGGACGACCGGAACTCCATTCGCGCGCACGCGCTGCTCGTTCTCATATTCCTTTTCACCCGCTACCCAGATGCGGTCGCGACCGGGAAGCTTGTGAGAGCTCTGCAATTGACGGGAGATATCACCAACAATTGTCTTGAACCTGTCTATTTCGGTAAAGAAATCGATGTTCATCGCCAGGAAGAAGTGTCCGAGTTTGTACTGTGTTGGCTTACCCTCGGCATCGACGCCGAGGAGGTCATTGGTATAAAAGCCATCTTGCAGGGCAGCAGAGAGTATCTCTACCATCGTCGCCAGTCCATAGCCTTTGTGACTGCCGGTCAGCTCATCCATCCCGCCGATGGGAAGCATCGCTGCGGTCTGGGAGACGAGGTCTTTGAGGAGTTGTTTTGTCTCTGTGCACGCCTCGCCTTGGGCATTGATCGCCCAGCCTGCGGGAGTGGGCTTTTCCTCTCTATCCAGTTGTTCGATCTTCCCACGTTGGGAGATGGACGTCGCAGCATCGTAGATAAAGGGGAAGGGCAGATCGGAGGGAGCACCGAAACAGATGGGATTGGTGCCCAGGAGAGGATCCGTCCCGTGAGTGGGGCAGATCGAGGGGCGAGCGTTCGTGAAGGTCATGCCTATCATGTTTTGCTTGGTCGCCATTTCCGCGTAGTATCCGCAGATCCCGTAATGTGTGGAATTGCGGACAGCGACACTGCCCATGCCATAGCGTGAGGCTTTGTCGATGGCTTCCTGCATGGCTCTGTGCCCGATTACGTGACCCATGCCGTGGTTTCCGTCCCAGACGGCGGTTGCATAGCGGTCTTTGATGACCGAGATCTCTGTGACGGGGTTTTGGATCCCCAGCTTGATCCTGTCGTAATACATCTTTAGCCTGCCGATGCCGTGAGACTCTATCCCTTTGAGGTCAGAGGCGATGAGGACATCGGAACAGATCACGGCATCCTCATGTGGGACACCGATATGCGTGAAGACTTCGATCATAAACTGCTTGAGCAGGTCAACGGGCAAGTAGTACATCATAGCTCCTTAATACTAAAGATGGATCTCAGGAGGAAGCATCTCGACCCTGAGAGGTGGGAAACCGTTAAAGTTCACCGAACTATAGCTTTGGGTATAAGCTCCGGTCGTGAAGATGAAGACCTTCTCCCCGGGGAAACAGGTTTCCGGCATATGGTATTTGTAATGCTCGTAGAGTATGTCCATAGAGTCGCAGGTAGGTCCGGCGAGGATTATCTCCTCCGCCAGTCCGTCTTTGTCAAAGCAGATAGGGAATTTGATCGATTCGTCGATAGTCTCGATCATACCGCCGAACTTGCCGATATCGAGATAGACCCACAGGTAGAGGTTGTTTTTTGACTTGCGGGAGATATTGATGATCTCGGAGACAATGACTCCGGCATCCGCGACGAGCGAACGTCCGGGCTCGAGGATGAGCTGCGGGATGTTCTCACCAAAGTCTTCGCTGATGAACCGGAGTATTTCGGAGGCATATTCTTCGAGGTCATAGGTCGGATCGACGTAGCTCGCGGGGAATCCACCCCCAAGATTGATCATCTGAAGCTCGATCCCCTCTTCCATAGCAGCGTCAAAGAGGTATTTGCAACGGGCTATCGCATCATCCCACTGGCCGATATCGCGCTGTTGAGAGCCTACGTGAAATGAGACACCCCAAGGGATCAGTCCCAGCTCTTTGGCTTGCAGAATGAGGTAGTAGATCACGTCTGAGTGCGAACCGAACTTGCGGGAAAGAGGCCAGTCTGCGCCTGTTCCCTCGGTCAGGATACGAAAGAGGATTCGAGAACCGGGAGCAAGCTCGGCGATGTTTTTAAGGTCGTTCTCGGAGTCGGTCGCAAACATGCGGACGCCTTTGGAATAGAAATACTCAATATCACTGCGTTTCTTGATCGTATTGCCATAGGAAAGCCTGTCCGGGCTGATGTTGTGACGGATCATCTGGTCGAGCTCGTAGCGGGAAGCGATATCAAAGCACGATCCTTCCTGAGCTAACATATCAATGACCTCGTCTCTGGGGTTTGCCTTTACGGCATAGTATATACTCGCCATAGGGAAGTTTTCTGCGAGATCGCGATACTTTCTCCGGATCTTATCGACATCTATGAGCAATACAGGGGTCTCTAAGTCTTTTACATACTCTCGAAATAGCTTGAAGTTATCGTCACTGATGTAACGCTCTATGGGGAAATGATATGCTTCTCTATACATGGCTATAGTCCTTTGTATTTATTGTTATATCCCGGAAAACCTCAGGGGTAATCCTGTCAACGATTATTCGGTTCACCAGGCTAAGCCGTCTTCCCGGATGTGTCTGGTGATCCCGGTTTTGGGATTCTGATAGGTGATGACATACGAGACGGATGTCGTTTCGATCTTGATATGCTTGGTATGTTCAGACTTTGCCAGCTGTCTGTCCAGGACTTTGAGCTTGGGCGCATAGTATTGGTTATCCATGTAGAACTGCTTTTGGCGATAGTAAAGCTCGCGTAGGTAGTTATCTATCGCATAAGCGCCGGAGCTTGGGTCAATTGCCTTCTGAGGATCAGCACTGTCTGAGAAGACTAAGAAGCCCCAGCGTTCGGGATAGTGCATAGCGATCAAACCTTGTGGGCTCCAAACCCAGTTGGATTCAGGCGCACCGGGGATCTTGACGTAGGATCCCGTGTCATATTGAGTTTCCCATTCCACGCGGGAGAAATTCAAACGCCAGACGTCTCCCACCTTTGGAGGGATAGGCATATGCGCCATTTCGCTGATCGCATCGAAGGGAATGAACATCTCGACCGTCCAGCCTGTATCTACATCCGAGGGGTCGTTCAGCGTTCCGTTTAAATGTATCGCTGTCTGTATCCCACGGGTATCGTATCCGTTCAGGGAGCGGTGGTCATCGCGATAGGGACGCAGAATAAAGAGATCCCAGAGAGTCCCATAGGCGTTGATCTCCCACTCGTAGTACTCGTGAGTATCGCCGTTGGGATCAAGGAAGACCTCAAAGTCGTTGTCAAAGAAGACTACGTCATCCCGATTGGTGAGTTTTGCCCAGATATGCGGTTCGCGTAAGTCCGCGAAGATATAGAGTCCCTTGTCGCTATTCAGGAGCTTCACCCGGGTTTGGAGATAGGGGAGGGGCTTGTTTGAGCCTTCGATATCTACGAAGTCGCTTGTCCAAGCTGCTTTTTCCCAGTCCGGTTCATCGGCGAGACCGTCAATGCTGATCGCTTGATCGGTCTTTTGGCAGATATAGGAGAGTGGGGCATAGGGCAGGTTTGGAACAGGGAAGGTCTCTGCCAGCAGAGGCAGTGATAGGCATAACAGGATCAGAAATAGGAGTTTACGCATAAAGATGCTCCATCAGGGTTTTGACGTTGGTGACTGCAAGGGCTACCGACGTATCAGCAGCACCATAGTAAACGTAGATATCAGTATCCTCCGCGACTGTGCCATCATCTCTGATGCTCAGAGGTACTGCAGCGGACGGGAAGACGACGTTCGGGACTTGTCCTGTCAGTTCGTAAAGCTCTCTGGGTTCGAGGATGTTGTATTTACCCCGTTTGAGCACTATAGACGGGTCGGAAAGGTCATGCAGGCTGATCCCTGCCTGATAGATATTGGCAGAGCCAAAGTGGGTTGCAACGCCATGATAGATGTGTAGCCAGCCAAACTGGGTCTTCAGGGGCGGTGGACCGGAACCGATGAGTTCATCCCAATAGTGTGGGTTGCCTTTGAGGACTTCGGTCGTAGAATTCCATATTCTGAGGTCTGCGGAAGTGCTATGGGTGATGGACTTCCCGGTGCTGACCCCATCACTCCCGGTGAAGCTGTTGTAGCGTTCAAAGCGGTGATACATCCCGTTGATCTTCTCCGGGAAGAGAACCGCATTCCGCATCTGCGTGGTCGTGTCAAAAGTGATCAGCTTTAGCTCTCTCATATCATCGGTGAGGAAGTGCGCGCAATAGCACCCGCTATCCGTATCGACAGCCGTCAGCACGTGGATCTCGCCATTGAGCAGCGTCACACGTGGGTCGTAGATATGGTAGATAACGCCGGGATATTGCTCCAGCCCCGTTATCTTGACCGGGTCGGCGTCAATATCGAAGCGGATACCGTCTGTTGATTCTGCCCGAAGGATAAGTGTCTCACGGGCTCGGTTCTGCACCCTGAGCAGGAGAACTATACGTTCATTTAGCATTATCCCGCCTGGGTTGAATACGGAACTTACATCCTTTAGCGATGGATGAGTGCTGACTATGTCCTTTCGGGTGATGATGGGGTTTGATGCGTGTCTGATCATAGATATCCGTCCAGTTCTTCAAGACGTCTGCTAAAATCACCGAAGTCTCTGTTGTCAGATGAACTCCAGAATATCTCAGCAAGAGCGTAGGCGCGAGGGAAGAGCATGTACTTCACGTCATCGGGGCTTTGCATTCTCTCTGTCCAGAGATTGGCTTGACCGCCGAGGATCAGCCCGGTTCTTTGCGCATCATAAGAAGCTGGAGAAAGAGAATAGACCTTCTCAATATCTGTCACTCCGAAGGCGCCTTTCTCATCCGGAGCAGAGCTGGGCTTCCAGTCAAAATAGAGGTAGTGATTGGGGCAGAGGACGACGCGGTTCTTAGTCTCCAGTGCCTTGTGGGTAGCGTCTTTACCGTCTCCTTGCCATACCATCACTACTGTATCCGGGGATATATCCCCCTCGAGGATCTCGTCCCAACCTATGACTTGCTTCCCCAGGCTGCTTAAATAGTCTCTGAGTTCCCGGAGCAATAGGCTCTGGAGCTCTCTCTCAGACATGAGCTTGTTTTGTTTCATCACAGCCTGGCACTTGGGGCAGCTTTCCCAGCGGGTAGTCGGAACCTCGTCTCCTCCTATATGGATGTATTCTCCGGGGAAGAGGGATGCTATCTCAGCAAAGATGTCTTTGAGCATGGATAGCGTGTGCGGATTACCGGGGCAGAGGACATCATCGGTAATACCCCAATAGTTGATAGGCTCGAAGTTAGCCGGGAAGCAAGCAAGCTCCGGATAGGCGGAGAGAAGAGCCATACTATGCCCGGGGATGTCTATCTCCGGGACGATAGTGATCCCGCGTTGCAGGGCATATTCGACGACCTCTCTTATCTCTGACTGGGTATAGAATCCTCCGTAGAGAGATCCGTCAGGCTCGGTACGCCAGGCACCTTTTTCCGTCAGGAGCGGGTACCGGAGTATCTCGATCCGCCAGCCTTGGTCATCTGTCAGATGCCAGTGAAAGCGATTGAGCTTGAGTTCACTCATCCAGCATAGGTATTGCTTGATAAAGTCAACGGTAAAGAAGTGACGGCTGACATCCAGATGCAGACCACGCCATTTGTACTTTGGCTCGTCGATGATCCTGCCACAGGGGATCCCGGTTCCTGTCTTGATGGCGATATATACCATCTGTCTGAGGCTGGCAATTCCATAAACAAAGCCTGGTTCTGAAGAAGCGGAGATGGTTATTCCCTTATCAGAGATAACGATAGCGTACATCTCCGGTGATACTGCCGGGAGAGCGGGGAACTTATGCAAGCTGAGGGAGATTGCCTGATCCGTCTTTGTCAGGTGCTGAGTTTGCGCCTCATACCAAGAGAAAAAGTCCTGCGTGATCAGTTCTGCGGTTCCGCTTGAGATACTGCCGGGGATATCGAGCCTTATCTCTTGTGTGAGTTTAAGTTCTCCCCCGGAGAGGATAGTCTCCTTGGGTGCGGGTATCATGGCTCTATCCTGACTGTGACTATCTCAAAGGGGCGGAAATGCAGCGTTAGCTTTGAGGCTTGGACTTCCGGATCTTCCTTCCCATGTTCGACCATATTGCACAGGGAAGCTTTGGTATATCCGAAAGGCAGCTCAAGCTCGAGCATCCCGGATTTCCCGCAGAATTCATACAGCCGGTAAATGATACCCTTGCCGTCCTCAGCCGGTTTGATCGTATCCAGCTTGATATGCGAGCAGGGTATGAATGGAATCGCTATAGCAGGGATGAGAGGCTCTTCCGGAATGGCTATAATCTCCGCTTTGTCGTTAAATTCATGCGCAACGTGCAGGACGTCACTATCTTCATAGCATCCTACATGCGGGTAGAAGGCATAGCTGTATTCATGATGGTGGATATCGGCATCAGGATCGACGTCAGCCGGGCTGCGAAGGAGAGAAAGCTCCATCTCGTTATCGCGGATGCGATAGCCATACTTGGAGTCATTGATCAAAGCCGTTCCATAGCCGGCTTCAGAGAGATCGGCAAAGCGATGAGCGGGAACCTCGAACTGGGCTAATTCCCACTGGTTACGCGGTTTCGTCGTTCGCTTGATGACGCCAAACTGGATCTCATACGTCGCCTCATTGGCATATATATCGGGGAGGAAATGCACCCGGAGCATCTTGTGATGTTCCTTCCAGTCCACACTGTGCTTGATGCGGATGAGCTTGTCATCCCAGAGTTCCACGGTTTGCTTTATCTGAGACTCACCAATTGCGATGGCAAAGACCATCCGTTTGAGCTTCTCGGTCGTGAAACACTCTTCCGGGCAAAGACTGACGCTCTTCGGCAGGGAGGGCTTAGTCTCCCGATAATAGTGATTGATATCCCAGGCTCCCCAGTTATTCGGCTCATCCTCCCAAAGCTTGAGCAGGTTGGATTCTTCCTTGAGGACTTCGCGATTTGTCTCTTTGTCCCAGATGCTGAGGATGCTTCCCCTTTCGGAGAGTAGGACGCGGATATGCGCATTCTCCAGACTGAGGTCGGTATCTTGCTTTGCAGGTGCCAAACTCGTCCCTTTTATAAGGTACAGCGAACTCATACTCAGCGGAGGAAGCTCCATCCAGACCATCAGCTTATCGCTGTGATAATGCGGGAGAACGTTCCCCTGAGCGTCGCATGGAGTCAGATATCCGTCGGCAAAGGGCAGCTCCACCCACTGTTTGGTCTCCCGATTTGAACGGCTGATCACCATGTACCAGCGTTTGTCATCAGCCGTAGTTCCCTGCTTAACATCTGGTGAGAGAAGGCTGTGGATAGTGTGCAAGCAGTCATCAGCGATCTCATTCGAGATGCGCGCTGCATCCTCATAGACGGGTTTGATCGACGAACCGGGCAGGATATCGTGGAATTGCAGGAGCAAGAGCTTCTCCCAGGTTCCGCGTAATGTCGCAGGATACTCGACACCGCTGAGGACAGCAGTCAGTTCGGCAAAGGCAAGGAGACGCTCATTGGCTCTATTGTTCTTCTTCATCAGCGCTTGCGTCGTATATGTTCCCCGGTGAAACTCCAGATACAGCTCGCCATACATGACCGGTAGCTGAGGCTCCGGGATAGAGCTGATATGGTCAAAGAAAGCTGTGGAGGGGGCGAAGCGGAACTTTGGCAGTCCCTCGATGTCCTGCATCAAAAGTCCATACTCGACATGATGCGCGGTCGGACCTCCGCCACCATCCCCGATCCCATAGAGATTGAGGAAGCTATCCGCGATGTGTCCCTGGGCAAAGCGTTTCTCCGTCTCCAGCATGGAGGAGGGGTTATTGGAGAAGTTATAGTCATTCGTGGGTAGCTGATGCGAGCGTATCCTGCTCCCGTCGATACCCTCCCAGATAAAGAGATGATGCGGAAAGGTATTCGTCTCGTTCCAACTCAGCTTCTGGGTCATAAAGTGCCTGACCTCGCATCCCTGCATGATCTGCGGCAGGTTTGCATTGAACCCGAAGCAATCCGGCAGCCAGAGTGTGTCCGGCTCGATCCCGAACTCATCCCGGAAAAACCTCTTACCATACATGAACTGGCGTACCAAGGATTCCCCGGAGGGCATATTGGTATCAAACTCTACCCAGGATGCTCCCTGAACTTCCCATTTCCCGGTCTTGATCGCTGCCTTGACCTCGCTGTAGAGAGCGGGATAGTGCACTTTGATCCATTGATATAGCTGAGCCTGCGAAGCCCCGAAGATATAGTCCGGATACTTTTCCAGATAGCGCAGGGCATTGGAGAACGTCCTACCGCCTTTGCGGATGGACTCACGTAAGGGCCAGAGCCAAGCCAGATCGAGATGCGCATGCCCAACGCTGTAGGCCGTCAGAGCGCTGGAATTCGCCTTGTGAGAAGACAGCTCCTTTAGTATGGCAGCGACGCCTTCCCGATCAGTGTTCCACAGGTTACAGACCTCGTTTAGCCCATGCACCAGTCTCTTATACCGCGTGCAGCCCTTATCGAGGCTTTCAGCGAGGTTAAAGAGCAGCTCAAGCTCGAGGAAAGTGCCAAAGAGCTCCGGATCAAAGAAGCAGATGCATGCCTCACACAGCCGATAGTCCTCTTTCCCGCTGCCAAAGAGACCATTTGCAGCGACCTCGACCAAGAGCTCAAAGCTCTCTCCTTCGTTTTCGGAAAGCGGAACAAAGAACTTCGATGCATTGTGATACCAATCCACCTTATTGGTCAAGCCCTGCCAGGGGGAGCCATCCTTCCAGACGCAGGCTTCACCGTCAAAATCCAGCCAAAGCCCTGCTTGTAAACCCACTGGGACAGCCGAGAGCTTACCGGAGATCTTGAACCAGGCGCTACCCCAGGCTTGTCCCCAGATCTCGCCAACCTGAATGGGACGATACTCCAGTTCACTCACTTTCTCATAGGGGATCGGCTGCGGATCATAGCTATACACGCAAGTCGCCTTCTCCCCTTTGAGGTATATCTCCTGTCCGGTTCGCTGGATGAGCCGCTTGATCCGTTCCAGGATTATCTTTTCATTAAACATCTAAACTCCTATTTTTCCATGGGGATGACTATCCCCTTGATGATTACGTTTTGGAAGAATACAAACACCATGAGGGTGGGTATTGCAGCGATGACCAGCGCGGCATAACCGACCGATAAGCTCGCTCTCTGCATCAGTTCATAGATATGCACCATGAGCGTCCACATCGTCTGATCCTGGCATACGATAAAGGCAAAGAGGAAGTTGCGATATGCGGCATTGAAAGCCCCGAGCGCAATGACGGCAAGGATAGGCTTGGATAGATATAGCGTGAATTGCCAGAACATGCGAAATTCCCCCGCACCGTCGATCCTTGCACTCTCATAGAGTTCCTTGGGCAAGCTGTCAAAGAAGCCCTTGAGCAGGAAGATGAAGTATCCATCCGCAGCCGCGGGAAGCACCAAAGCCCAGAAAGTATTGAGCAGGTTCAGCTTCTTGAGCATCAGAAAGTTCGGTATGCCGATGACCATAGCCGGGAAAGCCATCGTCAGCATAAATACCATGATCAGTTGATAGCCAAACTTCGGTTTGAACCGGCTCAGCGCATAAGCTGCCAGCGGATTGACCGTTATCGCAAAGAGGATGGAGAGCAGGCAATAGATCAGGGTATTGCGCAGGGAACGCGAGTCGCTCAGCATTTGCTCCAAGACCATCGCATAGTTCCGGACGAGGAATTCCTTGCGGATGTTGCCTTCATGCTCGATGAACAGCGCGTATTCGATCTGCTGCTGCGGGAAGGGCAATGCCCGGATATCCTCTCCCAAGCGATAGATATGCCGATAAAGCTCCGTGTCATTGCGGAACCTTTCTCGCAGGAAGCTCCGATAATTATCCGTGACCTTCTCCGGTTCCCGGAGAGATATCATAGAAGGGTTCACATAGTTAGTGACAAAGTCTTGCCATACAGATCGTAGCGATATGCTTGCAGGCTGAGTCGTCGCAGGAGTGATGTCCTCGAGAGTGCGGTAATCTGTCCCCAATATCCGGCTCACCCGACGCAGATCCAGGACACCGTTTTGCCCATATCTCCGGGTCAGATAGTCCAGATATTCCTGTCGTGCACCGCTCTTGAGGCTGATCTGCGCGGGGACACTACGCACGAAATCCCGCCAAAGCTCTCTCAGAACAAGGTTCTCCGTGGGATAATCCGAGGACGGAACTGCTTGCTCCAAATAGCCTTCATACAGTCCCCAGCTCTTGGCTAAGCCATCTACATCGCGATATTTAAGCACGAGATAGTCGCGAAAGTCCTCCTGAATGGAGCGAAGCGTCAGGTCCTCCGGTGCGGCAATATACTGCACAAAGTAGCTGATATCGGTGACGAATGCCCCGCTATCCGGAATAGTCACCGGGATCGTCACTTCCTCAAAGCTCTGATACCCGGTTCCCCAGGTTTGGTTCAAGAGACTCAGGGAAGAGTATTTCGCACGCAGGAAGTCCCGGAACTTAGGCGTAGAGCCGGGCATGATCAGGATATGATGGATATTTACCACTTCCTTGACGTAGTGGATCCAAAAGTCCCGTAAGGGGTTGTCCAGAGGGGGACATTCACGGCTGAGGACGATCTGATCCCACTCCGTATAGCTCGTTCCCAGCGAGTCATTCATCTTCTTGAGGTCACCCCCAAAGAGAGGAATAAGCTCCGCCTGGGCAAAGCTCCCGTCCAGATTGATATAGTTCCTGTGCCAATCCGGAAGCGAGAGCTTAAACTCCTGAAATCTACCGAGATAGCCCTTGTCACTGCTGATGAAATTGCGGGAGAGGATCTCTTTTTCCTCGATGACTATCTCTTCCCAAGTCTGGACTCCCGTGCTGTAGCGATTGTTAAAAACGTTCAGATCATGATCGTTCTCTGCTTTGAGCAGCTTGCGGATAACGCGCTGATTGCGGGGATAGACCCCTCTGCCATAATGCTCTGCCGCATAAAAATCATAGGAGCCATACTTCTCTCTGTTCCGGGCGAGGAAGTCCTGCCAATCCCGATAGATCGCCGGATAGAGCCTATGTGGGGCACGCACCTCGGAAAACGCCAGCCATTTCCCCGCGTAGTTATCCGTCAAACGGTTGCTTTCCTCGTTATATCTGGATTCGAGATACTTCTGAAACAACGCTTCACTGTCATGCAGATAAGGCGGGATCAAGGTCAATCTCGTATTATCCACGGCACTCTTTACTGAGGATGAGATCATGAGCAGGAAGGGATAAACCATTGTGATCGCTCCGATAATGAGCACAAGGTGAATGCAGAGGTTCATTATCCGATACTTTGCTGATCTGCTTTCGACTCTGCCGATAATGCTCATTTTTGCTCTCCCTTGTCGGAATTCACTGCTCTAAACTCCAGCTTTGAGACGTGCTTGATCTGCAAGACGGTAAAGCCCATGAGGAGCAGGCTGAGGAGCCAAGCCATCGTCGTCGCAACTCCGAATTTGAGATAGAGATATGCCTTTTCAAAGATCATCAGGTCTGCGACCCGTGTCGCCTCGTTTGGCCCGCCAAAAGTCATGACCAATATGAAGTCGCTGGATTGAGCAGCAACGATAAACGCGGCGATGAACTGGATGATGATGAGCGGTCTGAGGGAGGGGATGACGATATAGTGGAGCTTTTTGAGGAAGCCGGCACCATCGATCTCAGCGGCTTCATACAGCTCATTGGGGATGTTCTTGAGCGCGGCAAGGTAGATGAGGCTACCCGGTCCCATCCCTGCCCAGATCGTCGGGATGACGACGCAGAGCATAGCCAGAGTCTCATCCTTGATCCACATGCTCTTTGGCAAGCCCAGAGCCAGGAGGATCTGGTTCAAAGCCCCTGCATCCGAGGGGTTGTAGAGCAGTTTCCAGAGATAGATGACGATGACGCCACTGATCACCGCAGGGAGGTAATAGACGACCCGATAGATCATCTTCGCATGGGAAACCTCTTGCAGGAGGATGGCGAGAGCAATGGGCGGGACGAAGCCCAGCCCGAGCGAAAGCAGCATATAGTAAAGCGTCTTGAGCACCGATGACCACCAAGAGGGGTCAAAAAGCACTTCCGCAAAGTTCGCAAAGCCGACCCAGGGGGAAGCTCCGGCGATGTTATAGGCTTTGAAAGCCATCAAACTTCCGTTGATCATCGGCAGATACTTCCAGACGAATACGGTGATGACCGCGGGAGCGGTGAGCAGCACTATCCAGAGCAGGTTCTTATTCCGGGTGGTACTGACCACCCTCAGCTCCGGGGTTAGCAGTCTCCATACCCGCCACAGCACAAGGATAAAGGAGATCATGATAAAGAACGCGATGAGCATCGCGAGGCGTTCCCGAAAGGCTTTGACCTTTGGCTCGATGCGTCCGATCATCTCCGCGTTGGTGCGCTTTTCACCGGCACTGAGGATGCGGGAGATCTGCGCCTGACGTACAGCCGGATCTTCGCTGAGTTTCCCGCTCAGAGCCAGTGATACCAGCTCTTCCAGGGGATAGGTCATAAACTCATAGACCTTCTGGCAGTTATTGCCAAAAGGCTCCGGTTTGCCGTCGATCAGAGCCCGTTCAAAGGTCTCGAGCCAGCCTGCGGGAGCATATTTCAGATATTCGCCATAGCCATAACGCTTGAGAAAGACCGGGTTTTGCATCTTGCCAAAACCATTTGCCACCATGATCTTCATCCGGATCCGACGCGCTTCCTCACTGTCATAAAAGCTGATGTATTTCCATGCCGCGTCGCGGACCGCTTCCGCATCCCGCTTTCCTAAGCCGGAATTGTTGCTGATCCCGGCGCCCGAGAAGATCCCCATCATGCGGCAATTGATCTCGCTTCCACCTCTGCCGGAAGGACCACGGGGAGCAGGTGCAAAGCCGTAGAGATTTGGATCATAGCTTCCGCCCATGTTCTGCTGGGAGAGATAATCCATCCGCATCGCGATCTTGCCTTCCTGCCACATATAGCCCCATTCACCCTCGCGAATGGCAAAACCGGTCTGTGGCTTACCCTCGCCATCCGTCCATTTGCTCGTGGCTAACTTCAAGTAAAAGTCCATAGCCGTAACCCCGGCTTTTCCGGCAAAACTCGCTTTCCATTCCTGCTTGACGGGGTCATAGGTGACGGCATCTCCACCTGCACCCCAGAGGAAAGGCAGCCAATCATACGCTGCCTGAGGCCCTGAGGCGAGGACGGTGCCCCAGCTTCCGGTCTTGGGATCGGTAAAGAGCCTGGCATAGCGCAGGAATTCATCCCAATCCTGCGGTGCCCGGTTTGGGTCTAATCCTGCTTTCTTAAACACATCCTTGCGGTAGATCAAGACCCGGACAAGCGTCTCATAGGGCATTGCCCAGACGCGCTCTGCCTTGTCTCCGCCCTTGGTGCGACGGATCACTTGCCAGACGGGCTTCTCGACCCGGAGCCGGAGTTCCTGCGGGCTCATCTTGCTCACAAAGCGATCCAGCGGATAGAGAAAGCCATTTTGGATATAGGTATCGCTTTGGCGGAAATTCACATAGATGACGTCCGGCGCGACTCCCCCGGCAATTGCCATGAGCGGACCCGCATCGAGATCCATCCCTTCGATCTTGATCCCGGAATATGCCCTGAGCTCGATATTGGGGTATTTCTCCCGAAAAGCCTTGATCACCGCCAGATTTGCCGTCGTGTAGGCGTCTGTCTTACGCGGATCAGGCAGCTCAAAAACCTTGAGGATGACCTTCGAACCTGTCGCTCCGAGCGGAAGGAACACACTCAGCGACAGTATTATAAGCGAGAAAACAAGCAGAAATCTTCTTATCATATCGAGGGATATTATAGCCCCTGTAAAGGGCTTCTCTGTCAAGCTCAAAATTACCGAACGCAAAGATCCCGGCTAATACCTTATGCAATCCCTTAGCTTGCCCGTGTGAAGCACGGGTGATCCCCATGTGATTCCCGCGTGCTCACGCGGGGTTCACGCGGGCTTCACGCGGGGATCACGCGGGAATCTCTTGGTAATGGTCTGATTTCTCACAGATGTTTCTCAGGTAATTCCCTGGTCTTGATGAGGGAGTGATGAGAGGGTCATGAGAGAGTCATCTGAGGAAGAAAAGGGAATGAAATGAGCCGCCCTGATGGTTAAAGCTATAGCACGTACAATCTTCATTCAGGAAGGGATAGATAAAAATCACTGCAATAAGCAAACTATAGCCAACACAGTCAACTTTTTCTATTGTCTCTCCTGATTGTTAGTAGATCAATAGCTTCGTGCTGCCCAGCCTATCAGTCCCATGCTTTGCACGGATGAAGTATATGCCGGTAGCGATTCCCTCACAATCTATTTCATAAACCCCACTGCCAGGATTGTCCGCAGCTATATCCCAAGTCTTGATCTTCTGCCCTTTTAGATTGAACATCTCTACTGCGATTCTCTCAGTTCTACCAGTTCCGGAAGCAGATAGGATCAGTTTTGCCACAGGCTCATTCCTTGAGATGGGGTTAGGATATAATCTAATGCTGTTTGAGATAACCGGGGCAAGCTCGTCATCATTGCTAACTGTTGTATCATTCAATGAAGCATTCCCTGCGTAAATATACACTTTGCCCGGCGTAACATCGTGGCCGCTACCTTCGTCCCAAAAGAAAGGAGCAGATACTGCTATATCAGAGAGCCCGTCGCCGTTGAAGTCACCAGTAGCTTTTGAATAGCCGAAATTGTCAGCTACTTGTGGATGCGCCAATCGAAGGTCATATGTTCCGTTAACGTTCTGCCCACCCAACCAAAGTAGAGCGTCACCATCAAAATAGCTCCAACGATTGTCTGAGGCAACAATATCATCATAGCCATCGCCATTGAAGTCGCCATAAACCATGCGTAAACCCGTACAATTCTCAGTACCCCAAGTAATGGTAGGACCAGATAAAGTGAAGCTGGGTGGCACAGACAGATTGGGCGAACCCAGATGAACATTCATACCGTAGCTACTAAAATCGTCGTAACCATCTCCATTGATATCACCCAAGGCGCAGGCTCGGGGATCTGGACAGTAAATACCTTCCTCTAAAACAAGGGAATCAGATTGAGGAAATCCGGTGGATCCGAAAAAAACAATCTTCCTGAAATGATTATGCTGACCGTAGATAGGTTCACTAAGATGGCTATCATCAATGTCATCTCCATTCACATCACCTATGCCAAGTAGTCCCAAGGGCGTCCAGTCACCTGAGCGGAAAAGATATGGTGCGCTATAAATATCATCCCAAACATATAGATAATATGTACTAGATCTATAGTTATATATACTGAACGTAATCGAAAGGTCATCTTTCCCGTCAGAATTTATGTCACCTAAGGCATTAACAGAAAACCCCACTCCACCCGGAGCCGACCATATAATGTCAGGCGTAGCTGAGGGATTAGCCCTCCCCAGGTAAACACCAAGATAACAATCTATATTGGGATTGTAAGTTGTGCCGTGTGCTCTAACCAGCAGGTCATCAAAGCCATCATCATTCAAATCTCCTGCATTAATGAGTGCGGGCGTATTTCCAAACTGTGGTGTATAAGCCCCTTCGATCACGAAATCCGGGATATTGTCGAAACCTGGACCACCCCAATAGAAGTAGAGCTTGCCATATCTGATATTCTCGTTGTAAACTCCGGTGGGATTCCAGTGGGAGGAAGCTACTACCAGATCGTCATAGCCATCGCCATTGTAGTCCAGGCTCACTACCGTTCTACCAAAGTAGCTGCCGATAAACTCGCCATATAGTGTGGTCATCAGATCCATGTGGTTCTGGGCGGAAAGACACACTATTCCTAGCGTGAGTGCGATAAACAGCAAAGACCTTTTTCTCATCTTAGTCTCCTTAATCCCCGGAGTTAAGAAACCTTGTTACAGATAATCCCTTACGTGCGTAACGATCTCAAGATTGCATAGTTTAATGTGACCGCTACACTCGATAATCATTACAGTTCATTCTTGTTAGTATCCATTTTGCTGTCAAGCTATTATATGTAGAAATTCTGTTCATTCAGGAAGGGATAGATGAATTCACTGCAATAAGCATACTATAGCCAACACAGTCAACTTTTTCATTTGTCTCTCCTGATTGTTAGTAGATCAATAGCTTCGTGCTGCCCAGCCTATCAGTCCCATGCTTTGCACGGATGAAGTATATGCCGGTAGCGATTCCCTCACAATCTATTTCATAAACCCCACTGCCAGGATTGTCCGCAGCTATATCCCAAGTCTTGATCTTCTGCCCTTTTAGATTGAACATCTCTACTGCGATTCTCTCAGTTCTACCAGTTCCGGAAGCAGATAGGATCAGTTTTGCCACAGGCTCATTCCTTGAGATGGGGTTAGGATATAATCTAATGCTGTTTGAGATAACCGGGGCAAGCTCGTCATCATTGCTAACTGTTGTATCATTCAATGAAGCATTCCCTGCGTAAATATACACTTTGCCCGGCGTAACATCGTGGCCGCTACCTTCGTCCCAAAAGAAAGGAGCAGATACTGCTATATCAGAGAGCCCGTCGCCGTTGAAGTCACCAGTAGCTTTTGAATAGCCGAAATTGTCAGCTACTTGTGGATGCGCCAATCGAAGGTCATATGTTCCGTTAACGTTCTGCCCACCCAACCAAAGTAGAGCGTCACCATCAAAATAGCTCCAACGATTGTCTGAGGCCACGATATCATCATAGCCATCGCCATTGAAGTCGCCATAGACCATGCGTAAACCCGTGTTGTTATTAGAACTCCAAGTAATCGATGGAACCGATAAAGTGAAGCTGGGACTTGGGGATAGATATGTTGAGCCCATGTGAACATTCAAACCGTAGCTGCTAAAATCGTCGTAACCATCTCCATTGATGTCACCCAAAGCACAGGCTCGGGGATCTGGATAGTAAATATCTTCCTCCAAAACAAGTGAATCAGATTGAGGAAATCCGGTGGATCCAAAAAAAACAATCTTCCTGAAATGACTATGCTGACCGTAAATCGGTTCACTAAGATGGCTATCATCAATGTCATCTCCATTCACATCACCTATGCCAAGTAGTCCCAAGGGCGTCCAGTCACCTGAGCGGAAAAGATATGGTGCGCTATAAATATCATCCCAAACATATAGATAATATGTACTAGATCTATAGTTATATATACTGAACGTAATCGAAAGGTCATCCTTCGCATCTGAGTTTATATCACCTAATGCGTATACGATGAATCCAACTCCACCCGGAGCTGACCAGACAATATCTGGAGTACTTACGGGATTAGCTCTACCCAAGTAAACACCCATGAATTGAGTTACATCTGGATAATAAGCTCTAATAATAAGGTCATCAAATCCGTCATTATTCAGATCTCCTGTGTTAATGAGTGCAGGTGAATTCCCAAACTGGTGGGCATATGTTCCCTCGATCACAAAATCGGGGACGTTATCAAATCCGGGACCACCCCAGTAGAAGTAGATCTTGCCATAGCAGATATCTTCGTTGTAAACTCCGGTGGGATTCCAGAGGGAGGATGCCACGACCAGATCGTCATAGCCATCGCCATTGTAGTCCAGGCTCACTACCGTTCTACCAAAGTAGCTGCCGATAAACTCGCCATATAGTGTGGTCATCAGATCCATGTGGTTCTGGGCGGAAAGACACACTATTCCTAGCGTGAGTGCGATAAACAGCAAAGCCATTTTGTTCATCTGAGCCTCCTTAATCTATGGAGTTAAGAAACCTTGTTACAGATAATCCCTTACGTGCATAATGATCTCAAGATTGCATAGTTTAATGTGAGTGCTACACTCGATAATCATTACAGTTCATTCTTGTTAGTATCCATTTTACTGTCAAGCTATTATATATTAAAATTCTGTTCATTCAGGAAGGGATAGATGAATTCACTGCAATAAGCATAATATAGCCAACACAGTCAACTTTTTCATTTGTCTCTCCTGATAGTTAGTAGATCAATAGCTTCGTGCTGCCCAGCCTATCAGTCCCATGCTTTGCACGGATGAAGTATATGCCGGTAGCGATTCCCTCACAATCTATTTCATAAACCCCACTGCCAGGATTGTCCGCAGCTATATCCCAAGTCTTGATCTTCTGCCCTTTTAGATTGAACATCTCTACTGCGATTCTCTCAGTTCTACCAGTTCCGGAAGCAGATAGGATCAGTTTTGCCACAGGCTCATTCCTTGAGATGGGGTTAGGATATAATCTAATGCTGTTTGAGATATATGGGGCAAGCTCGTCATCGTTGCCCACAGTAGTGTCTGCTAAGGTCGTATTCCCGGAGTAAATGAATACTTTGCCCTGTTCAAATCGAGGTCCTCCTTCATAATAGTAAGGTGCAGAAACCGCTAGATCACAGAGCCCATCTCCGTTGAAATCACCGGTAGCCTTACTATATCCAAAATTACTGGATAACTCTGGAGCCGTTAATCTAAGATCATAAGTTCCATTTGCATTCTGCCTCCCCAGCCAGATCAGAACATCGCCATTGAATAAACTCCAACGGTGGTCTGAAGCCACGATATCATCATAGCCATCACCATTGAAGTCGCCATAAACCATGCGTAAACCCGTGTTGTTATTAGAACTCCAAGTAATCGATGGAACCGATAAAGTGAAGCTGGGACTTGGGGATAGATATGTTGAGCCCATGTGAACATTCAAACCGTAGCTGCTAAAATCGTCGTAACCATCTCCATTGATGTCACCCAAAGCACAGGCTCGGGGATCTGGATAGTAAATATCTTCCTCCAAAACAAGTGAATCAGCTTGAGGAAAACCGGTGGTCCCAAAGAATACTATCTTCCTGAAATGATTATACTGACCGTAAAGGGGTTCACTAAGGTGACAATCATCAATACCATTACCATTTACATCACCTATCCCCAGCAGACCATAAGGTGATGAATTGGCAGTTTTGAAGAGTAATGGGCTATAATATATATCATCCCATATATAAAGGGATGTAGTTTGGTTGTGCGTGTATGTTATCGAGAGATCATCTTTCAAGTCTGAGTTTATGTCGCCTAATGCATAAACACTAAACCCCACACCTCCCGGAGCTGACCAGACAATGTCAGGAGTTGCAATGGGATTCGTTCTACCTAGATAAACACCAATGAATTGAGTTACATCTGGATAATAAGCTCTAATAATCAGGTCGTCAAAGCCATCATTATTCAGATCTCCTGCATTAATGAGTGCAGGTGAATTCCCAAACTGGTGGGCATATGTTCCCTCGATCACAAAATCGGGGACGTTATCAAATCCGGGACCACCCCAGTAGAAGTAGATCTTGCCATAGCAGATATCTTCGTTGTAAACTCCGGTGGGATTCCAGAGGGAGGATGCCACGACCAGATCGTCATAGCCATCGCCATTGTAGTCCAGGCTCACTACCGTTCTACCAAAGTAGCTGCCGATAAACTCGCCATATAGTGTGGTCATCAGATCCATGTGGTTCTGGGCGGAAAGACACACTATTCCTAGCGTGAGTGCGATAAACAGCAAAGCCATTTTGTTCATCTGAGCCTCCTTAATCTATGGAGTTAAGAAACCTTGTTACAGATAATCCCTTACGTGCATAATGATCTCAAGATTGCATAGTTTAATGTGAGTGCTACACTCGATAATCATTACAGTTCATTCTTGTTAGTATCCAATTTGCTGTCAAGCTATTATATATAAAATCCTTTCGCATCAGGTATTGTAGTAATAGTGGGCATGGCTTTCGTGCCCTGGATAGATTAGCCAATGTTATTCACAAGGAGATGCGGAGGGGGCTGTACTACTTAAAGAGTACCAATGAACAACCCATTAGATACGAGGAAGCGTGCGGCAAAGCAAGAAAACGGACATAGCGCAAAATAAGTGATAGTTTTCTGCCCTTTTTCGGCTTTTTCTTCCCCATAAGTATATAGAGGGATGAAATTATAATACTAAACGAGAGGTAAAAACATGAAAGTGACCTTTATGACCGGATTACCCGGGCTCAGCGGGAGATATAGCGAGATCGTCTATTGTCGCGACAAAGTGAGCGGAACCTACTATGCGCGGAGGAATACCTATCCTGAACTCAGCGCAGAGAATGAGCGTATCGGGAGCATATCCTCCCGCTTGTTTCAGATCAAGCCTTCCGAGGGCTTCAAAGCCGATATACGCAGGTATCTGGACAGCTATAACTCCTTGAGAGTAAACAGAGAAAAGCCGATGCGGTCTTGGTCGGCTCTGTATATCCGCCTGATGTATGAGATGGCAAGGCAATATCCCGGGATCGACCTGCGTAATCTCAGCCGGCAAAACATCTATGAGCTTGATCTTCCCTGCAAGAGCATCAAGCGAGCCGTCGAAGCAGGGATCCTTCCTCAAACGGAGTTCTGGGAGATATATACTCAGGAGATCTGAGGAGGAATCGGGGTTGTCATGAAATCATGGTCAAACTGCACTTGATATAATGATCTGATTCATTCATGTTGCCTTGCGAAGAGGACTGCAACGTTAGTTATCCCGAAGTCATGAAAGGCAAAGATATGATAGAAATAGTTCTTGACATAAATAAAGGTAAAATAATAGTCACGATAGGTCGTGAAAGTGTGATTATGTGTCGTTCTGATTCGTAATATGTGGACACACTTTCACAAGAAAATCAGGGATTAGAATTTGTTGCAGTTAGGTCAGTATCAGTGCTAATAGGAGGTGGCTGATGCATAGAGTATGTTTTTCTTTCGTAATGCTGATTGTGGTTATAGGTCTATCCGCCCAAGCCGAAAGCGGATATCTGCAAACTTGGGGAAAAATGGTTGGTGGGGAATATAGCAGTACCTTCACAGCTATTGCGAGCGGATACCGTCATAGTGCCGCAATTTTACCGGATAGTTCACTCGTTGCCTGGGGTGCTAATAACTACGGGATGTGCAACGTACCAGCAGGTAATGATTTCGTTGCCATCGCCTGCGGATGGACTCACAGCCTTGCTCTGAGGTCGGACGGATCGCTAGTTGCTTGTGGTAGTAATGACCATGGACAGTGTAATGTCCCAGCAGGTAATGACTACGTTTCTATTGCTTGCGGAGGAATTCACAGCCTTGCTCTGAGATCAGACGGCTCGCTGGTTGCCTGGGGTTATAATGAACTAGGCCAGTGTAACGTGCCAGCAGGTAATGACTACGTTGCTATTGCTTGTGGAGCTTATCACAGCCTTGCTTTGAAGTCAGACGGGTCGCTGGTTGCCTGGGGTTTGAATGGCGATGGTCAGTGCAACGTACCTGCAGGTAATGATTTCGTTGCCATCGCCTGCGGATGGACTCACAGTCTTGCTCTAAGGTCAGACGGATCGCTGATCGCTTGGGGTAGTAATGACGATGGTCAGTGTAATGTCCCAGCAGGTAGTGAATATGTAGCTATTGCTTGTGGAAGACATCACAGCCTTGCTCTGAGATCAGACGGCTCGCTGATCGCTTGGGGTAGTAATGACAATGGTCAGTGTAATGTCCCAGCAGGTAATGACTATGTAGCCATAGCTTGCGGAGAAATTCACAGCCTTGCTTTGAAGTCAGACGGATCGCTAGTTGCCTGGGGTGTTAATAACTACGGGGGGTGCAACGTACCAGCAGGTAATGACTACGTTGCCATTGCTGGTGGAGTTTATCACAGTCTTGCTCTAAGGTCAGACGGATCGCTGGTTGCTTGGGGTTGGAATGACAGTGGTCAGTGTAATGTCCCAGCAGGTAGTGAATATGTAGCTATTGCTTGTGGAAGTGATCACAGCCTTGCTCTGAGATCAGACGGGTCGCTAGTTGCATGGGGTTCAAATAACCTAAACGAGTGTATCGTTCCGGCAGGTAATGACTATGTTGCCATTGCTAGTGGAGAGTATCACAGCCTTGCTCTGAGATCAGACGGGTCGCTAGTTGCATGGGGATATAATCACGACAGTCAATGTGATGTCCCAGCAGGTAATGAATATGTAGCCATCGATTGTGGATATCGTTACAACCTTGCTTTGAAGTCAGACGGGTCGCTGATCGCATGGGGTAATAATATTTCTGGTCAGTGCAACATACCAGCAGGTAATGACTACGTAGCCATAGCGTGCGGAGAAACTCACAGCCTTGTTCTGAGATCAGACGGGTCGCTCCTTGCATGGGGTGACAATTTCTTCGGTCAGTGCAACGTCCCAGCAGGTAATGACTACGTGGCTATTGCTTGTGGAAGGTATCACAGTATCGCTTTGAAGTCAGATGGCACGCTGGTAGCATGGGGATATAATCACGACGGTCAATGTAATGTCCCAGCAGGAAATGACTATGTAGCCATTGCAGCTGGCGGAGAGTTCTCTGCAGCTATTGTCAGAGACAGGCCAACAAGTGCTGATGACGATATCCTGCCCTCTCCTGTTTCGATGCTAAGAGCCTATCCCAATCCTTTCCATCAGAATGGCACGATCACCCTTGAATACAAAGCTGAGGCAAGAGAATTTGGGAGCCTAACCATATATAATATCAAAGGACAAAAAGTAAGGTCATATCCCGTCAATAGCACCTTCTCAAAGGTGATCTGGAACGGCAGGGATATGAACGACCGGCAGTGTTCTTCCGGAGTTTATTTCTATAGCTTACGCACCAATAAGCATCAAGAGACCAAGAAGCTAATTCTGATGAGATAGTATCTCAACTATCGCAATTGTCCCCCCTACAGCTTATTGATGCACTTGAAAACTGCCGGGGAAAACTACGTTTTAGCATTGGGGCATTGATGCTCACTTGTGACAGTCTCTACTCAAGCATAATAAACTCTTGACAGTTTTCTTTGCTTACGCAGAATACATAATAGTGTAGTTCTGCGTATTCAGTTTGTGTATAAATTGCGGTGCTTGTTAGTATGAGCCATGCGTAATGCACTTGCCTTATCAGTACCCGGAATACCGGAGATACACGGCGAAGTATATATAAAATATAGATAATACAGAGGTGACAGATGTCAATGAGTGGATTTCAGACCATAGGATTATCCGCGGTCTTGCCTCCGGAACCGGTCTTTGAGCCGGGGATCAGGCGAGCGCCGGACAGAGGGCTATCCCTGAGCAAGCATGAGATACGGATAGCTTTGAGCAATGCGTTGCGCTATATACCCCAGGAACTACATGAGAAGTTGGCTCCCGAATTCCTGAACGAACTGATGACCAAGGGCAGGATATACGGATACCGCTATCGCCCCGCAGGGAGATTGAGCGGAAAGCCGATCGATGAATATGAGGGGATCACGCAAGCCAGGGCTTTGCAGGTGATGATCGATAACAATCTGGATTTTGACATCGCTCTTTATCCTTATGAACTGGTGACCTATGGCGAGACCGGGCAGGTCTGCCAGAATTGGATGCAGTATCAGCTTATCATGCAGTATCTGCGCGTAATGCGGGAGGATCAAACCCTCGTCGTTTCCTCCGGGCATCCGGTGGGGCTCTTTCCCTCTCGTCCGGAAGCTCCGCGCGTGATCTCCACCAATGGCTTGGTCATTGGGAAGTGGGACAATCCGGATGAATTCAAACGCCTGACCGCAATGGGTGTGGCAAACTATGGGCAGATGACCGCAGGGGGATGGATGTATATCGGACCCCAGGGGATCGTGCATGGCACGTATATCACCTTGCTGAATGCGGGTCGCAAGTATCTCGGCATCCCGGTGGACAAAGACCTCGCGGGGGTGCTCTTCGTTTCCAGCGGTCTGGGTGGGATGAGCGGCGCGCAATCCAAGGCAGTGGAAATTGCCGGTGGGATCGGGATCATCGCAGAGGTTGATGAAAGCCGGATCGAGACCAGGCATAGCCAGGGCTGGGTCGGCAAAGTATCTTCAGATCTGGAAGAGATCTTTAGATGGGTGGAGGAATTTCGCCAAAGCAAGAAAGCGGTCTCCATCGCCTATCACGGAAACGTGGTCGATCTCCTCGAGTATATAGACCAGCATGATATCAAGGCGGAGCTGATCTCGGATCAAACGTCTTGTCACGCCGTTTATGAAGGCGGTTACACTCCTGCCGGGCTGAGCTTTGCCAAGAGCAGGGAGCTGATCGGGAGTGATCCGGAAGCCTTCAAAAAGCACGTCGATGAGTCTCTTACCCGACACTATCGGGTGATCAAGAGTCTCTGTGCCAAAGGCTCGAAGTTCTGGGACTATGGCAATAGCTTTATGGCTTCGGTTTTCGATGCGGGGGTCAGAGAGATCGCCGCGAACGGAGAGAATACCTCAGAAGGATTCATCTGGCCTTCCTACGTCGAGGATATTATGGGACCTCTGTGCTTTGACTATGGCTATGGACCGTTCCGCTGGGTCTGCCTCAGTCGTAAGGACGAAGACCTGCACAAGACGGACATGATGGCAAAGAGCTTGATCGATCCTACCCGCAATGCGATGGACAGGGATAACTATCACTGGATCTCGACTGCGGAGGAGAATAGACTCGTGGTCGGGACTAAAGCGCGGATCCTCTATGCCGATGAAGAAGGCAGGGTGCGCATCGCACTCAAGTTTAATGAGATGGTTCGCCGGGGCGAGATCGGTCCGATCATGCTCGGTCGGGATCATCACGATGTTTCGGGCACGGATTCCCCCTTTAGGGAGACTGCGAATATCCGCGACGGTTCAAACGTCATGGCAGATATGGCTACGCAGTGTTTTGCCGGAAACGTCGCCAGAGGTATGACCCTCGTTGTGCTTTCCAATGGCGGTGGAGTCGGGATCGGACGCTCGGTCAATGGCGGGAACGGTATCGTTCTGGACGGTAGTCCGCAGATGGATGAAGTGATCCGCTCCGGGCTTTCCTGGGATGTGATGGGCGGAGTTGCCCGCAGAAACTGGGCACGGAACGAGAATGCAATCGCAACCGTGCGGGACTGGAATGCCAAACACGCGGAAGAAGGGCATATCACAATGCCCGAACCGATAGACAAGGATTTGATAGCCAAGCTAATAAATTGATCTGACAAGGAGATACGGATGCTGAGTCAGTTTGTCAAGATAATGAAGGCAGAGCGTATTCCCGAAGATGTGATCAGCATCTTTGGCGAGTACTATAAACAGCTCGAAAAGGGCGAGAAAGGGATGATCCCGGGTAAGGACGCGCATGCGCCCAGAGCGGAGAACGTCATCGACTATGGCAGTATTACCGGGCTTGCCAGAAAGGATATGCTCAAGAGCATTGCGGTGATCAAGCTCAATGGGGGCTTGGGGACTTCGATGGGGCTTTCCAAGGCAAAGTCCCTGCTTCCCGTCAAAGGGAATATGACCTTTCTGGATATCATCGCCAGACAGATCTTGACTCTCAGAGCGCAATCCGGATATGATCTATCCCTGCTCTTTATGAACAGCTACAATACGGATGCGGATACGCTCGGGTATCTGGAAAGGTATCCGGACATCAAGCTAAAGGATCTGCCCCTCTCCTTCGTGCAGAATAAGTTTCCCCGGATTCGCCGTGCTGACTTGAAGCCGTTTGAATCCTCCGATAAGCAAAAGAATTGGAATCCTCCCGGGCATGGGGATATCTTCAGCGCGATCACCAAGGATAACCTGCTGGACAGGCTGATCGATCAGGGCTATCGCTATGCCTTCGTCTCGAATTCGGACAATCTCGGGGCGACTGTCGATACAGCCATTCCTGCCTATATGGAAGCCAACAATGTGCACTTCCTCATGGAAGTCTGCAGCAGGACAGAAAGTGACAAGAAGGGCGGGCATCTCTGCGAGGATGGACGCGGTCAGCTCATGCTCCGCGAGATAGCGCAATGCCCAGCTGATGAGATGGATGAGTTTCAGGACATAGAAA
The DNA here is from genome assembly GCA_964454815.1 of uncultured Candidatus Cloacimonadota bacterium. Classification (GTDB taxonomy): domain Bacteria; phylum Cloacimonadota; class Cloacimonadia; order Cloacimonadales; family Cloacimonadaceae; genus PHBP01. The sequence goes on along the minus strand of CAYVXJ010000009.1, from coordinate 21,111 downwards.
AGTATAAGTATTTTAACACCAATAATCTCTGGATCGATCTCAAGGCATTGCAATGGCAGCTTATTGCCGGTGACGGGATGATGCTTTTGCCTTTGATCGTCAATCCCAAGAATGTGGACGGAACTGACGCGATCCAGCTGGAGACCGCGATGGGCGCGGCTATCGGAGTCTTTAACAGCTCCAAAGCACTGCACGTACCCAGAGAGAGATTTGCCCCGGTCAAAAAGACGGTCGATCTCTTGAGCATCTGGTCGGATGCTTATGAATTGAACGACCAGTATCAGATAGTCCTCAGACGTGGACTTTCCACACCTCCCAAGATCGAGCTGGATGACCGCTATTACGGCTCAATCGGGCTATTGCAAAAGATGTTTGCCGAAGGGGTTCCCTCCCTTTCCGGCTGCAAGGAGCTCAAGATCGAGGGAGAGGTCAGCTTTGGCGAAGAGGTCATCTGTGAAGGCAAAGTACTGATCAAGGCGAAAGCGCCAACGCATATCAAAAACAGGTTCCTGACCGGTGAATTGAGCTATTAAAGAGGTTTGCTGATGGTTTCCAAAGCAGTCAAGGTCAGATTGGGGATATTTATTACCCTGGGATTCGGACTGATAATCTTGTTCTTTGTTCTCGTAGCCGGGAACCGCCTGGGAGAAAAGCGAGATATCTACTTCATTGAGTTTGCGAACTACTCCATCTCAGGTATTCAGGTCGGAGGCGCGGTCAACTATCAAGGGATCAAGGTCGGTAGGGTCGAGGATATCCGGATCAATCCCAAAGACGTGACGAAGGTCATCATGCGGATCAGCCTCGATGGCGGAACCCCCATAAAAGAGAATACCGAAGCTGTATTGGTCTTTGTGGGGATCACCGGGATCAAGGCTGTCGAGCTCCGCGGAGGGACAAACCAGGCTAAGACCATTCCCCCCGGTTCATATATCAGAGCAGGGGTTTCCGCAGTTGATGATATCGCGGACAGAGCGATGTCCCTGGCGGATAAGATCGATGAGATCGCCAAGAACCTGGCTAACCTCACGGATGATGAAAACCGCAAGAACATTGCCGACATTCTCAAGCAAACCAGCCTTTTGATCCAGGATACCAGAGCCAATCTCTCAGTCACCATCTCCAGCATCAGCAAGCTTTCGGAAAGTGCTGCGTCGATCACCTCGAGGGTCAGCACCGAGCTTGATGGAATTGGGGAAAACCTGAACCGGAGTATGAACGAGCTTACTCAGGCTACTACGAGGAATATCGACCGGATCGGCGGAACTGCAAGCAATGCCATCGACAGCATCAGCGTGAGTTCTCAGAGATCTCTCCTCGATCTGACCAGGGAATTGAACAGCGATATCCTGAGGATCACGAACAATCTGGATAAGACTATCAACGACGTAAATAGCCAAACTGTATCTCTCTTGAAGGATACACAGTTTCAGATCAATTCTGTCGGTAAGCACTCTGACCAGATGATATTGGATACCACCTTGAGGATCAACGAGATCAGCATGAATATCAATCGTTCGCTGGAAAGTGTCAATAAGCTGATCGCTTCTCCCGAGCTGGATTCGATCTTGGTGAACGTCAAATCGCTCTCCGGCAAACTTTCCGAAGCCAATACCCAGGATCTGGTGCAAGAGCTGACAACAGCGGTTCGCAATGCCGGAAACCTGATGGGTAATCTCGATAGGACCCTGATCCGCAGCCGCAGTAACCTATATGAGATGATCGAATCTCTCCGGGAAGCTTCCGAGAACCTCAATGACTTCTCAAAACAGATTTCTGACACGCCTTCGATCCTTTGGCGGAGTAATTAGCTCTGGAGCGTTTATGAAAAAGACTTATAGCATTTTGATCGGAGCGATGCTCATCCTGAGCGGTATCGCTATCAGCGGTTGTTTTCCCAAGTATGTCAAAGGCGTGAATAACTATTATGTTCTGGATTATCTGAGCGCGACAGAACGCGCAAATCTTCGCCAGAAGACACCCAAGGGCAAGACGCTGGAAGTATTGGATACGACGGTATCCCGAGCCTATAGCCGCAATCAGATCGTCGTCCGCAAGGATAACTTCCAGATCAGCTATATGCCCAATGATGTCTGGGCTACCCGTTTATCAGATGCCATTCCCAATATCCTCGTCGAACGCATCAAAGCCTACAACATTTTCCAAAAGGTGGATCGAGATACGGGGGAGAGCACTCCGAGCTATTACCTTGAGACCAATGTCCTGAATCTGGAGATGATCGAGGAACAGCCCGTCAGTAAGGCTTACGTCAAGATGGAGTTTTACCTGCGGGACAGCTCCACCCAAAGAGAACTCTTTAACTATAAGGATGCGCGGTACAAGCTCCTGCCGGATACCAGTCCCGTATATTTCGTGCAGGCTATCAATGAGCTGATCATGGAACAGACGGATGTCTTTGCCGCAAGATGTATCATGCTTTTGGACGGTAAGGAACTCCCGGTTTTGCGTTCATCATCCAAGCTTGATCCGGCTGAGGTCCTCTATTACGAGAGTATCAGTGAACCAAAGGGTGAGGACGAGAAGGGTGAATTGCTCATCAAGATGATGACGGATGCGCATCCTGAGACCTATTATTACGTCGATGCAAAAGATGAGGAAGACGAGGGTGAGAGGATCACCGGAGTCTTTGGACAAGTCCTTCAGCTCGAGCCCGGTGATTATCGCGTCACCATAGATAAAGAGCAGGAGATCGGGCTGGATGTGAACATCAAGCCCAAGATGCGAACCGTGATCGATAAACCTGTCTGGTCGGAGCTGACCATCAGCATCATGGATGAGTCGCATAACAAGGTGCGGCTTGGATACGACATCTATATCAAGAATACCGAGAAATTCGGCTATAGCATTCTCAACCAGGGGTATTCACTGGGAGACGATGAGATCGGGGAAGTTGACAAGGTCTGGATCCTGAGACCGGGACACTACATGATCAAGCTGGGTGGTGGAGCGTGGAGCGATATGCGGGACTTCACGACCGTCGATCTCGATGCGGGGGAGAGCAAACTCCTGACCTTCTTCGTTGATCCAGCTGGTGAGGGTACTGTGATGCTTGGTGCCGGGGTTCTCGGTGATGATGGGATCATCTCCGGGGGGAGCAAGATCCACCGCGGCGCGTTGCATACCAATATCAGCCTCTCGACCAAGAATTCTGCCGCTCAGGAAGAGCCGACGAATACATTTACTCTCAATGCTCAGTTTGACAATGCCGTGGACTTCAAGCAAAAGGCTTTCGAATATTCGCTGCGTTCACTCTATGATCTGGGGATGAACCTGACGACCGGGAATGACTTTCGCATCTCCATGGATGCCTGGTCTCTGAAGAATACCTTGCTATTCAATCCCTTGGAGCAAAACAAACACTTCAAGAACTTCGCTTTCTATGGCAGAGCAGACCTCAATACGCATTTGTTTGACGAGATGCTCTATTTCAATTCACCCAAGAATCTCATTCTGCTCGATCAAGTCGGGGATACTCTGTCTGTGCTAAAAGCCCAGGAAAAGATGAAAGCCGGGATAGCTCTATTCCCGATGCGCCTAAAGGAGGGAATGGGGATCACGTATAGGTTTGTGCTTACGCCTACGATCTGGATGAGCATCCGGGGTGGGTATGGTTGGCAGCAGGAGTTCAACCGTCGCTCGTTTAAGTATATCTGCGACTGCGAGCAACTTCCTGATGACCTCGTCTATGAGGTTTATCGCGAAGCTGCCGATAAGAGCGATAAAGGTATCGAGAGCACAATTATCTTCTCAGCGCAGAATCTCTTCAAGTTCCTCAGCGTCAATTCAGCTTTCGATGTGCTGTTCCCGATGGGTGCCGAAGCCAGCGAAGCCAAGTATGAAAGCGAGAACCGGGTGAATATCAAGCTTCTGCGCAATATATCCATCGATATCCGGGCAAACCTGATCTATGACAAGTCAACCAAAGACTACCTGCTCTATGACTACAGCTCATACCTGAGGTTGTCTCTCTTTTATTGATATGCTGTCGCTCACGAACCAGTCCGGAGTGATCAAGCTCAGCGGAGAACTGAGCAATCAGAACGTGCAGACCGTCTATGCTGAGGCTGTACGCGCAATCCGGAGCGGAAAGGTTCACAATATAGACTTGACTTCGCTGACCGATCTGGATAGCGCCGGGGTTGCTTTCCTCGATGAACTGCAGAGCATCGCTTCCGAGAACGGTTCTCTGCTGATCATCAACGGAGCAGACCGAAAGGTCGCGGACATCATCGAGACCTTCAGCTCCCTAAGTCTGGAGCTTCCGTCCTCAATAGAACGAGAAGGCTTCTTTGAACGCATTGGCGGGAAGATCATCGAATTGATCGGTAAAGCAAGCACGCTGCTGCTATTGGCATCAGAGACTGCATACTGGTCTGTGGTCGGGATCTTTGACCATCGATCTGCCCGAAAAGGGTCTTTTTATCAGCAAGCATCCCAGCTCGGAGTGATGGCGTTACCTATCGTCGCATTGCTTTCTCTGATTATCGGCTTTATCCTCTCATTGCAGTCCGGAGTTCAGCTCAGGAACTATGGAGCCGGGATCTTTCTTGCCGATCTGCTTTCGATCACCTTGGTACGTGAAATGGGACCTCTGCTCACAGCTATCATCATCGCCGGACGCAGCGGATCGGCTATCGCTTCCGAGATAGCGACGATGAAAGTGACAGAGGAACTGGACGCGTTGAAGGTCATGGCTCTGTACCCGCTTCGTTATGTAATAGTCCCCAAGATCCATGCGATCACAGTGGTCATGCCGATCATCGTGTCCTTCTCGATCCTGATCGGAATGATGGGAGGAGCGGTCGTTGCCTTAGGGTATCTTGACCTCAGCCTTACTTCCTTTGTCAACCGGGCAATAGACGTTATATTCCTCAAAGACCTCGTCATCTCCTTCACGAAGAGCATCATCTTTGCCTGGGTGATCGTCATAATCGGTTCATTCTACGGCTTGCAAGTCAAGGGTGGAGCTGAAGGAGTAGGACGTGCTACGACCATGTCCGTGGTCAATTCGATATTCAGCGTCATCGTGATCGATGCGATATTTAGTTTGCTTTACTTATGAAGAACGAGCCTATCATCCAAACCAAAGACCTCTGCGCAAGATATGGGGATCAAAACATCCTTACCGATATCAGCGTTGATATTCCTCCGAATAAGGTCACAGTCATCCTCGGGGGTAGCGGTTGCGGAAAGACCACCCTGATCCGGAACATTCTGCGGTTGGAAGAGCCCGTATCCGGTAGTGTCACGTATTGGGGCGATGAAGTGACCGGAATGGATAGCGAGCAGTTCAACGGCTATCTGAAGCGGATCGGGGTTCTGTTTCAGAACGGAGCCTTGATGAATTCGCTATCGGTCTTTGAGAATATTGGGATCCCGCTTGAGCAGCACACCAAGTTGCCGATGAGTATCAGACGCAGGATGATCCGAACTAAGCTCGCATTGGTCGATCTGGGGCATACCGAGCATCTGCTACCGGCTGAGCTATCCGGAGGGATGAAGAAGAGAGCTGCGCTTGCCCGGGCTATCATCATGGATCCGGAGATCTTGATCTGTGACGAACCGTCTGCGGGATTGGATCCCCAAACCTCGGCAAATCTGGATGAACTGATCCTCGACCTCAAGGAGAAGCTGCATATGACGATCATTATCGTCACCCATGAACTGGCTTCCATACACCGGATCGCTGATCAGATCATCTTTTTGGATGGGGGCAGAGTCCTCTTTCAGGGGAGCTTGTCCGCTGCCAAGCAGGCAAAGATTGCCAAGATCGATAACTTCTTTGAGGTCGGGAAGTATGACTGATCTCCGGCATCAATATTCGTTAATCGTTGCTGTTGACCGCAGAGGACTGATCGGGAATGGAAACCAGCTTCCCTGGCGTATTCCGGAGGATATGGAGTATTTTCGCAAAAAGACTCTCGGGCATACAGTGATCATGGGCAGGAGAACTTGGGAATCCATCGGCAGACCTTTGGATCAGCGTACAAACGTAGTCCTCACTACCCGTAAAGACTATTCGCCTCACGGAGTGATCGTCTGTCACGATATAGCAGAGATCGACGGTCTGCCATATCAGGATGGGTGCTTCGTCATCGGCGGTGCAAAGGTATTCGAGCTGTATCTGCCGATGATATCAAGACTGTATATGACCAGGATAGACGCGGTATTCGAAGGAGATACCTACTTCCCGGATTACGACATTTCGGACTGGGAACTGAACTATTTTGAAGAGCTCGAGACCCGCTCCGGGATCAAGCTCAGCTTTAACGAATACAAGAGAAAAAGATAGAGCTCAAACCCCATTTGGGATCTGAGCTCAGAGGAACATCGGATAAGACTTCGGCTTGGGAGATTTGATCCCCCAAGCCATTTGCTTTTTATATCATTGTACGTAGTTCAGAATGCGATTCGCCTTTTGGATAAAGCTCTGGAGTTCCTTACCGGAGAAAGGCTTCTGCTCCAGCATAGACAAGTCATGGATATAGGAACACAAGGTCTGAACCTCTTCCCGCTTGCCCTGTGCATCGAGCTCCAGGAGCTTGTTCACGATGTAGTTTTCCTGATTGACGACCAAGGTGTGATGCCGCATCATGTCCATGGATTCACGTCGCATTAGCATATCCATATCGTGCCATCTGCGCATGAATTCATTGAATACTATCATGGATGGGATCTCCTTGGATTTGAGGCTCTTGACTTCAATGCTGATGTCCGAATAGGCATGCTCAAACAGCTCCTTCATCGCTGATTCACCCAAGGAAAGGCGAATATCTACAGGTATATCATAAGGAGAGATCTGGGTTTGTTCCCCGTTTTGAACCTGATAGGGAGCCAAGAGCGTCGCAGCCTCTGGATGCTTTTCGAAATACTCTTTCAGGCTCTCCGCAGAGAATGACGCAGTATATTCCGGATTCAAAGCTTTGGTGAATATCTCCCGAAGCTTATCCGAGATCGTTTGATTGTTGCGATCGGCAAGATCAGGATTGTCCTTGTTTACCAGCATATCGTTGACTTCAGAGTCTATCCGCACGAAGCTCGTATTCTCCAAACTCGTCTCCAGTCTCTGGAAGAGATGGATGTCCAGAGGTGAGTTCTGGAAGAGGACTTCGATCCCCTGTTCCTTCATCAGGCTCAGGTAACTGACCTGTGTATCCTCGCTGGAGGCATACCAGATCCTCGTTTGTTTATCCTCAGAGCTATTTCTCTGCTTGTATTCTTCGACGGTCACGAAATCGCCGGAAGCGGACTTGAAGATCACGATATCCTTCATGCTATTGTAGAAGTCCTCATTCTTGAGCATTCCATACTTGATGAAGGTATTGATGTCTTCCCAATATTCCTCATACTTCTTCCGGTCTTCCTTGAAGGTGTCATTGAGATGATCTGCGACCTTCTTGACGATATAGTTGCTGATCTTCTGGACCTGCTTGTCATTCTGGAGGAAACTGCGGGAAACGTTCAGCGGAATATCGGGGATGTCAATTCCACCCTTGAGGAGAAGCAGGAATTCCGGGATGAGGTCTTCGAGATTTTCGGCAACAAAGACGTTATTGCAGAAGAGCTTAACGTCTCCCTTGTAGAAGTCCGCATCATTACGCAGCTTGGGGAAATAGAGGATACCCTTCAGGTTGAAGGGGAAGTCCACATTGAGATGGATCCAAAACACAGGATCCTGATAGTCATGGAACATGTCTTTGTAAAACTGCTTATACTCCTCAGGAGTGACGTCCTTCGGCTTGCGGTTCCAGAGAGCTTCCTTCTGATTCACGACCTTACCTTCAAAGCTGATCGGATAAGGCATAAAGTTGCAATATCGCTCCAGTATCTCGCGGATCTTATCTGGATTGTTATAATCCGATGAATCCTCGTTAAAATGGAGTGTGATCGTCGTCCCGACCTCTTTCTTCTTCCCCTTGCTCAGTTTGTACTCGGTGCTGCCATCGCATTCCCAGAAAGCAGGTTCCGCATCCGCATTCATCGATAAGGTCTCGATCGTGACTTTCTCCGCCACCATGAACGAGGAATAGAAACCGAGACCAAAATGACCAATTATATTAGCCTGGACGTCCTTGAACTTGTTGATAAACTCTTCCGCCCCGGAAAAAGCGATCTGGTTTATGTATTTGCGGATCTCATCCGCTGTCATACCGATCCCGTTATCGACGATCTGAAGTGTCTTGTCATCCTTGTTCAGGACTATCTCGACCTTCGGCTCATCCGTGAAGCTCTCGTCAGCGTATTTACGCTTGTTTATCGCGTCAATGGCGTTGGACACGAGCTCTCTCAAGAATATATCATGCTGGGAATAGAGCCACTTCTTTATGATCGGAAAAATGTTCTCAGTATGGATGCTGAGGCTTCCGCTTTCAACTTTCTTTTGTGCCATGAGACTTTCTCCTTCTTTGATTATTGAATTCTGGCGATAAACTAAGAGGGCTGGAGAATTTGTCAAGAGGAATTAGCAGTCATAAGTCTGGAGTGCTAATAGTAGCCCTTGAATTGAATACTATCCCATCGCAGATCACTCTTACTATGATGATCGGAGTATCGAAATCAGCCTCTGTAGAGCTTCCTGAGCTTCGGTATAGTAGGTTACAATAGCGGGTTAAATCCCCCATCTATCATATGTGATCGATCATATCGTTATCGGATGTTCTTCTAAATAGCACCGAATGCCACTCGAATGTCCCCCTCTATAAACCTAAAGGAATGTCAAGCGCAGATGCCGAGACCACGCCGCGACCAAGCAACATTGCGGCGTGGTCGTGGCGTCTGCATGGCATCGTCATATCACATACCTTTAAGATTACAGTGAGTGTTCTACGGTGAAGCTATAGTGATGCTTCTATGATATATCCTGTATATGGTTGACGTTCTATGTGCTGATGAATAATGAAACGCTATGCAAAGAAAGCGGTTAGCTGCTGTGACCGATACTATCTTCTTGTCGTGAATACATTTGTCCAGAACTGATCTCTGAGTTGATACCGATCATCCGTGGAACGCACTATCTTGATACATGGTGTGTCTGTTCACAACCTATCGATAAGCACCCGAAAAAAAAGTCATCCCGAGCTTGTTCGGGATGACTCAGATCGTTTATTTGCTATTGAGTTATTAGCTCTTTTTTTCCTGCTTGCCCCAGCTGTCACGCAGTTGGACGACGCGGTTGAAGACAGGTTTTCCGGGTAGGGTATCGGGATCGCAATTGAAATATCCCAAGCGGAGGAACTGGAAGCTCTCCAGCGGTTTGACGTCGAGTAAGGATGGCTCACCGTAGGCTGTCACCACTTTCAGCGAATCGGGATTCAGGTAATCCAGGAAAGTCTTGCCTTCCTCAGCCGACATCGGGTCTGAAACGGTAAAGAGCTGTTCATAGAGCCTTGTCTCGATCGGGATTGCATGCTCTGCGCTGACCCAATGAAGGGTGCCTTTGACTTTGCGACCGTCATCGCTCCATCCGCCTTTCGAAGCAGGATCATACGTGCAGATCAGCTCTGTGACGTTTCCGTTCTCATCGGAGATCACTTCCTTGCAAGTGATATAATATGCGTGTTTCAGGCGAACTTCCGCGTTTGGAGCAAGCCTGAACCAGCCCTTGGGAGGATCAGCTTTGAAGTCATCTCTTTCGATGTAAAGGTGCTTGGAGAAGGGGATCATCCGTGTTCCGGCAGTCTCATCCTCAGGATTATTCTGGGCTTCGAGATACTCGACTTGATCAGCAGGATAGTTTTCAATATTGATCTTTATCGGATCAAGAACCGCCATGACTCGTTTGGCTATCTTGTTCAGGTCTTCCCGAACGCAAAACTGCAGCAGTTCAAAGTCCACGATGGAATTTGCCTTGGCGACACCAATGCGGTCGGAGAGATCCCTTAAGGCAGCAGCAGTAAAGCCCCTGCGGCGCATTCCTGCGACTGTCGGCATTCGGGGGTCATCCCATCCTTTGACGTGCCCGTCTTTGACCAAAGTCAGCAGCAAGCGTTTGCTCATAACGGTATAGGTCAGGTTCAACCGGGCGAATTCTATCTGCTGAGGGTGACAAGGAACCGGTAACTGATCGAGGAACCAATCATATAGCGGTCTGTGGTCTTCGAATTCCAGAGTGCAGATACTATGGGTGATGCCTTCAAGAGCATCAGAGATACAATGCGTATAATCGTACATGGGGTAGATGCACCATTTGTCGCCCGTACGATGATGAGAAACTTTCTTGATCCGGTAGATGACGGGATCACGCATGTTGATATTGCCGGAGCTCATATCGATCTTGGCTCTCAATGTCTTGGTGCCTTCATCGAATTCACCGGCTTTCATCCTTCTGAAGAGGTCGAGGTTCTCTTCGACGCATCTGTTTCTCCAGGGGCTTTCTGTTCCGGGTTGCGTCAGGGTCCCTCTCATTTTATTCATCTCTTCGGGAGAGAGATCGCAAACGAAAGCCTTTCCATCCCGGATGAGGATCTCCGCGTATTCATAGAGCTTCTCATAGTAGTCTGAAGCATAAAACAGCTTTTCCTTCCAGTCCCATCCGAGCCATTTGATGTCTTCCATGATGGACTCGACGTATTCGGTATCCTCAGCTTCGGGATTCGTATCGTCAAAGCGAAGATGGCAAACCCCGGAGTAGTCGCGGGCAATGCCGAAATTCAGGCAGATGGACTTGGTGTGTCCAATATGTAGATATCCATTCGGTTCGGGCGGGAACCTGGTGACGATCTTAGTGTGTTTACCGGATTGCAGATCTTTATCGATTATGTTCCTGATGAAATTTGAGACAGGAGCACGGTTTTCCGCATTATCGTTGTTCAATTCTGGTTTATCAGCCATAACAACCTCGAGCTTATTTTTACTCACAACTATTCTAATTGCCTATATCCGTCAAGCATAAAAAGTGGTAGGCTCTTTTGGGTATTGATTCTACAGTGGGGAATAATTCTACAATATTCTGCAAGTTCTTAGTTCGTCCGGTTCCTGGTCAGTTACGCGTAATAGTCTGATACACAGGAGATAAGAGCAAGATGAAATGAATGCTCACGATTGGCACGGATAGTGCTCTATAATGGGGCAGCGTTAATAAGCTCAAGGAGTGATCAAATGGCTTCACGCACAGTATTGAAGAAAGTGGATATCAGCGAGTTTATCTCTTATGAAGAGATAGGCCGGGATTTTCATCGCACCGGTCTGTGCCAATATTGTGAGAGCCGTTTTGCCTGTTCACTTACTCACGATAACGGCTTCATCTACGAATGCGAGGATTACAAAGCAACGCGGGATATTGCCCCGATCCTCAGTTTTTCGACAATCGGGATCGAGCCGGAAGAAGCTGAAGAAGAGATCTTGAGCGGTTTGTGCGCTCAGTGCCAAAGACGCGATCTATGCCCCTTGAAATACATCAATGGTGGCGTCTGGCATTGCGAAGAGTTCCAATAAAATCGACACATACCTCAACACACACACGGGGGCTCCCCGCCCCCTTTTTTTTGTGCCTATTTTTCTGAAGTCAAAAACCAGACCTTTGCAGCTTTATTGACCAACTCGGTATAGTCGAGAGCCTCATCCGGAGTTTTGCCCAGACAAACCAAGCCATGTTTCTGCCAGATGATCGCTTTCTTGTTTTCCATCCTTTTCATGGTTATCCGGGAGAGATCCTCTGTCCCGGGAATGGCATATTCGCAAAATGCGATCCCTTCCGGGATATAGAAACGCAGCTCCGGCAGAAGGTCAAAGAGCCGAGTGTGGAGATATTCCCCAGTGCTGTAGATCGGGAGTCCGGATAATGCGACGAGTTCAGTTGGATGAGTATGCAACACTACGCGTAGATCAGAACCTTGTCGTATCAAGTTCCTCTGGATCTCGAGGTGGCTGATCCATTCGGAGGTTGGCTTGGCATTTTCGGGATACACGGCAATTTCTCCGCCGTTCTCGTCAATGAGCACCAGTGATCTCAGAGGTGCATCCTTCATTTGGCGATAGCGTGAACCGGTCTTGGATACAAGGTAGTACGTGCTTTCGGATGATATGAGCTCGGGAGCGGAGTTTTTCAAGTCCTCGCTGATATTGATCGAAACATTACCTGCATTGGCTTCCGCCCAGCCTGAGAGCCATATGCACTCGGCAACAGACTGCAGTGATCCTATAGTATCCGGGATTAGCTCCGGAAGCTTGTCGAAGATACTTGAGCTGAGGGTCATGGATCAGCTCTGTCCGCTTCTTTCCCGACAGATCTTTTCCACTTCGCGGAAGTTGACTTTACCGCTTGCCATCATCGGGATGTCTTCGATCACGTAAAACTCACGCGGTACGGCAATCGCGGGAAGCTCTTTCTTCAGTTGTTTCAATAGGGCAGCTTTATCAAAATCCCCGTTGGCTACCGCAGCGACCACATCCGCGCCTTTGGTAGGATTGGGGACGTCAACGACACAGCAGATGACGTTCTCCGGTAAGAGACTGGAGAGGACATTCTCGACCTTGACGAGGGAGATCATCTCACCCCCGACCTTGACAAAGCGTTTGAGGCGTCCCTTGTGCCAAAGGAAGCCGTCGTCATCGATCATACCAATGTCTCCGGTATCATACCAGCCATTATGTATCCTGAGGGAGGTCTCTTCCAGATCACCGAGATATCCTTCCATGACGTTGTCACCTTTGACGAGGATCTTTCCTTCCTGATTCGGACCCAGTATCTTGTCCGTATTGATATCCACGATGCGAACCTGAACCCCCGGAATGACCTTTCCGATGCTTCCAAGTTTGTGTACACCGGGATAGTTGACCGAAATGACCGGGCTTGTCTCTGTCGCGCCATAACCCTCGAAGATCGGGATGTTATGCTTCTTCATGAATCCTTCGTAGATCTTGTCCGGGAGTTTATCAGCACCGGCGATGGCAAACTTGATCGTGCTAAAATCGCCGGGATTGGACTTTTGCATGTAACCATAGAAGAACGAAGGAGTAGCGCTGATGAAGGTAGCTTTATACTCCCGGCAGAGATCGCTTACAGTCTTATACTCCAGAGGGTTAGGGTAGGTGACCATTGCTGATCCGAGGATCACCGGTAGCCAAAACTGGACAGTCAGCCCAAAAACGTGGAACATCGGGAGTATGGACATGAAAACGTCGTTGTGGTCCAAATGCACCATTTTGGGAACTGCATCCACATTCTGGAGGATATTCTTGTGGCTGAGTTGAACCGCTTTCGGCTCTTTTTCGCTTCCACTGGTAAAGAGGATGACCGAGACTTCGTTCTCCGGTCCGTTGTGCACCAACATGGACAGAGCGGAATAGGGAAGCTTCGAAATCAGGGCTGCCTTTAGCTTTGCAAGGGTCGTGACGCTTGCAAGGATGTCTTCTACAAAGACCATGTTGTCGATGGGCTGCAGATTGAGCTTATCCAGGAGTTTCTTGCTTGTGATAATGGTCTTGAAATTACACTTTTGCCTGGCATACCGGCAATTCTCGATCGCTCCGGTGGCATAGTTTATCATCACCGGGATCTTTCCATTCATCAAGGTTCCGAGGACTCCAAGCATGCCGCCCATTGACGTCGGAAGCATGATACCCAGATATTTCCCGGGAATCTTTCCCAGATGCTCTTTGAGGATCAAAGACGCGATCAGCATCCGTCCATAGGTGTAATCTACATTGGTTGCCTTATCATAAACGGCGATTCTATGTGAGTGTTTCTTAGCTGTTTGAATGAATCTCAGATGTAATTGTGCCATATCTTACCTCGTTATTGGATTATATGTAGCCAGTCCTTGAGCAAAAACTCAAGCCGACCGATGAGTAGTGAAACACGAGCCATAACAGTATAACCGAAAGACGCACCGAAACTGATCATCAGAAACCAGATACCGATCTTCGATGGAACTGCGTATATGCCCTCTTGCTTCTTACTAAAGTAAAAGAAATAGATCCCGCAGATAGTCCCGATTATCAGGAGAAAGCTCCCTATTGTCTGGGATACCGATCCCGGTACGATGGGGTTGATCATCGTTGCCGAAACCTGCTGAAGCAGGTCGCTCTTCATATAGCGTAGCATGCTGATACCTGCCGAAGTTCCGATAACTATCGAGATCGGATATCTGCTGATCCAGGCAGTCTTGGGGTGAATGCGTGTCAACATCATCACTCCGAGCACAGCCGGGATAAGCAGGATCGCATTGGCGGAGAAATCCGTGATCAGCTTGGTAAACAGGTTTGGCATCAGGGTATTGTAGATGATATACACGAGCCAGTAGGCTGCCGATATCCCGACGAATATCTGCTCTGCCAGTTTGTAAAAAGGATTATCCTTGTAGAGGAAACTGAAGATGCAGAAAGTGAAGAACGCACCCAGATAGATCCCGAATACACGCATGAACTCAGCCATTATCCACCTCCGTCTTTGCTTTTGTGGGTTGTCTTCTGATCCTCCAGGCTTTGACGTTGCCTATCGCGATAAAGACGAGGATCAGCAAGTGAGCGATCGATTGCGCGTCCATCTTTGCCGATGCAGGACCGACTATCCCCAGTTGCGTCTCATATTCTGAGGCTGCCTTGAGCCCGCCCAGAAGTCCGGTCAATTGCTTCTGACTATTGATATAGGGAATGAAGCCAGGGGCTGAGATCGCAGTCGTTCCTCCGGTCACCGGTATGCCAAACATATCATGGGCACCCATCACCCATTGCTTTATTCCCGGATCACCCGCAGAGAGCGAATTGACATAGCCAATATTCTTCAGGGTATTGATCCCCTTTAGCATCGGGAAGGATTCATAAGGCTTGCCTGAGGTATCCTGAGGAAAGACCTCTTTCATGGATCTCCCCATCGCCTGGATAGTGACCATGCCGCCGACCTTGTAGCCCAGATTGACGTAGTCTATCCCGTATTCTTTGTCTGGGTATTTGTCCTTGATCAGAGCGAATGCCTGATCAGCCAATTGAGGTCCCTGAGGCCAAAGCCCCATGGCGATGATCTTCTGACCTTTGGACCACGCATGCTCGATCATTGCCAAAGCCATTGGGTGCAGCTCTGTCATAGTCGAAGGGTCATAGTCAAAAGCGAAGATGACGACCTCGTCCTTAGGAGTCTTATCCACGAGATCATAAGCCATCTTCACATGCGAGGAGACCTCGGTCTTCCAACCGATAGGGAAGATCAGGGGGATCATCACTGCGACGAAAAGGACGAGATAGATGATCCGACGTTCGGTAGTGGTGTCTATCTTCATTCTTCACTCCCCAGATACGATCTCTCTATCCCGAGTATTATCCGCAGACTGCTGCCGATGATCCCGAGCGCAGCACTGATCATGATAGCTCTCTGAGCTGCGGAATTGGGAAACTCCATAATGAAATCGGTCAGTTGGGGAAGCTTGAAGATGCTGATGGAATCAGGCATCCATCCGGTGAGCATCGCCCCAAAGCTGCTTCTCCCGAGGATGACGATGACCGCAGTGATCATCAGCAAATTTGATTCAAAACTGCGGATGATGAAAGCGCGATAAGCTGCGGAGGCAATAAAGAAAGCAAGCAGGGAAAACATCGTCGCCGAAAGATGCTGATACACATTCTCAAAGAGATAATCAAAAGGCTTCAGCCCCAGCCAGGTCTGGATAGATGTACCATGCCCGAGTATCCCCGGTGTTTTTTCCATTCCCCAGAGTATCCCGGTAATGAGCATGATCCCAAAGCTGATAAGCCCGATCAGATAAAACTGCCAATCATGATCCCGGTTCTTGACCTTGGAGCTGTTGACCCGGATCAGACTTATCTGACCCAGGAGCATAGCAAATCCGGAGATTATCATAAACCAGTTTTCCAAAGTCTCAGTGATCTTACTGAACGGACGATGGGGGATGAACTCCGATACGATGACCACCAGACCAACGAGTAATACGAGTAGCAAAGGTATATTCTTCTTCATCATCCCACCTTTTATATTTCCGGGCTAAAGAAAGCTGTGAACCAGTGTTGACCACAGATCTCCATAATGATACCGATCAGTATCAGGATGATGATCAGCAGTTTTCCAAAATCGTGCCCCTTTAGGCTGCCCAGTTGTTGCGCATCCTTGGACAAGTAAGCGGATGCGGCAAAGAGCTCTTCCCCGATCAGGGTATAGTCACAGGAGACCACGAAGAAGGGAAGCTGATGAGCCTGCGCTGTTCCGGCTGTCTGGATTGCACCCGTCCCAAATCCTGTCTCGGCAAGGATCAATGATTCGGCATAAAAGGTGCCCAGGAAGAAATTCGCCGCAGGTTGCTCACGCACCATGATCCCGTCTATTCCGGCGACGTAACCGAATTGGTCATCGGTCAGATAAAATACATTCTGCTCTTTGTAAGAATCGGCTTTCCCTGCGCTCAAGTAGGCTTCCTTGACGACCTCTCTTGCAGCAGACAGCACCATCGAAAACCGGCAGGGGACGATCAGCTCTGTATCATACTCGGCGGATTTGCGGGCTAAGTGACTCAGAATTGTCAAACTGGCTATGGTCTGAATATCATCCAGATCGCCTATCCCGGGAACGAAGAGGATCGGCTTACCCTTTTCGGTAGCGCGTCCGATCGCTTCCTCCATCGAATCCAATCCGTTGATCCGGCGGATAAAGAGGTCTTTCCCGCGTTTAGCGAGAAAGATATAGCCCAATATCGCACCACAGATGATGAGCATGAGCAGCAAGAAAGAGAGCTTCTTCATATAGAACCACTGCTCTGTCGGTCTGCCTTCAGCGGTAGAAACGAGCGAGTCCTTCTCACTAAGAGCGACCAATCGGTATCTGTACGTCTCGTCCGGGCTAAGGTCACTGTCGGTGAACTCACCGGTCTTTTCGGTCGAGCGTTCGATCTCTTGATATGCTCCGGTCGAATCCGCTTTGGCAAGAACTGCATACCTGATGCTGTCCGGAACAGACCACTTCAGAATGAGTGCGGTTCCTGCATCATAGGGTGCATCCTCGACGCTCAGTTTGACATCAGGAGCCCCATAGAGAAAGCTAATAAACAAAAGGACTATCGGAATGATCCATTTCGATCTTCTATCCATACCTCTTCCTGTAAACTATTATTTATCTTATCGGTAGAGCGTTCCTATCTCATCTGCGAGTTTGATCAGTTGATCTATGCTCGCCGGGTCATACTTTCCTTCCAGAGCGGACCTCATCACGGAGCCAAGCTTCTCAGCTTTTACTCTGCTCTGTTTGACCGCATCGCTCTTGGCAAAGGGTTCTTTCTTTATCTGCGCAAGGTTTTGCTCGATCAGCTTCCAGGCATCGTTGTCGATATATGTCGTGTGAACAGCGGGAGACGAGGAGAATAACTGCGCCAGGATACGAGTCGCTTCGCACCATTCGCCCAGGATCGTCACTGTGTAGAGCTCATGCTCATTCAGCTCCCAAAGATCAGATTCAATGCGTTTCTTGAGCTGATCATACGAAGTGTCCAGCTTCTCTTTATTTCCGCTGCGATAATAGCCTCCCAGCTGCATAAGGTACTTTTCCTTAGCTTCGAGGTTCAGGCTGATCCGGGCATTATTGACCACGTCCGGATAGAGCTCTTGCGCAGCTTTGTCATTTCCCGCTTTATTGGCGATCAGGAGCTGGGCGGTCTTGACCCCTTGCCAAAAAGCTTGCTTGAGCGGGTCTTTGATATCCGCGAGGGATCTCTTTTCCGGCTGGAGCCTGAGGGCATCAAGTTTGGCAGGATCTACGTTTGTAAGGAGGATCTGGAAGGAGGGGATAGTCTCGAAAGGAACTATCGATTCACGGGTAGTCTTATCGGGCAGTTTCTTCTTTTCTGAGTTCTTGCAGGAGCTGAGACCAAGGATCAAACAGCAAAACAGAATCAGATTCAGGCATTTCTTCATCATTATATCTCACAGTGTATTAAGTATCATTTCATCCGTATAAATGGTGCATTTCACACCATTATGACGCACCATACCTAAAAACGGGATAATCTCATTTGTGTCAATCTGTTTTTCAGGGAGGTCTCTAAAGCTCAATGCTCCAGAGTTTGATAAGCAGCCATGCACTCCCCGCAGAGATGAAACTTGCAATGCCGATTATACAGCTCGATCAGCCCTTGTTGATAGATCTCTCTCGAGTGTACCAGCTTCTTCTGCCCGCTGTTTAGTTTCTCCGCCATAAACCGGGTAATGTAGTTCTCCGCCAGCCCCGGGAATGTAGCATACAGTTCCAGGCACTTTCCCGCTTCCTGATGATCCCCCGTCTTTTGGAAATAGAGATAGCGGATCGGGATGAGGATATTTAGGATGAGAGTATCGATCGTTCCGCTGCCCAGCCCCGGAACCCTGCCAAATACCTCCGGAACGACTGTGGCAATCTCGTGCTTGATCTTCATCCGCAATGTGCTTGGCTCGGAATTCAGCAGGTCACGCCGAATGAGAAAGTCTTGCAAGAGGCTTGGACGGCTGTAGATGAACGAGATCAGGTGGATAAGCCGATAAAGGGGATGATTATTCGGTCTGATGCGAAAGAGCTGCCAATCCAGATCGAGCTTGACTGCGGAGAAAGCCTGTTCCTCATACAGTCGGTTCAGCTCAGCAAGGCATTCTTCCGAGAGCATCCCGCTGCACCTGTCCAATAGCCCACCGGACTTGAGCACGATGCTGAGCAGCGCCGGAAGGCTGATGCCATCTTTGATCCAGGCTGATATCTTGTCGAAGCTGACGTTCTGAGCCAGTTGCAGGAGGTTGATCTTATTTTTGTTATAGCCGATCGCCTCCATCATCCCTTCATAGATGATCTGATCAAAGTCCGTCACGTTTAGCAGCGCGTTAAATCTTCTCACCTTTGCCTGAAAGCGTCTTTGTCCATAGATATTGAGGATGGAGACGAGCATATCTGTATCAATAGCCGAGAGCAGCTCACAATAGAGATTCAGACTGTGCGTCTCTTCCGTGGCATGGGAGATAAGCAGCTTGCTGATGTCATCGCTCAGGTGGGGAGTGAGGGAGAGGATCTCGACGGTCTCACCGTTTTCTTTGATAGTGAAGGGAGCGGAGAGGTTGTGATCCAAAACGACGTGCAAAACCAGAGCATTGTAATGGCAATCTTCATCATGTCCATGCGCTGCCCAATCCCCGGTCTTCAGATGGATCTCTACGTCTCCCCGGTAGGGAATGCTGTCGATCTCGATGATGGCATTCTTAAAATCAGGACCCCGATCAGTATTGAACTGCCCTTGATAGATGATCTTGACTTGTTTGCCGGAGACCGTTTCCAGCTTGTTTTGTAGATGCCCCGCGTCCCAGATATGATAGAGAAACTTCTCGTTTAAGTCCATCAGAAGTAGCGTTGGAGCATCAGATACCGCGCATAGGCGGAGCGGGAATTGTAATATGTATGAGGTGTGTATTTCAAGGGACTGGTGATTATAGAGATCAGCTTCATGCTGGAATTGCGGCTTAGGTTTGCGCAGCTCTTCCCGTAATAGACGTAGGACGCCGTCTCGATCCCGTAGATCCCCTTGCCCCATTCGATATAGTTAAAGTACAGCTCGAGCATCCGGCGTTTGCTCATGATGATCTCCATGATGACCGTAGCCTGGACTTCCAGATACTTGCGCAGGTAATTTCGATGTGTGGTCAGAAAGAGAGAACGTGCAAGCTGATTGGAGATGGTGCTGCCGCCGAATTTTATCTTGCCTGAGTTTTGGTTTTTGGCATAAGCCTTTTTGACCATCGACCACTCAAACCCGAAATGCTTGTAGTAATTCCCATCCTCGAGGGCGATCATCATCTGCTGTGTGCGGGCAGGTATGCGCTCCAGAGGGATGAACTCCCTGTCCTGGATCTTATAGCCTTTCTCGACGAATCTGTCGAGCATCAGAAGGGTGACAGGCGGATTGATGAAACTATAGACCACGCTAAAGAACGCGATGATTCCCCAGAACCATAGATGCGCAAATAGTATCCACCGCAGTATGCGGACCGGGAGACTGCGCTGTTTGCGTGATCCGGGCTTCATCAATCCGCCTCGAATTTATGATGAGCTGAGCTTATTCAGCGACAGTCTTGTTTACGTAGGCAGCGAGTCTGGATTTGCGGCGGGAAGCGGTGCGGCTGTGAATGACGCCTTTCTTGGCGGCTTTGTCGAGCTGGGCATAGAGCTTGGAAAGGAGTTCCGTGCGAGCTTCGACGGTCATCTCACCGAGCATCTGCTTCGAGAGAGTCTTCAAGGTCTTCTTGACGTAGTTATTACGGGCGCGACGCTTCGCATCGGTCTTCATTCTTTTCATCGGTGATTTGTGTTGTGGCATGTTATCCTCTTCTTAGATTCTTAAATTTATACACCAAAAATAAATGCAGCTTGTTTCTGTCAAGCATGACTTTCAAATTATACGCGATTACACTTGGACAAATTCTCCTATAACCCTTTTATACTATGAGGATATACGCCTGTGACATATTCTCAAGGTCTGCCAAACAGAGTGCTTGACCCCTCTTTGCCACCCCAAAGCATCACCAAAGGTTGCCCGTGTAAAACCCGTGTGATCCCCATGTGATTCCCGCGTGCTCACGCGGGGTTCACGCGGGCTTCACGCGGGGATCACGCGGGAATCTCTACGGTAGGCTTAGGAAATTCGAAGGTAATTCTCAGATGTTTCCCTGATCCTGATGAGAGAGTGATGAGAGAGTCATGAGAGAGTCATCTGAGCAAGACATGAATATCCGGTTGGGTAGTATGAGGAAAATTATAAACTGACACCCAAAGCTGCAAGTTGTGACACAAGGGGAAAGTGGGGATAAGGCTTTGATTGGTGGCGAGATACGATGGACTGGCTTTGGAAATGTCCAAGCGCCTATTTGGACGTTTTTGGACTGTTTGCTGACACTATTACTGCAAATTAGCGAGGCGTTTGGACAGGCTTTGGAAAGAGCAGTTGGGAAAACGGAACTTTGAAATTAGAAAAAGCGCAATTGGAGTGCGATTGTGCCGATCAGGAAAGCTCCGTAATTCCAATCTGAGTCTAAAACCAGAACCGGGTAGTCTATATTAAATGGTTGGAGGATAATCTGTTGCCTGTGGTGGTCGATCTGCACCTTCTTGATGGTGAGACCATCGTCAGTCCTTACAACTGC
>CAYVXJ010000008.1:155349-172089 GCA_964454815.1 uncultured Candidatus Cloacimonadota bacterium | reverse complement strand
TATCCGCCGACAACCCCTTTGGCTAAATTCGACAACCCTTTTGGAAAACATACTCATCACCGATTGTTTTTCCAAACCGCTTGTCATATCGACAGCTATTTGAAAACCTAAGTAGAAACTATCCGCTTGTTCCCTTTTGCGACAGCTCTAGCTAACTCCCTACCATCGCAAACCAACACAATCTTCTGCGTTATAGGTCTTGTGCTCGATGTTCCGACAACCGCACCACCGTTACTATATCCACCGGATTTGTTTGGTGCAGCATATGCTTGTTTGATAGCACTTTGTCCTATATTGTAGTTAAAGCTCGCTAATGCCTTTCGGATGGCTTCTCCATCCCCAAAATTCAATGCATCCAGCAAAGGAAGTCCGAGATCACGAACTCTGCTTGCAGACACTATATACTCGTTATCGGAGATAGCTATCAGATTACTATCGCTAGTGGTTGTCCCCTTACCCCTAAACAGCCCGGGATTCGCAAGACCACCTCTTGCAAGCTTTTGACTCGCAATCAAAGATACCTGGTAAAGCCCTAAAGCCCCAACGGATGCTGCCATAATTGGAGCCAACCACGCAGGTTTCAGAGTCAGTGCATTTGTCACCGCCTCAGCAGTGTTCATGGATGCTGAAGCTATTTGCATAGCTTTCTCAGCCTTCTTCATCTGTCTGGCCTTCTGGTCGTATTCTGCATTGATCTTCGCCTTTTCTGACGCAAGCCAAGCTTCAGTCCGTCGTTCATCCTTAGCGCGTTTCTCAAGCTTCTCCAGCGACTCCTGACGAGCTGCGTCGAGATTTGAATAGAGCTGTTTCCAAATGCCGGATATCTGATTCGCAAGTATACTGTAAGACTCGACAATTCCCTTTTGATCTGACTCACTTATGCCTAAGTCATCGAACATATAGCTGATTAATGAATGATCCTGATTATCCTGATGCTGTTCGGAATCAAGCTCTCCTACTCGTTTCTTCAGAAGCGCAGCTTTTTGTTCTTCAGTAATATCCATCTGCTTGACCTCTTCTTCGATCCGGCTCTTCTTCCAGTCGTAATAAGATTGATCAGCAAACATCATCTCGTTGTAGTAGCTCGTTAGGTCTGACCCGCTATTCGCTGCCAATTGAGCTGCCTCAGCTCTCGCCAAATAGACCTTCAATAGCTGCTCCTCAGCTTGAGTGACTTCTCCATCTGCAGCGACTATGTCCTGAAGCGAATGATAGTATTTCAAACTCATATCACTGATCTCTCGATAAGTAGCCAGACCCAACTCTCTGAGTTCGCTCAAATGACTCATCTCCTGATCGTATGATGCTTCGAATTCCGCCAAAGGACGGTTATCCCAGGCTTTTTTCTCGATATCGAGCGCGTCATTCTGAGCCTTCTCCCACGCCTGCCTGTCAGGACTATCTTTCTGGAACATCTTCCAGGAATCGACCCTGTTCTGCTCTTTCTTCCATTCGTAATAGCTTGAATCAGCGAATTTAAGTGCATCATAATGAGCTTTAGTTTGATCTTCGCGCTCTTTAGCATACTTCTTTTGAATCTGGCCTATCTCGTAGTTCTGAAGATCAGTCAGTTCTTTGAGACGTGAGGCATTATCGCGCGCTGCTGTGATCTCTTCCTGATACCTGTTCTTAACTGCTGCTATCTCGTAGTCCTCTGCAACGAACCTTGCAGAGACAAGTTGTCGATACTCTTCGAGTCTTCGCTCGACTTCGTTCTGGTCAAAATCAGACGCCTCTTCAGATCCCGATGCTCCATTGCCATCGGATCCTTGATTTGATCCAGTTACGGAGAATGAGGAGCTATTGACCTCCTTAGCGGCTTTCAAATCCTGGATATAATCATTAACTGCCAGTTTGAGTAAAGCCCACCTATCTGCCTCATTGCGAGTGAAGGCACCCGAATTCTGATCTATGGTATTGATCCAGTATTGGACTCCCCCGATATCGTCTTTGTTAAGTGCTCTTCCCAATGAACTCAGCGATGCTTGCAACTCACCAACACTTGATCCGAAAACAGATGTAACTGCAGCGCCGAGATCGATAACCCAAGAGAATACATCACTCTTAGCATCCAATGCGGCGCGTCTTGTTTCCATGACATTGACGCGTGCCTGAGTTCGGGCTAATTCGATAGACTGTCTTGCAAGATCTTGAAGATCCTTCTTAGCTGAACTCGCAGCCTTACCCATCAGCTCAAGTGCGTCTCCCATGTTCTCAGTTGAACTGATCAATGAGGGATACTTGCCCTTGATCTGATCATAGATTGATGCCATTTCCTTGGACTCAGCGACAGACTTGTTTTTCTGCTTAGCCAGAGCCGAGTATCGCTCGGTTAGCTCAACGGTTTTACTTGCTTCTGTCTTTTTTAGCTCGATAGATTCCTGACTTTTCTGGATGAGCTTTTTCTGATTCTCGATATGCTCCTTATCCGCCTTGCTTTTAGCTCCAAGTACTGCTGTCAATGTCCCGACAGCAGCAGTAATCCCCAGAACTGTCCAACCTACCGGGCCCAGGCTGGCAAAAAACGCTTTCACTGATGTCCCTGCTGCAGCCAAGGATGTTCCCAGCCCTTTCATAGCCCCGCTAAAACTGAGAGCTCCAACTGCTCCGCCTTTCTGCATAGCAATGAGCATCATCAAGCTTCCGACCTGCTTCTGTTGTTCAATCGAAAGAGCAGCAAACGCAGCTCTCTGTGCCATGATGGCAAGTGCGTGCTTCACGACTAGCGCATTTAGGATAATTAGCCCCACAGTTAATGCTTTTTGTTCTCCGCTCATAGCACTTGCTGTCTCGACTAATGGCTTAAGAACATCAGTCAGGCTCTTGATGACAGGCAAAACTCCCTCTCCGAGGGTTTCGAGGAAGTCTCCCCAGGCATTTCTAAGCTGCTGCATACTTCCGACCTGGCTGTTGGCATATTGCTCCGCTATGGGAAAATACTGAAGACCTCGAGACAGCACTTGATTGAATTTCTCAGCTTGTGAGGCACCTTCATCAAGTACCAATCCATATCTGCCCAACATAGCAGTGTTACCCGCTGCAGCTTTCCCGACGAGATCCATAGCCGTAGCCAGATCAATCCCAAAGGCAGCAGATAGCCCGATTGCAGCCTTTGTGGCAGTCTCGAGCGTACTCACATCCCCAAACCGGGCAATATTCTGCATCTGAGCCATTGATCCGGCAAGCATTTCGTCATCATATACTGTCAGTTTCTGCAAGCTTGACGCATAGCCTAACAGACGCCTGGTATTCTGCTCAACCTCCATCCCGGTTGCCCGTAAAGCTCCGCTCAGACCGATCTGAGCATTCTGAGCCTCAGCTGCAGCGCCAACAACCCTACCAATCGTAGATTGAAGCACTCCATAGATCTTCTGGGATCCGCTGATTACAAATCCAGCATGAGTCGTAAAAGCGCGGAAGCCCTCAATAGCTTCCTTGAGCGGTTGATTCAGGTCTCTGATGATCCCCAGCTTTGCCTTTGAAAGGTCAATGTCCACCGGGATCTTGTGCTCAGCGCCGATTTGTCGCAGTATACTGTCAAGATCAGCTCTGCCCTTAAAATCGAGGTTGATAACGAATCTGGTCTCACTCATTTGCTCATCCTTCTCATGGAGTCATCTGCATTACGGGGCAAGAGAAGCTCTCTTTCTCTTTGCGATAAAGAACCGCAAGAGGATAAGCTTCGTCAATCTCTGTCGAGGTTGGATCAGCACCAATGCGGTGAAGGATATATCGAAGAACCATGAAGTGATTACCCTTTAACTTTGTTCCAGAGTCTGAGGTGTCAAAGTCTTCGTTATCTGATCTGATGGCAGAGGACCGACGGAAATATCGATCAAAAAAGGGACTATCACCCCCATGCACTCCTCTCGAGTACACTCAGCCCATACTTTGTTCATGGGAACTGCTGCAGGATCTTCAGATTCAACAGTATAAACCTCTGATCCGGTAATGATCTGACAGACTTCGCTTATTCTCCCTCCGGACAATAATGCCCCGCATAGCGACGAGTAGCTGAGATCCTTTATCGTGTCAAAGTCTCCGGTCAGGATGCCGGATATCCCCGCATCTTCAAAAATTGGATAAAGCTTGCTCAAGGTCGTAACGTCTGTTCTTATCTTCATTATTTCTCCTTATATTGTGGCAGTTGATCTACTGGTTATGATTTGAACTTTAGCGGTTCATCACCCTGAGTCACGACCTTTTCAGCCATTCTGACAGCAAGGTAGTTGATCAAAGTGTCACTGATGATTGTGCCATCAAGACTGAGCGATCCATGAACGACTTCTCCGGCTGCTTTCTTGCCCATAAGGTTTACAGATACAATCCTTGCATGAGCATAGTTGTACTTCCCCATACTCAACGGAATATCATAGGTAAACGATGGCTCAGCGTTCGACAATCTGATCAGACCTGGTTCATTTCCGGTCAGAGTAGTATTTGAGTCTTGATCAAACAGAAGCTCCAACTGGTATAGAACCCCCATGACCAGATTTGGCGACTTGTCAGCAATGACCGTAAGCCGATTGTCGATAATACTCAGTGAACTATTGGTAACGGGTTCAGGATAGTCATCGCTTGCTAAATCTCCAAACCCCGGCGAGGATATTAGAAGGTGTCCTGTGCTCGACGCACCGCTAACACCGCTCAGGTTGCGGTACTGAACCATCACATGGATGTATTTCTCACTCCACCCACTATCTTTGACGATGTTGACCACGTTGGCGACAGAGCCATCAAAGTAAACAGTTGCCCCACTTGACGCTGTAGGAACTCCGCCTACCAGGCTGATAGTGCCGGAAGGTAGCGTATCGACACACCAGTAAAACAGGTAGAATCCTCCTCCGGGATTATTGATGGAGCTGACGGCAACCCGTAGAAAAGCTCCTTTATCACTTATAACCGGTGTCCCCGGAACCACTGCCGAAAGACTTTGAATAGCATGCTTAACCTGCAGATACTGAACAGCATCAGTATCAGAGGAGGCTGCTCCTATCCCGGTCAACTTGAATCCATTCCCATTCATGGCAGCAAGAAGCTTAAACGCTCCGCCTTCTGTCGTGAATGATGGATCAGACCGGTGCAAAAGCTCCATGAGCTTTTCCAGGCTTAGTCTTTTTGGTGTATTGCTCGCCGAGACGTCGAGGCAAATCAGAAGATCCTCTAACGAGGGTGAAGCGTGAACTGGAAGTAGGTCTATAGTGCTATCAGCCATAGTGTCTCCTTTGGATATCCACTTATTACGCTACAAGCTGTATGATCTTTTGACCCACAATGCTCACCTGCTGAGTATAGTTCGGAGCAGAAGCATACCGACCTCCGCGAGGTCGGTTAAAATCATGCTCGACCATCATCTGCAGATCGACTTCAGAGCCGGGTATCCAATTGTATTCCCTGGCAAGAAGCCGGCAATACCGCTCGACCCCGGACTCCCAGGAAGCTTGTGTTTCATCTGCTCCGGAGTCAACATTCCCCACGTTGTAGATATTCCGGCTGTTCCGGGATCTCCGGGCCGTGGGTGCGACACCAAAGTGACTCTCGACCACGCCTTGAGCCAAGGCAAGGACCATATCCACCTTATACTTGATGCAGTTGTTATATATAGCCAGAGCAATATCTTCAGCATCCCAATCGGGGAGAATAACAGCCTTCTTACCCCAGATGCCTTCGCTGTAATGACGCACGACCTTTTGTACTTTGTCCAGACCTAATAACATTCTTATCTCCTTATTTAACTGTATGTTTGTTCTTCTGTATAAACGATCTCTGAGTAGTGCTTCTCTGGCAGGATAAGGCGGCTTCCCTCAGAATCTAATAGCAGATATGATCCCGCTGAGATCAGTAAGTAAGATGGCAGGTTGACGTAGCCTGGGATTTCGGAAAGCAGGCTTTTCCCCGAAAACTCGAGCTCTATCTGTTGCCCGGCATTGAGATTAGTCAGTTCCTCATATCCAAATCTCCCTTTGAATATGAGACTTAAAGGGAGATTCATGCCATTCTCATAGCGCGGATAACACCGAAGAGGAATCCCCATTGTCTTGCTGGAGTTGATTATTTGGATCAATCTCAGATGCGGTTGATAATCAAGCGTCTTAACGTTCAATAGCCGAAGTCTAAGCGTAGGTCTCCAGCCTTTGAATACTTCGATCAGGTCACCTTCGAGGCTTTCAAACTCTTTTACCACCGGCTCAAACTCGACCCTTCCGGCTGCCTGATGAGAGCCAAAAACAGCCTCAAGGCTTCCAATACTGAATCTCGGACTACCATACCCAAAGATCGGCTTCATATAAAACGAAACTCCACTATCTTGTTTCCCGCAGCCCAATCAATCGCCAAAGCCAAAGCCCAAAACTTATCTCCGTGATGTTCTCCGCTCTCAGAGTTAAAGCTGAAGTTATTCGTCCTGTTGGATGTCCGTTTTATGGATAGTATATGGCTGATCAGGCTCGGATCGTTCGGAATGCGAATCTTCTTTTCTTCAAAGATAATCTTGGCTTTCTTTGCCATGCGTTCTTTCACTGCCGGAGCAAAGCTGACACCCCGAACCTTGCTCGGATAAAGATATGCCAAATCCTCGTGTAGATTCATTCCAATGCCACCCTTATCGAGAGCCATGAGTTGTGTATTCTTCTGAGCCAGAAGAGCAGTAAGTCTTTCCTTCTGCTCACGGAAGGGAACTTTCTGCCAGCTCATTATCCTGGTACACCAGGTGATCAAGTCCTGCATAAATGTCTCTGCAATAGCTGTCTCATCCTTGGTTCTGCCAATATCGACACCATACACAAAATTGCGATCT
The DNA here is from genome assembly GCA_964454815.1 of uncultured Candidatus Cloacimonadota bacterium. Classification (GTDB taxonomy): domain Bacteria; phylum Cloacimonadota; class Cloacimonadia; order Cloacimonadales; family Cloacimonadaceae; genus PHBP01. The sequence goes on along the minus strand of CAYVXJ010000008.1, from coordinate 165,293 downwards.
TCCAGTCTCCCCGAGTTGATTAGTAAATGCGCAAACGCTTCACTACCCGGATCATACAAACATGGCTCGATTAGGTTGTACGGGATATAACTCTCAGCCGTATCCAGCGGGATGCACTCATATGCCTGGGCAAATTCTTCCGGATCAAATAGCTCACGGAGCTCGTCAATATCGACGGGAAAGCCGTCTTTGATCGCATCATGGATCGTGATGCAGTGCTTGCTCCACTTCGTGCTTTTACTGCTGTATATCTGCCAGAATTTATCAATCCGACTCTTGGGAGTGCTGGTGATTGTAACCCGTCCACCTACCGCTGTGATCGAGGGCACCATAGCTCGCCAAATCTCTTTGTCCCGAATGGTGAAGGCAAATTCATCCAGATAGACATCTCCGTTGAATCCGCGGGCAGTTCGCCAGTTAGTGCTGCAAACTCGGATATGTTTTCCGTTAGGAAGCTCGATGAATCCCTCTTTATCCGTTGCCGGAAGCAGCTCCATGTTTTCCAGATGTGTGCGGATGTAATCCATTACGATTTCCGCGTTCATCTTTGAAGCAGAGACGATTAGCTGGTTGCGTTCTCGGATTAGTCCTCCGGATATTGCATCCAAGCCAATAGTATAGCTCAACCCGATCTGACGGCTCTTGTTAGCTATCCGCCACCTGCTGTCATCCCCCAAAAACTTTAATTGAAAAGGATACAGTGTCTTGCGGATATATGGAGCCAGAAGATCGATGTAGCGGCTCATTAGCCTATCCTCTGAGCAAATTCAAGGCGCTCTCTGCGTCACTGGGAAGGATATCGAATGCCTTGAATGTAATATCTGTTGTCATCTGCATCACTTCTAAAAAGAACTTGTCAAGCTGTCCTCCAAAGATATTCTGCAGTGGCTTGATCCTGGTCTGCAAAAAGATCTTCAGCTCTCCGCTTGCTTCTCCGCCTCCACCAAGCGATCCGGGAATCATGATCCCGGCAAGTCGCGGAGGAACCCCGTGACACGAAAGTACCTCAGCAACGAGCTTGTCCTGCAATTCCAAAAACTTACCGTCTTTTGTGTCTTGAAGCTTCTCCAGCTGGATCTGGACTCCTTCAGGTACAGGTGCGATGCAGAACTTGGAGGCGTTTTCTATCCCCAAAAACTTCTCCCTGAAAAATCTTCGTAAACCAGCTTCAGTGCCGGGACCCAGATCTCCACCCTTGATAAATAGTATCCCATCCGGAATGGCATTGTTTTTGAAGAATGCCTTGTTGTAGGTCTTGATCGTGCTGATTGACTCAATTGTGCCGTCCTGGATAAGTGGGAAATAATCAGGAGCACCCCAAACCTGCGATAGCAAACTGGGCTCTCTGAAGTGCCAAACTGCGTCAGCCGGAAAATCAACCTTCGAGTCCCCCAATTCCTGGATCCAGCCTCCGTCTTTTCCTGAACTTACTGTCCAGCTGGGCATATGGTATATCTCTATCCCACTACCGGTTCGGACGATTTCCCAAAAGGCATCACCGAATATCCGCAGATCGAGGATCGTCTTCTGAAGCAAAGTAAAGACACTATCTTCCCTGACGCTTTCTCCCAGCTTGTCGAGAACATCCTGATTCTCAATCCCGTCTCCCAGGATACAGATGCTCTTCAGATTGATGCAAGTCGCATGCCAGGAATTGATGTAGTATGCGTCGATCAGTTCTTGGACATCATAAGGTCTTCCGGCATCAACCTTCTTCCTGGACGGTGATGAAGTTCCCTTGAAAATCTGAAATCGCATCGCTTCTCCCGGTTTATCTACAAAACTTCGGCGATCATAAAACTATCTCAAAGAACAATACTCCCACGAACTCGTCTTGAGTAAAGCTCTTGATCTGAGTTGTTTTGTAATGCAGAGTTGTAGGAACTTGGCTGGGAACATTCACTATAGCATAGGTGCCTTGCACAACCTCCGGAACTATTTCATAAGAACCGACTTCCAGATTGTTCTGCTTGACGATGATCCTCTCTTCCTCTTCTACGTTGCCGCTGAGCCTTCCGAGTATGATAACGTTATCGAAGAAATACTCGTCGCTTAGGTATCCCCATGGGCTTGGAGTGTCAGTCGGATATCGCATCACGATTGATACAGCAGTCTTTCCGAATTCTCCGCTCTTCTGTTCGATCTTGTAATCTTCAGTCGCAACACGAATCTCAAGGATCTCAGCGTTGGAAACGCCGCTTACGGAAGGAACCAGCCAAACTTTCTCCAGAACACCGGGATTTATCACCGGCTCAAGCAGATTGAAGCTACAACTGAGCTTCTCGCTACCTACCGTAGTCATACCATCGTCCGTGTCAACGCTCTTGTCAGGCTCAGTTTTGAAAGTCAAGTCACTTGTCCTGCCCAAATAGGATGGAACATTTTGGTTTTGCACAAATCCGATCACATGGTAGTATTTGACAGCCATCTATTCTCCTTTCGAGAGCGATCGGAAAACCTGGTAAACAGGTTCCCCGATCTTCCCTCGTGACATCAGGTTAAAGAGATCATCACCATCTTCGGTGTCTGATCGCTCGCATAGCGAACTTTTCCGCTCAGCTTGATCACAGGCTCCTTCCCTCCGCTGATATCAGGGGTGGGATATAGCTGAACTCCCCACAAAGCCCAGGCAACAGTATCTGCCTTGCTGTCATATACTACCAGGTCAACGCTCTTGTTCACAAAAGTGTTGCGAATCGACTCCAGATTGGCTCCGGTGAAATTGATCAGCTGAAGCTCCGCTGTTGCGGCTTCGCTTCCGATGTTATCCGTTCCGTCGCCCATCGGGGTTGTCACGTCTGCTTCTGTCTTGAGTACGGTCTCTTGTGTGGCTTTAACCGTGCTTGGGATTCCCGTCCATCCACTTGCCAAGGCTGACTTTGCAATCGTGGTCACGGGCGATCCGGCAGAACGAACATACACTTTGTCGTAGAATCTAACTGCCATGATTACTCCTTAGTTTTCGATCTTTTTGAATCTGGTTGATGGCGGTTTGAGAACACCGCTCTTATAGAGCTCCAATCGGAACTCATTGAACCTTGCATCGAATAAATCTTTGATCTGAGAGACCGTCACAGGATCGCATTCCTGACACTTGGTCAGATCAGCCGTTCCCACGATGCGCTCCAACTTGTCCAAGCGTTTGCTGTGGGCGGTCCAGATGTAAGTGATTAGGCTGATTAACAGCCCCAGGAAGAATAGAATAAGCCCCAGGGGAATATTCATCCTAACCTCTTACTTTGCGCTCTTCCGGGAAACGTAGCTCTGCTCGAAAGCAACCTGAACAGCATTTTCCACGCTGCCAAAACGCTTTTCAAGCAAACCTATGCTCTTCTTGCTCAGCTTCGCATATGCATTATCGACTACCATTTTGAAGCGCGCTTCACCGGACAGACTTGTTTTCTTTGTCTCTGCCGAGGCGATAAGTCGAAACAGCTCTGCAAAGACTCTCTCCAAAACACTGTCCTGGATATCGATGTCGAGCTTCTTGAAGAGCTTGCTTGTCAGCTTGCCGACTACTGCAGCCAACACAGGGCTGATGAGCAGGAGCATGTTCCCCCAGATGTTTGATTTACCGGCTTCCGCGGCGCAAAACAGCACCGCTGCGAGCATGATTACTACAATAAGCGTGTATCGAAGTTGTTTGTTTGTCTTCATTGTTTCCTCCATTGTGTGATTAGATATCTATCCAGCCAATTTCCGCCGGAATCTCCACCCGGAGCTGGCTGATAACTTGGTTTGCGTCAGCTTCCCAGCGTTTTGACAAGTTGATCATTTCAGATACTTCGCTGGGGTAGATATTACCCTCTCCCCAGCCGGTAGTGCGGTGAATGCTACTGGTTTCGTTGATCGCCCTGCTGGTAAGGATCAGCTTACTGATCGAGAGAGCGCATATCGCATATTCCAGACGCTTATCTGCTGCGAAAATGCTCATATTCTCAGCTCCCAGAGCCTTTTGCACTTGAGTCTCGCACAGCTCGGAGATCATTTCGATTCTTCCGTCCGGGATATCTTCGGCAAGGCTTTGAAGAGCTCTGATCTTCTCGCTCCAACTCATGCGACCCTTCCCTGTACTTTGGCTATCACACACCTGGTGTCCCAGACCAGATCAACCCCATATTCCACACGATCATTCGCATAAAACCGAGGTGTTTCCAGAATGCGATCCAGCATCTCCGCCATAGCCTCACGGCTCTCACGAAAAGAAACTGAAAAGGCGTAGATCACCCAGAGCACAAAGTCCTGCTCTCCGCTGTAACTGCATCCTCCGGCATCGTTGATCAAACGGGATCCGTCCGGCTCAATCACAATGCAGGGGAAGCTCTTGGGCTTGCTCACCAGGTTATCCTGGACAGCTATACCGGGAAGCCTCGAACCGATCTCATGCTCCAGGTGATCTTGCGCCTCAAACAGAGTCATTTACGCTCCACCGCCCGCGGGAGCCTCGGGCTCTGCAACCAGCATTCTCAGGTTGATATAGGGATGGATGACGCAATCCATTCGGACGCTCAGAACAGCCTTGGTCCCGCGGGCTTCGGGATATCGCTGGGTCTCAAGATATGCTTCCCGGGAAAGTGGAACCAACAGTCCGGTCATATCCCCGAAAAGAATGCAATTCTGGGGCAATCCGGCAATCTCCATCAGCTCATATTTGCCACGGAAGTAGAGCTTGCCATCGCGCTCTTTGATGATGGGCTTGGTAGTGGTCACTTCATCCCAAAGCAGGTTCATGTCGGACGGAGAGATGAAGATCTTGCTGTCGGGATTGACCAGGTAAGCATCGGGGCAGCCATTGATCAGCTTGATGATCTTCTTGCTCACGGTTGATTCGGTATCTCCATAGGTGACGGTGTTTCCTGCGGCTGTCATCTGCTTCACGATACCATCCAGAATGGCAAGCATGATCTCGCGATCCGTGGGGGCATCAGCATCAGCCGGTTCCAGATCGATGTCTCCTACCAGGATCATCTCAGAGAGATCATTGGCAAAGATCTTGGCAAACATTTCAGCGATCTTCTCCGGAGTGGTGCCCATATCTTCAGCATAGCTGTCCGGGATCACCAGGGGCAATACGAGTTCCTTGACGCTGTAGCTGACGTCGGCAGCGTTGAGATTTTGCAGGGTGGCGACGGTTTGTCTGCCGGTCGTGTTATTATGTGCATTGCTGAATCCCCGGGTTTTATGCTGTGCCATAGATACCACGGGATAGGTGCCGATCGGCAGGTCAACCTTGGGACAGGTGCAGAGCCCCAGTATCGGAGCGTTCTTGATTACCATATCCAGGAATTTATCCACCGTCTTCGCGGATAACAGACCTAAGTTCTTTCCTTCTTTTGCCATCTTTCCTCCTTATCCAAGTTCGTCGAACCTGAATTCCTGAAAGGCAGTGTCTTCGCCGCCTTTGTCGATTTTCACCGACTCGCCATCAATCGATAGCTGACGGCTCTTCGGTACCTTATCCACGCTCTTTTCGATCTTGTCGATCCGCTCTGTAAGCTTGTCGAGTCCATCCTGGATACCTTTCAGAGCCTTTACAACCTCACCACCCTCAGGATTGGCGGGATCGGCCTCAGGTTCCTCAGAGCTCTTTTCGCAAAAAGCCCCCATCGACAGACCTTTGATTTCTCCCTTCTGAACCTTTTTGAAGGTCTCAGAGTTCGGATCCATCTTGATTACCACGTCCCAAGCTCCCTTTTCGGAGATGGAAGATTCCACGACCCGTGCTCCGCTGGGGGTTTCATCGTGATTTTCATCGACCTTGTCGATCTTGTTGTTTGCCATGAAGTCATGAGCTGCCTTGCGTATGGTCTCCGCATCCGCCCAGTCTCCATCGGTGTCTTTGACGTTAGGGGCGTAAACAGTGCCATAGACCAATCCCTCTGCCGTGGATTTGGTGATCTTGATCTCTTTGTCGTCGGTAAACTTGCCGTCTGCACTTTTATAGACGATATCGAGCTTGTTGGCAGGTTTCTTGACCAGGCTGATGAAGGCGACCCTAAGTTTCTTAAGTTTTGCCATCGGTTCCTCCTATTCAAAAGCTCCACATTACTGCAAAGCTAATCCGCCAAGCTCATGGGCCGGCAGATCAATGTCTCCGTTAAGATCATCACCTACGTCATCATGTCAAGAGATCGTGTGCATATATGCACAAATTCTAATCTACAATCTCCTCCCTCTCCCCCTGATCTCCACTTCCCCTGTCTGATAGTCGCGGCTAACTTCCGTCAGCAGAACTTCAACCCCATCAAAATATACTCTGCTACCGAGAAGCTCTTCGTCTCCGATCCCTCCGAGAAGGCTCTCATGCGTCTTCAGCTCGATCTCATGCGGATATGCGCGTAATAGCTCCTTGTAGCTCCCATTTACTCCATCAACGATTGCCTGAGAAGCAAGGCTCACGGCTGTTATCTCAGATGGATCTCCCTCTCCATCCTCGAGATTAGCCTCCAGGACGTCAGAAATCGTGATTAGGGGACAATCTCCGTCGATCCGGTTACGGATATGCATGTCATAGCCATCACTCGTTAAAACCGCGTTTAGAAGCCTTAGGTATTCTCCGATCAAATCCTTGGCAGAATACTCGCCCGCCACGACCTCTACACTCTGCAAGCTCCCAGGTCCGCTGTAATACGCTATCCCCCCTTCAATGCTGTGATTCCCAATCCCTAGAACCAACTCAGCTATTACCGGCTCAGAAGGAGCATTCAAAGGTTCGCTCACACTCTCGCTAATTAGATCCACTTCTTCGATCAAAGCTATGCTACCGGAGTTCACTGCATATTTGCGCCACCGGAAGAGCTCTCGGTAAGGACGTGCGTATTTCTTGCAATACTGCCAAAAAACCAGGCGTAGATCATTTCCGTCGTACATGAAACCAAATGTCTTTCTGTTTATGTTCCATCCCGCTGTATCGCTTAGCTCGATTGATCTCCTGTCTAGCAGTACATGACGGTAGAGGTGGTAGGGCAACCATCGGTTATAATCAAAATCCACCCAGGCATTCTGCCAGTTGAGAGGCTCAATTGTGCGCCTGAGCTCATTCACTTCTGCCGCAGGATAGCCATCTCGATCCTCAAGGGGAGCGATTACCGAGGTGATGATCTCGCAGACTTTCCTGGCAGGATCAATATATCCCTCTTCCAGGCTTATCTTTGCTCCTTCGGAAAGCACCAACACCCAGCCAAGGATGTCCGTAGCCTTAATCTCGCATAGCTTTGTCCCCGCTCCCAGCCACTCCAGTGAAAATCCCCCGGCTTTCATCAGCCCATTGAAGATGATCTCGCCATCATTGTATAACCTGATTATCAAAGCATGCCAGCCGGCATATACTAACTTCAGCTCTCCCTCCAAGATAGCCTTCAACTCAGCACTGTACAGAAGCGACACGCTCATTTCCCTGGCTTCCTGGCTGTAATATTCAATCCCGCTGTAGCGGATCCCATCCACAGACAGATCGATCAAATCACTGCACCGAAGCAGCTCATGCCCATGCCGATACATCCTAAGCTCTATCATTTCTCACTCCTTGTTAAAACTCACAATACTCTGAGACTATCTATCGGCACATAAGTCAACCATGTTCATGCACATATAAAAAAAGCCCCGGATATCCGGGGCGGTAAAAAAGAAGAGTACAGATGTTTACTTAATCAAAAAAAGCATAGCTTAGTAGTTTATAAGATGTCCTAGAGTCTCCAACCTTTCTCGTATGTACCATTATGCGTGCTTGCTTGTGACAATTGGTAATAATGTCATCAGGATCAATGTTGTCATTATCAATCTTCCCTTTTATTACTTGATCAGGGCTTAGTTCGAACTCGAACGACCGGTCATGCAGTAAAGATCCAGTAAATTTACCAGTAAGTTCTATCTCATCCTCTTTTATGTTGCTTCTCACAAATCTCTGCATACTCCTGTACACTTGCTCTTCATTTTTAAAAGAAAAATGCTCATCATCCACCTCAAGAGTACAGAATGCTTTGTTATCAGATAGTGTCTTCAGAAAATCATGGAAATCATCAATAATTCTATCATCGATATCGTCAATCTCATCAACAAACAACTGATCAGATTCCGTAGATGACCGCAATATGCGGACAGCCTTATGCATTGCTTTTTGTAGTATAGAGCCATCTTCTTCGGCAACGCATTCCATATTGTCAAGGTCCTCCTCAACAATAAACCCGAATGAACCAGGAGCTGTTCCGGTAATTAATATCTCATTGTTTCCACAGCCTGGAATGGGGCCGGTTGCCCGGACTATAGCCCCCACAAATTTTGCCGCGAGAGCCTTCAAAGTATCAGTAAACTGACTCACAGCTATTGCTCCAAACTTTGCAAAAATTCCATATGTTCCAACAACTGGATCACCCTTGAATCTAACAATGGCTTTTGCAGGCTCTCTCGTTCCTCTGCCATCTGTTCTCTCCAACTCACTTTCAACCTGGCTTATGCGATGTTGCAGCGATTTTCTGTTTAATACTTCGGCAATAGGCATCCGATCCATGAGGGCTTTAAGATAGTCACGCTCCGAACGGAGCTGATTGATTTCACGAACATTCATTTTCAACTCCTTAAGTGATTTCGTATCTCAGCTAACAATAATCTATCCTGATCTGGAGATAAGTCAACACGAATGTAACCCTTGTGCAAGTCTGTGTTCTTGTATTGTGTCCATATCCCATGATAGTATAAAGCATATCTGATGGTCATGTCGTAGTCGAAATTATTTGGATCAACAAAATAGAAATAAGTGTCAAGGAATAGGTCTTGTTTTATCTGATCATGATCGGATAAATAAGGAAATTTGCGGGATAAGCTCTCTTGGGTCTCCCCCTCAGGCAATTCAAGAATAGAAAACAAATCTAGATCACTTGGAGGAGCGTTTAGTAATAACTCCTTATTCGTTACGAAACTGCCGTCAAGCCAGTGGAACCCCCTTACAATCCCGTGACTATATAGTAGATCTCGATATTCTAATAAACCAGCGACAATCTCAGATCGCCTTTCTGTATTGAACCCTGCGTATCCATTTATAAAATCTCGGACAAAAGTGATAATACTATATTCATACGGAGATCTGCCCCAGTTGTCTATAGGGGATCCCAAGAATGTTGGTAATAAGCCCTGCTCATTAAATTCTATGAAAGCCATACCATATCTCCTATTTCATAAACACAGATTCATCGATTGAACCTATAACCACTTCGTACTTATCAGGATATCTCTTGCTATATTCCAGTGCAATCACAAATTCCTGTTCGTCAAAGCTCTGCCCATTGTACTTCCTTACCCTACCCTCAATTGACCACCCTTCATCACCTTGATTTACCTTCGTGAAGTTTACAATCACATCTTGTCCCAGATGCTCTTTCAGGTAGTTGTAAGTATAAGCCTTAGCAGCATCCTCAGTATTTTTATTCGGGAACACCAGCTTGCACATCTGAACTGCGAATAAAAATACTGCTATTACGATTACTACAGATAATATCTTCTGAAATGTAGCCATAAATTACCTCCATCTCTTTATCTATCTACGTCCTGTTAAAACTCCGTATCGCAATATCCAGAATCCCGATCATCACGACCTCTTCATCTCCCTCGACATACGGTATCGGACTAAACTCATGATTGATCGGCATCAGCCACGTCACCCGGTTCTTGGCATCCTCCACTAGCTTCTTCAGCGTGATCCCCTCCCAGGTCCGAAACGCCATGATCTTCCCGTTCACATCGATCCCGCTCCAATCCTCGCTGCAGACCACCACATCTCCCGATAAGATATGCGGCTCCATGCTCCGCCCCGATACCCGAAAAACCATGTATCGCGGGGGAAAATGCAGCAACGCCCGCGGTATCTCGATAAAGCCCAAAGGCTCGTCTAATATCGCTTCACAGGGCTCCCCCGCCGCTATCTCCGCCACGATCGGCAAACGTATCGTCTG
>CAYVXJ010000008.1:0-155249 GCA_964454815.1 uncultured Candidatus Cloacimonadota bacterium | reverse complement strand
ACTACAAAATGAGGTGATCAAATGAATGTCAAGCACAAAGTTGAAAGCGATGGGGCGAACGATGGCTCGCCCATCCTGCAAAGCAAGACTAAATCAAGCGCTTCTCGTGATCATCAAACACATTCTTTAATTCCTCTAAGAGCTTCTGAATCTTCACTCTACTCTTTTTTGAGAGATCTTGAGAAGCTCTCAGGTTACGAAGGTACTCTAGATAAACGGCGAACATCTTTGCCGGGGTGGAGAGAGTATCAAGCGCAGCTTTTTCGTCTAAGAAATCGGATATTTCGCGATACCCTTGTGTTAATAGCAGAGACAAATGAGAGCTTAGGTGTGTCTCAAATATCAAGAGGTGCTGTCTCAGAAAATAACAAAGGCACTGCTCACTATCAAAGAATAAGCACTTATCCAGAAGACATCCCTGGGTTTGTGCCATTGGACATATTTTAACCATGATTCTCACGCTCCTTATGCGTTTATCTGTGTGTAATTCCAGCCTTTGGAGCGTGAGCAATTTTGTCAATCAATCGCATCAATAAAGAGGTAATCACTATGAAGAAACCCCATATCCTCAGTGCCGATGAGATCAGGGCAGAGCTGGCTCGACGCAAGATATCAAAGGCTCAGCTCTCCCGCGAGACCGGCATCTACTATCCCTATCTGATCGAAGTCCTCCAGGGCTATCGTCCCGCTATTCGCATGCGCCAGCTCATCACAGCCCACCTGCAAAAGACGGAGGTAGCATGACTCAGCAGCCCTGCATTAAGTCTCAATGCCCTCATTTTATCCCACCTGAAAGAGCCGGATTCCATGGACTAGACGGCTCCCCTGGCACCATGAAGAAGAACGGTCGTTGCGCCGTCTCCGGACGCATCATTACCCGGATGAAAGAATGTCCCAAACCTTTTTGAGCCTATTCTGTTTTGTCAATCACATACCTACCGGGGTGGGGCGGATCCGGAAAACCGCCCTGCCTTTTTTCCGGTAAAATGAGGTAGCTATGAAAATCTTCAAAAACTCCATCCTCTCCCTCAAAATCGCCTCCTGTGAAGAGTGCCCCAATCGGACAGCTCAACGCTACAAAACCCCCAAGGGCTTTAGCACCATATATGTCTGCTCCGCGATCTCGAGGATGAGCATCCACAGAATCGCAGGTGAAAATCCCCTGGGATCATACCACCCTCCCATCCAGGACGCCAAATTCTCCGGAGGATTCCTCTTTGATTGTCCCCTGGAGGAGATATGAAAGCTATTAGCGCTCTAATCGGTGATCAAAGGCTCTTTGTCCACAGAAGTGACAATCCCAAATTTGGATATGACAGTATCTTCCATTCTTACAGGGAATATCACGAAACCCCTCTCAGATTGCCCCGGTTGCAGGAAAACCTTGTGATTAAAAGGCTCAAAGAATATGGAAGACTTGCCATCAAAGTTTTCGTATTCCACTTCACTCATCCGAGAATGAAGTGTATAAGATCCTCCTCCATTACTGAGCTGGGTTCCTGTCTCCACTTCTATCACAGGCTCAAAGTGATATCGGATTCCCTGCTGGTCAAAAAACATATCGATAATACTAAAGGCTCTGTTACCGGAATTCGATATAGCCAGGTCAATCGCTATTACTCCTCGGCTTTTGATCACATTCATGATTGCCAAAGACGCCTTTTCGTCCTTGCTCCCGCTACTCCGCAGAGCATGTATCAGTTGTGCGAGTTGGGCTGCCATCTGTACTCCCATAAAATAGACATTCAAGTCTATCATGTCACTCTCCTTTGGTTTAATCTCTTTCGGCTACTAGGATTGTCACTTTCGATCCCCTGTCAAGCACAATCACTCTCCAATCTCTTTCACGCAAGCCAGGGGATCTGCTTTTCAAACATACCGGAGGATCTATGAGCCCCGAACTCAATCTCATCTCCGTCCAGGAATACGCCGAAAAAGTAGGGAAGAGCAGACAAGCAGTTCTCAAGGCTATTGCTAATGGAAAGCTATCTGCAGTGTCAGCTCCTCACCCCTCCATACCAGGAAGAACGTCTTATATGATCCCTATTGAGGACAACCATGACAACCATGACAACCATGACAACCATGACAACCATGACAACCATGACAACCATGACAACCAGTTGTCAACCTCTGCAACCGTAGCGCAGGACGCCGTTCCTGCGGATCACTCTTTCTCGGATCCCGCCGGTTCCAATCCGGCAGGGGATGTGGACGCCGGACGCGGGGATCTTGTACCTCTCCCCGCGCCGGTTTCTTTCTCCCGTCCTGTTGCGCAGAATCCCGGCTTGTCCGAAAAGCAGGAACGCATAGCCCTCCGCCGTGCCCAGGCTTGTGAAGAGCTCCAGAGGATTATCAGCCACGAAAAGCTCTCCCTCTCCGCTGCGATCTCCGCCTGGCTCGATCTCTATAATACCGGGATGCATCACCCTACTCTCCACGCCACCCTGGGGGATATCTCTGCCAGCACTCTCCGCCGTTGGTATGATGCATGGCGAAAGACGCGTGATTGGCGCGTTCTCTTGCCCCAGTGGAAGAGCGGAAAGGTCGGTCACGAGGTTCCCCGGGAGGATTTTAACTGGCTCATCGGGCTCTTGCATTCCGATGGGAAGCCACCTGTCGCCTCAGCTCTCCGCTTTTGGCATACCAAGCTCCGCTTGGAAGGTCGGGAACAGCCTGTCTCCGACCGCACCATGGAGCGCGCGATCAATTGTTTCGCTCAGCGCCATGCCGGACGTTGGGCTTATATGCGCCGCGGGGCAAAATACTTTAGGGAACACTTCCTTCCCCATATCCTCATCGATGGCTCCAGGATCAAAGTCGGCGACCTCTGGTTCTCCGATGGTTGCGTCTGCAATTTCGACGTCTGGAATCCCTATACCAAGAGCGTCTGCCGGCCTACCCTGATCCCCTTCCTGGATTATGCCAGCCGTATGATCGTCGGCTTTGATCTGGATTTTACCGAAAACCGCCGCATCATCTCCTCTGCCTATCGCAACGCTATCACCCTCTGGGGCTTCGTACCGCTCTACGTCAAGTGGGATAACGGTCGTGCCTTCAAAAGTCTTCAGGGCAAAAAGATCTCCAAGGCTGAGCTGGAAGAGATCAAGCAGCTCGAGCGTGATGAAATAGCCGAAATCGTCGGTAATATCTACGCCACCGGCGTCCAGGAAATCCTGGATTCCCTCCCTTACAATCCCACCGGGAAAGCCAATCTGGAACGCTTCTTCGGAACCTTTGACAACGGCTTGGAGCGCTTCCTGCCCGGTTACCGGGGCAATTCCATCAGCGATAAACCTGCTCACCTGATGCGCAACGAAAAGCATCTCCAGCTCATCGATACCAAGCTCCGCGGCTCTGAAGCTCTCACTCTGAATGAAGCTAAGATACTGATCAACTGGTGGATTCTTGAGGTCTATGGTTTGGAACCCAACGCCGGTATTGGAGGGAAGAAGCCCCTCGAAGTCTGGAATGAAGGGATCAAAGACATCTCGCCGGATCGCCGCAGAGATCCCGGTGAACTCTGGTATCTGATGCTCTCTGCCGAGGTCAAGAAGCTCGATCGAAACGGCGTCAAAATCCGCGGTATCTGGTATTATGATGAAGCCTTGGTGGATTATGTCGGCAAAAGAGTGCTTGTCCGCTATGATCAGATGGATGATCGCTATGTCCTCGTCTATGATGAATCGCGTCAGCCAATCTGCCGAGCCTTGGCGCGCTATGAGCACGATCCCCTCGCCACAGTGCGCGGATCTGAAGAGGACAAGCTTCGTCTCGTTCACGATCTTAAGCTCCGTAAACGGCTGGAAAAGAAACAAAAAACCAGTGCTGATGCTCTCCTTGAAATCACCGGTGATAAGGGACTCTTCCTCCAGGATGCTTTAAAGAGGGTCGCAGCTATTCCGGCAACCAAGCTCACCGTCACTGATCACACACTTCCGGATTTCCCAAATTCGCCCAATACTCAGTTAATCACAGAAGATGAACCACTCAAGCCTGAGGAAGAGGTCATTCCCCGTGAGTTCCTCGATGCTATAGGTATCTCCAAATGAATCAATTCACTATAAATAATCTCTGAGAGGTAAGTATGAAAAGCCACATTTTAGCCAAAACACAAAATGTCCAAAGAGGTCTGGACTGCCTGTCCTATCTGATGGCGCGTCCGGTCGCGCATCAGGTTGGTATGGCGATGATTTACGGTCGTCCCGGACTGGGAAAGACCCAGTTCTCTATGCGCTATGCCATTGAGCATGACGCGGTCTATTTCTCAGCCCTCAAAGCTTCTACTCCAAAGAGCTTTGTTGTCGAACTCCTACGTAAGCTTCGCGAACGATACGAGCCCGAGAACTCTGCTCCGATTGTCGGACCAAAAGCCCGCCTTTTCCGCGAGATCCTGGATACCCTAAATTCCCACACATCCAAGGCTCATATGCCCCTCATCCTCATCGATGAGGTAGATAACATCATTCACTATCCGCATGAAGAGATCATCGGAATGCTGCGTGATATAGCTGATAATACAGTCGCCGCTGTAGTGCTGATCGGGATGCAGGATCTGCGTGAGAAAGTCATGAAGCTTAATACTCACTATTACAACCGCTTCATTTATTTTGCTGAGTTCAAGCCTCTCTCAGATGCCGATGCGGTTCTCCTCTGCCAGTCCTTGGCGGATATCATCATCGCAGAAGATCTCGCCCGTTTCTCCAATTCAAAGGAACAGGCACGTGGTGATGCCAGGAAACTGATCAAAGCTATCCGCCTCTACGAAGAAATCGCCTCAAAACTGAAGATCAGTCAGATCGATCTTCAGACCTACCTCAAGGTGGTGGGAAAATGAAGCCACAAAACATACAAAATGACCATCTGATCGCTAGGTTCATGCGCGTCAAAGAATCTGGGCTGTTTGACATCAATGAGTTCTGTATGGTTACGGGATGCTCCGCCGAGTACGCCCGCGCATCGCTTAGTGCTGAAGGGGCATATGAGGGACGCATAATCGCTCTCGATGATGATTTCTTTCTCTTAAAACCGAGTAAAAGCTCCTCTACAACCAGAGTCTGGTATGACTGGGCTTTCAAACTCGACACGCAGATGTCCATCTGGGATGCCTGCTCTTCTGCTCAATCACGCCAGACTCTTATGGAGGTTACCGGGCTAAATATCACAACCCTTGATAGATATCTCAGAGCCATGCTCCGTGCCGGTATTCTCCGGTCGATTGGAAAATCCCGCTTCTCTCCCAAAAAGTATATTCAAGGAACATGGCGTCCCCTGACGACCTACTACTCCGAAATTGCCTTGTATTCAGAAAAGGAATCAACATGCCAAAAGCTGAATTTGATCGCCAACTGAAGTATCTGTGGTCCCTGGTTAAAAAAGCCCGATGGGACAAACCGGTTCCAAATCAAAAACACTCTCGCTTTGATGCCTACCTGCTAAAAACGTTTAGCGTCACTCACGCTTCTGTCCTGGATCAGCATCAGCTGAGACAGGCTATCGCGACTCTCAAGCCGTACGCTGCCAAAGCTTCTCATGAAGCTAAAAAGAGACTTATATCTGCGATCATGTGCCATGTCACAAAACACGGTAAAGATATTGAGTGGCTGCACTTCAATATGGATGCATGGGGATTCGGAGATTCCCTCCGATCCTGTTCCAATGCTCAAACTGTAGAAATCTACGCCCTGGTTAAAAAGGCACTTCCTTGAACCAGATTAAAAAACATAACTAAACACGCCATAGGAGGATAAAATGGCAAAAAAACAACTGAACAACACTCCCCAATCCCCTGAGCTCCAGTCCTGGGAAGAAGTCAATCTATCCCTAAAACGCCTGGGCGAGCTCGAAGTCGCCAAACGCACTCTCGAAAACAAAAAAACAGAGCTGGTCAGCGATGTAACCGCCAAGTTCGATGCTGACGCAGCCCCGATTCTCACCGAGATGAAGCAGATTGAAGGCTCCATTCTCGACTATGCGACTCATCACAAAGACGAGTTCACCAAAGACCGCACCAAGGAATTGTCGCACGGGTCCATCAGTATGCGCGTTTCCACTTCTGTCAAGATCATCTCCAAGACCATCTGCATCAAGGCACTGAAAGCCTTGGGACTTCACGACTATATCAACGTCAAAGAAGAACCAAACAAGGACATGCTCAAAACCCTCTCCGATATCGATCTCGCCAAAGTCTCCTGCGAAAAAAAGGTCACAGACAATATCACTATCACCCCGCGAATCGAGGAAATCAATGCAGAAGCTACCTCTGCAAAGGAGATTGCATGAGCACGACTATTACTCAACTCGTGGTTTTCGGACTCCTCGTCTTCCTCTTCTACCGGGTTAACAAACAAGACCGGATCACCGAAATCAAAAAGAAGGAAGACCTCCATGATCTCTTTCGTGTCCAACAGGATTTTATCTCAAAGCAGTTCGATTCTGCCTTGACCCTCATCAAAGCACAGATCGAACTCACCTATTCTGATCGTCATGATGAGATTATGGATCGACTTAAGTACGTCTCTGGGCAGATTGAATCAGAGCTTTACACGATCGGAAACCGGATCCTGAGCCTTGAAACCCCGATCAAGATCTGGGGCGAAGCCCAAACTCAAAACGAGATCCAGAAAGGAGAAGCAAATCGAACTCTCCGTCGTCGAATCCAGGAAAAAGATGCTGTCCTCGCCTCTACCCGCCAAACCCTGAAAACGCAAGCGGATAAAATCGCCGAGCAAAATGCCGTGCTTGCCGATGTTCGCTCTGCGGCAACTTCTGCGCTCGGTTTCCTTACCGATGAGATCTCTGCGATCCGCGCATGGATGGATGAGCGTGGCATTCCTGTCACTCCCCTGGATAAACATCTGGAAATCCTGTTCAAAGGGAAGGTTCCTTCTCTTATATGTAAGCGTATCAACAACGAAGATGCCCTAAAGCAAGCAATCGGCGAGACGATATCTCATCTCAGATCTGCTTCGGAACAGGTCTCCGTTGATAATCCCGGGCAAGCGTCTCCCAAAGCAGTAAACAGCTAATATGGGGGCTTTACGCCCCCTTTTTCTCTCTTAGCATGATAAGGAGCTAAAAATGAAATGTCCTGCCTGCGGAGCAACAACCAGAGTAATAAGAACCATTCAACTGTGCGGAAAAATCATCCGAATCCGGAAATGCCTTTCCTGTAAAGGCGAATTCACTACTACCGAGAAAGTCTCTTGAAACCGCTCAAGCTACTCACTCTACGTAAAATCGCCAAATCTTCCCGCTCAGATCGCCTCTCAGCCATTATCCGCCGGTATGCTCAGGGTAAATCCTCACTGGGTGAACTGGAGACTGAGCTCGAATCCCTTTACAATCGCCAGGGAGAGGATCGGACATCAGTGCTTGAGTCTCGGCTGACTACTTCTCCTGATCCTACCTATCGCCAGATCCTTGATCTCGTCACCTCTTCTTTCCCTTCACGTGGTGATCTCCGCGATGATCAGCTTGATTCGTATGTCAACACCGTATCTGCCCGAGCAAATACATCCGAACGCCTCTCTGAATACGCCGCAAGAGGTACTGAAAAAGTGAAGATCGTAGCCTATTTTGATCAGAGTACTACCGAGATCTGCAGAATGATGCATGGACGCATCTTCGAAATATCTGATGCCGCCGAAAAGCTCTCTGCTCAAGAGAGATTGGTTCACCCAGAAAACTTCTGGGAATCTAACAACCACTTCGCGCAGACACCTACAACCGACATGTATCCCTGGCTACCTCCTTACCATTACAACTGCCGTACCCGTATTGTTCCATATTCAGAGCCCCGGGAGGTTTTCGATGCTGCCATGGATCGCTATAACAACCTCGAAAAACTCCAAAACAAACACATCGAAGCCATTGTATCAAATGCAATGCGTTATGAATTCGCATCTCGTGATCTGCTTTTTGAGCACGTCAAAGACCACAATCAAGAACTTGGGATATCCACTCCCACTCAATACATGAATATGGTCTCTGATCTGCTAAAAAATCCCCTGAAACAGATGGGACTCGCCATCTCCGCCCGCGATCGCTCCCTCAATCTCTATGTCTGGGATCCTCGCGTCAGGGTCATTGAAGGGGAACAAAAACATGACTTCGCTGTTTTCTCTCTTGACAAGAAACTCCTCAAAACATTTCATCCAAAGGCATTTGACAAAATCATGGATAACCTCGACCCAGGTGTACATGGGAAGGTTATGTTGCTCACGGATCAGATCATCAAAAAAGGAGATACGATGGCTGTTACAAATTATGATGTAAAATGCTACGAGCTTTTGCCCAAATACTTTGATATGGACGACACCACTGACGAGCAGGAATTGTTCAACCGCCTCGGCATGGAAAAAGAGTGGGATTCTATCCCTGAAACCCTCAAACAGCGCATCCTTGCCGTCGATAAGATAGTCCTGGAGAACTATGCTGACTGGTTCAATTACAACGTCTTTAATGACTATATAAGGACTATCCGTAAGCGTCTGGAAATAGAATCTAAGGGACAGATCCAAGGATGAGTATGGACCCGCTAACTTCTAAAGTAGACGCTGTCCTCTCTCATATCGCAAACAAGATTGAGGAGTATGCCGTCCAGATAGTGGACCGCGACCGCATCGTCGCCTGGGGTCGTTTACGCCGTGGGATCAGAACCAAATACTCCGCCTCTAAAAAGCAGATCGACGTCTTTGTCGAAGATAGTATCGCCCCTTATGCCCAGTATGTCCACGAAGGAAGAAAACCTGGCAAAATGCCCCCAGTAGCTCCTATAGAAGAATGGGCACGCAAGAAAAGACTCCTCTCTTCTTCCCGTGGTGTAAAGCTCCCTGTCCGACTCTCCTCTACCCAAAAGCTCAATCCAAAACAAGAAAAGCTCGCTGCTCAATACCACTCTCTCGCCTGGGCAATTGCCAGAAAGATGAAGTACCGTGAACTCAAACCTCGCCGTTTTCTCATCGAAGCTATCGTAAGATCTCTAAAAGAACTCCAATAACTTTCCAAACCTCCTGTCATTATTTCCAAACCGTCTGTCAGAACTTTCCATAATCTCCGATTATTTTCCAAACCCATCCTATCTCTATAAACCCAAATTCTACATGTATCTATCCATTCACCTCATTTTATCAATCCCCCTGTCCCTTCATATCAAGAAGTCTCCCGAGCAATCCCGAACCCAATTCTCAGATCGCACTCATCTGGACAAACAGGGATAAATCCTGATTTGGTTCTGAGGTAGGTTGGAATGATGATGATCAGGTAAAGTCTTGACAAGATTTGCAAGTCGATCTATGATGTTGCCGAGGCTTTATAGTGACTCCAAATCTATAAAGTTTGGTCCGGTACCTACCATTTGCAGGTCCCCGCGGACTAAGTTTAGCAGTAGAATCCGCCATATATGGCATTACGGCTTCAACCCTGAAAACATCAAAGAGGACCACATTATGAAGTACTCATTTTTAGCTTTACTCGTGCTTTTTGCCTCGTTCTTACTTTGTCAAGTTCCCGAAGAACCTTTGGGAAGCGGAACTTCAGACGATCCATACCAGATAGCCAATTTTAACAATCTTCTCTGGATAAGACAGTCTCCTGGATATTGGGGGTTGCACTATATTCAGACCGAGAACATTGATGCAAGTATCAGCACTCAGCTCGAATTGGGAGCAGGATGGACTCCCATTGGAAATAGCTCGCCTTTCTTCACTGGAACTTATGACGGCCAGGGATTCGAGATTCAAGGCTTGTATCTCAGCCGGGTAAGCACATATTATACCGGACTATTTGGTTATATAGTAGGAGCGAGGCTAAACAGAATTCATCTGCGCGATCTGGATATCCACGGACAGGTATATGCCGGTGGACTGGCTGGAGTGGTGCAAAGCAGCGTTATCAATAACTGCTCTGTGACCGGAAGTGTATCGGGACAAATAGCTGTGGGAGGGATGGTAGGATTTGCCAATTATGGCAGTGTGTTTACCAATTGCTTCTCCCAAGCGACGGTTCAAGGTGGTGAAAACGTTGGCGGGATGGTCGGTCAGACAGGATTCGACAACGCTTATCTATACCGCTGTTTCAGTAGTGGCCAGGTGAACTCCGGATCCGCAACCTACCATGGTGGCTTTCTTGGCAGACATGGTGGAGGTGGAGCGTATTACTGCTACTGGGACACACAGAATTCAGGACAAGCAACTGATCCTCTGGCAACCCCGAAAACCACCTCGCAGATGAAGCAGCAAACGACCTATGAGACCTGGAATTTTGACACTCAGTGGAGTATTCTGGAGGGGCTGTCCTATCCTGCTCTGACTCCCTTGAATGTCTGGGAAACACCAATACCGATCACTCTTGGTGCTCTATCAGGTTCCGGTACTGAAGCTGATCCCTACCTGATCGAAACTGCCGGGCAATTGAATGCCCTCGGGCTTGATCTCAGCGCTTGGTTCAAACTTACAAATGACATCGATATGAGCTCGTCTGTTGTCTGGAACCATGGTCGGGGCTGGCTGCCAGTGGGTACATCATCAGATCCATTCACTGGATGTTTGGACGGTGATGGGCACAGCTTGACTAATCTGGTGATCAATCTGCCTGTGACTGATAATATTGGCATCTTTGCTTACACTCAGAATGCCACGCTGAAGAATCTAAAACTAAGCAATGTCCGAGGATATGGTAAACACTACTGCGGTAGCCTGGTCGGCAACGCGGAAGGCGGAACCATCGATCTTATCAGCTTTGAAGGACAGCTTTTTGGCGCAAATAATGTCGGTGGTATTGCCGGTAGAATGGTTAATACGGTTACTACTCGCTGCCAAGCGAGTATCAGCTACTGCTCTGCTGGAGATTACGTCGGTGGAATCTCGGGAGTTCTGACTAGTTCAGGGGCGATCAGCGGGATGATCAGCGAGTGCTTTAGCAGTGGTGAGATAGATGCCGGCTGGAATGTAGGCGGCATTATTGGAGCTTTGTTCTGGGGTACTATCAGCGATTGTTATAGTCTTACGAGCGTCTCCGGAGGCAGAAATCTGGGTGGCGTTGTCGGAATCGCGGGTGGCAGCAATCCCGGTTACATCAACAGATGCTTTGGTGCAGGGGTTGTTAATCTACTCCCCTCAGGGAGTTTTTCTGGTGGAGTAGTAGGATATCTGACTGATGCGAGCGCGATCAGCAGCAGTTATTGGGATATCGACACTTCGGGAATCCAGAATAGTAACTTGAATTACGGAAGGACTCATGCTGAGATGATCTATCCCGGGTCTCAAATCACTTTTGCAGCTTGGGATTTCGGCTTGATCTGGCGTCATGATATACTAAGCGTTCAAAATGGCGGATACCCCTATCTTGCCTGGAGTGAGATGCCGGTCCCAGGGACTGTGCAAGATCTTACGATAAGCTGTAATGAGGGTGCTGTCCAACTGCAATGGACTCCGGTTGAAGGGATCAATAGTTATCGTATATACAGCTCTTCAGATCCATATATGCCTCATTCACAGTGGACTTACTGTGGAGAAAGTAATGCTCCTACTTACTCTTTGACCTGTGCGGAACGGATGTTCTTCTTCGTTAAGTCAGTACAGGAATGAAGAAAGTTGACAGGCAGCTTGGTTCTTGCTGAAGCGGTCTCTCACTTATATCAAACCAAGGAAGCATTGAGAGAGTATTGAGGTTAATATCCTCAGATGCTCTCTTAGTGCTTCCTTGCTGCTTCTGGGGTCTTCAAATCTGGCGTTTGTGAAATGAATGTAGGAGACATGAATCCTAAGGTCAGATGTATAAAAACGGACTCGAACTTATCCGGCAAAATGCTTGCATGTTAGAGTGGCAGAGATTTACGGAATCACCATTTCTACGTATGCTTGATCTCGATTTATACCATTACCTTCTCTACAAAGCGAGAATACATCAGCTTCGCAAGCCCCATATACTTTAATCCGAAGCGGATCGTATCTCCGGTGGTATAATGCTGCGGATTATCTCCCAGATCATATACAGTGAGGTCGCTGC
The DNA here is from genome assembly GCA_964454815.1 of uncultured Candidatus Cloacimonadota bacterium. Classification (GTDB taxonomy): domain Bacteria; phylum Cloacimonadota; class Cloacimonadia; order Cloacimonadales; family Cloacimonadaceae; genus PHBP01. The sequence continues at coordinate 143,240 of CAYVXJ010000008.1, read as the reverse complement.
TATTGCCAAAAAACCTGACATTGGGATCTTCGGGGATCAGGTTATCGTGATCTACATCCAATTCACCAAAATCCAGGATAGCTCTGAAACTCTGTTGATCAGATGGATTATACCGGGCAACGTGTCCAACGGCTCCGTCGCAAATAGTTCCATCCGGTTGCTGTTCCTTTTTGTAAAGCTCCACGATGTTCGCTTCGAAGGTAAAGGCTCCTGTATTCAGATCCAATACCTGCTTGTTGTTCAACGGGGAAGTTCCCAAAAAGACAGCTTCACCAATGCGGAAATGGTTCATGTTATGAGGAACTCTACCTTTTTCCAGCATTGGGATGGTTATCGAACTGGCACCGGAGATCAAGGGCAACTTACGCTTGAATTTTGCCTCAAGTAGTTGTGCATAAAGAACCAATTGGATCAGTTTGTCGTAGGTGGGCTGTATACCGTACATACAGCCCAGATTCGTCCCCAATCCAACCACTTCGATATTGGGTAATTGGAAAACTCTTTTGTAAAAGGCGATAATCCCTTCCCGTTTGATTCCCTCACGCAGCTCACCCATCTCAATCATTACCAGCACTTGATGTATCTTGTCTTGTTTGACCGCTTCTTTGCTAAGAGCTTGGATCGTAGCCAGAGAGCTATTAAGAGAGATATCAGCATAACGTACGATCCGGGGAACATTGGCGATAGCCGGTGGTTTGATATAGAGCGTACGAATTCTGGGATCGATAGTCTTAATAAGCTTAAGGGATTTCCACTGCGATACGGCAATCGAGTGACTGCACTTGATCACCGGATGAGTCAGGATCCTTTCCAGCACCGCTTGATCAGTCCCAAGTACTTTGACTACCAATGACCACTGCTTACCATGTTCGTTTAATAGATCGTTGATCTTCTCAATGTTATCTATCAGTCTGTCGATATGAATCCTGAGCCTTGCCATGTTTTCATCCCTTGTGCCAGCGCATTTCGGCGTATTTGCTCTTAAATCCCATGCGTTCATAAAGCCGCTTTGCCGGATTGTCGTATTCGACATGCAAAGCCAGATCATCATCGCAAAGCTCAAATACTTTCTCTATCAGGGCTGATCCGATACCTTGTCCACGGCAGCCTTTGTCCACGGCGATATACACCAAAATATACGCAGGAATATACTCATCCATGCCCGTACGGTTAACCACCACTGCTCCGACTAATCTCTCATCATTGTGTGCCAGTAAAATAAACCCACCTTTTCCTGACTCATCACTATATGCATAGTCTATGGCTTTGGCGATAGCTGAGGGGGAGTCCCGATACTTGTCCAAATGCTCATGCAAAAAGTCTGTTAACTCAGATTTGCCTAGTCCGGGGGGATGGTTTCTTAAACATGTGTGTTTACTAATTCTGATCATATGTTACTCCTCTGTATGTTTCTAACGCTCTTTGAGGCTGAGCACCAGGTTGCAACATCATGATCGCTATGTAATTATGTCGTGTCAAGCTTTATTTTATCCATTGACATTCTTTACTCCATTGATGGGAAACGCCGGATTTATATCGTTATCCATAAAAACAGCTTGACAATTCCCAGATCTTGGATATTGTTTCGTCAATTAACTATATGGATGTCATAAATGAATAGCCTGAACTTATTTAAGGGACTTGCCGACGAGTCCCGACTCAAGATCGTCGGACTCCTGCGTCAAAAGCCATACTGCGTCGAGGATCTCGCGGAGCAGCTCCAGCTTGCCGTGTCCACCGTCTCCGTGCATCTCAAGAAGCTGCAGCAGGCGGGCTTGGTGTATAACGTCAAAGTGCAGTATTACAGCGTGTTCCATCTGAAGAGCGAGATGCTCGCCCAGACCCTCGAAAGCCTCATCCCGGATGCGCATCTCAAAGTGAACGATCCGACCGAGGCATTGCGCGCCAAAGTCCTAAAAACCTATTTCCGCGATGGTCGCCTGGACAGACTGCCCACGCAGAATAAAAAACGCTGGATCTGCTATCTGGAGATCATCAAGCTCTTTAGCCCCGGGATCAGCTACACGGAAAAAGAGCTCAACGAGCTGATCAAGACGGTCTATGAGGACTATTGCATGGTGCGTCGCGAACTCGTCGATGAAGGCGTTCTACGCCGTGAGAACGGTATCTACCGCTTTGTGGAGAACTATGCCGAACACCCAGGATTTTACCAGAAGATCTGGGCTATGAGCGAGGAAAAGCAGGGTTAAACGCCTGCTTTCCCCCTTTCTCCGGCATCACCGCCTGTTCATACCGCTCCTTTGATCCGCTTGGGGTCTGCTTATAGTCTTCTTGTACTCATCTTGAATGAAGTTCAAGAAAACTACGAGGATACTCAGAGGGGAGAGAGAGTTTTCTAACACAGAGACGCAGAGAGGGGGAGAGAAAAGATCGTTTAAAAAGAGTAAAGAAGTAAAAGAGGGAGGGGGGGGTATTAATGAAGAAAGAAGAATTAAGAAAGAAGAAAGGCTGGTGCGGCTTCGCCAGTGAATAGTGATGAGTGAATAGTGGCAGCGCACGGGCGGAGGGTGCGGATGCTTTACGTAGTCTTGCCTCGTCATTCCGGCGAAGGCCGGAATCCAGCAGTTCACTCCCCGCAGGGGAATCCGCTTTGATAGTGTAGAGTGGGGCGTACCCCAATCATCACTAATTCGTTAATCCGTTAATCATGCACTATTACCGGGGTGTCCTCCATTAACCTGTTAACCCTTTAACCCATTAACCGCGCAGCGCAGATCCGCGCAGCGCTCAGCAACTCTCCATCCCTACCGAAAAGCCCGCTAAGCTGCACGCCAAAGGGGAGTCCGTCGGGGTAATTGTCGTAGGGCAGGCTCAGGGTCGGGACACCGGCGTTTGTCCAGGGGAGGCTCATCAAGGGTGAGCCGGTGCTTTGCAGCCCCAAAGGTGCGGGGCTGGTCGTCGAGGGGCTGATCCAGAGGTCGATGCCCAGCCGGTGGGAAGTCTCGGTGATATGTTCCCGCAGGGCAAGCTGTTCCTTGATCAGGATGGCTTGTTCGGAGGGAGAAACAGTTTCGCCAAAGGCATAGAGTTCACGCGAGTGGGGGGAATAAAGCTCCCCATAACGGGAAAAGAGGGCTTTGTGATTACTATAGAACTCCCCGGCGATGAGGCGACGGTGGGCGGTATTCAGAGCGTCGATATCGCCAAAGAGATCGTGCCGAACGAGGGTGAACCCGGCTGCTTCCAGACGCTCGAGGGTCGCGGTGAAGATCGCTCCGGTAGCGCTATCCGCCTGTTCGAGGTAGCTCCCCGTGACCACGCCCAGACGCGGGAGCTCAGTTCCGGTATCAAGCCTGATCCCGGGGATAAACACCCCGGCTGTGTAGAGGATATCATCGAGCGAGGAGCAGATGAAGCCAACGTGATCCGCGGCTTGGGAAAAGGGGAAAACGCCTGCGGTGGAGATCAGCCCGTATGAGGGTTTGTAGCCATAGACTCCGCAGTAGGAAGCAGGACGGGTAATGGAGGCGATGGTCTGGGTACCCAGTGCCAAGGGGACGAGTCCCGCGGATACTGCCGCGGCGGAACCGCTCGAGGAACCTCCGGGGCTGTGATCTAAGGCTTTGGGATTGCGGGTCGGACCCGGGCTGAAATAAGCAAACTCGGTGGAAACGGTCTTCCCCAGCACCAATGCACCTGCCCGACGCAAAAGGGAAACGCTATCTGCTTCCGCACCTGAAAACGCCTCGGGGGGAAGCTGTGAGCCGGCTCGGGTGGGCAGACCTTCCACGTTAAAGAGATCTTTGACGCCAATGAGGATACCAAAAAGCGGGGGACGGGACTTAGGATCGGGATACCTGCGCAGGAGAGCTTCCGCTTCGCGGTGCAAACGCTCTCTGCGTCCCGGTTCGGGGAGGAAGCTGCAAAGCTCCGCATCCAGATGCTCCAGACGGGTCACACAGGCATCGACATGCTGAAAGAGGGACAGCTCGCCCCGCTTGAGCGCAAGGGCAAGCTGTTCGATAGTTGGATATTTAGCGGGCAAGCTCAGATCACGCCCTCTGCTTTGAGGAGGGCAAGCTCTGCCTCGTCCATGCCCAGCATCCCGCCATAGACCTCGGCGTTATGTTCGCCGATCTCCGGGACTTTGCCCCGGGAGGGGGATTCCGGCACATTGGTCATTTTGATGGGGTTTCCGGCGATCTTGACGGTTCCGGCAAGCTCGTCCTCTACCTCGACGATCATATTGCGGGAGAGGATCTGGATGTCCTGCATGACGTGCTCGATATCGTTGATGGGTGCGCAGGGGATCCCGCTCTGATCCATCAGGCAAAGCCATTCTTCCTTCCTGCGGGTGAGGAAAACAGGCTCGAGGATGCTGTTTAGGGAGTCTATATGCTCCGTGCGCAAGCGATTGGTGCTGAAGCGGGCATCCTCGAAGAGACCGGGGATCTGCATCGCGCCGCAAAAGCTCTTCCAGAGGGAGTCATTGCCCACCGCGATGACGAAATAGCCGTCCGTGCCTTGGTAAGCCTGGAAGGGGGAGATCGTGGGGTGGCGGTTCCCCAAAGGCTTTGGGGATTTGCCTTCGGCTTGATAGCGGGAGAGCGCATTTTCCAGAATGGCTACCTGGCAATCGAGCATGGATACGTCGATCTTTTGCCCCATGCCGGTGCTTTCCCTCTGGTATAACGCTGCGTTTATCCCGATCGCGGTAAAGAGGGAAGCATTGATATCCCCGAGGGACATCCCGACGCGGGTCGGAGCAAAGGATTCATAGCCGGTGATGCTCATGATCCCGCCTCGCGCTTGAGCGAGGATGTCATAGGCCGGCTTCTGGGAATCGGGACCTGTATGCCCAAATCCGGTCGAAGCCGCATAGATCAGGCGGGGATTGATCTCCTTTAATGCCTCATAGCCAAGCCCGAGCTTGTCCATGACCCCGGGACGGTAGTTCTCGACGAGGATATCGCACTGCCGGATCAAACCGAGGAGGATCTCCCTACCGCGGGGGCTTTTGAGGTTGAGCGAGACGCTCTTTTTGCCCCGGTTGATGCTCAGGAAATAGAGCGAGCGGTTATTGAGAAAGGGTCCGAAGGCACGGGAGTCATCGCCCGTGCCGGGGATCTCGACCTTGATGACCTCTGCTCCGAGATCACTCAGGATCATGGTGCAGAATGGTCCGGCGAGGACACGCGTCAGATCGAGCACGCGGATTCCGGCGAGAGGAAGGCTCATGGCTTGTCCTTTTTGAGATAGGTCAGTGCAACTTTCTCGGCGGTGATGGGCATGGATTTGATCCTGATACCGAGGGCATCTTCGACGGCATTGGCGATCATCGGAGCAGCGGGAAGCATGGTGTGCTCCCCGATCCCTCGGGCACCAAAGGGTCCGTCGGGCTGAGGCACTTCGATAATGATGGGGATGATCTCATCCGGGACGTCCATCGCAGTCGGGATCTTGTAGTCGGTAAAATTGGGGTTGAGGAGCTTGCCTTTGGCATCATAGCGCATATCCTCATAGAGCACGGTCGCGAGCCCTTGGAGCAAGCCGCCGGTGATCTGTCCGCGGACGAGATCGGGATTGAGGGCTTTGCCGGCATCGATAGCAAGAGCGGCTTTGAGCACGCGCATCTTGCCGGTGTCCTTATCTATCTCCAGATCAAGCGCAGCGGCACCAACGGTATAGTGGACATTGGGGTGACCGCCCTGGCTCGTTTCGGGGTCGCCATTGGTCGAGGAGAACTCCGGCATAAACATGCCTCGGGCATTGATGGGACCGCCCTTGAAGGTGCCGTCCTTGGTCATGATCCCTTCCACGACAAAGGACTTGAGCGGGAGAATAAAAGTAGGGTCGGTATAGCATTTGACGGCTTCATCCTCGAGGAAAAGCTCATCCGCCGGGAGGTGATAGACGCGCTCCACCAGACCGATGATCTGGTCACGCGCATCGAGGGCGGCGTTTTTGACCGCATTACCGCTACTCCAGGTGATGTGTGAAGCGACGGTCTGCCATTCATAGGGATTACGGTCGGTATCGGGAGTCTCGACGCGGATCTTGGCGGGCGGTACGGAGAGGATCTCCGCAGCGATCTGCGCCATGACGGTCTGGTATCCCTGCCCGATATCCATACCGGAGATGATGAGATTTATGCTCGCATCCTCGTTGAACTTGAGGAAGGCGGAGGAGGAGGCATTAGGGGGCATTGCCGGGGCTTTCCAGAAGAGGGAAAAGCCCTTGCCGATGACTTTTGTGGGGTCAGTCGAGACCTGCTTTTCGCCCCACTTGATCTCTTTGGCGACCTTGTCGATCGCTTCGAGCAAGCCATTGGGGTTCATCTTTGCGCCATAGGCGGTCGTGTCTCCCGCGCGGATGGCATTGAGGCGACGGAAGTCGATCTGATCCATGCCCAGCTTCTGCGCAGCCTGCGTCACATGCGACTCCAGCCCAAAGAGCATCTCGGAATAGCCGAAGCCACGATATGCGCCTCCGGGAGGGAGGTTCGTATAGACGCAGATGGAATCTATGGAAACGTTGTCTATGCGGTAAGGACCGATCGCGGAGAGACCGACGGCGTTGACGACATTGGCACCGTACTCGACATAAGCACCCGCATCCCAATAGATCTTGTGATCCAGAGCGGTGATCCTGCCATCCTTGCTGATCCCCATGCGGAGCTTGGCGACGACACCCAGACGCTGGTAGGTATTGATAAACTCCTGTTCACGGCTGTAGCGGAGCTTGACGGCATAGCCTTTGAGCCTGGTCGCCAGCGCAGCGGGGATTATCTCCATGGTCACGCCGGCTTTCCCGCCAAAACCGCCTCCGACATGCGGAGCGATCACGCGGACGTCCTTGTGCCCCAGACCCAGAGCTTCGGCAAAGAGATGCCTCTGGGTATGCGGGGACTGCGACGAGCTCCAGACTGTCAAACGACCGGAGTGGTCAAACTTCCCGACCGCGACGTGGGTCTCTATCGCACAATGAGCATAGCGGGGCACGGTATAGGTGTCCTCTATGATATGCTCTGCTTCGGCAAAGCCTTTGTCCAGATCACCCTTGCGGGTCTTGCGCCAGTGGGCGATATTGGTTCCCGGCTTGGGATAAAACCAGGGAACGTGCGGATAGTTCTCCAGATCGGGGTGAAGGAGGGTCGCTCCCTCTGCCAGAGCCTGCATCTGGTCGAGCACTGCGGGTAGAGGCTCATAGTCCACTTTGACCAGTGCCGCGCCTTTCTTTGCCGCCTGTGGGCTGCGCGCCACAACCGCGGCAACCTGCTCACCCACGAAGCGAACTTTGTCTTGGGCAAAGACATAGCGGTCTTTCATATAGAGACCAAACTTAAAGGGGAAGTCCTTCCCCGTAAAAACCTTGTACACACCGGGAACCTTCTCGGCTTCCGAGGTGTCTATCGAGCGGATGATCGCATGCGCCTCTGTGCTGGAGACAAGCTCCGCATAGAGAAGGCTTGCGCCGAAGTCTATATCATCGCCATAGATCGCAGCACCGCTGATCTTTTCCCTGCCGTCGATACGGGTGACGTTCTTGCCGATATAGCGAAGCTCTTTCATCTTTCCTCCCCGTGGGTATGCGCCATGATCGCATCAAAGATAGGGGTGTATCCCGTGCAACGGCAGAGATTGCCGGCAATGGACTCCTTGATCTCCTCCAGAGTGGGATTGGGGTGACGCTCGAGCAGCTCGGTGACCGCGAGGATGATCCCGGGAGCACAGTAGCCGCATTGGAAGGAGTTATACTCGATGAAGGCTTCCTGAAGCGCGGTGAGCTTATCGGGGGAGAGACCTTCGACGGTCAGGATGCTATGCCCTTCCGTTTCCACGGCGAGCACGAGACAGCTCCGCACCACCTTACCATCGAGGATCACGGTGCAAGCACCGCAATCACCGCGTTCACAGCCACACTTCGGGCTTTTCACGCCCAGCTTGTCCCGGAGAACGTCCAGTAAAATCTCGTTAGGCTCGACCCAGACGCTCCTCTCTTCATTGTTGACGATCAGCTTGATCTCTTTCATGCGAGACCTCCCAGGAGTTTCTTTGCATCGGTGGCTTTGCCCTCTTGCCTATCCTTGACGGCGAGCAAGCCCCGCCGGAGCATCACTCCGGAGACGTGGATGCGGTATTCCTTTGAGGCGCGGATATCGGTGATGGGGGATATCTCGCTCTCGACCGCTTTGACTGCCTCGGAGATGAGTTCATCGCTCAGAGCCTGCCCTTTGAGGATGGTTTCCACCCTGTGAGCACGAGCGGGAACGGGACCCAAAGCGCAATGTGCGATACGGTAGTTCCGCTCCTTATCCAGCCAGATGCCCCAGCCGGCTTGGGCGAGGTCTTCACCATTGTAGCGCCCCAGCTTGAGATAGATCCCGGCAGTTCCGGGCTTTGGCATTGGGATGCTGATCCCGGTCAGGATCTCGTCCGGACGGATCGCTGTCTTGCGGGGGGAGATGAACCACTCCGCAATGGGGATGGCTCTCTTGCCGGAGAGGCTCTCACAATGAACCGTGGCTTCGTGACACAGCAATGGCGGAGCAGAATCCAGGGAAGGAACCGCAGAGCAGATATTCCCCGCCAGAGTGGCACGGGAACGGACACCGGAAGAAGCGACCGTCATCGCGGCATCATGGAGCATTGGCAGAAGCTCTTTGACCAATTGTGACTCTATCAAGTCCTCAAAAGTGACCAGCGCGCCAAGGAAGAGCGTCTCATCCTTCTGCACGATCCCTTTGAGTTCGGCGATGTCCTTTATATCTATGAGGATTGTGGGCTTGAGCATACCTTCCTTGATATTGACGATGAGGTCTGTCCCACCGGCAAGGATCTTTGCGCCGGCGCCATGCTCATGTAGCAGTTCCAGAGCATCCTTCAGGCAAGCGGGACGCTCATAGAGGAAGTCGTGGGCAATAGCCATATTATATTCTCCTGTGGAGCTTAGGGTTCAAAGGCGATGATCCTGCACATGGAGGATTCCAGCTCTATACCGCGCAGGGGGAAGAGCCCGATCCAGGCTCGTTTGTTTGAAAGCTTGTCGATCTCGCCACCGAGGTTCTCGGCGTGCACGAGCTTCTTGGGGAAGAGCTTCAGATGCATTACCTGATAGTATTCCTCGGGGGGATACATCTCGTCCCAGGACTTGCCGTATTTGGCGATGAGCTTGTTCTCTGCCTCGATGAAGGACTTCGGATGCCAGTTGCGGATGATCGTATTCATGGGATGATCGGCACTGCCGCAATCCACGCCTATCCACTTTATCTGCATCTCCAGTGCCCACTTATGAAATGCGGCATCAGGCCCGGGATGCTTGACGAAATAGCGAAGCTCGTCGGACTCCGGCTGATCCCAGGCATACTTGTGATAGCCGGTATTGATGATAAGGATGTCTCCCTTGCGGATTTCAGCCTTCTTCATCAGCAGTTCCGGGCTATAGAGGTCGTAGTCGCCAACTTCATCGGAGATATCGACGACGACACCGGGACCTACCCATTCGTGCATGGGTACATCGCCAATGGTGCGTCCGCTGGCATGAAAGTGGATCTCACCGTCGATGTGCGTCCCAACGTGGTTACTGGTCGTGATGATCTGTCCGTTTGCGCCTTGCCCCATGTGTGCTCCGGCGATCCGCTTGAAGTATTGGATCCCGAGAGGCATATAGCTGGGCCAAGGGGGTGTATGTATGCTCAGTCTCTGGGTGAGGTCATACATCTTCAAGTTTTGCATGAAGTCAAAGAATGTGTTTGTATCCATAATGTTCTCCTTATTCTATAGAGTTTCCGCCAGAGCGTGATACGCTCGGACAAATGGTTCCGCGGGGGCATTGACCACTCCCGCTCCTACCTGACCTACTCCGGGGTTCTTATGTGCCACTCCGGTATCGATGATGGGGCAGATGCTCTTTTCTACGACCTTGACGATATCTATCCCGAGCGGAGTTCCGCGGAAGTCCAGCGCAGGTATCTGATAAGCACGGCTTTCGCCGAAGCTGATCTCATACATCAGATTGGTATAGTTTAATGCGTCGGCGGCGTTTCCGCCAACAAATTGCACGATCGCGGGTGCTGCGGCGATGGCAAATCCGCCTAAGCCCCCCGTCTCGGTTATGGCACTATCTCCGATATCGGGATTGGCGTCTTCCTTGCTGTAGCCGGGGAAGTACAGCGCATCCGGGACGAGTGCCGCTCCCGTGAACCACCTATCCCCCGTTCCCGAGAGCTGCACGCCAAATTCCGTACCATTGCGCGCCATGACTACGGCGATCGAGGAACCGTTGATCCCCCGGGCAGGGTCGAGTATCGCTTTGGAAGCGGGCATAGAGAGGTTCAGAAAGAAGTGATCGTTCCCATTGATAAAGTCCAGCACGGCAGAGGACTCCGCGACGTTCTCCATAGTCTTGAGGATCGCGGGAGCCAGTTGCCTGATCAGCAATGATGTCCCGGCGCGGTTGCGATTGTGCACCTCGTCTCCCATGTGCAAAGCCTGGGCGATCAAAGCCCGGAGATCGATAGCCCCCAGATACGCGATAGCGCGGGAGAGAACGGGATAGAGCACCTTGTCCAGCCACTTCAGCCGAGCAATGACCTCCTCACCAAAAGCCCCATACCGCAGGACTTTGCCCAGCCCCTCGTTCTGTGTGGCATATGTATAGTTCCCGTAGGTCTCGTTCTTGATGATAAAGACTGGCATAGAGGGACTGATGATCCCCGCCATAGGCCCGACGCAGCTGTGCTCGTGACACGGGGAAAATTCTATCTTTCCGGAAGAAGCAAGCTGTTCCGCCTCTTCCGGTGTGGAGGCTCTACCTTCATATATCAGCGCGCCCATGACAGCGCCTCGCATAGGTCCGCACATCCTGTCCCAGCTGATCGGAGGTCCGGCATGCAGGATCAGATCCTCGTGCATCCCCGGGATCAAGTCCCGAGCGATGCCCATGCCGACCAGGGTTGGCTTTCCTTGCTGGATGATCTCCAAAGCTTTGGTGTTTGCCTCGCTGATCCTCGCTTGCGCGGTGTGGATCGCTTGCTTTGCTTTTTGATCTATCTCCAAGGGTGGCTTCCAGTCCAGCCCGACAACTCCGACCCCTTGCGACCTCAGATCTGAGGCAAAGCTCTCCAATCCTATGTTCACGACCTTGATCCGGTCTTGATTCAGCTTGATCTCGCTCATGACAACCCCCTTTGGGCTTTGATAATGGAAAGAGCATGCGTGACTGCCTCTTCATTGGAGCGACACACTTCTGCTCCGGCTTGTCTGAGCCTGTCGATCTGGTCTTCAGTCCCTTGGGGATCGGCGTCTGTACCCAGAACGTGACAGATAACCCTTATGCCTTTCTCGACATCCCGGATAGCCTGGCACAGCTCAGCTGCGGGATCCGGATGCGCTCCATAGCCAAGCACCACATCGAGGAGGATGACCGCAATCTCCGCTTCTTTCCCGGCTGTGGCGAGGAGCTTTGTTCTAAGGCTAAAGTCTATCATCGGATGCGGTCTGCCAACCGTGTAGTCATCATCACCGAGGTCGATAAAAGAGTCTTCCGTGGTCGTCCAGATATCCTTGATCAAGCGGCTTGGATCTTTGGCGAGGTTTGAGACCGGCTCAATTCCAAAGGTCTCTTTATATATACGGATCGCTTCATAGCAGAGCGTTCCACCGCTGTACAAGCCTTTTATCAGGCGACGTTCCCTGTTCATGAGTATCAGATCCGCAGGTGCAAGGTCTGAGGGTTCCAAGGCTTGCTTATTCCCGGTCAATGCCTCGCAGGCATGAACGGCAGTTCCAAAAAGAGACTTCACGTAAGTCAGATTTGGCAAAGCGGGCACGTCCATCTCACGCAGGAAGTTCACGATTACCGGCTTCTCAGTCCGGGCGATCTGCTCCCAGAGCAGACTGAGCACCTCTGCATCGGGAGTCTTTCCAACCAGTACAATGACCTGCGTCTCCGGATCCCGGATCAGATGGTTTAGGCAGGCGCAGAGCATCAATCCCCCGATCTCCTTTTTCCCGTCTCTGCCTCCCGTGCCAAAAGCCTGCGAAATCCCGCAGCCCAGACGGGCGATACCAACGCTGATCTCCTGAAGTCCCGTTCCGGATGCGGAGACGATCCCGATATTCCCCCGGGGGACTTTGTTGGCAAAAGCCAGCGGTGTGCCGTTGATGATCGCAGTTCCACAGTCCGGTCCCATCATCAGCAGTCCCTTCTCCAGTGCTTTTGCCTTGAGACGCGCTTCGTCTTCGATGGAGACGTTATCGGAAAAGAGCATGACGTGCAAGCCCATGTCCAGCGCCTTATCCGCCTCATTGGCAGCGTATTTCCCCGCGACTGAGATCAAGCAGAGATCCGCTCCATCAAGACGCTTGATGGCGGTCTCCAAACTGGGAGCGGGAGCCTTTGCCTCTGATCCGGCACTTGCTTCGTGCTTAGCATTCAATAGTCTATCTGCCAATTCCATAGCAGAGTCTGCTCCACTTTCGGCTTTGGCGACGATCACAATATCGTTATCTTTGGCAGTGATGATCTCTGGGACTTTCATTCCCGTTGCCGCGAGGATCCCCATGTTTTCCGCAGTTGCCATGATCGCAACTGCGTCTATGATCCCGGGGAGTTCCCGCATCTGCTTGGAGATCAGCATGAGCTTGACAGAGTCCAGATACTTACCCTGTACGATCTTAGCTCTGGTTTCCATATTCTTCCTTATAGTCCACGCGCCTTATGCGAAAAGCTCCATAGCGGTAAAGAATCCCGCCAGTTGATCTGCGCCGGAACTGGCGCCGTGGCTCAGTAATCTCTTCAGACCTTGATCCGCGGTCTGATCCTTCCTTTGCAGTTCATAGAGGAAAGCCCACCAATCCTCATCGAGGAGGAGCTCTCTTGCCTGATACAGGAAGGTATTGACCATCAGGTCATTATCCAAAGCGGCAAAGTATATTCCATCCGCGATTCCTGACAATGTTTTTTTCTCGTCTTTCGCTTTCAGGCTCAGTCCGATCAATAAACCGATAAGGAAATCATCTCCGGACGGGGTCAAGCCCAGCCCTCTCCGTTTTAGCCGCATCGCCCCTTCGACGTAGTTTCCCGCTTTCATGATCTCGATCCCCTGACGCAACTCATCTTTCAGATGCCAGACGAAGCTGCGGGGGTCATCGCTCTGATCCTCGATCAGCTTCAGGATGGAGTAGGGTGAGGCTTTGGCGGTGTAGAACTCACGAGCTTGTGCCAGCATGGCGGGGTCTGGATCAGCCAAATATGCCTCAATGCGGTTTTGCGGGAGATAGATCTGTTCTTCGGAGTAAGCCAAGGGCTCTGTATCCGGCAGCAGGACTTGCTCCCGGGTAAGGCTGAATTGGCTGATGTCGCTAAGTTTGTCTTTTGTGGTGATGACCCTGAAGGGTCCGGGAGCGTGGGAGGTGTCACAAAGAGAGATGATCCGTCCACAGTGGATGAAATTGACGACGCTGGGATACGCGCTGTGGACTTCGCCGAATGTGGCGTAGGGAACCATATTGCCGACCCAAAGCAGGTTCCCGGCACTCTCACGAACACCTTTCGTGTCTCTAATTTCTATCGTTTCCATTCCGATATCATTTCGTGATTAGTCAGTTATGTGTCAAGCATTTATTCCGTCGATCCACCCGGAATTATCCTTGCCCCTGTCCAAGAACCGGCTATATTTTCTCTCAGCCCTAATGCTCCGGAACGGAGCAATATGGGCAGATACCACGAAAACAACAAAGAGGAGAACAACCGATGAAGAAACAACTACGGTCAAACAGATCTTCCGTTTTTATTTTGGCTGTAATGGCGCTGCTGATCATCCCGGCGGTGATTTCCGCCCAACCGATCTTCAGCTTTGCGGTGAACGACCTGGAAGCTTACGATCGCACCGGCAATTGGGTCTATGATGCCGATGGTCCGACCTTCCCCAGCAATGACGGCAATTGGTTTACCTACGCCCCCGGCGCATATCCTTTTCATTACTACGCCGAAAAGTACATTCACAACGGAGTCACGACTTCCCTGACCTGTATCGGGGAAAACACAGCTCTCGCCAATGACCCGAGCGAGATCTCGATCACTTTTACCCAGTTCGATCTCGTAGCTTTCAACCGGGTAAACACCGTCAATCCCGCGCTGCCCTGGAACACTCCCGGTCAGTCCGGCGATGAGCGGGTCTATACCAATGCCTCCGGCTACATTTCTTATAACGGCATCCCCAAGCTTTACATGAACAATGCCACCTTCGTGATCACCACTCCCTATCCGAACCAGAATCAGATCAAAGCTCTCAACCCGATCTTTGCCCCCTGGACAGGGAATATCGGGACAGGCGCGCCTCAGACGGGGTATGGCTTTGGCTGGATCGACACCGTCACTTCCGATCCTGCCTGGGCAGCTCTCTTTGCGGCAGCGGATTACAAGGTCGATCTCGGCATGGTCGGGATCACCAGCCAGGTCTTTCCCACCTACGGGCTCTTCGATTTTACCCTGACGGTCTCTCCCGGCGCGGTTCCCCAAACCACGATCAACACTCCGGTCAATCTCTCCAATCTGCCGCAGGACCTCACCTTCCCTGCGCAGGATGCTGCGGTGAACGTCACGGGTGGAACCGGTGGCGGACCTACCGCCAATATGCAGACGATCTATCTAAACCGGATCGGCACCGCTCCCGGCGGAACTCTTCCTCCCGGTCTGCAATTCCCTGCCTCCCGATATTGGGAACTGGGCTCTACCCTCTCAAGCTTCCTGCTCAGCATCCGCTTCACCGTGGACAATGCGGACTTCGCCAAAGCTCCCGTGGACTGGCGGATCCTCTATCGCGCCGGAAGCTGGGACACCTGGCAGATCTGGAATGACTACACTTTGCTCAATTCCACGACCATCCGCGCCAACAACGTCTCTCAGGTCGGAGAGTTTGCCATAGCTTCGCCCATAGACGAGACCCTTCCCGTGGAGTTGGCGTCCTTTGCCGCCTACGTCAATTCGGACAACCTGGCGGAGATCAAGTGGATGACCGGATCCGAGACCTCGATGGTCGGATTCAGGGTCTATGCCAATCAGAGCGAGGATTTCTCCACGGCGACCTGCCTGACCCCGGTGATCATCCCTGCGGAAAACTGCAGTTGTGGTGCCAGCTATTCCTACACCGCCGAGTCGATCAACGCCCCAGGAACCTATTACTTCTGGTTGCAGGCGATCTCCATGGCGGATGAGAACGACTTCTTCGGACCGATCTCTCTGGTTATCGAAGAGAACGGCAATAGCCCCGCTCTGCCGGAGCGTGACCTCCTCGGCAATGCCTACCCCAATCCCTTCGTCAGCTCTACCCGGATCGACTTTGACATCAAAGCCGGAGAACGCGGAACTCTCGCGATCTACAACCTCGCCGGGCAGCTCATCTCCAGCCGGACCTATGATGCCGGATCACATTCCCTGAACTGGAACGGACTGGACAGCAACGGACGCAAATGCGCCAACGGGATCTATCTCTACAAACTGAGCACGCCGACCTATTCCGCGGTCAAGCGGCTCGTCATCGTCAACTAACCTTCCCCACATAAAGAACGAAAGCGGGTTGATCTCAACCCGCTTTCTTTTTGGTCAGTAAATATCTTCTTTATGCCAGACCCTGTTCCAGATCGGCAATGAGGTCTTCGACGTTCTCGATCCCGACGGAATAGCGCACCAGATCGTCGGTGATCCCCGCCAGGAGCTTTGCCTCGCTTGAAACCTTGGCATGCGTCATCGACGCGGGATGCTGGATGAGGGTTTCCACTCCTCCGAGGGATACAGCCAGAACGGCAAGCTTGACGCTGTTCATGAGCTTCTTGCCTGCTTCCAGACCACCCTTGAGCCCAAAGGAGATCATCGCGCCGGGACCGCTTTGCTGTTTCAATGCCAGTTCGTACTGCGGATGCGAAGGCAGACCGGGGAATTTCACCCACGCTACAGCCGGATGTGCTTCCAGATACTGCGCAATGCGCATCGCGTTTGACTGTGCCCGTTCCATCCTCAGCGAGAGGGTCTTGAGCCCGCGGATCACCAGATATGCCTGATGCGGATCCATATTAGGCCCCATCGAGGTCATCACGTTGTAGAGGAACTTATGATCTTCGGCGGTCTTAGTGACCAATACACCTCCGACGACATCGGCATGCCCGTTGATGAACTTCGTGATGGAGTGCAGGACGATATCCGCACCCAGGGCGAGAGGCTGCTGCAAGTAAGGCGAGCAAAAGGTATTGTCCACGACAAGCCTGATCCCATGCCGGTGCGCGATCTCGGCACAAGCTGCGATATCGGTGATTCCGATGGTCGGATTTGCGGGTGTCTCGATATAGAGCAGCTTGGTATAGGGACGGATCGCCGCTTCGATCAGCTCTGTCTTGGTCGTGTCGATGAACGTGGCTTCCACCCCAAAACGGGAAAAGTGTTTCTCGAGAACCCCACGGGAGGCTCCATAGACCGCATCGGTGGAGACGATATGGCTCCCTGCTCCCAGGAAACCCATATAGACCGTCGTGACCGCAGCCATTCCGCTGGCACAGGCGATCCCGCCGAATCCACCTTCGAGAGCTGCTACCGCATCCTCCAAGTGTCTAACGGTGGGGTTTCCCAGCCGGGTATAGATATAGCCGTCGTTTTCCCCTGCGAAGCAGGCTGCGCCATCATCCGCATCCTCAAAGGCAAAGGTCGAGGTCTGATATATCGGAGGCGTCACCGCCTTATAGTGATCGTGCTTATGCCCCGCGTGAACCTGCAGGGTCTCAAAGTTCTTGTCCTGATGCATGGTCTTCTCCAGATGTTTTTTTGCTTAGTCCTGCAGGTAGTCCTTATCTGTCAATAAGTTTGTTCTCCGGTCTGCCCTCTTAGCCGCAGGTAGTCTGCTTGTACTCATCTTGAAGTCATCTTGTACTCATCTTGTATGAAGTTCAAGAAAACTACTTGGAGACTCAGAGGGGAATGTGAGTTGTGAAACACAGAGACACAGAGACACAGAGACGCAGAGACACAGAGAGGGGGGAGAGAAAAGATTTTTATTAAAACAGAGTCAAAGAGGGAAAGAGGGGGAAGTTTTTTAGTGAATAGTGAAGAGTGAATAGTGAATAGTGTCTGGCGCGTCCGGACCGTCATTCCGGTGAAGACCGGAATCCAGCAGTTCACTCCCCTTTAGGGGAATCCGCTTTGATTGTGAAGAAGGGGGCTATTTCCAGTGATGAAAGAAGAATTAAGAAAGAAGAAAGAAGAAAGATTGCTGGCGCACAGGCAGAGGATGCTATGCTTCGCACATTTCCCGTAGTGTAGCATGCCAATGCTACATATGTATCCAGCTTGGGGGTGTCCTCTATTAACCTGTTAACCCAATAACCTACTAACCGCGAAACGTAGCATGCCAATGCTACAACATTACCCAGCCCCGGCTCGTTCTCCACTAACCTATTAACACGTTAACCCATTAACCGCGCAGCGCAATCCGTCATTCCAGCGACCGGGGTCCCCGGCAGACAACTTGTTGGCTGTTGGGGTGGAAAGGCTGGAATCCAGCAGATCCCTATCCATGCAATGGATACCGCGTTGATAGTAAAGAGTGCAGAATGATCTGTGACGAGAGGCTGACACAAATGGTTCGGGACGCGCGGTGGTGCTTGATAAACACAGAGACGCAGAGATAAGGGGAGATACGGGTTTCTAAATATAAAACAGAGTCAAGAAGTGAAAGAGATTTGGTATGTGACCTCTTTAACTCTTTGGCTCTGTTTTAATTATTCTTTTCTCTCTCTATCTCTGCGTCTCTGCGTCTCTGTGTCTCTGTGTTAGAATTAAGATCAGAACAGCCCGCTGATATTTCCGTCGCCTTCGATGTCGATGACCTCGGCACTGGGGTGCTTGGGGAGACCGGGCATGCGCATGATCTCACCGGTGATGGGGATGAGGAATCCCGCTCCGGCAGCGATGAGGATCTCCCGCACGGTGACGAGGAAGTCCTTTGGTCTGCCAAGGAGGTCGGGGTTGTCCGAGAGGGATTTCTGGGTCTTGGCGATGCAGATGGGGAGCTTGTCATAGCCGTATTTCTTGATCTTTTTGAGGTCGGCTTTGGCATCAGCGGTATAGTCCACCTTTTGCGCCCCGTAGATCTCTGAGGCGACCTTGAAGATCTTGTCCTCGACGGGGTCATTCCAGTTATACAAGCCCCGGTATTGGCAGATGTCCTTGTCCACCATCTCGACGACCCGCTGCGCAAGCTCCAGCCCGCCTTCACCGCCTTTGGCGTGGTATTCCACGACAGAGACGTCAAAGCCGTTTTGCTCCACGAATTCGGAGATGATGCGCAGCTCTTCCTCGGTAT
Source organism: uncultured Candidatus Cloacimonadota bacterium (assembly GCA_964454815.1). GTDB lineage: Bacteria > Cloacimonadota > Cloacimonadia > Cloacimonadales > Cloacimonadaceae > PHBP01. The sequence continues at coordinate 124,927 of CAYVXJ010000008.1, read as the reverse complement.
CGGTCGGGAAGCGGTTTATGGCAACGATGGACTTCATGCCGAATTTGTGGATGTTCTCGAGGTGTTTGCCGAGATTGGGCAGCCCTTCGCGAACTGCATCGGGATCAGGCTCGGAGATCTCCTTGAGCTTTGCTCCGCCGTGCATCTTGAGGGCACGCACTGTGGCAACGAGGACGACGGCATCGGTGCAGAACTTCCCGTATTTGCAGACGAGGTCAAAGAACTTCTCCGCTCCGAGATCAAAGCCGAAGCCTGCTTCCGTGACGACGTAGTCCGCCAGTTTCAGAGCGGTCTTGGTCGCGATGATGCTATTGGCACCTTGGGCGATATTGGCAAAGGGTCCGCCATGCACCAAGGCGGGAGTATTCTCCGTGGTCTGGACGAGGTTTGGCTTGAGGGCATCCTTTAGCAATGCGGCGATCGCGCCTTCAAAGCCGAGTTGGGAGACCTTTACCGGGGCACCGTCATAGGTGAAGCCGACGATGATATTGCCGATGCGCTCCTTGAGCTCGTCCATGTTATTGGAGAGGCAGAGGATCGCCATGATCTCAGAAGCGGGGGTGATGTCAAATCCGTCTTCACGGGGGAAGCCTTGCTTGGAGCCGCCCAGCCCGATGACGATCTTGCGGAGCATCCGGTCGTTGACGTCCAAAACCCGCTTCCAGGAAACCCGGCGTGGGTCGATCTGGAGCTCGTTATCATAGTAAATATAGTTATCCAGCAGAGCTGCGAGGGTATTATTCGCCGCGGTCACGGCATGAAAATCACCGGTGAAGTGGAGGTTGATGTCCTCCATGGGCAGCACCTGAGACCAGCCTCCGCCCGCAGCGCCGCCTTTGACGCCAAACACGGGACCCAGCGAGGGTTCACGGATCGCGGCGATGGTCTTTTTGCCGATGCGGTTCAAGGCTTGGGCTAAGCCGATAACGGTCGTCGTCTTGCCTTCTCCCGCGGGGGTCGGGGTGATCGCCGAAACGAGGATCAGCTTCCCGGTATGCGTCTCCGGGAGATTCATCAGGGTGTTGTAGCGGATCTTGGCTTTGTAATCACCGTATTGGTCGATGTCCTCGGGCTTGAGCCCCAGTTGCGCGGCGATATCCTTGATGTGTAGCATCTTGACTGAGCGTGCTATTTCCAGATCGTTCATGATCGGGCCTCCTGAAAATGTAATTGTCTTCTTTGGGATAATATGACCCGATCTTGGCTTTGGGCAAGTGCAAAGGATTAAGCGTTGATCATATAGACCAGGTAGGCGGTATATCCCATGAGAAAGATCGCCGCTTTCCAGGAACGGAAGCTGTGCCGATGCGGCAAAGCAATGAGGAGGATCAAAGCCAGGGTCGAGACTACCAGCACGATAATGTCCAGATTGAAAGCCGGGTTATAGGCGGTAGGACGGATCACAGCGCTGATCCCGAGGATGAAGAGGATGTTGAAGATATTGCTGCCGATGACGTTGCCGATGGCGATATCGGGACGCTTGTGATATGCGGCGACGATGCTGGTCGCCAGTTCAGGGAGCGAGGTCCCCGCTGCGACGATCGTCAGTCCGATGACCTTCTGGGAGATGCCGATCATCCCGGCGAGATTCACCGCGTGGTTCACCACGAGTTTCCCGCCGAAGACCAGAGCGACCAATCCGGCAAGGATCCAGATCAGGCTCAGCCACCAAGTGTAGAGATGGATGGATTCCTTTTCCGCTTCGCCTTTACTCAGGCGGTGGGTATAGAACATGAAGAAGGCAAAGAGGACAAGCAGGATAAGCCCGTCGCCGAGGCTCAGGACATTTTGGGACGCGGAATTGAAGATCGAGTCGTTGACGAGGATATAGAGCACGACCGCAACGAAGAGGGAGAGCGGGATCTCACGGTAAAGCGTGCTCTTGCGGATCGGGATCGCCCGCACCAGACCGGCAACTCCGAGAATCAAGAGCAGGTTGAAGATATTGCTGCCGATGACGTTGCCAAAAACGATGTCACCATGTCCCTGCGCTGAGGAGACGATATTCACGATGAGCTCCGGCGCGGAGGTGCCAAAGGCGACCACGGTCAGCCCGATCACGATCTCCGGGACTTTCATGATAGACGCGAGCGATGAAGCGCCCTTGACCAGGCGGTCTGCTCCGACGATCACCAGGGCAAAGCCCAATAACAGCAATAATATGGATACGATCATTCAATACCTCTGTCGTCACCCGTGGCTTTCTCCCCGGGCATGATAGGGCTACAAATCCGTAAGCACCAAAGATGTCAAGGAATTATGCTAATATACTTAGCCCGCGACAACGGCAAGGATCGGGACACGGAAGAGGGAAAAATACCTTTACCAAAAGCAGAGGTCTAATATATTGGCGTCCAAACGACTTAATATTCAAATAAACATATAGAGGAAAGTGCAATGGAGATTCCAAATTCAGTCTTGAAGCTCAGACAACTCCGAGAAGAGGCAATGCTCGGTGGTGGTCAGAAGCGTATCGACGAACAGCACGAAAAAGGCAAGCTCACAGCCCGCGAGAGGATCGAACTTCTCGTGGACAAGGACAGCTTCGAAGAGTTCGATCTCTTTGTGGAGCATCAGTGTACAAACTTCGGGATGGAGAAGTTCAAGCATCCCGGAGACGGCGTGGTTACGGGTTGCGCGACCATCAACGAACGTCTGGTCTATGTCTTCGCGCAGGACTTCACCGTGTTTGGCGGTTCCCTGTCCTTGACCTATGCCCAGAAGATCTGCAAGATCATGGACATGGCGCTTAAGAATGGCTGTCCGCTCATCGGGTTGAACGACTCAGGTGGAGCCCGCATCCAGGAAGGGGTTGATGCCCTTGCCGGATACGCGGAGATCTTTTGGCGCAACGTCATGGCATCCGGGGTGATCCCCCAGATCTCGGCGATCTTAGGTCCCTGTGCCGGTGGTGCGGTCTATTCCCCGGCGATCACGGACTTCGTGATCATGGACAAGGCAAACAGCTACATGTTCGTGACCGGTCCCAAGGTCGTGAAGACGGTCCTGAACGAGACCGTCAGCACGGAAGACCTCGGTGGCGCGGGAGTCCATGCCTCCAAGAGCGGCGTGGCGCACTTCATCTCCAACAGCGAAGAAGAAGCGCTTCTGATCATCAAGAAACTGCTCAGCTACCTGCCTTCGAACAACATGGAAGATCCGCCCTACATCCCGACCTCGGATCCGATCAACCGTGCTTGTGAGGAGTTAAACACCCTCATCCCGGACAATCCCAATAAGCCCTATGATATCCTCGACCTCATTCACAGCATCGTCGATGACGGTGAGTTCCTGCAAGTGATGCGGAACTACGCACAGAACCTCGTCGTGGGATTCTCCCGCATGAACGGGCATCCCGTCGGGATAGTCGCCAACCAGCCAAAGGTTCTCGCCGGAGTGCTGGATATAGACGCCTCGATCAAGGGAGCAAGGTTCGTCCGCTTCTGCGACTCGTTCAACATCCCGCTGATCGTTCTGGAAGACGTTCCCGGCTTCCTTCCCGGAACCGCGCAGGAGCACAATGGGATCATTCGTAACGGTGCCAAGCTCCTCTACGCTTTTGCCGAAGCTACCGTGCCCAAGATCACCGTGATCATCCGCAAGGCTTATGGCGGCGCATACTGCGTCATGAATAGCCGGCACATGCGTGCCGATCTCGTCTATGCCTGGCCCAGTGCCGAGATCGCGGTCATGGGCCCCAAAGGCGCGGTCGAGGTCATCTTCCGCAAAGAAGCCATGGCTTCCGAAGACCCGAAGAAGGCACTTCTCGAAAAGGAAGAGGAATATCGGGACAAGTTCGCCAATCCCTACAACGCCGCAGAGCGTGGCTATATAGACGACATCATCGAGCCTTCCCGCACGCGGTTCCGCCTCATTCGTGCCCTGGAAATGCTTGCCAACAAGCAGGATACCATCCCCGCCAAGAAGCACGGGAACATCCCGCTCTGATGAAGGTATGGCTATGAGAAAGACTATAACTGCGATCATCCTGCTCTGTCTGACGATGATCCTGTTTGCCGATCCTCCGCGCAAGACCCCGCCGGAACCGGCTACTCAGGACCAGATCGCCGCAGTGGCGGATTCCATCGTGACCCAAAAAGAGCAGGTGCTGCTCGAAGAATACGGGATCCGGGAGAGCTCCTCTCTGGCAAGCGTCGCCGGGATCCTCAAAGTCCGGGATATCACCGTCTGGAAGCACTATCTGGGCTTGGAAGCGGAGAACAGCAAGCTGGACAAACGCACCCTGCGTCAGCTTGGGATCACGCCTTACAAGGCGTTTCTCGCCAGTCAGTCCGCCGAATACGGCTTTTCAGAGCTAAATACCATCGCCGAGGTCGCTGCCCGGCTCAATATGCCGATCAAGAAGCTCAAAGCGATGCTCGGACGCGGGCTCGATCCTCTGACCAAGACCATGGACAACCGCTCTCTCCAGTCGCTGGACATCAGCCCCGAGGACGTGCGCAAGGTTGACCGCGACTTTCGCGATAATCAAGTGAATTACAGCCTGATCCTGACCTTTATCGGGATGCTGACCGTCTTTGTGGCACTGCTCATAACCAGCATCGTGATCAGCCAGCTCGTGCATATCAACAGCAAGAAAAAGAAGCCGGTGCAGGAGATCCGCATCACCCAGACCGGAAAGGTCGTCAAAGCGCCCAAGGATCTGAATCGGGACGTGATCGCCGCTGCCGTCGCAGCCTTGCACATCTACGAGCATACGATCAAGGAACGGCGCAGACTGATCCTGACCTTTGACCGCAATACCACCAGCCAGTGGCGGGCAAGTTCCGTCCTGAACATGCCAAACCGCGAATTCTTCCGCAAAAGGAGCTAAGATGAAGACCTACAAACTTACCATAAATGGCGATAAATACGAGGCGAAGGTTGTCGAATACAGCGGCACTCACGCCAAGATAAACATCAACGGCGCGGACTACCTCATCCAGATCGAGGATGACAGCGCGATCAGCGTTCCCAAGCTTCCCGAGCAGGAAAAGTCGGTTCCGCTTGCCCCGTCGTTCAATAGCGACTTCGAAGGCAAGAGCGGGGAACTCCGCGCGCCTCTGCCGGGCGTGATCGTTTCCATCCCCGTCAAGGAAGGGGACAGCGTCAAGCAGGGACAGCCGATCATCATCATCGAGGCGATGAAGATGCAGTCCGAGATCGGAGCTCCCGTGGACGGAAAGATCGGCAAGATCAACGTCAAGGAAAGAGCTGCCGTCCAGGAAGGCGACCTGCTGATGAACATCATTTGCGACAACAAAGCCCAGTCTCCCAAGACGAAGTCCTCCGCTCCGGCTCCCACTCCCAAGGCGGACGGAACGGTCTATGCCCCGATCCCCGGGACGATCCTCGACCTCAAGGTGCAGATCGGCGAGACCGTCGAACCGGATCAAGTGCTCCTCATTCTCGAAGCCATGAAGATGGAATCCGAGATCCACAGCGACTACCGGGGCAAGGTCAAAAAGATCCACGTCTCCAAAGGCGCGACGGTTCAGGAAGGCGACCCGCTCATCGAGCTGGAGGTCTAAGGCATGCAGGAACTCTCTCAATTTATCCAGACAACCGGATTCCTGAACATCAACCCCGGCGGATTACTCATGATCGCCGCGGGGATGCTCTTCGTCTGGCTGGGGATCAAGAAAGACTTTGAACCGCTCTTGCTCGTGCCCATCGGTTTCGGGATCGTCGTCGGCAATATGCCCGGGATCGCGGAACAAGGGCTGGCTGTGGAGAGCCAGGGCAGTGTCCTGAGCTTCCTCTATTTCGGGGTCAAAACGGGTGTTTACCCCTCCCTGATCTTCCTCGGAATAGGCGCAATGACGGATTTCTCCACTCTGATAGCCAACCCCAAGCTCATTCTCCTCGGAGCAGCGGCGCAATTCGGGATCTTTGCGACCTTCATCGGTTCGATCCTGCTCGGCTTTAACGTTCTCGAAGCTGCCTCCATCGGCATCATCGGTGGAGCGGACGGTCCGACCTCGATCTATCTCGCGTCCAAGCTCGCCCCGCATCTGCTCGGTTCGATCGCCCTCGCGGCGTATTCATACATGTCTCTGGTGCCGGTGCTTCAGCCTCCGATCATGCGTCTTTTGACCACCAAGAAAGAGCGCATCATCCGGATGAAGTCCCCGCGCATCGTGAGCCAGCGGGAACGGATAATCTTCCCGATCGTCTGCTTTATCGTTACGGCTTTGATCGCCCCCGGGAGCATGATCCTCCTGGCGATGCTCTTCCTCGGCAATCTGCTCAAGGAAAGCGGAGTGACGGATCGTCTCGCCATCACTGCCCGGACGACCCTGATCGATATCGTCACCGTGCTGATCGGCTTTACAGTCGGAGCGAGAACGACTGCGGCAGTCTTTTTGACCACCGCTTCGATCCGCATCTTCATCCTGGGAGCCGTTTCCTTCTGCGTCGCCACAGCCGCGGGAGTGCTCTTTGCCAAGTTCATGAATCTCTTCCTCAAGGAAAAGATCAATCCCCTGATCGGCAATGCCGGCGTCTCTGCCGTGCCCGTCTCCGCGAGAGTCTCGCAGGTCGTGGGACAGCAGTATGACAAGAATAACTATCTGATCATGCACGCCATGGCGCCGAACGTAGCCGGAGTGATCGGTTCTGCTGTCGCCGCAGGTGTGCTCCTGGGTATCCTGGGGAACTAAACTCTATCACAGCAACAGAAAAAGGGCGTGGTTTTTTGCCACGCCCTTTTTGCTACTTATGGGGGGAGGGAGATATTCACAGGGTCAAAGTCGGATGCGTTTCAAGAGATTGGCATTGGTCACGACGGTGATCGAGCTGCCTGCCATAGCGATCTCGGCGATCACGGGATAGAGCAGCCCGAGGATCGCCAGCGGAATGGCGATGAGGTTGTAAAAGAAAGCCCAGAAAAGGTTCTGGCGTATCTTGCGGAAGGTGGCGATCGAGAGCTTGATCGCCTTGGGCAGGGAGGTCAGCTCACTGCGCACGATGGTGATATCCGCCGCTTCAATGGCGATGTCCGTGCCATAGCCCATGGCGATGCCTATATCGGCTGCTTTGAGCGCGGGAGCGTCATTGATCCCGTCTCCGACCATGGCGATGGGACCGAGCTCATCCCGCAGCTTGATGATCGCGGAGGCTTTCTCACCAGGCAGGACGTTTGCCATGACCCGCTCGATCCCGCAGAGGGCAGCGATCGCCTTTGCCGTATCGGCATTGTCTCCGCTGATCATTACCGGCGTGATCCCGCTCTCCTTGAGGGACTTGATCACTTCGGCAGCCTCAGGCTTGATCGTGTCCGCGATGTAAAAGATCCCCAGCAGGGAGCGTTCATCGGCAAGCCAGACCTTTGTGGCGTGGGAAAACTGCTCCAGCGGAGCGATATCGACGCTGACCCCATTTTCTTTCAGGAAGTTCAAACTGCCGATATGATAGAGCTTATCTTCGAGCTTGGCGCTTACTCCCTTACCGCTGCTGTTGCTAAAGTCCGTCACCGGGATTAGATCCTGCCCGGTCTCGGCAAAAGCGGTGACGATCGCCAATCCCAATGGGTGCGAAGAGGCAGCTTCGAGAGAAGCGGCAATGCTGGTGATCTCCTCCTCTGCTCTGGTAAAAGACTGATGATGCAGGAGCTTGGGCTTCCCGTGGGTGAGGGTCCCGGTCTTATCAAAAGCGATGACCCGGATGTCCTTCATGCGTTGCAGCGCTTCGCCATTGCGGATCAGGATCCCGTTTGAAGCCCCGATCCCGCTTCCGACCATCAACGCGGTCGGAGTCGCCAAACCCAGCGCGCAGGGACAGGCGATCACCAGCACGGCGATCGAAGCCATCAATGCTCCGGCTATCCCGTCCGCGGAAAGTGAGAGGTCGATGATCCTTCCCAAAGCTTCGGAAAGCGAGGTCATCATCCCCGGGAAGATCATCCAGAGGGTAAAAGTCAGCGCAGCGAGAACGAGGATCACCGGCACGAAGATCGCCGTGACCTTGTCCGCAAGCACCTGGATCGGTACTTTGGAGTGTTGCGCTTCCTGCACCAGACGGATCACCTGAGCCAGGAAAGTGTCGCTCCCGGTGCGTGTGGCGCGGATCTTGAGATAGCCGTCCAGATTGATCGTCCCGCCGATGACAGGTTCGCCCGGTTTACGCAGAACAGGCATCGACTCACCGGTTGCCATCGCTTCATCGAACGAGCCGGAACCTTCGACGATCTCTCCGTCGGTCGGCACTTTCATCCCGGACTTGACGACAAAGATATCCCCGGGCTTGACCTTGTGGATGGGGACTTCGGTCTCGATCCCCTCGACGAGGATCAGCGCGGTCTTGGCTCCCAGATTGACGAGTTTGCGGATCGCCTCGGAAGCCTTGCCTCTGGCGCGATATTCGAGATAACGTCCGGTGAGGTGAAAAGCGAGGATCATCCCCGCGATCCCGGTGAACGCGTGTCCGTCTATCCCGTCGATAAAGTGCGACAGGGGCAGCACCATCAGCGATGCGATCGTTCCCAGGGCGATCAGGACGTCCATATTCGCCGAACGGCTCTTGATGGACATCCAGGCGGAGCGATAGACGTGACGTGCGGGGAAAAAGATGATCAGGAGCGAGAGCCCAAACATCGTCCAGAGATCGGCGCGCATCCCGAGCAGATGTGTCTTGCAGAGCATGTGGCTGAGCATCAGTTCGGTGATGATCAGCGCCAGACCCCAGGTGATCAGCATCCGCGATCTTGCCGTCGCGACGTGAGCTTGCTGCTCATCCTCGGTCATGACCGCGTCGAGCCGGACGCTAAAGCCCAGAGACTTGATCGTCGCTTCGATATCCTCGAGCCGGACCTTCTTGTCGTCTATCTCGAGGCTGGCTTCTTCCAGCGCGAGGTTGACGTGTGCCAGACTCACTCCCGGCATCTGCGCGAGAGCCTTTTCGGTGCGGGAACTGCAGCCAGCGCAGTGCATCCCGTCGATCCCGATATTTATCGTTTTCTTCATGTTTATTTGGTCATCCTGTCTATGGTTTTCTTCAGTTCGTCCAGGATCGTGGGCGAGCCTGATTGGATCTGCTCCAGTATGCAGCTGTTCAAATGCGCCTCAAAAAGCTCTTTGGATACGGATGCGAGGGCACTGCGGATCGCCGATATCTGGGTGATTATATCGTCACAATAGACGTCTTCTTCGACCATTTTCTGGATCCCGCGCACCTGTCCTTCGATCCTGCGCAGACGGTTGCTTAGTTTCTTCTTGAAATCCGCGCCGTGATGCGCTTTGCGTGAGTCATTACAGCATTGCATGTTTATCTCCTTATGATACCCTATTGGGGTATAGACAAACTAATCATCAGCTTGCGTTTGTCAAGCATTGATTTCGTTCCTTCCGGATTTAGGAGGGATAGTCCGGGCTTGGCAACCATCGGCGTGATAGGCTTTTCTCCGTCTATACCCGGAGATGCCACGTCTGTTATTGGCTTTCGCATTTCTTTCTCTCATGACCCTCAGATGACTCTCTCATGACTCCCAGATCGGATATGGGAAAGACCCGGGAGAGACGAGCGCGTGAACCGACTGCGGCATAGGCGGAAGTATATGTTTCCGGGAGAATTTACCGGGTCCTTGCACGGGTACCATATAATGCGCAAATATGTCTTGACAAGTGTTTGAATAGCGAGGATCATGAAACTAAGTGGAGTTGCCTCTATGAAGAGAAGTCAGGCAAATTATCTAAACTATAAGGAAATTAGTATGTTAACAACGAGGCAAGGGGTGCGCCCCGTAAGCCTGACAGGATGTTTTTGGTCTTTACAAAACGTGGCATCACAAGCAAACAGCCGTGAAGTATCAACGCGGCTATCTACAATTTTCCACAATTTCACGATCAATATTTCAATCAAATAGGAGACGCTTATGAAAAGAAGCTTGTTAGCGATCTTGTTCCTCCTGGTTTTCCTGGGAACAATATCCAGCGCATTTGCGCAACTTACCGGAACAAAGAACATTCCCGGTGATTATGCGACCCTCGCAGCAGCCATTACCGACCTGAATACGGTCGGTGTCGGCTCCGGTGGCGTGACGCTGAACCTCTTAGCCGGAAACGCGCAGACCGCTCCCGCGGGTGGATATTCCATCACCGCGACCGGTACTGCCGCAGACCCGATCATCATCACCGGTAATGGCAATACTATCACCGCCCCTACCCCTCAGGTAGCAGGAACCCTTCACGATGCTATCTTTGAAATTCTCGGTGGTGACTACATTACCATTCAGGGATTCGTCATGCAGGAGAATGCAGCGAATACGATCACTGCTGCCGCAACCAACACCATGACCGAGTTCGGCGTCGCGATATTCTATGCCTCCGTCACCAACGGTGCCAAGAACGTCACGATCCAAAACAATACGATTACCCTGAACAGAACCTATCAAAACACAATGGGTATCTATGCGACCGACCGTCACTCCTCGACGGTGATCTCTACCGCTGCGGACATCACTGCCGCGACCGGTGCGCATGATAACCTCAAGATCTATGGTAATACCATTTCCAACGTCAACCTCGGTATCGTCCTGATCGGTTCGGCGACCGGTGCCTATATGGCAACCGGGATCGACATCGGCGGAACTTCTGCCGCGACGGGTAATACGATCAGCAACTTCGGTACTACGGGAACTTTTAGTAGTTATATCAACGTCTCAGGTACCGTCAATGCGATCAACCTGAACAACGCTCCGGACTTCAATATCTCTTACAACACTATCACAAGCGCAGTGGGTGGCGTCACCGTTGCCACGACCTTACGTGCTGTTTATGTCACCAATGGCGGAACCCTTCCTACCAGCGGGACTTTCAATCGTAAGATCATTGGTAACAGCGTGTCACTCAAGCATGGCGCAGCCTCAAGCGCAATAAATGGATTCTTTATTGATAATGGTAACTCAACAATATCCACGACCATCAATAACAACGATTTCCATGATATGGGCTGGACCGCTGCAGCTTCCGGAGCAGCATACTTCGTGTATGTCACCGGAGCAACCCAGAATCTTACAGGAAGCTACAACACCTTTTCGAATCTGACCATGAACACTTCCGGAACAGTGTATTTCTTGTACCACGGGTATAACATGCCAACAGCCGGAACGCAGACATTTGAATACAACAGCATCGTCGGGACCTTCTCGAAGTCCATCGCAGGTGGATCAGTTTATGTCACGTATTCAAACTCTGCTTCCCCTACCGGAACGTTCTTCTACTTCCGTAATAATAACTTCTCGAATATCACCGTCACTGGTTCTACTGCGGTTTATGGTGTCAGCAACACAGACGGTGGATTGCCGACCAAGTATGTGAACAACAACACCTTCACAAACTGGACCTGCGGTACTGGCGCTGTCAATGTCATGACCGTGAACTACAATGCCAATTCCGAGGTCATGAACAACAGCATCAATACCATCACGGGAACAGGTGCTGTGACGGGTATCTCGCTCGGTAGTTCGGGCACCGCAACTTTGATCAAGGTCGAGAACAATGTCATTTACGGGCTTACCGGAACCGGCGTGGTTCAGGGTATCTCGGTTGCCACACCTTCGACCGTCACCAGCCTATTAGTGAACAAGAATAAGATCTATAACCTTACCGGCAACGGAACATCGGGTTATGCTTATGGTCTGGTCACCAGCGCGGCTTATGCCACGATCTACAACAACCTGATATATGACCTGAAGGCTCCGGATCAGTCCTTGGCGACTTCTCCTGCGATCCAGGGTTTCCGCATCACCGGTGGTACGACAACCAATGTCTATCACAACACGGTCTATCTGAATGCTGTCGGTGTGAATACTGCCTTCTCCAGTGCCGCGATCTATATCAGCGGTGGCTCGAACAACGAGATCCGCAACAACATCTTCGTGAATAAGGCAGTCCCCGGTGCGACAGGTAGAAGCGTCGCTCTCTGGAAGACCGCGGTAGGCTCGACCAACATTGGGGCAAACAGCAACACCAATATCTACTATGCCGGTTCCCCCGATGCGTCACACCTGATCGGTTATTTCTCCTCGACCGCGTATCAGACCCTCAATGATTACAAGGGTATCCTTGCGACCATAGACCAGGGTTCATATACCGAAGACGTGGTCTTTATGAGCAGCTCTGCTCCTTACGATCTGCATATAGAGCCGACGACCCCGACCCGCGTCGAGGGTGGTGGACAAGCTCTTGCTGCCGTCACTACCGACTTTGACGGTGATGCGCGCAATGGCTCGACCCCGGATATCGGTGCGGACGAAGGCGACTTTACTCAGGTCGTCGCTCCTCCCGCTCCTCCGATGCTCTCCTCTCCCGCTGCCAATGCGACCGGAGTCTCCATCGTTGCCAATCTGAACTGGAGCGTCAACGCCGAAGGCGGAGTACCGACGAACTACGACGTCTTCCTTGCCAAGAACGACCCGCCTGACTTCGTCGTGAACCAAACCGGCACCACTTATACTCCTGCCGCGATGGAATTCAACAAGACCTACTATTGGAAGGTGAAAGCCTATAACGATCAGGGCGAAGCCGAGAGCGAGACCCGCTCCTTCACCACTATCGATGGTGTTCCCGCATTGACAAGCCCTGCCAATGCCGCCACCAACGTGGCGATAGTCACGACCTATTCATGGACAGCCATCCCTGGCGTCTCCGGTTACAAAGTGTTTATCGGAACCAGCGCCGGAGCCTCTGACGTTGTCGATGGTGCCGCAGCCGCGACCAATTCATACACAACACCCGCTCTGCTCTTCGGAACAACATACTACTGGAGAGTAAGCTCCGTGAATGGTGGCGATGAAGTCATGAGTGCCGAGCGCTCCTACTCGACAGTCTCCGGTGTGCCGTCTCTGAGCTCTCCCGCCAATGCCGCAACCGGACAAGCCAGAATTCTCAACCTTACCTGGACTGCTGTCACCGGCGTGACCCAGTATAAGGTCAGAGTCGGAACCACCAGCGGCGCGACTGATATCGTCAATGACGTCACCGTCTCCGCCACTACCTACCAGACTCCGGCTCTCAATTATCTGACGACCTATTACTGGTCGGTCTTCTCCGTGAATGGACCCCAGACCGTTCAGTCCCTGGAACGCAGCTTCACCACTATGGCGGATCCCAGCATCTATCCTCCCTTCATGCAGGATTTTGCTTCGGTTCCTCCGACAAACTGGACCCGGTTCTCCGGAACGATGGCTAACCCCATCACCCTCACCACCACTACCAGTGGCTGGACATCAGACACCTTCGCCAATGCCGGCAGCACTTGCGCCAAGCTCAATGTCTATGGTACGACCTGCAACTACTGGCTCGTGTCTCCTCCCATCGGTCTCGGTGCCGGCGGTAACTTCAACCTGGAGTTCAACCTTGCCCTGACCAAGTGGAACGCGACCACCGTCCCCGACCTGACCGGTACCGACGATAAGTTTGTGGTCATCATCTCCACGGACGAAGGCGCTACCTGGAATACCGCTAATATCCTCCGCAAGTGGGATAACGCCGGTTCCGCCTATGTCTATAACAACATCTCCCTCACCGGAGAGACGGTCGTCATTCCCCTGTCCGGTTACACCGGATCCGTCAAGGTCGCCTTCTATGGCGAATCAACGTTGTCTAATGCCGATAACGATCTCTTCATCGATAACTTCACCATCTATTCCGCCGACGTCCCGCCCACTGCCGTGACCACCGGAACCCCGGCGAATAACGCTGTCGATCAGAACCCCTACCAGACTCTTACCTGGAGCGGTGCGACCAGCAATCCTGCCGGTTACAAGCTCTATCTCAGCACCGATGGTGAGAACTTCACCCTGCAATCAACCCAAGCGACCACGTCCTATACTCCCAGCGTTGCCTGGACCTACTCTCAGAAGTACTACTGGCGTGTGGATGCCTACAATGAGCATGGAGAAGCGACCGGTCCCGTTTGGAACTTCACCGTCATGGCTGATCCCACGATCTACACCCTGCCTTACCTGAACGACTTCGAAAGCAACATCAACGGCTGGACGATCCTGAACAGCAACAGCGATACCAAGCTCTGGGCTCGCACTGCCGATACAGCACCGAACTATGCCATGATGATCGCTTACAACAGCTCGCTGGCGATGGACGACTGGTTCGTCACCCCGCCCGTACAGCTTACTGCCGGCGTCACCTACGAAGTCAAATATAACTACAAAGTCTCATCCGCGACCTTCCCCGAGAACCTCGCCGTTGCCTGGGGCACGATGCCGACTGCGGCAGCCCTGACCCACGTCATCGCCGATCATCCCGGAATAGTCAACCTGACCTACAATGTGGGAAGAGGAACCTTTACCCCGTCCACGACCGGTGCCTATTACATCGGCTTCCACGGCTACAGCGCCATCGATATGTACAATCTCTACGTCGATAACGTTCGTATCACCACCGCGGATAACGACCTGGTCAATGCCACCGCAACGACCTCGAGCGGAACTTCCTCACCCAATCCTCAGCCCATCTACAACCCCGTGACCAATGCGCCGCTGGATACAGCTCTGACCATCACCGGTCTTAGCGGAACCCCGACCATCGTCGCGACGGTTGGCTGGAACAATCCCGCTGTCGGTCTTGGCACGGACGGTCTCTATGTCCGTCTGAGCGGAACTGAGTTCAACAACACCCATGTCAATATCAACCACAACCTTGGCTTCATCCCGCAGCAGCTTATCGTGCGCGCGGTTGGAAGCCCGGAATGGACAGTCCTGAATCCTCCGACCGAAGCACCGCTTTGGACAGCCGCAGACAGCTTCTTCGATATCTTCCTCGAGACCTTCGGAAAAGCCAATGCCATCGAAGTGGTCTTCCCCGCGGAACAGGATCAGACCCTGCCTATCGAGCTGAGCAGCTTCACCGCTACTCTCACTGCCGATATGTTCGTCCAGATCGCCTGGATGGTCCAATCCGAGACTAACCACATGGGCTATAACATCCTGCGTAATACCGAACGTGATCTGAATACAGCCGTGGCGATCAATGCCGATTTCATCTCCGATGGAGATCAGCTTGGTTCCCAGATCAGCTACAGCTACATCGATGGCGAAGTTGACAACAACACTACCTATTACTATTGGCTGCAGAGCTTTGACCTGGGCGGAACCGCTCAGTTCTACGGTCCTCTGACTGTCCTCGTAAGCGGTAATCCGGATGATCCCGGCATTCCCGTGATCCCGGTTGTCACTCAGCTTATGGATGCTTATCCCAATCCGTTCAACCCCAGCACCACCCTTCGTTATGGTATCAAAGATGCCGGTAAGGTCCGCATCGACGTCTTCAACGTCCGCGGTCAGTTACTGAGAAGCTTTGAGAACGACCATGCCACCCCCGGCTATTACAGCCTGATCTGGGATGGTAAGGATGCTTCCGGTAACGTCGTCGGTAGCGGTATGTACCTCTATCGCATGACCTCCGGCAAGTTCGTCAGCACCAAGAAAGTGGTGATGTCCAAATAAGCTAGATCCCTCAAGATAGCAAAAGGGGCGACCGCATGGTCGCCCCTTTTCTGTATAAGCTTATTCTATCAGCCCATTCGGTAAGGTTTCTTTGTCATAGCCCACTTCAAGTGCTTGTGGTCGATGGCTCCGACGGGGCAATTTCCCCGGCAACGCAGGCAAAAGACGCAGTTCCGCCGGAAGACGACCTTGCCGTCGGCGATGACGATGTTCTTCGTGGGGCAGTCCCGGACGCATTTGCCGCAGAGGATGCAGGCAGAGCTCACCGTCCAGTTCTTGGAGCCCATTGCGGTGCCCAAGGTCTCGCAGTGATTGATCAGGCTAAAGAGGCGTTGCATGGTGCCGTCCCGCAGGATGACCCTTTCCCCGGCGATGATCTCCGCGACGACTTTGTGGATGTGTTCCTCCGCCTTATTCACGAGTTCGCTGACCCGTTCCGGAGAGGCGTCTCCGCCGAGATTTGGGGGCATCTCAAAGAAGGACTCATGCCGGAGGATCCAGCCTCGCTTGGCGATCGCTCTGCGCAGGCGAGAGGTCGAACCGCCCAGGAGGAAGTCGCTCCCGGCAGTCTTGAAGAGGAAGTATTCGCAGCGTCTGCGGGGCAGCATGGCGATGAAGTCATAGACGATCCACGGCGCGTCAAAGGCGTGCACCGGAAAGCCGATCCCCACGAGGTCAAGATCCTTGATCTCCGGTTCCTTGCCCGCCAGGGTATATTTCTCGATCGGGAAGGCTGCGCATTCGTGCCCCAAAGCCCGAAACTCCTCGCTCATCCGCTCCGCAATGTGCGCCGTATTGCCCGTTCCGCTGAAATAGTAAATACCGATATTCATAATATCACCTCATCCGGTGCCTCTATATCCGGAGCTGATATATGTCAATCTTTATGCGCTGCGCGGTTAGCAGGTTAACAGGTTAGTGGGTTAATGGAGGACAGCCCGGGAAGAGTGAATGATTAACGGATTAACGGGTTAATGATGAAGAGTAGCACCAAGCAGATCATCACTAATCTGTTAATCATTAATTTGTTCATTTATGTAGCATTGGCATGCTACACTACGGGCAACGAGGGAAGCAGTCCCAGCCACTATTCACTCATCACTATTCACTATTCACTGGCGAAGCGTTGTCTTTCTTCTTTTTTAATTCTTCTTTCATCACTGGCGAAGCCTTTGTCTTTCTTCTTTCTTAATTCTTCTTTCTTAATTGGTTATCTCCCCTCTTTTACTCCTTTACTCTGTATTAAAAAAAAACTCATATCTCTCTCTGTTTCTCTGTTCCCTCCTAAGTCTCCGCGTCTCTGTGTTTTACAACTCTCAATCCCTCTTAAGTCTCCCAGTACTTTTCTTGGACTTCATACAAGATGAGTACAAGATGACTTCAAGAAGACCCCAAGCGGACTACCTGCGGATAAGCAGTCTCCCCCCGTCATTCCGGTGAAGACCGGAATCCAGCAGAACATTCCCGGCGGAGAGCCGACACATGCACCCCACCCTCGTCATTCCGGTGAAGACCGGAATCCCCCAGATCATCCTCCTCCTCAGAACCGTCACATGCACCCCACCCCCCGTCATTCCGGTGAAGACCGGAATCCAGCAGATCATCCTCCCCCGCAGAACGTCCCCAAGCAACCCCACGATCACCATACTTGACGCCTTTGCAGACTTCGGCTACTTTGTCCGAAAGAGATCAACGCATTATAGCAAAGGAGTATGCCATGCAAGACATGCATCGACAACTGGGGATCCAGCTCTTTAACGGATCTTGGGACTTATTACTAAAAGAAAACCGCACCCGTGAGGACGAGGACACTCTCCTCAATATGGTGCATGCCTCGCTCTACCACTGGCGACAGGTCGGTCAGCCGATCAACGTCCTGCGCGGTGAATGGATGATCTGCCACGTCTATACCCTCCTCCGCCACAAGGAAGAAGCCCTCTACCACGCCGAAAACGTCCTGCGCCTGATGGAAGAACAAAAGCCCACCGGTTGGGACCTCGCCTATTGCTATGAGGCGATGGCGCGCACCCAGGCTCTGCTCGGGAACAAAAAGCTCTTTACAAAGTACTATGCCCTTGCCCGCGATGCCGGCTCGCAGATCACCACCCCGGAGGACAGACAGCAGTTTGAGTCCGATATGCAGGATGAGTATTGGTTTGGGATGAGGTAGGGTAGAGATATAGCATTTCATGCAGAGTGGCTTATCTGGAGGCACCCAATACACAACTGCAACCATGCTTAGATACTTAAATAGAAACCATATACATCAAAGGAGTTACAATGAGACAGTTCTTTAAGAGATTGATCACATTCGATAGTTATTATTGGCTTGGGATCTATAGCTTACTACTAAGCTTAGGCATACTATCAGAGATACTTGAAGACTATCAGCCAGCGTACCTTGCGCTCCTGCTGGTACTAACGGCAATTCAGCTTTTCAAAAGAAAGAGTGCTATACAATGCGTTTATGCGATAGCAATAACTGTTATGATAAACTTGGCGTATTTATGATGGGAAATAAGCATTATCATCTATTAGTGTTCATATTGCTGGTATTTGTCATGGTCCTCTCGATCAAGCTGGCGAATATGAGACAAGAAAATGAGCAGTTAGAGGATCAGATCAGTCACCTTGAGGATCGTCTAAATGAGGCAAACTACGAAATCACCGATCTACGCGACTATATCGAAAGACATTACCGGGTTGTGTATCGTTGATATTCACAAATGCAGTTTCCGGAGACAAGGTCGAGATACACCTTGTTGCGTGGTGCTCCAATGTATTAACGTACATACGGATGAAGCAGCTCAAGTATAGTATTTGAGTATTGCGAGGCAAAAACCTACTATGGGGGAACCAGATATTCTAAGAGCGATATTTGATAAATTAGTTCTTGACATGATAATCCTATATATGAACATTGGCGCAGTTGAGGTTAGCATACGGAAGCGGAATATAGAAAATAGCTCTGCAAAAGGCTTTATTCGATAATAATCTATTGTAGGGCGGATGAGGCAAAATGAATTTAATAAAGCAATATGGATATATAAGGACTATAAAGTAATCCTCTGAGTGTATCAACTATTCTATCCAGCGGGATGTACAACAACATAGTATGAGAATTCACGATCATTTGAAGAAATTGCTCAATCCTAATAGGTGTTGATCAAGAATTCAGATTATAATAAGTACATAGACGAGAAAAAAGATAATCATAAAAAGTACCTAGACGAGAATGAAGTCAAGTTCCAGAGACACTATAAGTTGCTAAAAGTCCTTAATTACTTGCCGTGTTCCAGTATTAAGGCAATTACGCATATGCAACGATTCGCATATGAATATCGAGCAAAACAAATATCACAATGAACAGTTCTGCTTACTTCAAAGAAGTAAGCCTAGTATTCAACGTTGAGCAAAAAAGGAGAGTTGTTATGGTTGATAATAGTAATTTCTTTGAGGAATGCACAGATGCATCACGAGTTAAGCAGTTTATTCTAGAGAAGTACTTTCTTGCATGGGCATCAATAATAGTACGCTATCTGAAGTACAACAAACAGCCTTGTAGAGTTGGGTACATAGATTTGTTCTCGGGACCAGGAAGGTATGAAGACGGTACAGAGTCTACTCCTATTATGATAACGAAGAAAATTCTGGAGAATCCTCTTTTATATAATAATGTAATTCTCTATTTCAATGACAAAAATGCACACTATGTCTCACAGCTACAATCCAATATAGATCAATTACCTGGAATTGAGCAGTTGCATTACAAACCTATCTTTGAGAACTACAATGTAGATCATGAAATTGTTGAGATGTTCAACAAATTAACACTCCCCCCATCTTTAGTGTTTATCGATCCATGCGGATATGAGGGATTTTCGATGGATTTAGTCTTCTCGGTTTCGAAGGATTTTGGATGTGACTGTATAGCTTTTTTAAACTATAACCGAATCAATATGCACATATCTAATAATGCAATTCCTAGAGAAAAGCTAAACAATGTTCTAAGCTGTGATACTGAGGCTTTGAAATCAGAGATCTCTAGAATGACCCCTGTTAATAGGGAGCGACGGATCATCACCCACATCAAAGAGCTAGCTCGGAATATCAATATGTTCTCTTTGACATTCAAGTTTAAGTCAAGAGTTAATAGAACAAGTCACTTTCTTTTATTCTTCACAAAGCACTTTACCGGGTATGATGTCATGAAGGATGTTATGTATAGGGCCAGTAGTATAGATGATTATGGTGTTGCAGACTTTCAGTTCGAATATGGCATGACGGGCGATCAACTAGAAATAGTGTTTGACAGTTTGAGCTCACTGTCTGAGCTGAGAACAGCTCTGCTCTCAGATTATGTCGGAAAAACGATTGGGTTTGATGAGCTATATAAAAAACACAGTGTAGATAAAAGGTATGTTATGAGAAATTATAAAACCGTTCTTCGAAAGATGCTTGCTGACGGTGAGATACATACCAACAGGAAACCAAAAAGCGGATTTCCTGAGGATCTTATTATAACTTTTCCCGAAGGATAGACATGAGTAACAAATCAACGATAGAATGGACTGATGCAACCTGGAATCCGATAACCGGATGTAATCCTTGCAGTATCGGTTGCGATAACTGCTATGCAGAAAGATTGGCAAAGCGCTTGAAAGCAATGGGCAACCCAAGATACACACAGGGTTTCAATGTTGTATGTCATGATGATTTGGTCGATTTACCACTCAAGTGGAAGAAGCCCAAGATGATATTTGTAAACTCCATGAGCGATATTTTTCATGAAGATGTCCCGGATGATTTCATCTTGAGGCTCTTTGAGACTATGCGAAAAGCCCATTGGCACACATTTCAGGTTTTAACTAAAAGACCTAAGAGACTCGCTACTCTGCAAAGCATATTGAAATGGGCACCAAATATCTGGTTCGGTGTAACTATCGAAAGCCAAGAGTACATATCCAGAGCAGAGTGGCTAAAGAAATCTGGTGCTCACATTAAGTTCATATCTTTTGAGCCTTTGTTAACGGAAATAGTTGATTTTAGCATTAAAGGCATCGATTGGATAATAGTAGGTGGCGAATCTGGTCCACACTCCCGCCCGATACAGGTAGAATGGGTACGTTCCCTAAAACAATTAGCAATCAAGTACCATACCCCGTTCTTTTTTAAACAATGGGGCGGAAAGAACAAGAAAAAGACTGGAATACTACTGGATGGGGAAGTATGGAATCAATTTCCACATCCTGTCGACCTCCTATAACGCAAAGGATAGTTTATGCATAAGCAAATACATGAATTTCGGGACCCAATACACAATTTCATATATGTTAGTGATGACGAAAGAAAGGTAATTAGCAGTAAGTACTTTCAGCGTTTACGGTATATACATCAATTAGCGATGACTTATATGGTTTATCCAGGGGCCTCACATAAACGATTTGAACACTCATTAGGCGTAATGTCCTTAGCTTCAAGAGTTTATGACGTGATAACCGATAAAAGGCTTATTGCAGACGATGAAGTACTCAAAAATTGTGAAGAATTCATGAACAGGGAGAAAACTGAATATTGGAAAAAGGTGGTCAGATTAGCCGCGTTATGTCATGATTTGGGGCATTTACCGTTTTCTCATGCAGCGGAAAAAGAGATACTACCAAACGGTATTGATCATGAAAAGATCACTGAACATATTATTGTTGATTTGATGAGTGATGTTTTGAGTGAGATGATACCCCCTGTAAATCCACTTCATATAGCTAAAGTAGCTATAGGTCAAAAGAAATATAACCAGGGAAGGGAACCTAAAAACCAGGAACAATTCACTGATTGGGAAAGGATACTAGCCGAGATAATTACCGGTGATGCTTTCGGTGTTGACAGAATGGATTACTTACTTCGAGACTCTTACCATATTGGAGTAGCTTATGGTAGATTTGATCATTACCGTCTGATAGATTCTATCAAACTATGCTATTATAGTCCTGAGGAGTTAAGTGAAAATAACCTCTACATAGGCTTGGAAATTGGGGGAATCAATTCTGCTGAAGCATTGATGTTAGCCCGTTATTACATGTTTAACCAGGTGTATCTCCATCGCCTGAGAAGAATTTATGACCACCATCTAAAGGAATTTATGATACATTGGATGGATATTAGTGGCATAAAGGGAATAGACGATATAATAGAACTTACGGATAACGATATTTTGTCTGCCATGCAGATGGCTGCAAAAGAAAGTGATACAAGGTTAAAAGAACTTGCAGATAGAATTCTCAATAGAGATAACTTCAAAGAAACTTACTCAATTACCAAGGAAGATGTTGCATTACACAAAAATGCAGGTGAGATAATCATGAAAAACCTCTACGCTCAGTTTCCTTCTGATGAACTTTTTTATGATCACTATACATCAAAAGCCGGGAAAAAAGACTTCCCTGTAATCATGAGAGATAAAAAGATTGAGGTCTCAACATTCCAATCAAGTGTGTTACAGCATATCCCAGAGATAACACTTGACACTATATACGCACATCGCAGTATAGTAAAAGATGTTTCAAAATGGATCAAGGACAATAAGGAAAACATGTTAAAAGGAGTTGAATGATGGATAAAGACACAAGCCTTGCGGTAGTGTTCAAAATGATTGAGTTGCTAAGAGCGAAAAATAATTGGGCTGGAGAAACAAGTATTCATAAGTCCATTTACATCCTTCAACAGCTTATGAATGTTCCTGTTGGGTTTACTTTTACTCTATATCTACACGGTCCTTTTTCATTTGACCTTAGAGAAGAGCTATCAAGTTGTATAGCTTATAATTATCTCTGTCTAGAATACGTTTCCCCAATTTATGGACCAAGATATCTGCTTAACGACATTTCCGATAAATACATCGAAACACATAGTGACAATATTGAAGACTATTTTGATCAAATTATCCGTGTGAGTGAGATAGTAAGTGACAAGGGTATCGGATCTCTTGAAAAACTTGCAACAGCTCTATATGTTATCAAAGAGTTGAATTGCTCGCCTGATGACGCAGCAAAAAAACTTCATGAGCTAAAACCTCACATTTCATTCGAAGAAGCCAAAAATGCAGTAGGTGTGATGCAGGGATTACTTACAGGTATATAGGTTAAGCTGTCCCATAACCTTTTGCTATTCATTTAATCAGCTTAGTTAGTCCTGTTTGGAATGAGGAATGATAATTACAGGGTATAGTATCACAACGTAGATATGTGGCTTCTTTATAACTCATGTTCAGTCTCTTTGGATAGGAGATATACACATATACGTATTGTTTTGAAGCTCTGCCAATATGTAGCCATAATAATATCTTAATTAATCTCACCCCACTGTCCAAAAAACTGCTCTACTGTCCACCTTACTACTATGAGGGGAGAGAATCCTGACCCTGATCTTAGGGGATGAGCCGAAGAAAGCGGATCACCGGGCATCTGTAGGCGGTGATGAGGAAGCGCGATGGCAGTTTATTCTTGACACCTCGGACAAGGTCAATTGACTAACCCCAAACTGTTATTTCAAGGAGAATGGCAATATGCTCAAAACCTCAATTGCCCCCGATGGCAAGGAGTATCCTCTGCCGACTGCCGAAGAAAGTGAACAAGAGCGCCTTTTACTACAGCAGATCACGGACGAACAGCGCGCGATGGGTCGCAAGATCGTCGCCGTGCAGGGTCTGGGATTCGTCGGTTGCGTGATGGCAACCGTCGTCGCTGACGCGGAAGACGGGAATGGCAAGCCGATCTATTTTGTCCACGGTCACCAGAGAGCTTCTGCCCGTTCTTATTGGAAAGTCCCGATGATCAACCGGGGAATAGCTCCCGTGAGCTCTTCCGACCGGGAAGTCCCGGAGATCTTTCACCGTTGTGTAGTGGAAAAGAAGAACTTCCGAGCCACTGCCGAAGACTATGTCTATACCCTTGTGGATGTCGTGGTCGTTGATATTCAGCTGGATGCGACGAAGCCTGCCTTTGGCGAAGCCGAAAAGGGCTATTGCGATATCTCCGCTTTCAGGGAAGGGATCCGCACCCTGGGCAAGCACATCAAGCCGGACTGCCTGGTGCTGATCGAGACGACGGTTCCTCCGGGAACCTGCGAAAAGGTCGTCAAGCCCATATTGGAAGAAGAATTTACCAAGCGGGGGATCGATATCTCCCAATATCCGCCTTTGGTCGCCCATTCTTATGAACGGGTGATGCCGGGTGAGCATTATGTCGCCTCGATCCGGGATTTCTGGAGAGTCTTCTCCGGAGTGAACAAAAAGAGTATCGAGCTTTGCCGGGAATTCCTGAGCAACGTCCTGAACGTCGAGGAATACCCCTTGACGCAGTTGGACAGTACCAATGCCTCCGAGCTATCCAAGGTCATGGAAAATAGCTACCGGGCGACGAATATCGCCTTGACCCTCGAATGGGCAAAGTTTGCCGAGCAGATCGGGGTCGATCTCTTTAAGGTGCGTGATGCGATCCGCAAACGCAAAGGCACGCATGATAACCTCCTGCGTCCGAGCCTGGGAGTCGGGGGATATTGCCTGACGAAGGATCCCGTGCTGGCAAACTGGGCAATGGGTGCGCTGTTTGGGCTGGATGGTTCGCTGGATATGGCGATCCGCTCCGTCAATATCAATGATACGATGCCCCTGCATACCATAGAACTGATCAAACGGGTCTATCCCGAGCTGCGGAACGTACGGATCACCATCCTGGGCGTATCCTATCTGGAGAATTTGGGCGATACCCGCCACTCTCCTTCGAAGACGCTGGTGGAATTCCTGCGCAAGGACTTTGCCTTGGTCAGGACGCATGACCCATACGTCGAAGCTTGGCCCGAGCTGGAGGAATCCCTCGTGGAGACCGATCTGGCGGACGTCCTGAGCGATGCGACGGTCGTCGTCTTTGCCGTCGGGCATGATGAATACCGGGAGATCAAGCCGGCAGATCTGGTCAGCATGACGGGCAATGCTCCGCTGATCGTGGACTGCTCAAACTTCCTACCGGATGAGAAGATCAACGAATACCGCGCCTTGGGCTGCAGAGTTCTCGGCATCGGCAAAGGACACATCTCATAGTTTGACAATATGCTCCGGCGGAGAGTGGAATTAAGCCCTCTCCGCCGGAGAGAATAAAAAAGGAACCCAATGAAAGAAGGATTTATCCCAAAGAATGACTTCCAGTCCATATTCTTCACCGATAAGGCGGAAGAATGCCTGAGTAATCTCAAGTCCCAGTTTCTAAACCAGCTGGAATACTCCCTGGTCAAGGACACCACGACCGTAAAGCCCTGGGACATCTTTTATGCGCTGTCCATAACCCTGCGCAACCGCCTGATCGAGAGGTGGCTGAGGACGCAGTATGAATACCGCAAACAGGATGTCAAGAAGGTGCATTACCTCTCGATGGAGTTTTTGGTTGGGAGACTGCTTGGGAATACGCTGATCAACCTCGATATGTATGACCGCTCCTATGACATGCTCAAGGAGATGGGCTATGCCCTGGAGGACATCACCGAGCTGGAGCCGGATATGGGGCTGGGGAACGGGGGCTTAGGACGCCTTGCGGCGTGTTTCCTGGATTCCCTCGCAACGCATCAATATCCCGCCTATGGCTATGGGATCCGCTATGAATTCGGGATCTTCAAGCAGAACATCGTGCAGGGATATCAGGTCGAGGAGCCGGATCACTGGCTCAAGAAAGGCTGTCCCTGGGAGATCCACCGTCCGGACATCACCTATCGGGTGCGGTTTGGGGGAAAGGTCGTCAGCGAGCCACGTCCGGATGGGACGATGCATCACGTTTGGGTCGATACGAACGACGTGATGGCAGTCGCCTGGGACATCCCGGTTCCGGGATACAAGGTCGATAACGTCAACAACCTGCGACTCTGGCAGGCGAAAGCCACGGATGAATTTGACTTTGACTATTTCAACAGTGGGGACTACGTCCGTGCCGTCGAGCAAAAGAACATCTCGGAGAATATCTCCAAGGTGCTCTATCCGAATGACAACGTGCATCTGGGGCGTGTTCTCCGGCTCAAGCAGGAGTACTTCTTTGTCTCAGCGACCTTGCAGGATATTATCTCCGCTTGGAAGCGGGATGAGGATAGCTTCTATGGCTTCCCGGACAAGAACGCCATCCAGCTGAATGATACGCATCCGGCGATCGCCATTCCGGAACTGCTTCGCATCCTGATCGATGAGGAACAGCTCAGCTTTGAAAAGGCTTGGGACATCACCCGACGGACGTTTAGCTATACGAACCACACGGTTCTGCCCGAAGCGCTGGAGAAGTGGTCGGTGAGCCTGTTTCAGGAGCTACTGCCCCGCCATCTGATGCTCATATTCCAGATCAATAACCACATCATGGGTGAGGTCAATGCGCTGTATCCCGGGAACTTCGTCAAGCTCCGGAATATGAGCGTCATCGAAGAGGAGCAGGAGAAGTCCATCCGCATGGCACAGCTTTCGATCCATGGGTCGCACACGGTCAACGGAGTTGCGGCTCTGCATACCAAGATCCTGAAGGAAAAGGTCTTTCCGGACTTCTATGAGATGCATCCGGAGAAGTTTCAGTCCAAGACGAACGGGATCACGCCGAGGCTCTGGCTCAAGACCTCCAATCCGCTCCTGGCAAGCCTGATCTCGGAGCATATCGGGGGAAGCTGGGTGCGCAACCTCGAGAATATTCGCGGGATCGAGAACTATATAGACGATGCGGATTTCCGGGCGAGCTTCCTCGAGATCAAGCAGATCAATAAGAAGAATCTGAGCCGATATATCTATAAGCACACAGGGATCCGGACGCGTCCGGAGATGATCTTTGACGTGCAGGTCAAACGTCTGCACGAGTATAAACGGCAGTTGCTAAACGTCCTGGGGACTATCGCCAGGTATTACCGCATCAAGGATGACCCGCAGGGGAATTACGTCCCCAGAGCGGTGATCTTTGCGGGGAAGGCTGCCCCGGGATACTTCCTGGCAAAGCGGATCATCAAGCTGATCAATAACCTCGGGGATATTATAAACCGGGATCCGGACGTCGCAGACCGGCTCAAGGTCATATTCCTGCCGAACTATACCGTCTCGCTTGCCGAGAAGATCATCCCGGCGACCGACCTCAGCGAACAGATCTCTACCGCGGGATATGAGGCTTCGGGGACGGGGAATATGAAGTTTGCCTTAAACGGAGCTTTGACCCTGGGCACGATGGACGGGGCGAACGTCGAGATGGCGGAAGAGATCGGAGCGGAGAATATGTTCATCTTTGGGCTTTCCGCGGACGAGGTCGTTCAGCTCAAGGACAGTGGCTATAACCCCTTTGACTATTACATGAGCGATCCGGAGCTAAAGCGGGTCGTGGATTCGCTTCAAGATGACACGTGGTGTCCCGATGAGCCGGGGATATTTGAGCCGATCGTCAAGACGCTCCTCGAACAGGGAGATCGCTATATGATCATGGCGGACTTCCGCAGCTTCGTGGAGACCTCGCAACGAGTGGATGAGCTTTATCAGGATCGGGATGAATGGGCAAAGAAGGCGATCATCAATATCGCCCGCTGTGGGAAGTTCTCCAGTGACCGCACGATCAAGGAATATGCCGATGATATCTGGCATATTCATCCAGTCCATCTGGACTTGCATCAATAAGTTATGAGACTCTGTCCGCTCCTGTTGCTGTCTCTTTTGATCTGCCAATTGGGAGCGGGCATAGTCATCAATGAGGTCTGTTACGACCCCACCGGAACGGATAGCGGGAAGGAATGGATAGAGCTTTACAACAACGGAAGCAACACCGTTAATCTCGAAGGGACGTGGATCCAGACAGGGGGTAGCTCCTATCAGACGGTCTATACCTTTCCCTATTATCTGCTCCGCCCGGGGAGATACGTCCTCGTGGGTGAGTCACAGGTGACGGAAGCGGTCTTTACCGCGACATTGGGATTTCAGAACGGAGGGAGCGAGACGGATGGGATCCGCATCGTGCTTCCGGGAGGGATGGGGACGGATACCGTTCTCTATGACAGCCCAAACACGAGCGGTCTCTTCGATGATACCGGACAAGCGGGAACCAGCTTTGCACCGGACGTTCCGGAAGGCTATTCGCTGGCACGGATCGTCAACGGGGGAGACACAAACGCTTCAGGAACGGATTTCTTTGCTGAGAGCAGTCCCAGTCCCGGGCTTGCCAATCCCCGGCGGGTGGACTATGCCTTTGGCGGGGTCAGCATTGGTGGGAACGGGGGGATCTGGCTTTCCGCCTGGATCAGGAACAGATCGACGGTCGCCCCGGATAATCCAGCGTATCTGCGGTTCAGCTATCCGGAGCATCCCGACGAATCCATGACTATTCCGGCGATCGCCGGGGGAGACTCTCTCCTGCTCGAGACACCGATCTATGCGGATGAGAACCAGGAACTCACAATATCCTTATCCATAGAATTGCCTGCCGATCCGGACACTACGAACAACCGGATCAGCGTTTCCATGTCCGGAGTGCAGCAGAACCGACTGCTGATCAATGAGGTTATGTATGATCCTCCCGTCGGTATGCAGGAGTGGATCGAGATTCGGCAGATGGAGACGACGCGTTTAGTTTCCTTTAGCATCAAGGATGCGAGCGGGCACTTGATGGGCTTTACCCTGCCTGCTTTTCCCGGTTACTATGTGCTGTGCGAGGACGAGACGCAGTTTCGGGAGGACTATCCCGAATGTCCCGGGGAGAGTATCGTTGAAGTTGGCTCAATGGTCTCCCTCAACAACGACGGGGACGAGCTACGCCTCCTGGATGAAGCCGGAGTCGTGATCGATAGTATGGCATATGGCGGGAGTTCCGGGCATCAAGGAAAGTCGCTCGAAAGGTACAGCGACCCAGAGGGAGTGACGCGCTGGCGTTATAGCCTCGACGCTACGGGTTCGACTCCGGGACGGGACAATTCCTCTCTGCCGGAGATACCGGTCTTCGACGGCAAGCTCCGCCTTAGTTCCGATTCTTTCTTCCCGCTGCAGGGCGAGATGCTCGAGATATACTATAACCTAAAGCAGGAGGAATCCAGGGTCAATTGCCGCGTCTATGACCTCAAGGGCAGGAAGCGGAGATCCCTGGCAGAGTCCCAGACCGTCGGAGCTTCCGGGGTCATCGTCTGGGACGGGAAGGACGACTATGGCAAGTTCCTCCCTCAAGGCGCGTACATCATCCTCTGGGAGTCGCAAGCCTTGAGCGGAGGCAAGATATACCGGCGCCAGCTCGAAGCCGCGCTGGGGCACTGAGAGCTTCTCTGCCGGCGTGGATATTGTTCAGTGGCAGTTTACGGATAGAATTCGGTTGACAGATTAACAAAGCATGAAGCTAATGCAAAAAACAAAAAACAGGGAGTGGGCTCGAAGCT
The DNA here is from genome assembly GCA_964454815.1 of uncultured Candidatus Cloacimonadota bacterium. Taxonomy (GTDB): domain Bacteria; phylum Cloacimonadota; class Cloacimonadia; order Cloacimonadales; family Cloacimonadaceae; genus PHBP01. Next base: position 96,057 of record CAYVXJ010000008.1, on the reverse strand, counting down.
CATCCTAAACCGGGAAAGGTCTTATGATAGGTATTGTATATTCTTATGCGACGGTTGGAATAGACGCGCAACAGATCACCGTGGAGTGTGACGCTGCGGGGCAGCTTTATCAGGTAAACATCGTCGGGATGGCAACGAATGCGGTCAAGGAAAGCAAGGACAGGGTCTTTGCTGCTCTCAAGAACAGCGGGATCGAGGCGATGAACCGCCGCTATACGATCAATCTTGCTCCGGCGGACATGAAGAAGGACAGCTCCGCTCTCGATCTTCCCATAGCCATTGCGGTGCTTCAAAGCATCAAGAAGATCCCCGTCGAATACCTGCGCAAGGTCGGCATCATCGGAGAGCTTTCCCTGGACGGCAACGTCCGTCCGGTCACAGGTGTCCTGCCTATCGCGATCGAAGCCAAGCGTGACGGGCTGGATATCCTCATCGTTCCCTGCGAGAATGCCGAAGAAGCGGCGATCATCGACGGTCTGACCGTGATCCCCGTCTCATCCCTCAAGGAAGCGCTGGACTATCTGACCGGCACGATCCGGATCCCACCCGCAACCGTTGATAAAGACAAGATCTTTCAGGTGCTCAATGATTTCCCGCTGGATATGCACGACGTCAAAGGGCAGTTCCAAGTGAAGCGGGCTCTGGAAGTTGCCGCAGCCGGTGGGCATAACCTCCTGATGATCGGACCTCCCGGCAGCGGGAAGACAATGCTTGCCAGGCGCGTTCCCACGATCCTCCCGGAGCTCAATCTCGATGAAGCCCTGGAGGCGACGAAGATCCACTCCGTTGCCGGGCATTCAAAAGACTTCCGCAATGGTATCCTCACGACGAGACCTTTTCGCAGTCCCCATCATACGATATCGGACATAGCCCTCGTAGGCGGCGGAGCTTTCCCCAGACCCGGTGAAGTCTCTCTCGCGCATCGGGGAGTGCTCTTTCTCGATGAATTGCCGGAGTTCAAACGCGGAGTTCTGGAAGTGATGCGGCAGCCAATGGAGGACGGGGTCGTGACGATCTCGCGTGCCGTGCAAAGCCTCAATTTTCCGGCTGAATTCATGCTTATTGCCTCGATGAACCCTTGTCCCTGCGGTTACTTTGGCTCCAATATCCCAAACCACCCCTGCAGTTGCCTTTCTGCCTCGATCCAGCGGTATCGGAGTAAAGTCTCCGGTCCTCTTTTGGACAGGATAGACATTCACGTGGAAGTTCCGACCGTAGGTTATTCCGATCTCTCTGCTTTACCGACCGGGGACAGCTCCAAGGTCATCCGCGCACGGGTCAACAAAGCTCGCCAGATCCAGCGTGAACGCTTTGCTGAAGAGGGGATATTCTGCAATACTCAGATGAACTCAAAGTCCCTGCGTAAGCACTGCAAGCTCGATCCGGACAGCCATGCCCTCTTGCAGAACGCCATCGACAAACTGGGTTTCTCTGCCCGTGTCTTTGACCGCATCCTCAAGGTCTCCCGCACGATCGCCGATCTCGAAGAAAGCCCCGTTATCCGCGCCGAGCACATCTCAGAAGCGATCAACTATCGCACTCTGGACCGCAAATACTGGAGTTGATCGCTAAGAAAGGACCGTCTAAAGCTCAAGCTTCTCCTCTGAATTGCTTTTCCTTCAGTTCTGCCAACATACAGAGTCTTATCAGCTTGAGATCGATATAGGCATAGGCTTCATTCAGGGCGTTATACACCGGTGCCAAAGCCGATAATCCATGCTTGAGGAAACACTCTCGGATCCGACTGCTGTCCGCTTCCCCCAAAGTGCAAAAGCTCTTCAGATGCTTGGGGTCGAGCCTTCCTTCCATCTCCAGAAAGCGTTGCAGATGTTCAATGACGGTATTTAGCTGGATCCCGTATTTGACCATGCATTCCTGTAGATTGTGCCCTTCTTCCAGATAAGCAGCGATCATCTGAGACTTGCTTTGGGGTATGACCGAAGGCGGAGGATCCTCGATCACGGCTTCCTGGGGGATCCCTCTGGGCTCACAATAGGCTTTGATCGTCTCTATGAACTTCGTGCCGTATTTTTCTGCCTTAAAGCTTCCCACACCGCTTATCTTCAAAAAGGCAGCCGGACTTTGTGGGCAAAACTTCGCCATTTCCCGCAGATTCTTATCGGAAAAGACTACGTAGGGAGGAACCTTTTGTTCCAGAGCGATGCTTCTTCTAAGGCTTACCAAAAGGTCAAAGAGGGTTTCGTCAGTTTCCGGCTCAGTTGCCTCAGAACTGGCGGGCAGGAGCATATCCGGCATCAGGTATTCAGCTTCACCCCGCAGGATCTTCCAGCTTCCTTCCGTCAGGCAGAGCCGGAAATTGGGGAACTTCTCCTCCAGACACCTGTCTCGTTTCAAGGATTGATACAGACTAAACCAGTTGCTTTCCTTCCATTCCTTGCCGATCCCATAGACACTTAGGGAATCATCCCCGGATTGAGTAAGCTCTTTCGCCTTTGAACCTCTCAGGATCTTGATGATCCGCGCAGCAGGATAGGCTTCACCGGCACGAAATACTGCGGATAGGAACTTCTTTGCCTGCTCAGTGACGTCGGTCTTGGCTCCCGCTTCTGCCAGGCAATTATCACACATACCACAATTCGTCTCGGGATAGTCCTCTCCAAACCAACGAAGCAGCGGAGTTCTCCGACATCCCCCCTGTTCACAGAAGGAGACCATTGCCCCGAGGTGTCTGCGGGCATTATCGTCCAGCGCAGGATTCTCTCCGGTCATGATGATCTTGCGGAGAACGGTCAGATCTCCGTAGCTGAAGAGAAGCAGGCAGGTAGCGGGGAGACCGTCTCTCCCGGCACGTCCGATCTCTTGATAATACGTTTCCGGGCTCTTGGGCAGATCGAGATGGATCACAAACCGGATATTGGACTTATTGATCCCCATTCCAAAGGCTATGGTAGCCACGATCAGAGGCACTTCATCGTTGATAAAGGCTTCTTGGTGGCGATGCCGTTCTTCATCGGTCAGCCCCGCATGATAGGGTAAGACCGTGAAGCCATCGGACTGAAGCTTATCGCTCAGATCATCGACAGCTTTGCGGGTCATGCAATAGATGATCCCGCTCTCGTTCGGATGCTTCTTGAGAAAGCTCAGGATACGGTTGTAGCTGTCCCGTTTGGGCTCAACCGTCAAGAGCAGATTCGGGCGGTCAAAGCTCTCCACGCGCTGATTCTCCAAGGGTATGGAAAGAAGCTCGCAGATGTCTTCTCTCACGCGTGGAATAGCCGTCGCGGTGAGGGCAAAACACGGAATTTGGGCAAATCGCTTCCTAAGCGCATCGAGCTGCCGATACTCATGGCGAAAGTCATGCCCCCACATAGATATACAATGCGCTTCATCAATGGCGATCAAAGCCGGGGGTCTGGCATCGATCAAAGAGATGAACGGCTCCCGTACGAGGGTTTCCGGAGCCACATAGAGGAGCTTGAGCTTTCCGGATTTCAGCTCAGAGCGAACCCTTGCCTGTTGCTCCGGGCTCTGCAGGCTGTTATGCATCGCAGCCGGGATCCCAAGCTGTGTGAGCTGCATGACCTGATCCTTCATCAGCGAGATCATCGGCGATACTACCAGCGTATATCCTTCGAGGATCATTGCCGGAAGCTGAAAACACAGTGACTTCCCGGATCCTGTCGGCATCACGGCAAGGACAGATCTACCCGCCAGAAGATCCAGAATGATCTCTTTTTGGGCATTGAGAAAGGTCTTGTAGCCAAACCACTTTTCCAGGACCTGATACATCTGAGTCTCAATATCCTTCATCCTACACTCCAAAATATCGATGAGCCAATGCTATAGAACTTCACAATGCAGTCAAGTAAATAAATATCCCGCATCCCTTTGGCTGCCGGCTGCGCGGAAGATCGAGCGGGATAAATCTGTTGACAGAAGTGTGCCGGTCGGCAGCTTTGGCTAAAGTCATGGATAAGGCAGGATTTATGGATATTGTCTTTAGTATCGGACATTCCAATCATGAGATCGAAAGGCTGATATCGCTATTGCAGGGACAGGGCGTGAACCTGATCCTGGATGTCCGCAGCACTCCCTATTCTCAGCGCTATCCCCAGTTTAACCGGGAAGATCTGATCCGTGCCCTGCGTGCTGAGAACATCCGCTATGATTGGTTTGGGCAGTGGTTCGGAGCCCGTCAGCCGGATCAGGATTTCTATACTCCCGCCGGATGGCTGAACTACGCTTGGTTCACCGCTTCGGATATCTTTGCGGAAGGGGTTCGTCAGCTCGATGATTACCTCGTGCAAGGTCTGACTCCCGCGCTGCTCTGTGCCGAAAAGGATCCCTTCGATTGTCACCGGGCGATCATGGTCTGTCGCGCCTTGAGCCTCAGAGGTTATGAACCGCGGCATATCCTTGCCGACGGAGCGATCCTGCCCCAAGCGGAGCTGGATCTGCGGCTTTTGGACAAATACTTTCCCCATCGCGATGAAACGGATATCTTTAGCCTGATAGATGGAGAGGCGGATCCGGCAGCGCAATTGGCGGATGCATATCTCAAGCGTAACGAAGCCATCGCCTGGCGTCTGGAGAACACGGAGGATTGATGAAAGTATATACCATCGGCTTTGCCGGGAAGAACGCCGAAACTTTCTTTACCTTGCTATCTCAGGCAGGTGTCAAAAGCTTGCTGGACATCCGTCTGAACAATCGCAGTCAACTCGCCGGCTTTACCAAGTCCACCGATCTGGAGTTTTTCCTCGATCGGCTCTGTGACATCGGGTATTACTACCTGCCGCGTCTGGCACCTTCCCCGGAACTGCTTGAAGCCTATCGTAAGAAGGAAGTGGACTGGGAGGGCTATATCTCTCGCTTTGAGAGCCTGATGCAGGAGCGGGATGCCGATACGCTCCTCAAGCGTGAGCTCAAAGGGATCCACAAGCCCATTTGTCTGCTTTGCTCCGAAAGTGAAGCCTCGATGTGCCATAGAAGCTTGATCGCCAAACGTATCGCAGGGCTCTTCCCCAAGGTGGAGGTCATTCACCTGTGACCAGAGAGCTGATCCTCCTGGCTGTCTCCCGCAAATACGGGAAGTACTGCGTTGCGGGGATCGACACCTCTTCCGGACAGTGGTTGCGTCTGGTGACCACCGATTCCGATGCACACTATGCGATCGACCCCAAAGACCTGATCACCGACACGGGAGAGACAGCGAAGAAGCTGGATGTGGTTCAGGTACCGATCATCGACAGATCGATCTCATATTTCCAATCCGAAAACTACATCATCCGCAAAAAGAGCCCCTGGCACAGGGTCAGAACCGCGACCATCGCCGAAGTCATCTCCCTGCATCCTCCTGATCAGGAAGACTATATCTTTTACGACACCAAGCGCCGGATACCCCGGGATTTCTATGCTACTCTGGCTTTTGAAGAGATCCGGTCTCTGATGCTGGTCTCGGCGAAGTATGCCCGGGTCGAGATAGTTCGGCAGGAGGATGTCCGCAAGGTTCAGCTCCTGCTCAGCTACAAAGGCAAGGATTACGATCCGCTTCCGGTGACCGATATCGAATTCTGCGAGCTATGCTCCGAGATCGCTCCGGGAATATATCCCATCCGCAAACAGGGCATCCTGCTCTGTAGTGTGGGTGAGTGTTATGAGCGAGACCAGTATCACTACAAGCTGGTCGCCGGGATCATGCTCGAGCAGGATTAGCGCAGCTTCAGGAGTTTGCGGGTGCTGCTTTGTTTCCCCGCGCTCAGGCGACAGAGATAGATCCCCGTGCTGACGGGCTTGCCATGATCATCCAGTCCATCCCAGCTTAGCTCATGCTCCCCTTTGGGCATCTCTTCCCGGTACAGCGTGCGAACTCTTTGCCCCCGCAGATCGAAAACCTCGATCGCTACACTTGCATTTTCCCTAAGGCTGTAGCTGAGTGTAGTGCCAGTTGTGAAGGGATTTGGATAGTTTGCCTTTAGCTGCGCCGCGACGTCCGGGCTGAGGGGATCATCCCCGGCTCCGTTGGGCTCGATGACCACATCGTCGAGGAACAGAGCGGTATTCTCGGAGGAACCACATTCGATCCCGATCCGCACCTCAAGCCCATAATACTCACTCAGGTCGAAGATGTATTGCGTCCAGGTCTCCGGAACCTCGATCCAATTTTGAGTGAGCAGTGTGAATGCCGCAGGAACCGTCTGTCCCTGCGAGACACCGACGCGAAAGCGTTCAAGTCCGTTTGCCGCGGAGTATGACCGGGCAAAGAAGCGGATCTCCAAGGGATTCGAGACGAGCGGTGAGATCAGCCAATCCCGGTTGGGCGGATTTACCGCGCTAAAACAGGCAAGCATCTTGTTCCCGCTGTGGGGCATGATATTGGTCAGGGGAGGTGTCGTTGCCGAAGGATTGAATACAATAAAGGCTTGGGGTTCACCTTCATTTTGCCAGTCATAGCCTCCCAGACCGTAGGTATCGCTCAGGTCCACATCGTCGGTGATCCAGGGGATAAAGTCCAGGCTGAAGTCCGGGTAGCTCTCGAAGCTGTCATGGAAGGTATTCGCATATCCATGTAGCGTGAAGTTCAGGGTATAAGGCTCTTGATTGTAAAGAGACACGCTGGTGGATGACTGCGCGTATTCGGGATGGCTGGCTGAGACGACATGGTTTCCGGGATATGTATAAAGTGCGTATGATCCGCTGCCGTCTGTGGTGGTGGAGTTATTCTCGCAAGCGACAGTCGCATTGGGGATTGCCTGACCTGAGCTGTTTCTGACGATACCGGTAAGGGTGCAGAACAAAAGCGGGACATAAACGCTATTCGAGTATGCCGGCGCTGAAACGATCGTGCCCGGATACACGGCTTTGACCGCCCATTTATATTCCAGGTGCGGGAGATGGAACCAGTCATTATCCCCGATAGAATTATTCAGGATCACATTTGGGGTAAGGCAGGTCCAGGTGCTTGGATCGACCTCCTGCCCCGGGAACAGCCTCCAGACGAGATAGGCGACGTTTGTCGGATTTCCCTGCGGAGCATCCCAAGTGATGATCATGGCAGAGGTATTCCCTTCCGCATAGACGTTTTGGGGCGGTTCCTGAGCATGTAAGCTGCCCAGGGCGATGAGCATCAGTAACGCAGCGCCGAACATTCTTTTCTTCATAGCTTCTCCTCGCTTCGTATCTACGAAGCACCTGTTACCTATCTGCATGCAGGTAAGAGGGTTGTCAAGCTGTTTCTTGAGACTGGCTGGGCTGCGCTGCGCGGAACTTCGCTTCGCGGTTAATGGGTTAACGGGTTAGTAGGTTAGTGGAGGACGAGCCGGGGCTGGGTAATGTTGTAGCATTGGCATGCTACACTACGAAGAGAAGTGAATGATTAACTGATTAGCAGATTAATGATGATCGGGACGCGCCGGCTGAAGCCAGCGCTGGCTGCGCGGTTAATGGGTTAACAGGTTAGTAGGTTAGTGGAGGACGATTCGGGCTGGGTAATGTTGTAGCATTGGCATGCTACACTACGGTGTAGCTGCGAAGCAGCGCCAGCTACTCTTCACTATTCACTGGCGAAGCATCTTTCTTCTTTCTTAATTCTTCTTTCTTAATTAGTTACCCCCCCCCTCTCTCTGTGTCTCCGCGTCTCTGTTTCTCTGTGTTAACGAACTCTCACTCCCTCTTAAGTCTCCAAGGACTTTTCTTGAACTCCATACAAGTTGAGTACAAGTTGAGTACAAGAAGACTTCAAGAAGACTACAAGCGGTCGAGAGGGAAGCAAAAGGAAAAGCTCCGGGGATCCGGAGCTTTTCATATAGGTGGGGCTGAGGTTTTGGCTCAGCCCCGCTGAGTGACTTTGAAGCTACTCGACCAGGAGCATTTTGCGCGTGGCGTTGTAGGATCCTGCGTTCATGCGGTAGTAATAGACACCGCTGGATACAGGACGGTTGTTATCATCTTTGCCGTTCCAGACGATCTGGAAGTTGCCGCTGGCTTTCTGTTCGCTGACGAGGGTCTTGACCTTTTGTCCCTTGACGTTGTAGATCGCGAGGGTGACGAGAGCGGGTTCCTTGACGGAGTAGCTGATCGTGGTGCTCGGATTGAAGGGATTGGGGTAGTTGCCCTTGAGTTCAGTAGCTGTGACAGGGGCGGAAGGATCATCGGCATCGGAACCGACAGGCAGAATGAAGTTCACCGTGGTGGTCTGGTTCGGATTGACGACGATATTCTGCTGCGTCACGCTGGCGTAGTTATTCGCGGAGGCGGTGACGTTGTAAGTCCCGGTAGGCAGGATGATGCTATAGGCACCGGAGTTATTGGTCGTGGCGGAGAATGTTCCGGCGGTGACTGTCGCTCCGGGGATGGGTTGATTGTTCTGCTGCCGTACGACACCGGAGATCATACCCGTGACGACCTGCTTCTGCAGGATATTGGAGAAGGCAGGGACGGAAGTGACGTTCGCAGTGTAGATGGCTTTGACAGCCCAGCGATAGTTGCCGTTGGCGAGGGTCGCCCAGGCGGGATCGTTGATGGTCAGAGCCGTGATGGTATTGGCAGTCAAGCTGGTCCAGCTTGTCTCGTTGCTCTCTTGTCCGGCGGAGAGTCTCCAGACCTTGTAACCAACGAGGCTACGGGAGGCGTCGGAGGTTTGCTTGATCGTCGAAGGCAGAGGCAGGGAGGCTTCACCACGGGCAAAGCCGTTTTGCATGGCGCGGGAACCGGAGAGGTTCATATCCATGGCATTGCGGTTTGCGGCGGCTGAACGGGCGGTGAGCTGTTCGGGAGCGAAGCGGACGCTTTCGGTGGCATTGCCGATATAGATGTTATCGATGAACCAGGAATACCAGAGACCATCGTTGGACGGCGGATCGACCGCGTTCCAGGCGAGCTTGATCTGCTGTCCGCCATAGGCGATCAGGTCGATCGTGATCGGAGTGGCATAGGCATTGAGTCCGCCGGTTTGCGCGCTGGCATCCCAGACCACATCCCAGGTAGCGCCGTTATTGGTGCTTGCCTTGACGTAGTAGTGATCGCCGGCGGTGGAGCCGAGGAATACGTGGCTATCGAAGGTCAGATGTGCTGCAGGCGGGCAATTGAAGGCAGGAGTCATGAGCCATTCATCCTGATGCTCATAAGCCCACCAGAGACCAGCTTGGTATTGTCCCTGAGTCGGAGCTACGGGATTTCCGGAGACGGGAACGGTCCCGAAGTGACACCAGGTCGGGTACACGCCGTTGGTATTGGCGGGACCGTCATTGGTGATCGTCTGGGTCCATTCCAGAGGCGGGAAGGTCTCGCTCTCGAAGGACTGAGTCACTTCGATGGCGTTCGGATCCGGGGCAGACCAGGTGATCACGGCTTCGGTCTGAGGCGTGTTCAGCGCTGCGGCGACACTGCTCGGAGCAAAGGCGATCTCGGTCAGAGTGATATTGCCCATGGAGTGGTTCGTGGCACCGACGTTGATCGAACCGGTAGCAGTCGTATAGCCATTGGCAATGATCGTATAGGTATAGGTCTGGTTGGCATAGACGGCGGGGATGGTGAATGCGCCGGTGGCGATGGAATTGCCGTTGTAGTTTGCATAACCGACGAGGTGGATCGCGGCGCCGTTGATCCCGGTTCCGGTATCGGAAGCGAGGATGGTTCCGGTGACGTTCACGGTAGGCATCGGCTGCAGGGTGACGTTGACGGTAAGTTCCTGATCTTCGGCAAGGGTGATGTTTTGGGTGTGAGTGATGTATCCATACTTGCTGAAGGACATGGTGTAGTTATTGGGCAGGACGTTCGGGATGGAATATTGTCCCTGAGCGTTGGTCGTGGCTTGATAGCCGGCGCTGACGAGCTGTACCGAAACGCCTTCAAGAGGCACGTTACCGGGACCTGTCACGGTTCCGAGGATGTCACCGACACCACCGGGGATGACCAGGAAGGTGGTCATCGGGAACTGTCCGGAGAGAGTTCCGCCAGTGGGAGCGGCAGGATCGTAGGTCGTCGAGTCGCTTTGCAGTTTCAGCGCGCGGTTGGTTCCGACGGTCTGAGCTTTGAAGTAATCGGAAGAGCTGAAGTATGCGGTATCCATCGGGCGGTTGAACATCACTACCAGGTTTTCCCCGTTGAGATAGAGGAAGGGGTTGGTGAATTGGATCTGGATGGTGTTTTGACCCGCGGGATAGGTGACGTTGCCGTCAAAGACCTGGGTAAGCTGAGTGGAGGGGATCCAGCCGGCAGAGAGATCTGCCTGGGTCGTGGTTCCGATCCAGATCTTGGTGGGCTTATCCTGGAGCGTGGCGGTCACGAAGTTGTTATACAGCCTGATCCCCGTGATCTGACCAATGAAATTGCCCAGTTCGGCAGGGTAATACAGGGTTTCATAGAGGCTGTTCTTATAGTACATGTCGATGGGAACGCGAGCGTTTTGGGTGCCGTCACCGACGGTGATGGTGATCAATCCGGCAGGATTGACGGTTACGTTCAGGTTCGGGGTCTGGTCGTTCGCGGTATTCTGATCACCGGTGAGGACGACCTTAGCGAAGATCGTCATCGCGCCTTCGGTCGTAGGAACCCAAGGAACAGTGACGTTCTGGATCTGACCGGGGTTCAGGGCGGGTCCGGCGACGGAGGCAAGCTCTGTGGTCCCGCTCATCAGTTTGACGGCATAGGTGCTCTGCGCGGCGGTTCCCCAGTTCTGCACGACTACGGTGTAGTTTGAGGAGATCCCGACGGTCGGAGTGGTATTTCCGGCGACGGAATTGGCACCGAGGTCATTGGGAGCAACGAGCTCGATGGTCACGTCATCGACATAGAGGAGACGGCTTGTTCCGCCCAGACCATGCTTGAAGGCAATATAGCGTCCGGTTCCGGTATAACCGGTGAAGGACACGATGTATTCCGTGAAGGTCGTGGTCAGAGCGATGTTGGTGATCTCCGTGTAAGTCGCAGCATCCTGCGGATTGCTCATCACACCGATGGAGATGGGGTATCCGGCACCGGAAGAGCGTCCCCAGAACTTCATGCGAGTAGTATTCACGGGGATGTTCGTCGCCAGAGGCGGAGCGATCAGCATGGCGACGGCGTTGGCATCTGTGCTGTTCGTCATTCCGGCTGTATTCGGGGTGCTGTGCGGAGTCGTTGTGTAGGTCTGCACCAGCGGGGTCGCGGTGGACTGGATCAGCTTGCTCCATTCGATGGGCAGAGCAGGAACAGTCACGGTATCCCAGAGCTGGGTATAAGGCAGGGAGGTGATGGTCGGATCGATACAGTTTCCGCTGATGTTGGCAGCGTGAGCCGTGCGGGAGTTGTCGTCCCGGGCTCCGATCTGGAAGGTCTGTCTCGTTCCGAGGTTATCGGTGACGGTCACGGTCGCGGTATGCGTTCCGGCAGCGGTCGGGCTGTAGCGAACGCGGAAGGTGGCGACTTGACCGGTGGTCAGGTTGGCGGGTAGGGTCGGCAGGTTTTCCAGAGTAAAGAAAGGACTGCCGGAGATGGTGATGCTGTTGACACCGAGGGTTCCGCCACCGGCATTCATGACCTGGAAGTTCCGGGTAGCCGTTGTATTCATCAGCAGCGTGCCGAAGTTATGCGAGGTGGGGTTCATCACGAAGACAGGGTTCGGGCTCAAGGGGGTCAGCATGAGGGTGGTCTTCGGGAACTGCCCGGAGAGGGTTCCACCGGTGAGGGCATTCACATCATAGGTAGTGGAATCGCTTTGCAGCTTCAGAGCGCGGTTGGTTCCCACAGTCTGCGCGTAGAAATAGTCCGTGGAACTGAAGTAAGCGGTGTCCATCGGACGGTTGACGAGCATGACGAGGTTTCCGCCTGAATAGGTGTAAGGCGTCTGCAAGGGGATGGTGATGGTGTTTTGCCCGGCAGGATAGGTCACGTTGCCGTCAAAGACGAGGGTCAGGGCGGAAGCGTTTATCCAGCCACCGGAGAGATCGGCGACATCGGTCGAACCGAGCCAGATCTTGGTGGGTTTATCTTGCAGGGTGGTGGTCACGAAGTTATTGTAGAAGCTCACGGATGTGATGTTGCCGTAGATCCCGATCTCCGTGGGATAATACAGGGTCTCAAAGACGCTGTTCTTGTAGAACATATCGACGGGGACCCGGGCTGTCTGGCTGCCATCACCGATGGTGACGGTCATGATGCCTTCGGGCATGACGGTAACCGCCATCGCCGGAGTCTGGTCGTTTGCAGGGTTAACATCACCGGCAAGGATCACCTTACCGTAGATGCTGGCAGGACCTTCCGCAGCGGGAGTCCAGCTCAGGGTGACGGGAACGGAAGTAGCGGCAGCGACGGTCACACCGGGAGCCGAGGCAAGCTCGACGTTCGCGGCATTATAGAGCTTCACGGTGTAGTTGTTCTGGGAGGCTGTACCGTTGTTGTACACGTTTACGGTGTAGGTCGAGGCAGTGCCGACGGAAGGAGTGGAGTTCCCACTCACCGAGGTTGCAGCGAGGTCATTGGCAGAGACGAGCTCGATAGTTACGCCATCGACGTACAGGGTACGGCTGGTTCCGCCGTTGGCATGCTTGAAGGCGATGAATCTGCCTGTTCCGGTGTAGCTTTGCAGCGGAACGGTATATTCCGTCCAGGTGGTGGTCAGCGCGATGTTCTGGACTTCCGTGTAGGAAGCGGGATCGGTCGTGCTGCCGGTGACACCGACGGAGATAGCATATCCGGCGGTGCTGCTGCGTCCCCAGAACTTCACTCTGGCGGTATTGGCAGGGATGCTTGCTGCCAGGATCGGGGAGATGAGTAGCAGGTTTGCCGAACCGTCAGTTGAGTTATACAATGCTACGTCGTTCGGAGTGGTCTGCGGGGTCGTGGTCACGGTCTTAACGTAGGCAGTGGTCACGGAGGATTGGACGATGCTGGTCCAGCCAAGCGGCAGAGCCGGCACTGTCACGGCATCCCAGTTCTGGGAATAAGGAAGGGTATAGATCGTGGCATCGATGCAGGTTCCGGTGATCACGACAGTATGGACGACGCGGGTAAGGTTATCCGTGATGCTGACGGTAGCCGTATGAGTTCCGGCGGTGGTCGGCGCATAGAGCACGGAGAAGCTGATCGTCTGTCCCGTGGCAAGGTTTGCCGGAAGGGTCGGAAGGTTCTGCAGGGTCATGAAGGGAGACCCGCTGATGCTGATATTGCTGATGGTAAGGGTTCCGCCACCGGCGTTCATGACCTGGATGGAGCGAGTAGCCGTGTTGTTCATCAGCACCTGACCAAAGTCGTGGCTGGTCGGGCTAACCGAGAAGATCGGGTTCGGGCTCAAGGGAGTCATGTGGAAGGAGGTCTTCGGGAATGTCCCGGAGAGGGTTCCGGCTGCGGGGGCGTTCGGATCGTATTCCGTGGAATCCGATTGCAGCTTCAGAGCGCGGTTGGTGCCGACGGTCTGTGCCTGGAAGTTGTCACTGCTGCTGAAATATGCCGTATCCATCGGACGCTGGGCAAGGAGCACCAGGTTGCCGCCGGAATAAGTGAAGGGAGTCTGCAGGGCGACGGTGATGGTGTTTGCCCCGGTGGGGAAGTTCAGGGTTCCGTCATAGACCAGAGTCATTTGATTGGGAAGCACCCAACCACCGCTCAGATCGGCGACCTGGGTCGAACCGAGCCAGAGCTTGACCGGCTTATTCGGCAGGTCGGTGACGAAGTTGTTATAGAAACTCACCGCGGTGATATTTCCAAACATCCCGATCTCGGTGGGGTAGTAGAGAGTCTCAAAGAGGCTGTTCTTGAAGTAGAACTCCCAAGGCACACCTTCAGCGAGAGTGCCGTCACCAACGGTGATAACTGTCACGCCGGCGGGCATCACGGTGATATTGTAGTTCGGGGTCACGTCGTTCGTGGTGTTGACGTCTCCGGCAAGGACGACCTTACCAAAGATGGTCATCGGACCAGCCGTGGTAGGCGTGAAGCTGACCGGAACGGTGACGTCTGCTCCGGGAGCGACGGTCACTCCGGCGACGCTGGCAAGCTCTGTCGTTCCGCTCATCAGCTTGACCGTGTAGGTGCTTTGCGAAGCGGTACCCCAGTTATGGATCCCGATCGTGTAGGTCGTGCTGATATTGGCGGAAGGCGTAGCGTTACCGGTGATCGTCGTCGCAGCGAGGTCATTCGGCGCGATCGCTTCAAAGTTCACACCATCGACGTAGATCGTCTGAGAAGAGGCTGTGCTGGCGTGTTTGAAGGCGATGTATCTGCCTGCCCCGGTATAGGGGGTCAGGTCTATCGTGTATTGGTTCCAGTTGGCAATGACGTTGACATCCTGCACCAGAGTGAAGGTAGCCGCATCTTGGGGATTGCTCATGACGCCGACCAGCAAGTGATAAGCGGCGGAGCCTTTACCCCAGAATTTTACGCGGATGCTGTTCACGTTTATCGTCGGAGAGATCTGCGGACCAACCAGCATCACTGTCGCAGCCGCATCAGAGCTGTTATACAGCGCGACGCAGTTCGGGGTCGTGTTCGGCGAGGTCGTCACAGTCTTGACGTATCCGGTGGTCACCGTCGAAGCATAGATAGATGTCCAGTCAAAGGGAAGCGCGGGAACGGTGACGTTGTCCCAAGCCTGGGCATAAGGCAGGCTGGTAATCGTCGGATCGCCGTGCGTGGTAAAGCTCCAGACGGGGCAGTTCGTAGCACTACCGATCGCGTTGTAGGGGATCACCTGCCAATAGTATGTGGTCGAAGGGGTCATATCGCCGACCGGATCATAGGTCGTGGCAGCGGCGAGATCGGTATTATTGACGATATTATTGGGCGGGTTATTGGTTCCGAAATTCAGGCGGTACCCGGTGGGGAATCCACCGCCGGAAGACCAGTTCAAGGTCGCCATGAGGCTGACGAGGGTAGCGCCGTTGGTCGGGCTGACCAGGTTAGCCGGATTCGGAGCTACGTTCGTCGCAGGATAGGTAAAGTTATAGGTGAGTCCGTTCGCGGGATAGACAGTGGCGTTCATGGTGCAAACGGCGTTGTTGGCGGCACCGGCTGTCGTGGCAGCCCAGTCCGTGGTGGTGGTGCGGTTGAAGAAGTCTGTGGCAAGCTCACCGCGCAGACCGACCTGGAAGTCTCCGGCGGTCGTATTCGGGGTCATGGTGCCATAAACGATCTGGATATTATTGGTCGTTTCGTTGAGCCGGATCTGGAAGCTGAAGTTATCTCCAGTTCCGGAAGTGCTATACTTCTTGTAGCCGGTCCATTGGACTACGCAGACCCGGTTCGGGGCTGTGCCGATAGTCTCGAGACGCAGGGAAGCACCGGTCTGAGCCTGGAGGTCACGTCCCAGCGCGGCGATACGGCTGGTCAGTTGCCCCGGCGTTATGACCGAAGTGCTTGCCAATGGCAAAGACAACGAGCTGTAGGTCATATCTACAGAGGGGGTAAGAGCTGACTGACCGAGGGATATCCAGCCATTGTTGTTGATGGCAAGACGGTCAAAGCTGATACCGTTGAACATAAAGGTAAAACCGATCGGGAAGCCCGGTCCGGTATTGGTCGTTCCCCCGGCGGGAGTTGCCGGATCAACGAAACGCTGATCGTCGGATGTCTCCGTTCCGAGAAGAACGCCACCCGTGATCGGGGTGTAGGTCCCTATCGAACTTGAAAACCCATACTCATAGGTCTGGGCGAATGCTCCACTGAAGATCCCAAGTCCCAGGATCACCAGCAGAGTGAGGAGCAAAGATCGTTTCATTGCTTAGTCTCCTATCTCTTATTGAATTATTACACGTTAAATATCAGCAAGCCATCGGCTTACCGATGCATAAACACAGACTATAAAACTAAAGTCCGGACGCACGGCACCCGGAGACAGAATCTCAATGTGTAAGGTATGCAATAAGCGTGGCAAAACCACAAATATTTGTTTCATTACATCGAGAAAGAGCTACCGCGAGTATTGAAATATCGCAACAGGGCTTTGTGGATGGTGTTTTTGGCTCAGAGCGAGGTCGCGTAAATATTTCTCGCAGAGCTATCCTTGCGTGCCGATCCCCGCCCTTTTCCGGGAACGGTGTCAACGGGGTATCATACCGGCATCATATCGGTATCATATCGGGTGTTTTGCCGATATGATGCCGATATGATACCGGTGAGACAGCGGAGTAGGAATAGGGAAGCAGGGGCAAAAGAACAGGTGCCGGGTAAGCCCGGCACCTGATATCGGAGAGGGTTATCGGAACGGCTTCACAGCCGATTCTGGCTTATTCCATAAGGAGCATCTTGCGGACGTTGTGATAGTCTCCGGCTTGCATGCGGTAATAATAGACACCGCTGGAGACGGGGCTTCCCTTGTCGTCCTTGCCATCCCAGACAACCGTGTGGTGTCCGGTGGGACGGAGCTGATCGACGAGGACGCGCACCTTCTGACCCTTGAGGTTATAGATCACGAGGGTGACAGGTGAGGGCTCGAGGATCGAGTAGCGGATCGTGGTGCTGGGATTGAAGGGATTGGGGTAGTTGCCCACGAGCTCCGTTGCCGTGACGGGAGCGACGGGATCGTCGCTGTCGGATCCGGGGATGAGGATGAAGTTCACGGTCGTTGTCTGATTGGCATGCACGACCACGCCTTCGGCTGTCTGTCCCTGGAAGTTATTGGCGGAGACATGGACGCTGTATGTCCCGGTCTGGGCGATGATGCTGTAAGCGCCGCTGTTATTGGTTGTGGCGGTATAGCTACCGGCAGTGATGACCGCGCCGGGGATGGGCTGGTTATTCTGTTGACGGACGACACCGCTGATCATACCGGTCTCGGTGACCTTGGTGATGATATTGGAGAAGGAAGGCACCGAAAGAACTCCTGCAGTGTACACCGCTTTGACAGCCCAGCGATAGCTGTTGTCAGCCAGGCTTGCCCAGGCAGGATCGGTGAAGGTCGTCATGGTGATGACCCCGGTGGTGAGTTCCGTCCAGGAGTTCTGGCTGGTCTCTTGTCCGGCGAGCAGACGGAAGACGCGATATCCGGTCAGGAACCTGCTGTTATTCCCGTTGTCCTTGATATACTGAGAGCTCGGGAGAACGGGTTCTGTCCGGGCATCGCCGTTTTGCATATGTCTGGAGCGGTTCAGGGTCGGAGCCGCGGCATGGAAGCTGCCGGTGGAGCGGGAAGCTGTGACCTTGTTCAGGTCACCCGCGTCAAAGCGGATCCCGGCGACGGCATTGCCGATATAGACGTCATCGATGAACCAGACGTACCAGAGTCCGTCATTGGAAGGCGGATCGACGGCATTCCAGGCGATCTTGACCTGCTGTCCGCCGTATTGTTCGAGGCTGATCGTGATGTCCGAGGCATATTGGTTCCAGCCGCCGGTCTGCGCGCTGGCATCCCAGAGGACAGTCCAGTTATTGCCGTTATCCGTGGAGATCTTGACGTAGTAGTGGTCTCCGGCGGTCGAGCCGAGATAGACATAGGAACCAAAGTTGATATATGCCGAGGGCGGGCAGTTGAAGCTGGGAGTGATGAGCCATTCATCCTGATGTTCGTAGCTCCACCAAAGCCCGGCTTGCTTCAAGCCTTCGTAGGGTTGGACGGGGTTTCCGTTCACGACGGCAGTGCCAAATGAGCACCAGGTCGGATAGACTCCGTCGCTGTTTGCCGTGCCGTTATTGGTGACCACGCGGGTCCATTCGAGAGGCGGGAAGGTCTCAGCCTCGAAGTCTTCGGTGACTTCGATGGCATTGGGATTGGGCGGGTTCCAGGCGAGGTTGACCTCGGTTCCGCCGGGATTGAGCGCTGCATTGACGTTGTTCGGGGCAAAGGCTACTTCATTCAGGGTGATCGTGCCCATGCTATAGTTCGTGGTTCCGACGTTCGCGGTGCCGTTATGGGTTGTATAACCGGGGCAGATGACGGAGAAGGTGTAAGCCTGGCTGGCATAGACCGCAGGGATGGTGAAGGCGCCGGTCGCCGTCGTATTCACTGTGTAGTTCTGATATCCGACGAGGTGGATCGCGGCTCCGGAAAGCCCGGTTCCGGTATCGGAGGCGATGACGGTTCCGGTGACGTTGACCACAGGCATCGGAGTCATGGTCACGTTCAGGGTCAGGGTCTCATCCTCGACGATGGTGACGTTCTGGGTATGGGTGATATAGCCATACTTGCTGAAGGAGACAGAGTAGTCGTCGGTGATCATGTTTTGGATACCGAAATGTCCCTGTGCATCGGTCGTGGCGGCATAGGTGCTGTTGGCGAACTGGACGCTGACTCCGGCAAGGGGCTGGTTCCCTGCGCCAAGGACGGTTCCCGTGACGTGTCCCACGCCACCGGGAATGATGTAGAACTGAGTCTTGGGGAATTGTCCGGTGACCGTTCCATCCGCCGGTGCGGTGGGGTCGAACTCGGTGCTGTCGGAATATATGTTCCGGCTTCTATTCTCACCCACTGTCTGGCATTTGAAGTAATCGGTCGAGCTGTAGTATTGAGTGTCCATCGGGCGATTGACCATCATGACCAGGTTTTGGGGGTTGAGATAGAGATAGGGGGTCGTGAAAGGAATATGGATATTGTTCTCGCCCGAGGGATAATCCACTGTTCCATCGAAGACCAATGTTAGCTGGGTCGAAGGGATCCATCCGGCAGAGAGATCAGGCTGAGTTGTCGTACCGAGCCAGATCTTGGTCGGCATGGCGGTCAAGCCTTGGGTGAAGTTATTGGTGAAGCTGACACCGTAGATGATACCCAGGGTGTTGCTCAGTTCGGCAGGATAATACATCGTCTCAAAGAGGCTGTTCTTCCAGTAGAAGTCCACCGGCATCCGGGCATCCTGATCGCCGATCCCGACAGTCAGGAGCATCAAGCCCTGAGGCTGGACGATCAGATTCAGGTTCGGGCTTTGGTCATTCAGGGAGTTCTGGTCTCCGGTCAGGATAGTCTTGGCATAGATCGTGACGTTGCCTTCGGCGGTCGGGGTCCATGAGATGGGAACGCTGGCAGTCTGATTGGGCTGAACTGTGACTCCGGCGACGCTGGCAAGCTCGATGTCCGGGCTGCGGAAGAGCTTTACGGTATAGGTCGTCTGGGGGTTGATACCCCAGTTGAAGACGCTGACAGTATAGACCGCAGGGGATCCGACGCTGGGAGTCGGGTTTCCGGTGATCGCCGTCGCAGCGATGTCGTTATTGGGAGTGATCTCAAAGAGGACGCTGTCCAGGCGGATGCTCTGGTAAGTTCCGCCACCGTGACGGAAGGCGATGTAATGACCTGCTCCGGTGTAGGCGGTGAAGCTGACTACGTATTCCGTCCAGGTTGCGGTCAGGGTGACCGTTCCCATCTGGACGAAGGATGTGGGATCCTGGGGATTGGTCATGATCCCGACCTGAAGCATGTGCCCGTCTGTTCCCGCGGCAAAGAACTTCGTGCGCATGGTGTTCATCTGCGTCGCGTTTTGGATCGGAGGCGAGATCAGGAGCATGGTCGGAGCGCTGTCCACAGTGTTGGTCATCACTACGCAGTTGGTTCCACTATAAGGTGCATTCGCGCTGGTGCCGATCGAGGTCGATCCGGAGGATTGAACAAGGGTTGACCAAGTCACAGGAAGAGCAGGGGCAGTGACAGTATCAAAGGCTTCCAGGTGAGGCAGAGCGGTGATCGTCGCATCGATGCAGATACCGGTGAGATCGACAGTATGCACCTGGCGGGTGTTCGTCGAGCGTTCTCCGGCTCTTAAGGTTGCCATATTGTCGTTGAAGGTGATCGTTCCGGTATGAGTTCCCGTCGCGGTCGGCAGATACGTGGCAGTGAAGCTGAAGTTCTGCCCGGTGGCAAGGGTCACAGGCATGGTCGGAGCACCGGTGATCGAGATCAGAGGTGAACCTGTGTAGTTCATGCTGCTGATCGTCAGAGGACCTCCACCGGCATTGGTGACGGTGAACTGGCGGGTATGGGTCGTATTCAGGAGCACCGTGCCATAGTTATGCGAGGTGGGGTTGATGATGAAGACGGGATCGACTCCGAGCGGGGTCATATGGAAGGTGGTCTTGGGGAACACACCATTGACCGTTGCCCCATCTTGAGGAGCGGTGGGGTCAAAGAGGGTGCTGTCGCTCTGGAGCTTTCTGCTTCTGGCTGTGCCGATCGACTGGCTGAGGAAGACATCCGAGGAGCTGAAATAGGTCGTGTCCATCGGACGGTTCGCCATCAGGACGAGGTTTCCGCCGGTATAGGTAAAGGGCGTTTGCAGGGGGATGGTGATTGTATTTTGCCCGGACGGATAGGAGACGTTGCCGTCATAGACCAGAGTAAGCTGGGTCGAAGGGATCCAGGCGGCGGAGAGATCGGCGGACTGCGTCGAACCCAGCCAGATCTTGGTGGGTTTATTGGGCAGGTCGGTCACAAAGTTGTTATAGAAGGTCAGGGCGGTGATATTACCGAAGATGGTCATTTCCTGGGGGTAATACAGGGTCTCGAAGAGGCTGTTCTTCCAGAACATATCGACGGGAACCTGGGCGTTTGTGGAACCATCGCCGACGGTCACGACCATCATCCCGGCAGGCATGACGGAGAGGTTCATCGTCGGAGACTGGTCGTTCGTCGTATTGACGTCCCCGGCGAGGACTACCTTGCCGTAGATGACCATGGGACCTTCGACGGTCGGAGTAAAGGAGATAGGGATCTGGACGTCAGCTCCGGGAGCAACGGTCACACCGGAAGTCGAGGCAAGCTCGGTCGTCCCGCTCATCAGTTTGACGGTATAGACGCTCTGGGAAGCGGTTCCCCAGTTATGTATCCCGACGGTGTAGTTTGCCGCGCTGTTCACGGAGGGAGTGGAGTTTCCGCTCACGGAGGTCGCGGCGAGGTCATTGGGAGCGATCGGCTCGATGCTGACACCATCGATGTAGATGGTCTGATAGAGGCTGGCGCCACCATGCTTGAAGGCGACGTATCTGCCGGTTCCGGTATAGTTCGTGAGATCTATCACATACTGAGTCCAGGATGAGGTCAGCGTCAGATCCTGCACCATCGTGAAGGTCGCGGGATCGGTCGGATTCGTCAGGATCCCCACAAAGAGGTGGTAGGATTCGGAAGCCTTGACCCAGGCTTTGATCCGGGTGGTATTCAGGTTCACCGCAGGCGCGATAGGCGGGCTGACCAGGAGTTCCGTCGAAGTGCTGTCGTCGTAGTTGTACATCATCACGCAGTTCGGGGCAGACTGGGGCGTGGAGGTCGAGGTCTGAACCGTAGCGGTGGGAGAAGTAGTTGTGACGATCTTCGTCCAGTCTATGGGAAGGAAGGGAGCCGTCACGCTATCCCAGTTCTGAACGTAAGGCAGAGCGTAGATCGTGGGATCGAGGCAGGTCGCGGTGACCTGGATGGTATGCGTCTGCCGGGTAAGATTGTCGATCACGGTGATGGTTCCGGTGTGCGTCCCTGCCGCAGTCGGGATATAGGTAAGGGTCAGGTTTATAGATTGCCCGGTCGTCAGGTTCTGAGGCAAGGTCGGGATCCCGGTCAGGCTGAAGGCGGGATTTCCGGCAAAGCTGATCGAGTTTATCCCCAGAGTTCCACCGCCGACATTGAGAATACGCACGGTGCGGACGTTGTTGGAGTTCATCAAGACCTGTCCATAATCCACGCTGGTGGGATTGACCATGAAGATTGGATCAGGGGAGAGCGGGGTCATATAGAATGAGGTCTTGGGAAACTGCCCGATCGGGGTCGCAGCCGGAGGAGCGCTGGGCTCGATCAGGGTGCTGTCCGAAGAATAGCGGAGCGCCCGGTTCGTCCCAACTGTCTGGCACAAGAAGTAGTCCTGCCAGTTAAAGTATGTCGTGTCCATTGGGCGGTTCACCAGCATCACGAGGTTTCCGTTCGTGTAAGTAAACGGCGTTTGCAGCGGGATCATGATGGTGTTTTGCCCGGTGGGGTAGGTCACGTTGCCGTCATAGACCAGGGTCAGCTGGGTCGAAGGGATCCAGCCGCCGCTGAGATCGGCATTCTGCGTTGTTCCCAGCCAGATCTTGGTGGGTTTATTGGGTAGGTCGGTGACGAAGTTGTTGTAAAAGGCGAGTGCGGTGATCGTTCCCACCATACCCAGCTCAGCGGGGAAGTAAAGCGTCTCATACAAGCTGTTGCGATAATACATGTCCACGGGCATCAGAGCTTGTTCGGTGCCTGTTCCGACGGTGACCACGCTTATGCCGGGAGGCATTATGGTCACGGGGATCGGAGCGGAGATGTCGTTATTGGGGTTGGTGTCACCAGTCAGAACGACCTTTCCGCGGAGAGTGGTCGGACCTTGAACTGTAGGTGTCCAGGGGATCTGGAAAGTGAGAGCTTGTCCGGCAGTGATCGCGGTTCCCGGAAGGGAAGCAAGCTCGGCTCCGCCGGTGTCTATGAGCTTGACGCTATAGGTGTTTTGAGTCTGAGTTCCGCGGTTGCGGACAACGACAGCGTAGTTCGAAGCAGTGTTCGCGGTGGGAGTGAAGTTCCCGGTGATGCTGATGCAGGCAAGATCTGTCGTCGAAGGAGCCACGGCGCTGAACATCAGGCGGACTCCATTCCCCGGGAAAGCGGAGACGGAGTTCTGCGCCACTGTCATTGAAGCGGTCGAAGGCGTTCCGGGGGTCACGCTGTAGAACCAGCCTGTTCCGCCCGGGGTGGCATTGATGCCGATGGAAGCGCTTGCGGAAGAGGGTGTCCCGGTCGAAGGACCGTAGTTTAGATAGATGCTTCCGTTTTCCAGCAGGACGACCTGGAAGTCAAACTCGTTGGTCGCGCCGTAGTTCCATTTGGCATTTTCGTATTGGATGGTAAAAGTGCGGTTTGGGGCAGTACCGGACATCAGGTAGCTGACGCTGCCGTTTGCCATGCTGATATCGTCCCACAAGACTGCGATAAAGGGGAGGAGTGTAGTGCTGGCGATATCGTTGCCAAGGTTGCTTCCGGTCGCCGAAGCTCCCAAGCCTACCCATCCGTTTGAGGATACTTTGATGCTGTTGAAGTCGGTGCCACAATATGAGAAGTTGAAGCCCAGCGTAATCTCGGGTGACAGAGCGTCATCCGTGGCGATCTCGCTGATCACCGTCCCGGTTATCGGGACATAGGTGGCAGTCGTGGCACTAAAGTCGTAAAACTCGTCGATCGTGGCAAAGGCAATCGCTATCAGCGAGAGCAGCAGAACGATCAATGCAGTGCGTTTCATAACCATCTCCTTGTTGTTTTTCTCTTATCTAAAGGATGCTCCGCCGGTTTGCGAAGCTGTGTAAAAAACAGTTCAAAAGGGATACGGTCTTTCTTGGGGGTATCGCTATACCTAACACCGTCTCTAAAGTATGCACGAATCATTCCTTTATAGGCTCTAATTCGCTAAGAAAGCGAGTTTTATCCTATAAAAAATGACCCCCGCTCAATACGGGGGTCATAATAGGCGAGCTTGTGAACCGGTTATGGCTACTTCAAGAGCAGCATCTTGCGAGTCTGAGACATCCTTCTGGAGTGGATCCGGCAGAAGTAGATCCCAGTGGCGACCGGTTTGCCGGAGTCGTCAATTCCGTTCCAGACGAGGCTATGTACTCCGGAAGCCAGCTCTGTGCCGATCAAGCGCCGCATGAGCTGTCCTTTGAGGTTATAGATGTCCAGAGAGACGTCTCCCCGTTCCGCGAGGCTAAAGGAGATTGTCGTCTCGGGATTGAAGGGATTGGGGTAGTTTGTCAGCTCGGAGATGAGCGGGATAGCCGGATCATCGGTTCCGACTCCGGGAGCTTGAAGCTGGAGCTCGATCGCTGCTGCGCCCTGGATCCCTCTGCCCAGTGCATCCGTCCAGATGCGGTTTGGCTCGGTTAGCCAGCTATGTCCGCT
The DNA here is from genome assembly GCA_964454815.1 of uncultured Candidatus Cloacimonadota bacterium. GTDB lineage: Bacteria > Cloacimonadota > Cloacimonadia > Cloacimonadales > Cloacimonadaceae > PHBP01. The sequence continues at coordinate 72,305 of CAYVXJ010000008.1, read as the reverse complement.
GGCTGCATTGGTGTCAAAGCGGATGTTTTGATATTCGCGCAGATCGAGCTCAACGGCGATCTCGCCCGAGATGGGTGTCTGGGCGTTCACGGTATACTCAAACCTGCCGTTCATGGGGCAGATAATATCGCCGATATTGAGGAGAACCTCGTTTTGGATCGCACCGCCGGAGAAGCGACGGATCGTGGCGGTGACAAGCCCCGGATTTGCCGGGAAGCCATAGGGGTCCGGGACGAGATCAAAGGCGATCTTCTTGACCAGATAGGGCTGGGTTCCAAGGTTCATGTCGATCGCAGCCTTGATCGGCACGGCACCGCGTCCGTATTCCTGCCAGCGGGGATCATCGCTGATCCAGCCAAACCAGGTGAGTTGGCTGGGATCGACGATACGGAGATCGGCTTTTTTGCTCGAAGTGAGTCCATTGGCGGACAAGGCGGTCACCACCAGGCGATGCTGCCCGGCGCTGAGCTCGTTTGCGGGGATCTGCAGGGTAAAAGGTGCGGCATTCATCGTCTGGACAAGGTTTCCGTCCAGATAGAAGTCCACGGAGATGATGCTGCTCCCCGGAGCGCTGACGTTTGCCGTGAAGCTGAGGTTCCCGATCGGGAGGACGGAACCATCCGCGGGACTTAAGCTGCTGATGACGGGAGGGAAGCCCGCATTGGTCGGGGAATAGGTAAAGCTGATCGTATCTCCCGCTTCGCCGATATCGCGGATATTGATCGGGAAGTTCTCTCCGGATTGGAGGAAGCAGGCGGGGTTCGTATTGACATTGAACTCTGTGCGATAGTTCTGGGCGGAGAAGATCGCATCCGCGATCAGCCCGTTGACGCTGTTCGTTCCGTTTGGTCGATAGATATAGAGCTCGTCCGGGGGACCCTGCGAATTTCCATCCAGATTCGTGTTTATCCTGTAGATGAGCAATCCTGAGCCCGGGATGTCCGCTTCAAAGATGTCTGTGCCACGTTTGCGGTATTCCAGGACGAGGATATTCCCGTTCGAGAGGTTTATCCGGTAGGCATTATTGGTTTGGCTGGTGACGGGATTCAGAGTGTAGGTGCCATAGCTGATCGTCGGGATATCGCCGATCCAGCCGCCATACTTGCTCTTCATATACATTCCCATGTGCCCGTTTCCGCTTTCCATGATGTCCCAGCATCCGGCGGGAGTGATCCCGTTAAAGGTATAATGATATAGATCGGGAGCCCCGACAGAATGGAACATCTCGTGGCAGAGGGTGCGAACGCTATTGTGATCCTCGGGCTGGAAGGTAAAGTCCCAGACCTGTTTGCCGTTGATAAAGACATCCTGGGTATAAAGAGCCCAGCGATGCGCCCAGAGAAGCTCAGCCCAGGCTGTATGCGGACCGCGGATGATGAAGCAGACGTTATCGACGTAGCCGTCGTTATCCCCGTCGATATTGAGTTCCGGTGGGATCTGCGCCGAGATGGCATTCAAGGCATTGGCAAGCAGGAGATGCTCTCTGTCTGTCCGTTCGAAATCCTGATACCCATTGGGATTGGTTATGGCGTTGTAGGGCACATAGTAATCCCGCGGATGGCTGTCCTGATAGGAGACGTTGATCTCCGGGGCAGACACGGGATAGTGATGCGTCACATAGTCCAGCTGATCATAGCTGACCTGGTGAAAGTAATTCCGTAGGGAATAGGCATCGTCTCCGACGGGATTGAACTTTGCATCGTAGAACGAGCGGGGATCGGGGAACTCGGTCTGATCGCTAAAACGGATATAGACGGCGATGTTGTTTACCACGCCGGTATTTGGTCCCTTGCTCCCTTTGCGGGGATGGTTCGTCATCGCCTCGACCCTTGCCTTATATTTGGCGGGGGAGATCGTGATCCCCGGCTCTATCCCCAAGCTGCGGGGATCGCCGGAATCTGCCCTCAGCCCCGACGGAGCCGGTTCTTTATCCTTTAATACGGCATAATAGTAATATCCATCAATGGGGCTTTGGATGATGGAATAGCCATCCGCATCGTGCAGACGGTTTGCGTATTCGTCACCCGAGGCGAGCAGGCGCAGGACGCTTCCGTCCGGCTGGGTGACCTCGGTCGGCACATTCTGAAGATAAGCCCCGAAGATAAAAAGCGGTATCAGGCATATCAAGATAGTCAAAACTGATCTCATAAATCCTCCCGGAATAGCTTCCTTAGTATGCAATTATCATGCCTAATCTCCAAAGAGAAGAGCCTTAGGCGGGGGTGAAGCGCTGCATGCGTAATAACCTCAGTCAGCCAGAACACGTCCGGGGCTGTTTTTGCTCGTCGATATTCGGTGTGATTGCTCGCTACTTTCTCTGCCATGATCCGCAGTTTTCCAGTGAGAACTCGTGTTTTTTCTATTGACAGCTTTTTCCCCGGAGACTATAGCAAAGACTATCAAAAGCTGAGGAAGGAACGGTGGAAGTATCCCGATTGATCCAGAATGCCATCAACCATATCGAACAAAACCTGTGCAGTGAGCTCGCTTTGGAGGATATCAGCGATGTCGCGAACTATTCTCCCTGGCATTTTCATCGCCTCTTCGTCGCCCATACCGGGATGGGAGTCGCGGAATACATCCGGCGGCGAAGACTATCCGAGGCTGCTCTGCAACTGCGTCAAAGCTCTCTCCCGATCTCCGGATTGGCGACCAAGTATGGCTTCGAGTCTCAGGCTGCCTTCACCCGCGCTTTCGGGAAGGCTTGGGGGATCAGCCCGGCGAAGTTTCGCCGAGACCATATATCCCTTCCCCTTCAAGCCCCGATCCAAGTCTCACATTACCACAAAGGAGTAAAGATGATCAACGCCCAGATCAAGCACAAACCTGCTTTTCGCGTCATTGGCATCCGTTGCCGGACAACTATGCAGACGAACTCGATCCCGCAGCTTTGGGACGACTTTGGGTCTGTCTGTGACCGCATCCCCAATCCCCTCGTTCCGAACGCCGCGATCGGCATCTGCTACGGTGATCCGGAGGTCGAGATGACCCCGGAAACTCCATTCTACTACCTTGCCGGAATGGAAGTAAGCACCACCGAACAAGCTCCTGAGGACATGCTCAGCATGGATCTCCCTGCAGGTGAATATGCCGTTTTTGAACATCACGGCGCGCTGGATAATCTGCATGACACCTATCAGGCGATCTATGAACAGTGGTTCGCCAAAGCTGATTACAAACCGCGCGGAGACTATGACTTCGAGCTCTACGATGAACGCTTTGACTATGGCAAACCGGAGTCCGTCATGGAGATCTGGGTGCCGGTGGTCAAGAAGTAGCTTTTCCGGTCTTATCACCTATTTGCAGGTCATTCGGATCATCATTCTTGATCCCGGATGACCTGCCTCTTTTTCCTACCGGTTTCCCGTCAAATGCAGGTAGTCTGCTTGGGGTTTGCTTGTACTCATCTTGTACTCAACTTGTATGAAGTTCAAGAAAACTACGGGGAGACTCAGAGGGGATTGTGAGGTGAATAACACAGAGAAACAGAGACTCAGAGACACAGAGAGAGATAAGAGATTTTATAAAACAGAGTAAAGAAGTAAAAGAGGGGAATCCTTGAATTAAGAAAGTAGAATTAAGAAAGAAGAAAGATGCTTCGCCAGTGAAGAGTGAATAGTGAAGAGTGAATAGTGGCCGGCGCACAGGCTGAGGGTGCGGATGCTACGCTACAGTGATATTGGGCTGCCGAATTCTGTTCGGCAGAGGGAGCGCAGCTGCCTTCGAGAAGCGACCTCCGGTCGCTGTGGCAAACAGAATTTGCCACCCCAAACAACTGGCGTAGCGCTGGCTTTAGCCGGTGCTTCTTAAGTCCATCTCGTCCATCGTGTCCATACCGTCCATTTTGTCCACAAAAGTCCATCAACAGACTACCTTGAACCAAGCACTACCCAGCTCAGGATGTCCTCCACTAAACCATTAACCTGTTAACCTACTAACCTAGAAGCCCGCTTCCGGGGCTCAGGGATCGGATTGAGGTTGACAGAAAAGGGCTTACCAAATATCATGCCCGAAAAAGTGATTAATGCTATAAATATAAGATACAAGGAGTTACTTAGAATGGCTAAGTTCAAAAAAGCCACGATGGACGGCAATACAGCGGCAGCACACGTCGCGTATGCTTTCAATGAAGTTGCCGCGATCTATCCGATCACCCCTTCATCGACCATGGGCGAACTCTCTGATGCCTGGGCATCCGAGGGACGCAAAAACATGAATGGAACGACGGTGGACGTTATCGAAATGCAATCCGAAGCCGGTGCAGCCGGTGCGGTGCACGGATCCCTTTCCGCCGGTGCCTTGACCACAACTTTCACAGCTTCACAGGGTTTGATGCTGATGCTTCCCAATATGCACAAGATCGCCGGTGAGATGCTTCCCACAGTGTTCTACGTCACCGCCCGCAGTTTGGCAGCTCAATCCCTCTCCATCTTTGGCGACCACTCAGACGTGATGTCCGCTCGCAATACGGGCTTTGCCCTGATCGCCTGCAACAGCGTCCAGGAAGTGATGGATCTCGCGCTGGTAAGCCAGCTTGCCACAATGAAGACCAGCATTCCCTTCCTCGTGTTCTTTGACGGATTCCGCACTTCTCACGAACTCCAGAAGATCGAAGTTATCGACTATGAAACCATGGCAGAGCTGGACGATGGCGAACTCATCGAAGCCTTCCGTCAGCGTGCCCTGAACCCGGATAATCCCCGCGTCAAGGTCGGTCAGCAGGCTCCGGATGTTTATTTCCAGGGTCGCGAGACCACAAACCTGCAATACCGGGCTGCAACCGGGATCATCCAACAAACGATGGATCAGGTCGCCGAGAAGATCGGACGCAGCTACAAGCTGTTTGATTATGTCGGTCATCCCGAAGCTGAATCTGTGATCGTTGCCATGGGCTCCGGTTGCGAGACCATCGAAGAGACCATTGAATATCTGAACCGGGAACGCGGAATGAAGCTCGGACTCGTCAAAGTCCGCGTCTATCGCCCCTTCGACGTGGAAGCTTTCAAAGCATCCCTGCCCAAGAGCGTGAAAAAGATCGCCGTCCTCGACCGCACCAAAGAGCCCGGTTCGATCGGCGAACCCCTCTATCTCGACGTCGTTTCCGCTCTCAAAGACCGCAACGACCTCACCATCATCGGGGGCAGATACGGTCTTTCCTCAAAGGAATTTACCCCCTCCATGGTGCTTGCCGTGTACAAACACCTGGCAAAGGACGGATTCCACGGCTTTACCGTCGGTATCGAAGACGACGTTTCTCATCTCTCCCTGAACGTGGATGAGACGATCAGCACCCTCCCGGAAGGAACCTTCAGTTGCAAGTTCTGGGGACTGGGATCAGACGGAACGGTGGGTGCGAACAAGAACTCCATCAAGATCATCGGTGATCACACCGATCTCTACGTGCAAGGCTATTTCCAGTATGACAGCAAAAAGTCCGGTGGGATCACCCGTAGCCATCTGCGCTTTGGCAAAACCCCGATCCACTCCCAATATCTCGTCACCCGGGAAGACTTTGTGGCTTGCCACAACCAAGCCTTCATCGGCAGATTTGATATCCTCGGCGGGATCAAGGAAAATGGCGTGTTCCTGCTCAATTCATTCTGGACCAGCGAAGAAGCCTTTGACCACCTTACCTGCGAGATGCAACAGATCATCATCGACCGCAAGATAAAGTTCTATAACATCGACGGTCTGAAGATCGCCGACGAAGTCGGACTGGGTGGCAGAGTCAATACCGTCATGCAGACCGCTTTCTTCCTGATCAGCGGAGTCCTCGATCGCGATGAAGCGATCACCCTGATCAAGGAATCAATTAAGAAGACCTACGGCAGAAAGGGTGATGAAGTCGTAAAGATGAATCTCGATGCGGTTGACAAGGTCAACGAAGCTCTCAAAGAGATCACCATCCCGGCGAACCTTCCCTCCGCCTGCACCCCCGCAAAGCAGCTTGTGCCTGCCGATTCGGATGAGTTCACCATGAACGTCATCGAACCGATCATGCGCGAAATGGGCGACCAGATCAAGGTCTCCCAGATGCCGATCGACGGCTATGTTCCCTCAGGAACTGCCAAGCTCGAGAAGCGTCGGGTTGCTCCGCTTGCTCCGCACTGGATCTCCGAAAACTGCATCCAATGCAATCAGTGCTCCTTCGTCTGCCCCCATGCCGCGATCCGCACCAAGCTGATCAAAGACGAAGATCTGACCGGCGCTCCTGCCAGCTTCAAGACCCTCAAAGCTACCGGTGCCGAAGGCTATCAATACAAAGTCCAGGTCTATATCGATGACTGCCAAAGCTGCCGCGTTTGCGTCAACGAATGCCCGAAAGCCGCCCTGGTCATGAAGCCTATCGAAGAAGAACGCGCCATTGGCGAACAGACCAACTATGAATACTTCGAAAGCCTGCCGACTGATGTCCTGGCAAACTTCAAGGAAGATACCGTCAAGGGTAGCCAGTTCAAGCAACCCCTGCTTGAGTTCTCCGGTGCCTGTGCCGGTTGTGGCGAAACCCCTTATATCAAGCTCCTCACCCAGCTCTTTGGCGACCGCATGATCATCGCCAATGCCACGGGTTGCTCCTCTATCTGGGGCGGAACCTTCCCGACCATCCCCTATACCAAGAACAAAGATGGTAAGGGACCCGCCTGGGCGAACAGCCTCTTTGAAGATAATGCGGAATACGGCTTTGGCATGCGCTTGGCAGTCAATTCCCACCGCAAGCTTCTCAAGATCGCTATCGAAAGCCTCATGGATAAGACCATCGATCCCGCACTCAAAGATGCCTTTGGCTATGCCCTGGCAAATTGGAATGCCGTCGATGCTCCCGCCAAAGAGAACGCAGCGAAGATCAAAGCCCTCCTTCCCAAAGCCTTGGAAAATGCCTGTGACGGATGTCGCAAATACGTCCGCAGAGCCATCGAACTCCAGGACTACCTCGTCGAGAAGTCTATCTGGGCACTCGGTGGAGATGGCTGGGCTTATGATATCGGTTACGGCGGACTCGACCACGTCATGGCTTCAAACCAGAACGTGAACGTTTTCGTGCTGGATACCGAAGTCTATTCCAATACCGGTGGACAAGCCTCCAAATCCACACCTCTTGGTTCGATCGCCCGCTTCGCAGAAGCTGGAAAGAACACCACCAAGAAGGACCTCGGCATGATGATGATGAGCTATGGCTACGTCTATGTCGCCTCTATCGCCATGGGTTATAACAAGAACCAAGCGCTCCAGGCGATCAAAGAAGCCGAAGCTTACCCCGGACCCTCGATCATCATCGCCTATGCACCCTGCATCAACCACGGTATCGATATGGGAATGTCCCAGAAGCAGGAGAAAAAGGCTGTGGAATCCGGATACTGGATCACCTACCGCTACAATCCCCTGAACAAGCTTCAGGGCAAGAATCCCTTTACCCTCGATAGCAAAGAGCCGACCGCCAGCGTTATTGACTTCCTCGAAGGCGAAAAACGCTACAGCGGCTTGACCAAGATCTTCCCGGAACGCGCGGAGAACTTTAAAAAAGCTGCCGAAGCCTGGATCAAAGATCGCTGGGAACAATACAAGAAATTCTCACAACAGTAATAAAGTGAACTGGGGGAAGCTAAACAAGCTTCCCCCTTTTCTTTTTAGCAAGGGGTAGATCATGAAGCAAAGACCGGTCATCGCCGTCAGTATGAACTATATGCAGCTCGGGACTTATCTCCAGGATCACATCAGAGATACCTACGTGCAAGCGATCTATGACTATGGCGCTCTGCCTCTGCTCATCCCCTGTAGCGAAGACAAGGACCTGCTGCGGCAGTATCTCTCCCTTGCCGGTGCGCTGATCATCATCGGTGGTATGGACTATCCACCCACGCTCTATGGCGAAGCTCCCGTCCCTGAAAGCGATCCGATGGAAGCCAGAAGGGCAACCTCGGACTTCCTGCTCATGGATCTGGTCATGGAGATGGACATCCCGCTCCTGGGCATCTGTGCAGGGATGCAGCTTATCAATATCTACTTCGGGGGAAAGCTGATTCAGCATATTCCGCAGCTCGACACGCACTTCGGAGAGAAATACCACCCCATCCGGCTGGAGGGAAGTTCCCACCTGACGGGGATATTCCCGACAACAGACCTGATGGTCAATTCCAACCATCATCAAGCGGTCGATCCGCGCTTTATCGGCAGAGACCTGCGTCCGATCGCCTTTGCGGAAGATGGGGGTATCGAAGCGCTCGAACACTCCCGCAAGACCATGCTCCTGGGCATCCAATGGCATCCTGAACGGATCACCGATCTCGAGCATCGCAAGTTGATCTTTGAGCATCTCACAAAGCTGGCAAGTAGAGTATAGGCTTTAGTCACACTATCCGCTGCACCCCGGAGCTTGCAAAACAGGGTTTGTCAGGAGCTGAGTGGCAAGAATAACCACAAATACGGGGTATAATTTCGAATGAGTGGCAAATAATACACCCCAAAATAGCGCAAAATCCCGGACAATGATAAGCTATAAAGATAGTTACAATATCATTATGCATAGGAATCCTGATTGCACTTCCAAGGACGAGAAAAATCAGCTAAGGATTATCATGAAACAAGGGTGTGCAACAGTCTATGTGATTTTCGCAATCACCATCGCATTGGTCTTTTTGGTCAAGGTCATTGCCGGAAATGATAAAAGGCCAAGCTATTACGAGGAAGGAGCCAGCTCAGGGATCATCAGTCCGGCTTCGGATACTGCGTCGCGTTCCGGCAAGGTAGACAGTAATAGAGCGGTGCGGCAGGATAAAAAGGAAGTGTCCTCGGCTCAGCCGTTGCAATATGGTACGCATATCAACATCAGGAACGTTGCCTACAATGACGGTGCATACGTATGCCGCTATATCCTGAGCAACAACACGAGTTCCGCAACGATCTACAGCGTCAATTACATCATCGAAGAGCGGGGTCCGGAAGGGCGATTCAGCGAGTTTAAGCTATTGGGGAGTAGGGATATCGGAGCGCTAAACGCCGGCACCGGAAGGGAATTTGAGTTCCGCATCCCGGATTTCGAGCGCAAATCAGGAAACCTCTATCGGGTAAAGATCGAAGCCTACGTTCCGGGGAAGAACCGGGGCGAACCGGTCGAGTATCAGACCAGTCCCATATAAGCGCGAAATTGCCTGAGGGTGAAAATAATTCTTGACACGTAAGTGATGCTAATTATCTTGTCTTGTGTAAGCGGGGCATCTCGGATATTAACCGCTTAACACTTCGATAGCATAAGGAGCACTTATGAATGGCGAACGTTTAAGGCAGGTCCGCAAGGTTCTGAAGCTTTCCCAGCATGAATTGGGGGAGAAACTGGGCATCAACGCTTCGGCGATATCCCAGATGGAGAGCAATCGCATCCGTCCGTCACTGGACACCATGTTTCTTTTGAACAAATACTACGGGGTCAATCTCCACTGGCTGATCACCGGCGTCGGCGAGATGTTCACCGATTCCCGTTATCAGCATCTGGACCCGGAAAAGAGCAAGCTGAATCAGCTTCAGGTCATGCTCAACGATCAGTTGAACGCGATCATCAAAGCCAAGAAGAACATCGATGAAGGCGATATCCTGGATATCCCGGTCACCGGGGAGATCGCTGCGGGTCCTCCCGTCGAGACGAACGGAGACGTCCTGGAGGTCGTATCCATCCGTCGCAGCATGATCCACGGGATCGAAGATGACTTCATCTGTCTGCGGGTCAATGGTCAGAGCATGGAGCCGGACATCATGAGCGGAGACGTTATCCTGATCCGTCCCAGTCTGGACTGGAACTCCCTTTCGGGCAAGATCTGTGCCGTTCGGGTCGATGGATCGATCACCCTGAAGAAGATGATGCTGGATTACAACAAGAAGCTGATCTTCCTCGTTTCGCTAAATGAGGATTATCAGCCGATCATCATCGATCCGGACAACCATCAGGACATCAAGCTGGTCGGCTATCTCTTTTTCCTGTTCCGCAAGCTTCAGTGATCCCGGAGGACTATGATGCTGTATCTGGTAATTCTATTGGTAGTATTGAACCTGATCGGTCTGGCGATCCAGATATTCCGCAAGCTAAACCAGCCTGATCATACTTTTGAGCTGCGCACTCAGCTTGACCAGATCGCCAGTCGGCTGGACGGTTTTGACCGCTATCTGCGGGATGAGATCTCCCGCTTGCGTGCCGATCTGATGAGCATCACTGCGGCTAACCGGGAAGAACTGAACACCTCGATCAGCCGTTTGCAGGAAGGGCTGCGCAATAGCGAGCAGGCAAGCCGGACGGAGATCCTCGCCGGGTTGACGGACATGAACCGGCAGATCAATCTCGATGCCGGGAAGCACCGTGAGGAACTCAGTAAATCCCTGCGCGATCTCTCGGAATCACTTTCCCGCCGGCTACTCGAGAGCACGATGTCGCAGCAGACCCAGATGGATAGCCTCAAGAGCTCGATGTCCAAGCAGATGGACGATATTCGGACGACGAACGAGAAGAAGCTGGATGAGATGCGTCAGACGGTCGATGAGAAACTGCAGCAGACCCTGGAGACCAGGCTGGGAGAATCCTTCCGTCAGGTAAGCGAGAGATTGGAGCAGGTGCATCAGAGCTTGGGTGAGATGAAGAATCTTGCCAATGGGGTCGGCGATCTCAAGAAAGTGCTGGCAAACGTCAGTACCCGGGGAGCGATGGGCGAACTCCAGCTCGAGAACATTATCTCCCAACTCCTCACTCCGGAGCAGTATGAGAAACAGTTCAAGCCACGTCCGCGCAGTCCCGAGGTCGTCGAATTCGCCATCCGCCTTCCGGGTAAGGATGAGAGCGAACGTCCGGTCTATATGCCTATAGACTCCAAGTTCCCCCTCGAAGATTATCACAATCTCGTATCTGCGTATGAGACCGGGGATTCCGCCGCGATCGACACCTATCGCAAGGCTTTGATCAACAGGATCAGGAGCTGTGCCAGGGATATTCGCGACAAGTATATCAATCCGCCCAATACCACGGACTTTGCGCTGTTGTTCCTACCGATAGAGGGGCTGTTCGCGGAAGCACTGCGAGATCCGGGAGTCTTTGAGACCCTGCAAAGGGAAATGCACGTCATCCTGACGGGACCGACCACGCTCGCGGCGATCCTGAACAGCCTGCAGCTCGGATTCCGCAGTCTGGCGATCGAGAAACGTTCCTCGGAAGTATGGCGCACTCTCTCCGCCGTAAAGACCTCTTTTGGCAAGTTTGGCGGACTCTTGGACAAGACCCGGAAGAAGATCGACGAAGCGTCAAAAACGCTGGGAGAGGCAACGGACAGCACCCGCAGGATAGAGCGGAAGCTTCAGGGAGTGCAGGAATTGCCTGTCTCCGAAGCGTTCAACCTGCTGGAGACGGAGAATATCGGGATCAGCGAAGAAGAGGAATCGGACTCTTAGGGCGAGGCAGATCCGCTATTTGTAGTAATAAAGATACTGCGGATTGTCCCCGTTACGCTCGCTCAGGGTAAAGCGTCCTTTGCCTTTGGCATCGAAGCAGACGGCTTCGCCCTGGGGCTCGATCACATAGGGACGGTAGCTGAGCTTACGCCTGAAGACCTTTGCCAGGTCTTTGGTCTTGCCCCGCTTGAGCGAATAGACCTCGGTGTAGGTCTTGATCAGGATCTGAGAGCCATCGGGACTGATATCGGCAGCGGTCACCCAGGTAAGCGGGAGAGTCGCGATCTTGACAGCGGGGTTTACCTTGAGAGTAGATTGGGGATAGGCGACCCGATACACGCCGACCTGCTTTTCCCGCTTGGTGATGATATAGATGTCCAGAGAACGGGGATCGACGAAGAGGGCTTCGGCATCGCGCGGTCCGTCCTCATAACGGATCTCATACTTCTCTGTATTGTCTATCTCGACAGCTTTGTCCAGCTTCTCCGGTTCCGGGAAGCGATAGACGAAGACGCTCTCCCAACGGGCATTATTATCCCCTGTCTCACCAACGTAGATGTAGGCAGGGTGGTCTTTGTTGCCCTTCAGAGTGGCGATGTCTTCCCAGTCGCGGTTCTTGACCCCGCTGAGTTTGAGCAGGGAGCGGAGTTCCCCCTTGGTCGTCAGAGCATATATCTCGGCAGGATTGCCGGAATCGTTGTGGGTATAGATGATCCCCGGATGGCGATGACTGATCGCCAGTCCGGACGCTTCGCTCATGCGTGAGTCCGTTATCGGGAATGATGAAGGTACGGCATTTGGCAGTGCGAGAAAGCCAAGCGCGACCCCGATCAGGATCAGGAAAACCAGGGGCTTTAGGATACTCATTGTTCTCATGAGTTCTTTTTCCCGGTTCTGAGCCTCAGGTCAAGCAAATTCTCATTTCCTTACCAGACCCCAGATATCTCGCGCGTAGTTTGAGATGGTCACATCGGAGGAGAATCCCGCCATCCCGATGATGTTCAAGAGGGAGGATCTTGCCCAGGCTTGCCTGTCTGCGTAGGCGCGGTCTATCTCCCGCATTACTCTTTGGTAGTCCGGAAGATCGGCAATGAGGAAGTATTGGTCGCCTTCGTTCAGGAGGCTCCTGACCAAGGGGTCGAAAAGCCCCGGCTCAATAGGCGAGAGTGCGTCCGTCGCAAGGAACTCGAAAAGCTCCCACAGATCGGGATGCGCCTGCGCTTCTCGGTAGGGGTGGTATCCTTCCGTCCTGAGCTTCCCGATCTCGTCCGCGGTCTTGCCAAAGAGGAAGAAATTGTTCTTGCCGACTGCTTCCCGCATCTCGATATTGGCTCCGTCGAGGGTTCCGACCGTCAGAGCTCCGTTTAGGGCAAACTTCATATTCCCCGTTCCGCTGGCTTCCGTTCCTGCGGTGGATATCTGCTGCGAGACCTCGCTGGCAGGCATGATCCTTTCCGCGATGGTGACGCGGTAGTTTGGCAGGAATACGACCCGGATAAGCTCCGCGATGTCCTTGTCTTCCGCGCACCACGTTCCGATCGCATTGATCAAGCGGATGATGAGCTTCGCCTTGGCATAGCCCGGGGCAGCTTTTCCGGCGAAAAAGAAGGTGTGCGGAGCTATCCCTTCCGTGTCTCCCCGCTTGATCCGCAGTCCCAGATGCACGATATGCATGGCGTTTAGAAGCTGACGCTTATATTCATGGATACGCTTGGCTTGAAAGTCAAAGATGCTGTCCGGATCGACGCTGATCTGCCGGGTCTGACGGAGCAGATCGGCGAACTCTTCTTTGTTGCGTCGCTTGACCAGGTTCAGGTCACTCAGGAAGGACGAGTCCCGGGTCAGGATCCTCAGTTCCTCCAGGCGAGACAGGTCGTCCATCCATCCCGGATCAAGCGCTTTGGTGATCAACTCTCTGAGGCGGGGATTGGCGAGCATGAGCCAGCGTCTGGGGGTGATCCCGTTCGTCTCGTTGATGAACTTACCCGGATAGAGACGGTCGAACTCGGGGAATACCTCTTCCCGGAGGATACGGGAATGGAGCTTGGATACTCCGTTGACCTTGTGGGAGCCGATGATGGCGAGATTTGCCATGCGTAGGGACCGAACCGGGAGCTCCTCGACGATGGAAAGCTTGCGGATCGTATCCAGATCGGTCTCGGGTGGGACGACCGTCGTCAGGAACCGTTGGTTGATATCATAGATTATCTGCAGATGCCGGGGCAAGAGCCGTTCAAAGAGCTCGACCTGCCATTTCTCGAGAGCTTCGGGAAGGATGGTGTGGTTTGTATATGCCATGACTCCCTGCGTGATATCCCATGCCTTATCCCAGCTCAGACCCTTTTCATCGAGCAAGACCCGCATCATCTCCGCAATGGCGATCGATGGATGGGTGTCGTTCAGTTGGATGGCGACCCTATCCGGGAGCTTATCAAGATCCTGATCGAGCTTGGCATAGCGCCGCAGGATATCGGCGATCGTCGCACAGACGAAGAAGTATTCCTGCTTGAGGCGGAGTTCCTTTCCCTGGATCAGGTTGTCATTGGGATACAGAACTTTGGAGATGATCTCGGATTCGTTCTTGGCGGAGACGGACTGGACGTAGTCTCCTTCATTGAACAGCCCAAGGTTAAAATCCCGCGATGACTTCGCCGACCACAGCCTGAGAGTATTGATATAGTCATTGTGAAATCCCGGCACCAGATAGTCATACGCCATTGCCATGACCTCTTCTTCCGGATACCAGCGCCAGACCTTGTGATGCGCCGCGTCATACTGCTCCAGGACGATACCCCCGAACCCTACGGGATAGATGTGTTCGGGATGCGGGATCTCCCAGACGGAGCCATACCGCAGCCAGTTATCCGGTGTCTCGACCTGTTCTCCATTCTTGATATGCTGAAAGAAGATGCCATATTCATAGCGGATACCATAGCCATAAGCCGGGATCTTCAGCGTCGCCATGGAATCCAGAAAACAGGCTGCGAGCCTTCCCAGTCCTCCGTTTCCAAGCCCGGCATCCCATTCGATCTCCCGGATCATCTCCATGGAATAGCCCATTTGTTCCAGGGCGGTGATCGCTTCCCGTTCCAGATCGAGATTGAGGATGGCGTTTGAGAGGCTGCGTCCGATGAGATATTCCAAAGAAAGATAATAGACTCGTTTATGATGTAGGGCATATTCCTGCGGTTGAGTAGTCAGCCATCGATCCAGGAGGATGTCCCGAATAGCGCCGGCGAAGGAAAGATAGGCATCCAGCGGTGTAGCGGAGTATTGATCCTTACCTTGGATGTATTTCAGATGATAGATAAAGCGATCGACGATCTCGCCGGCGGTCCCGGTGGGATGCTCCAGAGCGATCCGGTCTGCAAGTGCTCTTTTCATGGCTCACTTCCTCCCCTTGGGTGTATGTCCCGCAGATAGTATATTCCTCTACAGGCAAAAGACAATCACGCCATGTAACTATTCTACTTTCAAAAAGAAAGCTCCCGCGAGCCATGTCCGGTCTGCGGGAGCGCATGTTCTGTTATGGTGGGTTCAGGAGAAAGAACTATCCGAATCCCAGCTCAGCAGGAAGGCATGTTCATCATCAGTATAAGCCTGGTTGTTGTAATTCTCTATCTCAGTTTGGATCCCGGCGACGAGTTCCGCATCCCCGGAGATGAGGATGGTCACCGAATAACCTGGCCAAATCGGGGTATTCATCCTGGGATCACCAAGGGGCATCCGTCCGGTGACGGGCTCGATGATCTGGAAGTTATCTACCTTCAGGGTTTCCAGGATGCCGAGGATCTCGTCTTTGGCGCTGACGTTGCAAGTAAGCATGATAAGCTTAGGCATGGTTTTCCTCCTTGAGCTGTGAGCGGTTCATAATAGTATAGAAGACAGGGACAAGGATCAGAGTGATCAGGGTTGAGACCAGCAACCCGCCAATGCAGGTAATTCCCAATGGACTCCAGATCTCCGATCCCAGCCCCTTTGAGATCGCCATAGGCACCATCCCGAAGATAGTCGTGATCGAAGTCATCAAGACCGGACGCATCCGCGATCTTCCCGAATTTGTGACAGCTTGGATCAAGCCTTGTCCTCGGGCGCGCAGCAGGTTGGTATAGTCAACCAGCACGATCCCGTTATTGACGACTACTCCGAGGAGCATGACTATCCCGATAAAGGAAACGACGCTCAGGGTCACCCCGCTGATCAGGAATGCCCAGATCACTCCGATGATCGCCATTGGCACCGCAGCCATAATGATAAATGGATCTTTCAGGTTTCCAAAAAGCGACGCCATCACCATATAGACGAGGAGGATCCCCAGAGCAAACATCATCCCCAGACTCTTAAAAGATCCGGATTGATCGACGCTTTGACCTCCGAGATCGACATATACTCCGGAGGTTGCTTCCAGACCGCTAAGGATACTTCTGACCCGTTTGACCGCGCTTCCCAATGAGCTACCTTCCAATTCGGCAGTGAGATATACGGTCCGTTGCTGCGAGAGGTGATCGATCCGCAAAGGGCTGTTTCCTTCTTCTATGACGGCGATGGAGCTGAGAGGCAGGACTTGCCCGGTAAGGGTGTTCAAGGGGATGCTCCCGATCGCTTCGATATCGTTGCGGTATTGCGGAGCAAGCTTGACCGTGAGGTCAAATTCCTCTCCGCTATCCTTATATTTGGTGGCGGTGACGCCGTATATGGACTGACGCACGGTGAGACCGACCATTGCCGGATTCAGCCCCAGAGCAGAGGCTTTTTGCTTGTCGATATTGATGGAGATATCCGGTTTTCCGGGATCCACGCTGGATTCGATATTCACCAGATGTCTTTCCGAGCTTAGTTTCTCCTGGATCCGGTTTGCCGTTGCGTTCACAGCCTCCAGATCATTGCCGGAGATCTTGATCTCGATCGGTTTGGTATTTCCCAGCATCGCGCTTTGCAGGAGAGAACCGCCGACAACGCGGAACTTCTCGATCTCCGGGATGGCTTCGATCTTGGGACGCAGAGCCTGTTCGATCTCTTTTGCCGAGCGTTTGCGATGCTCCGGGAGCACGAGTTTTGTCCCGATGGTGGCGATGTTTCTGCCTTCCTTAAAACCGACCGTGCCCAGCAGACCCTTTTCGGATTGACCGGTGATCGAATACATGGAACGCAGCTCCGGAACGTTCTCGACGAAGATCTTCTCGACCTTCTGCGCTACCCGGTAAGTCTCTTCTGGGCTAACCCCGACGTTCAGTTCGATCACTGCGTTCAGGTCTCCCGCATCGAGATTGGGGATGTAGTCCGTCCCTACGATCAGCCCGGTGCCGAGGGTCACGATCAGGGTGACGACGGCGATCCCGATCGTCAGTTTGCGATTCCGCAGTGCCCAACTCAACATATTGATATAGCCCTTTTCCATTGCCAGAAAGATCTTCTCACTCCGGGTAAAGAACTTGCCGTGTTTGCGGGTCTGCTTCTTACTTTCGGGTTTGAGCCATCGGGATCCCAGCATCGGAGTAAGCGTAAGAGCAGTAAAAAGCGATGCCAAAAGCGTCACGGTCGTGAGGATCGCCAATTGCTTGAAGAGGATACCGACCAAACCTCCCATAAAGATCATGGGCACGAAGACCACGATGGTCGTAAGGGTCGAGCCGGTGATCGCCAAGCCCATTTCGGAGGCACCGAAGATGGAGGCTTCACGGGGTCTGGCTCCCTGTTCGATATGCCTGGTGATATTCTCCAGAACAACGATCGCGTTATCGACCACCATCCCGATGGCGATGGCGAGCGACATCAGGGAGAAGATATTCATCGTGAATCCGGCGACATACATATAGATGAAGGCTACGATCAGCGAGAAGGGGATAGTCAGGATGATTATCGCGCTGCTCTTGGCTTCCCGCAGGAAAAAGAGCACAACCAGGATGACGAAGATCGCCGCGTAGAGTATCGTCGTAGAGAGGTTGTTCAGCGAACCGGAGACCAATTCGGAAGAGTTCATCATTTCCTTGACCTTGACGTCCTGCGGCAGGCTAGGACGGATCTGCTCCAGTTCCTTAGTGACGGCTTGGGCGACGCGGAGAGTATTCGTCCCGGATTGCTTCTGAACCAGCATCAGGACGGAGCGTTTCCCGGAGGAACGGACGAAAGCCTCCTTTTCCTTGAAGCTATCCGTCAGTGTGGCAACATCCGAGATCCGGACGACTTTACCGCCAAAGCTGACCAGCGGAGTCGCGCCGATCTCATCGATCCCGGTGAACTCAGCCGGAACTCTGACAGCGAGATCGGACTTTCCCAGCTTGATATTGCCGGCGGGAATGGAGACGTTTTGGGTCTTGATGAGCTGCCCTACCTGCATGACGGTCAGATGATAAGCGCTCAGTTTGTAGGGATCGCATTCGATCCTGATCTCGCGTTCCGGCTCGCCCAGAACGAGGGTTGTTCCCACTCCGGGAACCTTGCGGATCCTGCTGGCGATCTTGTCCTCGATGATCTTTTCCAGTTCGTCATAGCTCGTTCCGGCTTCGATATTGTAAGCGACGATAGGGAGCATCGAGCTCGACAGTTTATAGATCACGGGGGTCATCGCATCCGTCGGAAGATCGATCTTGACCAGTTCGAGCAGGTCTCGCACGCTATTGGCGGCGCTGTCCAGGTCTGTCCCCCAGTTAAACTCCATCGTGATCAGAGAGATATTCTCTTTGGAAGAGGATTTGATAGTTTTCAGGTTGCCTGCTCCGGAGAGGACTTGCTCCAGAGTTTTGGTCACCTGACTTTCGACTTCCCGGGCATTGGCTCCGGGATAACCGGTGATCACCGTAAGGCTGGGAAGCTCGATATCCGGCAGTACATCCTTGGGGATCATGGTCATCGAGACCAGCCCAAAGAGCAATACGGCGATGAATATCATCAGGGTAAAGACCGGATTTTTGACGGCAATTTCGGGTAAACGCATAAACAGCCCCTTAGCGCGCGATCACGCGGGATTTGTCCGAGAGCTTTGCCTTGCCGTCCAGAGCGATGACGTCCCCGGGCTCAATGCCTTCCACGATATAGTGGAGATTATCCTGATCCCGGACGGTGACGCTGACCTTTGATGCTATTCCATCGGCAATACGGAACACGTATTTACCTGCCGTTCCCGGGCTCTGCATCAGGCTTTCCCGCGGGATGGATATTCCCGGCATACCGGGAAGGGCAAACTTTACGCTGCAAAACATCCCCGGCTTGAGCTTGGCACCGCTGTTTGGGATGCGGATCTCCACTGTGGAGGTGCGCGTCGTGGTCGAGAGCACCGGCTGGATCTTGATGATCGTGCCGCTGAGTTGCTGATCTCCGTTCCAGGCGACCTTGACCGTAGCTTTTTGTCCGACCTTGAGGTATTGCAGATCCTGTTCGTTGACCTCGGCTTTGACGGTCAAAGGATCGAGCTTCATCAAGCTGACGATCCCGGAACTCATCGAATAACCCGGATTGACACTGGGGAGAAAGCTGTAGTTTTCCCCTACGTGCACCAGATGCTTGACCACTGTTCCGGAAAAGGGTGCCCGAATTTCCGTATTCTTGCGGAGCATCGCGTATTTTGCCTCCGAGGCGTCAAATCTCGCCTTGAGATGGTCATATTCCTGTTGCGACACGGTACCGCGACTGAGCAGGATGCTGACCCGATCCAGGTCTTTCTTCAGGGTCAGATATTCGACCTTGGTCTGTTCCATCATCTCATCCGCCATGACGGCGACGAGTCCGCCTTCCTTTACGAATCCGCCTTCGGGGATCAGGATCTGCTCGATCCTGCCGGGCATAACGCTACCCAGATTGGCTTCCTGACTGGCATAGATCGTGCCGGTATATTCCCGCTGAGGAGTATAGACCGTGTCTTTTGCCACCGCGGTGGTGATGCTCACCGGGCTATTGTTCTTTTCCGGAGTGACAGGTTTTGAGCAGGCAACAAGCCCGGTCAATACCGCAGCTATCATGATGCAATTTATACTTCTTTTCATTGATCTCTCCTTATAATCTGCCTAATGCCTTGAGGTATTCGGTCGCATGGACGTTCAAGTCCGCTTTGGCTTCGATCCAGTCCGAATATGCCTTTTGCCACAAAGTCTGCGCATCCATCAGTTCAGAACTGCGCAGCATACCTTCCTCGAACCTTTCCTGGCACACCCGGAGGTTCTCTTTTGCCTGTTCCAAGCCGGCTAAGCTAAGCTTGACCGCACTCTGGGACTCGGTGTAGAGATTCTGTGCCCGGCGGATATCCAGCTCGATCAGTTCCTTAGCCTCCATCAGGCGTTCCTCGGCGGAACGGGTGTTTGCCCGGCTGGCGCGCAAGCGATGGATCCTCTCGCCAAAGTGAAAAAGCTCCATCCCGGCAACGATCCCGATCTGCCAGTCACTTCCGAATTCCGTTTCCAGATCATTGTAGGGGTTTGGATCGATAAAGTGCGCGTTCATTTCCAGAGCCAGGCTGGGCATGAAGTCCGACAAGGCGACCTTTTCCATAGCTCTGCTGATATCGGCGTTCTTTGCCAGCATATTCAGTTCGGGTCGATCGATCTCTGCCTTGGAGTCAGAGGTTTCCGGGGTGATAATGACGATAGGTTCAGCTGCGGTATCGGTCAGCACGACTTCCGTATCGGGATCCAGCCCCAGAAGCTGATCCAGAGCCATCATTGCCAGCTTGACCCCGTTCTCTGCCTTGAGAACGTTCAATTCCGCTTCTTTGCGTTTGACTTCAGCCATCAGCATGTCATTCCGGGTAGCGATCCCGACCTCCAGCGCATTCTGCAGGTCTGTCGCGTGCTTTTCGACCACATCCTTGTATTTGCGAGCCAGTTCCAGCTTCTCTTGGAGCGAGATCACCCGCCAATATGCCAAGTCTGTATTGGCGATCACTTCTTGGCGAGTAAGGGAGGATTTTGCCTCAGCGACGGCTTCCAGATCTCTGGCGATACGGTATTGCGAGAGTATCTTTCCCCCGGTAAAGATGGGCTGACTCAGCGTCAAGCCCAGAAGGTAGTTATTGTCCTCTCCGGCAGTGATCTCCATTTCATTGGGCAGGACTCCCTGCTGAACCATTGCCAGCATCGTCGCGTAGAACGGATCGGTGGTCACTCCGGGATTTGCCTGCGCCATTCCGGCAAGGATCTCCGGAAGGTGCAGGCTTTCGCGGAGACGCAGTCTTTCGTTGATCCGGGTATAGTTTCCAAATGCATCCAGCCGGGGCAAGAATGCCGTGAACGAGGCTTTCCTCAGCTCCGTAGCTGCTGTCTTATCTTCTTTTGCCACAACCATATTGCGGTTTGACCGCAGAGCCATGTCGCGACTGTCCTGAATGCTGAGCCGTATCTCAGCGTTCAGGGCAAAGGCGCAGAGGGCCATCACGCAGGCGAGACCTGCGCGTCTTAGAATGTTGATCTTCATAGTTACCTCATGGATTTACAAGCCCATACCGGAGGATCCCGTGCATCTCCGCAGTCATCGCCTCCAGATCGAAGCTGTCCGGATCGCTTACCCACTGGGTAAGGACAAAATCCATCGTGCCGACGATCATAAATGCCAATGTGCGCGGGTTGACCTGCCGGATCGCACCGGATTCGACCGCTTCCCGACAAAGCCCTTCGACGAAATCCAGATACTCCTCAAAGGGATTGTAGCCCGGGTTCAGATTTATGAAGTCTTCGCTGCGGCGCCACTCCACGACCATGAACCGGACTGCGTCCTTATTTTGGGTAAAGAGCTGGATGTTCTGAGTGATGAAGCGATTTAGCTTGTCGATCGCCGTCGCTTCTTTGTGAACGATCTTCTTCAGTTCCGCAAGGCGATTCCCGATCACTTCCCGCATGGACTTGATAAAGAGATCGACCTTGTTGTGAAAATACAGATATACCGTTCCACTGGCGATCCCTGCCCGTTCCGCGACCTCATTTACCGTCGCATCACTATAGCCCCGTCGGGCAAAGACTTCGATCGCAGCTTTCAGGATCACGAGCCGTTTATCTGCCGGCTCTGCTTTCTTGAGTCTGAGTCTTTTCATTTCTTCTTCCTTAGTTACCATAACGCCTATTTAGATATCATTATAGGCAATTATGACTGAATGACTATTCATATTGCGATACCCTCGTCAATACGGTACGGATGTCAAGAGAAAAGTGAACGGGTGTTCATGCTTGTGGCGTATGTGCTTTATAGGAAGTCTTTTGTGAGGCAGTGGACGAGATGGACGGAATGGACAGAATGGACTTACGACGCACCGGCTGCGCGGTTAGTGGGTTAACGGGTTAGTAGGTTAGTGGAGGACGAGCCGGGCAGTAATGTTGTAGAATTGGCATGCTACACTACGGTGTAGCTGCGAAGCAGCGCCAGCCACTATTCACTCTTCACTATTCACTGGTGAAGCATCTTTCTTCTTTCTTAATTCTTCTTTCTTAATTCAAGGACTCCCCTCTCTCTGTTTCTCTGTGTTCTCCCTCTCTACGTTGCTGATTCTCCGTGTCGATCCCCAAGTACTCCGCTTGTACTCATCTTGTACTCATCTTGTACTCAACTTGAATGAGATCCAAGTTGACTACGAGGAAAACTAATGCGGATCACCTGCCTGAGGAAGGGGCGAGATAGCTAAGCGGTAAATCCGGGCTTGACACATCCCGGGAGCGGGAGAAATTGCCGATATGAAAAAAGTTCTCTTTATCGAGCTCAACAGTTCCTGGAGCCACACGATGCTCTCGCTTTATTACATGCGGGCGCTGCTTCCCGATGGTGGTGAGATCGTCGGCTACACCCTGAAGGATGATCCGCGGAAGGTCTGCGCGGAGCTGCTCGCCCGGGATGAGGATGTCCTCTGCTTTGCCGTTTATATCTGGAACAGCGGGTATCTGGCGGAACTCATAGCCATGATACGATCCGGCGGATTTGCCGGAACGCTGGTTCTGGGAGGTCCGGAAGCTCCAGCTTTGTATGCCCGGCTGGGGGAGACGGAGCGTTGCCATGTGGTCTGCGGTCCGGGAGAAGGGGCTTTTTGTGAGCTTGCCGAGAGAGACTTCGATGCTCCCTATGGGCTGATCAGCCGGGAGAACATTCCCTTGAAGGATCTGTCCTTCCCCTATCGAGTGGAGGATCTTTCCCGCCTGAGCGGGAAGCTCGTATATTACGAAACCAGCCGCGGTTGCCCCTTTGGCTGCGTATATTGCCTGTCGTCTTCCGATGAGCGGAATGAACGGCGTTTTGACCTCAGGCGAATTGAGGATGAGCAAAGACTTTTAACTGAGCTTGATGCGCTCGTGGCGCTCAAACCCCGCACGCTCAAATTCGTAGATCGGAGCTTCAATACCGATAAAGCCCTGGCACACCGGATCTGGAGGTATTTTCTGGAGCAAAAGGATGCCTGCGTCAGTCACTACGAGATCTATCCCGATCTGTTGACCGATACGGATATCGATCTCCTGCGGGATGCGCCTGCGGGTAAGATCAGGTTTGAAGTGGGGATCCAGACGACGAATCCGGTCTCCATGCAGCAGAGCCGAAGGATCTCGGACTGGAACAAGGCTAAGCGGATGCTGCAGCGATTACGCCGCGAAACTGAGGTGATCGTTCATGCGGATCTCCTGATCGGACTTCCCGGTGATGACAAAGGATCGGTACTAAACTCTTTGGATGAGTTGATGCAGACCTTACCGCATGAATTGCAGCTTGGTCTGCTAAAGATCCTGCCGGACACGCCAATGCAGGAGATAGCGAAGTCACGCGGGTATCGGCATGAGCCTGAGCCACCCTACGCGGTGATCAGCAGTGACAAGCTGAAGGAAGAGGAAGTCCGGTATCTGACCGGCTTGGCGCAGACCCTGAATCTCTATTACAACAAAGGGGAGTTCTGTCCCGAATGGCAGGAACTGCTCACCCGGGAACCGGCACACGCTGTTTTGGACAGGCTGTATCGCCGGCATCGGGAAGAGGGGATCGCCCTGCATTCTATGGAAAAGCATGCTCGCAGAGAGATGTTTTACGAAATAGCTTTGGGGACAGAGCTGGAAAAATAGTTTGCAGGACTTTGGCGATAGAGATAGTATTATCAATATCTACTGTGGAGAGTGAATGAAGAAAGAACGCTTTGAGGGCTTCCTCACGGCAAACGAGAAGCGGATATACCACTATATATATTCTCTGGTGCGAAGGGAATCCGATGCCCAGGACGTGGTGCAGTCCGCCTTCATTTCTTTTTACGAGCATATAGACGGGATAGACGAGGCGACTGCGGTCTCCTATCTATACCGGATCGCCTACAATAAAAGCATCTCCTTCATCAAACAACGCAATCGCTATGTCTCCGCCCCTCCAGAAGCTTTTGCGTCTTTACCGGACAAACCTTCCGCCCCTCCTGAGGCTGATCATTCCGCTTTGCTCGATGCCATATCCGAGCTTCCGGTCAAGCTTGCTACCGTGATCCACCTCCAGTATTATGAAAATATGTCCTATAAACAGATCTCGGCACAACTGGGGATCTCCGTCAAGGCGGTCGAATCCCTTTGCGTAAGGGCAAAGAAGCTGCTACGCAAAAAATTGATGAAGGAAAAGAAGGACTGAGGAGTATTACACTATGAACAGATGCCATGTCAGTTCACAGATTTTTGACAAAGGAGAAAAGCCATGAGATGCTCAAAAGCGCAAGAGATGATCATCCTCAAGCTCGACAAAGAGCTGAAAGCCCGCTATAGCGTATCGCTGGAAAAGCATCTCGCCGTTTGTGCTGATTGCCGTC
Source organism: uncultured Candidatus Cloacimonadota bacterium (assembly GCA_964454815.1). Lineage (GTDB taxonomy): Bacteria > Cloacimonadota > Cloacimonadia > Cloacimonadales > Cloacimonadaceae > PHBP01. Next base: position 48,151 of record CAYVXJ010000008.1, on the reverse strand, counting down.
TCTATCGCGAGGAGATGGGCAAGCAGAACGCTCGGTTCACAGAGCTTTCCGCTCCGCAATACCCTTCCTGGCTCCATCACCGCATCTTGGCTCAGGCGAACGAGCATGATTCGCTCCGTCAGCACAGCAGAATGATGCTGCAATTGCAGAAGATCCCTGCGCTGATCGCGATCTTGCTCAGTCTTTATGTCGGCACGCTCGTCGGCATCAAGACCAATAGCTCAGCCACTGCCGGGACTCAGGAATACAGTGAAACAACCTCAACCACGGCGCTTGCCAGCTTTGGCGAGAACAGCATCGTGGATGACAGCTACTACAATGGAGGATACAATGAGTAAACGCTGGATCGTCATCCTCCTCTTTATATCGCTTGCCTTCAACCTTGCCGTGATCGGCTCCTTCCTCTATGTCCGGCTTACCTTCGGCGCACCGCCTCCGCATCCTCCCAAGGGCGGAGAACACTTTCGGGGTCCGATGGACAGGCACGGAGAAGGACCACTGGTTCGAGACAACGAAAGACTGCAAAGCCTCCGCGATGAATTCCGCGAGACCAAAAAGGAATTGATGCGGGAGCTTGCCAAAGACCCCATCGACGAAACCAAGCTAAATACTATAATCGACAGCTCTCTGGTAGCCCAGGGGAAGCTGGAGCGTGAGCTGGGGAATGCCCTTATCGCCCGTCGCAAGACCATGACCGCGGAAGAGGCGAAAGAGTTCTTCGGTAAACGCATAGAAGGTTCCCCCCGCTTCGGAGATGACCGTCCCGGATATTTCAGACACAGAAGACATAGGAGATAACAATGAAAAAAATAATGATCCTCACCCTCTCGATCGTAATACTGATCGGCGTCCTCGCCGCAGAACAGACAGAACAGAAGAACATGACCCGCCCCGATGACAAGGGTATGACCGAACAAAAGATGATGCCCGGTGACTGCATGGGAATGCCCGGAATGGGACAGGGAATGATGATGGACGCGCTCAAGCTTTCCAAAGATCAAAAGGACAAGATCGAACGCCTCAGAGCTTCTCATCAGAAGCAGATGAACACCCTTCAGGCTGAGCTCGAGAACCTCGAGATCGACCTTCAGGCAGCGATCGATAAAGACAATTTCAAAGCAGCCAAAGACCTGAATAAGACTATATTCAACAAGAAGCTCCAGATCGCCGATGCTCGCATCGATCACATGGAAGCCGTGCTCAAAGAGCTCAATGCCGACCAGAAAGATACCGCCAGAATGATGTTTCGTATGCACCGTATGCGGGGTGGACATCAGGGAATGGGTCCCGGAATGGGACAAGGTATGAGACAGGGCATGGGCATGCACAAAATGGGCATGAATGGTGATTGCGACAATTGCCACGGTATGGGCAAGGACCATCCCGGAATGGGCAAGGGCGGTAATCATAACGGCATGGGCATGCAAAAGATGCACAACTGCAGATAGAGACCCCTCCTCAGTAAACATAGACGGTGCCACGTTTTCTTTATCAGAAGGCGTGGCATTTTTCTTTGTTGACAAAAGTCCGCGCCTCGGAGGGAATAGCGAAGGAGATCGAATATGAAGATTGAATTAGCTCAATGCAAGATCCGTATTGCTCTGTCGACCGATGCGGATGACCTCGTCCGGATGTCCAAAACCATCTGGGAAGGGCATGACTACCTCCCCATGATCCTCTCTCGCTGGATCGGGGAAGATTGGTTCTTCGTCGTTGAATACCAAAGCAGGATAATTGCCTGCCTCAAGCTGAGCTTATTTCCGGATAACGTGATATGGTTTGAAGGTCTGCGAGTGCATGGACGATACCAGGGACAGGGTGTCGGGAGTATGCTCAATGCTTATGCCTTTGGCTTCGCGGAACAGCTCCGGAAAAAGAACCCCGCCATCAGCTATGAGTTTTGCACCTACTACAAGAACTATGAGAGCCTCAAGATGACCAAAAAAGCCGGGTTCCGCATCGTCGAACACTTTTATCAGCTTGATAAAAGAGGAGTTCAGGACACTAAAGAACCGGAGATAGTCACGGACTATGACATGTCCATATTCAAAGCCTATAAAAAGTATATCCCCCTGGGTTGGCAAGCCGTGCGCAATCACCCGGACAGCTTGAGCTTTATCAAGCAACGCGCCACTGTCTTCTGCACCCCACAAAGCATATATCTCCTCGCCGGGCTGGCGGATAAGAATGTCATCTTCCTCCAACCCCCGGTCAAAGACTTCAAAAGCGAACTGCCCTATTTGCAACACTTCTTTGGCAGCAGAAAGAAATACGGGGTCATCCTCCCCCTTTGTATGAGCAAGGATATCCCTTTCCTGCAAAGCAAAGGATTCTACTTCTGGGAAGGTGAGAAAGAACCCGTCCGGAACATGGTGATCAAGAGGAAGTGAGCAGATTAGCAGATGAACGGATTAACGAATTAACAGATTAGCAAATGAACAGATTAACGAATTAACAGATTAATAGATTAGTGATGATCTGGGGTGGGGCTTGGATTTGTTTGGGATATAGTTAAAAGGAGTAATGGATGAGAAAAGTCAGTATCGTTATTTTGATGTTTTTATTGGCGATCCCACTTTTGGGTGTTGAACTGGATGAGGCTCTGCGGACGATCTTCACCTATTGTTCGGTGATCGACCATGAGGGAGACAGCGTTTTGATGACCAATGATGGGTTTAATGAGGAATCAGATGCCTATAGCTGGGTCGCGAATTGCGCCCACGTAGTTCTGGCAATCCGGGAAGACTGGGTAGATTGTCCATCCACATACGCAAGCCGGATCAGTTCCCTGGATGCGATCGGAGCGATCTGGGCGACGGAATATCAGACCTTTGTGGTCACCATCCCCGTCTGGGAGATCATCGAGAACTTTGGCGACGAAAGCTATCTGGATATGGAGAGTGAGGAGCTCATCGGCGAGATCCAAGACTACATCGAATATCACGGAGATGTAAGCCCGCTATCTTTGTATTAATCCCGGCTAAACCCATGCGCTGCTGTATCCCACCTGTCTGTAGAGTAGCATGCCAATGCTACACGTACCCCCCAATACAATTAACCAGCGAAACACTTGTAAAGCCCCTTTTTATATTGCGCTTTATCTGTTATGATCCGTTCAAGCAGCTCAATCTGCGATCTACTCCATACAAGAAATCCAACCAATTTATGCCAACCTTATCTCAGCAAACTATTTATACTCTCGTAGGGAGACATCATCCAACCAGATGCTTCCGGCTGATCCGTAATCGAAGATGATATCTAGCATAGGCTCGGAAGCGTTTGGCATGTTAGCTCCAGCCCGGAAATATCCAGCAACCTCATGCCATGTGTTGTCATTTATCACGAATAGTCCGTTCAGAATGGGTGCAATAGTGGATGAGTGCATCAGTAAGTTGGGGTCACCAAAGCGGATATTCAGAGGTACCTGAACATTAGCGCAATCTGATCGGTAGCGCAAACGAATTTCGTAGAGAGTTCCGGGTTTCAGTTTGGATCTGATCTCCTGCCCGATGGCCACCCAATCCCGATTGTTCTGATGGCCAAGTCTGATGCAGTCATTTCCATCAACCATCTCGAACCTTATAAGTGCTCCGGGGGTGAATTCTACCGTACTCCAGCCATCGTCTGCGTATGAGAAATCCCCATTGTTCAGCAGTTGATCCCCTAATTGAGAATTTTTAATGACAAGTGAATCTACAACTATTGGTTCTTCAATCTTGCTATCCCAAGCACGGTTTTTATCTTTTGTAACCGATTGGTAATCCAGAGAATCCACCACTGTTGTATCTACTATCATCTCATCTCCATATCCCATACCTTCAACTGCATCTGTTTGCGGGTCTGAGCCCACACCCGCTGGCACGTAGAAATCAGAGAAGCCGAAGGGCAAGAAGTTTTCGCTGATTATCTGCCAACCAATGCGATTTCGTTCCAAAATAATCCTATGAGGGTTCCTCATGTAATTGGCAGCTATATGATCGCAGTATAAATCAATCTGAACCCGGGTATTGCCAATTCTTCTTCCAGAAATTTGAGTTATGCCCTGGCTGTAATTCCGGTGACGCTGATTAAAACGTTGCTGAAGATTGCTGATCAGGGAAGACTTGTTGAGACGATTATCGTAGAAATCCACCTGATCGGCATAGATGGCACGAGCCAAGTTGAGGTCTTTATCGTTGTGCATCGTGTTCCACTTAAGTATAACTTCTGTGATTTCCTCCGCATCAATAATGACTACCCCATCGACCATTGGGCCCAGAGGGCCGATCGTGATCGCATGATGCATATATTCTACCATATCGGGATAAACCTGCCTCTGATCCGACTTGTGATCATCAAAGATTGGTATAGTGCCGCCATCCCAATCTCCACCCTCCCAGTTTTGGGCTCCAAGGAAACCTGCCAGGCCACTGAACAATAGACAGAGGATCAGGACTTTATGACCTATTCTTTTCCTAGATACGTCCTGCGCCATTACTTGGTTCAGACGGGCTGCGCCTTTCCAGCCGCTAGGGCTAAAGCATTTTGCCATGAACATAGTATTACTCCCTATAGCTTTTTGGGTAAGGCCCATGAGCGACCATACCTATTTTTACCAGTTTGAAGTATGGGTATTATTTGTAAAGGGATTTCTGATCGTAACGATAAGCTGTCAGTTAAATCTTCAAATCTAACCACAAAGCATCAATTGTCCAAGTCAAAAAGGTTCCGAACAAGATCATATCATATTTGATGATAATGTGATAGCCTGATTTATCCAAGTGATGACAATTTGGAGTTTAGATGAGAGTTTATAACTGGCATGCTACGCTACGGAAATGGGGAAGAATGCTTGCCGCATAATAAGTTAAAAAAGCTATTGACAGATAACGACGCTGATAAAATCATGTCTCACAATGTATAAAAACGGTATTACCGTATAGCACAAGTCCCAGATATTGCAGGGACTTATAGTTCTTTAGGAGGAACAATGTTATCCTTTTATTGGGACGCTCCTCTGGGGTGTCACAGGGGGATCTCACACTTGAGAAGCCCTCAGAATTCAACGCAAATGATGCAGCTTAGCAGCCTGCCGGGACGGGTGGAATTCCATCCGGCTTTCTCCATTGGTGGGCAGTTTTGCGCAATAAGTGGAGGTACCAGTGAGTAAACTAGACAGTCGTATCCGTATCAAGTTGAAAGCTTATGACCATCGTCTACTGGATCAATCTGTTGCGGAAATCATCAAAAGCACTCGCAATACCGGTGCCAAAGTTGTTGGACCTATTCCGTTGCCCACTGACAAATCCGTGTACACGGTCCTGCGTTCCCCGCATGCGGACAAGAAGTCGCAAGATCAGTTCCAGATGCTCGTTCATAAGAGACTTATCGACATCGTGAATCCCACTCAACAGACCACAACGGCTTTGAAGAAGCTTAGTCTTCCCGCCGGCGTGCACGTCGAGATCAAGGCTAATTCGAGAGGTTAACATGTTGGGATTAATCGGTAAAAAGATAGGTATGACGCAGATATTTGACAACAACGGCAAAGTGCAGCCTGTGACAGTTATCCAGGTTGGTCCTTGCCGGGTCATCTGCAAGCGTACGATCGAAGAAAATGGTTACGAAGCACTTCAGCTTGGTTATGAAGAAGTTATCGAAAAGAAGGTGACAAAGCCCATGCAGGGACACTTCAAGAAGTATGGCAGTCCTCTTTTCCGTCATGTCCGCGAATTCCGTCCCTCTTTCGGACAAGTGATAAATACCTACAATGTAGGCGACGAGATCAAAGCCGATATGTTCGGCGCGAATGAGACCGTCACCGTCACTGCCAAGTCCAAGGGACATGGTTTTACCGGTGTGATGAAGCGTCATGGTTTTGCCGGTTTTGAGCAGAGCCACGGTGTTCATGAGTCCTTCCGCGGTCCCGGTTCGATCGGACAGTGCGCCCAGCCTTCCCGCGTTTTCAAAGGCGTGAAGATGGCCGGACAGCATGGTAACAAGCAAGTGACCACCCGTCACCTGAGAGTCGCCAAAGTAGATGCCGAGAAAGGCCTGATCATGATCATCGGCGCCGTCCCCGGTCATCGCAACACCCTTGTGACCATTCACAAGGAAAGCTAAGGGAGAGATCAAGATGGCAACAGCAATCAAATTTAACCGTAATGGTGAACGTATCGCCGAGATCGAGCTTCCCGCCAGCATCTTTGAAGTGGATGTCAATTCCCCCAAGGTTTTGCTCCATGAAGTTATCACCATGTATCTGGGGAACCAACGCCAGGGCACAGTTCAGAAGAAGAACCGCGCCATGACCGCCGGTAGCACGAAGAAGCTCTTTAAGCAGAAGGGAACCGGTAATGCCCGTCAGGGTAGTCGCCGTACCCCCGTCCGTGTACACGGTGGTAAAGCATTCGCCATATTCCCCAAGGATTGGTATCACAAGATCCCGCGCACGAAGAAGCGCATGGCTCTCCTGGTCAGTCTTACCGACCGCGCCAGAGAAGGCAGGATCTTTATCGTAGAAGGCATGAACTTTGACAAGCCCAGCACCAAGAACGCGCTGGAACTGCTTGCCAAGGTCGCCCCGGAAAAGGGTCGCAAGCTCGTGGTCACAGCCGGCAATCATCAGCCTACCGTCAAGTCCTTCACCAACATTCCGGAAGTGATGGCTGACAGCGCCGATAGCCTGCATGCCTACGAAGTCCTCAAGAGCAGCTACATCGTAATGTCTGAGGAAGCCCTGAAAAAAGTTGAGGAGGTATTCGGGTCATGATACATCCGCGTAATATCCTTATCGCTCCGCTGATCACCGAAAAGAGCGGAAACCAGATGGCAAGCCAAAACTGCTATACCTTCAAGGTTAGTATAAATGCCAACAAGATCGAAATCAAACAAGCAGTGGAAAAGATCTTCTCCGTCAAAGTGACGGCAGTCAACACCATTCGCATGTTTGGCAAACCGAAGAGACTTGGCCGCTACAGTGGCAGACGTCCCGATTGGAAGAAGGCGATCGTCACCCTCAGAGAAGGTGACCGGATAGCCGAATTTGAAGTATAAGAGGTTGATAAATGGCAGTTAAACACTACAAACCGATTACGCCGACACTTCGCTTTCGCACGGGATATACCTTTGAAGAGCTGAGCAAGGTCGAGCCTGAAAAGTCGTTGCTGGTTGCGGTTCGCAAATCCGGCGGTCGCAACAATCAAGGCAGGATCACCTGCCGTCACCGTGGTGGCGGACATCGTCGCCATTATCGTATAATCGATTTCAAGCGCGACAAAGCGGGTATTCCCGCGAAAGTCGTTTCGATAGAATACGATCCCAATCGCACTGCTCGTATCGCACTGCTCCATTACGTTGATGGAGAAAAGAGATACATCCTCGCTCCGGAAGGACTTTTGGTTGGTGCCAAGGTCATGTCCGGTCCCGAGGCCGAGATCGCAGTCGGAAATGCTATCCCGTTAGAAAGAGTTCCTCTCGGATCCTTCGTTCACAATGTTGAGCTGAAGAAGGGTAAGGGTGGACAAATTGCCCGTAGCGCCGGAACCTATGGCCAAGTCATAGCCAAAGACGGTGACTATGTGCACGTCAAGATGCCGTCCAACGATGTTCATCTGATCCGTCGCGAGTGCCTTGCGACCTTGGGTCAGGTGTCCAATTCCGATCACAGCCTGATCAAGCTCGGTAAAGCCGGTCGCAAACGCTGGATGGGTATCCGTCCTACCGTTCGTGGTGTGGCGATGAACCCTGTCGATCACCCGATGGGTGGTGGTGAAGGAAAATCAAGCGGTGGACGTCACCCGGTCTCCCCTTGGGGTAAACCCGCGAAAGGTGGAAAGACCAGAAAGACCCGCAAGTATTCCGATAAGTATATCGTGAAAGCAGTGAAAAAGAGATAAGGGGAAATAATAATGGCACGTTCAATTAAAAAAGGTCCTTTCATTGACGCTCATCTCCTTAAAAAAGTAGAAGTTCTCAATACCGACAGCAAGAAAGCGGTCATCAAGACCTGGTCTCGCCGTTCGGTCATTATTCCGTCCTTTATCGGTCACACCTTCTCCGTGCACAACGGACACAAGTTTGTCCCCGTGTACGTCACTGAGAACATGGTCGGTCACAAGCTGGGAGAGTTTTCCCCCACCCGTACCTATCGTGGACACAAAGAGAAGAAGAAAAAGGGCAAATAGGAGATAGGAAATGGAAGCAACTGCTAAACTTCGTTTTGTCCGCGGTTCTGCCCGTAAAGCCCGTCTGGTTCTTGACCAGATCCGTGGCCGTCAGGTGACCGAAGCCCAACATATATTGAAGTTCTCACGCCGCAGAGCGGCGGGTTTGATCGGCAAATTGCTGGATTCAGCGATCGCTAATGCCCAGGTCAAAGAGCCTAAGATCGACCTTAGCACGGTGTACGTCGCCGTCGCCATGGCCGATGAAGGTCCCGCCATGAAGCGCTTCATGCCCAGAGCCATGGGAAGAGCATTTATGATCCGTCGTCCGACTTGTCATATCACTCTTGAGATCCATAGTAATTAGGAGGAAACCTTGGGACAGAAAATACATCCTATCCTGTACCGTATCGGAGTCAATAAAGACACCGAGTCCATCTGGTTTGCCCAGGGCAACACTTATGTGGATTTCCTTCAGGAAGACATTAAGATCAGATCTTATATCCACAAGCGCTTAACCGGCAAGATGGTCTCCAAAGTTCAGATATTCAGAAAGACCAGCACGATCACTATCGACATCTATACTGCCCGTCCGGGACTCGTCATCGGAAAGAAAGGCGAAGATATCGAAAGACTGAGAAACGAGCTGAACGTTCTGATCAACAAAAATCGTAAATCACCGATCTCTGTCTTGATCAACATCGAGCAGATCGATAAATTGTGGCTGGACGCCCGTCTGGTTGGTCTTGAGATCTCTCGCCAGCTCGAAGAGCGTGTGTCCTTCCGCCGCGCCATGAAGATGGCTATCCGCAACGTCATGAAAGAAGGTGCCCAGGGTATCAAAGTCCAGGTCTCCGGTCGTCTTGGCGGTGCCGAGATCGCCCGCAGCGAGCGCTACAAACAAGGTAGAACTCCGCTTCACACTATCCGTGCCGACATCGATTATGCCATTATCGAAGCTAATACGACCTATGGCGTCATCGGCATCAAGGTTTGGATATACAAAGGCGATATTTTAGGTTAAGAGGAGATAGCAAGTGTTAGCACCAAAGAAGATAAAATATCGTAAGCAGATGAAGGGCAGACGTAACGGTCTTGCCTGGAACGGATCTGACATAGATTTCGGCGATTACGGTCTCGTAGCTCTCGAAGCTGCCTGGCTCACCAGCCGTCAGATCGAAGCTGCTCGTATAGCCATTACCCGTCACATGAAGCGTCTCGGAAAAGTCTGGATCCGGATCTTCCCGGATAAGCCCGTGACTAAGAAACCAGCCGAAACCCGTATGGGAAAAGGTAAGGGCGCACCTGAATATTGGGTAGCCGTAGTTCTTCCCGGCCGTGTCCTCTTTGAGATCGAGGGCGTGGATGTCAAAATAGCCAAAGAAGCCATGCGTCTCGCGGCTCACAAGCTGCCGATCAAGACTCGTCTTGTGGCTCGTGAAGGAGTAGAATTATGAAACCTGAAGAATTGCGTGAACTGAGCATCACCGAACTTGAAGCCAAGATGGAAGAGTATCGCATCGAGCTCTTTAACCTGCGCTTTCAAAAGGCAAAAAACCTCCTCGACAGACCGGATCGCATCCGCATCGTCCGTCGCGATATGGCTCGGATCAACACCATCTTAAAAGAGAAAGAGCAAAAGGCGTGAGGTAAGAAATGGCTCTAAATCGTAAAATGATCAAACAGGGAATCGTCGTTAGCGACAAAAACGACAAGACCATCGTCGTCAGAGTCGAACGTCAGTTCATCCACCCGCTATATAAAAAGACCGTTCGTCGCCACAAGAAATTCATGGCGCACGACGAGACCAATGATGCGCACGTCGGCGACGTCGTCCAGATTATGGAATCACGTCCCTTGAGCGCCCGTAAAAGATGGACTCTGCACAAGATTGTAGAGAGAACCAAATAAAGGGGTTATGGAATGATTCAAGTACAAACCGTGTTGAATATCGCTGATAACTCCGGTGCCAAGAAAGCCATGTGCATCAAAGTCCTTGGCGGCACCAGACGCAAGTATGCCTCTGTTGGAGATGTCATAGTTGTGGCGATAAAATCCGCTACACCCGGCGGAAAAGTAAAGAAAAGTGCAGTAGAAAAAGCCGTTATCGTGCGCACCGCGAAAGAAGTGCGTCGCCCTGACGGATCATATATCCGTTTTGCGGATAATGCTGCTGTCATCATTGACGACAAACATGAACCCAAGGGTACTCGTATCTTTGGACCGGTTGCCAGAGAGCTTCGTGACGTTGGTTACATGAAGATAGTCTCGCTCGCTCCGGAAGTATTGTAGGAGGAACGATGGCAGAAAAAATCAATCTGAAAAAAGGCGATTACGTCGTGGTGATCTCCGGTGCGGACAAAGGGAAGAAGGGCAGAGTGCTCAAGGCTTTCCCGAAGTCGAACCGCGTGATCGTGGAAAAGGTGAACATGATCAAAAAGCATGCCAAGCCTTCCCAGAGAAACCCTCAGGGCGGTATCATCCATAAGGAAGCCGCCGTGCACGCGTCAAACGTCATGCTCTTTAATGAGAAGCTTAGCGCAGTCTCCAAACCGGTCATCCAGCTCCGCGAAGGCAAGCGCGTCCGCGTCTGCAAGAAGTCCGGTGACGAGCTGTAAAAGGAGTAATCATGAATCGTTTGAAAGAACAATATAGAGAACAGGTGATCCCGGCGCTGAAGAAGCGTTTTGAATACACCAACCCCCACCAGGTGCCGAAGATGGAAAAGATCGTCGTCTCCATGGGCGTGGGTCACGCTACCCAAAACAAAGCTCTCTTGGACAACGCAGTGAAGGATATGGAACAGATCACCGGGCGTAAGGTCATCGTCACCAAAGCCCGTAAGTCGATCTCAAACTTCAAGCTCCGTCAGGGAATGCCCATCGGTTGCAAGGTGACCCTTCGTGATGAAGTGATGTATGAGTTCCTCGACAGACTCATTTCCATAGTGATCCCCCGCATCCGTGACTTCCATGGCGTGCCGGTGAACGCATTTGACGGCAGAGGCAATTACTCGATCGGGCTCAAAGAGCAGACCGTGTTTCCCGAGATCGAATACGACAAGATCGACGCGATCCGCGGGATGAACATTACGATCGTCACCACGGCAAAGACCGATGAAGAATGCCGTGAGCTGCTCAGAGAACTTGGAATGCCTTTCCAGAAGAACCAATAAGGAGACTTACTTTGGCTAAGAAATCACTTATCATCAAGCAACAACGTACCCCCAAGTTCAAAGTTAGAAAATATAATCGCTGCATGATCTGCGGTCGCCCTCGTGCATACATGAGAGATTTCGGTATGTGCCGTCTGTGCTTCCGCAAATATGCATCCCAGGGACAAATCCCCGGAATCACCAGAAGTAGCTGGTAACAACTTAAGGAGAATAATCAATGAGCGTTAGTGATCCGATAGCTGATGCATTAACCAAGATCCGTAATGCATATCGTGCCGGTCATACGCAAGTGATCGTGAACCACAATGGTCTCGTAGAGTCCATAGTCAAGATCCTTGCCAACGAGAATTTCGTGAACAGCATCCAGGTCCTCGACAGAGATCCTGCTGCTAAAATTAACTACAAGCGTATCCTTGTGATCTTGCGCTACACGAACACCGGCGAACCTGTCATGACAGGTCTCGTTCGCGTGTCCAAGCCCGGTCGCAGAGTTTACGTCAAATCAGATAATCTGCCCAGCGTGTTCAACAATACCGGTTGCGCGATCATTTCCACCTCCAAGGGTGTGATGGTCGATCGCGATGCCCGTATCCAGAACGTCGGTGGCGAATATATCTGCCGTGTTTGGTAGGGGGATGAATGTCTAGAATAGGAAAAGCCCCGATCAAACTGCAAGCCGGAACCACGGTTACCGTCGACGGCAGCAAAGTCACAGTAAAGGGAAAGCTTGGTGAATTGACTTACACGTTGCTCACCGGCATCACTCTGGAACAGGAAGAGGGAGTCCTCCACGTCAAGCGCGCGGACGACACCAAGACTCAACGTGCCTATCACGGTCTTACCAGAGCCCTTATCCAGAACATGGTCACCGGTGTGACGGAAGGTTATATGAAGACCTTACATATCATCGGTACAGGATATAACTCTGAAGCGATCGGCCCCTGGCTGAGACTCGCGCTGGGTTACTCCCACGACATCATGTTCCACATCCCCAAAGGTTTAGAGGTCGAGACCCAGGCTGTCCCGCGTTCCAAGGGAACCCGTAGCGACCTGACCAGCATTATCCGCATCAAAGGCATCGACAAGCAACTCGTCGGTGAATTTGCCGCGGAAGTTCGCGCTTGCCGTCCGCCCGAAAACTACAAGGGCAAAGGCATCCGCTATGAAAACGAATACGTCACCATCAAAGCCGGTAAAGCCGGATCGAAGTAGATGAGGCAAGAGATATGAAGACATTAGCACAAGAAAAAATCCGCCTGCGTAATCGTCGCAGAGCTGCTATCCGCAAGCGTCTTTCCGGGACCGCCGAACGTCCGAGACTTGCCGTGTATCGCAGCCTGAAAGGGATCTATGCCCAGATCATCGACGATGTCAAAGGCATCACCCTCGTATCCATGTCCACCATCTCCAAAGAGATCGAGCTGGAAAAAGGTCTCAAGAAGACCGAACAGAGTTTCCGCGTCGGACAGAAGCTTGGTGAGAAGGCGATCGCTGCCGGTATCACGAAAGTCGCGTTCGATCGTTCCGGCTATAAGTATCACGGCAGAGTCAAGGCTCTGGCAGACGGCGCTCGCAAAGCCGGTCTTGAGTTTTAGGAGGATAGCTTGAATTACGAAAACACCCAAACCGAAGAAAATGCTCTGATCGAGAAGATCATCGAGACAAAACGCGTTGCCAAGGTCGTGAAGGGCGGCAGAAACTTCAGTTTCAGCGCCATCGTCGTAGTTGGCGACCGTAAAGGCAATATCGGCGTCGGTGCCGGTAAGGCCAACGAAATCGTCGATGCTATCCGCAAGGCAAAAGAAAAAGCCATGAAAAGTATGTTCAAAGTTCCGATCGTCAAAGGCACGATCCCTCATGAATACACTGCCCGCTATGGTGCCAGCCGTATCATGATGAAGCCGGCTCGTCCCGGTACCGGTGTCATCGCCGGGGGAACCACCCGTAACATCTTTGAAGCCGCGGGTATCGAGAACATCCTTTGCAAGTCCTTGGGCTCAAACACACCCACGAACGTGGTCAAAGCCACTATTCTGGGCCTCAAAGCCATGCGCACCGTGCATGACATTGCCCGTCTTCGTAATAAAACTGTCGCGGAGCTTACCGGACAGGAGGAAAAATGAAGATCAAAGTGACCCAAATCCGCAGCACTATAAATCGTAAAGAAGACCACAAACGGGTTATCGAGTCTCTCGGTCTCGGACGCGTCGGCAAAAGCCGCATCCATGAAGATAGCCCCGCGATCAAAGGTATGATCCAGAAGGTTTCCTACCTTGTCAAAGTTGAAAACCTGCAGGGAGAATAATTATGTTGACCTTACACAATCTGGGAAAACCTGCCGGCAGAAAGAACAAAAAACGCCTTGGTAAAGGCCAGGGATCGGGTAGCGGCCATCAAGCCGGACGCGGTCACAAGGGTACCAAAGCTCGTGCCGGTGGCAAAGTTTCCGCCGGATTCGAAGGCGGTCAGATGCCTTTGCATCGCCGTCTGCCCAAACGCGGCTTCAAGAACATCTTCCGCGTTGGATACCGTGTATTGAACTTAAACCGTCTGTTGACTCTTGAAGAGAGCGAATACGATATTCAGAAGATGGAAGTGCTCGGTTTGATCCCTTCCACCGGTCAGAAATCTCATGCTCCCGTCAAAGTGCTGGCAGCTCTTAATGAAGAATTCACCAAAGCCGTTCATATCAAGGCGAATGCCTTTTCCAAACGTGCAAAAGAAATTATTGAGAAGAGCGGCGGCAAGGCGGAGGTAGTTTAACTTGTTCAAGACAATTGCTAACATGTTCCGGATTCCGGACTTGAAAAAGAAGATTCTCTTTACAGCATTGTTTTTGGTGCTCTATCGTCTCGGCAGTTTCGTGCCGGTGCCCGGTGTCGATGCCTCGGCACTCAAAGCCTTCTTTGCCAGTGCCAAGCAGGGTGGAAACACCTTGTTTGGTCTGCTGGACCTCTTCGTGGGTGGAAACTTTGAGCGCGCTTCGGTATTTGCCCTGGGTGTGATGCCCTACATCACGGCGTCCATCGTGATCCAGCTTCTGGGAAGTATCATTCCTTACTTTGAGAAGCTGAGAAAGGAAGGCGCCGAAGGTCAGAAGAAGATGAACCAGATCACTCGTTACGGAACCGTCGGTCTCGGCGCGTTCAATGCCGTGACGATCACCCTCTGGCTCACCAACCTGTCCAATGGTGTAGTGCCCAATCCCGGCTTGCTCTTCCATGTCACCGGTATCATCACGCTTGTGACCGGTACCATGATCGTGATGTGGATAGGCGAACAGATCACCGAGCACGGTATAGGCAACGGTATATCGCTGATCATCTTCGCGGGTATCATCACCCGCTATCCCGAGGGATTCATCCGCATGTTCCAGAAGGTTGGAACCGATCCGACCTATCTCTGGAAAGCGATCTTATCCGTCGTGGTGATGTTGGTCACGACCACAGCCGTTATTCTCGTCACCGAAGCCATCCGCAAGATCCCCGTACAATACGCCAAGCGTATCGTCGGAAGAAGAGTATATGGCGGACAGAGCACATACATTCCCTTAAGAGTCAATACTGCCGGTGTGATCCCGATCATCTTCGCGCAGTCTGTGATCATGTTCCCCGCGACCATCGCTGCCGTCATCGGACGTTCAGGCGGGTTCTGGGCTACGATGCAGAGATGGCTCTCTCCGGGAGCATTGCTCTACACGATCCTATATGTCGGATTGATCGTGTTCTTTGCCTATTTCTATACCGCCATGGTGCTTAACCCCACCGAAATGGCTGAGAACATGGTAAAGTACGGTGGACACATACCAGGTAAAAAACCCGGCAAGAAGACCGCGGACTACATCAATTCAGTATTGGTTCGCATCACTCTTCCCGGTGCGATATTCTATGCGATCATCGCTCTCCTACCGGAGATCATGAGCAACCGCTTCGATCTGCCCTTCTACTTTGGTGGAACTGGTCTGATCATCGTCGTCGGTGTGGCTCTCGATACCCTGCAGCAGATCGAATCTCACCTGGTTATGCGCCATTATGACGGCTTTATGAAGAAAGGGAAACTTCGCGGACGTTCAGGTTCATGATCTACCTAAAGAATGACACGGAAATGATAAGGATGCGACGCAGCTGTCAAGTGGTCGGCGAATTGCTCGACGCGCTTGCTCCGATGATCGTCCCCGGTGTCCGGACCATTGATCTGGATATCTTTGCCGAGGACTTCATCCGCAGTCGCGGTGCGATCCCTGCCTTCAAAGGCTACCGTGTGGACGGCTTGCCTCCATTCCCCGGCTCGGTTTGCGCGTCGGTGAATTCCGGCATCGTTCATGGTATCCCTTCCGCCAAGACTGTACTCATGGAAGGCGATATCATCGGGATAGACGTCGGTGTCCTTCTGGACGGTTATTATGGTGATGCTGCCCGGACCTACGCGGTCGGGAAGATCTCACCCGTTGCCGAGAAGCTGATGCAGGTGACCAGAGACGCTCTGGCGCTGGGCATTGCTGCGGCAAGAGTCGATAACCGTATCGGAGACATCTCGGACGCGATCGGTTCCTTCGTCAAAAAGCATGGCTATTTCGTCGCCGACAACCTTACCGGTCATGGCATCGGACGAGCCTTGCATGAAGAGCCGCAGATCCCGAATTTCGGTACTCCGGGTCGTGGACCCCGTATCAAAGCCGGTATGACCCTGGCGATCGAGCCGATGGTCAATATCGGGACCAACCGTGTCAAAGAGGTAGGCTGGGAATTCTTCGTCGCTGACAACAGTCTTTCAGCGCACTTTGAACATACTATCCTGGTCACGAATGATGAACCCGAAATACTTACTGTTTCAAGAGGATAAGGTATGACAAAATCTGGTGTCATCGAAGTCGAAGGTATTGTGACGGAAGCGCTTCCCAATACTACTTTTCGTGTGGAACTGGAGAACGGGCATGAGATCCTTGCCCATTCATCCGGTAAAATGCGTATGAATTATATCCGTATCCTTCCCGGGGATAAGGTCAAGGTCGAGCTTTCGCCGTATGACCTGACCCGCGGCAGGATCACATATCGCTATAAATAATGAATGCATAAACCTATGGTTTAGATTGCAGGGAGTTAATAATGAAAGTTAGAGCATCCGTAAAGATAATCTGTAAAGACTGCAGAATAATCAAACGCCATGGCGTCATCCGGGTTATCTGCAGCACTAACCCAAAACATAAACAGAGACAGGGATAAGGAGGACCAACTTGGCACATATTGCAGGTATCGAAATCCCCAAAGGCAAACGGCTGTTCATTGGTCTTACCTATATCTACGGTATCGGCCCCACCTTTGCGAAAGAAATTTGCAAAAAGGCAAACATCGATGAGATGAAGAAGGTCGAAGACCTGACAGTCGAAGAAGAAAAAGTCATTCGTGATATCGTCCAGAACGAATACGTTGTGGAAGGTTCACTCCGCACTCAGACCGCGATGAACATCAAGCGTCTGATGGAGATCGGTTGCTATCGCGGACTGCGTCACAAACGCGGTCTTCCCGTGCGTGGCCAGAGAACCCATACCAATGCTCGCACCCGCAAGGGTCCCAAAGCCGGCGCTATCAAGAAGAAGAAATAGGAGCTAAGCATGGCAAAGAAAACCAGAGTTAAGAAAAAACGTGTTCGCCTGGCATTTGACGAAGGTATCATCTTCGTGCATTCCAGCTTCAACAACACGATTATCAGCCTCACAGACCGTGCCGGCAACGTCCTGGCTTGGTCGAGCGGTGGTAAGATTGGTTACAAAGGCTCCCGTAAAAGCACTCCCTTCGCGGCGCAGCTCGCTGCCGCCGAAGTGGCAAAAGCCGGCCTCGAAATGGGAATCAGTCGCGTCAGCGTTATCGTCAAAGGTCCCGGTGGTGGACGTGAATCCGCCATCCGTTCGGTCAACGCGACCGGGCTCCGGGTCACCATGATCAAGGACGAGACCCCTATTCCTCATAACGGCTGCCGTCCACCCAAAACAAGAAGGATATAAGGGAGAGATAAAATGGCAAGATTTACAGGACCAAAAGCAAAGATATGTCGTAAGTTCGGCGAGAACATCTTCGGAACCGCCAAATACGATCGTATTCTGAACAAACGTAAGTTCCCTCCCGGGCAGCACGGCAGAACCCAGCGTCGCAAACTCAGCGACTATGGCGTTCACCTCAAAGAAAAGCAAAAACTGCGTTACACCTATTGCCTGCTTGAGAAGCAGTTCCGTAACTACTTCTTCAAAGCCGCCAAGATGACCGGTGTGACCGGCGACCTTTTGCTGCAGATCCTCGAACGCAGACTGGACAACGTCGTCTATCGTCTCGGCTTTGCCGTGACCAGAATGCAGGCGCGTCAGTTCGTCAACCACGGACACGTCCGTGTCAATGGCAAGAAAGTCGATATCCCGTCCTTCCTCGTGAAAGCCGGTGATACCATTGAAATTCGTGAAAAAAGCAGAAGCATCAAGGCGATCAAGGAAGCTGTCGAGCGGACTGAAACCTCCTCTCCCTTCTCCTGGCTCTCCGTTGATAAAGAGAATATGCGCGGTCAATTCTTAACGATTCCCGCAGCTGCCGAGATTCCGGTCAGTGTGGACACACGTCTAATCGTTGAGTATTACTCCAAATAGTGCTTTTGGATAAAAGCGAGGAGTTTACTATGATGTATCTCGAACCTCTACAGATGCCCGAAGGACTGGACATAGACCAAGCGTCATATTCCAAGACCTACGGTAAGTTTGAAATTGGACCACTGGAACCGGGATTTGGCACCACGCTCGGCAATACCTTGCGCAGAGTGCTCCTTTCCTCGATCCAGGGTGCAGCGGTTCGCTTTGTCAGGATTGAAGGCTTGCATCACGAATTTATCCCGATCCCCGGGACCAATTCTGATTACATTGATCTCATTTTGAGACTCAAGCAGCTCGTGATCGCTTCCAGTTCCGTGGAAGAGATCACCGTCGTTCTGGAACAGAAGGGCAAGGGTGTCGTCACCGCTTCCCAGATCCAGGAGAATAGCCATATCAGGATCATCAACAAGGATCTCTATCTGCTCGAAGTCACCGAAGACATCGATCTCAAGATCGAACTCATCATCGGTATCGGACGCGGATACATCCCTGCGGACAGACAGAATCCCGAAGGCAAAGCCATCGGCTTCATCCCGATCGATTCCGTCTATTCCCCGATCCTCAAGGTCAATTTCAGCGTCTCGCACCAACGCGTGAAAGAACGCATGAACTTTGACCGGCTGATCCTTGACGTGCATACCAACGGTGCCGTCGAACCGAAGATCGCGCTGTTTTTGGCAGCCAAGATCCTCAAGGATATGTTCGCCAGACTCAGCCTCTTTGATACCGAGCCTGAGTACATCCGCGACGTCGAGCTTGATCCCGACCTCGAGGAAAAAGAACGCATCCTCTCGATGAGCGTCAAAGAGATCGAACTCACCGTCCGTGCTGCCAACTGCCTCGATGCAGCCGGCATCTACACCATCGGCGAGCTCGTCTCCAAGTCCGAACCCGAAATGCTCAAATACCGAAACTTCGGTAAGAAGTCTCTCGAAGAGATCATTCAAAAACTTAAAAAATACGATCTGGAACTGGGAATGGATGTTGATACCATCTATCGCAAGATCAAAGAAGCAAAAAGCCGCGGCGTGAAAACTGAAGAAGAAAGGCTCGCCGAAGCCAATCCTCAGGATGATCCCGAAGATACGGCAGCCGGTAACACCCCCCGCAAACCCGTTCCATCAGCAAAAAAGAAGGTGAAACATGCGACACAGAGTTGAAGGTAGAAACTTCGGCAGGGAAACCGACCAACTGCGTCTGATGATGCGAAACCTGGTCAAATCCATGATCGAACATGGCAGGATTACCACCACTCTCCCCAAAGCCAAAGAAATGAGACGCTACGTTGACCGCGTCATCACATACGGTAAGGCAAACACCGTGCACGCGCGCAGACTTGCCTACAGCGTTTTGGGCGACCGTGACCTGGTAAAGAAGCTATTTGATGAAGTAGCTCCTGTCTTCGCCACCCGTCCCGGTGGATATACCAGGATTCTCAAAGCCGGTTTCCGCAAAGGTGATTCCGCCCCTATGGCGATCATCGAGTTCGTCGAATCCGCTACCGAGAAACCCAAGAAAGACAAGATCAAAGCCAAAGACTTAAACAAATAAGCCCCACAGCTTTGTCACTATAGAAACGGGAGCGTCAATTGACGTTCCCGTTTTTATTTTTCTCTCGTTTTCCCTGTCCCGCGTTATCCTGCCGGATAAAATCCTTGACTGATACCCTGCCTGTTCTATAGACGTGATACAGGTATCCGCTACTCGTCTCCTATTCCGCCTTTTCGGGGAATAGGCGTTGTGACAGCCGGAGATGCCCCTATTAACGAAGAATGGTGCCCGATGATGATATTAGATAGCTCTGCCCGTCAAACCGCTATATTCCGCGCTCTGCTGCGTCTGCTTGTCCCAATGTGCGTGATCCTCATCGCACAGACTGCCCTCTTTGCCGAATTTCCCTCCGCACTCAAGCCCGAGGTCAATTACCGTCCCTTGGATTCCTTTCTCCAGGATAACAATAGTGATGCGGAAAAGGAAGAATTCGTCACCGTCAAGGACAGCGTCATGTGGACCTCGCCGATCACCACCACTCCGGAATTCTGGCACTTCTGGAAAGAGATCTGGACGGGGAATGACCGCAGCTACCTCGCCAGCCAATATGCCCTCAATAACGACAAGATAGATTTCGTCAGCCGCTTTCACTTTCTCTGGGGCTATGAGACCGCTTTCGTGAACAAAAAGAACTACGGCTTTCTCCACATGCTCTATCGCAACCAAGCGATCATCAACAAGCATTGGTATATCTATGGCGAGTCCTGGTTTGGCGATTACTTTGGCGATCTGGACACCGCCGAAGCGCACAGTCCGCTCCTCGATACCTGGCACAAAGGGCAGGACGGACTCCTCGCCAATCAGAATTTCACCGGCGGGATCCAGTATTACAACGACTGGTTCAATGCCGAACTGGGCAGAGGCAGATTCTCCATCGGCAACAATATATCCAGCAGTATCATCCTCAGCGATCAGACCAATGACTACGCCTTTACCAAGCTGGAGATGATGCTCGGTAAGGTCAATTTTACCCTCCTCAATGGCAGCCTCATGGCGGATAGCACCATCGCCATCCCAGGAAACCCCATGCTCAGTGAAAAGAACTATCCGGATAAATACCTCTCCGTGCATTATATGAGCTGGCCCATGTGGGAAAGGCTCCGCGTCTCCTTCGGCGATATCGCTGTTTATGGCAACCGCAGCTTTGACTGGAACTACCTCTTCCCGCATTCCTTCGTCCGCGTTATCGAACGCAACCAGCACGACCGGGATAACCTCCTGATGTTCATGACCGGGGAATGGAAACCGACAGACGATCTCCTCCTCTATGGTCAATTTGTCCTCGATGAACTCATCGTCGATAAGATCGCGACGGACTGGTGGGGCAATAAATACGGCTTGCAAGGCGGGGTGAACTATCATCTCCCCCAGGTCTTTGCCAAAGCCGACGCGCCACAGATCTCCGCGGAGATCACCGCCATCCGTCCCTGGACCTATACCCATAAGTTCTCCTTCACGACCTATTCCCACGACAGCCGTTGCCTCGGCTATCAATATGGCACAAACCTCGTCAGCTATGCCGGACGCTGGATCCTCCCCCTCGACAAATGGTCGGACATCACCGGATACTACCTCCTAAACCGCCAGGGCGAGGACTATAACCACTATAACTATAACTACGAGACCGAGATCGAGAACCACGACACCGAAATGACCCACTGGCTCCGCAACCCGGTCAATCACTACCGTATCGAACATAGCCTCAAGATCCACCCCTGGGCGCATCAACGCTTCCGCATCACCCACAAACTCCTCAAAGACGGTGATACCGGCTGGGAAAACGAGCTCAGCATAGCCTGGCAGATGATGATTTAGGCTGCGCCAGTGAAGAGTGAATAGTGGCTGGCGCGGCTTCGCCAATTAAGAATTAAGAAAGAAGAAAGAAGAAAGAAGAAAGATGCTGGCGCATGTGGGTCAGGTCTCAGCTCTACCCGTCATTCCAGTGAAGACTGGAATCCAGCAGATCACTCCCCGCAGGGGAATCCGCATAGATATTGATAGTGTAGAGTGATGAGTGGGGCGCAAGCCAGTGAAGAAAGAAGAAAGATGCGGGCGTATGTGGTTCGGGTCTGGTGTAACACTGACTTTAGTCGGTCGTAGCGCTGGCTTCAGCCGGCGAGTCCGGAGCTTTTCAGCCCCGTAGGGACGAAATATCAGACAGAACCCGCAAACCCCCGGAAGAAGGTATGAGTCCCGTAGGGACGGCATTTCAGATAGAATCCATGTACCCTGAGAGGAGACTTGAGTCCCGTAGAGACGGCATTTCAGATAGAACGGAAGCAAAGCTCAACCATCCAATAGCCCCGTAGGGGCGACCCCCCATAGCGATGGGTTCGTTGCGAAGCAAAAGACCCTCGGCTAAAGACCCCGCAGCGATCTCCCAAAGCCCCGCAGGGGCGACACCCCTTCGGTATTATCTGATGATCCGTTGAATATTTGTACCCCAACCCTATGTCGCCCCTCCGGGGCTCAGGCATAATTGTGGGGGTACCGTGTCCCAGGGGTTCCGCTATCGCTCCACCCCTGGCTATATAGTGTCGCCCCTAACGGGGCTTTTTCACATTATCAGGCTCTAAAACCGAGGGGCTAACGCACCCTCGCTATGGGATGTCGCCCCATAAGGGGCTTTGAGCGGAATCCATTTCATGGATAGTGATCTGCTGGATTCCAGTCTTCACTGGAATGACGAGCCAAGGCTACGTAAAACATCCGCATCTTCAGTCTGTACGCCAGCCACTATTCACTGGCGAAGCCATTGTCTTTCTTCTTCACTCAGATTCTCTCTCCGCCTCCCTACAATCAACAGGTAGTCTTCTTGTACTCAACTTGTACTCAACTTGTATCTCGTTCAAGAGAACTATGAGGAAAGCAATGACTCTTTGCATGTGTGCAGAGCGAAGGCTTCAAGATAATATGCTGTTAGAAAAGAAACGTTTGATATAGTCGAAATCAGAATAATGACACAATAATCGATGCTTAAAACCGATTGAATTAGAAAAAACGATAGTAGCTTGCTCAGTATTTCTCATTTATTGGATCAATATCTTGGATTTCGGTAGCAAGACATCTCTCACAATAAATATCAGTTGACACAAACGCATAGTACATGGATATTGTCAGCAAAGGAGTTTACATGGTAGCCTTCAGAGCAGTAGATATATCTGTCGTTGAGAAGAGTGCAATTAAGAAAATCAAGTACTATAGTGGGAAGCATTACTCTCCCCAAGAAAGCGTGTACGTGTTCTCTACCTTAGAGACTGTTGTGAATGAGTTCGGTGAGAGTATTATCAAGGTCACAGGAAACATTCCGCAAAACTTGCCGGTCAAAAAAGGTGACAGCTTTCTATTTATTAGTTCAGATCAAGCAAAGTACTTGCATAGCATACATAGATATCCGGCTAAGTTTTTTCCAGAATTACCGAGGTGGCTTATTGAAAGATACTCTAATCCCGGCGATACAATACTAGACCCTTTTGCAGGAAGTGGTACAACAAATCTTGAGGCTTTGCTATTAGGAAGGAACTCAGTTGCGGTAGACATTGAGAAGTTTTGCCATAAGCTCATTCAAGTCAAAACAACTCCGATTAATCCGAATGTTCTTGAACAATCAAATCAAGAGTTACTAAGGCGCATGACTTCCTATGACCCCATCTTGATAAGCCCAAATGATATACCAGAATTCAATTATCGAGATAAGTGGTTTGAAGACTACATTCTGTATGAGTTAGCTTTCATCAAGAAAACCATATCACAAATGAGTGTAACGCCGCAAATAAGAGATTTCTATACAGTATGTTTCTCTTCTGTCGTTCGAGGAGTGTCGAATGCTGATGATGGTTGCACAAGAACTGTTGTTCGAAAGAAAATGCAAAAGGATATATATCCTTCGATGGCAATAATCAGATTCATCGAGACTATTCTAGTCAACACCTTCAAGATGAAAGAGTTTTTTAGAGTAATTGACGGGGCGACATGTGCCTGTCAGGTGCTTGATAACTCAGATGCCAAATTTATTGGTATAGATAGCTCAACGATGGACTGTGCTATCACTTCACCTCCATATGTGAATGCAGTTGATTACCCCCGAACCCACCAGTTAGAGTTGTATTGGTTGGGGTTAGAAGAAGGGTCATTAACTCCATTAAAAAAGAGACATATCGGCACGGAAGCTGTTTCTTATGAGCAATATAGTCGTTGTCACAAGATAGGAATTGCTGAGATAGATTCTGTAATTGAGAGACTATTTATTGTCGACAAAAGGAGAAGTTATATAGCTTTCAAGTATCTTGTTGATATGTCTCAGAATTTTCGTGAAGTATTTAGGGTTCTTAAGCCGGGGAAGAGATATATTGTTGTAGTGGGAAACAATAGAATTAGAGGAACAGTATTTGAGTCATGGAAGTACCTGTCTATGATAGCTGAGACTATAGGATTTGAAATTGAAACATGGTTTAGTTCGGAAGTTATAAAGCACTTCATTAAAGTACCTAGAGAAGAGAGAATTGATCAAGATTTTATAATAGTTTTAAGGAAACCATCTGATGACATCTATTCAAGTTGAATCTGGTTTACAAGCCTCAGTCAACGGATTTGCTCATGAGCATATCGTTGTTGGCATACTAATGAAAAAATTCCAGAACGTTTCTTTGGTTGATCTTCCATTATCCCCATACGATGTTATTATTGCTCTGAAAGAAAACAAGGGAGACAGCGAAACCATTATTAGAGCTCAGGTGAAAACGGCATCTACATCCATATCGTTTACAGGGGGGACAAGAGGTGGCGTTGACAGAACCTATAAATCAGGGGTTAAGGAATATACGCAATCAACAAAAACCTCTGATGTCGTCATAGGCGTTAAAGCCAGAGATGATGATGGTTATGATTTGTATTTTATCCCTACGCTTCTAGTAGAGCAATTGACTCAAAAAAGCATATCTATAAGAAAAGTAGATGCCTTTAAAAATAACTACGACATTATAGTTAAATGCAAGGATAGTGATTTTGTTTTGGGTATCGCTAGGGAAAGTGGATTGATATAATTGAACTGTCTTACCTATGATTTATATTAGCCATAGTTATTACTCGGTAACTGATACGTGATTACGACAAGTAGGCGGTGAGTTCACGGTAACCATGATTTGCTCGACCGAAAAATCCATTGACATTAAAGGGGATGTGAATTTCGTGGAGCAAAATACTATCTAAAACACTATAGGAGCAAAGATAAATGAAACAGGGTATCCATCCGAAATACGAATTGGTGACTGTCAAATGCGCTTGTGGGAATACGTTTGAGACGCGTTCCACCAAGGGAAATTTGCAGGTCGATATATGCAACGTCTGCCATCCTTTCTACACCGGAAAGCAGAAGATCATCGATACCGCCGGTCGCGTTGAAAAGTTCAACAAGAAATACAATCTTACCGGCACCGACAAGTAGAACCACCATACTTATTAACGCCATTTGTCTGTCCTGAAAACGGGAGATCGATGGCGTTCTTTTTTTCATCCGGAGAATATCCGGTTTGGGCTGATATGTGGGAAGTTTCAGGGAGAAACAATGAGTGAAAAGAAAACGATAAACGTCGGCGGACAAGCCGTCATGGAAGGCGTGATGATGCGCGGGACGGATAATCTTTCCACCGCGATCCGCCGTAAGGACGGGACGATAGAGCTCTACAAGGAGAAATTCATCAGCCGCACGACGACGAATAAATTCTATGGCTTGCCGATGATCCGGGGCTTCGTGTCCCTGATCGAGATGTTCATCATCGGGATGCGGACCTTGACCTTTAGCGCCTCGCGCTGGGAGCTGGACTTCATCGCCGAGGAAAAGGAACAGGGCAAGGAGATCAAACAAAAGTCCAAGACCGCGCAAAAGATCGAGGAGATCGGGATGTATATCTTTGCCTTCGGGCTGGCGATCCTGCTCTTTGCGATCGTGCCGTACACGCTTTCCCAGCTCATCGGGCTGAGCAAGAAAGATCTATACTTCAACCTCTTTGCCGGTAGTCTGCGGATCGTCTTTTTCGTGGTCTATATCTGGGTGATCAGTCTGGCGAAGGACGTCAAACGCCTTTTCCGCTATCACGGAGCGGAGCATAAGAACGTGCACGCCTTCGAAAAGAAGGTACCGCTGGAGATCGCCGAGATCCAAAAGATGACGACGATCCACCCGCGCTGTGGCACGAGCTTTATGTTCTTTGTGCTCCTGATCTCGATCCTGGTATTTTCCCTGGTGGATACGCTGGTCTCGGTCTATATCCTGCATACCCCCGTTCCTCTGCCATTGCGGTTGGGATATCACTTCCTGCTGCTGCCTTTGGTCTCAGGGATCTCCTACGAGGTTTTGCGCTTCTCCGGGAAAAAGATCGACCATCCGCTGGTCAAGCTGATGACGGTGCCGGGAATGGCTTTACAGAGGATCACGACCCAACCGCCGGATGACGAGATGATCGAGGTTGCCCTCGTGGCGATGAAATCCGCTCTGGATATGGACATCAGCGGGCACAAGGTCAAGATATTGGAGACGATGAATGATCCCGCGTGATAAGCTTGACGGGCTAAATGAAGAACTGATCGCTCTGCGGGACCAGATCTCGGATACTTCTGTGATCTCGGATGCCAAGCGCTACAAGGTGCTGATGCGCCGGTTCAAGGAACTGAGCGAGATCACCGAAGCCTGGGAACGGCATCAGGCTCTGGAGAACCATCTGGAGGACACCAAAGCCATGCTGGAATCTGAGACCGATCCGGAGATGGCGGAGCTTGCCAAAGAAGAGCTGCTCCACCTCGAAGAGCAATTGGAGAAGTCCGAGCTAAGCCTGCGTGACCTACTCATCCCCAGCGACCCGAACGACTCCAAGAACGCGATCGTCGAGATCCGTGCCGGAACGGGCGGGGAAGAAGCCGCGCTCTTCGTCGCCGATCTCTATCGCATGTATAGCTATTATGCCGAAAAAAAGGGCTGGAAACAGCAGCTTATGGATACCAATGAGACGGGTTTGGGTGGCTACAAAGAGGTCATATTCCAGCTAAACGGAGACGGAGTCTATGGCTTGATGCGTTTTGAAAGCGGAGTGCACCGCGTGCAGAGGATCCCGGTCACGGAGTCCGGAGGCAGGATCCATACCTCCGCCGTGAGCGTCGCTGTCCTTCCCGAAGCGGAAGACATAGATTTTGAGCTGAACGAAGCCGACCTGCGCGTGGACGTATATCGCTCCAGCGGGCATGGGGGGCAAAGCGTCAATACGACGGACTCCGCAGTGCGGATCACGCACGTTCCGAGCGGGATCGTCGTCACCTGTCAGGACGAGAAATCGCAGATCAAGAACAAGGCGAAAGCGCTCAAGGTGCTGCGGGCAAGGCTTCTCGATCTGGAGATCAGCAAGCAGGAACAGGAGATCGCCCGGCAACGCAAGGCACAGGTCTCGACCGGGGATCGCAGCGCCAAGATCCGCACCTATAACTTCCCCCAGTCCAGGGTCACGGATCACAGAATTAACTTGACAAGCTATAACCTCGACGCATTTCTGGCAGGCAACATTGATGAATTTATCGAATCTCTGAGAATTGCCTGGAGAAACGAGAAGGTGAACGAATAAATGACACTTTTGGCACTGCTTCTGACGCTGTTGCTACTGTTATTCTTCTTGTCCCTGTCCTTTTTATTTTCCGGTTTTGAGACCGGGCTGATCTCGATCAATCAGCTCGCGTTGGAGCATGACGCGAAGAAAAACCGCTCCCGCGCCCAGTTGCTCAGCTTTGTGCGTCAGCCGGACAAGATCCTGGGGACGACCCTGATCGGCAATAATATCGTCAATATCCTTATGGCTTCGGTCTCCACCTACCTCGTCAATACTCTTTCAAACAGCTATCAGACCATCAATCCCCGCTGGACGGCGCTGATCGTCGGAACCATCGTTCTGCTCTTTGGGGAGATCATGCCCAAAGCGATCTTTCGCGACCACGCGGAGACGATCGTTCCCCGCCTCTTCCCGGTTATCCGCACGCTATATTACCTGCTTCGTCCCTTCGTCGCCATAGTGACCATGATCAACGGTGGGCTGCGCAGGATGCTCAAGATCGAAGATGAGTCGAGCTTTAACTATCTGACCAAGGATGACCTGACTTTTCTGCTCTCGGAAGTGAGCGATGCGGAGATGAGCGAACCGCAGATGGAGATGATCGAGGACGCGCTGGACTTCGTCGAGCTGGACGCCAAGAACGTGATGATCCCCCGCACGGAGATCATCGCCATCCCGGAAACTGCGACCACCGAAGAAGCGCTGAAGATCGCCAGAGAACAGGGCTTTACCCGCTATCCCGTGTATCGGGGCAGCATCGATAACATCATCGGCATCCTCATCATCTACGATATCCTGAAGAAAGACTGCACTCCGGAGACTACCGCGGGGCAGATCGTGCACGAGCCTTACTTTGCTCCGGAAAATACGGATCTTGACGTGCTTCTGCGGGAAATGCAGAGGATGCACAAGAGCATGGCGATCATCGTCGATTCCTATGGCGGAACCGCCGGACTCGTCACCATGGAGGATATCCTCGAAGAGATCGTCGGAGATATCGAGGATGAATACGACGTCGAAGAACTGACCGACGGGGTCGAGCAGATCGCTCCCAATACCTGGCTGGTCGAAGCGGACGTCGAGATCGATACACTGGCGGACGAATATGGCATCGAGCTTCCCGAAGGGGATTATGAGACAGTCGCGGGGTTGATCCTGGATACGCTGGAGCAGATCCCTTATCAGGGGCAGATCGTCAATTACGACGGCTATCGCTTGCAGGTGCTGCAGGCAACGGACAAGAAGATCATCAAAGTTAAAATACATAAAAAAACGAATAAAGAGGTCAAAGCATGAAACTCATGGAATGCGTCCCAAACTTCAGTGAAGGCAGAGACAGCCGAATCCTGGATGCCATCGCGGCAGTGATCCGGGGAGTAAAGAACGTAGCCTTGCTCGATGTCGATCCGGGTGCGGATACCAACCGCACGGTGTTTACCATGGCAGGTGAACCGGAAGCGGTCGTCGAAGCTGCATTTCAAGCGATCAAGAAGGCAGCCGAACTCATAGACATGACCAAGCATCATGGGGAACATCCCCGCATGGGCGCGACAGACGTTTGCCCCTTTATTCCGATCTCCGAGATGACGATGGAAGAATGCGCCGAGTATGCCCGCATCCTGGGCAAGCGGGTCGGCGAAGAGCTGGGTATCCCCGTTTATCTCTATGAGGCAGCCGCTTCCAAAGAAGAATGGCGCAACCTTGCCACAGTCCGTTCCGGCGAGTATGAAGCATTGCCGACCAAGGCAAAAGACCCCGCCTGGAAGCCGGACTTTGGTCCTCATACTTTTAACGCCAAGAGCGGCGCGACCGCGATCGGCGCGCGTGAATTCCTCATTGCTTACAATATCAACCTCAATACCCGGGACAAAAAGAAAGCGCATGAACTGGCGCTGACCATCCGCGAAAGCGGTAAACCGGCGCGTGATGCCGCCGGCAAGCTTCTCAAGGACGAGCAGGGCAACAAGGTCAACATCCCCGGGCTGTTCCAGAACTGCAAAGCGGTCGGCTGGTACATCGAGGGTTACAACCGGGCTCAGATCAGCATCAACCTTACCAATTACAAGATCACCCCGCCTTATGCGGTGCTGGATAAAGTCCGTGAACTGGCGCAGGAAATGGGCTTGCAGGTGACGGGCAGCGAACTCGTCGGGCTCATCCCCAAAGCAGCGCTGATCGAAGCGGGAAAACACTATTTGACCAAGATGAACGAAAGCACCGGGATCCCGGAAAGAATGATCATGGAGACCGCCGTGCAGTCCATGGGCTTGGCGGAGCTGGCACCCTTTGACCTCGATAAGAAAGTGATCGAATATGCAATCGCCAAGAAGGACAGCCTCGCTGCTCTGACCCTGACCGGATTTTGCGATCTGCTTTCGACGGATGCGCCCGCTCCCGGCGGTGGAAGCGTCGCTGCTCTCTGCGCCGCGATGTCCGGAGCTCTGTCGGCGATGGTCTCGAATCTGACCATCGACAAGAAAGGCTATGAAAAGGTTCAGGCTCAGGCGTTTGAATATGCCCCTGCCGGACAGGAGATCATGACCAAAGCGGTGCAATGCATCGACAAAGATACGGATGCGTTCTATGCGATGATGGATGCCATGCGGCTTCCGAAAAAGACGGATGAGGAGATCAGCTACCGGGCTCAGATGATGGAAAAGACCACACAGCAGGCGATCCTCGTCCCGCTGGAGACCTTGGAAGTATCTCTGGAAGCGCTCGTTCTGGCTCAAAAGGTCGGCGTGATCGGCAACGTCAATGCGCTTTCCGATGCCGGAGTTGCCGGGCTTACCGCTCTTGCTGCGGCTAAAGCGGCTTATTACAACATCCTGATCAACCTCTCCGGTTCCACCGATGAGGCATTTAAGCAGGACGTCTCTACCAAGGCGGAGAAAGCCATCATGGCTTGCGAAAAGCTTGCCGCTGAGATCGAAAGCGCGATCACGGCAAGACTTCGCGGCTAAGGACAAAGGGAATCAGATATGTTTTTGAATGACGCGCAACTGAGGACAGAACTCGAGAGATGCGAGTTTTGCGAAGAAAAGCCCTGCAAAGGAGCCTGCCCCTGTGACTGCTCCCCCGCGGACTTCATCATGGCTGCCAGAGGCTTTACCCCGGAGGACTTCAAGCGCTCCGCGGGGATCATCCTCTCCAGCAATCCACTCGGCGGTGTTTGCGGAGCTGTCTGCCCGGATTATCATTGCCAGGCAAAGTGCTCCCGCGAAGGATTTGACTCGCCGATAAACATTCCCGCCGTGCAGGCGACCATCATCAAGAAAGCCAAGGAATTTGGGCAATTGCCGGAATTCGTCCTTCCTCCCCGGAATGGCAAGTCCATCGGGGTGATCGGTGCCGGTCCCGCCGGGATCGCTGCCGCGGTCGTCATGACCCAGCTTGGCTACGAGGTCGAGGTCTTTGAGACTGACCGCATGGGCGGTGCCGCAAACCTCATCCCGGAGGAACGCCTTGAGAAGCACGTCATGGATACCGATCTGGACTATGTGATCTCCACCTTTGGGATCAAGCTGAATAGCGCCGCGATGCCCAAAGCCTCCGAGCTCATTGCCAAAGGAGCATCGGCGGTGATCATTGCCACCGGGCTGAACCAGCCGATCAGGCTGAACATCCCCGGTGATGAGTATGTCCATTATGGGATGGACTTCCTGCGCTATCCGGAACGCTATGACCTAAAGGGAAAGCGGATCGCCCTCGTGGGCGGCGCGATCGCTGCGGATCAGGCGCTTACCGCGATCAAGCGAGGAGCGGCACACGTCGAACTGCTCTGTCTGGAATCTTATCCGGAGATGCCGCTGACCCCGCATGAAAAGCAAGGTCTGCACGAAGCAGGAGTCCTGATCACAAACCGCGTTCGGGTCACGGAACTGGTGCATGAGAATGGCAGGGTGCGAGGCATCAAGACCAAGCCGGTGGTTCTGCCCCGGGGCGAGAGCTTCCATCCCTCAAAGATCCACGATGAAGCCGGCGCCGGCGAGCTCTTCCGTCCTTTTGACCTCCTGATCGTAGCGATCGGAAATCGCCCCGTCTTTGACGAGAAGGGCGAGATGATATATTATTGCGGGGATATGGCAAATGGTCCGACGACAGTCGTCGAAGCCGTCGCAGCAGGCAAGAACGCTGCGTTGACGGTCGATGCGGCGATCCGCGGGCAAAATGCTCCCCTGATCCCCAAGCCTACCAAGAGCTGCACTCCCGTTCTTGGTTGGAAGAAGTATCCCGTACCGCTGGAGACGGACTTCTTCGGCAGAACGATCGAGAGTCCGTTCCTGCTCTCTGCCGCGCCTCCCACGGACGGTTATGAGCAGATGAAGCTCGCCTATGAGGCTGGCTGGAGTGGCGGGATCATGAAGACAGCCTTTGACGGGCTGGATATTCACATCCCGGGCGAATACATGTTTGTGTTCAATAGCGAGACATACGGCAATTGCGACAACGTCTCCGAACATCCCCTGGATAGGGTCTGCTCCGAGATCAGCAGGCTGGTGCAGGAATATCCCAAGAAGCTGACCATGGCTTCGACGGGAGGACCCGTCACCGGAGATGACGAAGCGGATAAGCTCGTCTGGCAGTCCAATACCCGCAAGCTCGAGCAAGCCGGTGCCATGGGGATCGAATATAGCCTCTCCTGCCCTCAGGGTGGAGACGGTACGCACGGCGACATCGTCGCTCAGGATGCAGCTCTCAGTGCCAAGATCATCGACTGGGTCATGCAGATCAGCGATCCGGAGATCCCTAAGCTCTTCAAGCTGACCGGTGCTGTGACAGCGATCTATCCTATCGTCGATGCGGTGCGCAAGGTCTTTGCCCGCTATCCGGGCAAGAAAGCCGGGATCACACTCGCCAATACGTTCCCGACCCTCGCCTTCAGAGAAGGTGACAAAACTTGGGATGAGGGCGTGATCGTCGGCATGAGCGGTGCGGGTGTCCTGCCTATCAGCTACCTGACTCTATCCCGCGCAGGGAAGATGGGCGTCTATATCTCCGGCAACGGCGGTGCGATGAACTATCGGGATGCGGCGAACATGCTCGCTCTGGGCGCGGGAAGCGTCCAATTCTGCACGATCGCTGAGAAGTATGGTCTTGGCATCATCGACGAACTCAAGAGCGGTTTGAGCCACCTTCTGGAAGCCAGAGGACTCTCCGGCGTACCGGAGCTGATCGGGATCGCTCAGCCGGATCCGGTCACCGACTTTATGGATCTTCCGCCCAAGCGCAAGCATTCTGCCTCCATTCCGGAGCTTTGCATGCACTGCGGGAATTGCACCCGCTGTCCCTATCTTGCCATCAGTCTGGATCAGGATAAGCTCCCGGTCATAGACAAGGATAAATGCGTCGGATGCTCTCTCTGCGTGCAGAAGTGCTTCGCCGGAGCGCTCTTTATGGAGGATGACCCCGCAGAAGGCGCGAAGTAGGCGTACCATGAAGATACTGATCATCAATTGTGGCAGTTCATCGCTGAAGTATGAACTGATCGATATGCCTGCCCGCACCAGTTGCGGTAAAGGACAGGTCGAGCGCATCGGACAGGCAAAGGGCATCATCTCTCAGCATTGCGGGACGAAGGACTGGGAACTCGAGACGGAGATCAGCGATCATCAGGTGGCTTTTGAACTGATGATGACCGCGCTCCTAGATAAGAACTGCGGGCTGATCAACGATATTCGCGAGATACAGGGGATCGGGCATCGCGTCGTGCATGGCGGAGAGCAGTATTCAGCCTCTGTCCTGATCGATGCGGACGTTATCGCAGCCATTGAGCTCAATTGCGAGCTTGCTCCGCTGCATAATCCTGCGAACTTGACCGGTATCCGCGAAGCGACCAGACTCTTTGGCGATATTCCCCAAGTCGCGGTCTTTGACACTGCCTTTCACCAAACTTTGCCTCCATCGGCATACCTCTATGGTATCCCCCGGGAGTTCTACGATAAATACCGCATCAGACGGTACGGGTTTCACGGGACCAGTCATCGCTATGTGCACGGAGTCGCGCTGGAACTGATGAAACGCAGCGTGGACAATACCAATATGATCACCTGTCACCTCGGTAACGGAGCCTCGATCACGGCGATCGAAGCCGGGAAGTCTATCGATACCTCAATGGGCTTTACCCCGCTGGAAGGCTTGATGATGGGCACCCGCAGCGGCGATCTCGATCCCTCGATCCTCTTTTATCTGGAGGAGCGGGGTTATGACTTCCATGATCTGCAGAACATCCTGAACAAAAACAGCGGCCTCCTCGGCCTCTCCGGTATATCCAGCGACCTGCGGGATCTCGAAGCTGCCGCGGATGAGGGGGACACGAACGCGATCGAAGCCCTCGACGCCTATGCTTACCGGATCCGCAGATATATCGGCGCATACGTTGCAAACCTGATCAAGGTCGATATGATCGTCTTTACGGGTGGGATAGGACAGCACGGTGTCCGGATGCGGGAACGCATCTGCAAGAGACTGGAGAACCTGGGAATGCACATCAGCAAGGACTTGAACCGCAGCATCGGCGCTCAGGCAGGGATCATCTCTCAGCCCTATTCGCCGATCACGATCCTGGTGATCCCGACGAACGAGGAACTGCAGATCGCGATCGATACCTTCGAGCTTATCGAGCTGGATCTCTGATAAAAAGGCATCAAGATAATCCTTGACGCTCCGGAACGAGCCCTAAAGAGTGTTTTTACACGGATTTTGACTTCGCTTTCCCCGGAAAGCACCTGATATGGGAGGAACAATGAAACGCTACGGACTATTGTTTGTATTACTGCTGATCAGCGTGGTCTACTTGACTGCCGGAACCGTCTATTCGGTCAAGGCGCAGGATTCCGGCAACGCATCCTCACGCATAGTGATCAAGACCTCCGATCCTGCCGGCTATTCCTTTAGTGACCGTCAGGGCACGATCACCGTCACTATCCCCAAGGCTGAGCTTGCCACGCAGATGGCTGATTGGCGGCGTCTGAGCCACGTGATCGACTATATCTCAATGGCTCAGGACAACTCAAATGCCTACGTCACGATCAAGACCATGGGAGACTTCAACGTCAGCCACTATAGCTCCGGGACAAGCATCATCGTCGATGTCGTCAATCCCGCCGTCAAAGCACCCGTGACGGAGCGTCCATCCCCCCAAACGACCAAGGTTGTCACCCCGCAACCCATCAAGGTCACTACCAAACCCTTGGATAAACCCACTACCCCGGAAGCCAAACAAACTGTAGAACCTGCTGTTCCTGCCAAG
Source organism: uncultured Candidatus Cloacimonadota bacterium (assembly GCA_964454815.1). Classification (GTDB taxonomy): domain Bacteria; phylum Cloacimonadota; class Cloacimonadia; order Cloacimonadales; family Cloacimonadaceae; genus PHBP01. The sequence continues at coordinate 13,809 of CAYVXJ010000008.1, read as the reverse complement.
CCTGAAAGCCTGAAGCCGGAGCTGGTCAAAGTCCCCTATTCGATCAAGAAGATCCCTTTCTGGGACAACATGGCGATGGCGATCGAGCCCAATCTTGAGCTGTATGGGGTGATGCTCTTTCTGATGCTGACCATCCTGATCATCCTGATCTTCCCCAGATGTAAACCTGCCGAGAAGCAGAAGAAAGCGGTTCCCGACCTTGGGTTGAATGGCGCGACTCTGATCATGGACTCCGAGACAAAGGTAAGGATGGTGACAACCCTCCTGAACGATGGCTGGACAAGCCGTCAGATCGCCAAGGAGATGAAGCTCCCGCTCAAAGAAGTGGAGATGCTCGTTTCCCGGGCTCAGATCAGTGATCATTCAAAGCACTAAAGGAAAGGATATACCGGAATGCCGATCGTCGATAGGATGGAGTTTCCCCGTCGTTACAAGATCAAAGACCTCTTTGTCTTCATCGCCGTGATCGCAGCTCTCTTTGGGATCTGGCTGAACGAACACGGGCAAAAGGCTCTCAGCCGGGAGATAGTGATCAGCAACGTGCAAGTCACGGAATATGGCTCGAACTACATCAAGGCGGACTACACGGTCCAAAACCTCAGCAAGCACAGCCGGGAGATCAAGCTTCTGGCGAAGGTCTTTGATACATCGGGACAGGAGCTTGCCAGCGCTATGTTCATCATTGAGGTTCCTCCCTCCAGTAAACAGGTTCGAACCAAGGTTTTCGACGAACTGACCCGTCCGCTCAAGGAAGGTGAGACTCCAGGCAAAGCCGAGGTCAGGCTATATCTGCGTAAGGTGATCTGATAAGGAGCCTAAGGCTTTTTCCACCAGTTCGTCAGATGCAGGATCAATGACTGGCGAACTCCGCTCATAGCTTGCCTGAGAGGGACGGAGCGGTTTTCCACGACCAATGCCAGTGGGATGATCGTCAGCCAGCGGAGGATGCCTCCCACCCCAAAGACCACCTGTTCCGGTTCCAGCGCCAAACTGCCCAAACGCAGTGCAGGCGGGAAGAACACCCCGGATAAAAGAGTCGAGACCATCATCCCAACCCCGACGATCGCATTGTAAGTTCCCGAATACACCTGCTCCCTTCCTTTCCCGGCGATCGCGAGCGCAAAGTTCGTCGTGACGATCCCTGCTCCTGCCCACATAAACCCGGAAGTCACCGCCTCAAACCACAGAATGGTATGGTTCTGTGCAGTCATAAAGAGCCAGAGCATCGGATTCATCCCTCCCAAGAACACGCAGATCTTCATCGCGGTCTTATTGCCAAAGCGATCGATGAATCTGCCCCAGAAGTTATAGCCCAAGAGCGAAAACACCATATGCAGGGAACCGTATAGCTGGACTTCGAACAAACCCATCTGGAGTTTCTTGAGCATGAACGGACCCCAAAAGGCTGAGCCAACTCCGATAGAGAACATCCACCAGACCCCAAAGACCAGCAAGTGGCGAAAGTTCTTGTTCTTAAAGGGTTCCAGATAGAGCCGGGTGAGCTTTTGATCCCGCACGTCGCGTCTTTGTCTTTCCGGCTGCCGGGCCAGGATAGTCAGCCCGAAGAGGGAGAGCAGGGTCGCAAAGACGAAGACTCCGCCCAAAAACCACGCCTGATTCTCCGGGGTAAAGTAGTCCTTGAGCCCCAAAAGCTTGATGTATGCAGCCCTGATCCCGCCTGAGTTCTTCTCGAAGAGATCGACGTGAAAGCTGATGATGTAGCTGACGATCAAGCCAAAGAGGAGCATATACTGATTGCGCTTGGAGAAGAACCTGCCACGAATGGAGAGCGGGATCAGGTCGCTGACCCAGGCGATCCAGATGTTTGCCCCGGTGGATTGGAGTCCGGCGCTGACAAAGAGCAGAGCAAGGGCAAACCAGATCCCCGAGCTCTTGAGCGGGAAGAGCAGAGCCATCCAGAGAAACAGGGTCAGAACCCTTCCCAGAGCGGTGATCAGGATGCAGGCTTGCTTCCGCTTTTTGAGGCGATGCGTGACGGCGACCCCCAAGGGCTGGAACACGGCGGAGACCTGTCCCAGCGCGCTTAGGAGGCTATAATGCAGGGGGGACGCGCCAAGAATGACCATCAGCTTCGTGATGAAGCTACTGCCGATAGTCGATAGCGAACCGTATATCTGAGAGAATATCCCCTCAGTGATCGAGATCCGATAGGTTCGGCTGACTATCCCGTCATTGCGATCGGCACGCCGATACTTTGTCATCCGGGCTTTACTTGACCATCACCATCTTCATGGATACGGTCTTTTCCGGAGTGGTCATGCGGTAGAAATACACCCCGCTGGAAACCCGGTTTCCGGATGTATCCATCCCATTCCAGACGACGCTGTGATCTCCGGCAGGCTGAGCCCCGTTCACCAAGGTGCTGACTCTCTGACCGCGCATATTGAAGATCTCGATCTTCACCGGCATCGGCGAGGCGATACTATAGCTGATCGTCGTGCTGGGGTTGAAGGGATTGGGGAAGTTCGGATACAAGGCAGATACGATCGGAGTGACCGTCTCGTCGTTGTTTGCCACGACACTGGAGAGTCCCCGGACTACCAGGATATTGTCCAGGGTCCAGCCCGGATCGGTCTCGTCCACATGGGAAGATACGTCTCTCAGTCTGAAACGGAGCTTGATGTTCATCCCCGCGTAGGTGGAGAGAGGCACGTATTCGGTTCTAAAGCTGTCCCAGAGCCCGGACTTTGTCCAGAGCACGTCCCAGTTATTTCCGCCATCGGTGCTGGCTTCGACGGTGCAGGGGTCAAAAGTCCATTCGGTATAGAGATGCGAGTCAAAGCAGAGCATGGCGTCCTCGGAAGAGGGGACGAAGATGCTTGCTTCGGAGGTGATATTGACATCGCAATTGAGGTCATAGAATCCGTTGCCTCCCCAGCTATCCGTGATGGCATAGCCGGAAGCGGAAAGTGTATTCTGACGCACCCAGGGTCCGGTGATCTGCCATCCGTCCGTCCCGGTCTCCCAGTCTTCGCTGAGCAGGGTCATTGCCGGAGAGAGGTTAAAGTGAAAATAGTTATATCCCTCGCCCAGCGTGATCGTTCCCAGATAGGGATAATATCCTTCGGCGCTTACTTCGACGGGATAGGTGCCGACATAGCTGCTGTGAACGAAAGTGCCGTCACAGACGATCGTATCCGGCTCACGGTCGCGGAAGATGATCCGGGCGTTGATCGGCTGTCCGTTTGCCCTGACCTCTCCGGCGAAATAGGCGACTGGTTTCGGCTGGAGTTGGACATTCCTGAGAGTCCAATTGCTATTATTGACCATAACCGATCCGGTATAGTCCTGATAACCTTCTTTATAGACCTTGAGCGTATAGAGCCCGGTCGCCAGTGGTTTATAGTATTTCCCTGTGACTGGGTCAGAGGTGCGGGGGCGGAACCAGGGCGCGTCACGTTCGGCGATGACGATCTGGGCGGACAAAGGCTGTCCGGTAGTCGCATCGGTGATCTTTCCCTGGAGCATTGCGGCGGAGATCCCGTTTTGAGAGATCATCATCGAGCGGTTCAAGAGCCAGCGAACCCCATTTGAACAGCGGTTGACGGTATCGACCATGGTCAGGGAATCCGGCTGGATATTGCGAGTGGCACATTCTATCAGCATCTGATATGTGCCATATTGTTGATACATCCAGTCGTGGGTGGCTCCCCGTCGGCTAAGGTTTGGCAGGTATTCATAGGTGGCATCTCCGGCTTCGGTAAGGATCTGGCTCGCCACACCCTGTCCGATGGACTGAGCAAAGGCAAGATCAGGAGAGGGACGCTCTTCCTTCCAGTTAAAGGGGTAATAGAGCTTCTCGGAGAGGTTTCCCGTCCGGGAAGAATGCCAGACTATGGAGTAGATAAAGCGTTGTTCATCGCAGAGGGCTTTGAGGGCGAGGACTTCCGGCTCGGACATGGGGTAGGGACCGCGATAGTAGTCAAAGACCTCGAGCGAACCGGGCTGCAACAGTGAATCGCCATGCACCCAGTTAAAGTCCAGATTACGGTTGATGTCCACACCATCGATGTCATAGCCCACCAGCGGACTATAATCGAAGATGCCGTTACCGTTGTTGTCCCGCTTGTTCTTGCGGTAGGAATTGTCGATATTCGAGGTCACGACGTTGTGTCCTTCGGGATTCAGGGTCGGGATGAACCACATCTCAAGCTGATTCAGCCAGGCAGATTGCTGCGGCTGAGCACTGAGCGTCAGGATCTCTTTGATATTTGCCATGGTGATCTGGACTCCCATGACCTCTTCCGCGTGAACCTGTCCGAGAAAGAGCAAAGCTGGCTTTTCACCCTCGACCGTGACATTCGTCGAAAGCTTGATCGCATAGATAGGTAGATGGTCATGCTGTGAGTATCCGATGGTGACGACCTTGGCGAGGTCCGGATATTGGGTCTGATAGTCCATCAGCATGGTTTCGACCTGAGCATAGGTATAATAGCAGGTCGGAAGCGTCTGTGCCAGGAGCGATCCGGCGAGCAAAAGTAGGAGGATGATAAGGTAGTTTCTCATGGTTTAATCCTGTTTGGCTTTGTTTAGTTCTTCGACCCAGTAATTGAGGATCTGGGCGAGGTCTTCGCTGTATCCGGAGTGGTCATAGGCGATCTTTCCATCCCGGTCGATAATGCAGAGGTATGGGATCCCGGTGAACCCGTAGTTCTTTGAGACATCCTCATCTCCGGCGAGATAACGCATCATAAACTTGTTGTCGTCGATATATTTGACCGCCGCGGGAGGATTCTGCTCCCAGACGTTCACGGAAAAGACCTGCACACCTTCGGGCATCTTGGTGCGCATCCACTTGTCCAGGATCGGCATCGTGGAACGGCAGGGGGAGCACCAGGTTGCCCAGAAATCGAGCAGCACGATCTGTCCTTTCAGGTCAGCCAGTTTGACGATCTTTCCGTCTTTATCCGGAAATTCCCAGAGCGGTGCCGGCTTATCGATCCGGTTCTTGAGGGCTTCCGCTTTGCGGGCGGGCTCGGTCGCTTCCCAATCGGCTTTGGCTTTTGCCAGCATGCTCTTCCAACGGGGTAGCTCACGCAGGTCGTTCCAGGTGTCCTTCTCAGCGAGGTCGGTATAGGTCAGGTCTCCCTTTGCCAGGGCATTGGTGATAAAGGAAATGGCTTCGTCATATCGCTTTGTGGCGATATACATATCCAGCAAGGTTCCGTTGTACTTGGAATTGCCGATATACTGCGGATGCGAGGCGTAGAAAGCCTGTACTTTCTCCCAGTTCTTGGTCTTGCCCAAAGTGTAGATGTAATAGCTGTCATAGACTCCGGTGCTGTCTGCGGCATTGATCTCGCCGGCAGCGATCCCGGAGGAGATCATCAGCGGAACGAGCCTTTCGAAGGCATTCATGCGTCCGGATTCTTCTATGAAGTCCATGATTGAATCCATGTTAGCATTCAGGGCAGCAGTATCCGTGACCTGCACGATATACTGCTCCGCCACGGAATAGTTCTTTTCGTATTTATACAGGTTAAACAGCGCGATCCGGGCATAATCGTCCTGCGGAAAACGTTGATAGCCGTTGATCATCAAAGTCTTGTCCCCGGCATACCCCGCGGCGATGCGTTCCTTCAGAGCAGGATCAGCTTTGTCGTCAAAAAGGGTGGCAATGTAAGAGGCGTAGAGAACGCGGTATCCCCAGTAGAATTCCGGGTGCGAGTTGATCAGCTTTCGGGCTTCTCCGATCTGGAATTCGTCGTCTTCATAGGTGCGGATCCAGAGGTAATGATACATCGCGGATTCGGGGAACTGCGTATGCTGGGTCAGAAAATATGCCGCACAGGCACTTTGGTCGAGCCGCATCCAGACGTTCTGCAAAGTTCGCAGATCCATAATGTCCGTCATGCGGGGTAAAAACTCCTGCACGATCGCCATTGCGTCCGAGCCGGTCTTGGCGTCCCGGAGGCGATTATTGAATTCGTCTGCTACCGGAGTAGCGTTTAATACCGATATGATAAGCACTAAGGCTATCAAGATCAGGCTATGTTTAGGAAACATTCGTTCCTCCTATTATTCTCGCGGTCATCCTATGCAAGAAACATACCGAAATGGGTGAGGGATTGGCGGATTAACGGATTTATGATGTCCGCGCTGCGCGGCTGGTGCGCTGCGCGGTTAATAGGTTAACGGGTTAACTGGTTAATGGAGGACACACTAATCTGGTATTGCTTGGTTCAGGATAAGCTGTCTCGATGGACTTCTGTGGAGGATATGGACGAGATGGACGAAATGGACTGTATGGACATAAAACGCACCGGCTGAAGCCAGCGCTACGACCAACTAAAGTCAGTGTTACGACAGACCTGACCCACATGCGTCAGCATCTTTCTTCTTTCTTAATTCTTCTTTCTTAATTGGTTACCCCCCTCTTTCCCTTCTTGACTCTGTTATAATAAAAAACCCTTATCCCTCCCCCATCTCTGTGTCTCCGCGTCTCTGTTTCTCTGTGTTATTCACCTCACACTCCCTCTTAAGTCTCCAGGTACTTTTCTTGAACCCCATACAAGTTGAGTACAAGTTGAGTACAAGATGAGTACAAGATGAGTACAAGCAGACCCCAAGCGGTCGAAAGGGAAGAAGGCGGTTTATTCCGCGGGCTGGCGGGTCAGTTCTTCGAGGATGGCGATGGCTTGCTCCTTGGCTCCGAGACCATTCTCCGCGACCGGTCCGGTGCAGGAGGGGCAGCCGTTTTCGCAGGGGCAGTTCCGGGCGAGTCTGAGGGCTTCGGGGAGGAGCTTTTCGTGGAGTTCATAGAGCTTGCGGGAGAGTCCGATCCCCCCGGGGACGCGGTCGTAGATAAGCACGACGGGGTTGCCATCGCCCAGCTCGCTTTCGTCCTCAAAGAAGACGTCTATGTCTTTGCGGTCGCACATGACGAAGAAGGGAGAAAGGTTGACGAGCAGGTAGGAAAGTCCCGCCAGACCGCTCTGGATGAGGACGGAGGTTTCGGCAAGGCGATGGCAGCGGGGGCACAAGGTAGCGAGGTTATCGGGGTGATTTGCTTCTGCGGGGTCTTCAAAGCGGCGGAAGGGGATCTTGTGATGCACAGCGAAGGCGGTTCCCGTCTCTGCCAGACCACAATGCCGGCATTGATGCTTATCTCGTTCACGGATCTCCGCGCAGATGCGCTTCCAGTCCTTGCCATAGTCATTCGCTTCGTTATTCCACAAGCCTCTGTCTTTGATACTTTTGACGACAGCCGGGGAGATGGCGAACCACCAGGCGACGGTCTCAAGCTGAGCCGGAGGAAGGTCGAGCTCCTCGTATCCGAGAACTTCCTGAGTCAGGAAACGCAGCTTTTTGAAGCCGGTGATGGTCGAGGTGACACGGACAAAGCCGAGATATTTGGTCGCGTTGACGACCTTTGTGCCCAGATAGAGATTTAGCAGCTCGATCTCCGTCTTGCGACTGGGCTGGGTGTAATAATTGGAGATGATAGGCTCGAGGATCACCTTATCTTGCTCAAAGTCAAGGCTTTTGACCAGCCAGGTGTCGCCACGTTCGAGGTAGATCGCCCCGGGATGGGTCATCCAGAAAGAGCTTTCCTTATCGACATAGCCGATGAGCTCGCCCTCGCTGATCAATTGCATCTGGTTCGAGGCGTTGCGAAGGGATACATCCGCGGCAGGAAACTGGTTCAGGGCGATCTGGTATCTACCCGCAGCGAGACGGATCTTGCCGTCCTGAAGGAGCATTTGCAGATGAGGATAGAGGTTCTGCGGCTCCAGCCTGCCAAATCCATCGCTCTCCTTGAGCGCCATATCGGCAATGGCACAGAGGAGGTGACGGGAGAGGATCTCCGGATTATCCGGGTCGATCATCGCCTGTTCGGGGTTGTTTTCAAAGAGGTATTCCGGGTGACCGCAGATATACTGGTCAAGGGGATTGGCAGCGGCGATCATAATGGTCAGAGCGGTATTGCCTTTACGTCCGGCTCTGCCGGATTGCTGACGAGTGGCGGAGATCGTCTGGGGATAGCCGTTTAGGAAGACAGCGTCCAGCCCACCGATATCGATGCCCAGTTCGAGGGCATTGGTCGAGATCACGAGTTTGATCCGCCCTTCGCGGAGTTCCGTCTCGATCTCCCGGCGTTTTTCCGCCAGATAGCCACTGCGGTAGCTGCGGATCATATCGGTGAAGCTATCTCGCTTCATCATATACATATAGAGGATCTCAACGCTGCGACGGGGACCGGTGAACATGATCGCCTGACCGGGGCTGAGGAGGAAATCACGGGCGAGAGAGGTGCTTTCCATGAGCGAACTGCGCCGGATCCCGAGCTCGGGATTGACCATCGGGGGATTGAGGATGATAAAGCAGCGTTTGCCGTGAGGAGAGCCGTCGTTGTCAATGAGGGTGACGGGTTCCTCGAGGAGGTTTTCCGCCAATTCGCGCGCATTGGCGAGGGTTGCGGAGGTGCAGATAAAGCGCAGGGTTCTGCCATAGAGCTTGGCGATGCGTTTCAGACGGCGGATGACATTGGCAAAGTGCGAACCAAAAACACCGCGGTACATGTGCACTTCGTCGATTACGACGTAGCTCAGGTGAGAAAAGAAGCTCTGCCAGAGGCTGTGATTGGAGAGGATGCCCATGTGGAGCATGTCCGGGTTGGTAAAGAGTATCTGAGCATCTTTGCGGATGCGGGCACGGGTGTCCGAAGGGGTGTCTCCGTCGTAGATCCCGGTGAGGAGTTTGGCGTTCTTTGGGACTTTATCGTTCAAGAGTGAGAGCATGGAGATGAGCTTTGCCTGCTGATCCTGCGCGAGAGCTTTGGTCGGGAAGAGGAGCAGGGAACGGCTCTGGGGCATGAGGAGGAGTTCGTTGATAATGGGTATCTGGTAGCAGAGGCTCTTTCCGCTTGCGACACCGGTCGAGATCACGATGTTCCTGCCTCGGGCAACTTGGTCGATAGCCTCCGCCTGATGCGTATAGAGGCTTTTTAGCCCTTGGGATTGGAGCATGGCAGTGAGCTCGGGATGCAGATATTCCGGGAAGGGAGCAGTCCGGGCTTCCGTCGCTTCCTTGGTGTCTATCCCGACTATCGAGTCCCGCCAGCGTGGTGAGGCGAGGAAATCCGCGATGAAGTCGTCGGTGGAGCTATAGAGGGTCTTATCTCTCATGGGAGAATGACGATCTTGGCACGGTAGGTCTGGGAAGCAGTCTTGGCGCGGATGAGATAGACTCCCGGTTCCGGAGCGAAGCCGGAAGAAAGGCTGTCAAAGGATTCGATCCGGGTCTGGCAAAAGACCTCCCTGCCGCGGAGATCGTAGATATTCAGGTCAAAGCTCTGTTTCTGCGCCGGAATCAGGCGGAAAGCTCCGCGTGAGGGATTTGGGCAGAGGCTAAAAGCCGGGGGTGAGGAGGTCGGGTCTGAAGTGGAGCTGCCACCGGTGCCACGGATGGTGATATCGTCCAGATAGAGCGCGAGAGCATCCCAGGACAGGCATTGGAAGGCGATCCGCACGGTCTGACCTTGCCAGGAGCTGAGGTTGTAGCTCAGTTCCGTCCAGCTTGCGGGAACTTCGATGTAAGGTTCGGTGCTGATCGGGGTGAAGCTCTGGAACTCGGTCGTTCCGGGGGAGATCAGGATGCGTAGGCGTTCCAGCCCAAAATCCGCAGTGTGGGAACGGGCATAGAGCTTGAGAGAAGGGTTCGTTCCCAGAGCAATCCTTGGGCTGATCAGCCAGTCGTTGTTGGGCGGGGTCAGGCTGTTGAAACAGGCGAGCATCCCGATCCCGCTGTGCGGGGTCAGACTGGTCAGAGGAGGGCTGGTCTGGGCGGGGAAAAAGCTGATCCAGGCGCTCGGATCTCCCGCTCCGGGGAAGCTATGCCCTTCCAGGGTCCAGGTCTGGCTTCCGTCCCGGTCAATGTTTAGCCAGCTTCCCAGCTCGTTGCTGAAAGGAGTGTAGCCTTCGCAGGTGTCTTCGAGGATCAGAGTTGGATCGATGCTGGGGATGGAGACGCTGATGGAGTTTGAGAAAGGCGATTCCTGTCCCTGGGGATTGAGGGCGCTGACGTTGTAAAAATATGTGTTTCCGGGGTTGACGGTGCTGTCCTGATAGCCGGTGGACAGGGTTTGGCTGAGGTAGGCGGAATTGCGATAGATCCTGTATGAGGTGGGTGTGCCTGTCTGAGGGGCTTGCCAGGTCAGGGAGACGGCTTCGCCATTCCAATAGCCGCTGAGGTTGCGGGGAGCGGTGATGGTCTCGCCGGTGGTCGTGAAGCTCCAGATGGGTCCGGGATAGAGGTTTGTCCCTGATGCGGCGATGACCTTCCAGTAGTAGGTCGTCAGATACTGCAGGGGCTCGTTCGGGATCCAGCTATGCAGGGAAGTTCCCAGCGAGACAGGGGACAGGGCGGCGGGATTTGTCCCGAAATAGACGTCAAAGCTTCCGGCATCGCTTGCCCAGGACAGCCCGGTATCGATGGCTATCCCGGTGCTCTGATTCGCAGGGGAGGGAACTGAGGGAGCGTAGGAGATCACCTGCATGTCCAGACGGAGATTGGGGTAGTAGGTGGAGTTGGCGGTCAGGTTCAAAGGAGGATCGGCAGGATCGGGATTGATGTTCTGGTTCGAATAGCGACAGGCTCTGCGGAAGTATGAAGCAGTGCAGTAGAAGTCGTCCGAGGAGTTGCTCCCGCCGGGGCTGTTCTCGTCTATAGCGATGATGAGGTTGCGCTGCCCGTCGTAACTGAAGGGGATGCTCAAGGGGATGGTCATCGTCCCTGCTCCGGGTAAGACGGAGGAGAAGTTCTCTGCCGTTAGTTCCCCGCTGAAGACCTGGGTCAGACTGCTATATGGCACCCAGGTCACAAGGCTGTCCTCTTCGCAATGCCCCATGAAGACTGTGATGTTGCGGTTGCGTTCGAGAAAGAGCGGACTATAGACGGTGTAGCTGAAGCCGATCCCGGTGACCACGCCTGCGGAGTTTATCTCGGAAGCCAGATAGAGCATCTGAGAGTAGTTGTAGTTCAGGACAGGCTCCCAGGGCAGGCTTTGGTTGATCGTATGTCCGGTGCCGATGGAGATCACGACGGCGCTTGCCTGCGCGATGCAGAGAAGCAGCAGCAAGATCAGAGCAAAGATGCCGGGACGACTCAGCGGAGCCTCCAGAAGCTTACTTGGACGTTATCAAGGAGATACTGCCGCGAAGACAGAGGGCTGTGGCGGAGAATATCCCGCGGGGTAGCCAGCAGGTCAAAGCGTCCTGCGAGGATCTCCTTTGCGCCATCAAAGCCGGAGAAAGGCTCTCCGTCCTTGCGGAAGCCACCCAGCCAGTTCTCCCTTCGAGTGGCGCTTGCGCGCCAGTTCCAGGACTCGGCGAGGATCAATAATCCACCCGGATTTAGACGCTCATGGATCATGGAGAGGAACTGCCGGGGATTGGTCGTGGCTGAGAGGGCGTTATCGACCAATATCAGGTCGTAGCCTGTGAATTTCGACACCAGATTGGATGCATCCGCCTGCCAGAACTCGACCTTGGAGCAGGTGTCTTCCAACTCCATATCCTCCAGCCTGGCATCAACGAACGAGCAGTTCTCACCCTCGTCCGTGCGGACGTAGCGGAAATAGCAGTTCTCTTTCATAGCGGTCGCTACTTTGATGAGCCGTGCCGTAAAGTCCAGCCCGGTGACGTGCTCAAAGATCCGGGCAAGCTCAAAGCTAAGACGCCCGGTGCCACAACCCAGATGCAAGACGCGTCCGAGGTTCCCAGGCTCCAGATAGGGTGCCAGTTCCAGGATCAACCGTCCCGCATAGCGGTTCTCGACCGGGCGGTCTGTTGCCCAGTCTCTGTCGGTCGCCAGGCAGATCTCCGGATCGGTCTCATAGAGATCGTCATGCGTCACGATCGGAGCTTCGGACTGGATATAGCGGAACCCGGCATGCTGATAGAAGTGACGCCGGAAAGCGTATCGGGAGGATCTCAGGGCTTCGTTGCCGGTCGATATCCAGCTCCCGCCTTTGATCAGGTTGTGCTTTCCGTCGAAGGTCGGGGTGCTAAAATCGTCGTAAAAGGGATGCACCTTGAAGCCCGGGAATCCGTATATCGGGGTCTCCGTCCATTGCCAGACGTTCCCGATCACGTCGTAGAAGTCTCCGAAAGCGTGTCTGTCCACGGGACAGGAGGACGCTTCATACTCCAGGTTTATGTTTCCGGGAGCCTTCTCCCAGAGCGGTTGATCGGTATTTAGCAGGCTGTCGCGGAAAAGCTGCCACTCCTCTTCCATCGGCAGACGGATCGGTTTGCCGGTGGTCGCGGCTTTCCAATTGCAAAATGCCTTGGCTTCGAGGTAGTTCACTTCGACAGGCCAGTTCCAGGGCATCGGGATCTCTTTTGCCATCAAGCGCAAGCGCCACGATTCCCCGTCCTTGATCCAGAAAAGCGGTGCGGATGCCTGTTTCCAGCTCTTCCAAGCCCAGCCTTCTTCCGTCCAATATTCTCGGGTCTCATAGCCACCGGCTTCGATGAATCCGAGGAACTCACCATTGGAACAGAGATACTTCGAGGCGAGGAACGGCGATACATCATAGCTGATGGCGCCATACTCGTTGTCCCAGCCATAATAGATATCCTTATCTCCGCGTCCCAGGCAGACAGATCCTCCGGAGACCGGCAGAAGCTCATTCTCAGGCGCTTCGCCATGATCAGCGGAGCTACGCCAGAGATCCAGCTCCCGAACCTTGGAGATCGGCAGTTGGCGGATCAAGACGGAGGAAGTCTCGAGATGGATACGCTGATGCTCGATGCCCATCAGGATCGCCCACCACGGGCTGTCCCAAGTGATCGGTAGCTCCAGCGGCAAAGAGCTGATCAGCCTGTCGATCCGTTCCCGGACGAGATCGCGGTAAGCGCGAACTTCCGGGATGGTCGGCCAGTCATAATGCGCCTCATTGAGGTCGTCCCAGCTCATCTCATCGACGCCCACGGCAAAGATCGATTCAAAGCGGGGGTTGATCCTCTCGCTTAAGAGCCTGCCGATATTTAGTTTGTTGATATAAAACACTGCCGTATGCCCCAGATAAAAGACAAGCGGATGCCGGAGAGGATCGGCACGGAGATAGAAGACCTCGTCGCCGGTCAGGCTTTCATAGAGCTTCTCGTCGATGCTGAAAGTGGCGTGGAAATACCTGCGGATCTCTTCCCGCTTGGTCTCCGGATCGCCGGTAGAGAGATCCACGGTGCGGATCCCTTTGAGAATGGGTTCGTTCATCGTTTATTCCTCGATCAAGGTTCCAATGGCATCAAAAGCCAGAGCAGGAGATACATGACGATCCCGCCACCACCGACCAGGGTCAAAGCCACGAAGAGCAGACGAACGATGGTGATGTCCAGATTGATTACCCGGGAAAGTCCACCACAGACTCCTCCGAGGATCCGGTCATGCCGGACGCGAAAGAGCCGCTTCCGATCGTCATCTTCGGGATTGTGATCCAGTACGGGAAGGATGACCCAGAGGATCAGATAGACCAAAAGACCGTTACCGGCATAGATCGCAAAAAGCAGAAAAGCCAGCCGGATATAGATCGCTTCTATGGAGAGGGTCTCGGCTATTCCGGCGCATACTCCGCCGATAACCCGGTCGCGCATTGAACGGTGCAACTGCATGAAAAACTCCTTTATGATCTTGTATCAGAATATCTTGGACATCTTTCCCCATAGCAGACCATCCGACAGGTCGTCAAGAAAAATTATCATACAGATCTCCCCGGAGGGCAAACAGAACTATCCGCCGACAACCCCTTTGGCTAAATTCGACAACCCTTTTGGAAAACATACT
>CAYVXJ010000007.1:0-178570 GCA_964454815.1 uncultured Candidatus Cloacimonadota bacterium | reverse complement strand
GGTTAAAACGACAATGTCCAATGCCACAACATGTTACATCTACAACAACACCATAAAGAACAACTATCCAGGAGCCGTGTTAGAATTCGATATAATGAACCCAGAAAATCAGGGTGGACAGGTTAGGTTTTTTAATAATCTGACTAGATACATTGGAGATTCATATTCACGAGTTGTATCATCACAATATACATCACCATACATTTATAACAACGATTTTTTGAATTACTCTACTCTGCAATGGTCAATTGGTGGGTGTGATGAGGTATTTACAAACAACATAATTGAATGTACCCTATGGTCTTCAGGGGGTGCTTCACAGGAGCATCATCCCATTCTGATTAACAACTGCCTGTCGATGCCCTTAATAGACCCATGGAGTCTATTGGATGGCGGAGGAAACATCGTTGTCGATCCCATGTTTGCGGACACCTTGAATGGGGACTATAGTCTATCAGCCAATTCACCGTGCATAGATGCCGGTGCTTACCGTCCTGATCTTCCTGAATTCGATATCAGGTACCACAAGCGCATCGCTCAAGGTGTACCTAATGGACCTCGAGCCATTGATATAGGAGCTTATGAGTATAACTCGGTCTATATCGGTGGAATTAACGGGTATGTTTACGATTCAGTATCAGGATTACCTGTTGACTGCGTGAAGATCGAGATTTTCGGGAAACTTCCTGAGTTCAGTGACAGCCTTGGCTGCTTTCAATATCCTTCCGGAGCGGGAACTTATACAGTGAGGGCAAGCCGCTGGGACTACCAGGACCTGATCATTCCTAATGTTGTGGTGACTTTAGGTGAGGACACCATACTAAACATCCCGCTGGTGCGCACTAATGTAGCCAATGACGATAATACTCAGTCACCTGAACCCACAGATTTCGGGATTGCAAATTTCCCTAACCCCTTCAATCCAACGACCACGATCAGTTTTATAACTCCTCAAGCAGGAACTGCCAAACTGACTGTGTTTAATATCAAAGGTCAAAGAGTGAACATGCTCTACAATGGGCTGCTATCAAAAGGCTATCACAGTATCATTTGGAACGGGCTTGATGATAGGGGAACTGCTGTAAGTTCGGGTGTATATTTTGTGCGGGTTGAGATGAATGGCATGTCTCAAACTCATAAAATGATACTCATAAAATAGCATTCTATAGATTGATAAACCCCATAGATATTCAATTGGAGTACATAATCATAGTAGTCCTGCACTTCCGATGAATGAGTGGGAATGATGTATGCTCTCTCGCAACGCCATTCCGGTTCGAATATGAGTCAGTATATTCTATCGTCTGTAATCTAAGCGAATGGGTTAAGATGGCACTATTACCTTATTCTCGCCCCGCATATCATCGTGCCATATAAGGCATTAGGCTAAAGTGATCAAGTGAAGTTGAGTCGCTGTCTGGGGTGATGGATCGATCTGAGATCACATGATGGTGCCCCGGAGTCCAGGAACAAATTGAACCCGACTCGCTTGGTGATCTTACTCTCGCGAAAAAACTCATTGACAATAAAGATACGAGAGGAATAGAATGGTGATGTCGTAAAAAGAGCTGAAAGCCTGAAGGAGCCGTATGTTTTCACATAAGTTATGGGACACTGTAGTCATGATCCTGATGCTGTTGATCATCCTGACGGTGATCATATCTGGGGCAAATCTGGTGACTCGGGGCAGCGTTGTCCACATTACGACTCTTTTTACGATGCGGATCATCAACTGGATCTTTGGTCTCACCATTTTCTTGATAATCTTGATCATGGTCATGGAAAACGGTAATCCGGTGCATACACTCGCCTGGATATTGGTCTTGCTTTACCTGCCCGTGGTCGGCTTTGTGCTATACCTTTTCTTTGGGCGTAACTGGCGAAAACGGAGGCTTTTCTCCCGCAAGGGGCTCAAGGACGGACTCACGCTGCGGGAGCTGCTGGGGGAACAGCCAAAGCCTGTGCTGGAGGATGAGCTGGCTTCCAAGCTCAGTAGCCTGTTGGAAGCTAATAGCAAAGCCATCCTCAGCTCTCATAACAAGCTCAGGATCATTGGGGATACCCGGCAGGCATTTGAGATGATCTATACCGGGATCCAGAATGCAAAACACCACATCTTCATCGAGTATTTTAGCATCGAGAATGACGAGACGGGCAGAACGCTGAAGGACCTGCTCATTCATAAGGCGCAGGAAGGAGTCGAGATCCGGGTGATCTATGATGATGTGGGAAGCTGGAAACTCGGGCATAGATTCAAGCATGAGCTGCACAAGGCGGGAATCTTGATGCGCGCCTTCATGCCGGTATGGATCCCCTTTCTCAATAGCAAGCTGAACTATCGTAATCATCGCAAGCTGGTCGTTGTGGATGGCTGGCTGGGGTACCTCGGAGGACTGAATATCGGGGACAAGTATCTGGGGAAGAATAAATACTTTGGGCAGTGGCGAGATACTCAGTTGGAGATCTCCGGCGAGGGAGCCCTGAGCTTGCAGGCGATCTTCCTCACCGATTGGTTCTTTACGGGGGGTGAGAATCTGATGACCAAGCAGCGGTATCTGCAATACATACCGGCGCGAGAGGTCTTTTTGCGGGAAGGTATTTCCGAGAGCAGGATTCCGATCCAGATCGCCTCCAGCGGACCGGATTCCGACCATGCAAGCATTATGCAGGTTTATTTCGCCGCGATCAGCAATGCCAAGCAGACGATCAAGATCACGACGCCATACCTGATCCTGAACGAAAGTCTGGTGATGGCACTGAGAACTTCTGCAATGAGCGGGGTACGAGTTCAGATAATCGTCCCGTCCAAAGCGGATCACAAGATTGTTTTCTGGGGCTCCCGATCCTATTATGAGGTTCTCCTGGAAGCAGGGGTCGAGATCTACGAGTATCAGGCGGGATTCATCCATGCCAAGGTCCTGATCGTGGATGATGAGATCGCCTCCATTGGAACGGCAAATATGGATATGAGAAGTTTTAACCATAACTTTGAGCTTACGGCGATGATCTATGACCGGGGAGCAACCCGGCAGGCGATCGCCCAGTTCGACCGAGATCTCCAAAGTTCGACAGCGGTAGATCAGGATGCGCTGCGCCGGCGTTCGATCTGGCGGCGAACAGCCGAATCCATCTGCAAGCTATTTTCACCACTACTATAAGGGAACAGAATGCCAAAACTGATCACGATCGGATACGATGAGGATCTGCTGCGAGAAGCGCTGAGGCAGATCGGAGGGAAAACGGTGCTTGTCTTTCCCACCAGAAGCTATGCCGGCTTCGCCGAGAGGCAGCACTATCGGAACTGGAGCTTTGAGGACGTGCAGTTTATCAGCATAGACGACCTCAAGACAGCGAAAACGCTAATTGAAAGACCGGAATTGCAGGAAGATAAACGATTGTTATGCCTATACCTGGCAATGACTGCGGAGGATCAGTATGAATTCCACATCTTTGGCTATCAGGATATCGTCAGTTGGGGTCAGCACTTCTTCCGGTTCTTTGAAGAACTTGCTGAGGAGGAGATCAGCGTCGATGCTCTGGATGAGCTATGCGGGAGCGGGATCCTCAATCTGCGGGAATGGCAGGAGCGGTTTTTGACTCGGATCTATTCGATCCGGGGAAGGTATCGGCAATTGATCTCCGACAAAGGGTTTTCGGACAGGATATTCAATCTCTGCGAAGCAAATATGGCGATCGATACAGAGGAGACGAGATACATCTTTGTGAATCAGTATTACTACACGGGGTATGAGAAACGCCTGATCCGGGAACTGGAGAAAGCCAGGAATTCCGTCACCATAATCTCACAGACCGAAAGCGAGCCGGGTGGGACTGAATTCCCAGAGATCAAGTCTCCTGATCTCTATAGCCTGTTTGATGGGAGTCGATATAGCACCCGCGAGGTGCGGATCATCGAGACCCGAACGCAGGAGCAGATGGTGCTGGGGCTTTTGGCATCCATATCGACAGAGCAAATCGCTGACAACCGGATCACCCCGATCGTGGTCAATGGTTTTCAGCGCAAAGCGTACTCCGGATCGTTTGACAAGGAACTCTTTAACCTTGGCTATGGTTATAGCCTGGAGGAGAGCTTTTTCCATACCTTCCTCGAGTACGTCCACCGCGATCTGGGCGCTATGTTTCGTAGTCTGGAGGGTCGCTATATCCCGATCCGTAATATCATTGTGAGCTTTTCGGATACGCGGATGATCTGCTTCCTCAAAGTAAACCCCGGGGACAAGCAGAGGATCTTCGATATGCTGATGAAGATGACCGCAGATGATGTCCTCTATATCGATAAGGACTTGCGGATCTTTGCTGAACTCTATTCCACGCAGGATATGACGCTGCTTAGCGAACCGCTGGGTCGATATCTTAGGATACTGGGTCTATTTACGGGCGTGGGAAGTCCTGAGATGCTGGTCGAACTTCTGACCGGAGCAGCCATTGACGTTCGGGGTCTTTTCTCACCGGAAGAGATAGAATATACTGATGCATTAGAGCAATTTGCCGAGAGGCTGGAGAATTTCCGGGCGATAGGGACTCTGGGGATCGTCGATGATTGGGCGCTGATCTTTGGTGAGGAAAGCGGAGCTATTCCTTGCGGGCTGCTCCGCCTGTTCATCGATTCCGCCAAGACTGCTAAGATCCACCGCAGAAGCAAGGAACCGGGCAAGGCAATGTTTGAGATCACAGATCTTTTGGACAGCCGAAACTACCGCTTTCCCGAACTGATCTTCCTCGATGTGATCGAGGGTCTGATCCCTTCATCACCGGAACCGGTCTGGCTGTTTAACGAGACGCAGCGGAAGAAGATCGGTCTCAAAGCCTATGAAGATGTGCGGGAGTGGGAGAGGTATTACTTCTTCCGGCTCTTGCTCGGAGCCGAGAAAGTGACGATCCATACCTATGCCAATCCGGAGCAGGATACAGAACCGAGTTCATTCGTTTCAGAGCTCCTCCATCTCAAGGAATATGGCTCGGTGGGAGATATCGATCTGGTGCATGAAAAGCGGGAATATACGCTCAGGGACTATTATCTGGCAAAGCTGGGCTCCGGTCGCGATATCCCGGGTGATCCCGCTGATAGAGGATTGGACCCGGGAAACAGGTCGTCGTTCTTCAACCTGCCTTTTGAGCCGATGATCGATCTCAAGGGAGAGAATATCTTCAAGGTCTCCTACTACACTGCCGACAGACTCATGAAAAATCCTTTTGTCTTTTATCTGGAGGCTGTATCAGGGCTGAGAGAGGCGAATTGGAAGGCGGAAGAGACGGTGACCAGGAAGTTCTTTGGGACCTTGGTACATGATTATCTGGGTAAGCTCCTGATGCGGACGAAAGGAGAGAACCTCGTCCTGGAGCAAGTATGCGCAGCGTTTGGGGATATGAAGAACATCCGGGATACGCTATTCTCTATCCTCAATGACAATAAGTATGCCTATAAGCTGCCGCAGAACTACAATCGGGAGTTCATCCGCGAGATCATCTCGGATTGCATCACCGAAACGGTCTATTGGTTCTTCACTGCTTTCCTGCCCTCGATACTGCCCGAAAGCGGATTCAAGATCATCCCGGAGGAAGAGGAGATGACCAAAGCAGAGAGGCAGCATAAACAACTACTATCCGTAGAAGAGACCGGAGTCGGGTATTCGATGAGGATCCGAGGAAAAGCCGATCTGCGGATCGAGAGTCCGGAGCGCTACACGATCATAGACTTTAAGACGGGCAGGGCTTCGGAAAACCAATTGATCTTCTATGAATGGGTCTATTACCTCTTGAACGGGATCGAGGACGCGGAGATCGAAGGGATCTTTGCCAAGGTCTTGGAACAGGATTATGAACGAATGAGCTTTACGGATAAAGATAGACAAAAACTCAAGGAAAAACTGCGGGAGAGCATCATCCGGGTTGTCCGGGAGGGTTATGGACTGGGACTGAGATCCACGGACAGGCAATACCTCAAAGAGATCACCCGAGCAGATCTTTTTGTCGTCAAGGGAGGCTCAGATGAGCCGCTATGATCCCCTGATCATCACAGCCAGTGCGGGCACCGGGAAGACATACCGGCTCTCACTTGAATACATCGCTTTGATCTTGCGATACTTTGAGCATCCGGATTTTTCACCGGATAACATTCTGGTCTTGACCTTCACCCGCAAAGCGACTGCCGAGATCCGTGAAAGGATCATCAAGCATCTTAAGGAGCTGACCGCATCCGGCAGCAAGGAAACAGAAGCGCAGAAGGCGGTTTTGGTTCACTTTCTTCGCCGATCGATCCCCGACGCCGAGCATCCGGACGAGCTGAACATTCGGGAGCATAATGCGCTATTTTCGGTTTACAAAGCCATCTCGAACAATAGACAGCTCTTGCAGGTCATGACGATCGACTCCTACATCAGCTCGATCTTTCGGAATATCGTGCGTCCGCTCAGGGGGATAGACAGGTATGAGCTGGATACCCAGGCTGCGGAAAAAAGAGTTCCGGACATCCTCAGACACCTGATGAGTCCGGAGCTAAAACATAGGGCGGATAAGCTCCTGCGGCGCAGGATCGCTCCGTCACTGGACGAATATCGGAAGTTCTTTACTTCCCTAATCGAGATGAGGTGGTATCACTACCTCTTTACCAAGCGGATCGTTCCCGGGGATCAAAGCAGCCTCAGGAGCCTGGCACTCAGCCTCGACCCGGATAAAGCTGAAAGGACAAGACAATTATTCAGGCAGGATCTGGATGAGTTTCTGGCAAAGATCGACCTCGCAGCCAATGCCGGCGATGGTCTTTATGCAGATCTCTTCAACAGCGGTTTCAAGGCGATCGTCGGTGTCGCGCCAGTTGATCGCGCGCAGCTCGAGGTTGCCCTTGAGGGGCTATGCTCGAATCCGGGTAAACTATACAAGCTCTTTGACCTGCTGAACAAGGATACAGGGGGGAATCTCTATAATGGGAACAAGCTCCGGAAAAAGGAACATGCAGAGCTAAAGGCGGAATTGGCAGCTTGCCAGCAAAGCCTGACTGCCTCTCTCGCGGATCATCTGCTCATTGAACTGCTTATCCCGGAACAGAATGACATCATGGATATCTGGGGAGAGATCCTCCGGGAATATGACAGATTGGTCTATCGCTATCGCAACTTAAGCTACGATGATATATCCTGGCTGACATTTGAGGCATTGTATAGCGAAAACAGCGGGTTGCGAGACCCGGAGAAGGATCAGGTAGATAACGAGTTTTACCAGTTTCTCAGCCACCGTAGCAGATTTATCCTCATCGACGAGTTTCAGGATACATCTCTGATCCAATTCAATATCCTCAAGCCGATCATCGAGGAAGTCACTGCCGGGGAAGGAACCAAAGAGTTTGGAGGTCTGGTCGTCGTCGGGGATGAAAAGCAATCGATCTTTGGCTGGAGAGGCGGAGAGAGGGATCTCTTGCTGAACCTGCAGAACATCATCGGTCCGATCCGCGAAGTCAGAAATGAAGTGCTTGATTCGTCTTGGCGAAGCAGTCCGATGATCATGAACTTTATAAACAACAGCTTTGGGCACGGATCCATACAGGATTATCTCAAGCAAAACAAGATGCAGTGGGATTACCGGGAGATCAGGAGCGAGAAGCCGGAGCTCGACAAGGGGAGCTTTCTGAGGCTAAAGGTCGCGAACTATCGCAACCGCGGAGCCGGAGAAGTCGCCATCGAAGATATCTACCAAGGGTTTATCGACACGATGGTCAAACCGGTTTATTATAGCAAGGATAGCGGTAACATCGCCATCATCTGCAGGAAGACCAAGGAACTAAGTGAACTCCAGCTCATGCTTGAAACGAACGGGATCACAGGGGTATTCGAACCCAGCCAACCGCTAACGGAACACCCGATGGTCAAACCCCTGCTATATTGGCTCCGATACGTCGCATACAATGACCTTTTCGCTCTGTTGGGGCTTTTACGCTCCGACTATTTGCGGTTGAAGGCAAAGCCCTTAAAAAGAGCAATACAACTGCTGATCAAAACCCGGGATGAAGGCTCAGAGGATCCACTTGAGGATCCCCTGATCGAAAGCTTGCGGCTCCTCGCCGCCGAAGTCAATGGAGCAGGGCCTTTGATCGCTTGCGAGAAACTGATCCGGGCGATCCTGAACCTCGAGGATAAAAAGGAACGGGAGCTGGTCAACCTGGATGCTTTCCTGGCTGTTGTGCGAGACTTTGAGTTCAATAGGGCGACCTGTACCGGATCGATCCCGGAATTCCTCGAATACCTGGAAGAAAACCAGAGATCAGAACAACTAAGGCAGAGAGCTACCGAGCAAAGCGGTTCTCTCCAGCTTTTGACCATCCACAAATCCAAAGGCTTGCAGTTTGACACGGTGCTTGTCTTTTACAACCTCTCATCTGGCAGCGGGAACGACTATCAGTCTCTGAGCCGATATCTCAGATATTCAGGGGACGACTTTTCCGAGATATCGGACTTCGCGGTGACGTTGCACTATGACAAACTGATCACCAGATCGAGATTTAGCTATCTGAGTGACCAGGAAAGCAGGCGGGAACAGCTCGAAGAGATGAACAACCTCTACGTCGCCTTCACTCGGGCAGTATCCAGACTCGGGATCTATATCGCATATCTTGGCTCCGAGGCTTGGGAGGAGTATTTCACCGGAAGATCGGAAAGATCGGCTAAGAAGCTTTTACCCCTCATCCTCACCAATGCCTGCGTCGCATACATGGATAGCTACGGGATATCCGAAGGCGAAGGTACTTGGAGCATTTACGGCGATGATGCCCTGCACTTGAGCGAAGTATCTGAAGATCCCCAAGCGGTCGAGACCGTTTCATCTCCTCCGGTGAAGCTCAGCTATGATCAGGCTATCTTTGCGGAGCATCCTTGGGAGAAGTTTGAGAAACGGGAACTCACAGGGCAAGATCCACTCCTGAGGGTCAAAGGAGGCAACAGCGCAAACCTCCGGGGTGAGATCGCACATTATTATCTATCAAAGATAGTCACCGGGAAAGAAAATGAACGTGCATCAGCAAGATCGGCTGTCTTACGCAGATTCGGATCGCTCCTCCCGTTGAAGGAGATCATAAACATCTGTGAGATGGCAAACAAGGCGATTAGCGAACATCAGTGGCTCTTCGATCCGAGGTATGACCTCATTTTTACCGAGAGAGATATCTGGTATGAGGGGAAACAGATGCGCATCGACAGGATGATGATCAACAGCGAGGAGCGGGAGATCAAGATCGTTGATTTCAAGACAGGGATGATTCACGAAAAGGACCAGCTCGAAAGCTATCGGCAAGCTTTACTGGATCTCGAGTGGGTTCGCCGGATGTGCTATAGTATCAAGATAGAGTATCTAAAGATATCTCTATAAGGGATCTAAACCATGAAACGAAACATAGACTTGACAGAATTGCTTGATTGAATTATCAAGATTAAAAGCCCTGAGAGTGTTAATATGCCATCATGGGAAGTAATTGTTCACGGTCATGTCCAGGGTGTCGGGTTCAGATGGTATGTCCTGGGATGTGCCTCCCGCACCGGTATCAAAGGCTACGTCCGTAACCTTGTGGATGGGTCGGTTATGATCATCGCACAAGGGAATGCGGAGCAGTTCATGCTCTTTTGCGAACAAGTCCGGGACGGTGGTTCGCGAGCGAGAGTGACCGGGATGGATATAACAGATTTAAGTGGTTCAAAGAGTTATAATGATTTTACGATTGGATAGATTTCTAAGGACTATAGTCCTGTTACTACTGATAGGAATACCGCTTTTCCTTAGTGCGGTAGAATACCAGTATCATAAGGTGCGGAGTGGCGACACCTTGTATGGTCTGAGCCGCCGGTATGGAGTGACTGTAGATAAGCTCAAGAAGATCAACAACCTAAACAGTGATGCCCTATCGATCGGGCAGAGACTCAAGATCAAAGAGATCACCATGCCAAAGCCCAAGCCAACCCCTCCCAAACCTGTGACTCCCCCTCCGACCACTTCTACCCAAAGCAATCCCGAAACTGCTGATCCTTCCCCTCCCCGGGCTGATCTGGGTCCCGAATATTATTACACGGTAGTGCAGGGTGATGGGCTGTATCGGATCGCCAAAAATCACGGGATTGCCCTGAAAGATCTTTTAGCCTTCAATGGCTTTGCCGATGCATCCCATCCGATAAAACCGGGTGACAAGCTCATCGTTAAGGACCCGGGAGGATCAGGAACATCTGCACAGAGCACAGACCAGACTCCTGTGGTGCGTCCGGCTCAGACGCAAGCAGTAAGTGCTCCGGCAGATACGATCGTGATCGAGAAAGTTCACGTCGTTCAGCCCAAAGAGACGCTCTACCGGATATCTCAGATGTACGGCATAAGCGTGGATGAACTGAAGCGCAAGAATGGTCTGGAATCAAACGATCTGCAGGTCGGGCAAAGGCTGTATATCGTCGGAACTCCAAAGAATCCGGCAGATACTAAGATCCAGACAATATCAAGTCCGGTCGCAGCCAATGGGAAGGACAGGACGGATCTGATCATGCCGATCAACGGTAAAGTGACCTCACCCTATGGAATACGGGACGGGAAACCGCATAAAGGAGTTGACATAGCTGCCAAGACGGGAACACCCATATATGCGGTATTGGACGGAACGGTAGTTTTCTCGGGGGTTCAGGGCGGATACGGGAACGTCGTCGTCTTGGAACACCCGAACTTCGTCATGACCATCTATGCGCACAACGAACGAAACTTGGTGAATGTCGGCGATGTCGTCTCAAAAGGACAGCAGATCGCCGCTTGCGGATCAACAGGGGACTCGACCGGTTCACACTGCCATTTCGAGTATCGCGTGAAAGGTAAACCGATCAACCCCAATCGTGTACTCCCGATCAACTGATGAGGCGAGGTTAGATGAACAGGACTCCCCGAGAAAGCGTTTTTGCCGATAAAGCCTTACAGCATTACCTGCACGAGATCTCTAAGTTTCGGACCCTGAGCCGTGAAGAGGAGCAAGAACTGGCACGTAAGGCACGCGATGGGGACCAAAACGCTATCAATACTCTGACTCAGGCGAATCTGAAGTTCGTCGTGAAGATCGCTTCACGCTTCCAAAACCGGGGATTGTCCCTGTCTGAGCTTATCAGCGAGGGTAATATCGGGTTGATCAAGGCGATCGAGAAGTTCGATCCGGACAAGGATATCAAGCTCATTTCCTACGCGATATGGTGGATCAAACAGCGCATTATGCTCGCGGTCTCCGAAAAAAGCTCCCTGATCCGGGTTCCTATGGGGAAGTCTTCCAGCGCTCACAAACTCAAGGCAACCGAGGACAGGATATTTGCCGAGACCGGAGAAATGGCTACTTCCGAAGAACTCATGGACAAGATGAACCTTGCCGAGAAATCGATTGATCAGCTCCGGGTTCAACGGATTGAGACCACCTCGTTCGACGACATCCTTCAGTCCGGCGATTTCCAGGATTATACGACCAAAGACCTCTTCGAAGATAAGGAACTCGTGGATCCTCAGAAGCTGTATTATCGCGATCGGATGCAGGAAAAGCTGCATAATGCTATCAGTAAACTGGACGATCGGGAAGCAGATATTATCCGCACCTATTTTGGGCTGAACGAAAGCCATGAATCCAAGAACTTTGCGCAGATCGCCGAAGTCATGGGATTGTCCCGCGAACGGGTCCGCCAGATCCAGAAGGAAGCCCTCAAGAAGATCCTGCATGAGCTGCAGCCTGAGGAAGATGCCTTTGTGGATGACTTCATCGAGAAGTATAACTATTAACCAATATTGGAGCTATAATGTTCAAGAACTTTAACGAAATGATGGACAGTGTCAAAAAGAGAAGAAAGGGCACGGTCGTCATCGCTGCGGCGCAGACCGATTCGGTTCTGGATGCGGCAATACTGGCAAAGCGTGAGGAACTCGCTGATTCGCTGCTCGTTGGGGATAAGCCTGCGATCATATCTCTCCTGGAGAAGATGGCGCCCGAATATGTCGATAGTTTTGAGATCGTCGATACCGGAGCTGATCTCGCCAAAGCTGCCGCAGTATCTGTCGCGCTTATCCATGAAGGTCGGGGAGACCTCATCCTCAAAGGTAAGACGGATACCGCTTTGCTTTTGAAAGCGGTCTTGGACAAAGAGAAGGGACTTCGCGTCTCTGAGGTCATATCAGATGTTTTGGCCTATGAGCATCCCGACGGGCTCAAACTGATGAGTGACGGCGGGATAAACATCGCTCCGGAACTGAATGAGAAGATCGCTATAATCAAGAATGCCGTGCAGGTTGCCCATGGACTGGGCGAGCCCAATCCCAAGGTCGCATTGCTCTCTTTTATCGAGACCGTGAACCCCAAAGCACCGTCAACTATTGACGCAGCCATGATCGCAAAGATGAACGATCGTAAGCAGATCCCCGGCTGCGTGATCGATGGTCCGCTGGCTTTTGACCTGGCTATAGATCCTGAATCAGTACGGATCAAAGGTATCCAATCTCCTGTTGCCGGTCATGCTGATATCATCATTGTTCCGAATATCGAAGCAGGTAACCTCTATGGCAAGATCGTCTCTCTCTACTGCGGTTACCGCGTTGCCCATTTCGTAGTCGGGACCAAAGTTCCGATCCTGATCCCTTCGCGTGCGGATACTGGCGAGAACAAGATGCTCTGTATGGCAATGGCGCTTTCTTGCATGAAAGACTAAATGCTGATCAGGATAATCCAGCTTGGTAAAACTAAAGATGCTTGGTTGCAGACCGGGATCAACGAATATCTGAAACGTCTGGGACCGTTTGTTCGCCTCGAGGTGATCGAGCTGCCGGACGTGTCTCTCAAGGTCACGGGCTCACCAGAGGTCGTAAAAGAGAAAGAAGCGGAGGCTATACTCTCGAAGATTGATAATAATGATCATGTAGTAGTCCTTGATGAAGCAGGCGAGAGGAAAACCTCGCTTGAGTTTAGCGCTTTTCTGACTAATATATCGGAGAATAAGCGCGTTGTATTCGTCATTGGCGGAGTATATGGAGTATCGCAAAAGCTCCATCAACGGGCAGATGCCCTCTTGAGCCTTTCGTCGATGACATTCACTCACAGGATGGTTCGCTTGATCCTGGCTGAACAGCTATACCGAGCCTTTATGATCAAAGCAAACCGCTCATATCATTACTAAAGAGGAAAAATGGCTACGATAATACTTACGACCGTAATGAGCACTTTTGGGACGGCGATGAACCTGATGCTTCAGGGAATGGCCGGGATATTCGTCTTTATGCTGGTATTCTATCTGCTGATCGTGGGCTTGGAAAGGCTCTTTACTACAAAGGACAAGAAATGAACAGGGCATTCATTCTATCAGTTCTGCTTACGGTGATCAGTCTTTATGCTTTCGCCGGGGTCAGAACCATCGGGGTCTCTGATACAGAAGTCATATTTGAATATACAGTCGATGCTTATAGGCTGAATGAGGCAGATGGGTTCGTCGCTTTAACGAGCAACGAGATGAGTTCACGCCTCGACGTCGGAGCACCGGATATCCCATACTCGGAAACAAAGGTCGGGATCCCATTTGGGGCGACGATCCGCACGACGGTCACATCCTTTGAGACTGAGAGGATCATGCTTTCAAAGCCACTGCGTCCGATCCCCAGGGTCACTGAGAGAGATGGGGTATCTGCTAATATCTACCAACAGGATATCACCAAATATACCGATTCCGGATCATCCCTGATCACAGAACTTCCGGAAACATCTTTCAGGGGATACAGCTTTATCCCGATAGAACTGCACCCCTTTGCCTACGACGGGGATAAAACGCTAACGGTGACGACCAAGGCGACCATCAAGGTCGAGATCCTTGGAGATACGAAAACCCGTGGCTCTGCACCTGAAGACGAGCTTGCCGTGTCCGCTTTGTCGATGATGCTAAACGGTGATCAAGCCCGCAACTGGCACCAGAGCTTTCGCCCGGCGATCAACTACGCAGATTTCTCGCTTTCTGATTGGTGGGTGAGGATAGAGACCGACAAAGACGGAATGTTCAAGATCACTCCTTCTCAGCTTTCAGCCCTGCCACTTCAGGATATTGATCCGCGGAAGTTCCGGATGTTTTCGACCGGTGGTGCTGTCTTGAACTCATCCGTAGTGCAGACCGGTCCTGCATTCTCAGAGATCCCGATCCAGGTGATCGGTGAGAGTGACGGCATATTCAACAGCTCGGACTACATCGTTTTCTATGGTACGGACAGAAACGGTACGGACCAGAATGCCGCAGTCGGCTACCAGCATTATTACAACCCCTATTCGAAGAACACTGTCTATTGGCTTACCTTCGGGGAAGCATTCCCGGGAACTCCGCTCCGGATCGACCTGGACGAAGCGCAGCCGGAATGGGGTGCCATGACCTCGACGTACACAGCCACGGTCCGCCTCGATGAGGAGCGGTACCGGAGAGATATCAGCGGTTTTGACTGGTATATGACCAGAATGTTCGGCTACAACACTGCGGATTACCAATACCAGATCAATCTCAGCGATATAGATACGACCAAGCCGCAGGTTCTAACCTTTTCGATCATCCAGGAGAACGTTGATTCCTTTCTGACGCATAGCATGACGGTCTTTATCAACGATGTCGCTGTCGTCAGCAGTACGACGACCGGATCGACGATCTTCACTTGGTCTGCGACGAACGAGTTTATCTTCAACAAGTCCGTTCAAGGTTTCGTCAATGGGACGAATACGGTCCGGATCCGGATCTTCCGCAACGGAACGGTCAACTACTACCTCGATTACATCAAGCTGGACTACTCGAGGCAGCTCGTCAAATCAGCGGATCAGCTCTTAGTCCCTATCCCGACCGAATTTGGTCTGCAAGTAGTGCGCTATAACTTATCGGGAGACTACGCGGGATCCACCGTATATCAAGTGAACAGCTTGAACAATGTCTCGATCGTTCCGCTTCAAGACGATCATTTCGTGACTCGTGGCGCGGCAACTATCCCGATCTACATCCTCAAGAACACTGAGTTCTATACTCCTGCAAAGGTCGAACTATACACAGTACCGGATCTGGTGAGCGGTCTTGCCCAGACGGACAACGTTATCATCAGTCCGAGAGAGTTCCTGGCTTCGGCACAGACCCTGGCCGGATTGTATCGGGATGTCTATGGCAAGAACAGCCTCGTCGTCGATCAACAGCAGATCTTTGACCAGTTCAACGGTGGTCATCCCGATCCCGTCGCTTTGCGGCAATTCATGCGCTATCTATACCACAATGCCCCAAGTCCCGCGGTATCGTCTTTGACCCTACTGGGTCTGGGCTCGATCGACTGGATAAACACCTCCGGTCAGGCTGAAGCGCATAACAAGGTGATCCTCTTTCAGCGCAACTCGGATGTCTCTGACGACTGGTATGGTATGCTCACGACTACGTCATATCCGGAGATCGCGGTTGGCAGGTATCCGGTTCGCAACCAAAGCGAACTAAACATCATGATCAATAACTTCATCAGCTATGCTCAGAATCCTCAACCCGGACTTTGGCAAAACTCCTTGGTCTTTCTCGCGGACGATCTCTATAATGGCCCCAATTCACCTTATGAGGACATTCACACCGAAGATATGAATGGCGCGGCGCAGCTAATGAACAAGAGTGTCCTGATAGACAAGGTCTTTGCCTGGGATTATCCCTATGACGAGTTCCAAAACAAACCCGGTGCTCGAGATGCGATGTTCTCTGCCTTGAATGAAGGCAGACTGATATGGTATTATATCGGTCACGGTTCCTATGACAAGCTGGGTGCTGAGGACTACATGAACGGCGCGACGGATATGGGACGCTTCACGAATGTGGGTAAGCAGTCCTTCTTCATCGCTGCATCCTGCAAGGTGGCAAATTTCGATTACTGGGGTTTTGACAGCCTGGCGCAAAAGGTAGTTCTAAAGAACAACACCGCATCGATCGCATCCTGGGCTGCTACGCGGATCACCTATCCTACCCTGAATGATGATCTGATGAAGCTAGCCCTGGACAGGATGGTGAATAAACGAAACCCGGTGGGCATGGCGATCATGAACGCCAAGTTTAGCTACACTCTGGACAGTGCGAACGAGCTGGTTTACGTCCTGCTCGGTGATCCCTTGCTGCACATAGTACCCCCTGCCAGAGACAGCCTCCTGACCGTCACAGGATCGGTGAGTGGCGGAGCTGATCTTCGTTCCCGGGAGCAAGTGAGCGTGAGCGGTGGGTTTTCTACCCCCGGTCTCTCCGGAGAAGCCGATCTCTATGTATTCGACTCTGACAGAGAATACAACCTCGACAGTGTCCATGTCAACCAGCGTGGCAACAAGCTCTTCCGCGGGAAGGTCGCCGTGACGAACTCACAGTATAACGGGGGCTTTATTGTTCCCGATGATGTGACTAACGGCAGCACCGGGATGGTCATGGCTTATTTCTGGGATACAGCGACGAAGAAATCCTATATAAACTACCACTACCCGATATCACTCTCGGATCAGGCAGTCGCAGTTGCGAATGACTCAGCGCCCACGATATCCTTGTATCTGGGTAGTATGGACTATCGCCCCGGTGATACCGTTGGCTCTACTCCGGATCTCTATGCCAAGATCTCCGATCCCAATGGGATAAACATCACCGGTATTGCCGGTCATAATATCTTGATGGTCTTGGATAATGCTCTCCAGCCTGTCTCTGTGACCCAATACTTCTCTTATGACACAAATTCCTACACCTCCGGAACACTACGCTATCGCCTGCCGGAGCTAAGCGACGGGCTTCACACGATCCAACTGATAGCCTTCGACGGGTTCAACCTTCCGGCTGTGGCGACGACCTCCTTCATGGTGCACAAATCCGGTGACCTGAGTCTGGAGCGTTTCCTCATCTACCCCAATCCGATGCAGAAAGAGAGTTCCTTCACCTTCATCCTGTCCGAGGATGCGGATCTGAAGATCACGATCCACACTCTTTCCGGTAAGAAGCTCCGCACGATCGAGACCACCGGTAAACAAGGCTTCAATTCCATCAATTGGGATGGTAAAGACGATCGTGGAAATCGCCCTGCAAACAACACTTATTTCGTGAAGATCAGAGCTACAGGCTCAGCGGGTAAGACCGTGGAGAAGACTGAGCGACTGGTAATATACAATTAGACCCAAAGGAAAAGGAATGAAACTTTACAACACGATGAGCCGCCAGAAAGAGGAGTTTGTCCCCGTCAACCCGGGGAAGATCTCTCTCTATGCCTGCGGACCAACCGTCTATAACTACTTTCATATCGGGAATGCCCGCGCGTTCATCTTCTTCGATGTGGTTCGCCGCTATTTCGAATATCTGGGCTATGACGTGACCTATGTGCAAAACATTACCGATATAGACGATAAGATAATCACCAAGTCCATCGAGGAAGCGAAGCCGTTTGGTGAGATCGCCGATAAGTATGCCCAAGCCTTCCTCGACGATTGCCGTGCCTTGGGGATCAGATCACCAAACGTCCAACCCCGGGCTACGGAAGTGATGCCGGAGATCATCGCCCTGATCGCCAAACTGGTAGAAAAGGGCTATGCTTACGAATCCGAAGGTGATGTGTATTTTGCAGCGAATTCCCTCCCAGAATATGGCAACCTTTCCGGTAAGAAGATAGACGAGCAGCTTGCCGGGGCAAGAGTGGAAGAGAACCTCCGCAAAAAACACCCGGCAGATTTTACCCTGTGGAAAAAGAGCAAACCGGGAGAGCCGGTATGGCAAAGTCCCTGGGGCGAAGGACGTCCCGGCTGGCATTCCGAATGCGTAGTCATGAGCCAGAAATACTTGGGTGAGACCTTTGACATTCACGGGGGTGGGGTGGATCTTGTATTTCCCCATCATGAGAACGAACTTGCTCAAGCCCGAGCCCTGTCAGGTAAGCCCCTGGCAAACTACTGGATGCACAATGGCTTCCTGAATATGGAAGGCGAAAAGATGTCCAAGAGCCTGGGCAATTTCTTCACCGCGCGGGAGATCCTGGACCAGTATTCAGCGGAATCTATCCGCTTCTTCTTTCTTAGCAAGCACTATCGCAGTCCGATCGATTTCAACCGTGAACTGATCATCGAATCTGACAAAGCGGTCAAGAACCTCTATGGCGCGGTCAGATCGATACTCAAAACTATGCCGGATAGACTGGACATGATAGACATAGTCGCCGAAACGGAATTTCGGGAAGCCATGGATGATGATTTTAACACTGCCAAGGCTGTAGCAGTCCTCTTTGATCTCGCCCGTCAAGCACGGAACGAGACCATGGAGGAGACAAAACGGGTGATCGCAGCCCAAACCCTGCTCCTCTTAGGGGGAGTGCTGGGCTTCTTCTCGGACGCCGAGAAAGCGATTGCCGACAGCACGCCGGATCTTTCCCGCCAGTTGATCGATCTGATCCTTGCCTACCGGCTGGAAGCGCGTGCCGAGAAGAACTGGGCTCAAAGCGACCGGATCCGTGACGATCTGGCAGAGCTCGGTATTATGATAAAGGATACAAAAGAAGGCAGTACCTGGTCCTTCAAGGAGTAGATATGAAAAAATACAGATACATCCTCATCGCGGTAGTAGTCCTGATCCTGCTGATCTTGGGACTGATCCTCGTCTTTGGCAAAGGCATAAAGACTCCGGAAAGCATCGCCTACGATTCTCAGGCGGATCGTTTCCTGATCTCCAGCACTAAGGGGAAAGCAATTTATACAATGGATAAAAAGGGCAGAATCGATGTTCTGCTCAAAACCGGGCTCAAATCTCCCCGTGGTATCTATGCCAGCGCGCCTTATCTATATGTGGCAGATGGTGACCAGATCCATACGATCGACGTCCCGGCAAAGAAGATCGTTGCATCCATCCCCGTAGATGGAGCCAAAATGCTGAACGACATCGCCATGGACAGGAAGGGACTGCTCTATATCACCGATACACAGGGGAATGCAGTCTTTATCCTCGAACCGGGAACGAAAAAGCTCATCCGGATAACCGATCCGCTGCTGAAAGCTCCGAACGGGATCGTCTATGATGCTCCCAGAGATCAGATGTTCATCGTCTGTCAGTCCAAGCAATCTCCGGTTCTCAGCCTGGATACCAATAAGCTCGGTCTGACCAAGTTTATGGATACGATCGCCTCTGATCTGGATGGGATCACTATCGACGAAAAAGGTAGGATCTACTTTAGCTCATGGGCTGAGAAGGTCGTCTATGTCATCCCTCAGGAACAGAACCGGGTAGAAATATTCCAAAGCAATCTGCAAAGTCCTGCGGACATCTATTATCATTCTCCGACAAATGAGATACTCGTCCCTCTATGGGAAAAGAACAAGATCAAGCGCTTCAAGCTCGATTGATCGATGTATCCTCATCTCGAGTTTAGACAAGACAGGGTTATCAAGCATTTTGATGACCCTGTTTCCTGTCAGAAAGAACTATCAGTTTATAAATTGGGTCTCCCGGTAGTTCCCCGGCTTTTCGCGGATCACAGCCCGGTGAGTCTGGAGCTGGAGCTGATCCACGGTTGTCATTTTGCCGATGATCCCGGCGTCTTTGACCCTGTGATCCTTGCGAAGGCAGTAGCCTGTCTTCACGGCGCTTTTCGACAAGGAGATAAATGCTTGTGCCACTGGGATAACAACCCAAAGAACATTCTGATCAGCGAGGGGAAAGTCTATCTTATAGATTTTGCGGACATCTGCATAGAATATCCTGAATATGATCTGACGCATCTGCTCCTCTTCTGGTTCGGCTCGGTAGCTGAGGATACACTTAGGCAAGCGATCAATGCGTTCGTCAGCTCCTATCGGGAGCTTCTGCCCATAGATGCCCCAAGATGGAACGGAGCTATTCCGGAAAGCCTTGAGAGATTCATCGGCAGGAGAAGGCAATGGGGAAGATCCATCCCGGATATCCTGAGGGATGAACGATCCGTCATAGAATTGCTAACGCTCAGTCAGTGAGTCTTCCGACGGGTTTTGCTCCTTTCAGTGATTATCTCGGCAAGGATGCTGATCGCTATCTCATACGGAGTCTGCGAACCGATCGGTAAGCCTATCGGGGCATGAACCTTGTCCAGCATAGTCTGATCGACCCCTTGCTCCAGCAGCTTATCAAACGTCTCTTTGACCTTCTTTTTGGATCCGATCATCCCCAGATATCTGGCTGAGAGATCCAGGCATTGCTCCAGAACTGCTTTGTCATGGACATGTCCATGGGTCATGATGACTATGGCATGCGCCTCATGGGGGATCACCATGCTGATATCCGTATAGTCAGAAAGGATCGTGCGAACCGAACCAAGCTTTCTGGCTTCCGTCAAGACATCTTCCCGGTTATCAATGATCACCGGTTGCAGTCCGCAAAGATGCGCCATATGCGCCAGAGCCCTTCCGCAATGACCTCCGCCTATGATGTAGAGTATTTCGGATCTATGCAGCGGCTCGATGAATATCTGTGCCGTTCCACCACAGATCATGGCGGTAGGAATCGTCCCGTCGTTGGCTGTGACCGGATGCTTTCCGGAGGCGTTCAGGTCAAAAGACATGTTCATCGGCGTTTCTGGCTTCAGCTTCTTTATCTCGGCGATGATCCGGTGCTCCATATCTCCGCCACCCAGATTTCCAAAGTATAGCTCATCTGAGCCGATACAAGCTTTCATGCCCGGCTTGGCTGGGGTCGATCCATCCGTGCTGATGATCGTTGCCTGCCAAAGGGGGATATTAGCTTCGATCGTCCGGGCGATCAAGGCAAAGTATTCTTCATTCGTCATCTGTGTCATTCCTTTTCAGCGGAGGAGGATCTTGAGCAGGCAGGATTCCAGATCCGCATTTTTGATAGTCTTCTTCCAGCGATGCCTCAGCCTCAGTTCTCCGCTTAGCTCATCGCTGCCGCAAAGGATGTAGGCGGTAGATCCTTTACAATTCGTGCGCAACCAGGCTCCGATCTTGTTATAGAGAGGAGCGGTAGTTTTGTCGGTTCCGATCCGTACCCCATAGGGAGGGTTGGTGACGATCACCGATGCTTCCTTAAGAGTTAGGTCGGCTATATCGCTCTGCTCGAGTTGGATGCTCGCTCCA
Organism: uncultured Candidatus Cloacimonadota bacterium; assembly: GCA_964454815.1. Taxonomy (GTDB): domain Bacteria; phylum Cloacimonadota; class Cloacimonadia; order Cloacimonadales; family Cloacimonadaceae; genus PHBP01. The sequence continues at coordinate 157,467 of CAYVXJ010000007.1, read as the reverse complement.
TAAGGGAGGTTGAGTAGATTCTGCCTGGCGATCCTGATCATTTCGGCAGAGATGTCCGATCCGTAGATCAGCCCGGGAGGCAGAGGTCGCTGTAGAGCATTCGCATCCGCCGCGACGCTTTCCCAGAGCTCGGGATCAAAATCCGGTAGATGCCGAATGGCTTTGTGCAAGCGGAATTTACCCGCCGGGATCCGGCAATACTTCATCAGCGCTTCGGCAAGCAATGTCCCGCTTCCGCACATAGGATCCAGCAGGGGCGTCTCACCGTCCCAACCTGTGAGGCGGATGATCCCCGCGGCGAGGGTCTCCTGCAAAGGCGCTTCACCTTTGGCAACCCGGTAACCACGCTTGTGCAGACTACCGCCTCCAAGGTCAAGAGAAATAGTCGCTTGATTGCGATGAATATGCAGGTTAAAGAGGATGTCGGGTGACTTAGGGTCAAAATCAGGACGTTTATCAAAAGCCTTGCGGAAGCTGTCGCAGATCGCATCTTTCAATATCTGCCCGGCATAGAGGGAGTGGGTGATAGCGGAATCGGACACGTTACTCTCGATCCCGAAGGTCTCCGAGATGCCGAAGAGAGCTGTCCAATCTATGTTCCTGGTCGCTTGGTCATAGAGATACTTCTCGCTGTGGGCGGGGAAGCTGATGAGCGGTGCCAGTAACCTTTGAATGATCCTGCTCTGATACAGGATCCGGTAGAGAGTGGCGTCATCCGCGGCAAAATACAAGCCTCGGGGAACCTCGCGGAAGACTTCCGCGCCAAGCTCCGTCAGTTCCGCTGTGGCTACCTTCTCCAAAGTGCCGGCGACTTGGGCAAAGTACTTCTTGTGTTTCTGATATTCGAGCATTCTTTTGGGTTCATTCATAAGCGGTCAGCCTTCTTCGTTGTGCCGCTATGTGTCAAGAAATAACTATCATGGTGAGACCGGTGCATCGATCCAAAAGTCTCATCTCCGGACATTTCCTTTGCCAAAATGCATTTGTGGATGTAGTATGTCATAAAGAATAGATTCCAGACCATATCTTTTTAAGGAGTAAGATAATGAAAAAGGCGTTGAAAGCCGTATTTGTAGTAGGTGGCATCGCTGCCGCAGGATATTTTAGCCTGAAGATCGTACGCGTCGTCAAGCTCATGAATCAATTGGAGAAATCGCTTCCGCTGTATCTGAGCACTATTTGTGGGGAAGAGCCGGAAGTGAAGGGTATAGTGCAGGTAAGCGGGAATATCGTTTTGACCCTGAAGATCAAGCTTAGTGACACCGCCCTCGCCAAGTTCCCGGATCTGACCGAGTCCGTCATGGACTACATAGAATCAAACTACAGCTCCCTGCTCAAATATCGCATCAAGGTAAAGTCCGTCAGTCCCGAAGCTGACGAACATGAGACCTTCACCAGCGGAGCTCATTACAACGATCCTGAAGAAGGATAAAGAAGCCTGTCTGTCAGCTCAGCCGGCTGATGAGTCCTGCCGCGGTGAGAATATTCTCCGCGACAAAGTCCGGCTTGTATTCCCAGCCTTCGAAGGCTGTGGCAAGTTCGTCCTTGCCATTTCCGGTCAGAAGCAGGATAGTCTTTAATCCCGCTTTCTTGCCAAAGGCGATATCCGAATAGCGGTCACCCACCATCCATGACCGTTTGGGGTCAAATCCATACTCTTTGAGAGCCCGGTAAAACATTCCCAGACCGGGCTTTCGGTCTTCATGGGCGATATTGTAGGGGGCAACGATGCCTTCCGCGTAGTAGGGCGAGTAATAGATCTGATCCAGCTTCACTTTTTCTGCCAGGAGCAGATCGCGTAGCTTGGCATGCACCGCGTCAAGCTGCTCAAGCGTGACCCTGCCTCTGGCGATCCCGCTTTGATTTGTGACGATGAAGAGCAGATAACCCAGTGATTGGATCATCCTCAGCGCTTCTCCGGTATTGGGGTAGAGATGATATCCTTTGGGATCGTTTATGTAGCCAAATTCGTCGGAACTGATCGTTCCGTCCCGATCGAGAAACACCGCGGCTTTAGTTTGTTCTGCTATCACGTGTTTGAAACCTCAGGGCATCCGGCAGGGATGTATTGAACAGCACCACCTTGTATTCCCAGAAATTGTTGCGCCGGCTGTAGGAGATATCCAGCTTCCAGCAGTGAAGGTCACGTGTGATCCGAATGCTCTGTGAGATCAGATCGTTGGTCTTGAGATTGTAGTAGTTTGCGTAGGTCAGAGCCCAGTTATGCGTCAACCGCAGGGAGGCATTGAACCTAAGGTTGTGTGTATTAGGGTGGAGCAGGGTCTTCGGTGCAGACATATCATGCGCCAGAGAGATACTCCAGCTATCGTTAGCATCTGCTTCGGCGAGTCTCTCAGCCCGGAGGGCGAGACTGTCTCTTTCGCCAAATCCGTCAAAGATCCCGTTCTTGGCATGAGGATAATACTCGTAATATGGGGCAGAGCCTCCCAGGGCGATGGTCTGCGAGAGATAAAGCCCGGTCAGATTCGGATCGGTAAGCCGTACCCCATAAGGATCCTGAGACATGGACAGGGAATTGACGTAGGTCAGCTTCATATCCTTGAGCTTCAGCTTGTCACCGTTTAGCCGGAGATCGCCCAAAGCAACGCTTCCGGGACGGAAAGAGAGACGATGCTGAATCGCTCCAAAGGGCTTTTCATCCTTGAGCAAATTCGCAGAAACACTGCTGTTCCAGGCAAAGACCTCATTGAGTTTGGTGAGCCGAAGCGGGTCTTTACCATATTTGATCTGCCATTTCTGATCCAAGGACAAGCTGATGGCAGCGGATTCCTCTGCAGTGCTGACCCCTATCCCGCCAAAGCTGTAGTAGCTTGTATTTGCTGTATAATCCGGATGATAGTTGAAACCTATAGAAGGGGTCAGGATATGGCGGATAGATTTGACATAGCCGCGGTAGTTGCGGATTCCGTAGATATTGAAATTGCTGTTGAAATAGGCATTGTAGTCACCCGCACGTACGAACTTGTTGTCTTGTTTGTCCCGGTCAAACCAGTTTTCGCCGTAGTCGATCCCCTGTCGGAGATTTAGCCATCCTCTGAACTTCCAATTGTAGGAAAGCCCCACTCTCTGGTTTATTCCGGCATGATGTTCGGAGAGGAAAAGCGTCGAATCAGCCGGATCAAGGCGATTGTTCCAGATCAGATCCGCCAGGCTCGGGGTCGGATCATTGACCTCTCCGGTATGATCAAAACGCACCGAGTAGTTCCAATAGAGATTTGACCACCAGGCATCAGGCGCGGTTGCCGGCTTGTAGAGTAGTTCATAAACGGGACGGCTGGGCACCGAAAAGGTAGCCGTGGGCAAGCTGAGGCTAACCCGGTCATTGATCAGGTCCTGGGTATAGCTTGCGCCGATATTGAGATAGCTGCTGAGCAGAGGCTGACGGTATGATAGGGAGGAGGAGAGCTTTTGAGCCAGGCTCTCATCGAGATCACTGCTGGATTCCCAGATCCTTTTATTGGTCACGAAGTCGATAACTCCGTCCAGGGTGGCGTTATTACCCAGATCCTGATGATGATTGGCTTTGACCGCCCAATCCGTATTCACCAGATCTCCGGCAACGCCGTGATTGTAAGATGCGTCAAAGCTGCCGTTATAATGATACCGCTTTATGTAGTCCGTCTCAAGATTGACCTTCCAGCCAGTCTTTTCCTTGATGTCCAGGGAAATGAGCAGATCGGCATAGTCCTTGTAGGGGAAATACCATGCTATATCGCGGATGAACTTGCCATCGCTGGTGTTATAGCCCGGCTCTGGGATCAGGAATCCGGGGTGTCTGCCCCGTTGCAGCGGAATCGTGATAAAGGGGAAATAGAAAACCGGGAAGTGGTTTACATAGCCGATCACCGGTTTACCAACGACTTTGTCGCCCCGGAAGATCCTCAGTTTGTCGGTAGAGAACCAGAAACAGGGATCAGGATCGTCACAGGTGGTAAACTCGCCATTGTCGATATCATAAACGTCGCTATCGACCTTGCGGATCTCCTGACCGCTGTAGAACCCCTTGTCCAGCTTGCTCTTGCCATCGGACATGATCCCCTCTTGGGAGTTGATGTCATAGGCGACGCGGTTGCCGATCAGGATCTGTCCCCCGTCCTTCATCACCGTGGGTCCATAGCTGTATGCCCGTTCCGCTTTGAGATCGAGATGCAGACTGTCCGCGGAGATCGAGGAATTGGCGTAGTCCACTCCGGTATTGCCATTGAGGTAGATCTGCTCTCCATCCTGCTCATAGCGAATGCTGTCCGCATGGTAAAAGAGAGAATCCACCGCAACGGAATCCGCTCCGAGGCTGTCCAGTCCATTCTCGAATGCGGACGTGAGCTTGAGCGGCGCAGGAGTCTGCGACCACAATACTAAGCCCGTAAAGGCTATCCAGATCAGGCTGAGGAGTAGTTTATCTTTCATCAATATTTCTCTGACTATGCACGCCAATCGTATCCAGCCCTTGTGTCAAGAAAATAGTGGTGATCGTTCCCCGGCATCCCCCTGAAAGCTGGTTTGCCAAGCCTCAGGCATCATCCCGGCTTCATCTCGGTATCATATCGGGAGTTTTGCCGATATGATACCGATATGATGCCAAGAAGACCGCAGGTCTCAGAAAAGGAAGCGTTATCGACCCAGCTCGATGGCGAGCCAGCACATCAGAGTGCTCAGCATGCTTTTGTCGCCCTTGTAATAGGTATCCATAGCTTTGGCGATCTTGGGGAGGTCATATGCGGGGAATTCCTGTACCCGGCGGCTGAGATAGAGATCAAGGATAGAGTCTTTGTTCAGGTTCAAAAAGCGTTCTGATCTGCTCTCCCTAGTCAGAGGCTGCGTGCGATAATGCCTCCACATCTTGACCTTGACCATGTATTGACGATAGGCATAGGGGGCTTTGACGTGCAGTGCTGCAAGGGGATACTTTTCCAGAGCGGGGAAGTTTTTCTTGAGCAGACTGCGATGGATCCCTTCACCCATCTGGAAAGCAAAGCTATTGTGCCAGTGTTGGGAAATGATCCCGCTCTGTAGCCAGGGCATGTGATCGAGGAGCATCTCATCAAGGTGCGTCAGAGATGCAGTATTGACGCTTATGGGGCTGTATCTGGTCAGAAACAAATTGAACCACATGGGGTTTGGCATACTGCCGGGAGCCGGCATTGCCGCGAAAGCCTCCCGCATGCTCTCTGTATAGCCATAATGGAGTTGCTTCGCGATCTCCGGCACGAAGATCCCGGCTGGGATACGGTAGAGATAGGCGGTGATGTCTGCCGGACTGAGGCGCTTACCCTTGAAAAGGCTAAGCAGATGAGCCACAAAGAAGCGAAACCGGTATAGCTCTCCGAAGTACCCGCTTACAAAAGTATCAAAGCTTGCTGCGACTTGGCTGTAATAACCAATGTAGGGGGCATTGACCGGATTAGCCGTGATCCCTCGGATACGCATGAAGTCCAGGGTCTGTTGCCAGGGGGCGTTCCCTTCAGCGGATTCATAGCTGATGTGATGATGGGGGATCCCAAAGTCTGTGGCTATTTGCTTTCCGATGCGAAAATCTTCAGTATTGTCATTGCCATAATGGATAGCAGTGAGAGCGATCCCTTTGTTCAGATATACTGCCAACAAGGGGCGGATATCCATCCCCCCGGATAAGCCTATTGCCATCGAAGCAGAATCGGATAAGGGGGCTAAGCAGAAGCTCTCCAGCAAGGAATAGACGTCTCGCTTGAGCGGATCCGGGCAAAAAAGCTTGTTCAGGGATTTGACACCATTTCCCAGTGTGGCTTGTGCACCGCTTCCGAGCATCGTCACGCCCTTGTAGTAGCACTTGTCTGTAGGGGCATAACGGTCGTTTGAGGGTGGGAACATTGCATGCCAATACGCGCCTAAGGCAGAGAAATCCAGCTCCGGCTTGATCACAGCTTTGAGGAGTTCCAACGAACTCGTGAAGAAGATCTGACCATCCTGCTGATGGATAAATAGAGTCCGCTTGCCAAGGGGGTCATTGTATGCTCGGACATTGTCCTTGCCTATGATCAGGATCAGATAGTGCCCGTCCAGCCGGTTCTGAAACCCCTCAGTCAGCAGTAAGCCGGGGAGGTCAAGTGTCGTCACGCTCTCATAGTTATCACCGTTGAGTAAAACGGGATAGCCCAGAACTATGTACTCTTCTCCCGTGCTGAGCCTGCCATGCTTCATGGTCCTCGCGCTACCCCCGGCGTAGATGTATGTATCGGCAAATTCGATCGATACGGTAGGAGGCTGGGGGCAATGCTCCCGCAGATCATTCCCTATCCTGCCTGTACCTATGCGTCCCAATATCCAGCTCATAATTCCTCTTTGTCAGTCATGATGATCATGCTCACAAGTCTGTGCAAGATGCAGTAGGCGTCAATCAAAATCAGAAACCTACTTCAAAATGCCGGGCATGTCTCGTAGAATCCCAATCCGATTAGTAGATGATCAGTACTCAGAATCGATAGTCAGGATAATACTCCTCTGTATTGCTTGTTATCAACCTTCAAGGTCAGTTGGTCGGCTTTCGGGAAAGAATGAGCGTGGATAATGGAAACGCGGAAGTACTATTGCAGGATATGATGCCGACAACTACAGACAGGGGTATATAGACTCAAGGTTCGCACCAGCAAAGAACCAGTCGTACAAAAGGCAATTGTGGCCTGTTCAAGTTCCGGAGGAAAGCGCCGTCACCTTTACTAAATAATTGTTGTGATTTTTTGCGTCGTCTTGTATGCAATAAGAGTATCTTCGGATCTAAATCTCAGCTTGAATTCCGGTAGATCCGGCTACATAAGATATTGGAGTTGTTCTTGACTATCATCTGAAGGGGGGGGGGGCTTATAATTAGTTTTCACAGCGTGAGAAGTTCGCTCTATGATACAACTACGTCAAATCTTCTGCCAGACAGAACTCGGATGCCCTTTCTATAATATCTGCTGAGCGGAATCAAGCATAACCTATGCAGGATAAAGAAATGTCTTGACAGGACAAAACACTTGGATTCATTATAGTTTTTTGGGGTATTAACATTCGATATTTTTCTAGAAGTATTATAGTTTGATGTTTGTCTGTGAACTAAGGAGAAATGGATGAAAGAACTTATAGCTTTTATTGTTGTTTGGCTAATGGTAAACTTGTGCTATGGGGTATGTATCGCTGAAAAACAACAAGTGAGGAACCTCAATGCGTTTACCAAACTCTGGGGCTATGCAAAACACTTCTACCCCAGTGATGAGGCTCAGACGATAGATTGGGACAGGTTTGCAGTTTATGGTATTCGAGAAGTCCGAAATTGCAAGAATGATCGTGAGTTAAAATCTAAGCTCAACGATCTGTTCTCTCCGATTATCCCGGATTTGAAGCTATTCACAAAATCTTTGATAAAGCCTGAAGAGATAGCGACAGATACCACTAAGCTAAAAGCCTTCTGGCAATACTCTGGCTATGAAAACGGGGTTCAAAGCAGTCTCTTTCGCTCGATCAGGGCAAATCGACCGCTTAAAATATTTCCTGACGACACAATACCATATTATTGGACCTGGATCTGTCCACAAATTGCCGTTGATTATCAACGCTACGACTCGCTCAGAGTCAACATCCAATTCATTCAGAGTGGTTCGCGACCGGATTCTGTTTCTTTTGGAGTTGGTTATGGAGGCGATACAGTTATGGAAGAGATTGGAATTGAAGGTCGAGTCACCCAAAGCTACGTTTTGCATAAGAAATCCAATCTGGAACTTATGTTGTGGGGCTATCTATCCGGCTTTGAGGCTATTCTCGTCGAGTCATTGACCGTAGAAGCCTGGAATAACGGTTCATGGGAACCAATTTATCTGAAGGACTTTTCGGAAGACAAGCCAGGGTCTCTGCCTCAGAAACTCAGTGTCAATATGTCACCTGCAATGGGAGTTCTAAGCTCCAAAGTTAATGTTCTCGTTGACACACTGGAGGGGAGAAACGTTCTGCGGATTTCCAAAGCAGATCCTGCACAGGAATATACGTTGGGATTCATAGATAAAATCTTCGCAGAAGAACTACCTTGGGGAGAATGGCTGGATAAGGAACTTGTTCCAGGAATCAGAGTTGGCTTCCCGATGGTGCTTGCTTGTGATTTGGAGCATACCTATCCCATAGTGGACTCTCTCAAACTTCAAGCTCTTAAAGATGATTGTGCGAGTATTGATCTTACTGATAGAGCCGATCCAGCGATCTGGTTTGCCGGGATCGTCAAGATCTGGAATACGCTGAACTTCTTCTATCCATATTTTGAATATGATATTTGCAATTGGGACAAGGAATTGGTCCAAACCATCAAAAGAGTCATGCAGGTAAAGGACTTTGATGGTTATAAGCTCGAATTGACAAGGCTTCTTTCGAATACGCAGGATGGACACAGCTATCTCTATGATGATCATGCGTATGATCATACAACCGGGTTCAGCGCTATCTATGTTGAAGGGAAATGGGTAGTCGGGAAAATTATCAATCCCGATGTGGACATTCCAGTCGGGTCCGAAATCACTCACCTGAACGGAGAGTCCTTCAAGAAACTCATGGATAAATATCGTAGAATCTATCGATCGTCAAATCCTGTGAATACAGATACATGGTTGTTAGGAAACTATATCAAGACTTACAGCGACAGTGTTGCCACCTTCAGGTTTATTACCCCTGACAGACATTTGGTCGAAAAGATAGTTCACTTGGGGGACTTCAGCAGTTACGATCTGAGGACAAGAGGCGAAAAAACGATTTCATATCCGGAAGGAATCATATATCTTAACCTCTTCCGGCTCCACGATGAAGATATTGATTCGATGATGCCAGAGCTTCTCAAGGCCAAGGGTCTCATCCTCGATCTGAGCTTCTATCCGCGAGTATCCACTAAGTTACTGCAACTATTATTGAAAGAACAGGATACCTGGTCGTCCTGCGTAGTAAAGAGATACATACGTCCGAATGACGAGCTTCCCAGGATTGGTGAGGATACCGCTGTATGGGGATTAACGCCAGAAGAACCGCATCTGAATGCCAAGATGGTAGCCTTGAGTAGCAGGCTTGCTCAAAGCTATTGTGAGGGATATCTGGGGGTCATCAAATACAACAAGCTAGGAACAATCGTTGGTCAGCCCTCTGCCGGCGCAAACGGAAACGTCGTCACAACTGCCCTCCCGGGTGATATACGGGTGAGCTGGACTGGGCTCTTAGTGCAAAATCCGGGTAGAGAACGTTTCTTTGGGCTGGGGATAATTCCCGACGTTATAATAGAGCGTAGCCTGGAAGATATAGTCAATGGCAATGACCCTGAAATGAATTCTGCTCTGGAGATCCTGCGTAGAGAGATATCAGAGGACATGACAACCCCATAAGAAGCCTCCTGATTTAACACTGTTTCAGAGGACTTTTTCGGAGCTTTTTCCATGATTCTTGTGCTTTGTCTATCTACTCCAAGTAGTAGGTGTGCACACAAAGCCGCAGAACATGAAAAATAGTGCTTTACAAAATCACGGATTGAAAAAGTGTGGAGCTTTGAAAAGTCGTTAGGAGTTACTTATGTCAGACAAGGTGCGTGAAACAAGCAACAAAGTTGCGATGAAAGAGCTTAAAGAAGAATATCTTCGGATGCTCGAAGAATCATTTCAAAACACAACAGAGATCAAGAAGGGTGACGTTGTCGAAGCCCCTATCGTGACGATCAATGAAAACTATATCATTGTGAATCTCGGTGGAAAGTTCGATGCTTATGCCGAAGTCGGCGAATATACCGATGAGAAGGGTGTTCTCAGCCTCAAGGTCGGGGACATGCTCAAGGGCTATATCGTTGATCAAAATGACCAAGGCTATGTAGTCGGCAAAAGCCTTACCAAGCAGTATGTGGACAAGCAATCGCTCAGGGATGCCTTTGAGAAGAAGATCCCGGCTGCGGGTAAAGTCTATTCGGTGACGAAGGGTGGCTTTAACGTAGATATCCTGGGAGCCAGAGCGTTCTGTCCCATTTCGCAGATCTCCTCACACTCAGTTGAGGAACCGAGCGAGTTCATCGGTAAGACCCTTGATTTTCTCGTTATCGAGTGTTCTGAAAACTGCCGCAGGGTAGTAGTTTCCCACCGTCAGCTGGCTGATGCTCAGATGGCTGAGAAGAAAGCTTCCGCTCTTGCCACCTTGGTGGCGGGTTCGACCGTGACCGGAAAGGTCATGCGGATGACCAATTTTGGCGCATTCGTGGATCTGGGTGGTATCGAAGGTCTGATGCACGTGTCCGAGATCTCTTGGCATCACGTGGTCAAGCCTCAGGATATGCTCAAGGTCGGACAGGAGATCGAAGTCAAGATCCTGGACATCAAGGGCGATAAGATATCCTTGTCCATGAAAGCGCTTCAGGAAAATCCCTTTACGCTTGCCATGAACGAGATCAAAGAAGGTGATACGATCAACTGCCGTATCCTGCGCCTGCACAATTTTGGCGCATTTGCCGAGCTCAAACCCGGCGTCGAGGGCCTTATCCCCGTTTCCGAAATGAGCCGCAACCGCAACGTCGGACATCCGCGCGAAGTCCTCAAAGAAGGTGACTATGTCGAAGTACAGATCCTGCGGATCGACAGAGACACTCAGAAGATCTCTCTTTCCCTCAAAGCTCTCCAGGAAGATCCCTGGGACAAGATCGATGAGATCGTTCAGATCGAAAAACCCTTTGAAGGCACAGTCGAAAGCTCGACAAACTTTGGCGTGTTCGTGACGATCGAAGACGGTATCACCGGCTTGCTTCCCCGCTCCAGAGTTCGCAAGACTGATAACTTCAAGACCGGCGACAAAGCCCTTTTGATGGTCACTGCCATAGATAAAGACAGCCACAGGATCACCCTGGATTATACAGACAGAACCGCGGACGAAGTCATCGAACCCCGTCAGCGTGAGGAATATCCCAGAGAGCCGAGAAATTATGACAGCTCCAGAGGTCCTCGCAAGGGCGGACGCAGCCGCAGCGACGAAGAATGGCGCAAGTATGCCAATCAGAAGCCTTCGGTCAATGATGACAATCCCTTCAAAGACCTGTAGAATATAAATGCAATCGAACCAAAATCAGTTTATCAAGCTTCGTAAAGAAAAGCTGCAGAAGATACTCGCGCTGGGGATCCAGCCTTATCCCATCCGCTCCTCCCGTAGCCATAAGGTCGGTGAGGTGCTCGAAGGTAAGGACGAATGGATCGCCTCTGAGCAGGAGGTCACGCTCTGCGGTCGGCTCGTAGCCATGCGAAGACAGGGACGGCTGGGTTTTGGCAACGTCGAAGATAATTCCGGACGCATCCAGATCTACGTCCAGCAAGACCTGACCGGGATCGACAACTACGAAGTCTTCAAGCTTTGTGACGTCGGCGATTTTGTCCAGGTGCGCGGAACTTTGTTCTATACTCAAGCGGGAGAATACTCGCTAAAGGTAGCCGAGGTCACTCTCCTCAGCAAGAACATCCGTCCTTTGCCCGCAGTCAAGGAAAAGGTCGAGGATGGCAAGGTCATCCGCTACGACGAGTTTTCCGATATTGAGCTGCGTTATCGCAAACGCTATCTGGATCTCTTGCTCAATCCCGGGCACCGTAAGGTCTTCGAACAGAGATCTGCGATCATTGCCGCCATCCGTCGATTCATGGATGCCAGAGGTTATATCGAGGTCGAAACCCCGACTCTGCAACCCCTGTACGGCGGGGCAAATGCCAGACCTTTCGTCACCCATCACAACACCCTGGATGTCGATCTCTATCTGCGAATCGCGACCGAACTCTACCTGAAAAGGTTGATAGTCGGTGGCTTTGAGCGGGTCTATGAGATCGGAAAGAACTTCCGCAATGAAGGTATGGATCGCACCCACAATCCCGAATTCACGCTGATGGAGTTTTACGAAGCTTATTCAGACCTGGACGGGATGATGGATATCTGCGAAAAGCTATTCAAACATCTGGCGCAGGACATCATCGGCAAGGACAGCTTCCGCTATCATGGACACGACGTTCTGATCACCGGGGAGTGGAAACGAGCCGGGATGACTGAGCTTGTATCCCAATACACCGGGGTTGATCTCTCGGATTGGGACTATGACAAAGCGCTGGACTTCTGCCGGAGCCACAAGCTGGAGATCCCGCAAGGTGCCGGGATAGGCAGACTCATTGCCCTGATGTTTGAGCATTTCGTCGAAGATAAACTGATCCAGCCGACTTTCGTCTGTGATTTCCCCAAGGAGATCTCTCCCCTGGCAAAAGCCAAGCCGGACAACCCGCTCTTGGCAGACAGGTTTGAGCTTTTCATCGCCGGGAACGAATTTGCCAATGCCTTCAGCGAACTCAATGATCCTCTGGATCAGCGGGAGAGACTCGAAGCTCAGGCAATGCTCCGGGCTATGGGCGATGATGAGGCGAACGTCGTCGATGAAGACTTCCTGGAAGCCCTGGAATATGGTATGCCACCGATGGGCGGACAGGGGATCGGCATAGATCGTCTGGTCATGCTCCTGACCGAGAATGACTCGATCAAAGAGGTCATACTCTTCCCCCAGATGAAACCCGAAATATAGTAATATCCTGACCCGATAGATACGATGAAGGAGGCTTGATACAAGCCTCCTTTTTTTCTTGACCGCAGACAGCCGGTGCAAAATCTGTCCTGTAGTGGAAAAATAAAGGGGAAGTACCATTATATGAGTGTTATCGAGATTATCAATTTCCTGGGTGGACTGGCTTTATTCCTTTTTGGTATGGCAAAGATGTCCGACAATCTGCAGGCTGTTGCCGGCAATGAGATGCGCCGGATACTAAAAAAGATCACCGACACTCCATTCAAAGGGATGCTGGTCGGTTTGGGTGTAACCGGCATCATTCAGAGCTCATCGGCGACGACGGTGATGCTCATCGGGCTCGTGAATGCCGGGGTCATGACTTTAAACCAAGCGGTAGGCGTCGTCATGGGCGCTAATATCGGTACCACCGTCACAGCCCAATTGATAGCTTTTAACATCGGGAAGTATGCCTATGCTCTGGTCGTGATCGGGGTCACCTTCCTATTCATCAAAAAGAGCCGAGCCATGGAAAAATGGAGCTCGATCATCCTCGGCTTTGGTCTTCTCTTCATCGGGCTAAACGTCATGTCAGCAGCAGTAGGTCCCCTCAAGGATTCTGTCACCGCGCGAAACCTCATGGTCAACCTCTCGACCAACCCCATCCTCGGGATCCTGACCGGTACACTATTTACAATGCTGATCCAGAGCTCATCCGCCTCGGTTGGTATCGTCATGGTACTGGCAAACAGCGGGCTGATCCCCTTTGAAGGGGCGATATACCTGATCTTTGGTGATAATATCGGGACGACGATCACCGCATGGCTGGCTGGATTCGGAGCCAATAACACTGCCAAGCGGGTCGCTGTAGTGCATACAATGTTCAACGTCATTGGGACGATCATCTTTGGTACTCTCACATATCTCGGTCTATATCCAAAGTTGATAAACTGGCTGACACCCGGCGACGTCATGCAAGGTCAGGGTATAGCGCGGCATCTCGCTAATGCGCACACATTCTTCAACGTTTTCAACACCATGCTCTTCCTGCCGATGGCAGGACTCTTGGCGACCCTGGCGAAGAAGATAATCCCCAAGGATTCACCGGATTCGATCTCCCTGGGTGAGCCCAAACATCTGAACTATCACCTGATGAGCGATCCGGAGCTCGCCGTGGAACAGTCGATCAAAGAGATGCGGGAGATGCTGCGGTTAGTGCGTATGGGGATGAACATCACTTATGAAGCGTATCAGGAAAAGAACTATAAAAAACAGAACAAGGTCGGCAGGATCGAGAATGCGATCGACAGCTTGCAAAAAGAGATCACGCTCTACCTCGTTGCTGTAAACGGACGGACAAACTCGGATATTATCATCCAGAAGATCCCGGCGCTGTTGCATACCGTCAACGATATCGAGAAGATGGGCGACTTTACCGAGGAACTGAATAAGATACTCAATACCCAGATCGTTGCTCAAAAGGTCAGTATGTGCGATGACTTCAACCAGATCATCAAAGAACTCTTTGAGAAGCTGATGTTTATGCTCGATAATACGATCGATTACCTGGAGGAGTTTGACCCTCAATATACATACAGGATCATCGAGATCGAAGGCAGGATCAACGAACAGCACTACAATGCCCGCCAGATGATCCTGCAACGGATCCAGGATGGCAATTGCGATCCCACCGGTGGACTCAATACCATAGACTTCATCGATGCTGTCGAGGTCATGGCAGATAAAATGAAGAACCTGGTCAAAGCCGGGGGACACAAGTTCATCTATGATCCGATCGACGAACATGGTAACCGTCCACACGATCTTAGTCAGGATGAAGACAATTAGGAAAAACCTTTTGACAAGAAATGAGTATTGCGGATACTATGATTCAAAGTTAAACAAGGGGATAAGTGCCACCATATGAGGTTATTTGAGACACATGCACACTTGGATCTTCCGGACTTTGATACAGACCGGGAATCCCTTATCACGAAGTGTTTTAGCCAAGGAATAGAGTATATAGTAAACATCGGTTTCAACAAGGAGACCTCGATGTCTTCACTGGAACTGGCAAGAAAGCATCTGCATATCTTTGCGACAGTGGGATATCACCCTCACGATGCGATGGACTTTGATGCGGAGATCATCAAGCGCTTAGCGCGTGAGAAGAAGGTCGTCGCCATTGGAGAGATCGGGCTGGACTTCTTCCGTAACCTTTCCCCCTTCAATGTTCAGCGGGAAGTCTTTGCCAATCAGGCACACCTGGCAGTAGAATATGACCTGCCGGTGGTCGTTCACGATCGCGATGCGCATCAGGAGTGCTACAAGATCCTGCGGGATGAAGGCGTCAAGGAAGCAGTGTTCCATTGCTTCTCCGGCGATATCATCTTCGCGCAGCAAGTTCTCGACGCTGGCTGGATGATGTCCTTCACCGGTTCCATCACCTATGCCAATTCGCACCTCGAAAATGTCATCAGGCTCGTCCCTATGGATCGTTTCATGATAGAAACGGATTGTCCATATTTACCCCCACACCCTCACCGGGGCAAGCGGAATAGTCCGCTATACCTGAACCTTATCGCCGAAAAGATCGCCGAGATCAAAGAGATCACCCCGAATGAGGTCGCGGAGGCTGCGTTCGAGAATGCCTACCGCTTTTTCCGTATCCCGCCTGATCCGGTCAAGCAGACACATCATAAAGCAGGACACAAGAGATGAATAAATTAGCACTTACAGTTTTACTGAGCCTGATCTGCGGATTTGCGCTCTATGCCGGGAATTCCGTCTTTTCCTATGACGGATATCCGGTGCAATTCTTTGGCAGAGATATATACAGCCTTGGTATGGGCGACACCGGAGCCTCGGACATATTCCGTCCCAACAACGGCTATGCCAATCCTGCTCTGCACAACACGACGAACAGCACGATGTTCGCTACGGGTATCATTCTTGGCTATACCGGATATCGCTCTGACTACGATACTCTCGGGGTGAAGAAGTTCGTCGATAACTCTCTTGACTTGCCGTACTTCAGCATCAACGTTCCTTACAGGAAACATCGGTTTGGGTTCCAGTTCAATTCTTATGCCTCGGGATGGGTCTCAAACCAGATCACCATCCCCGATCCCACATCCAGCGGGACGATCACTGAAAAGCAGGAAATGGACAGATACATGTACCGTGCCGACCTGATCTACAGCATCAAGCTGGGAACGCTGAGCCTCGGCGCAAGCGGTAACTACTATTTTGGGCACGAAGCGCGGAGCTTCATCCAAGAGAGTAATAGCGGCGTATTCAACACTCGCGAGAAGCTGGTGCGTTCATATAAAAATCCCGCCGTGACCTTTGGCTTGCTCGATGCAGGCTCCTGGTATTCGGTAGGGATGCATTACTCACCCGCTCATACTCTCAAAGGAGATTCCCAACGCTCTTCGATCCATGAGACGGAAGATCCAGAGGATTACGAGTACAAGATGCCGGCGAGTTTCTCCGCCAGTGCTACCTTCATCCCCAAAAAGAACTACAAGATCGCCACAGACCTCAGCTATGAGGACTGGACAACGGTCGATCAGAACTATACTCAGAGCTTCAAAGCCGGGATCGGCTTTGCCTATGAACCCTCTCAGGACGTTTACAAGGGCGTGCTCGGTCAGCTTCCCTGGCGGGGCGGATTATCCTGGCGCAAGCTCCCCTTCAAGAGCAGCAATGACGAGGAGATCGACGAGCTTGCCCTCAGCCTGGGCTTGACCTTTGCCCTCAAGCGGGACGTAAATCGGATCGACCTCGGTCTGCAATATACTCGCCGGGGGAACCTCTCAGTCAATGAACTGCAGGACGACTCCGTGATGCTGATGATCGGCTTTACCGGCTTCGATATCCTGAGCAAAGCGCCGGATCGCAAAGCTCCTCGCGATATCCCCGAAAAAGAGGATATTGAAGGATGGTGATCACTTGGAAAGCCCCGGAAGGCATTAGTGGCGACCCTTTACACCAAGTTCTCAAGAGTAGAGGCATAGACCCGGACAATCTGGAAAGCGGGCTGCAGGATTTCCCGGACGAAGCCCTGTGCAAGAATATCGATGTAGTCGCTGAGCGTATTCGCCAAGCTCTGTACAAGAACGAGTCGATGGTTATCTTTGGTCATGACGATCCGGATGGCGTGACGAGTACCTATATCCTCTACCAATACCTCAATTCCTGCGGTTATCAAAAGCATAAATATTTTATCCCCAACCGTAATCTCGAACCGCATGGGATCCAGCAGTCCGTCCTGGACTTCGTCAAAGAAGGCGGATACACCCTGTTGATCACGGTCGATAACGGGATCAGCGCTTTTCAGGGCGTGACGGAGCTGAACAAGCTCGGTTGTGAAGTGATCATTACCGATCATCATCTGGTGCAGCCCGATCAGATCCCACCCGCATATACGATAATGAACCCACAGCTTCCGGGCTGCCAATATCCCTTCAAAGCTCTGTCCGGAGTCGGGGTCGCTTTGATCCTGATCCGCTATCTGAGCCGAATACTGGAGCATCCTGTCTCCCCGGCAAGCTATTTCTGGGCTGGGGTCGGTTCCATTGCCGATAAGGTTCCCATGATCGGTGTGAACCGCGCGATGGTTCGCTACGTCCTCGAGAACTGGGAACAAGTCCCGGATTACACGATAGACTTCCTCTCCCGGAACTATCCCCGGATCAATTCCCGCACGGATATATTTAACTTTATGGTGAATACGTCCCGGTTGATCGCCAATGGGCGCGAAGCTGCCGGACAACATACTGCGATGCGGTTTATGCTTCAGGTCTCGGATGAGAAAGCCGAGCTTTTCCAGGATCTCGAATTGCAGAAGAAGAAATGGGAACAGGAACTTAACAAGGTATTTGGATTCATCGATAACCTGATCAACGGCTTCGTTGGCAGTTTCTTCGTATATTTTGACGACGATGACGCGATCCCCTATAATCTGCTGGGAACCGCCGCGACTTACGTCGTGAACAACCTTGGGATCCCCGCGATCATGCTGAAGATCCACAACGGACTGATGGTCTGCGAGGGACGCTGCCTGGACGGCGTGAACATGGTCTCCGCGTTCACCCACTGCAAAGAACACCTCATCCAGTTCGGCGGTCATCCCAGAGCAGCGGGATTCACGATGGAGCCGGAAAAATACGACGGTTTTCTCGAGTGCTTCAACGAATATCTCCAGGCTCTGGATCAACCTGAGGAAACCGAAGCTTCGGTTGCCGACGGGGTCATCAGTTTGTCCGATCTGAACCATGAGAATTGGCAGAAGCTGGAGCTGCTCCTCCCTTGGGGAATGCAGAATCCGGAGCCCGTCTTCATCATCAAACAATGCTCCTACAACGAGCTAAAGAGCAAGGTCGAGATCGAGAACGGTCTACATCCGGCAAATCCGGATGAGAAACACCGTTTCGTGATAAACTGGAAATCCTCCCAACAGGTTAGAATACTGGAAATGCAAAGAGTATAGTCCGGGATAAGTATGCCATTTGCTCAGTTGAACGAGACAATACGCAAGTCTATCCACATCAGTTCGCTGATCATCCCCTTTGCATACAAATACCTGATCACCTTCGAACGTCGCGGGATCGCTTTCGTCCTGCTCCTTGCCGCACTGGTTGTCACGCTGGTGATCGAATTCGGGCGATTTTGGCAAAAGTCCTTTCGCAAGAACTTCATGCGTCTTTTTGGACTGATCCTGCGGAAGCACGAATGGAAAGACTTCACGGGTGCCACATATCTGATCTTTTCCAGCATGCTTTGCGTCGCTTTCTTTCTCCCACCGATCGCTTTTTGCGCCATGGCGTTTGTATCCATCGGTGATACTTTTGCCGCGATGATCGGGATCAACTTTGGCAAACGGAAGTTCCTCGGCACTAAGAAATCCCTGGAAGGCAGCCTTGCCTGTTTTATCAGCACCTTGATCTTTGGTCTGTTCTTTTTGGATAAGCCGATCTTGGCAGTTGTCGGTGCCCTGGCAGCGACCATTGCCGAGCTCTGGGACATCCCGGTCGATGACAACGTCAAGATCCCGATGGTCTCGGGCTTGGCGATGACCCTAATCAGTATTTTTATATGAGTAGAATATGTTAATTAGCTTTGTAATACCGGTATTGAACGAAGAAGGATCCATCCGCCAGCTGGTGCAGGAAATCCTGTCTAATGTGGGACAGCGAAATTATGAGATCATCTTTATCGATGATGGGTGCAGGGATCAGAGCTATCCGATAATGCTTGATCTTGCCAAGGATAACCCACGGATCAAGATCATCAAGTTCAGACGCAATTTTGGTAAAGCCGCAGCTTTACAGCATGGTTTCCAGGCAGCTCAGGGTGACCTGGTCTTCACGATGGATGCCGACCTCCAGGACAATCCCGCCGAGATAGACAAGTTCATTGAAAAGCTCGATCAGGGCTATGATCTGGTCTCCGGATGGAAGGAAAAACGGCATGATCCTCTGCACAAGACGTTGCCTTCCAAGCTCTTCAACTACGTCACAGCCAAGACCTTCCGGCTCAAGCTCAAAGACTATAACTGCGGGTTCAAGCTCTATCGCAGATCGCTGGTCAAGGAGCTCAATCTCTACGGTGAGATGCACAGGTATATCCCGGCGCTTGCCAATGCCCTCGGCTACAGAGTAGGGGAGATATCCGTCATGCACCGTGCCAGACAGTTCGGAAAGTCCAAATATGGATGGGAACGCTATCTGCGCGGATTCTTCGATCTGATGACAGTCAAGATGGTGACCCAATACATCAAGAGTCCTCTTTATCTCTTTGGCAGGATCGGCTTGCTCTCCGCGGGGCTCGGCGTTGCGCTGAGCGTGTATCTCGCAGTGCTGAAGCTCTTTTGGGGCTATCCACTCTCAAACCGTCCCTTGCTGTTTCTGGGTATCCTGCTGATCCTCATGGGATTCCAGTTTATTTCCCTCGGTCTGATCTCCGAGTTGCTTATCAACCGTGTCTCCGCTTCGCGTTTGCCGATCTCGGTCGAAGCGCTGGTCAATCTTGCCCCGTTGACGGAGGTGGACGGAACCGACCGTGAATAAGCTCGATCTCTTCTTTCTCCAAAACTACCTGAAACATCCAAAGCGCAACCTTTTGCGCTTTAGTTTCGTATTCATGGTACTCGGTATAGTCGTATCGGTCGGGATCCTCAGCGCCGGCTTGAACCTCTTTGAGGGGTATGAACGATCGCTCAAGAGCGTTCTGCTCGATTCTTTCGCCCATATCAACCTGCAAAGCAGCAGCCGCGAATATCTGACCGAGCAACAGCTCAGCATCGCCATGAAAGCGGTGCAGGACGACAAGCGTTTCCGCAGCGTGAGCCCGATAATCTCTTTCTCTGCTATGGCACAGGAGGGTGGGCAGGTGCGAGGCGCGCTGATCCGCGGCTTTGACTTCAAATACGATTTTCCCTACGCCAAGTTCATCAAAGGCGGGTTCAAAGGTCTAAAGGAAGGCGAGATCATCATCGGGCATTATATGGCGAAGGAACTGCACAAGGCTCCCGGCGACACCCTGAGCCTGATCTATCCGCAGCTTGATCGGATCAGCGCCATGGGGCTCTTTCCCAGCGAATACAGATTTCGCATCAAGAGCATCTATCGCTCCGGTTACTATGAGTTTGACCGGTCGATCGTGATCCTGACCCAGGCGGATTGTGACCGGATCATCATGTCCCAAAGCCGCTTTACCCGGTTGGAGCTGCGGCTCTTACCGGAGTATGCGGACAAAGCCGATGATGTCGCCAGAGACTACGCTACCAAGCTGGGAGAAGCCTTCGATATCACACCCTGGACGATCAACAACCTTGCCCTCTTTCGCCTGATCAGCATGGAAAAGTGGCTGATCTTCATCATCTTCAGCTTCCTTGTCCTCATCGCCGGGCTAAACGTCGTCAGTGCAGTAGTCACCATCATCATCGAGAAGAAAAACGAGATCGCCATCCTCAAGGCGATCGGGGCGGACGACCGCTCGATACAGAGGATGCTCTATTTCCGCATCGCCGCTGTTGCTTTTGCCTCGATCATTCTGGGCTTGATCTTCGGTTTGCTCTTGTCCTTACTGATCGTGAACCAGAATTTTTATACCCTCAAAGGCGATGTGTATTTCATCGATAAACTTACCGTCTATATTTCACCGTTGAATCAAGCGATCATCTTTGGCGTATCTGCGCTGATGATCATGCTTTGTATCAGCGTCCCTTTGCGACGGATCAATAAGTTCCGGATCATCGAACTTATCCGGAACCCATAAGGAGCCTTCATTTGAGTATCATAACCGCACAGAATCTGGCGAAGTCCTATAATGACAGCAATATGATGATCAACGTTTTGCGTGATGTTTCCCTCATCGTATCTGAGGGTGATCTGAGCTGCATCACGGGAAGATCTGGGTGTGGGAAGAGCACCCTTTTGCATCTACTTGGGCTCTTGGATAATCCGGATAAGGGTACCGTGCTCTTTGACGGCAAGGAGATCCGCTCAGACTCCCGCGAAGCTCCGATGATCCGAAACAAGGAAATAGGCTTCGTCTTTCAGTTTCATTATCTGATCGAAGACCTCACCGCAGAGGAGAACGTGGCATTGCCCATGTTGATCAATGGAGCATCAAGACCTCAGGCGATCCGCGAAGCGCAGGTTTTGCTGAAACGCTTTGGTCTGGAGGACAGGTGTCGTCACTATTCAAACCAGTTGAGCGGAGGAGAACAGCAACGCGTTTCTCTCGCCAGAGCTTTGATAAACAAACCGAGAGTCGTCCTTGCGGATGAACCTACGGGAAATCTTGATCCCCAAAAGAGTGGGGAGATCTGGCAAATGATCCAGGATCTCAATCGCGAGCTGGGACAAGCCTTCGTGATCATCACGCATGATCGCGAACAAGCTAAATTGGCGAAAATGACCTATGAACTGGAGAACGGGATCCTGAAGCAGATCTCCTAAGAAACAAAGCTCATGAAGCGTCCGAAACGATTTCTATCCCTGATCCTGATCCTTCTGGTCATAAACATCCTCTTCTTTTTGATGTGGTATGTTTTTGACCTGCAAGGGATCATCAAAGGGATCGCAGAGAGAGAGATCGGTAAAGCCCTCAAGGGTAAAGCCCGGATAGCTTCCCTGAGCATTGGAGAGAGGCAGGTTCTGGCAAAAGGACTGGTCTTCGAGTCTCACGCCAAAGACCTCAGCATCAAGGCGGATCAGATCCGGATCCGCTACAACCTCCTCAAGGTCATAGCTTCCGGGTTCAAGCTCCGCAATCTGCTCGATCAGGTCGATATTCACAGACCCGACGTGACGCTGAAGCTCAAGCCGACCCCTGGGAAGAAAAAGGGTCCCGGAACCCCCTTTAGAATGCCGGAACTGGCAAAGATCTACCATTCCATATCGGTCACCGAAGGGAGATTCTCCTTTGAAGGCGAATTCCCGATGAGGATCATCAATCCCGGTGACCTCAGAGTAGTGGAATCTCTCTCCGAGATAAACATCCGGGCAAAGAACCAGGAAAGCTCGACCCTGCTCCTCACCGCAAAAGGCAGCTCGGGAGGATTGATCAAGCTGAACGCGGAGTTCGATAAACGTCGCCTGGCGCGAGGAGAAGCCGAGATCAGCAACCTCTCTCCCCGCTATCTCTCACATCCGGATATCAAGGATCTGGGGACGGAGCTAAACCTCGCTGTCAGCGGCAGACAAGCAAGCCCGGATTCACGCATCCTCTTTGATGCTCAGGCTCTGGTCTGGAACACGAGAGGTTTGTTCCTGGATAAGTACCCGGTGGAGATCCCCTTTATCTCTGCATCCTATAACGGGGACCGTCTGATCGGTGAGGTGACCTCGCTCAAGGTCGGGAACAGCGTCGCTTCGGCGAATATCCAGCTTGAGGATCTGCTGAACGATCCCACCCTGATCGGATCGATCGAGCTGGAGAATCTTGACCTGGCATTGGCTGAGCAGGGGATCAACGGGAACCTGCGAGCCGGGATCGATATCTCCGGTTCGGTTTCGGAGCCCATCCTGACCCTGACGGCAGATTCAAACGAACTCAGTTATGCCGGAGAGACGATCTCCGATGTCGCTTTGCAAGCTGACTATGCGGACGATATCATCAGCTACAGGCTGATGAATGCCCGCTGGCGCAACCAGAGCATCACGGCAGATGGTAGCGCAAACACGGAAAGCAGGGAGATCAGCGGAAGCCTGAAGACCATGCCTATTGGCAGCGAACTGAGCAGCTTAGCGGTTTCCGGAGCGGCGGACTATCTGGTCAAGCTCTATGGCAGCCTGCCGGAGATCGCCCTCAGCCTGCGGGATCTGAACCTGGACTATGACGATCTCTCGCTACGGGGGATCAAGGGCGAAGTATCCCTGATCCCTGCGGATAATGATAATGGCAAGAATTCCTACTTCGCAAATTGCTCCTTATCCGGTGATGATGGCTATTCACTTACCCTCATTGGTGACGTTCTGGATCAGAACCTCCTGCTGGACATGAGCTTTGACAGGACAAGTCCGGCGAGTATCTACTCAATAGGCTTCCTCAAAGACATAGATCCGGAGCTCAGCGGCACCCTCAAAGCGATCATGAGCGGAAGCTCTATCACGACCCGAGCCGATCTCTCGCTTTCTACCCGGAAGAACTTTGCCTATAGCGGAGCTATTCGGGTCTTGGGAAATTATGATCTCAAGAGCGGAGATGCTGCGGTGCACATCAGCGGGAATAACGGAGTTTTCAACGATAAACCGGTCGATCTGCAGCTTTCGGCGCAGAAGACGGGAAGCCTCGTGACGGTCAATTCCTTCCGGGTGAACGATCTCGTATCCCTCAGCGGAAGTATGGACTTGAAGGACAAGCAGAACACGGCATTCGACCTTGCCTTGATCGGGCTATCCAGCCGGGACATAGAGGAGTTTTATCCGGGAAACGGATTGAACCTGCCGGAATTCTCTGACCTCAGCGTCGTGGCGAACTATACCAACGAACCGGAGAAGTTCCTCGATGCTCGGATCAACCTGCGGGAATTCCTCGTTGACGGGATATATCCCCTTGCGGCAAAGATCCGCTTGATCGGTCCGCCGGACGAATGTCTGCTTTCCGGTGACGTATTCAGCAGTAAACGCAACCTTGTCAGGTTGACGGGGGACATGGTTATCGCGGATAAGGTGAAGCTTAATGCCCGAGCGAGGGTCGAAGACCTATCCCCCGATGACGTAGTCTATGACTCGCCGGTCAAAGGCTGGGTCAGCGGTGTATTCACGGCTCTGTATGACGATCTCATAGGCAGGATTGCGCATCCTATCCTGGGTGCGGATGTCCGCATTGCCGACTTTTCCGCGCCTGACGTATCCATCGACAATATCGATCTCGTAGCCGAACAGGGGGAGAACACTCTCAAGGTATTCAAGCTCAGTGCGGAGAAACCCGGAGTAGTCAAGCTAACTGGTTCCGGAGCTCTGGATTACAATATTCTCTACAATCGGTTCACAGATGGTGACAACGAGCTATCCCTCAACGTTGACGGTCAGCTTTTCTCCTGGGTTGACAGCTTAGTCGATTACATCACCGATGCCGGAGGCAGATCAACGCTGAACTGCAGCATCGGAACCGATGAAGAGCAGTTCGTGGTCAAGCGCGGCAGCCTGGATATCACCAATGGTTTCCTCAGGATCAAGGATCAGCCGGAAGCGGTTCGGGACATCGTCATCAAAGGTAATTTCGACAACAACAAGTTCATCCTCGATACCGCGACTATGAACGTGGGACCGGGCAAGATAATCCTGAACAATCACTTCCGGGAAGACATCAGCAATCACTTCCAGATCGGGTTTATCGACCTCGGGGTCTTTGACCTGAATATAGATGATCCCGGGATCCTCGGGAACATCCCCCTCTTTACTCCACCAAGGTCTCTCGCCAATGTTGCGATCAAGGGGCAAAACAGCAAATTCGCGACCGTCATGGGTCCCTTTGACGACATGAAGATCTCGGCACATGCGTACGTTTCGAATACTTCGGCAGTCTATCCTCCGAATACGGATAACCTCCTGAAGATGATCTACTCGATGCGGGGAAGTACCTCCAAGGGCGACGACACGGAGCCTGCTCCGCTCCCCTTCAAGCTCGACCTGATGATCACCCTGCAGGAGAACGTCTCCTACGTGACTTATCCAACGAACTTCAAGATCAATCCCGGCAGCTACCTGCACATCATCTACGATGGGCATATCTGGCACCTGAACGAAGCGACTTTCACCTCGGAACGCGGTTCGATCGACTTCTTTGGCACGGTGTTTGAAAACCAGGATCTAAACGTCTTTATCCTCGAATCGCGGGACATCATCCAGATCAACGGGAACTTCGTCAAGCGGGCACCGGACGGGACTCTCGTGACCTTGCAGGTGACGACGGATAACGACCCGAAGAAGAGCTTTATCAGCAGACTGAAGTTCGATCTGACCAGCGATAATCCGGAAGACAGATCGGCAACTTCGGTGCTTTCCCGGCTGCGGTATAACCAGACAGAGGATCAGCTATCATCGACCCAACGGCAGAATCTCCTCTCGGATGAAGCTGCGAATCTGATCGGGGGGAACCTGAATACATCTATTCTCAGCCCCATTCTATACCCGATCGAAAACAGCATTCGTCGCTTCCTCAAGCTGGATACCTTCACGATCAAGGCGGGATTTATTCAAAACCTCTTTACGGAATACTCAGCCGACCCGCAAAAACTTGCCGATTTTACCGATCTGAGGCAGTTCAATAACGATGTAATGCAATTCAGCTCCTCGATCCTGCTGAACAACCTGTCCCTTTCACTCAGCAAGTATCTGGGCAAGAGGCTCTTTCTGGACTACTCGCTTACTCTGCAAGAGGCAACCGACCTGCAAAAGAATACCGTCGTGCTCATCGCTCATGACACGTCGCTAAGGCTGATGCTGCCGTACAAACTCCGCCTGTCCTATGACCTGAAATATGAACCTCGCGAGGACGTCTTTACCCACGGGATCATGCTCAAGCGTTCGATAGTCTTCGACGGGTTCTAACAAATCCTTTGACAAAAAACGGGATTATCCAAACCTTGAAAAAAAACTATGAATTCCTTTAGGAGGAACAATGGCTGATACCGAATTGAAGCCTAAACAAGAGAACACCAAGAAAGTGACTGAACCCGGCACAAAACAGAATACCGCCGGAAACGGAAGTCAACACAAGATCGGGTTGATCGAAATGATGATGATCCTGATGCTCATAGGCTTGGTATTCGTTTTTGTCTTTCCGATGCAGCAGATGAAAGCCGACAAAGCCCAGGAACTGGTCATCCAGGGAAAGATAGAGACATTGATCCCTACCTTTGACAAGATCAAGCTGGCTGTAGATAACTTTGTGAATAGCCCGGAAAACGAATTCAAGGACTATCCTTTCGACCTGTCCCAACTCAATCTTGGTTCCGTCGATACTCCCGAATTCAAGTTCTCTTGGGACGAGTCCAACAAGAAGATCAAAGCTACGTCCACCAAGGAATTTGGAAAAGAGAACATCGTGATCGCCTTTTCCATGGAAAACAAAACTTACGAAGTGGATGATCCCAAGCCCGAAGTCAAACCTACCGTCAAGGATGAGTGGCTTCCCGAAGAGTAGCCTCTATCCCGCATATATTATATGAGGTTAGCTGCGGTTAGCCTCATATTTTTTTATCCGGAGCATTCTGTGCCGCTGAACTTTCTCCGGAAAGGAGCGCAAGGGCAATGCTCAAAGCATAAATATTTCTGGATTGGGCACGTCTTTTGCATATCTTATAGGCTATATCGTGTGTGAATTAACTTAAACAATAGAGAAATAAGAAAAGGAGTGGACATGAAAAGAACACTTATCATGCTCACGTTCCTGTTGTTCGTGGCATTACTTGCCGCTGCACAGGGTACGATCACTTTATCGGACGCTCCGAACGGCGTCCGTTTGGTCAGAAGCTCGGATACGGATCTGACCATCCATTACAACATCGAAGCGCTCAATTACCAGGACGTGGAGACTCCCGCCGGCGTCTTTACCGACCTGTTCATCCGGGATTATTCCTATACAAACCAGACCGGTTATCCCCGGCTTCCCTTGATGCGCCAGCTGATCAGCGTTCCCGTCGGAGCGACTGTGCGTGCCACGGTCGAGAATCCCGTCTGGCGTTCGTTTGACCTAAACCAATGGGGCATTGCCCATCCGATCATCCCCCGTCAGGAGTCGATCTCCAAGAGTGAGGATGCCTCGATGGCTCCCTTTATTTTCAAACAAGAAGCTTATAGCAGTTCCAAGTGGACTGAAGACTCTCAAGCCAAGGTCGAAGAGATCGGCTATATGCGCGGTGAGAGGCTTTTCGCTGTGGATTTCGTCCCCGTGCGTTACAATCCCGTCACTTCCCGCATCGAAGTGATCGTCTCCGCGGACGTCAACGTCACCTTTAGCGGTGGAGACCTCGCTGCGACGGCAGAGCTCAAAGCCAGGACCTATTCTCCTGCCTTTAACTCGATGCTCAGCAACACCGTGATCAACTACTCCACGGAACGTGTATCTCTGAATCGCTATCCCATGAGCTATGTGATCGTGACCCCCGCGAACTTCGTGACCACCCTTCAGCCCTTCATCGACTGGAAGAAGAAAGAAGGCTTCAATGTGATCGTCGCCACCACAGACCAGACCGGAACGACCACGAACGCGATCAAGACCTATATGCAGAATCTCTGGAACGCAGCTACGACCCAGAATCCTGCTCCTTCCTATCTCCTGATCGTCGGTGATACCGCCCAGGTTCCTGCCAATACCGGAACCACCGGCAGCCACGTGACCGACCTTCCTTACGTTCGCTTACAGGGAACAGACTTTGTGCCTGAGCTGTATTTCGGACGTTTCTCCGCGACGACCGCTGCGGACCTGCAGAATATCATAAACAAGACTCTCATGCACGAGCAATACACGATGCCCAGCGATGCCTATCTTGGCGAAGCCATCATGATCGCCGGCGTGGACTCCTCCTACGGTCCTACCCATGCCAATGGTCAGATCAACTATGGCACCACCAATTACTTCAACGCTGCTCACGGCATAAACTCGCACACCTACCTCTATCCGGGTTCCGGGAACTCCGAATCCCAGATCCTGGCAAACTTCAGCGCCGGAGCAGGCTATGCAAACTATACCGCTCACGGCAGCGAGACCTCCTGGGCAGATCCCTCGATGAGCATCTCCAATATCAACAGCATGACCAATGCAAACAAGTATCCCGTCGTAGTCGGGAACTGCTGCCTTACCAATGCTTTCGATACCGGGACATGCTTTGGTGAAGCCTTTATCCGTGCCGCCAACAAAGGCGCTGTCGCCTATATCGGCGGAACCAACAGCACCTACTGGGATGAAGACTATTACTGGGGTGTCGGCTACAAACCGCCTGTGACAGGTTCCGGCTCTCCCTGGGTCGCTAACCGTACCGGCGCCTATGATGCCGTGTTCCATGAACACAACGAGCCTTTCGCTGATTGGGCTGCGACGACCGGTGCCATGACCTTCATGGGCAATATGGCTGTCGTTGCTTCAAACAGCAGCAGAATAAACTACTACTGGGAGATCTACTCCGTCATGGGTGATCCTTCCCTGAACGTCTATATGGGCATCCCGCCCGTGGTCGCCGCTGTCGTTCCGCAGAATCTCTTTATCGGAACAGGCACCGTCGATCTCATCGTCGATCCCTATACTTACGTTGCTCTCTCGATGAACGGCGTCCTCCATGGTGTCGGTCTTGCCGATGCTTCCGGAAACCTGACGCTTACCTTCACGCCTTTCGAAGGTCCCGGTACTGCCGATCTGGTCATGACCAGATCCAAGCGCAGACCCACCTTTGCCGCGATCAGCGTGATCCCCAATACCGGTGCTTACGTCATGGTCAATACCGTCACGGTGAACGATGGCAACAATTCCATCGCCGAAGCAGGAGAGACAGTCGGGCTCGATCTGAACTTTAACAACGTCGGAACCCTTGAAGCGTCGAATCTTTCCGTCTCCGTCTCTTCGACCAACCCGGACGTTTCCTTCGCCTCGACGACCGCGACCATTCCCAATATCGTCGCCGGCGGAACCTACAACGCGACGAACCTTTTCTCCATGACCATCAGTCCTCTGGTCGCAGACCAGACCAACGTTCCCGTGGCTTTCGCGATCACCAACGGTACTGATACCTGGACTACAAACCGCACCATCACCGTCTCCGCTCCGAACATCACCTTCGGTTCTGTGACCATGGCGGACGGTAACGGCAATGGCTTCAACGAGAACGGCGAAACCGTGACCGTGACCGTTAACGTCGCCAATACCGGGCATGTCAATTCTCCCAGCGGAGCTTTGGACATCGTGATGACCTATCCGGATGCGACCTTATCCGTGAACAGCCTGACCCTTCCCGGCATTCCTGCCACTGGTAGTGTTCCCGTGAACTTCGTCGTGACTCTCGGAACCGGTATCCCGGATGGTACGATGATCCCGATCGGTCTCGCCTATAGCGCAGGCTCTTTCATGGCAAATTACACCCTGATGTTCCCCGTGGGCATCACCGGTGACGGCTTTGAATCCGGCAGCTTCACGACCTTCCCCTGGCTGAATAACAGCAGCATCCCCTGGACGATAGTCAGCGGCACCGGTATCCCGCATTCCGGCTCCTATGCTGCCAAGTCCGGAACCATCTCCCACAACGGAAGCACCACCCTTCAGGTGACCATGGCGATCGCAGCAGCCGGAAACATCACTTTCTGGCGCAAAGTCTCATCCGAAAGCGGATATGACTACCTGAAGTTCTTCATAGACAACACCGAGACCGGAAGCTGGTCCGGAACTCAGGACTGGGCTCAGATGACCTATCCTGTGACCCCCGGAACCAGAGTCTTCAAGTGGACATATTCCAAGGACACCTCAGTCAGCTCCGGCAGTGACTGTGCCTGGATCGATGACATCGTCTTCCCCTCGACCGGAAACGGCAATGCGGCGATCATGTATGTCCCGACCGAGTCCATCAGCTTCCTGAACGTTCCCCTGAATACGACTGTCAGCGCGGACTTCGTGGTCCGTAACCTCGGAAACGTTGCCCTGAACGGTATGGTCAGCATCCCGACCGGCTTTAGCCTTAGCTCCGGTGGAACTGCCCTTCCCGCCAACTATGCCTATGAGCTTACCGCAGGCGCTAACAAGGTCTTTACCCTCTCTTACACAGTTGGTCAGAGCGGTGTGAATATCGAGGATGCGATCACGGTCAGCTCGAACGACCCGAACAACCCCGCCATTCAGATCCCTGTGATCCTGAATACCACCGTCGATAACGACGATCCCAGCGGAACCCCTCTGGTGACCAAGCTCGATGGCAACTATCCCAATCCGTTCAATCCCGAGACCGCGATCCGCTTCTCCGTGAAGCAGAGCGGTCACGTCCGCCTCAGCATCTTTAACATGAAGGGACAGCTTGTCCGTACTCTGGTTAACGGTGATCTGGCTTCCGGGAATCACACGGTCGTCTGGAATGGTAAGGACAGCTCCGGGCGTGGCGTTGCCAGCGGCGTCTATATGTATCGTATGGAGACCGAAGGCTATGCCAAGACCCTGAAAATGATGCTCATGAAATAATACATCCGATCAGGATCGGGGCTGTGAATGCCCCGATCCTGACCTTTTTGGATATGCTGAATATGGCGTTCATGCGCCATATCCAAGATGTTCAAAATAATGATTATGATATCCATGGAGGATACAATGAAGCGAATACTAATGTTATTTGGTCTGCTCCTGATCATGATGACCGCCCTGATGGCGGAGAATCAGACGATCAGCGCTTACCAGAACGAAGTAAAACTGATCAGCGGGAACCCCGCGAATATGATCATGGAAATGACTCTCGGTCATTACGATCGGAATGCCGTGCGTATCAATGGCGATACCTGGTATGAAGTGAGCGTCAAAGGTGCCGGGATGACCCTCGAAGCCGGCTATCCTCAGCTCCCTGTCCTTGCCGGCAGCGTCATCATCGATGGAACGACCGGTGTCTCCCTGAATACGATCGCTTCCGAATACATCGATATTCCGATGCAGGTCGCCCCTTCCAAAGGTAACCTTACCCGGGAAGTCGATCCGGCAAGCGTTCCCTATACCTTCGCCGATTTCTACACAGGCAATACCGTATATCCCGAAACCCCGGCATATCTGACGGAGCCCTTCATCATCCGCGATTACCGCGGGGTGACCGTGCGGTTCCAACCCTTTGCCTATGATCCGGCTAACCACAGCCTGAGAATATATACCAAGATCAGAGTGGCGATCAGCCAATCCGGAACGGATATGACCAATGCTCTGATGACTCCCAAGACTTCATACAGCGTCATGTTTGAAGACATCTATCGTAACATGTTCCTGAACTTTGAAGATGCCAAATATCCCTCTCTGGCGGAAGCCGGACGCATCCTCGTGATCAAGCACTCGATGTTTGATGCCGCGATCCAGCCCTATGTGGATTGGAAGCGCCAGAATGGTTATCAGGTGGACGTGGTGGACGTGACCGTCGCCGGTCCCACTGCCAGTCAGATCATGACCTATATCCAGGGGCAGTACAACCAAAACAACGGCTTGATGTTCGTGCAGATAGTCGGTGACGCTCCCCAGGTGCCGACCCTCTCCTCCGGCGGTGGCGGTTCGGATCCTTCCTTTGCCCTGCTTGCCGGTGGCGACAGCTATCCGGATATCTACGTCGGCAGATTCTCCGCCCAGACCGTAGCCGAACTCCAGATCCAGGTACAGAAGACCATTTACTACGAAAGAGATGTTTTAAACGGCGCCACCTGGGTGCAAAAAGGCATGGTCATCGCTTCCAACGAAGGTGGCGGTTCCCAGGGCGACAACGGTGAAAGCGACCAGGCGCATCAGGAACTCATCCGGACTGACCTTTTGAACTACGGCTACACTTCCGTGGATCAGATGTATCAGGCAAACGGAGCGACCTCCGCGCAGGTCACCACCAATCTGAATCAGGGACGCGGTGTGATCGCTTACACCGGGCATGGTTCGGACACCTCTTGGGTGACCACCGGATTCAACAATACAAACGTCAATGCTCTTGCCAATACGAATATGCTTCCCTTTATAGCTTCCGTAGCCTGCGTGAACGGCAACTTTGTCAGCCAGACCTGCTTTGCCGAAGCCTGGCTGCGCGCCCAGAGCGGGGGAAACCCGACCGGCGCGGTCGCTTTCTACGGCTCCACCATCAACCAAGGTTGGAACCCGCCCATGCGTGCCCAGGATGAGATCATCGATCTCCTCGTCGGCGAGCAGAAACGCACGATCGGTGGTCTTTTCTATAACGGCTCCAGCAAGATGATCGAAGTCTATGGCACCAGCGGTGTCTCAGAATACAAGTGCTGGACGATCTTTGGTGACGCTTCCCTGATGGTGCGTACCAAGAACCCCATCGCCATGAATCCTACCTTTACCCCGGTTCTTTTCCTCGGGATGAATACCTTCCAAGTACAGGCTGCTCCAGCCGCGAGAGTCACCCTCTCCTCTGCCGGAGTCGTCTATGGGACAGGCATCGCTGATGCTACCGGTAATGCCAACATCACTTTGGCAAATCCGCCTCAGCAGCCTATGGATCTGACCCTGACGGTCACCGCGTTCAACCGTGAGACCTTCATTGGGACCGTCCAGGTTCTTCCCTCGACCGGTCCGTATATCACCCTGGGCGACATGACCGTGACCGACGGGAATAACAACACTGCCGAATACGGCGAGACCGTGAACCTCGGCATCATGCTCAATAACGTCGGTTCGGATGCCGCGCTCGGAGTCGAGGTCAACGTCATCTCTTCCGATCAGTATCTGACTATCAACAACGGTACTGAGACGATCGGGACTATTCCCGCCAATTCTCAGCAATCGACTATCACCGGCTTCCAGCTCCATTTCGCCGCGAATACCCCGGATCAGCATGCCGCGACCTTCACCGTGCTCGTCTCTTTGACCGATGGAACCACATACGAGTATCAACGTTCCATTCTCGTCAACGCCCCGTCCTTTACCTGGGGTGGACTGCAGATCACCGAGGTCACCGGTAATTCCAACGGACGCGTTGACGCGGGCGAAACGATCACTCTGACCATCCCGGTGACCAATAGCGGTCATGCCGGAGCCTCAAACCTGGAAACGACTCTGCTCATCAATAACGTCAACTATATCGTTGATCCGATCGTCACCAATATCACGGAGCTTCCCGTCGGTGGGAACGCCTCCTATATCTACCAGATCACCTTTAGCTCCCAGATACCGGTGGGTTCGACCGCTCAGATCACTGCCATGCTCTATAGCGGGGAATACACCGCCGTCAATACCTATAGCCTGACCATCGGACTGATGATGGAAGACTTCGAAAGCGGTACCTTCACAAACTATCCATGGCAGTTCACGGGCGGAAACTGGGTGGCTACGACCGGATCATACAACGGCTCAACGGCTGCCAAATCCGCGACCATTACTCACAGCCAGACCACATCTATGACCGTGACCATGAACATCCCCGTTGCCGGAACCTTGACCTTCTGGAAGAAAGTATCCTCCGAGCAAAACTACGACTTCCTGAAGTTCTATATCAACGGCATCCTGAAGAATTCCTGGTCCGGCACTTCCGATACCTGGAGCCAGCTGACCTATGCCGTCTCCGCCGGACAGAATATCTTCAAGTGGGAATACTCCAAGGATAACATGGTATCCAGCGGCAGTGACTGCGCCTGGATCGACGATATCGTCTTCCCGACCACCGGTGGAACTGCCGGAGCCCCTTCCTTTGCGATCGATACGACCTCGCTGAGCTTTGGGACTGTTCTCGTCGGCGAGACTGCGTTGCTCCCTGTGGTCATCACCAATAACGGTACTGCCGGGATGATCGTCTCCTTGACGACGACCGCTCCATTCTTCGTCTCTGTTCCAAACCACGTCGTACCCGCCGGTGAATCCGTCACCGTCAATATCGGCTTTGCTCCGACGGCTAATGGGACTGCGAACGGAACCGTCACCATCATTTCCGATGACTCCGTCAATGCTGTCACCTATCTCAATATGACCGGAACCGGCAATGCCGTGGATAACGATGATAACGTCAATCCCGTCGTCACGGAGCTACTCGGGAACTACCCCAATCCTTTCAATCCCACGACCACTATCGCCTTTAACCTCAAGGAACGCGGTCCCGTCCGCATCGATGTCTATAACATCCTGGGACAGCGCGTCACCACCTTGATCAATGGCGAGCTTCCCTCTGGAAGCCACAGAGTCGTCTGGAATGGACAGGATTCCTCTTCCCGCGGTGTCGCCAGCGGCGTCTATTTCTTTAAGATGCAAGCCGGTAAATACACCAGTACCAAGAAGATGATCATGATGAAATAACCTGCGGATCAGCCTGATCGGCAGATAAATATCCCTTGATCGACCCCGGACATTAGCTCCGGGGTCTTTCTTTTACCCTCGGAATATATCTCTATCCCTCCACCCGGGTCTGTCCTGTGTTTATCGGTAGTCCGCTATACCCATCCCATAGCTTTGCCGCGTAGCACCCGTGTGATCCCCGCGTGATTCCCGCGTGCGCACCCGGGGATCACGCGGGCTTCACGCGGGGATCACGCGGGAATCTCTAAGGCAGGCTCTGATATTTCTTTGGTCTTTCCTTGGTCTTTCTCAGATCGCGATGAGGGAGTCATCTGGGAGTCATGAGAGAGTCTCACGCGGAGGAAAGCGGAGAAGCTCCCGGATCAGAGGGTTAGAATTGCGGATATTTGCCCCTATCGGAAAATAATGCTTGACTTGTCTCGGGATAGGCAATACTATAGTAGTAGAGAAGTAACTATCTGTAGTATAAAAAGTAAGCAGGTTTGAGGCGGTGCCGGATGTTCCGGCTTTTTGGGTCAGGACAAGGAGCATCCTCAGACCGATCGGGAGAAAAATGAAAAAGGCAACGATATTGTTTGCACTGACTTTCATGGCAGCGTGTCTGATGGGGACAGGGGCTTTTGCGGAGCGAAGTGCCTCATTAAGCCGGGGTGTGATCAACGATTCCTTGTATGCGGATGATCAGTTGTCTCAGACAAGTCCTTCAAATCAGCAAGAGATGAAGCCGGGTATTGGGTCTGTTCAGGATAGCGAACTTCCTCATGAGTCTATGACATATAGATTCCCCGCTTATTCAGAGAGAAATGGAATCAAATGGATGAGCTTCCCAACCTTGGACAGAAACTGGAACCCTGCGACTAATGATCCGGATGTGGCAGGTATATTCTTCGAGCCAATACTGGACAACATGATTCTGCATGACATTTCTTGGAAAGTTGAAGATGATCCTGTGCAAGGTATTCGGTTTGTTTATCATTTTTGGTCTGGGGATATGTTACACTTGGTAGCTCCCCAACAAGGTTACAAGATCAAAATGGCACAGGGGCTTCAAGCTCCGGTTTTTATTTCGGTACCCGGGATCATCCCCGATGTTTCTCAATATCCCCTTACTATCAAGGCTTTCCCGGCTGCGAAGAATGACCCCAATAACCAGTATAATGAAAACTGGCTGGGCTACTTTAACCCGGCAACGACTGATGTGGAAGATGCATTCGCCGGGATAATCGACGATCTCTGGTTTATCCAAACGCAGAACTGGACCATGGTGCGGGAAAAAGTACTTCCGGGAAGCCCATGGATATATGCCATGCAAAAAGGTCAGAAGCCGACCTTGAGCTATGGGGACATGGTCATCGTGAAGTGTTTTAGTGACGCCCAGTTCATCTGGAATACAGGAGCAGTTAGCCAGATACCTATACCAAAAGAGCAACCCAGTCATTATGAATTCACCGAGAAGGCGGACTATGTGCCGATCTACGTCGAACTGGATGAAGACGATCTACCGACTGAGATTGCCTTGTACGTGGACAATGTATGCATGGGAGCTGCCGTCGTCTCTGATAGTCTGGCAGAGATTCCCGGATATATTCTGGACGGAGTGGCTCCGGATGCCGAAGTAGAGATATTGGCATTCTACGAAGGCAAATCAGCATTGGACGCTGTTTCCGCATATCAGGTCTGGAACCTTGAAAGTGGATCCTATGAAAACAAGCCTATAGTGTTTAGCCGCAAGAATAGCTATTACAAGCTGAAGCTTGATAAGAATAGCCATGAAGTTCCTGCGATCTCAGTTCCGCCGATCAATATCTACCCCAATCCTTTCAATCCCATCACTACCATCAGATTCTGCCTGGATAAGCCGGCAGATATTAGGCTCGAGATATATAATCAGAGAGGACAATTAGTAAAGAGCCTGGCTCAAGGTAAAGCCAATCCCGGTTGGAGCAGCATGATCTGGAATGGGACAGATGATAATAATCGAAAAGTGGCAAGCGGTTTGTATTACAGCAAGCTGAGCTATGACGGCAAGAGCGTAGCGAAGAAAATGATCCTGATGCGATGATCGTAGTATGGATAGCAGTAAGTTTGTCAGGACTCAAGCACCACATAGAGCAGTGACGGTATAGACATGCTTAGTTGCCACGGCACTTACGCGCGACTCCTGCTGGAGATAGCCATTAGCTTAGTGTATAATAAGGGGCGAGAATGCCAACCTCGCCCCTGAAAATAAAGTCAATAGAAGCAGGTAAATGAAAATAATGCAGTTGCTTATAGGTATGATTACTCCGCTCATAGCGGTTTTCTCGATCTTGGCGATACCACTATCCGGGACGATCTTAGGAGTCGATGTTAATGGAGGTCAGCCCTTTGTGAATATCAACATGGCGATATCAGCTTCTACTGATGGTGATACTATTCTGGTCTATCCCGGGAGATACGTCGAAAATGTGGACTACATGGGCAAGAATATCACCATTGCCAGCTTGGAGTTGACGACCGGTGATCCAGCTTATCGGGATAGCACAGTAATTGACGGGAATCGAAATGGATCTGTAGTTAAGATCACTCAAGACGTGAATAATGCAAGTATTTATGGGTTTTCGATAGTAAACGGGTCCGGTACGCAATTAGCCTACTATCAGGGGGTTCGGGTTGCTCTTGGTGGGGGCATTGTGGTGTTTAACGCCTCGACTTTTTATGTAGCAAATTGCATAATTGAGGATAACTTAGCGTATTGGGGAGGAGGGATCTACCTATATAGAGGTACAATTCATGCCTCGGGATCTATAATCAGAAACAATTACTCACCAGGTGGTGGCGGTATTCAAATGGGCTATCATGGTCAAGTAGTATTCGACCAAGCTAATCGTTGCAGTGTATATAATAACACATCCGGAATCGGACAGGATATCCTTGCCGCAGACACAAGACTGGATACATATGTCTATTTGGATATGGGGACTATCTGTCCGACTAGTGCCTACTATGTAAGATACAATAAAAGTGTCCCTGATTGGACAGGTGGATTTCCTGTCATTGACATACAACGTGGCTATAGAAATGAGATCAATCACGATTTATACGTGTCTCCCAGTGGAGATGATAACAATGATGGTTTGAGCTCATTGACACCCTTGAAAAACATATATAATGCCATGCAATTAGTAGAATCCGACAGTTTAAACCAAAAGACAATTCATTTGGCAAGTGGAGTATATTCCACCAATGATGGTCAATTTTTCCCGGTAACACTCAAGCCACATGTGAAACTATGCGGAGCTGTAGATCCTCTGCCTGTTCTTGAGAATCTTAACTCCCGAGAGACAATTATTGCTTCAAGAGCTAATGGCGCCAGCATTGAGAATCTGGTAATTGACTATGGAACCAATAGCCTGGGTGCTCTTGGTATCAGTGCTACGATGTCAGATGGTTTCAAGCTAAAGAACATTCATATCTTGCCCCATCAATCAGATTTGTGGAAAGGTTTATTCATCGGAGCGGACACATATTTCCCGGTTAGTAGCGAACTTGAAGATGTTTTTATCTATGGACAGACAGCACCAGAAGTCGCCGGATTGATTTTTAGTACAGTCGATGCCTCTGTTAAAGGTCTGACAATTGATGGATGTCATAATACAGGAGATGAGTTTGATGGTCCCGAGGCTACGTTCTATTTCCATGGCAACAAGCTCACATTAGAGAATTCCAAGATCATCAATAATACCATGGACTATGAGGATACTTCTGTGGTTAGCATCGGTGCGGCTCATTTCGATTCTGACAGTCGCTTGATCATGAATAATGTATTGATCGCAAACAACCAGAGCGGAGGTTATACCCCGGTGTTCATTGCTGCCTTCACAGACTCCACTTCTATTATCAGTAATTGCACCTTTGCCAATAATAGGGGAGGGATCATCGCCAATATCTTAAATGGGAATTTGCGGGTAGCCAATAGCATCTTTGATAATGAAGCTCAGCTTGAGATCCTGTGCCAGGGTACTTACCCGAATACTGTCTCGCATGTGAGCTTTGAGAATAACCTCATTCGCGGATACCCGAGTACTTTCTCTTCATCGGCTGTGAATGAGATCAGCTTCAATGGAGTAGTGCTATCCGGAGATCCGGGATTTTGTAGCGATAATATCAGCGACTATATGGCTTACCGTCTGGGCAATAGCTCCATCTGCCGGGATACCGGTTTAGCGGATACTACCGGGCTTTTCCTGCCGGAGCACGATCTCTATGGTAATCCCCGTATCTATGGCAGTGCGATCGATATCGGGTGCAACGAGTACAGCGGATACGTGCATAGCTCTGATCCGGAACTGGTCGATGAGCCGGTAGAGTTGTGGGCGTACCCCAATCCTTTTAATCCCATCACTACCATCAGATTCTGCCTTGATAAACCGGCAGATATTAGGCTCGAGATATATAATCAGAGAGGACAATTAGTAAAGAGCTTGGCTCAAGGTAAATCCAATCCCGGTTGGAGCAGCATGATCTGGAATGGGACAGATAACTATAATCGAAAAGTGGCAAGCGGTTTGTATTACAGCAAGCTGAGCTATGACGGCAAGAGCGTAGCGAAGAAAATGATCCTGATGCGATGATCGTAGTATGGATAGCAGTAAGTTTGTCAGGACTCAAGCACCACATAGAGCAGTGACGGTATAGACATGCTTAGTTGCCACGGCACTTACGCGCGACTCCTGCTGGAGATAGCCATTAGCTTAGTGTATAATAAGGGGCGAGAATGCCAACCTCGCCCCTGAAAATAAAGTCAATAGAAGCAGGTAAATGAAAATAATGCAGTTGCTTATAGGTATGATTACTCCGCTCATAGCGGTTTTCTCGATCTTGGCGATACCACTATCCGGGACGATCTTAGGAGTCGATGTTAATGGAGGTCAGCCCTTTGTGAATATCAACATGGCGATATCAGCTTCTACTGATGGTGATACTATTCTGGTCTATCCCGGGAGATACGTCGAAAATGTGGACTACATGGGCAAGAATATCACCATTGCCAGCCTGGAGCTGACGACCGGTGATCCTGCTTATCGGGATAGCACAGTGATTGACGGGAATCGGAATGGATCAGTAGTTAAGATCACCCAAGACGTAAGTAATGCACAGATATATGGAATGGTACTAACCAACGGGTCTGGGTCTCTACTTACAAATTATAGCGGCGAACCGGTAGGTATCGGGGGGGGGATAGTTGTCTTCAACGCAACGTCTTTTACAGTCACCAATTGTATTATTGAGGGGAATACATCGTTTAAGGGAGGTGGGATATATGTTTACCAGAGCACTATCTATGCTGCAGGTACTGAGATCAAACGCAATTGTGCTCCTGCCGGTGGGGGAGGGATTCTACTAGAGTTTCGTGGGCAGATGCTCTTTGATCAGGTTAATCGTTGCAGTGTGTATGATAACACAGGTGGGTACGGGCAGGACATCCTTGCCGCTAACACAAGACTTGATACATATGTCTATTTGGATATGGGGACAATCTGTCCGACGAGTGACTACTATATCCGTTATTCAAAAAGTCTTCCTGTCTGGGCAGGCGGATTTCCTGTGGTGGATTTATATAGAGGTTTCAGAAGTGAGGTTAATCATGATCTGTATGTGTCTCCATCCGGTAGCGACGACAATGATGGTCTGAGTCTATCAACTCCATTTAAGCGGATATTCAAGGCGATGCAGTTTGTAGCATCAGATAGTTTGAATCCCAAGACTATCCACTTAGCAAGAGGAGTTTATTCAACGAGCGAGGGGCAATTCTATCCTATCAACTTGAAGCCCCATGTTTATCTGAAAGGCGATTCCCTTTCATATCCCGTTCTTGAGAATCTTGAGTACCCATTTACTATTAATGTGTCCTCAGCTACCGGATGCCGTGTAGAGAATGTAGATATAGAATTCGGAGA
This sequence comes from uncultured Candidatus Cloacimonadota bacterium, assembly GCA_964454815.1. Classification (GTDB taxonomy): domain Bacteria; phylum Cloacimonadota; class Cloacimonadia; order Cloacimonadales; family Cloacimonadaceae; genus PHBP01. The sequence continues at coordinate 117,498 of CAYVXJ010000007.1, read as the reverse complement.
CAATCCTACGCATCCGGGCGCAATTGGGGGGGGCAAGTTTATAGATGTGGTTATCAGGAACATAAACGTTAGACCATTTTCATTAGAGTCAGACGAATGTGTGTCCTTTGGTACAAACAACTACTATCCAACCAGCTATACTATGGAAAATGTAACGATCAAGGGGCAGACCTCAAATCATCATAGTGGATTTTATAATAACATGCCAGATGCGGTGATCAGGAATCTCACAATCGAAGGATGTCATAATGCAGGAGATGAGTTTGATGGTCCATGGGCAACGTTCTATTTCTATGGTAACAAGCTAACATTGGAGAATTCCAAGATCATCAATAATACCATGGACTATGAGGATACCCCTGTAGTTAGCATCGGTGCGGCTCATTTCGATTCTGACAGTCGCTTGATCATGAATAATGTATTGATCGCAAACAACCAGAGCGGAGGTTATACCCCGGTGTTCATTGCTGCCTTCACAGACTCCACTTCTATTATCAGTAATTGCACCTTTGCCAATAATAGGGGAGGGATCATCGCCAATATCTTAAATGGGAATTTGCGGGTAGCCAATAGCATCTTTGATAATGAAGCTCAGCTTGAGATCCTGTGCCAGGGTACTTACCCGAATACTGTCTCGCATGTGAGCTTTGAGAATAACCTCATTCGCGGATACCCGAGTACTTTCTCTTCATCGGCTGTGAATGAGATCAGCTTCAATGGAGTAGTGCTATCCGGAGATCCGGGATTTTGTAGCGATAATATCAGCGACTATATGGCTTACCGTCTGGGCAATAGCTCCATCTGCCGGGATACCGGTTTAGCGGATACTACCGGGCTTTTCCTGCCGGAGCACGATCTCTATGGTAATCCCCGTATCTATGGCAGTGCGATCGATATCGGGTGCAACGAGTACAGCGGATACGTGCATAGCTCTGATCCGGAACTGGTCAATGAACCGGTAGAGTTGCGGGCGTACCCCAATCCCTTTAGCTCCTCAGTGCGGATCGGCTATTCAATCAAAGAGACTGAGCCTGTTAATATATCGGTATACAATCTCCGGGGGCAGCATGTCCGGACCTTACTGGACGAGGCGGTGCCACGGGGGGATCACAGCGTTATCTGGGATGGTTTGGACTCCTCTGGAATAAGAACTGCAAATGGGATATACTTCATCAGAGTGATCTCGCAGTCCGCTCCGGCTATTACCAAAAGGGTCATCAAGGTAGAATGAAACAAGCAACATTAATATATGCCATGGTTAGCATGGCTGTGTGTCTGATGGGAGCGGGGGTTATTGCGGAACGGAGTGCCTCTCAAAGCCGGGATGTGATCAGCGATTCCTTGTACGTGGACAATGTTTACATGGGAGCTACCGCCGTCTCTGATAGTCTGGTGGAGATTCCATGTTATATTCTGTACGGAGTGGCTCCGGATGCCGAAGTAGAGATATTGGCATTCTACGAACGCAAATTAGCATTGGACGCTGTTTCCGTATATCAGGTCTGGAGTTCGAGATGAAAAGTAATAGCTTGGTATGCCTCTTGGGGGTGATTGCCCTTCTGCTTAGTTTTGGTTGCACCACAACCATACCGGAGATATTGTCCGTAGCCGATCCTGAAATAATGCCTACTGACGGGGATTATAGCATTCCGCAGCTTGTCGCTATTACCTGCCTTACCCCCGGAGCTTCCATTTACTACAGCGTAAATGGCGAAGAGCCCGGATTAGAATCTACTCTTTACACTGAGCCATTCACTCTTTCTACCAGCTGCGTGGTGAAGGCCAGAGCATTTAAGGATGGCTACATCCCCAGTGCTGTTGTGTCTCGCGATTACTCTATTAATCTGGAAACGGTTAGCCCACCTGTTTTTAGCCATCCAGAAGGGACATATAACAGCATTCAAACCATCAGTATTACCTGTGCAACCGCTGATGCTATAATACGATACACAACAGATGGCACAGCTCCCAATGAAAGTTCTGCCCTTTATACAACAGCGCTTATTTTGTCTGCAACCACCGTCCTGGGAGCTAGGGCTTATAAAGAGAACTGCATCCCCAGTTCTACAGTTTATGCATCGTATAACATCGACCTCGTGCCACCCCTGGAGATGATCTTGGTTCCCTCGGGAACTGTAACTATGGGCGATACCAGAGGCGAAGGCTATAACGATGATCAATATCCCACCCACACCATAAACATGAGTTCTTTTTACCTGAGTAAATACGAGCTGTTGCAAAGCCAATATGCAGCAGTGGTTGGCTCTATTCCGGATGATTCTTATGGGGTGGGGGACTACTACCCGGTTTATGGGCTTAGCTGGTATGAGGCTATTAGATTTTGCAACCTGCTTAGCCTTAGAGATGGCTACACGCCTGTTTACAGTATTTCAGGGACAACCAATCCTGCTGTTTGGGGCGATGTTCCCACTATAAACAGCCCCACCTGGAATGCGGTAGTATGCGATTGGAATGCCAATGGCTACCGTTTACCTTCTGAAGCGGAATGGGAATATGCAGCCAGAGGTGCCACTATGACTCCGGACTATATCTATAGCGGTGCAAGCAGCTATGGAACAGTAGCTTGGTGCATGGCAAATCCTGTGAACGCTGCGCACGAAGTGGGGCAAAAAGCGCCTAACGGCTTGGGTTTCTACGATATGAGCGGTAACACATACGAATGGTGTTGGGATTGGTATGGTAATTATCCGGGTGCACCACAACATAATCCGCATGGGCCTACTATCGGTTCCTACCGCATTATGAGGGGTGGTGCATGGAGTTCTCCTTTCTTCAACTGCAGCGTGTTTTATCGCAGTAAAAGTAATCCACATTTGGTTCCACAAGGTTTGGGGCTAAGGTTGTGCAGATCGGCAAACTGATGTGACCTGCTTTGTCGGGTTTGTTCATACCCATGATGATCAACCCCTTTTTTCACTAAGACTTCAAATCTTCCTCTGTTAATTTGAGGCACTAGGACATTCTCTAATATCTTGCCTAATCCAGTGCTATACACAATAAAATGTTCTGAAAGAAGTTAGCATATTTAAGATACTTCACTCGTCTGTCTCATCATCTTTCGGTCTTGGGCTTATTGAGCTCTCATTGAGTGTTTTTAATATACTCGACGCATAAGCTGCGCATCAGATTCGCAGTGGCATCACGTAGAGCAACCGGCTCTTTTCCATTGACATAAATCGATAGTTTGCCAGAATTGAGAAAAACAATAATATGGATAAGGATAAAGGAGTAGCTCATGCCTTACATTCCAAATACCGATGCCGAAAGGCGAGAAATGCTCGCCAGGATCGGGGTCGAACGCTTCGAAGAGCTGATCAAAGCCATACCCGAATCTCTGCGTCTCAAGGGTGAATTGAACCTTTCCGAACCGCTGAGCGAGATGGAGATCACTCGCCTGATACAGGAAAAGACCTGTGCCAATACCTGCTCGCAGAGCGCAAATTCCTTCCTCGGCGCGGGAGTCTATGATCACTTCATCCCCGCCGCGGTCGATACGATAGTTTCACGTCCGGAGTTCTTTACCGCCTACACGCCCTATCAGGCGGAGGTAAGCCAGGGAACTCTGCAATACATATATGAATTTCAGACCATGATCTGTGAACTCACGGGCATGGAGATCGCCAACGCCAGCATGTATGACGGTGCGTCCGCAGTCGCGGAAGCTATCCTGATGGCGGTGCGCAAGAACCGCCTGCTCAAGGCGATCATTCCGGCAACGATGCATCCGGAATACTTCAAAGTCATCCGCAGTTATACTGAAGGAACGGGGATCGAGCTGATCGTCGTTCCGGAGAAGGATGGCGTGACCGATGCCGAGGCTCTGGCAGCTCTGATGAGCGATGAGATCGGCAGTGTCGTCGTGCAAAGCCCCAATTTCTATGGCAATCTGGAGGATCCTTTTACTCTGGAGAGCATCATACACTCCAAGCCCAAGACACTCTTTATCTCAGTGGTCGATCCGATCGGTTTGGCGATCCTGAATTCCCCCGCTGAATACAAAGCGGACATCGTCGTCGGAGAAGGACAAGCCCTGGGGAACAGCATGTATATGGGCGGACCGCTCTTTGGCTTCTTTGCTTCCAAGCTGGACATGGCGCGCCAGATGCCGGGCAGAATAGTTGGCGGAACCCTTGATAAAGATGGGAAGCGAGCTTATGCGCTCACTCTCCAAGCGCGGGAACAGCATATCCGCAGGGACAAAGCCACTTCGAATATCTGTTCGAACGAAGCGCTCTGCACCCTTGCCGCGACCGTCTATATGAGCCTCATGGGAAGAGAAGGATTGGTCGAGGTTGCGACGCAATCCACCCAAAAAGCACACTGGCTGGCAAAGCAGATCACGGAGATCCCGGGATTTTCGCTTGCCTATCCTGATGCGCCATTCTTCAAGGAATTCGTGGTCAATACTCCGATCAAGGCACGGGAGATCATCACCAAGCTCGCGCTCAAGGGGATCTATCCCGGATTTAACCTGGGAACCTATGGCAAGCCGAACCAACTGATGATCGCCGTGACGGAAAAGAAGACGATGGATGCCATGAGAGACCTGCTAGATGCCCTGAAGGAGGTGACAAATGCCTAAGACCATATTTGAACTGCATAGCCCCGGTCGTAAGGGAGTCACCCTGCCCCGCCGAGAGATCGATACTCCTCTGGAGCAGATCATTCCGGCTAAATACATGCGTCAGGACACTGCCCGGCTTCCGGAAGTCAGCGAGATGGACGTGATGCGTCACTTCATCGGTTTGAGCCACCTGAACCACTTCATCGAAAAGGGCTTGTATCCTCTGGGATCTTGCACCATGAAATATAACCCAAAGCTCCATGAGAGCCTTGTTCGTCATACCTGCTTTGCCAATCTGCATCCATATCAGCCGGAAGAGACCCTGCAGGGAACCCTCAGCATGCTCTATGAGCTTCAAAGCGACCTGGCGGAGATCGCCGGAATGGCAAACGTCACGTTGCAGCCGGTTGCCGGCGCACAGGGTGAATTTGCCGGGCTCAAGGTCATCGAAGCTTATCACCGCGCCAAGGGCAATACCCACAAGAAGAAGATCATCATGCCGGACAGCGCGCATGGCACAAACCCTGCGAGCTGCACCCTTGCCGGATTCAACGTTATCGAGATCAAGAGCAATGCCGATGGCAGAGTCGATCTCGAAGCCCTCAAAGCCGTCGTAGATGACAGCGTTGCCGGGTTTATGCTCACCAATCCCAATACCCTGGGCTTGTTTGAGACGCAGATCAAGGAGATCAGCGAGCTGATCCACGGAGTGGACGGGCTGATGTATATGGACGGAGCGAACCTGAATGCTCTGCTGGGCATCGTTCAGCCGGGTAAGATCGGGTTTGACGTCATGCACTTTAACCTGCACAAGACGTTTACTACCCCTCACGGGGGAGGTGGACCGGGTGCGGGACCTGTCGGCGTGGTCGAGAAGCTCCTGCCTTATTTGCCCATCCCCATGATCGGGAAGAAAGACGGGAGATACTACTTTGACTATGCTCATGAAAAGACCTCGATCGGTAAAGTGCATGGATTCTACGGCAACTTCGCGATCATGGTGCGTGCCTATATCTACATCAAGATGCTGGGCGCAAAGGGACTGAGACGAGTCTCGGAGAATGCGATCATCAATGCGAACTATCTGATGGCGTTGCTCGAGCCTTACTTCCATATCCAGCATACGGAGTATTGCATGCACGAGTTTGTCGCAGACGGCACCAAACAGAAAAAGGAATATGGAATATCGACTCTTGATATAGCCAAGAGACTGCTGGATAAGGGCTATCACGCCCCGACCATCTATTTCCCGCTGATCATCCCGGAAGCGATGATGATCGAGCCTACCGAGACGGAGAGTCTCCAGGCACTGGACGAATTTGCCCAGGCTATGATCTCTATCGCCAAAGAGTGCGAAACCGATGCGGAGATGATGCACGAAGCTCCGCTCACGACCCCTGTCCGCAGAGTCGATGATGTCCGCGCGGTCAAGGTATTGGATCCCAAGTTCGATATAAAAGATTGACGAAAGTCTATTTGTGATAAAACTGACACTGCTCCTGATCCTGAAGGATCGGGAGCGGTGATCTTGCGTGCTTGCGCGTAAGCCCCAAACGACCCGTTATAAGGAGAGACAATGAAGAAAATATACTTAGCTATATTCGTCCTGATGAGTGTCATCGGGATCGGATACGCTCAGGTAAAACTCGGCTATGTGGATACGGACAGGGTCATTGCCGAAAGCAATGAAGCAGCGGAGATCTCCCGCCTCTTTAACCTCGATATCCAAAACTGGAAAGCTCAGCTCAAGACCATGAACGACGAGATTAAAAGCATGGAACGTGCTTTTGAGATAGACAAACTGACCAAGAACGATGCCGCAAAGCGTGAAGCACAAGCGCGTATCGATGCGAAGAAAGCCGAAGCCGGCAGGTTCATCGAGGAATACTTTGGTGAGAACGGAAAACAGGAACAGAGATACAATGAGCTGCTCCAACCCCTCACCGTCAAGATCCATAATATCATCGTCAAGATCTCCGAGGATGAGGACTATTCCATGGTCTTCGACGTCAGCCTGGGGACCATTCTCTATGCCAAGCAAGCGATGGATCTCACTGATCTCGTGATCCAGGAACTTAATAAAGACACCGTCAAACCCGTCGGACAGGATGCCAACGTGACGAATCCGGAACAGCCCAAGGGTGACACGGGTGGATTTGCCCCCAAACCGGACAAAGAATGAAGATATTCCGCAAACAACTAAGCCCCAAAGAGATCGTCGGTCTGGTCGGCGGAGAGTTTTCCGGCGAACATAGCCTGATCCTTTCCTCTGTTTCCGATCCGGATGGTGCCGATCCCACGAGCGTGGTGTTTATCGAGCAGGATAAATATCTGGAGACGATCATCGCCTCCCGGGCGGGCTTGATCATTTGCGGAAGACATCATGCGGAAAAGCTGACCGGGCGAAACCTGCTCATTAGCGACAAGCCCTATTTCAGCCTCATGATCCTGGTCAGCATCTGGCTCAGGCTGGAGGCTTCGGATCGCATTCACAGGGTCGATCCGGCTGCCGTGATCGCGGATGACGTCAATATCTCCAGCGAAGTGACCATCGGCGCTAATGCCGTGATCTCCTCCGGCTGCAAGATCGGCGAAGGCTGCGTCATCGAAGCAGGCTGCAACCTTGGGGAGAATGTGAGCCTGGGCAAGGACTGTCATCTCTTTCCCAATGTGACGATCTATTCCGAGACCGTCATCGGGGATAGGGTCACGATCCATTCCGGAGCCGTGATCGGAGCCGATGGATTTGGCTATCTGCCTGAAGGCGGAAAGCAACTGAAGATCCCGCAGATCGGCAACGTCGCGATCGGCAATGACGTCGAGATCGGCGCCAATACGACGATAGACCGGGCAACCCTCGGCACTACCCGGATAGGGGAGGGGACGAAGATCGACAACCTCGTCCAGATCGGGCACAACTGCGTAGTCGGGAAGCATTGCATCCTCTGCGCTCAGGTCGGTCTCGCCGGCAGCACGATCGTCGGTGACTACGTCTATCTCGCCGGTCAGTCCGGCGCTGCCGGACACATCACGATCGGGACGGGTGCCATGGTCGGAGCCCAATCCGGCATCAGCCACGATGTGCCTCAGGGGGCGAAATACTTTGGCACTCCGGCGCGCGAGGCTGCGGAAATGAAGAGAATAATGGCTGCTGAACGAGCATTGCCACAGATGTATCGGGAATATATGCGTTCCATGAGGGAAAAAGGCTAAATCAGTAAGGGACAAGTTTATGACAGAGTTTAAACACACTATAGCTTCAGAGATATCCTACACGGGTATCGGTCTGCACTCGGGAGAGATCTCCACTATACGCTTTAAACCCGCGGGTAAGGATGACGGGATCGTCTTTATCCGGGTCGATCTGCCCAATAGACCTGAGATCCCTGCGGATATCGATCACGTGGTCGATATCTCCCGTGGGACGACGATCGGGATCAAGAATGCTACGGTCGGAACGATCGAGCATGTCCTCTCCGCGATCAAGGGATTGAATATCGATAATATCCGGATCGAGATCGACGGACCGGAAGCTCCAGTCGCCGATGGATCCCCCATCGTCTTTTTGAACCTGATCAAACAAGCCGGGATAGTCCAGCAGGACTCCGAGAGGATCTTCTTTGAGCTGGATTCCCCGATCAGCTTCTCCGCTCCGGATGAGAACGTCGATATCGTCATCGTTCCTTCAAATGAACTCAAAGTCACCTTTATGATAGACTACAAGCATCCCTATCTGGGGACGCAATATACCTGGCTTCCCAGCATGGATTTCTATGAGAGGGAATTTGCCGGTGCCCGGACATTCTGCTTTATCAATGAGATCCTATACCTGAAAAAAGCCGGGCTGATCAAAGGCGGTTCGCTCGAAAACGCTCTGGTCATCGGCGAGCCGAACATGAGCGAAGCGGAGCTGAAGAACTTACAGGACATCTTTGGCTATCACAATCCCGTCACCGTCTCGGAAGAAGGGATCCTAAACAGCCATCCGCTCCGGTATCACAACGAATTCGTGCGGCATAAGGTCTGCGACCTGCTCGGCGATATCGCTCTTCTCGGGATGCCGATCAAGGGGCACATCCTGGCTGCTCGCAGCGGACACAAGACGAACGTCGAACTTGTCAAAAAACTGCGACAGATCCAGAAGAAGAATGCCTTGCAGCAGATGTATCAAAAGAAGAAGAACAAAGAAGTCGTCTTTGATATCAACGCCATCATGCGGATCATACCGCATCGCTATCCCTTCCTTCTGGTCGATCGGATCCTGGAATTTGAACCGGGCAAACGGATCGTCGGGATGAAGAACGTGACCATCAATGAGCCGTTCTTTGCCGGGCATTTCCCCGGTCATCCGATCATGCCGGGCGTCCTCATCATCGAGGGTATGGCGCAAGCCGGAGGCATCATGCTGCTCAATCAGCTTGAGAATCCTCAGGATCACATCGCCTACTTTGCTTCGATAGACAACGTCAAATTCCGCAAACCGGTGCTCCCCGGCGATACACTCCGGTATGAGCTTACCGTTTTATCCCTGAAGCGTTCTCTGGCAAAGATGCACGGAGAGACCTACGTCGGGGATGAGAAGGTCGCCGAGGGTGACTTCATGGCTATGATCCAGGAGAGGAACGCATGATCCAGATCCATCCCACAGCTATTATCGCAGAAGGCGCGGTCATCGGTGAGAACTGCGTCATCGGTCCCTATTGCATCATCGGCGCTCATGTCGTTTTGGGCGAAGGAAACAAGCTCCTGTCCCACGTGATCATCGAAGGTGACACAGTCATCGGAGAAGGGAACGTCATCCATCCCTATGCAGTGCTGGGCACTGATCCTCAGGACCTGAAGTTCCACGGCGAGCCGACCCGATTACGCATCGGCTCGAACAATACCATCCGGGAGTTTGCCACGATCAACAAGTCCAACCTCATGGAGGAGGATACCGTCGTCGGATCCCGCAATCTGATCATGGAATACGTTCATATCGCGCATAACTGCCAGATCGGCAATAACTGCATCATCGCCAATTCCGTCCAGATGGCGGGACACGTGCACATGCACGATTTTGCCAGCATCGGCGGTCAAAGCGCGGTGCATCAGTTCGTCCATATCGGGACTCAGTCTTTCGTCGGCGGTGCATCGGCGATCAAGAAAGACGTTCCGCCATACACCCGCGGACAGGGAAATCCGTATCGGACGGTGGGTCTGAATACCGTCGGGCTGATGCGCAAGGGCTTTGCCCCGGAAGTCATGGCGAAGATCAAGGATATCTACAATCTCTTTTACCGCAAAGGGCTAAATACTTCTCAGGCTATGGCTCAGGCAGAGCAGATGACCGATCTGATCCCGGAGCAGGAAGTCTTCATCAATTTCGTCAAGACCGCTGAACGAGGAATCTCAGCATAGAGCACAGCGTGAGACTATCCCCCCATAAGCTCCTGATCCTGCTGCTCTTCGTCTCGGTTGCGGTCTGCGGATTTGGGATCACTCCGCCAAAGCCTTATCGGGCGATGGCATACTCAGTTCTCTTTCCGGGTGGGGGACAGGTCTATAACCATCAATATCTCAAAGCCGGACTCGTCCTGGGAGTTCAAGGTGCGCTGACCGGTCTGGCTATCTATCACGATGATAAACGAGATCACTACAAGCAACTTTCCCAGCTAACATCCGATATCTACATGGCGGAGCTGTATCAGGCAAAGAGCAATGACTACAAAGATATGCTGCGCAGCGATATCTGGTGGATGGGGATCACTATGGCGCTTTCGGTCATCGATGCGTATGTGGATGCGCATATGCTGGACTATGACCGGGAAAAAGAGCGCATTCACCTCAAGTTCGATAAGGATAAGCTACTATTGGATCTTGAGTTTTAGACGGGAGTGTGTATGAAAAAGACTCTGTGTGTGTCGTTATTTATCCTCTTTATTCTCTCCTCGGTTTGGGCGATCGTTCCGGAGGAATTCGAAGGGAAGATCCTCGAGCTGACAAACAAAGTTCGCCGGGAAAACGCCTTGCGTCCGGTGCAATATGAGAAGGGCTTGACGGAGCTTGCCCGGCTTCAAAGCCGAAACATGAGCAAATACAAGTTCTTTGCCCACAAAGACCAGGAAGGACTGGACGTCCTCGGTCGCCAAGAGAAATACTATCCTCAGCTGATGCAACTCCTAATCGGGGAAAACCTTGCCAAGGTAAGCGGATCGGTCGAAAAGATCACGCCTGAAAGCATCGTCAAAGGCTGGATGAATTCTCCCGGTCACCGCGCCAATATCCTCAAACCCGAATTTACTCATCTCGGAGTCGGGATCTTTATCAAGGGCGAGACTCTCTGGGTGACCCAAAACTTCGCTACTCCGATGGTGCTCCTGGAGACCAAGATGCCTCTGGTCTCGAACAAGAAGAGCATGACTTTGACCTTTACCTATCTCTCGACCAAGAGCAAGGATGGATTTGCCGCAGGGATCTACTATCCCGATCCCAAATACCAGTTCTTCATCTCAGACAAGGAGTTCTATGAGGGATTCCAACCTCAGAGCCTGAACTGGATCGATGACCGGCATTTTACGCTAACGGTTCCTTTCGTCGCCGGCAAAGGCAGATACAAGGTCAGTTTTGGCTGGTATGGCGAGTATTACGAGAGCTATTATAGCATCAAAGCGAAGTAAGACCGGCTCAGACGTTCACGACGACAAAAACCGGACAGTGGTCTGAACCCAGGATATCCTGCCGGATCCCGGCGGTGATGATCCTGTCTATATGCTCGACAGGGCAGAAGAAATAGTCTATCCTCCAGCCCACGTTCCTGTTCCGTGCTGCGGTGCGATAGCTCCACCAAGAGTATTGCTCCGGTTCGGGATGGAACTTGCGGAAGGTATCGACCCAGCCATTGGCGACCAGTTTATCTATCCAGGCGCGTTCGATGGGTAAAAAGCCGGAGATCTTCTCATTTTCCTTGGGATTGGAGAGGTCGATTTCTTTGTGCGCCGTATTGACATCTCCGCTGACGAGCACGAGCTTTCCGGTGCGCCGCTTTTCCTCCATGACCTCAAAGCATTTATCATAGAAGCGGAGCTTATATTGCAGGCGTTCATCGTTCATTGCCCCATTGGGGAAGTAGATCGCGAAGAGAATGAACGTTTCATACTCGGCGATGATGATCCTTCCTTCCGTGTCATGCTCGGGAACTCCAAAGCCATATTCGACGTTGATCGGCTCGAGCTTGCTCAGCAGGCTGGTTCCCGAATAGCCTTTGCGCTCCGCGTGTGACCAATATTGCCGGTAGTCGTTTAGCTCAGCCATCTCAGCCGGGATCTGGTGTTCCTGCAGCTTTGTTTCCTGTAGTCCGATGATGTCCGGCGCTTCGCTCTTGATCGTCTTGATGAAGTCTTTGGTCATTACCGCGCGCAGACCATTGACGTTCCATGACCATATATTCAATATCATGTTCGTTCCTTAGAGTGTGATTAGTAAGCTATGCTCCAGAGGATGTCCTCACCCTCATAAAAGTCCTCATCGATCTCGATCTGCCAGCGTGCGGTCTTGCCATCCTGCGTGACCTCTGCGGCTTCATCGGTATCTTTGATATAGTTCGGAGTCGTGATATTCACGTTTGAGACGATGTCCGCCATCGAATACGAACCAAAGACCTCGTCCAGGACTTCCTGGGATGAGGCGAAGAACTGCTGGGGATAGACCTTGAGCGTCGTCGTTTCCTCGTCATTCTCCGCTTCGATGCCATACCCATCCTGAATTGCTATCCACTGTCCCAGTTCGTCGAGATCGGCGAACTTCGCCTTGATCGTATAGATATAGTGAAAGTCCGTCTCGTCAGAAAGGTCTTCGCTGGTCTCGTCGATGATCTCTATCCCGTCAAATTCATTGGCAAACTCGACGTATCCATGCAGCGGATATTCCTCTTCCGGTGGATTGGAGCTGTCGTACTCCTTGTTATACGTGATATCTGCGGTGAGGGTGATCACTCCGGATTCTGCGTCCTGCATGACGATATCATGCGTCAAGACCAGGTTGCAACCTCCCAAAGCGATAAGCATCAGCAAAATAAACAAGTATCCGATAGAGCGGTTAGCTGGCAGTTTCATCTCTCAAACTCCTTGTGACGTTGATATTGAAAGGATAATCCTTTGCCGGATTACGTCAAGCAAAATGCTCTCGAACCGCGCGAAAGGTCCGGACTGTGTTTTATCCTTGCTATCCCGCTTAGACTGAATATCATATCCGCATAACGCATATTCATGCAAAGGAGATAACTATGAGATCTCAGAAAGTACTGTTGGTGATCTTTATCCTCAGCCTCGCTTTGAGCCTGAGTGCCGAGCCTTGGAAAGTCAAAGGAGACGTGAATCTGACCCTCTCGCAGACTGCTTATAGCAACAATTGGGCGGGAACGGAGCTTGGCTCGATTACGTGGGTCGCATCTTCCAATCTCAGCGCTGAAAAGCAGTTGACCCCCATCCTCTTGAGCATAAACACCCTCAAGCTCGGATACGGACAGACCAATCAGCAAAAAGAACGGCTGCTTATCGGTGGCGATGTCGAGAGCTACTGGGCAAAACCGGTCAAATCCACGGATAAGATCGACGCGGAATCCCTGCTCAAGATGACGATGAAGTCCTTCGTCAATCCCTTCATCGGTGCCCGCATGGAAAGCCAATTCATCGACCAGCGCGAAGCCGGTCACACCAAACTCATCAATCCAATGAAATTCACCGAATCAGCAGGCGTGACGCGAAACTTCGTCGAAAAGGAACATGAGCTCCTGACTGCCCGGTTTGGCGCGGCTTTTCGCCAGAACGTCGATCGGGACGTCCTCACGGTGCTCATTCCGGAAACGCGTGAGACCCAGACTACGATCGATGGTGGTGTCGAATTCGTCTCCGAATATAAGCACGCTTTCCCCGCCTCAAACATCACCTACAACACCAAGCTTCAGATATATCAAGCTATGTTTAACAGCAAGAGTGACGATCTTGCCACGGACGATTGGAAAGCACCGGACCTAAATTGGGAACACAATCTGGGGATAAAGCTCTACAAAGCGATCAACCTGAACCTCTATCTGCAATTGCTCTACGAAAAGGAACAGATCTCCGAGATCCAATACAAAGAGACCCTGGGACTGGGAATATCGTATAACTTATTCTGATCAAAGAAAAAGCGGACGTTGACCTCGTGCCACGTCCGCCTTTTTTTGCTTACAAAATGCTCTTGATCCAGAGCGGGATCATGATCTCGTGGTGCCCGATGAAGTAAAACCCTCGTCCACCCGTCTCCACGGGACGCCGCACGACATTCTCCAAAGCTCTGTACTGCATATTCATATCAAAGACAGCAGTCGTAAAATCACGCACATCCTTATAGACATTCCTCGCGACGGTCAGGGCTTTGAGGAAGACTTCCGGGACGACGACTGCCGAGCCGAGATCGACGAAAACGCCGCCGTCATGTAGCTTCGCTACCCGTTCGCAGAGAATGCGGAAATCCCGATGTGAACAGTCTCCGATCGCTTTCCCATCCGCGCAGGGCGTTTGATGCACGATATCCGTTCCGATCGCGACGTGCACCGTCACCGGGATCTGATGCGCATAAGCCTGGGCAAGGAGCGAATTATCCGCGTGCGGAGCGTTTTCCAGGATGTATTTCCCCAGCGTCTCTCCATAGCCAAGCCCGGCTTCCGAGCCTTTGCTGATCGCATCGTTGATCCCATGCGTGGTCTCAAACACCATCCCAAAGCTCCCATCTGCCAGCGTCTTGGACACATCTTCGGACGTCTTGCCATAAAAAGCCAGCTCCCAGTCATGAATAGATACCGAGCCATTGATCACAAAGCAGGACACTGCTTTCGCTTCCATCAGCTCGATCAGGAGCGGAGCCAGCCCGCATTTGATCACATGACCGCCCAGCCCGATGATCAGCGGTTTCTTAGCTGATATGGCGAGCCGGCAGCGGCTGATAAAATCCTTGAAGTCCGATGCCTTGAGGATATCCGGCAGGCAGGCGAGGAAGTCCGTAGTATCGACCTTTCCCTTTGTGGCGAAGCAGCCGGGCTCGACCTTACTTGGTCTGTCCTTGACGCTGTAGGCAGTGATCTGAAAGAGGTCTATTTCCAGATACTTGCTCATTATTTAGCTCTTTTTTGGTTGCTTGAGATAGCGGTCTCTCTCGCTGAAGATGCACCCGCAATACTGCTGACGATACATTCCTTCGGCTTTGGAGAGCTCTATCCCGTGTTGCCAAAGCTCGCGGAAGTCCTCGTAATACCACTTTACTCCGTATTCTTCCGCGTAGGCTTTGCCATAGGCGTTGATCCGTTCGTGATTTTGATAGCGGGAATAGAGCAGCGTCGAGGACATATAGTCAAAGCCATTCTCCTTCGCCGCTTGCGCGGTATGCTTCAATCGTGTCCGATAGCAAAAGTCGCATCTCGCCTCATCCAGCGTCACCGTATTGAGCAGAAAGCCTTTGAGGTCATAGTCATCTTCTATGATCAGGGGGATGCTTTTCGCCTCGCAAAAGGCTTTCAGGGTTTCGAGACGTTTCTGATATTCGGTATAGGGATGGATATTGGGATTGTACCAATAGGCAGAAATCTCCATATCCATCCCGGATAGTCTCTCATACGGCGCGATGAAGCACGGACCGCAACACGCATGCATCAAAAGCTTAGGAGCGGACATGATGCGGCATCTCCTCGGGAAGCTCGAGCGACATCTCGACTACCCCGCAGATCTCTCCATTCTCCTTGAGCGGTTGTTGATAGATTAGCTTCTTAATTCCATTCTTTTCAATGGTATAGGCATTTGTCTCCCCGGTGAGGAGCATCTGCCGGATCTTGTCATTGCAGTGCGCCGGGTGATAGTCATAAAGGCTTTTCCCGATCAGTTCCTTCCCGCCATAAGCCGCAAAGGTGCGGATCGCCTTGTCATTCATCTCGGTGATGATCCCATCCCGGTCACAGACCGTGATCGCCACGGGAAATTCCTTTATCCATTCATGCACTTAGAACTCCTTGAGGATGTTCGAGGCTACGATCCCACGTTGGATCTGATTGGTTCCTTCGTATATCTGGAGGATCTTCGCATCACGCATCATCTTCTCGACCGGATATTCTTTCATATAGCCATATCCGCCAAGTATTTGGACAGCATCTGTCGTCACTTTCATCGCCACGTCGGAAGCGAAGTACTTGCACATTGCCGATTCCTTGGAATAATTCTTTGCTCCGCTATCGACCATTCTGGCGGTCTGCATGACGAGAGCGCGCGCGGCTTCGATCTGTGTTCCCATGTCCGCAAGCATAAACTGGACGGCTTGGAAGCTCGAGATCGGCTTGCCGAATTGCTGTCTTTCCTTAGAGTATTTGACTGCGGCTTCGAAAGCACCCCGGGCAATTCCGACTGCCTGGGAACCGACCATGGGACGGGATTTGTCAAAGACCTTCATAGCGGTGATAAATCCTGTGCCCTCTTTGCCGATGAGGTTCTCGGCGGGTACCTTGCAATCTTCAAAGATCAGCTCACGAGTCGCACTCGCGCGGATACCCATCTTGTTTTCCTTTTTGCCAAAGCTAAATCCGGGCGTGCCTTTTTCCACGATAAAGCAGCTACATCCCCGCGCGCCTTTGGTCTTGTCCGTCATGGCAAAGACCGTATAGATCCCGGCTTCTCCGCCATTGGTGATCCACTGTTTGGTGCCGTTCAGGATGTAATAATCGCCTTCTTTGCGCGCAGTCGTCTCGATTGCTCCCGCGTCGCTACCGGCATTTGCTTCCGTCAAGGCGAAGGCTGCAAGCTGTTCACCCGCGGCGATCTGCCCCAGATATTTTTCCTTTTGGGCTTCAGACCCAGAGATCAGGATCGGATACATGCCCAGTCCCGTCGCGCCAAATGCCAGTGCGATGCCCGCGTCAACCGCGCAAAGCTCCTCGGTCACGACCGCGAGATCGACGACCTTGCCGCTAATTCCGCCGTATTCCTCCGGGATGAGAATGGCGAAAAGGTCGCTCTGCTTCATTACTTCGACGATATCCCAAGGGAAGATACCCTCTTCATCGTACTTTTCGGAGAGCGGTTTCATCTTTTCCAGAGCAATACGTCTGGCGATTTCCTGCATCTCAAGCTGATCTTCATTTAAGAAATAGTTCATTATAAGCTCCTGATAATAATAGCAATTATGTATGCAGTATTCATTTGCTGATCTGCCTCTCGTGTCAAGCTTTTTTGTACCTTTGCCTGCCCGATCCCGCTTATGGTTGCGATCCCAACCCGATGCGTCCCAGCCTTAGAACCAATGCAGGTAGGTGATATCCAGCAAGATCAGACCGATACAAATGAGCAAACCCAGTACCCGTGCCAGGCTAAGGTATTCCCGCTTCTGCTTGACGCGCATAGACCACATCACCAGATGCACCGCATTCAGGATCAGCCAGATGATCAGGAAGAGTGCCATCGTGAACGTATCGGTCAGCTTCATCACCAGATATTGCGCCAGACTAAGCGCCAGGACGATCAACACTCTAATAGCAAAGTGTTTGTTCATATTATTACCTCACTATCTACTAATTCTGATTCGGCAATTCGCGTCAACTGGATATTGCGGGCAAAACTCAGAGACTGCGCTACCCTTGAGCTGAAAAAGCTATCGAAGGCGTTTGCGTCACAAATCGCTGTGAGAGCTATGCTCATAATTGATAACATAACCTTCGGTGTAGAACTCAGAAGTATAAGCATCAATGTAGTAGAGCACTTTGGGGAACGCGACCTTCCAGCACAGCCTAAACGGTTGTTGTTTGCCATTCTGGATCCTGTTTCTATACAAGATAGATATTTTGCGTTTAACTTTCGGTGCCTTGCTGTCGTAGTTCTGCGAATTTGAGTAATGCTCCCAGGCTATACTGTATGCTTCATCCTCGGATATAATAGAGCCTACGGGGGTGGGTGGAATATCCACAGTATCATCCAGGATATCTACTCTTTTCAAACTATGGGTATATTTGAGGAGCAGCCGTCCTCCTGATTCAATAGAATACCCATTCACGTATTGACGGTACTCCACCCTATTTGCCCAGTTATTCATACTAAGATGCTTCCTTACTAGCTGTTGCCTATTGGCTATAACGTACGGAAGAATACGATCAAGTACCTCCGCAAAAGCTTGCATATACAATATGGAGTCTTGGAGTGCAGGAAACTCGATTGCCGCGAAACGCCCTGAATATCGCTTAAATCTCATATCATTGTAATCATACTCCAGATTGCCCTTAAACCCCGTATCTGCCTTGAACCGTGCCGCTCTTTCGTTAAGGATCGCCTGCTTCTGCCGGTATTCCTCGGTTTGTTCGTATGGCACTGCCATCAATGTGCTAACCACACACAGAACAAGGATCATTAGGACAATATACCTCTGCATCTTTCCTCCGGCTTATCTAAGATACCTATTCATCTGAGTCATTCTGCGTTGTATCCGTTGATTTATCAAAGTACACTTCGCGCTTTACCTCTACGTTACTGCTTTTTAGGACTCGATTATCTCGTTTTACTCTAATGGTCGAATCACGAACATCGACGCAAACGGTTTTATGTCTGAAGTTCAATATATAGCAAAGGTAGTGCCGAGGGTCTGTGCTATCTCCGCTAAGTGTATAGGCTATCCTGGGGTTATTTGGCATCTCGTTTGCACTGATTGATATTTCGTTTTGTGCCAGCTTTATAGCCTTCTCAAGAGATATGTTTATTGGCACAGTTTCAGAGTTTATCACCGCAGTATTATCCAAGATGTTTAGCTTTTTCGAGGCATTACTATAGGATAGCTTTAGAAGTCCCCATCCATTTTCGATTTTATACCCATTGACGATTTGTCGATAGATTACCCGGGAACCCATATCATGACATGAAACCCCTCCACTATAGAGTTGATTAACCTGAGCCGAGAGATAGGGTCTCATTCTTAACACTACTTGATCAAACACTTGTCTCATTGAAACAGTGTCTTGAGGAGCGGTAATCTCAATACCCCGAAAATTACCTGTAACATTTGAGAATTTCACGCAGGGATTATTGAATGAGACATTACCAATAAACCCCGTTTCTGCCTTGAACCTTGCTGCTCTCTCGTTTAAGATCGCCTGCTTCTGGCGGTATTCCTCGGTTTGTTCGTATGGCACTGCCATCAATGTGCTAACCACACACAGAATAGAGATCACAAATAGCTTATACCTTTGCATCATTCCACCAAGTACCTATAAATAATGTGTTAATTCCGAGTCGCAGACGCTCAGTTCCCGTGAACCTGCATCTGTAGCCAATCTCAGAGCATGCTATCGAATATTTTAATAGAAATATGGCATAGCAATCATGTCAATAGAAAAACAGTGATGATTTGCGGCATCACTGTGGCTGACCAAGTTTAGATCGGATGATCCATAGACTCCCATCGTTCTACCTTTTGCAGTAGTCCGGCTTCGACCGCGCGTTTGATGGTGATGCAAGGCAGATCGTTGGCGTAGATATAGTCTTTGGTTATTTTAAGTAAATCCACTTCCGGATAGGCTTTCACGAGGTTATACATCAGTTTAAGCAGTACGTTATTGCTATTGTACAGGCATCCGTTGTATTGCCTGCGCTCTTTTTGATAGAAATTGGCATACCGTCTCAGGTCTTCGGTATAGTCTGGTGAGCATCCTAACCTACATATCTGCTTCATTACGGAGCCCATTTTGTGATGATTTTCGGATATTTTGGGGTAAGTGTTCTTCCGAGTGTACATCTTTCCGGTTTCCTTGTTATAGCAATACACCAGATCACCCATTTTCCCTGATAACGCTCTAACGAATGGTAGAGGATTGATTTTCATGATTATACCTCCATGTAAGTTTATCTCTATAGACTATTGGGGGCATCTATAACCGTTTGTGGGGTCACACAGATAAAAAGAAGAAATAAATCAGAATGTCCTGTTATCATCGGATTCCGCTAAGCAGTTCAATAGCCGATCATAGTTTATAATTCGCATATTGCCAAGAACATATTCACTATAGCTGGAACAATTTTCGCATTTGCGAATTATTGACTTATTATGAAAAGTGCTTGACATATATTGACATCCTGTTACTGTGGACACAAGTATGACGACTCTGATAGTTATATCGTAAATCGTAAGATGAGAAAACGAAAAGGAAACAAAGTAGTTATGGTAAGAGCATTAACAAACCAGATTCAAAAAGGAGATAATATGAACTATTTACTGGTAGTGATTGAAGTAAGTAATGCAGAAAGAAAACAGTGTATAAGAGATTATTTGAACAACCAAGGGATCACTCTCCAAGTTGCAGAAAATACTCAGTTGCTTCAAACTGAACAGAGCTATGAGTCTATTGTAAACAAAGTGAATGACATAGCAGAGAATGGTGATCGAGTTGTTATACTCGAGACATACTCGAAATTCATATGTCGAAACCCAATAGAAACATCAGCAAAAAAGCGTACTCTATTTGATTTGAATGAGATAATGGGATATGATATTCTTGAGTATGGATTAGCTCCAAACATGTCTGGCATATGGTATTGTCGAAGATTGTAGCTGAGCCGAATATACACCGAGCATGATGCAAAAGTATCAGATCATGTCATACTATAATGTACTAATAGGAAACTGAAGAGATCATGACTTAACTTTGTTCAAGTTACTAAGTCTTGAGAAATCTTGAAGGAGCAGTATGAAACCACGAGTCCCTACACTATTGACCCACTGATAACCTTCAGTATTGATTTGAGTATCCGTCAAGACGGCATCGGGATTCATTTACTTCGCAAATGGATCTCAAAGGATTCTCAACAGAAATACACGACAATACTGAAGGTTATCAGAACCTTATCAGATCATGTACGGGCAGACTATATCTTACACCAGAGTGTCAATTCCAAACGCACCTGCACCCGATCCGGACATGAGACTCGAGATAATGTTTCAGATCGGGATTGCTTTTGGATAGGATTTTGTAGAGCCGACGCACGGAGCGTCTGATCAGTTTGGTGGATAAATGTGATGTCGATCAATAAAATTAAGATTGACAAGAATCAATCGATTCGCTAAGGTGTAAATTAGTTCATTTGGTAGGAAATCTTGTGTTTTAAGTGATGATATATCTCGGATTATTAATTATAATCCACAAGAAGGAGGAAAAATGCAAAGGTATTTGTTTATTGTATTCCTTGTTCTGTCTATGGTGACTCCATTAATGGCAGTGCCATACGAACGAACCGAGGAATACCGGCAGAAGCAGGCAATCTTAAACGAGAGGGCAGCACGGTTTAAGGCAGAAACAGGTTTTGAGGGAAGTATTGATTATAACTACCGGGACATGAAATTCTCGCGGCTTACCGGTGAGTTTACTGGTATTCAAATATCTGCCCCTCAGGATACAGTTTCAACAGAAAATGCTATCGACCAAGTGCTACTTCGGATATCACCCTACATATCAGCGCGTGAGGACCAGCTTAACTTCACTTCGTCCGAAAGCAACCGATACATAGTTTCGAAGAAATGGGAACAGAAAGTAAACGGGTTTTCCGTGTATCCACGCAAGTTCATTATTGTAGCGTATAATTTACCGACAAAGGAATTCATAATCTCCGACTCAACAGTGGATCTCCCCTCGTGCCCTGTTCAAATGAATGTTAGCAAGACCGAAGCCAAACAACTTATGCTCGATGCATATAAGCAATCTGTGTATTGTAAAGATGAAACTAATAGATACCATAGAGATCCCAGCATTGGATATATCAATGTCCCAATTTCCGAGAGCTATTCTCAGTATAGATTATGCTGGTCCATGATGTTCGATAACATATCAATTAGCGTAGATGCAGAAACTCAAGAGATAAGGTTCTCAGAGATCGGCAGGTTGTTTTATAAATACAGTGTAAGCGGGATGACCTACGAGCCAACGATAAGTGGGACAGTCTTCTCTCCAACTAGTCCTCCAGAATCGCCACTGAGGACAATTGCAGTCAATAATGGTTCTCAAACTGGATATACTGATCGAAATGGGTCCATTGAGTTAAATCAAACCCCTCAAGAGAATTACCATGTTAATCTATCAAGTGATAGATGGAAAATTCGATCAAAGTATAGCGAATTCACAGCATTAGTAGCGATTAACTGTACTGAAGTCGATTCATTAAGCTATTTGACTAACTTCCTTGATGCCATTGACATACAAGATGGTGGTAATCAAGATTCACATACATCAATGTATGCTGCTAACATCTATTATTACCTTCAGAAGCAAGACGATGTTTTTTCTGCTATTAGTCCATCTTTCTCGTCTGAAGTGTATCCAACTATTTATAATGACTGTACCGACTTACATCAATTCAATTTGGGTGGTGCTTTCCAGTATGATCCAGTAAATGATGATATGAAAATTCTCTATTACAATGGATACAATCCATATTTAATACTTCACGAACTATCACATTTCTTCACATACAACAGGATGAATAGCACTGCGTTTGGGGGTCTTTTATCAGATACTGACAAAGGTATGGACGAGGCTTTTGCTGAATATTGGCTCGGAAGAGGACTAGATTCTAATAGCTCCATTAGAAACTATGATGGGTCGACGATAGCAATTGACTTGCTTGATGTATATGATATCCAGTCATCTACAGACTACAATAGACCCGGTCTACCTTTGAATGAGGAGTTCTATTCCTGGTATTACTGTGGAAGACCGATTGCAGCTGCATTGGAGAACATCCGAATAGGTATGTGGTTTGATGATTTTGATGTCAAGTTGGTAAGTGTATTGTCTTTGATAACCGATCATAATCCGGATGTTGCCAAACCCAGGTATTTTTATAATGTCTTGATGGCAACCTCTTCTCCAAGCGAGCAAGTGATTATTGACAAAGCATACTCAGACCGTGGACTTTTTTTTTCACCTAAAGTTGTCAGTGCCGGGGAACCGAATCCGACGGATGGGAAGGATAAAAACAAGTTTCGAGTTGGGGATCCGATTTACGTGAAAGTAACAAACTGTCCTCAGAATACCCCAATTAAAGTTTACATCGTCGAAGATCAGGAATATACTGACGGGATGAATATATCCACATTGAATCCCCTCTGCCAGGTTAATGGAGTTTCAAATTCTGATGGAGTATGGGTTTCCAACACTCCCATAATGAACGCTGTGACACCTGGAGATTATGATATTCTTGTCGATATCGGTGATAATGGAGTACTTCATTTTGAATATAGAGGAGCAAATGTTCGAGATGGATTTGATGGTCTTGACGGACGGGGATTTACGATTTTTGATGATGGCATAGATGTGGTTTTAGCTCTTGATCTTTCACAGAGTATGGTCGAGGAATGCTCAAAACTGCAACAGCTCACGAAAAGGTTTATCAGTGCACTGCAACCAGGAGATAAGATCAATATATTTGGCTTTAATGAAGGTAATCCGCCGAATTGGAGCGGAGGCTATAACAATTTATCGCCAACACCGGCATCTCTCTTATTCAATATTACTCAAACCAATCAAAGTTCATTGATCAACGGAGTCGGCCTGCCCAGCGCTGACGGGAACACTGATCTTTTGGTTCCATTTACAAATGGATACAATAGATTTGGGACTGGTAGTGAAAGGAAAAAGGGGTTTATTCTTCTTTCAGATGGTGAGCATCACCCTACTATCGATCCCTTAAATCCGAATAATCCTACTGTCAGCAATCCTCACACCATGTCTCATGTTAGCAATAGCATCAGTATGAACTATAACCCCCGAGACATTAGGTGCTTTACTATGAGGTTCGGAGATATTCCGAGTGGCATTCTAAACATGAGCAATATCGCTTCCAGGGGGCATGGGATAGCTTACAAAGTACCTCAGTTATCAAGCATGTCATTGATTTTAAGCCGTTTGATAAATAGCATACGAGGAAATCCACCATCATATGATGATAATCATTCAATTCCACCAAATTCTAATCAAACCCTGCAAATCGTTGTCGACGATATGGCAGAGTGTTTAAGGACTACTTTGTTATGGAATTCCTCTGTCAGTCCTACCGCAGGTGGGTTCACTTTGACATCACCATCTGGAACTGTCTATACTCAACCAGATTGTTTGGGTAATTCTACTTTTAAATATGCTATCGATACACCAGAAAGTGGGGTGTGGACAGCAAACATCACAAACACTTTCGCTACGTCACAGACTTACAGTTTAGTAAGTGAGATTGACTCTGATTTAAAGGTATGTGTAGGCGATATACCCACAACTTATCCCGTGGACTGTCCTATGCCTTTGAGTGTATCTGTATCAGATTATAATACCCCCATAGTCAATGCGTCGGTAAACGCTTTATTAACAAGGGGAGATTGGCAGTATTCTATTGCACTATATGACGATGGTAGCCACAATGATGGGACTGCGGGTGACGGCATGTATGGAAATTACTTATATGCTTACTCTGATATTGTAACGGCTTTCCCTTACTTTCAACAAAGCGGATATTTTGATCTGTCTATCGTTGTGGATATACCTTCGATCAATGGGAAACGTGTTGTGAGACAGGATATCTATTTTAATCCAGCAAGTACCTACTCATATCCACAAGTAATACGCAATCTACATAAAGGGTGGAATTGGGTCGGATATCCTCGACTTCAAAGAGATGAGGTTGGAGCATCGATTCCGTATGCAAACGCGTCATTGTCTCCCTTTTTAACCGATGTTGTTTCGAGTGATGGGATCGCCGAATATCGAAACGATAGATGGAGTTATTACGGTTTGAATAGCCTAAAAAGTGAGTATGGATATAAGCTACGTATAAATGATACTGATTCGGTTAGGTTATTCGAGCTTGGATCAATTGCTGATACACTTGATGTTCATAACCTTAAAGCAAATCAGTGGAACTGGGTAACATACCCTTGCTACGAGAATGCTTATCCTTGGGAGGCACTTTCTGGAGTTATTGATCAGATAGACTACATTATGGCGGAGAGTTGGAGTATGAAGAAGGATGGGAATGTCTGGGTTTACGATGGATATTCGCGTCCTCATCTACAATACGGCGATTCAATCATGATCCGGGCTGTGGCAGACTGTTCCTTTGTATGGAATAATCCATTAACAACCCCTATCATCGTTGATCCTAAAAAGCCATCATACTTCACGTTCGAAGACAAAGCATGCTATGAGACTATTATGATAGAATCAATCGAGGGTAATCCTGAATACAGCGAAATTGGAGTGTATCAAGATGATCTGTGCATCGGTGCAAGGGTTAATGAGGCATATCCAATACAGATACTTGCTTATTCAACGCCTCAGGAAGATGGTGGAGGACAATTGAGCTTCATGCTTTATTCCGAGAGCAAGGGAGCTGTGCCAGTAAGTCCTGCTTCTATCCATTTCGGCGATGATTACGTAGAAGAGCCAATCATTGAGCCGATACAATACGGATTTCGTAGGCTTACCTTACAAGCGAACGATCAGCAGTTACCCTCTGTGTTGGCGCTACACACTAATTATCCTAACCCGTTTAATCCATCAACTACAATCAGCTTCTCATTACCCAAAACTGCACCGGTAAAGCTGGTTATTTACAATATCCGAGGTCAAAAAGTCAAAAGCCTGCTAAATGAATCACTGGAGGCTGGAAACCATCGTGTTGTTTGGGATGGGAGGGATGATACCAACAGATCTGTGGGATCTGGTGTGTATTATACACGATTAGAACAAAACGGAACTGTGAAAGTGAGTAAAATGATGCTATTAAAATAAAGCACTTAGTACAGAAAAGGCTGCCATACAGGGCAGCCTTTTCTACTTTATGAGCTCGGGTTTAAGCAAGAAAGTAAGTAGAATCGCAGGGCATACTGTTTAGGATTGAGTGTATGAGTAGATAGTCTATTTAGACTGATCAGATAATAGATTGGCTTACATTCAGATAGATTCAGAGTAGCAGAATGTGGCGAGTATATTCATTAAACAGACCAATGATTATGACTGACAATTTTGTAATGTGAACAATCGAGAATGATGGCAACAGTTTATTAGGATAATGGCATAGAAGATAAGAATCAATGCTCGCTCGAATCAGAGCAAGTTTTATTGATCCGAGCGGCTGTTAGTTAGTGGTTACGCACTCAATTCCAAACGCACCTGCACCCGATCCGGACATGAGACTCGAGATAATGTTTTAGGTCGGGATTGCTTTTGGATAGGATTTTGTAGAGCCGACGGACGGAGCGTTTGATCAGTTTGGTGTGCTCATGCGTCAGGTTGGTGATATAGCGGATGTGTCCGTGTTTGTTCAGGCACTGGGCGAGGTAGGCGTAGAGTTTTTCCATTTCCTGCTCGTAGTATTCGATGCGGGGCGGATCGCAATCTTCTCTGGCTTCCTGGAGGAGGCGGGAGGTTTGGGCGACAGCCCGGCGAACCTGGTAGAGCGTTTTTTCATCGCAAATGGGGATCGGCAATTCGGGTGGTGAATAGTAGTCCAGATTCGCCTCCGGTAGATAAAGTCCTGAGTGGCAATGATCTTGCCGGGAGATATCCGGATTGTTATAGAGATTATAGAGATTGGTCGGATGAATTGCTTTGCCATGCTGATGCCACAATTCATCGATATATTGGACAGCCTTGAACTTGTGGAGGGTCTTGCAGCACTGGCAAAACTCCTCGTAATAACGGTATTCACTTTGATCCGCGTTCATAAGTTTCCTCCTATTCGTGATTTCCGGACTTGCTACATAAAAAAACAATAAACTCATGAATACCGTGAAAATACTATATCAATAAACATTCCAATTTACCGGAAAATAACGTTTACATGGCTCTCCACCAGTTATTTATGCGGAATATCGGCGAAAAAATCACAAACTATGACCTCCGCGACCCCATGATCCGGCGGAACGGCTCCCAATAAGTCTTGTGAGGACGTTGGCGCGGAATGGATTCCGGAGCGTTTGAGCCGGTGAATGATCAGCTTGCCGGATCAGCTCCGCGATCTCGCCGCCCTGCCAATGCCTCAACAAAACAGAAGGAGGTCCGATATTATGAAAGTCGGATTCGAAAACGGTGTTTCCACTTACTCGGGGAAATACCTGGAAGTCGTCTATCAGAACTGGTTTAACAACGTCGTCTGCTATGCAAGACGCTACGTCTATCCCACCCTCAGCAGTCAAAATCTGGAAATGCGCGAGATCGGGATCAACCTGAATAAGATCTACCTCGAAGCAAACTCAGGCTATATCGCCGATTTCAAAGCCTACGCGGAGAAAAATGCCCGCGAAAACCGCTCGCACGTCAAGAAATTTACCCACAAAATGCCCTCTTCAAAGTCGCTCTTTGTCCAGTGCATGTGGGCTTGGTTCCACAGCGATCCGGAACACGTCAACCTCAAAAGCGTCACCATCGCAGACATCGTCTCCCTGGATTCCGACGTCCAAACAGTCAAACGCTGCGTCGAAGCCGGCTGGCTAAAACGCGTCTCAGGCTACGAAGCCTATACTCATAACATCCAATCATAAAGCTGATCAAAACCATCCCCGGAGGATCGGTTCGCCCCGCTCCTCCGGGATTTTCTTTTAGCGGAAGTTTTTGTCTTAAAAAACGGATTGACAAAATATGACCCCTGAGCTGAAAAGAATCAGTCTGCGATATCGAACTGATTCTTAGGCGACGGGTTAGCCCCAATGACGATCGGAAGGATGCGGAGGCACTAATCTACTCAGTAAGAAATATGTGATCGGTGAGGACATATCATCGAACAGGAGGCAATACATGACAAAGAAAGCAACACCGGAAGCGTATAAACGCATCAACGATGCCGTAAAAGAATACCTCGATCATGTTAATCGCGATACCGCACTGATGATCAACGGGGAGTGGGGCTCCGGAAAAACGTATTATGTGAAGCATGAACTGGAGAACGTTGATCCAAATCGAAAGTTCATCTATGTATCACTAAATGGTCTGCGCAGTATTGAGGAGCTTGAGACAAAGCTGATAATGAGTTATTTCGACTCTGATAAGAACGATCTGGCAACGATTCTCAGAAAATCTAAGAAGATATTAGCTAAGGCATTCGATAAGATGACTGGGGGACTTGGCGGGGCATCCTTAGAATTGATTTCATCTATAGCAAAGCCTGTTATTCTATCAAAAATCGGGAAAGATGATGTACTTGTTTTTGATGATCTGGAACGAATATCAGGTAGCACTGACATCAAAGATGTTCTCGGCTATATAAATGCCAATTATATAGAGAATCGCGGATTGAAAGTTATCTTTGTTTGTAACGAAAAACAGTACGACGTTGATGGCACTCTTCAGACGATCAAAGAGAAGACTATCTTTCGAACAGTGAACTTTTCGATTGAGTTGAGTTATATTACACTTAAGTTCATAGATGATTTGATGAATAGTGGGGATCCTCAGCAGTTCTTGCTTTTCAGAGAGTTGAATGATTCAATTATGGACTTCTTCAGAACAGCTGATATAACGAATTTGAGAACTATCAGAACGATCTACGAAGTCATAAGGCGAATAACTCCATTTGTTTCCGTAAAGTCAGACCATACAAGAATATTGGAAGTTGTAAAGACTATTGCAGCTTTGCAGAATGAGATTTGTCAGGGTAGGCTTCATAAGACTAATGTTGAGTTCCTTAAAATGCTTAAAAATGGGAAAGATCAGGTGTTTTTCTATCGAACGAAAGATGACGAAGAATATACTGATGTTCAAAAGGAATTCATACGATTTCGCGATTCTTATCATCCGGATTGGAGAGTTGCTTGGTTCTATAGTGAGAGCATAATCAACTATATGTTTGATTATGTGTTTGATGAAGCTCAGATTCAGAAAGATATTGAAAAGTACTTAGCGCCCGAAAGTTACGAAGATGAGACGTTACAGACTTTTTATAAGTACATTTATGCCGAGAATGAAAGTGAACTGCAATCTATCCTGACCCGACTCTTAGAATGCTTAAAGAGAGATGTTTATCCACTGAATACGATCATCAATGTTCTGGATAATACTCTCTATCTGGTGAGTACAGGAATTGATACTACTATAGTCTTTGATATCAGAGATACGATCATTAATCTGATTAAAGACTGTCTCCATTCTATTACAACTGATAAAGAGATGGATGAATTCAACAAAGCCTTTATGATTGCGATTATTAAAGCCGAAACCAGATCTAACATAGAAACATCCATAGCAAATGAGGAAGAGATCGCTCGGCAAAGGATAGGCAACAATATTGTAGATGAGTTCTTTAACGATATTCTCGTTCTAGACAAGTATTCAAGCAGGAATCATGAGATCATTAGTAACAGGCATGTATTTTCCAAGATATGCTCTCTTGGCAAAGCGAAAGATGTCTGGCAATTGCCTACATCCAAAATCAGTGTTCTTAATCAATTAGTAAATCGTGAAATACTAAGAAATTCTTCCATCGGCGACACACTCTCTGACGATGCTGATAGTCTGATCGAGATTGCCAATCACTATGATGGTAGCTCAGCCAAAGATAACTGGACAAAATATATTCAGAGAACACTAAGAGATACTCTACTACGCGCAGCAGATCACATCAAGAAGACTACTAGGAATAAAACAGCTGAAATATAACAAGCTAAGCTTGCTCTATTCCGGAAACCACTTCCCCCTGATCTGCTTGAGCAGACCGGACTTGCTGATCTTTTCGAAGGCGGTTTGCCAATCTTGCGCGATCTTAGGATCGGTCTGTTTGGAGATGGCGATATAGTATTTGGTCCGCATAACTTCGAGGGAGGGGGAGAGGTCGGTGCTGAGGAAGCCGGCGTCCTGAACGATCTTTTTGAAGGTGGTATCGGTGTAGATCCCTGCCTGAGCTCTGCCGGAAATGATCTGTTTGACGGTATCTCCCGGTTTTTCGGAGGAGACGAGGTTGTCAAATCCGTTTCTGGCGAGGTATTCTTCTGAGAACCAGTCAGTCGTCGTGGCGACGGCTTTGAGTTTTTTGGCATCCTCGAGAGCCTTGATCTCGATCTTGGAATCGGTGCGAACATAGAACCGTGTGACGTTTTCTCCCAGGGGACCTACCCAATAGAAGAGTGAATCGCGTTCGGGAGTTCGCTCCATGGTATAGAGCACGATATTTGGCTCGGTGAGGGCTCTGCGATAGGCTTTATCCCATGTGATGAGCTTGGAAGTGAAGCTCGTACCGAGCTCAAGTTGGATAGCCCGGACGACGTCCGCGCCATAGCCGGTGATAGAATCTCCAATAGCGTATGTCAGAGGAGGATAGCTTTCGGTCAATAGGGTTAGCGGTGTCTCCTTTTTTCCACAAGCAAGCGTCAAAAGAGCACTGCAAAGGCACAAAAACAGTAAAAAGCGTTTCATTAATTCTCCTTGTCCAAACCACGTTGGCGATATGATGCCTGAATGCTTGACGCGGTCAATAATATTTTGGTAATATTATCGAGCCGGGCTGTGTAATTTCTTCCACAAAAAGAAAAGCCACCCGGTGAAGGTGGCTTTTGATAAAGGGTTAGGCGGGTTTAGAAGCCAAACCAGGGACCGATCGAGACGGTCAGACCCTTGAAGGGAGTATCCGGAGAGTTTGAGACCTCGTAGGTTTCGCCATTGGGAGTATTCAGCATCCAGCCTTTGCTGCCGCTGTATCCAAAGGCATAGCCGACCTCACCGCGAATGCCGAACCAAGGGGTCACGGCAACGAGGAGTTCAGCCCGGGGTTGGACGAGGGCAAAGCTGCGGTTTAAGCTGGTATAGGTATTGGCGCTGTTGACCAAGGTGCTGTCCATATCCGCCCAGTCGTATTGACCGTTGTTGTGCGCGAGCTCGAGGGTATGTTCACCGACACCGAGCATAACGCCGACGGAACCGAGCAGACCTTTGAAGATGGGGAAGCGTTTGTCGAGGGTGACACCGCCCATGGAGGTGGTATATCTCATCCAGTAGTTATAGGTGTTATCGACGGGATCGGCGATCTTCCTCTGCACGGTATAGGTCGCGCCCAGACCACCGAGGAAAAAGCCTTTGCCGATATTGCCCTTTCCGATCCCACCGTCGAGGAGGACTCCGTCCTCACCGAGCGCGGAGAAACCAAACTGGGAAATCATGTCATTGACATCGGACAGGTCGGTATTGAACCACATGGGTATCCAGGTGCCGCCGCCAAAGCCGACGTAGCTGCCTCTGACGATCTTCTTTTCGATCTCAGTTGTTTTTGCGACGCCTTGTTTTTCGGCGAGGGTCACAGGAAGGGTAAATTCATCCGCGTCCCGGTAGATGCCGAGGGTGACCGTCTGACCGGCATAGCAGGTTCCGGCGAAATCGAGGAAGGAAGCCTTGTCGGCGATTTGAGTATCGTCCACATAGGTGATGACATCGTTTGCCATGACGCCTGCTTCCTCGGCAGGACTGCCTTCGACGACGCTTTCGACGAGGACGCCAAAGTCATAAGGATAGTCGTTTTCTTCAAGGTAATCTTCGGTCATATCGGCAAGGACGACGCCAAAGAATCCGGTTCCCGGAGCAGGAGCAGTCATTTCGCAGCCTTCTCCGGTCTCCATATTACAGGTTTCGGCGCTCAGTCCGGCGATGGCAAAGCTCAGAGCAAGAGCTAATATGATCGGCAATAGTTTACGTAAAATCATTATCGAACCTCCAGTTCATAGTTATTGTTTATCACGGTGAGAAGATTCACTCCCGTGTCAACAAAAATCTCGTCTGAAACAGGGGAAAAGCAAGTATTATTACAAAGAGTCACTGAAAACTGCAAATTGGGTCACCGAAAACTGCAAATGCTGGTCAGCTTTTCACCGAATTGAGACACTACGGGCATTGGCGCAGCTATAACGAAATCTTCGTTTCTCTTTTTTTACATCAGATTAACCGCATTTATCTGTAATCCGGCAATTAGGCATATTGCTTGTCACCTCACTGAAATTGAGTAGCCGTCACGACCACCATAACAATGGCTTCAGCTGGAGCGGGATAATAACGAAAACAACCTCCTGACAGGTCATCCAACCGCTTTATCCAGTTATAATCTGATGCTGGTACTATTAGTCAAATATAATTCCTCTATACCCCTCCCATATTTTTTCTCCGGATTTTACATCCAGGTAAACATAATATGAATCAGGGTAAATTATACACCAGCAAGGCACATTGCGTTCGGTTTTGCCATTAATGGTCAACTCTTCAGCAAGCATGAGCTTAATCAACGTCTCTGCCTTGATTTTGATACGTTTATGTGTTATCGGATCAGTTTTATAATAAAATTCATTGTAGCTTTTATGAGCCGTGGCAGCAATCTCTTCGATTTTGGATTTATCTATATAGGGCGGGTCAGGAACGTGTAAGTTGTATTGAATGTTGCTATAAAAACTGCACAAGCTACTGTTGTTGTAAAACCTATAGAAAAGCCCGGGATGGTTCTCCAATTCAAATCCCTTATAATCTGCCTGACAAAATTTTATAGTATAATATTTCTTATCAGTTGAATCTGCATTGACGCTTCCCACATCTATCATGCTTAGATGAGTATAAGGCTTCATTGCCTCAAACAATCTACTAGCCTCTGCTTCTGCCTCCTTACTGGAATTTGTAAATCCATCGGGATTGATCCATTCAACTGACATAAGAGTATCCTGATCGTTAAATTTAATGCTTCGAACAGAACCCAGAATTTTACTGAGTGATACCCACTTTGCCGCCTGATTGGCATTTCTTGTTACAATTGAAGCATAGTTCCCTTTACTTAACACATTTCCGTTCTTGGCATCAAGGTAAAAAAAAGTGCTATCAGAATAACTGATTTTCCAGCAGAGCTTCAAAGGCATATCACTCTTATGAATGAATTTATTCAAGTTAGATATTAGAAACTCTGTTCGAGGATATCGCTCATAGATATCAACGTAGCCGGTCTGGGGATTGGTTCTTTTGAACTCAGGATAATTTTCATGGTGCAGACTTTTAGCTAGATTATCTACCTGCTTCTGGCTGAGGTAGGGCGGAGCAGGCAAATCAATATTATAGATATACTCGTTAAAAAAAGAATGATGTGAGTCATCTGTAGCTATATGCATATAAAATCCCTGTGGTGCTTCCAACCTGATACCTTTGTATTTGTTTTGTTGAAATACTACTAATATTGATCCATTTTCATAACCAGAGTAGATACGGTCTATATCTGACATTTGTACTTTATGATAAGGTAGCAGATCGGAAAAAATTGATCTCGCCTCTTCTTCCGCTGTTTCTATGGTCATGCTTCTGCATATAGAACTATACCATTCCATAACATGAATAACACCATTCTGTTTATCAAAAACAACTTCACCATCAGACCCCAATAGCGGGCTGAGTTTATTCCTGATCTCCTGATAACTAAGATTTAGGGAATCTAACTGCAAGGCTGCATACAGAAACACAATAAGCGCTAGAATTCTGGTCGGAAGCCATGTAAAGATCTTTGTCCTACTGAATTTGTCCATAATCACTCCTTTTCTATTGATGCCATTAATCGGACCCTGTCCCATTTTTACACCGAGTGTAAAGTGACACGAATTTGTGTCAACAGGTATTTTTTACTTAACTGCATTAAAAGGAAATACCGGATAGAAGTGTCTAAATATTAACGTATCACTCAGAGTCCTAAGAGTTTGAATGTGATAACAACTTAAACATGAGAGAATTGCTTGATACAAATACCTTTAGAATTATAATGACTTTCTATAGAATGGCTTTAGACTTTGCTCAAAATCTCAGACTACACAACCCATCTGCAATGCGATGTCACAGACTTGCACTATTGCCTTGAAATGAATAGAGTTCCAAATATAGTCCAAATCAAGTGCTAATTTGCAGAACTGGTGAGCTAAACCAGTCCGAATAAGTCCAAACGTCGGTCTGACACAGTCTAAAATCAGTCCTATCTATCTCTCAATAAATCAAAGCCTTGGCTCGGTGCGACAGTCTGATCCTTTATTACAGTTTTGGGTGACACTTGTTAATTAGGTTTTTCGATTTATAGACAATGGGAGCAGGAAAGGGGAAAATTGGAACGAAACTTGAGAATAAGTGTTTGACACAATGATAGTCAGTGATTATCGAGTCACAGTGAACCAAAAACAAGAGGTGAAGCATGAAGAGACTAATTCTCGTGATCGTTTTAACAGCGTTATTGGCAGTGTCCTACGCCGGAACGCGCAGCATCTTTGCGCTGCGAACTCATGACCTGGAGCAGGGAACTGCGCCGGAAAAGCTCTATTCCTCCGTTCGCGCTCTGGCGCAAGAGGGATGCGAGGTTTATTATTACAACGAGAATTACGTCCTGCTGGGCAAGCTCAGTCCCCGCCTGAGCTATGGGGATAGATCGCGGCTCATCCCGCTTGAATATGACGAGAACGAAAGGCTCTATCTGGTCTCGCGGATCCCGGCAATGCACGAGAAAAACCTCAGTCAACTGAACGTCCTGCTCGATCTGGGTTCCTCGCTGCTGGTAAGCTCCGGGATGGACGCGGTAAAGCTCGCGACGTTCATCGCCAATCCGTTCACTGAGATCGAAGCTTCTCCGATGCGGTTCAGCGCGATCAACACGATCAGCGACAGCTATCGGGAGACACGCACGACGATCGAGCAGCTCGTCGCGCAGGTCAATGCCGATAGCGTCCAGTACTTCATCCAGAGTTTGCAGAACTTTCAGACGCGCTATGCTTTGGCGGATAACCGCCTGACCGTCGCCACCTGGATCCGGGATCAGTTTATCCGCATGGGCTTGACGAATGCCAGGATCATCCCTTTCCAGTGGAATAATACGACCCAGTACAACGTCGAAGCGACCCTCACGGGGAACGTCGCGCCAAATGAATACGTCCTCGTCGGCGGACATCATGATTCGATCCTCTCGACCGGAGATGCGACGGTCTTTGCTCCCGGAGCGGATGACAATGCCAGCGGCGCGGTCGCTTCCCTTGAAATGGCGCGGGTCATGACGACGCTCGGCTATACTCCGAAATGCAGTATCCGGTTTCTGACCTTTGCTGCGGAGGAATTTGGGCTTTGGGGTGCGAAGGATTATGCGACGAGAGCGGAGGCACAGAATATGCAGATCCGGGTGATGATGAATCACGATATGATCGCCTATTCGACGCAAAGCCCGGCAAATTGGCAGGTTCGGCTCATGCCCTATGACGGATCTTTGGATCAAAGCTCGTTTGCTGCGAACCTAACCGAGCAGTACACTACCCTGAATCCCGTCTATGGTTCGTTCAACAGCGGGAGCAGCGACTCTCACCCCTTCTGGCAACATGGCTTTAAGGTGATCTACTTTTTTGAGCATACATTTTCTCCCTATTATCACAGCATTCAGGATATCGTCGCAAACCTCAATCCGGCTTACTGCGCGGAAGTCATCAAAGCTTCAGTCGCTTGCGCGGTTGGCTTTGCCAATATGCCGGTCGCCCCGGTCGATCTGACCGTGCACGACGTGGGGAATGGGAGCCAGCTCCAGGTGAACTGGAATGCTCCTCCGGAAACACAGGTCGCGCATTACAATCTATACGTGGGACCCAGTCCGGCGGAGATGGGCGAACCGATCCAACTGACAGGAACGTCCTATACCCTGAATGGGCTGACGGAAGGCTTCCTCTACTGCATCCAGGTCTCGACCGTCGATGCCGGAGGAAACGAGAGCTATCGCCCGATGGTCACCTGTACTCCGCGTTCCGTTCCGCTCGTGCCTGCCGGATTTGCCGAGACACCCCAAGCCAATGCGATCAGGATCAGTTGGAACGCAAATCAGGAGCTGGATCTCGCCGGCTACACCCTCTATCGCAGTATGGCAGAGGACGAGACGGGAACAGCGCTCACGGGGCAGAACTTCCTCGGCACCAGCTATACCGATACGGCGGTAAACGGGGATTCCGGATATTACTATTATCGGCTTTTGGCGTATGACGAGGACGGAAACGTCTCTCCCTTCACGCAGGTCATCTCCAGCCGTCCGATCACGCGCGATCAGGGAATATTGATCGTCGATGAGACGAAGAACCTTGCCGGGGGAAGCCCATTCCAGCCGAGTGACATCCAGGCGGATAGCTATTACAGCACGATCATGAGCCATTTTCGCACTACCCAGTTCGATACCGAGTCGCATGCCGACTTTCTCCGTCTCGCGGATCTGGGAGCATATTCATCCGTGCTCTGGCATGGGAACGACAACAGCGAGATGAGCTATCCCTACTACGTTCGGGATGCGCTGAACGCGTATCTGCAAGCCGGGGGGAACATCCTCTTTAGCGTGTATATGCCCAGCCAGGCTTTTGAGCAGAATGCGTCCTATCCCGCGTCATTCCCCGGAACCAGCTTTATCAACTCCGTGCTGGGGATCGACGGCGCAGATCATTCCATCGCCGCCAGATTCCGCTTTGCGATCTCCATGCAGGAAGGTTTTCCGGGCTTGGCGGTCGATAGCCTGAAGAGCACTTCGGCATTGAACTATCACCTGATCCGCGTCGAAGGCTTATCGCTGGCGGAAGGCGCAACCCCGCTCTACAGCTATGGATCGGACTATCAGATCGACACACCGCAAGGTGCATTGAACGGGATGTACGTTGGGGTGATGCGAACCGGCGCGAACGGACAAAAAGCCATCACCCTCAGCTTTCCCCTATACAATATGGAGGAGATCGGGTCACGAGCACTGGTCGATCACGTCTTTGGAACGCTCTTCAATGAGCCGGTCACCAACGACGATCCCGAAAATAATTCTGCTGTGGATATATTTCTACACAGCGCCTACCCCAATCCCTTTACCACTTCGACGAGTTTTATCCTGGAGAGCAAAGAACCGGGCAAGAATGTCAGCCTGAAAGTCTATAACATCAAAGGTCAATTGATACGTACGATATACGATGGAGCCTTATCCCAAAAGACTTCCGTCCATCAATGGGATGGACTGGACAGCTCCGGAAAACGGGTTGGAAGCGGGGTTTATTTCCTGCGAGCGAGCTCAGAAAGAGGAACATCCGTGAGGAAGATCTTGCGTCTGAATTGATGAGTCTATGTAGCAGATCATCATAATGTTGTCGAAAAAGAGAGACAAAGGCTAACTATTTAGATTTACAAGAGCTTTTCGCCAAAAATAGAGCTTGACTTCATTCCGTAGATGGTTATTATATCGCCAAGAATTGATAATAACCGACCGTCAATGCGGTCATTTGATGATAGTAACGACGTTTACAGGAGGAAAGATGACAGTTAAACGTTATATTTTTGTGGCAATGCTACTCTTGTTGGCCAGCCTGGGCTTATATGCTCAGACCAATGCTTTGAATTTTGATGGCAACGATAACGTGGCTATGGGAGATCTTGGCTTCACCGGGACTACCTATACCGCCGAAGCGTGGATCTATCCCACTTCGCTGGCTACTACTGAAACCGCTTATTGCAATACCATTTTGGCGTCTTCGAGTACAGTTGGGAACTACCCCATGTGGTTCGGCACCAATGGAAACAACATCCGTGTGTGGTCATATTCCACCAACAATGCAAACTACCAGACGACCGTCGGGCTTGGGCTGACCGTTAATAACTGGTATCACATCGCTATGACCACGACAAAGGGTGGGCTGACCAAGCTCTACGTCAATGGCGTGGAGAAGCTTAGCTATACCAATGCCGGTGCCGGGGTCAACTGGACTCCTCAGTTCACCGTGGGTGACCTGCGTCCCGGACGTGGGATCGGCTTCAAAGGCAAGATCCTTGACGTTCGTGTCTGGAGCGTGGTTCGCACTCCTGCGCAGATCCAGTATGGGATGAATAACGACCTTATCGGCACGGAAGCCGGTTTGATCGGCTACTGGCCCTTCCATGAAGGCAGTGGCACGACTGTCCTCGATCACCAGACCAATGGTCCTCTGCACCATGGCGCGCTTGGCACGGTCGCTTCCACTCAGGATCCGAACTGGACATCCGGTATGCAAGCCGCTATCCTGGACAGCTTCAATCCTGCTGTCGCAGCGATGAGCGTTGCCCGTGGCACCTACAACCACCCGATATTCCGCTTCACGGTCGAAGCCGCACTCGGTTCTGCCCTGTTTGACAGCATGGACTTCACGACTGGTGGATCCTATCTGCCGACCGATATTGGCAACTTCAAGCTCTGGTACAACACGGTCGATGACCTCTCTTCCGCGGTTCAGGTCGGCACGACGATCACCGCCGGTCTCGGAGCAGGGAATCACACCTTCTCCGCTTTGGGACATGGGATTTCCAGCGGAACCAAAGAGTTCTTCTGGATCACTTCCGACATCCAGCTGACCGCAGTCGCGTATAACTTTATCAACGTCTCCGCTGTGACGACCGGTGCCTTGAGCATCCCCGGTTCTTTCAAGACCGGATTCACTCAAGCCGGCGCAAACCAGACCTTCGACATTACCTTGCCTGTGGAGCTATCCTCCTTTACGGCGGTTCCTTATGCTCAGTCGATGGTCAAGCTCACCTGGGTCACCCAGACCGAGACCGGGGTTAGCGGATACGTCATCTATCGCGGAACCAATAGCTCGATCACCGAAGCTGCTCAGATCAGCAGCCTGATCGAAGCATCCAATACTTCCTATCAACAGACCTACAGCTTCATCGACAATGAACTGACCGATAACGGAACCTATTACTACTGGCTACAGAGCCGTGACCTCGATGGTTCCAGCGCTTATCACGGTCCCGTCATCGTCGAATTCGGCGGTATCGACAATCCCGGTACCCCGGACATCACCGAGCGTACCGCTCTCAGAGCTGTGTATCCCAATCCTTTCAATCCCACAGCCTATATCAAGTACTACCTTGCCGAAGCTGCCGGAGTCACGGTGAATATCTACAACTCCCGTGGACAGCTGATCCGCACCTTCGACGACGGTATTCGCCAGCCCGGTGAACACCAGCTCGTTTGGGACGGCAGAGATAACAACAACGTTGCTTGCAGCACCGGCGTCTATTTCTTCAGAATGATCTCCGGAGACCAGACCTATACCCGCAAGGCTCTCATGATCAAATAAGCAGAAACATATAAATAAGGAAAAAGCCCACCCTTTGCGGTGGGCTTTTCTTTTTGCCGGGACAAAAGAAAAGCCGGAGGGTTAGCTCCGGCTTGATACTATCTAAGGGCTGCGGATCAGGAACCGAGGGTTGCGACCATCACGGCTTTGATCGTGTGCATGCGGTTCTCAGCTTCGTCAAAGACGACGGAAGCCGGGCTTTCAAAGACTTCATCGGTCACTTCCATCGCGGGGAGACCGAACTTCTCGTTGATCTGACGTCCGACGACGGTCTTCAGATCGTGGAAAGCGGGAAGGCAGTGCATGAAGATCGTGGTAGCCTTTCCGGTCTTTTTCATCATCGCGGAATTGACCTGATAGGGCTTGAGAAGCTGTATTCTGCTTTCCCAGACGCTATCCGGCTCGCCCATGGAGACCCAGACGTCAGTATAGATCACGTCAGCGCCTTTGACGCCTTTGGCGACGTCATCGGTCAGGGTGATCTTCGCGCCGGTCTCTTTGGCGACCTTTTCGCACTTTTGCAGGAGCTTCTTTTCCGGGAAAAGGCTCTTCGGGGAGACGATGCGAAAGTCCATACCGGTCTTTGCGGCGCCGATCATCAGGGCATTTGCGACGTTATTGCGACCGTCGCCGGCATAGACGAAGACCATCTCATTGAGCGGCTTGTTCAGATGTTCCATCGCGGTGAGGAAATCTGCGAGAACCTGAGTCGGGTGATCCTGGTCGGTCAAGCCGTTCCAAACCGGAACGCCGGCATACTGAGCAAGCTCTTCGACGATCTCTTGTCCGTAGCCCCGGTATTCGATGCCGTCATACATGCGTCCCAGAACTCTGGCGGTATCGGCAATGGATTCTTTCTTTCCCATCTGGCTTCCCGTAGGTCCCAGGTAGGTGACGTGCGCGCCTTGATCGAGGGCGGCGACTTCAAATGCGCAACGGGTGCGAGTGCTGTCCTTTTCAAAGATCAGAGCGATATTCTTGCCTTTGAGACGAGGTTGCTCGGTACCGGCATACTTCGCTTTCTTAAGATCCATCGAGAGATCGAGCAAAAACTTGATCTCGGCAGGGGTGAAATCCATCAGGGTGAGGAAGTGTCTGTTTCTCAGATTGACTGGCATGAGTTAACTCCTTTATGTATGTTAATGTATATCTGAGTTCCATTTATTTTGACAGCGTTTTAAGGGCAAGGTTTTTTCCTTGTGCTTTTTGCACGGTTCAAAAAAGATGAGTTGACGGAATACCCTGTCTCTGGGACAAAGAATCCGTGCAGTAAAACAAAACTAAGCGAGTATCATTAGTGAACCCGGTATGGTGTGTGAGCGACAGCTCCGCGCATACCGGAGTATGAATAAGAGGGAACATGAAAAGAGCTCTAATCTTTCTCCTGATGTTGCCGGTGCTTTTGACGGCAACGACCTACAGCCTCGACCAGTTGGTCGAATACGGGCTGTCCAACAGCTGGACGATGCGTTCGGCTGACCTGACCTATTCCAATGCTTTATCCCAATTCAGATCAAGCAAATGGAGCTTATTGCCGGATGTCGCTCTGAATGCCGGTATCACCCGTGATCTGAGCGGGAACTCTGCTCCCCTTAGTTCTCTATCCAGCAATGCCGGGATCTCCGTCAACAAGGTTATCAGCCTGAACGACCAGGAGTATTTCCAATACCGCTACGCCAAGATCGACAAAGACACAGCCTTGCTACAGCTCGAGCAGAGCAAGCAGGACTACGTCTATAGCGTTCTTTCGGCATACGTCGAAGTCCTAAGCGCGCAGCGTCAGCTTTCTTCCCTGAATAAGAACCTGGAGATCCAACAGCGCGTCTGGGATCAGAGCAAAGAGCTGCTCAAGCTGGGTAAGACCACCGCCTTTGACGTGAAACAGAACGAGATCGCCGTGATGAACTCGCGCATCTCCATCCTCAAGATGAAGAACACGATCGAGAACTCTCGCCGTGAGCTTTTCAGCCTGGTCAACCTCGCAGATGAAGGCTTTGATCTCGAAGATCTGGAAGCCGATCTAAAAGCTTCCTCACCCAGTCTGAATACCGAAGCGGTCAGCGATCTGATCCTCCTGCATCAGCAGCTCAAGCGCAGCCAACTGGCAGAGAAGCAGGACTTCCTGGACAAGTTTCCCCGGATAAACCTGTCCTACGACTTCCGTCGCAACGTCGGGGGAGAGGACTTTGACTTCGATACATATTCCACAACCCACCAGCTTTCCCTGACTCTCAGCTACCCGATCTGGAACTTCTTTACCAACAAAGAAGCCACCGCTCGCACCAAAGCGAATACTCGGATGACCCAGTTTAACTTGGAAAGCAAGACGGACGCGGTGCAAAAGCAATATGACCAGACACTCACGGAGCTGAATTATCTGACTCAGCTCGATGCCATGTATGAAGAAAAGCTCTCTCAGTCCCGCGAGCAGATCCGGATCGGGGAAGAACGCTACAGACTTGGCTTGATCGAACTTTTGGAATTGGACAAGATCCGTACCGACTATATCGATGCGGATATCGCATACTATGCAAACAAATATCAGATCCTGCTCAAACAGGAAGGACTAAACAATCTCGCCGCGAACAAGATCCTCGGCAAGTGGTGATCAATAAGGACAAATCATGCAAAAGAAGAAACTGATCCGTTACATCGTAATAGCGCTCATTCTGGTTGCGGTAGTATTCGCATACCTGCATTTCCGCAAGGGCAAAAACAAGGCTGAATGGCGCACAGACGTAGTTTCCGAAGGAGCGATCCGCGAGGTCGTGACCGCGACCGGTTCGCTCAATCCCTATATCTTGGTTGAAGTGGGGACGGAAGTAAGCGGCAAAATAGAGAAAGTTTACAAAGATTTCAATGACCGTGTCAAAAAAGGCGAGCTCCTCGCCAAGCTGGATACGGAGATCCTGCAGACAAATCTGGATGCTGCCCGCAGTGACCTTGCCAGAGCTCAGTCTTCCGTCGCGGAAGCCAAGTATAAGTATGAACTGGCTGCCGAACTTCTCAAGAAGAATATGACCTCAGAGTATGAGGAGAGACTGGCGAAGTTTGCCTATGAACAAGCCCAGCAATCTCTCGCCAATTCGAAGATCTCGACCCAGAGAGCGGAGAAGAACCTCGCCAATGCCTACATCACCTCGCCAATCGACGGGATCATCGTTTCCCGCAATGTTGAGACAGGGCAGACTGTCGCCGCGAGCCTCAATGCGCCGGTGCTCTTCAAGATCGCCAATAATCTTGATCAAATGCAGATAACCGCCGCCGTCGATGAAGCCGATATCGGCAAGATCAGCGTCGGGCTTCCCGTCGAGTTCAATGTCGATGCGTATCCGAACGAGTCTTTCGAAGGTTCCGTCAAGCAGGTTCGCCTAAATCCCGAGACCGAGCAGAACGTGGTCTCCTATTCCGTGATCATCGATGCCTCCAATCCCGAGCACAAATTGCTCCCGGGGATGACGACCAACGTCACCATCATTATCCAGTCCAAAGAGCAGGTTGTGCGTCTGCCTGAGACTGCGACCCGCTTCCGTCCCAGCAAAGAGATCTGGGAGCAGATGGGCTTAGCTTGGAACGACTCACTGATGATGAGCGGCAGAAAAGCCCGCATGGGCATGGGTGGACGTCCCGGTTCCGGTTTCGGACAGGGCAGACCCTCGATGCCGGGAGCACCGACGATGGGCGGAAAAGCCGGAGCAGATAGTTCACGCAAAGCTCGGTTTGGCAAGATGAGACCCGGAGGAAAGGGCAGACCCGGTCAGGCGCAAGCCAATACCGGTCAGTTCAATCCCACCGGCGGAGGCGGAGGTCACAGACGTGGTTTCGCGCTCGTCTGGGTTTTGGACAAGAACAATGTCCCGCAGCCTGTTCCCGTCGTCACCGGGATCTCCGATGGCGCCTTCACCGAAGTCCTCGAGGGGATCAAGCCCGGAACCAAGATCCTTACCGGAGTTATCAACAAGGACACGAAGTCCTCTGCCGCAAGATCCGCGACAGGTCCCGGCGGACCCGGTATGGGAAGGTTCTAACGGAGCTGAAAGTGTCTGAAATACTCATCAAAACCCAGGGACTGACCAAGACCTACGTGATGGGGGAGATCAAGGTGCACGCTTTACGCGGGGTCGATCTTGAGATCCGCAACGGCGAGTTCGTCGCCATCATGGGAGCCAGCGGAAGCGGGAAGACGACCTTTATGAACCTGCTTGGCTGCTTGGATCATCCCAGCACAGGTTCTTACTTTCTGGACGG
Source organism: uncultured Candidatus Cloacimonadota bacterium (assembly GCA_964454815.1). GTDB lineage: Bacteria > Cloacimonadota > Cloacimonadia > Cloacimonadales > Cloacimonadaceae > PHBP01. The sequence goes on along the minus strand of CAYVXJ010000007.1, from coordinate 74,561 downwards.
GATCGAGGTCTCGTCCCTGAATAACAAGGAAGTGACCAAGATCCGCAACGCCAAGATCGGCTACGTGTTCCAGTCCTTCTATCTTTTGCCCCGCACCACGGCTCTGGAGAACGTCGAGCTTCCTTTGCTCTATTGCAACAGGCTCAGCCTCCGGGAGCGTCACGAACGAGCCGGAAGCGCTCTGCGCCGGGTCGGGATCGAAGACAGGAAACATCACTTCCCCAATCAGCTTTCCGGCGGTCAGCAGCAACGCGTCGCCATTGCCAGAGCCATCGTCAACGATCCGGTCTTCCTGCTTGCCGACGAACCGACCGGTAATCTCGACACCCGGACCTCACTGGAGGTCATGGCAGTCTTTCAGGGGCTGCATGCCGAAGGCAAGACGATCGTCCTCGTCACGCATGAGAACGACATCGCCTCCTATGCCGACCGGTTGGTGACCTTCCGGGACGGCAGGATCATCGCGGACGTCCGCAATAGCTCTCCCCGTAACGCTCAAGCCGATCTTCGGGCTCTGCCCAAGCTCGAGGAGGAATGATCATGTCTTTACTCGGTATATTCCGCATCGCAATCAAGTCCCTCACCCGCAACAAGACCCGAACCTTCCTCACGATGCTGGGGATCATGATCGGGGTTGCCGCGGTGATCACCATGCTTGCCATCGGTCAAGGCGCAAAGAAGATCGTCGACGACCAGATCAACAGCATGGGCACGAACGTTATCATCATCTCCTCCAACTTCTCCGCGCAGCGAGTTCGCTCCGAAGCAGGCGGAGGACAGCTTTTGGAAGTCGAGGATGCCCAGGCTATCCGTGACCAGCTCAATGGCATTCTCTACGTGTCTCCGGTCTATACGACCGGCGGTCAGATCAAGTTTGAAGGAAAGAACTGGCGTACCGGGATCATGGGCGTCAATGCCGATTACTTCTTCATTCGGGACATGGAAGCCGAAAAAGGGAACATCTTCTATTCCAGCGATGTCGAAAACGGCGCGAAGGTATGCCTGATCGGCAAGACGGTCGCCGACAACCTCTTTGGCGATATCGATCCCGTGGACAAGATCATCCGTATCCGCAACGTTCCCTTCAAGGTCGTCGGTGTCCTCAAATCCAAGGGACAGAACGTCATGGGCAATGACCAGGATGATACCATCATCGCGCCATACACGACAGTTTATACCCGTCTTTTGGGGCAAAGGTGGCGAAATCTGATGATCATGGTCTCCGCCGAGTCCAAAGAATCCATCCAGGTAGTCCAGCAGGACATCCTCGATCTATTGCAAAACAGGCATCGGGGAACCAGTTCGGAAGAATTCATGGTACGTACGCAGACCGACATCGCCGAGACTGCGAACAGCGTCTCGAACACCATGACCATACTTCTGGCGTCGATAGCGGGGATCTCCCTGCTCGTCGGGGGTATCGGGATCATGAATATTATGCTCGTATCCGTCACCGAAAGGATCAAAGAGATCGGGATCCGCATGGCTGTGGGTGCCGGCAAACGCGACGTCCTGATGCAATTCATCATCGAAGCTGTCACCATCAGTATCTTAGGCGGGATCATCGGGATCCTGATCGGATTCGGTGCAGCCGGGATCGTCGGGAAATCGATGAACTGGAGCGTCGAGGTGACGCCCTGGTCGGTGATCCTTTCCGTGGGATTTTCCTGCGCGATCGGTATCTTCTTTGGCTGGTATCCGGCGCAGAAGGCGGCAAACCTCAATCTCATCGATGCCCTGAGGTACGAATAGAGCTTTCCTGATCAGCGCTTCCCTTTGCCGGATACGCTATCATATCAGCATCATACCGGGTTCATATCGGCATCATATCGGCAAAAGCCCCGATATGATACCGGTATGTTCCCGGTATGATGCCTTATTGAGATCAGAGCCGAAGGCAGATCGGAACAGGCAAAACAAAGTTGACAAACAAACTGCACTTTATAACTTGACCCAACACTACTAAACAAGGAAGAAAGAGTCCGAAAAAGGATAATCACATGAAAAGCGATGCTGAGACTAATCTGAGCCAGATCCGGAATATCGGGATCATGGCTCACATCGATGCAGGAAAGACCACTACAACGGAACGCATCCTGTTTTATACCGGATTTTTGCACAAGATGGGCGAAGTCCATGACGGAAATACCTTTACGGACTGGATGGATCAGGAACGCGAACGAGGGATAACGATCACCTCGGCGACCGTCTCCTGCTTTTGGAAAGATAAGAAAATAAATATCATAGATACTCCCGGGCATGTCGATTTCACCGCTGAGGTCGAGCGCAGCCTTCGCATCCTCGATGGTGCCGTCGGAGTCTTTTGCGCGGTGGGTGGGGTCGAACCCCAATCCGAGACCGTTTGGCATCAGGCAGACAGGTATCACATCCCCCGGATCGCCTACGTCAACAAGATGGATCGTGTCGGAGCGGATTATGACCGTGTCATCCAGATGATCCACGAACGCTTGACCCCCAATGCGATCCCGATCAATATCCCGATCGGGAGAGAGGATAATTTTGCCGGCGTGATCGACCTGATCAGCATGAAAGCCTGGCAATTCGACCCTCTGACTTATGGACAGCAGGCTACTCCGATGGAGATCCCCACTGAGATGCAGGACTTGGCACACTTGCGCCGGGAAGAGCTTTTGGACCGGATCGCTGAATATGACGATGAACTGATGATGCTCTTCCTCGAAGGTGGAGATATCCCGGAAGACCTGATCCGCAGAGCGATCCGCCGCGGAACGGTCACCAATACCCTTGTCCCGGTGCTTTGCGGAAGCTCCCTCAAGAACAGGGGAGTTCAGCTCCTTTTGGACGCGATCTGTGACTATATGCCCTCACCCTTGGACATTCCGGATACGGAAGGCTATGACCCCAATACTCACGACCCGATCATGATCGATTCCGATCCGGACAAGCCTCTCGTCGCGCTTGCATTTAAGGTTCAGGTCGATAAATACGTCGGGAAGCTCGTCTATGTCCGGCTTTACGCGGGGACTATGAAGAAGGGCGACACCTTTATCAATCAAAGCAACGGCAAACGCGAAAGGGTCTCCCGGATCCTGCAGATGATGTCCAATCGTAAGGTCGATCTGGATGTCCTGCACGCCGGAGATATCGGAGCGATCGTCGGATCGAAGTTCCTCATGACCGGGGATACGATCACGGATGGGAAGCTCGAGGTTCACCTATCAAAGATGCACTTCCCGGATTCGGTCATCTCGATCGCTATCGAACCCAAGACCAAGGCGGATTCGGACAATCTGAACCAAGCCCTGGCGAGACTCGAGGAAGAAGATCCGACCTTTAAGGTCAGCACGGATAAGGATTCCGGGCAAACTCTCATCTCCGGGATGGGCGAGCTGCATCTTGATATTATCGTTGACAGGCTCAAGCGGGAATTCAACGTTCAGGCGAACGTCGGTAATCCCCAAGTCTCGTATAAGGAGACGATCACTCGGGAGATCATCAGCGAAGAGACCTTCATCCGCGATATGAACGGGAAAGGCAACTTTGCCGCAGTGAAGTTCCGGATCAGCCCGCTCGAACAAAGCCAGCTTCCGGACGAACAGAAGAACCTCTTTGTCAATTCTATAACCGCGGAAAAGATCCCGCAGGAATATTGGCAGGCTATCGAGGAATCCGCATTCAGTACCCTCAACGACGGTCCGCTCATCAGCGGTGCGGTCGAAAGGGTCAAGCTGGAACTCATAGACGGGGCGTTCAACCCGGTGGACTCGAACGAGCTTGCGTTCCGCATCTCTACCTCGATGGCGATCAGCAAAGGTCTCCGCCAGGCAGACGCAGTGATCATGGAGCCGATCATGCTCCTGACCGTCCTCTCTCCGGAGGACTTCGTCGGGGATATCATCGCGGATATAAACTCCAAGCGGGGAAAGATCGAGGTCATGCGCAGACATTCCGAGTATCAGCAGGAGATCGTCGCGGATGTCCCGCTCTCCGAACTCTTCGGCTATGCGACGCGAATCCGGTCCCTCAGCCAGGGAAGGGCGATCTATACCCTGGAATTCAAGAAGTATGAGGTCACACCGACCAATATCCAAAACAATGTGCTGAAGAAAATCCGTGGCTTTGCAGATTAATGCTTGACAAACGCTGTTGAGTTTGTATTATAGAAATAACGATAATAATGAACGGGAGACTGTTATGACTATTGATCTCACGATGAAAGACAATGTTGCCAGTATGAAGATCGAAGGCATCCTCAATAGCGAGAACGCTCATGTGTTACAGGAACGGCTTGCTGAGGTGTATCACTCGGAATGTACTCTATTGGAGCTTGATCTTTTTGATTGCCGCAATATCAGTTCTACGGGTATCGGCAAGATATTGTTGTTCTACAAAGACTTTATCGGAAAAGGCGGAGAGATCGAGGTTATCCGCAGCTCGAACAGCGTCTATGAGCTTTTCTCGATGCTCAAGCTGAACCAGCTCTTCACCGTCAATTTGGGGTAGGATGTCCCGGGAATCGGCACGGATACTGGTCGTTGACGACAGTCTTTCCATCGTCAATAGCCTCAGCAAGATCCTCGAGATCAGCGGGTATCAGACAGAGGTCGCTTATAACGGAAGCGACGCTCTGCGCAAGATCCAGTCGGATAACTACGACCTGATCATCTGCGACATTGAGATGCCCGGCATCACGGGGCTGGACTTCCTCGAACGGGTGCGCAACGAATACGACAGAGACCTGGACGTGATCCTCATGACGGGTTTCCTCGACCAGGAGTACTTCATCCGTGCTATACGCCTTGGGGCTTCTGACTTCATCCGCAAACCCATCGACTCGAGACATATCGTCCGCTCGATCCAGACCATCCTCGATCGAAAGCGTTCCAAGTACGACCTCGGGGACTTCTACCAGAACCTCGACCAAGCCCAGATGAGCTTCGTTATCGATCCCCGCCACTTCTCCAAATTCAGCCTCTCGAAGGTCTTCAATCTCTTCCTCATGCGGAACTTCCGCTTCAATCCCAGCCTCCTGAACGAGCTCCTGATCATCATCGACGAGATGGTCTATAATGCCTTTATCCACGGTACCCTCAGCCTCAGCTACGAGGAAAGGCTCCTGGAGCATTCCCTCTTGCAGGAAGTGATCTCCAAGCGCCTCGCCATCCCCGAGATAGCAGAGCGCAGGATCGGCTTTGACCTGAGCATAGACCATGTCAACAACCTGATCAGGATCACCGTCAGCGATCAGGGGAACGGCTTTGATTATAAGACGTGGCTTGCTCGCATCCAGGATGAGGAGCACCTGAACGTCGATGAACACGGTCGGGGAATATCCCTGCTCTATCATCTGACCGACTCCGTGGAGTTCATGGATGGTGGTCGCAAGGTGCAGATCACCAAGAGCATCACACCTGCCAGAAATGGTGAATGATGCTTGCCTGGGACTTGGCGCGTTCTCTGGAAGCTCTTGCTGCTTCCACGAAGATACCTCTTTCTGACCTGCATTATCTCCTCTGTGAGATAACCGGACTGAGCATCCCTGAGCTCAGCCTGCGTAAGGACTTCCCTCTCAGCGAGGAAAAGCTCCGTCTCTGGGACCTGTTTCTCAGCCGTCGCCAAGCAGGCGAACCTCCTCAATACATCACAGGCAAAGCCTGGTTCTATGGCTTGGAGCTCAAGGTCACGCCTGCGGTGCTGATCCCCAGACCTGAGACGGAAGGGCTTGTCCAGCTTGTGCTTCGCAATCTCCCGCCCAATGCCTCCATTGTGGATATAGGAACGGGTAGCGGAGCTATCCCGATCGCCCTGAAACTCAATCGTCCCGACCTCAAAGTCAGCGCGACGGACATCAGTGAACCGGCTCTGATGATAGCTGAGGAGAACGCCCGTAAACACGCAGCGGACATTCAGTTCCATCATACGGATCTCCTGCCTGATCCCCCGGGAAAGCTCGACGCGATCATCAGCAATCCTCCCTACATCTCCACCCGGGACTACCTCGCTCTGCCCCGGCACATCCGGGAACACGAGCCGGAGACTGCCCTGCATGCGGGAGCGGATGGTCTTGATCTTTACCGCCGGATCCTTGCCCTTGCCCCAAAAGTCCTTCCCAAACACGGGCTGGTCTTTCTCGAGATCGGCTATGATCAGGCAGACGCCATTAAAACTATTGCCAAAAATAACGGTATGACAATATTGGAATCTCTACCCGACCTTGCCGGCTTTGACCGGTATATCACAATAAGAGTTTAACGAGGAATATATGGACAGCTTCAAAATAACAGGAAACCGCAAACTGAGCGGAACCATCGAGGTGAGCGGAGCCAAGAACGCGATCCTTCCGGTCATGGCAGCTTGCCTTCTGGCACCCGGGAAATCCGTACTGCGGAACGTCCCAAACCTGATCGATCTCAAGACCATGTCTCACCTCCTGCGAGTCATCGGCGCGAGGATCGAGCATAACGACCTGACGATGACCATTGACGCCAGTGATATCTGCTATATTGAAGCCCCATACGAACTTGTGAGCAAGATGCGCGCATCGATATACGTCCTGGGACCCTTAGTCGCGAGGCTCAAAGAAGCCCGTGTCTCCTTCCCCGGAGGCTGCGCGATCGGAACCCGTCCGGTCGATCTTCATCTCAAAGCCCTCGAAGCTCTGGGCGCAAAGATCACGATAGAACACGGCTATATCCACGCCAAAGCGGACAAACTCATCGGCGCGGACATCTTCTTTGAAAAATCCTCCGTCGGCGCGACGATCAACACCCTGATGGCAGCAGTTCTTGCCGAGGGGCAGACCCGTCTCCTCAACGCTGCGATGGAGCCGGAAGTCGATGCCACGATCGACCTGTTGGTCAAGATGGGCGCGAAGATAGAGGGCAAAGGCACGACGACCCTAACGATCATCGGCGTCGAGAACCTCTTTCCCGTGGAAATGACCATGATCGCAGACAGGATCGAAGCCGGAACCTTCCTCGTAGCGGGTGCTTTGAGCACTGAACCGGTGCGGGTCGTAAACTGCGTTCCGGGTCATCTCGGATCCGCCCTGGACAAGCTCCGCGAAGCCGGATGCGAGCTTCTGATCGGGGAGAACGAGATCACCGTCCATCCTCCGACAGTCATCAAACCTTTTAACCTGATAACTTTGCCCTATCCGGGCTTCCCGACCGATCTCCAGGCTCAGTTCATGGTGCTGGCGACCCTTGCCAATGGTGTCAGCTTCATCGAAGATACGATCTTCCCGGATCGCTTCATGCACGTCGCGGAGCTGAACCGTTTGCACGCGGACATCCGTCTCGACCGCAATATTGCCACCGTCAAAGGCGTTCCAAACCTGAGCGGAGCAGAGGTCATGGCGACCGATCTGCGCGCCAGCGCAGCCTTGGTTCTTGCCGGATGCATTGCCGAAGGTGAGACGATCGTCAGCCGTATCTATCACATCGACAGAGGCTACGACAGGATCGAAGAGAAGCTCAATTCCATCGGTGCGAGGATCACCCGGATCAATGGCTGAGAAACTTTCCGTCCTCGTGACCGGTGCCGCGGGCTTTATCGGCTCTCACCTGACCGAGAGGCTCCTCAATGACGGCTACAGAGTCTTCGCCCTCGACAACTTCTGTGAGTTCTACGATCCCTACATCAAGCGGAAAAATATCGAGAACTGCCTGCATCATCCGGATTTTACCCTGATCGAGGCTGATATCCGGGATGCTGAACGTCTGAGAGCGATCTTTGATCTTTATCCGATCGATCTGGTCGTGCATCTCGCTGCAATGGCAGGAGTTCGTCCCTCGATCATCGATCCCGGACTCTATAATGATGTGAATATCACCGGCACTCTGAATATGCTCGAATGCGCGGCTAAGAAAGGCATCAAGCCCTTTGTCTTCATCTCGTCCTCTTCCGTTTATGGCAACAACCGCAAGCTTCCCTATTCCGAGGATGATCCCGTCGATACCCCGATCTCCCCTTATGCCGCGACGAAGAAAGCCGGAGAGCTGCTCTGCCACAACTGGCATCATCATTACGGGATGTCCATAGCCTGTCTGCGTTTGTTCACCGTCTATGGTCCTCGCCAGCGTCCCGACCTCGCGATCCATAAGTTTAGCAAGCTGATCCTGGCGGACGAGGAGATCCCCGTTTTTGGCGATGGATCGACAAGCAGGGATTATACTTACGTCGGCGACATCGTTCAGGGTATCCTGGGGGCGATGGCATTCGTGCAGAGCGGAACGCAATATGACGTCTTCAATCTGGGCGAGTCCGAGACGATCAGCCTGGCAGCGATGATCAACTACCTCGAGCAGATGAGCGGGAAACCGGTGCGCAGAAAGGTCTTGGCACCTCAGCCGGGTGACCTCCCGCACACCTTTGCCGATATCAGCAAAGCCAAAAAACTCCTCGGATACGATCCCAAGACACCTTTCCGGGAAGGCATTGCTCTTTGGTGGGACTGGTTTGTAAATCAGTCTAACTAATAACAGAATAAGCTTATATAACCAAAGCGGACAGCATGCGTGATGAGCGCATCCTGTCCGCTTTCCTATTTGGGAACCGGTTATCAAACGCTATCAAACCGGTATCTTATCGGCATCATATCGGGGCTTTTGCCGATATGATGCCGATATGATACCGATATGATCCCGGACCCCAAAGAGGGGCGGAACAGGAACGAGCATTTGGAGAGGTGCGAGATCGGAGGCTCGGATGACGGTTGGAGAGCAGGTCAAAATCACGTATTATGGCAGAAAAAAAGTCTTTACAAGATAGGCGACTCGAATTAACTTGTAAAAACAGTGATTAAAGGAATAACACCTTTGTCTTAGCATATAAGGAATGGCTATGAAAAAGTTCTTACTTTTGCTCTTTGCCCTTTTCTGCATAGGGCTTTACGCAGAGAAGCTGGATTTGAACACAGCTACTCTGACAGAGATCTTGCAGCTACCGATCTCAGAGATCCAAGCCAACGATATCTACCAATATCGTGAGTATATCGGCTTCTTTGAGAGTCTGTATGATCTGCGCAAGATACCCAGTATAGACCAGGTCACCATGCTTCGGATCAAGGATCTCGTCGTGATCTCGCTTTATCGCGAGCAGGACGATGTTTCGATCCGCAGGGATGAGATCCAGGATCTGCTGGAGAGACTGGACTCAAACGAAGGCGGTTCCGAAGGAATGTCCGACGTTTGGGAAGACTATCTGATGACACCGCAGAACGTTAACCAGATGCGTTATGATGATTTCATCAGCCTGCCGAACGTCTCGGGTATTGACGCGGTCGCGATCCTCAAACGAGTCGCAGCCGGAGATACCATCGCGGACATGCGCGATATGCGCAATTCGGTCGGGCTTTCGCACTATGGATATACGAACCTGCGTTCATACGTATATTACAAGGAACCCCCGGTCAAGAACCGTTTTTATTATGATGCGCAGATGCAGTATTATACACGCTACTTTGAGGAAGGCGCTTCCGATATGCTTCATGAATCATTCCTGCGGAGTGATTATGGCATGTCCGGAGTCGTCATCCCGCATGATAAACGGAAATCCTATTGGGGATATTTCAATCTCGATAAGCTCGATCCGGACGTGATGGTCAAGCTTCGCGCCAGATATGGCAATCACTACAAGATAGGCTTTATGAACTACTCCGGAAAGGGAGAAAAGAGCCTGATCGACAAGAGCAGTGACGACCTTATCGCCGATTCGAAGTTCTATGCCGGATATGAGAATACAAACCTCCCGCTGCTGAAGAATACCGCGATGAAGCTCTATTTGGGGCATTACCGGGCGACGTTCGGCGAAGGTCTGGTCATGGAAAACACGGACTTCTACAGTTCGCGTAAGACCGGATTCGGCTTTAGTAAGCGTATCCTGGGGATCACCCCGGACTTGTCCAGAACGCAAGAATACGCTCTCCGCGGCGGTGCTTTGGAGATCTCCAATCCCTACTTCGGCGCGACGTTCTTTGGCTCTGATGACAAGAAGGACGCGATCGTCTATATGCAACGCGAAACGGATGATGAGGGGAATCCTACGGATTACCTCACACCGGTCGTCGGAGCAGATGGCAAAAAGCAGGTCTTCTCGTATGTGAACGCCAGTGTCCGCTGGGACAACGACGAGCTGAGAGAAGCTGAAGCCAGCTTCAATGAAGAGCTTCGCAGCGGCGCAGCCTATGCCACGCCTTATATCAACCTCGCCTATCGCAAGGACGCGGTCCACGAAAAGATCTTTGGAACGCACCTGCAGGTCTCTCCGATCATCGGGACCAAGCTCGGTTTTACGACCTATACCGCGCTGTATGACGATGCCAATTTCGTCGTTCCGGATTGGAACACCCTCAAGACGCAGTTGATCCGCGATTCGTATTACTACAAGGTCTTCAAGACCACGGATTCGGAGATCGCGGGACTTTATAGCACTCAGACCGATAGCTACGTTCGCGATTATCGCCGGGTTATCGGGTTTGATGGCAGCACCGTTATCGGAAATACTTCGCTGCAAGGCGAATATGCGGAACTCTCAGTCGAAGGCGAAGACATCAAGCTGGGCGATGACCCCAAGGCGTATCTCGTCAGTGCTTATACGCAGTTTGAGAACCTCTACTTCCTGACCCTCCTGCGGCATTATGACCTGAACTTTGACAATCCCTACAGCAATGCGTTCTCCGAGCATGAGAAGTTCGATGACACCGCGCTGGAAAAATATATCTATGCGCTGACCAATCCGACCCTCTCGGACATCTATCAGAATGCCAGTCAGGCTCAGCCAGAACATGGTGTGTACTTTGAGACGCGTTACAAGTTCAACAACTACTATACCGTCGGCAGAAGCTATCTGGACATCTGGGAACGTCTCACGGATGGCAGACGCAGCGCTCGTTTCCAGTCTGAGTTGGAATTCCGCCCTCTCTATCAGATCGGGATGAGATTCCGTTACAAGAACCAGGTGAACCGTTATGACGACACCGCCGAGCGCGGAGTTTCCAAGACGAACGAATATACCATGTCACTTAGGACCTTCCTGTCCAATCGGGACTTCCTGGAGTTTGAGTATAGATATAACACGGTGTGGGGACCTCCTTATACCTCGCTTACCAATCCGGCGCAACCGGGGAATAACTCGATGGCAGCAGCCATGACCCTGATGACCGGTGACTATATAGGCGTCAACTACACGCATAACTTCTCGCCTTCAGTGAAGCTCCAGGGATCATTCGTTTACTGGTATGGTCACGGGATATCACACTGGGATTGGGAAGATATGGAGATCGACTTCATGGGCGAGAAGGGCGCAAAAGCCTGGGTCGCACTGCACAGCAGGATCTCCCAGAACCTTTACCTGACGCTCAAATACCGCAACAAGACCTATCAGACCAAAGAACTCAACGTCCGTCTTTACAACGTGCCTCTCGAAGCTAACAGCTACTTCGAAAGGGTCCAGCATAGCGAAAACACCATCCGCCTCAACCTTGATTATCGTTTCTAATGGAGGATAAATGATCTCTTATAAATCTCTCAGAACATCTCTAATAATCATTACGATCCTGAGCATCGGTGTCAGTCTTTCCGCATGGTCGATCACTGATACCTACTTTGGCAATAAATACGGCAGCTTTGATACCCGTGCCTTCAGCATGGGCGGAGCTACTGCTTATAATGACCTGAAGCCTTTCGCGATAGCTACCAACCCCGCGAACCTCACTCTGATGAAGAAGATCGCCGGCTTGCAAGTCTCTGCTGATCTGACCAGAAACCAGTCAGACCGCAGTGTTCCCTTGTACAACTCCTTCGACAACTACATAGACGACGCGGTGCTTAGCTCCGATGCGAACACCTACGACGACTATGCCGGAGTCGGGTTCCTTGCTACCAAGATCTCTGCTTTTCACTTCGGGCTTGGTGCCTTCTACCAGCCGAAGTTCAGCTTTGATGGCAACTACCGGGAGCAGATCCGCAACAACCGTGGCACCGACAATGACTCTTATCCCGAGATCATCGCTCTGAACTCCATCACGAACGAAGGTTCCGTCATGCAGACCGGTGCTGTAGCTTCCTTTGGTTATACCCTCAGCCCGTCCATCGATCTCAACCTCGGCTTTGACTATTCTTTCCTGAACGGTGATATAACCCAGGAAAAGGACATTGCCTGGAGCCAGTGGGCGATCGACACCGTCGGTGCGGGGATCCTTCCGGATTCGACCTACACGGACGATTTCACCCTTCGCGGAGAACAGGCGAAGGCAGGGCTGAGCCTCCAGCTTGGCAGCAGACTCGGCGTTGGCGTCGTCTATACGAACAAGGCGACCCTCAGCCGCAAAGGCACGACCCACACCGTCCAGGATGCTTGGCTCAACCATACAGCTACTGACCTGTCCAATGATTACAGTGCGGATTTTGTCCTCCCGTCCGAGCTGCGTGTCGGTATCAGCTATCAACCCCGCAATATCGTCCGCACCTGGTTTAACCTCGATGTGGAAAGAGTCCAGTGGACTGACGTTGACGACATGTATGATGACGTGTACAACCTCTATGTCGGGGTTGAGCATCACATAGAAAACCGTATCCCCTTCCGTTTCGGATTCCAGGCTGTCAATAACTGGAGACTTGAGAATGAGTCCCAGACAATCGGTGGCGTTGTCGTTCCGCTCACATGGGCAAAGAAGACCCTGACCCCGATGATCACAGCCGGAAGCAGTATCGCCTTGGCAGAAGGTCTTTCCCTTGACCTCGGCTTTGGCTATTCCTGGAGAGAATACGAGTCTCTGGACATGTTCCGTGACACTTATTACAACGACAAGCTTTACACGGGCAGCACGACCTACGCCTTGTGGCCCAATTCCTATATCGTATTGAAAGACCGTGGCTGGGACAATCCGGACAAGGTTCGCGAGAACTTCATCACTCTGAAGACCGGTCTTAGCTTCGTTTGGTAATCGCCATGAGAAAGCATCTGATATTAACCCTGCTTTGCCTTGGGCTCCTGAGCCTCGCGCTGGCAGACGATCTTCGCCTGGATATTATGTGGTCAAACGACGTCCACGGCGGGATCGACAGGGCAAAAGCAACCTTTATGAACCCGGAATTTCCGCCCCAACTCGGTGGCGGAGGTTCTGCCGCAACCCTGATCAAACGCGTCAGGGGACTCTCGGACAAGAGCCGGGATAACCTCTTGTTTGACATCGGCGACTTCTTCCAGGGCAGACCGGTCGGAACCGTCACCCGCGGAAAAGCCGTCATGGAATACATGAACGAGATAGGCTACGATGCCATGACGATCGGTAACCACGAATATGATATCAGCGAGGACGACCTGATAACCACCCTGAAAATGGCGAAGTTCCCCGTCCTCTCCTGCAACATCGTGGAACGTTCCAATGGCGAGATCCCGCCCTATCTAAAGCCCTACACCATCATCAACAAGATGGGCGTAAGGATCGGCGTCCTGGGCATGACCACGACCGATACCGAAAAGATGAGCTTCCCCGATCACATCAAGAACATCGACTTCCTCTCTGAGAAGGAAGAGGTCGAAAAGTGGGTGAAGCATCTCCGCAAAGTGGAAAAGGTCGATCTGGTCATCGTCATTGGTCACGCCGGACTCCCTTATGAGCCCGAAGAGACATATCTGACCCGCTACGACGCTAAAGGCAATCCCCTTCAGAAGGATCGTCTCGCCGTCTGGGGATACGACTCGCAGGAGATCGCCCGTGAAGTCGAAGGCATAGACCTCTTTATCGGCGGTCATATGCACAAAGGCTTCGCGCAACCCTGGATCGACCCCGTGACCCACACGATGGTCATTCAAGGCTATGCCTATGGCTCAAACCTCGGCTGGATCACTCTCAAGATCGACAAAGACACCAAGACCGTCTCCGGTTATGAGACCCCGGCTATGCGTGAAGGCGCGCTGATCACTCTCTTTGAGGATGAGTTCATCCCAGACGCAGAGATCGCTCCGAAGATCGCCGAACAGGTCGCCATTGCCGAAAAGGGAATGGACGAGATCGTCGGTTATGCCGGCGTCTATCTTTCCCGCACCAACGTCGATGCTCAGAGCCTTATCGGCAATACGATCGTCGATGCGATGCGCTATGAGACCAAAGCCGATTTCGCCTTTATCAACCTCGGCGGTGTACGTGCCGATATCGCTTCCGGTCCTGTGACTTACCGCAGCATCTTTGACGTGATGCCTTTTGACAACATGGTCGTGAGCTTCACCTGCACCGGAGACTTCCTGCGTAAGGTTATCGAAGCCCGTATCGCCGGCGGACGTCATGGTATGATCGTCAGCGGTGGAAACGTCATCTATTCCAAGAAACGTCCCGATGGCGACAGGATCACCTCGCTCAAGATCGGTGGTCAACCTTGGGATCCCAAAAAGCTCTACACTGTGACCACGACCGACTTCCTCATGCAGGGTAATGCCGGGCTGACGATCCTGACCCAAGTCCCCGAAAAGGACATCGTCATGCATCAGACTAACCTGAGAGATGCCATCGTGAATTATTTCCGCACCCACAGCCCGATCAAGACCAAGATCGACGACAGATGGGAAAGAGACGATAACGCCAAACAGACCGCGGAGATGCGTCCATGAAAGCCCTGATCCTCGTCCATTCCCAGACCGGACACACTCGTCTTTTCGCTGAGAAGATCGCTGATGCTCTGGGCAAAGCCGGGCATCAGGTCGATATAGCTGATCTCGAGACCCAGACCCCGATCGAAAAGAACACTCTGCCAAAGCCCGAAGATCTCAGGCTCAAGCCTGTCCCTGAAGCCGCAGGATATGATCTGATCTGCGTCGGAACCCCTGTTTGGGCTTTCCGTCCCGCACCGCTTGCCCTCAAGGCGATCATGGACATGCCCAGCCTCAGCGGAAAGAAGTTCCTCCCGATCGTGACCATGGGTTTTCCCTTTGCCGGAATGGGCGGAAACGGAGCTCTCGCCAAAATGACGAAGCTCGCAACCGCAAAAGGTGCGATCCCCTTAAAAGGCTCTGTCATCACCTACATGCTCTCCAAACCGGACGAGAAGATGCAGGCTGAGGTCCAGAGGATCGCGTCCCTGCTGAAATAACCTAATAGCCATTCAACCAATAGATGAGCCGGATCTTGCATCCGGCTCTTTTTTTGCCTGCATTGTTCGGCAGGAGAACCTCCGTCTCTCCCTCCGCTTTCTCCTCTGTGGATCGGCTTCCGCGGGGTATCAAACCAATATCATATCGGCATCATATCGGCAATTTCCCCGATATGATACCGATATGATACCGATATGATGCCGGAAGGAACCCAGACCCCGGTTCGGGAGGGAGTTAGAAACAGCTAAATGCATACCAGAAATGGCATTACCCAGTATATCGATAAAAATAGAGTAGATTTCTCTTGACAGAAAGAATGGGTTTATTTATATCGATATCAGAATATCGAAATAGGTTCTCAAAGGAGAAAGAATGGAAGCTCTACCGATCTTGACGCTCAAAAGGTTACCGCAATACCTCGAGCTGCTGCAGCAGTATCAGCGAGAGGGTCTGGTCACCGTCTCTGCCACTCGTTTGGCTGATGAGACGGGAGTGCATATGACGCAGGTCAGAAAAGACCTTGCCTTCACCGGTGTCGTTGGAATCCCCAAGGTGGGACATCGGGTCGCAGACCTGATCGTGGCGATCGAGCGTTGTTTGAATTGGAATGACAGCTCGTCCTGTTTCCTGGTCGGAGTTGGTCATCTGGGCGCGGCTTTGCTGGGGTATCAGGAACTGGTCAAGAAAGGTCTCTCGATCGTAGCAGCTTTTGATACCGCTCCGGAACTGATCGGAACGACGATGCACGAGACGAAGATCTACAGTCTGGAGAAGTTCCGCGATCTGGCGCATCGGCTGCATATCCACATCGGGATCCTGACCACTCCTGCCGAGGTCGCGCAGGAAGTCGCGGACTTGATGATCAGCAGCGGGATCGTCGCTATCTGGAACTTTACTCCGATCAAGCTCAAGGTCCCGGCTGGGATCATAGTCGAGAACGTCGATATGGCTGCATCCCTCGCAGTGCTTTCCCGTCGGTTGGCGGAAAGGATCGACGGAGAGAGCCGGGCATAAGCGCTACAACTTAAGCATTTATTGTATTTTCAAGCCATCCCCATCAGGGTGTCAGAACCCTTACGTCTTGAAATACGTCCAAGATTTCTAACAAAAAAACGATAAATAGGAGCCAAACATGAGTTCTGAAAACGCTGCAGTCCGCAGTTTTACCAAGGTGATGGAGATCCTCGAGCGTTACGAATACAACGCGAACAAGATCATTCCCATCCTTCAGGCAGTTCAGGAAGAATACCGTTATCTTCCCCAGGAAGTCATGACCTTCATCGCGACATCGCTCAAGGTCTCACCGGCGCGTCTCTATGGCGTTGCCACCTTCTATAGCCACTTTTCGCTGGAGCCCAAGGGCAAGCATATCCTCCGGATGTGTGATGGGACAGCCTGCCACGTGCGTGGTTCCCTCGGAGTGATCAATGCTCTGCGCGAGAGACTCGGTCTGAGCGATAAAAAGATCACGACCGATGATCTGCTCTTTACGTTTGAGACGGTCTCCTGTCTCGGAGCTTGCGGTCTTGCGCCGGTGCTCGTCGTCGATGATGCGGTGCACGGACAGGTCACGCCGGAACAGGCACTTGCATTGCTGGAAGAGATAATCGCTAAGGAGGCGGAAAATGCTTAGACTAGAAGAGATCAGAGACGCATACAAAGCTGCGTCGGATAAATGCGCTCGTCGCGTGATCGTCTGTGCCGGGACTGGCTGCATAGCTAATGGCTCCCTGAAAGTATTCAACGCTGTCAAGAACTCCCTCGCGATGCACTCGCTTGACGTCGTAGTCGAACTTCGCACCGAAGAAACCGCAGACCATGATGTGCATATCTCGGGAAGCGGTTGCCAAGGATTTTGCCAGGTCGGTCCCCTGATGACCATTGCCCCGGACGGGATCCTCTATGCGCACGTCAAAGCCGAAGATGCCGAAGAGATCGTCACCCGGACTCTCATGAGAGGTGAGGTCATCGATCGCCTGCTCTATACGAATCCCATGGACGGAACTCACTGTCATGGGATTGGCGATATTCCTTTCTATACCAAGCAGATCAGAACCGCGCTCAAAGAATGTGGGATGATCGACCCGGAAGATATCCGGGAATATATCAGCCATGGTGGCTATTTTGCCGGACGCAAAGCCCTCACGGAGCATACATCTGAAGAGCTTTGCCGGATCTATCAGGACAGCGGTCTGCGTGGCAGAGGTGGCGGTGGATTCTCTACAGGACTCAAATGGGAACTGACGCGGAGACAGGTCAATAGCAAGAAGTACGTCGTCTGTAATGGGGACGAAGGCGACCCGGGTGCCTTCATGGATCGCAGTATCCTCGAAGGCAATCCGCATAGCGTCATCGAAGGGATGATGATCGCTGCTGCCGCAGTTGGAGCTGATGAAGGCTATGTCTATGTCCGCATGGAATATCCGCTGGCTTGCGCACGTATCAGAAAAGCTATAGTTGAAGCGGAGAAACTCGGTATCCTGGGAGATGATATCTTTGGCAGCGGAAAGTCATTCCGCATCACGGTCATGGAAGGAGCCGGTGCATTCGTTTGTGGGGAAGAGACAGCTTTGCTTGCCTCGATCGAAGGGAAACGGGGTATGCCCAATCCCAAGCCGCCTTTCCCGGCTGAAAGCGGGCTCTTTGGGTTCCCGACGGTGATCAATAACGTCGAGACGCTGGCACTCGTGCCTGTGGTTCTGCGTCAGGGAGTCAGCGAGTTTCGCAGATATGGAACAGAGAAGTCGCCCGGCACGAAGACCTTTGCCCTGACGGGACACGTTGCCAATACCGGTTTGATCGAGGTTCCCTTTGGGACTACACTGCGCGAGATCGTCTTCGAGATCGGCGGTGGAGTTCTGGATAAGAATGGTCAGATCAACAATGATGCTTTCAAAGCCGTCCAGATCGGTGGTCCTTCGGGCGGATGCCTTACCAGAGAACACCTGGACATTCCGCTGGACTTCGACTCCCTTGGAGCACTCGGCGCGATGGTCGGATCGGGTGGATTGGTCGTCATGAATGACTCTACCTGCATGGTCGAGACAGCCCGCTATTTCATGAGCTTCACTCAGCACGAGTCTTGCGGCAAATGCGTCCCCTGTCGGGAAGGAACCAGGCAAATGCTTGAGATGCTGGAGGATATCACCAAAGGCGAAGGCACGGAAGAGACGCTTGAACTCCTTGAAGAAGCAGGGAATGCGGTGAAGATCACCTCGCTCTGCGGTCTCGGAAAGTCCGCTCCGAACCCGGTGCTATCAACCTTAAGGTTCTTTAAGGATGAGTATCTCGCTCACGTAAAGGCAAAGTTCTGCCCGACAAAGAGCTGTAAAGAGCTGACGCCTATCTCGATCGATCCTGACAAGTGCAAGGGCTGCACCATCTGCAAACGCACTTGTCCGGTCGGAGCCATCAGCGGTGAAGTAAAGCACGCTCACGTGATCGACCCGATGGTCTGCATCAAATGCGGGGCATGCATCACAGCCTGCAAGTTCAAGGCAATATCCTAAAACGAGGAGCGATAAAATGAACAACGAAAAGATCATATACATCAATGACAGACCCGTCGTCTGGGAAGAAGAGACCAATATATTGGCACTCGCACGTAAGGCGCACATCGAGATACCGACCTTTTGCTATCACTCGGAGCTCAGTGTTTATGGAGCTTGCCGGCTTTGCATGGTCGAGGTTGAGGGACGCGGGCTGGTCACATCCTGCTCCACGACACCATTCGAAGGTATGAGGATCCGCACTAATACGGCACAGATCCTCAAGCTGCGCAAGACCATCGTCGAGATGCTGCTTGCCAATCACGATCAGGAATGCACCCGCTGTGACCGGGCTTCCGACTGTAAGCTGAGGGATATATCCAACAGGCTCGGGATCAAGGATGTCCGCTTTCGTCGTACCAAGCCCCGGCATGAGCTTGATAGGGGTTCCATCAGTCTGGTGAGGGACCCCAATAAGTGCGTCCTCTGTGGGGACTGCGTCCGCTTTTGCAGCGAAGTACAGGGGATCGGGGCGATCGACTTTGCCAATCGGGGAGAGGGAGTCATCGTCACCCCGGCATATGGCAAGAGCCTCGCGAGCGTCGATTGTGTAAACTGCGGGCAGTGTGCGGCAGTATGCCCGACAGGTGCCTTGACTATCAAAGCGCACATCGACGAAGTATGGAAAGAGCTGCATGACAGCAAGAAGAAGGTCGTCGCCCAGATCGCACCGGCTGTTCGGGTCGCCTTAGGCGAGATGTTTGGGATGCCTGCGAGCGAGCTTACGACCGGTAAGCTGATCGCCGCGCTACGCATGATCGGCTTTGACAAGGTCTTTGACACGTCGTTTGCAGCGGACTTGACGGTGATAGAGGAAGCCAATGAGTTCCTTGCGCGTAAGGCAAAGGGTGAGAAGCTGCCGATCTTCACAAGCTGTTGCCCTGCATGGGTGAAGTTTGCCGAACAGAGCTATCCTGAGCTATTGGACAAGGTTTCAAGCTGCCGTTCACCGCAGCAGATGTTTGGGGCGATCGCCCGGGAACGCCTGCCCAAGGCACTGGATATCGCAAACAGCGACCTCGTCGTTGTCTCGATAATGCCCTGCACGGCGAAGAAATATGAGGCGAACCGCCCGGAGTTTTCCCGCGAGGGGATCAAGGACGTGGACTATGTCCTGACCACCCAGGAGATAGGGAAGATGATCAAGGAAGCGGGGATCGACCTCAGCAGCCTCGAGCCTGAGTCTATGGATCTGCCGATGGGCTTTGCGACAGGCGCAGGCGTCATCTTTGGCAACAGCGGGGGAGTCTCCGAGGCTGTCTTGCGCTATGCTGCGGACAAGCTCAGCATTCCTTTCCCGGAGAGCGTCGTTCTGCAAGAGGTTCGCGGTGCGAGCGGTATCCGTGAAGCTGTGATCGACACGGGTGCTGGAGAGCTTCGTATGGCGGTCGTGCACGGGCTAAAGAACGCAGCAGAGCTTGCGGATAAGGTGATCTCCGGTGAGCTGACCTACGACATCATCGAGGTCATGGCGTGTCCGGGAGGATGCGTCGGAGGAGCCGGACAGCCGATCATAACCAATCCGCTTGCCCGCAAAGAGCGAACCACCGGTCTTTACCATGCAGACAAGCTCATGACCATGCACCGCTCTCAGGATAACCCTTTTATCAAAGAGCTCTACCAGGCTTTGCTTGAGGAGCCAAACAGTCGCAAGGCGCATGAACTCCTCCATACTCATTACCAGAGTCGAAAGCGGATCGAGGATGAAGAGATCTCCTTTTCCGCACCGAGCAAAGAGCAGCGCACCAAGATCCGCGTCTGTATCGGAACCAGCTGTTTCCTGAGGGGAGCGCAGGAGATATTGGCGCATACTCTCAAGACCGTCGAAGCCAATGGCTGGCACAAAGTGTTTGACATCGCAGCCACCTTCTGTACAGAGTCGTGCGATAAGGGACCCACGATCATCGTGGGCGAGAACGTCCTTCACCACGCGACGCCGGAAGCTGCCGAGTCCGCTATAATTAGGGAAGCAGCCTTGCGGGGTGCCTGATGTTCACGATACTCATCTGCATGGGAAGCTCCTGCTTTGCAAGGGAAAACCGGGAGAACCTCGGCATAATCGAGGACTATCTCCGGCGAAACCACCTTGCCGATCAAGTTCGGATCGAAGGTTCCCTCTGCATGGGTAAGTGCTCATCCGGACCAAACCTCGTCGTCAATGGCAATCACTACACGGCGGTGAATGCCGAAACTATAACGTCCATATTGGACAAAGAGCTACGAAAACAATGAACAGATTGAACCCGATATATACCGAAAAGACCGAGTGTCAGGATTGTTACAAGTGCGTGCGTGGATGCCCTGTGAAGGCGATCCGAGTGATCGACGGCAGCGCTATGGTGATGCCGGAAGCCTGCATCCTCTGCGGGCACTGCACGGAAGTGTGCCCTGTCGGAGCGAAGAAAACGCGGGATGACCTCGCCGAAGTAAAGGAACTGATCGCCGGCGGAAGCCCCGTCTATGCTTCTCTTGCCCCGTCGTACAAGACCGAGTTTGCCGGGATAGAACCCGGACGGCTCATCTCTGCTCTCTTGTCGCTTGGTTTTGCCGGGGTATCGGAGACAGCCTTGGGAGCGCAGGAGGTATCCGCCAACTGCGCTTCCCTCCTTTCTTCCGGTGGTGCCCCTTTGTATATGAGCACTTGCTGCCCTTCCGTCATACACTTGATAGAGCAATATCATCCTCACCTGGTCCGATATCTCACTCCCCTGAGATCTCCCCTTCAAGCCCATGCCAAGATCCTCAAAGGTCTTTATGGGGAGGAGGCGAAGGTCGTGTTCCTGGGACCCTGTATCGCCAAGAAGAATGAATCAGACGCTCATCTGGATCTGTCCTTGACCTTCAAAGATGTACGACGTTGGTTCACCGAAGCGGAGCTGGAATGGACGGCACTCAATGCCGAAGCGAGCTTCATCCCCCATGCCGCGGAAGAGGGTGGTCTATACCCCGTCGATGGTGGAATGATCGACGGGATCAAGCGTTCCGGAGCACCGGAGAACGTCCTGTATATGACCTTCAGTGGAGTCGAGCAGGTCGTCGAAGCCCTGAGTGAACTGGAGGAGCAGAGCTTTTCCCAGCCGGTGTTTATCGAGTTGCTTGCTTGCAGCGGTGGGTGCGTGAACGGTCCCGGAGTCACCCGCAAGGGTATGACTGCCAAAAAACGCCATACCATATACTCCGAAACGCAGCTCAATTCCGTGACCAGGACGCCCGGTTCCGTCAGCATTTTCGGGACGTTTTCCTCTCGTGAGATAGCATCGCAGAAGCATTCCAATGCCGAGATCGCCTCTGCATTGCTCCGGATCAGTAAAAAGCGTAAGGAAGACGAGCTAAACTGCGGTGGCTGTGGATATAACACCTGCAGGGAGTTCGCGATCGCTCTGATCGAGAACAAGGCAGAACCCGCCATGTGCGTTTCTTATCTCCGCAAGCTTGCCCAAAATAAAGCTTCTGCCTTGATCAAAGCCATGCCATCCGGGGTCGTCATCGTGGACGAAACCCTGCGCATCATCGAGTCCAACTCCCGGTTCATCGAGATCATCGGTGGTGACGCGACTATCGTCGGAGAGGCGGATCCGGATCTCGAAGGGGCTTATCTGGAACGCCTGATCCCCTTTGCGGCTCTGTTTGAAACTGCAATCCGGGAAGGAACGGAAGTGAGTATCACCGACGTGCGTTACAAAGGAAAGGTATTGCGTCTTACCCTCTTTACGATCCAGCCTCATCAGATCCTCGGCGGGATCATGCATGACATAACCGAGCCGGAGATACAGCGGGAACAGATCATCGCCAAAGCAGAGCAAGTCATGAAGAAGAACCTGACCACCGTTCAGCAGATCGCTTTTCTCCTGGGGGAGAACGCCGCGGAAAGCGAAGTCCTGCTCTCGTCGATCGTTCAGAGCTTTAGCACCGGGGACAAACCATGAGCGAGCTTTTCCTCGAGCTGGATTTCTATCAACTCAGCAAGCATCACCAAGCTGCCTGTGGTGATAGCTTCCACAGCGTCAAGGTAGGGGATAGGACTATCGCCGTGCTTGCCGATGGTCTGGGCAGCGGAATCAAGGCAAGCGTCCTTTCGACCCTGACTACGACGATGGCAGCGCGTTTTATCAGCTCCGATATGGATATCAAAAGGGCGGCAGAGATCATCCTGGAGACCCTTCCGGTCTGCTCCTATCGCCACATTGGCTACAGCACCTTTACGATCCTCGATGCCGATAGCGAAGGTATGGTCAGGATCATCGAACATGATAATCCTCCTTACGTCCTCTATCGTGGCGGTGAGATCGTCCCGATACCAAAACAGGCAGTGGAACTGACCACTTCCCGCAAGACCAGGCTATTCTATTCCGAGTTTCAGCTTGAGGCTGAAGACAGGATCATATTCTACTCGGATGGAGTGACCCAAGCAGGCATGGGCTTGCCAAACCTGCCTTTGGGATGGCTGGAAAGCGGAGTCGAGGCGTATATCCGCAGTCTCTTGAGCGATTCCCCCCTGCTCTCGGCGGGGGAGATCAGCAAAAAACTCGTTCTCAAGGCGAAGGACTATGACGGTGCCAAGCCTGCAGATGATATAACCTGCGCCGCTTTGTATCTGCGCCGTCCCCGCAGAACCCTCTTGGTGACCGGACCTCCATACAAACCCGAGCATGACAGGGTCCTTGCCGACCTCTGCCGAGAGCACACGGGGAAGAAGATCATCAGCGGGGGAACTACTGCCGAGATCATTGCCCGCGAAATGAACCTCCCTCTCAAAGTCAACCTCCGTGAAGTCAATAGCGAATCCGATATTCCCCCTACCGCCGGTATGACCGGATTTGATCTCGTGACCGAAGGAACGATCACTCTGAGCCGGGTCTGGAAAACCCTCGAAGCCGATACCAGACTGGAGGATATCCCGGATAACGCCGTCAAAAGGATGATCGTCCTCCTCCTAAATAGCGATATCATCGACCTTGTCGTAGGTACGAAGATCAATGAAGCACATCAGGACCCTGCTCTCCCCAAAGACCTGGAGATCCGCAGAAATCTGGTGAAACAACTTTGCCACACTCTGGAAACAAAATACTACAAACAGACCTCGATCCTCTTCGTCTGACCCCAAGTATCCCCTTTCCCCCTAAGCCGTGCCTCGCTCTCACCCGGGTATCAAACCGGTATCATATCGGCATCATATCGGCAGTTTCCCCGATATGATACCGATAAGATGCCGATATGATACCACTATGATCATTGATCCGAATAAGGGAGGAAAGCACCATTTCCCGCGCTCTCCCGTCCGGAACTTTCCGCGCGTCATCCCGGTGACTTAATGAGAAATCGTTGATAGAATATGCGTTTATGGAACAATTCTTGCAAATACCTTTGTCAAGGAATATGCACTCTGTAAACTGGCTTGTAGGGGTGCTTCCCGGAAAGAGTCTCTCAGGAGGATATATGAGACTGATTAGCGGTCAAAGCCTTTGGCTCAAGGGAGTAGTACGCTCCAATGTGTTGTTGCTTGTCTTTATGGCTATCTTGATGACTATCCCGCTACACGCTACGCGCACCGGGGGGATCATCACAGAGGATACCGTCTGGACTTTGGAGAATAGCCCCTACATCATCCATCGGTATATCTACGTCAGTTCAGGGGTCACTTTGACGATCGAGCCGGGTGTGCAGGTGCTGGTCAATGGCGCGTCGGTGCAGAACTTCAACCATGACTTTGAGTGGACATTCGTCGATGGGATGCGGGTGGAGCCCATCGCCAAGATGATCGTGGTCTATGGCAGGATCATAGCTCTGGGCACGGAAGAGAACCCCATCGTCTTTGACGCCCTGGAGACAGACCCTTATTTCCGCTGGTGTGGGATCCACCTCGATGAGGAATCCCAGGAATCTGAGTTTCGGCATTGCGTCTTTCGCCGGACAAACCGAGGATTTCCCGAGGCAGATCTCAGCACGGAACGTGAAGGAGCAATCAGCATTGCCAATGGCTATGCGCGGATCAGCCATTGCAACTTCGAGAAAAACCTCTGCGGGATATGGTTTTCCGCCCTCAGCCAAGACATGGTGATCTATAAGTGCAAGTTTAGCTCTTTACAAAACTGGGGCTTTCAATACTCTCCCATTTTTATAGGATCGTGGGCAAACATTGGAGATGAACATCAAATTGTGGTAGCGGGTTGTGAGTTTACTGGTGTAGCGTCGAGGATTGGCGTTATTGGGCCGTCAAAACTGGTTCTTTTTAACAGATTCATAAATTATATTAATGGGTCCCCTAATAATCAGCGTCCGGATGGGTATGGCACTTATAGTCTTTATGGAAATAGAGTAGATTATTCGGTAATGGATCTGAGCTGCGGTTCCTATGCAGAGACAGATACCTCATACTGCCGCAGGAATATCATAGACTCGCCAAGCCTTGGTCGACAATCATATTACTCAGCCTTTCGATTTGGTGAAGGGATGAACATTATCGCTGATAACTATGGCTCGGGGTTTACGAGTATCGATCTTGGTGATAGTAACATACCGCGGACAGACATTTACAATAACGTTTTGGACACTTCTATTTTGTACGCAATCCGGCTTTATGATGATATTGATAGTAGTCAATTGTACTCTATCAGAGTATTTAACAACTTGCTGACCTACACACCTCCGGACTGTGACGATAACCCGTTACCGGTCTTGACTAGTGAGGTTTCTCCAAATATATTCAATAATAGTTTCGTAAATTTCCATTACGGGATATCAGGGTATCAATCCAGTCCGAAGGTGATCAATAACGTATTCGCGAACAATCAGGTGACATCGAGTATTGGTCATCTTCCGAATATCATGCCCATCTTCATGAATAACTGCATGAATGTCCCGCTGGAGCATCCCGAGTATGACTTTGGGGGGAATATCGTTGCAGATCCGGCATTTGCGGACACTCTGGCGGGGGACTATAGCCTCTCGGCTGATTCTCCCTGCATCGATGCGGGGGCGAACATCCCGGAGCTGCCGGAATATGACCTGCGCTATCACAAGCGGGTGGCACAGGGTAGTCCGGGAGGCTCTATGAGCGTGGATATGGGCGCCTATGAATACAATTCCGTCTATATCGGGGGTATCCGGGGCTACATCTATGACGCGGTAAGTGGAGAGCCGGTGGACTTTGCCAAGGTGGAGATCATGGGCAAGCTGCCGGAATTCAGTGACAGCCTGGGCTGCTTTCCCTATCCCTGCGGAGCCGGGACGAAGACGGTGCGGATCAGCCGCTGGGACTATCAGAGCGTGACTATCCCGAATGTCGTTGTCACGGAAGGCGAGGATACTATCCTGAATATCCCCATGCTGCGGACGAACGTCAGCGTTGAGGATGCTACCCTTCCCGGTCCCGGTGCGGGGATCAGCCTTTATAGCTACCCCAATCCCTTTAACCCGGAGACCACCATCAGCATGATCCTGCCCACCGCCGGGCGACTCAGCCTCAAAGTCTATAACCTGCGGGGTCAGCTGATCCAAACCCTGGCAGAGACCGATCTCCCCGCCGGGCATCACAGCTACCGCTGGGATGGGAGGGACTCCGCCGGACGCGCAGTCGCCAGCGGGATCTACCTCGTCCAAGCTCAGACCTCCTGCGGAACTACAATGCACAAAATGATGCTGGTGAAATAGGATCTACATCGAGTGTAGTTCTACAGACCGTAGAGGGGATCGGGCGACTTTCCCTTGACAAAAGAAGCGACCCCAAACTATAGTGACGGACACTTTTATTGTTAATGGAAAGAAAAATGCGCTTTGAAGAAGAACTCAAGATAATAAAGAAAGGGGTTGAGGAGATCATCCCCCTGGACGAGCTGGTCAAAAAGCTGGAAAAAGCCGAGAAGACCGGGAAGCCCTTACGGGTAAAATACGGCATAGATCCGACCGGTTTTGACGTGCACATCGGGCATTTGGTCCCGATCCGCAAGATGCGGGATTTTCAGGATATGGGGCATACCGGGGTGATCATCATCGGGGATTTTACTGCCCAGATCGGCGATCCCACGGGTAGGGATGAATCCCGCCCTCCCCTTACCAAAGACCAGATCCTGGCAAATAGCGCCAAATATATGGAGCAGCTCTTTACGGTTCTGGATCCCGCCAAGACCGAAGTCCGCTATCAGACCGAATGGTTCGGAGAGATGGGGATGAGCGACGTGCTCAAGCTGATGGGGAAGTTTACCCTGGCGCAGTTCTTGGCGCACGACACCTTCCGAAATCGCTATGAACAGGGCTTACCGCTCGGTATGCACGAGATCATGTATCCCATCCTGCAGGGCTATGACTCCGTCGCGATCCACAGCGATATCGAGCTGGGAGCTACGGAGCAGAAGTTCAATATCCTTGCCGGAAGGGACATGCAAAGGTTCTATGGACAGGAGCAACAGATCGCAGTCCTGTCTCCCATATTGATGGGGACGGATGGGGTCAACAAGATGAGCAAGTCCATGAATAACTACATCGCGGTCTTTGACCCACCGAACGAAAAGTTTGGCAAGGTGATGTCCATCCCGGACGCGCTGATCATAAACTATTTTAACTATGCGACGACCCTGCATCCGGATGAGATCGCGGAGATCAAGCGGGATCTGGAAAGCGGGACGAATCCCATGCTGCTGAAGAAGCGTCTGGGACGTGAGATCGTCCAGCTATATCATGGAGCCGAAGCCTCGCTGGCAGCTCAGGAGGCTTTTGAGAAGCTCTTTTCCCAAAAAGAGATCCCGGATGATATGCCGGAGAAGCTATACAGCGAAGCCAAGGTCAAGCTGATGCGGATACTGACGGAATCCGGGCTTTGCGAGACAAATAGCGAAGCCAAGCGGATCATCCAGCAAGGCGGAGTCAGCCTCGATGGTGAAAAGATCACCGCTTTTGACGCGGAGATCGAGATCCGGGACGAGATGGTCGTCAAATGCGGTAAGCGGAAGTTCCTCCGCATCCGGAAGGGCTAAAGCGCTAGCATGCAGAGACTACTCCTCAACGGGGCGATCATCGTCATCGTCTTTTACAGCATCATCCTGCATGAGATCAGCCACGCCTGGGCAGCAAACTGGCTGGGCGATGACACGGCGCAACGGCAGAGACGCCTGAGCCTGAATCCCCTAAGGCATGTTGATATGTTTGGGACGGTGATCCTGCCGCTCCTGCTATACTTTAGCGCCGGATTCGTCTTTGGCTATGCCAAGCCCGTCCCGATCAACCCGCATAACTTCCGCAATTTCAAGCGGGACTCCGGATTGACGGCAATGGCGGGACCGCTTGCCAATATCCTGATCGCTGTGATCTTTGCCTTTGTCTATCATTTCACAGCGACGAACCTCTTTATGGCGGCGATCAGCACCTACGTCATATATCTAAACCTGCTGCTGGCGCTATTTAATCTGATCCCGATCCCCCCGCTGGATGGATCCAAAGTCCTCGGGATGTTCCTCTCCGACACGGCGTATTACCGCTGGACACTGCAGGAGCGCAAAGGGATGATGATCCTGATCGCCGTGCTTATCGGGTCAAACCTGCTGGGGCTGAACCTTGTGGGGAAGATCCTCATGCCGGTAGTGAATTTGTGCATGCATCTGCTCGGAGTTGGGCTGTAAATTGCATATACTAGTCTAGATATGAATTTCAAAGTAAAAAAAGATACATGGAGACCAAAGATGGATAGTAAAAAGATCCTCGATGTCATCAAAGAAGAAGAGATCCAGGCGATAGACCTGAAGTATTGTGGGCTGGATGGTAAGTGGTATCACATTACCTTCCCGGCAAGAAGATTTGAATATGTCCTCCGGCATGGAGTGCCCTTTGACGGATCCAGCATTCCCGGAATGCGGGATGTCGAAAGCGGAGACATGGTGCTCATGCCGGATCTGGAGACTGCGGTGATCGATCCCTTTTATGAGACGCCGACCCTGCGCTTCATCTGCTCGATCTGCGATGCCGAGACCCGGATCGGGGTCAAAAAAGACCCCCGCAGCGTGGCAAAGCGGGCGCATGAATACCTGAAGGCGACCGGAGTCGCCGATACCTCCTCCTGGATCCCGGAGCTGGAATTTCACCTCTTTGATACGGTCGAAAGCACTTCGGATCGCTATTCCTCCGGTTATACGATCTCGAGCAGCGAATCCAAGGAAGCCCTTCCGGAAGACTTTGACGATATGGACGGGGTTGCCCGTCAAGACATCAAGGGCTACCACATGGATACACCATTTGATCGCTATTATGAGATCCGCCAGGAGATGGTCGATACCATGGAAGCCATGGGGATCAAAGTTCGCTATCATCACCATGAAGTGGGCTTGTCCTCTCAGCAGGAGATCGAGACCGAGCTGCTCGAATTCCCCAAGATCTGTGACGATGCGATGGTCATGAAGGACGTGATCCGCAGAACCGCGCTGGATAATGGCTTGACGGCGACCTTTATGCCAAAGCCGGTCTATGATCAAGCCGGGAATGGGATGCACTTTCACATCATGCTGCACAAAGACGGCAAGAACGTGTTTTACAAACAGGGCGGTTATGCCGACCTCTCTGATGAAGCCATCTGGTTCATCGGCGGGATCCTCAAACATGGGAAGTCATTGGTTGCCTTTACCAATCCCAGCACCAATTCTTTTAAGCGGCTCCTGCCGGGCTTTGAAGCTCCGGTCAAGCTGTTCTACGGGCTGGCAAATCGCTCCGCGGCGATCCGCATCCCGAAGTATGCCAATACACCCGAGACCAAGAGATTCGAATTCCGCACCGGTGATGCCACTTGCAACCCCTATCTGGCGATGAGCGCGTTGCTCCTTGCCGGCTTGGACGGGATCAAGAACCGTATCGACCCCAAGGAATACAATCTGGGACCGTTTGATGACAACGTCTTTGCCTGGAGCGAGGAGAAAAAAGCGACCCTGTCTTCCATCCCGGCAAACCTGGAAGAAGCGATGCAAGCTCTGCGGGAAGACCATGAGTATCTGCTCGCAGGGGATGTCTTCAATGAAGAGCTGATCGAGACGCATATCAAAATGAAGCTGGCAGAGCACAAGGCTGTCAACGATCGTCCACATCCGCAGGAGATCATCCTGTATTACAACCTGTAAGTATATGAGGCTGCTTCGGCAGCCTTTTTTTATTGAATTGACTTCAGAATGAATAGCTAAGAATGCTAATAATGTCTGATTTACGGAACGAACCTTGCATAACCCATGGTATTACTTTATTAGAAGGTTGAGGAACACAAATGAAGAAGATTATTCTCTTACTAATCTGCATTTGGGTAAGCATGATGTTTGCCGTTACCGGTACTCAGATACCGGCATCCGCGACGCAGGCTTTTCAAATCACCTCAAGATCCGGGAGCTCGATGGACATCAGTTTTCGAGTTCCGGAATACGAGATCACCGAAGAAACCCTCGGAACAAAGACCTATCACCACATCCAGATTGCCGGATCCGGCTCACTTCTGGAACAGGGTCTTCCCGAACTACCCACACTGACAACCTCGATCGCGATCCCCGCGAGAGGCAGCGTCAGTATCGAAGCCATCGGAAGCCAGGTCAGGCAATTGGGCAGCTACCTTCCATATCCGGTCCAGCAGGGCAGGGATCTGGATTCACCCAAGGGTTTTGTGATCGACAATGCTTATTACACCGGAGGGAGTGCTTATCCGGAAGCTGCTATTCAATACAGCGATCCCTATATCCTCAGGGATCTGAGAATAGTATCCGTGCAAGTCAATCCCTTTATATACGACCCCCAGACGGGGATCCTCTCCGTTCGGGAATCCATCGATCTCCGGGTTCATTACAACTCAGCACCCGGATTAAACGAGATGAACAGCGAACCGCTGCATATCTCTCCCGCATTCGCCAAGCTCTATGAATTTGCCGTCCTGAACTTCAACGATTTTCGTCCGCTGGTCGAGACAGGCAGAGCCCCGCGCTATGTCCTGATCTATGGGAATAATACCGATCCGGCATTTCAGGCAAGTCTGGATCAGTTTGTCCTCTGGAAACGCCAGAAAGGCGCAGACGTCCGGGTAGCCAGCACTTCCGTTGCCGGGACCTCCACGACTGCGATCAAGACCTATCTGCAGAATCTCTACAACGATCAGACTACGCGTCCGGACTTCGTCATACTCATGGGTGACGTTTCCGGTTCATACACCATTCCCGCATTCACCGTTTCCGGTGGTGGCGGAGACTACCCCTATACCCATCTTGACGGTACCGATGGCGTCGGTGACGTCTTCATCGGCAGGATCTCGGCTGAGAACCTCTCTCAGCTCCAGGTGATCCTGAACAAGATCTATCTCTATGAAAGAGACCTCGATATGACTCAGGCAGCCTGGCTGAACCGCGGACTGCTCGTGGGTGACACCTATCACTCCGGTATATCGACCATCTACATAAACAAGTATCTCAAAGAGATCGCGCTGCGCGTCAACCCCGATTACACCTTTACCGAATTGCTGATGAGCCAGCCCTCTCCCAGTAATATGAACGCTGCTATCAACCAAGGTATCGGGATCATGAACTACCGCGGTTATCTCGGTATGAGCGGTTGGAGCCCTTCAGAATCCCTGTTCAACGGATTTAAGCTCCCGCACGCGGTGATCATTACCTGCGGAACAGGTAACTACGCGACGGGAACCGGGACGACTGAGACCTTCATACGGTTAGGCACGACGGCATCTCCGAAGGGAGCCGTGACAGCTATCGGGATGTCCACCTCGTCAACACATACGACCTTTAATAACTGCCTCAATGGCGGGATCATCGCCGGTATGTATCAGAGTAATATGCGTACCATGGGCGAAGTCCTGCTTGCCGGAAAAGTCTATATCAACCAGATCTTCGGCGTTTCCTCACCTTCAAATGCCACGAGCTTTGCCCATTGGTGTAACCTCATGGGTGACCCCACGATGGAGTTTTATGCCGGCATTCCCGGGCAATTCACCGTCAATGTCGCCAATACTATCCCCGTCGGGCTTAGCCTTCTGGACATTGCCGTTTCCGATACATCGGGAGTGGTCGAAGGAGCTTGCGTCACCCTCACTGCAACCGGCGCGGTCGTATCCCGCGGCTACACTGATGCCGAAGGCAATGTGATCCTCATCCTGCCGGACGATCTGGCAGCCGGAACAGGGATCATCACAGTATCCCGGCACGACTACAAACCGATGCAGATGAACATTACCATTTCCGCAACCCCGACCCTGGTTCCCGGGGCTGTGACCATCGATGATGACAGCTTTGGCGCATCCTCCGGAAACGGGAACGGCATCGCCAACAGCGGTGAGACCCTGGAGCTCCAGTTTGGTCTGCAAAACACCGGCACAACCGCCATCACCGCCATCAGTGGTCAGGTCACCAGCACCAATCCCTATGTGACCTTTACCAATCCGAACGTCAGCTACGGCACCATCGCCGGCGGAAACCTCGGCTTTAGCACCTCCCCGATCGTCATGCAGATCGCGCACAATGCCCCGCATCAAGGGATGATCCGCCTGCATCTGATCCTTCAGGACGGTTCCGGGAATAACTATGACGTGTCCGAGTTCGTGCCCGTCGAAAGCGCTCGCTTTACCTACAACAGCCTGGCAGTTGTCGATGGTGGGAATGCCGCGCTGGATCCGAACGAGACAGCCGCGCTGAACATCACGGTCACGAATTCCGGAACGAATGCCATCAGCGCAATCTATGGCAGATTGTACAGCCTGAATGACCTCGTCACCATCAGTGACAATATCGGTTACTTTGGCGACGTCAATCCCGGAGCTCAAATCTCCACTACGGTAGCGGATAACTTCACCGTCTTTGCGCGGGAGACCATTCTTCCGGGGATGATCATCCCGATGCGGCTCAAGCTTTACAATGCTCTCGGTTATGAACAGTTCCTCGATTTCACCCTATCCATCGGCGTCGTCACCGTCCATGATCCTCTGGGTCCGGACGCTTACGGCTACGTGATCTACGATGATCAGGATACCAGCTATGACCACTGCCCGACGTATTCCTGGGTCGGCATCGCTCCCGCAGAAGGCGGAGTCGGAACCTCGCTCAACCTCAGCGACTCCTACAGCAGCGGAGACGAAGGTGACCAGGTCGGAGCTACATCGATCGTCACCGTCAATCTTCCCTTCCCCTTCCAGTTCTATGGCAGGCTTTACAGCCAGGCATCGATCTCGACTAACGGGTTTATCGCGATGGGCGCTTCTACGAATGCTGAGTTTAGAAACTTCCGTCTCCCCGGCGCAATGGGACCCTCCCCGATGATCGCTCCCTTCTGGGATGATCTTGCCACCCATTCCGGCGGGAACGTCTATACCTGGTTTGATAGAAACAACCACGCATTCGTCGTCGAATGGTACAACATGAAGAACGGACACGGCGGATCCGCGGTCGAGACCTTCCAAGTCATCCTCTATGATCAATCCGTCTATGCCACTTCTCTCGGCGATGGACCGATCAAATTCCAGTACAACACGTTTAACAACATCGACTCTCAGTCCGGAACGAACCAAGGCGCATTTGCGACCATCGGTATCGAAGACCATACGGGACTGCGGGGACTCGAATATACATTTAACAACGTCTATCCCCTCGCAGCTTCTCAGCTGGGGAATCAACGCGCCATCTATATCACGAACATCCCCGTGTTCCACCAAGCAGCCCACTTGATCGTCGGTGAGACCTACCTGACAGACGGAAATGGCAATAACGTCGCCGAGCCGGGTGAGACCGTCCAGCTCGGTATCCAGGTCAACAACATCGGGAACGCCCCTGCCAGCGGGATAGTCGGAACCCTCAGTTGCGAAGATGAATTCATCACCCTGAACAACACGGTTTCAAACTACTATCCGATGGAAGCGGAAGAGAACGGCGTGAACCGCACTCCTTACAGCTTTACGGTTGCGCAGAACTGCCCGGATGGACACGTCGTGAACTTTAACTTGTCCCTCGTTGCCGGAGAAGAGACTTGGGAACGCCCCTTCAGTATCCGTATTGACGCTTCCAAGCTCAGTCTGTATTCGATCCTGATCAACGATGCAGATGCGACATACAACGGCGTGATCGATATCAACGAAGCCGTGAAGCTGATCGTGAACGTCAAGAACGCGACGGCTGTCGAAGCCAGAGACGTGATCGGAACCCTCAGCACTGAGTTTGCGGGTGTCACGATCGCCAATCCCAGCATCGATGTCGCCGGGATCCTGCCGAATAACATCATGCAGTTCGTCTATGACCTGCAGTTCTCCGGCAATACCGGAAGCGGGACTTCGATCCCCTTCAGCTTCAGCAGCACCTCGAGCAATGCGCTGGCATATCAAGCGCCACTTTACGTGCCTTACAACGTGCCAAACGAATACAACAACTTCGACATGGACAATGCGGACTTCGTCAGCGAGCTTGGCTGGGCCTGGGGACATCCCTCACAGGTCACACCCTACTCCGGCGCAAACGTCTGGGCTACCGGCTTGAGCGGGACATATCCCTCCCTTGTCGATTACAAGCTCTATTCCGGAAGCTACCTGCTTACCACGAATAGCGTCCTGACCCTCAGACATAACTATACGACAGAGTCTGGATATGACGGCGGAAACGTCAGCATCTCCACCAACGGCGGAACGTCCTGGACCTTGCTGAACCCGAACGGTGGCTATCCTTCGACCAATATCACCGGTCTGAACGGCGAAGCCGGATACTCCGGATCATCAGGCGGATGGCAACTCGCGACCTTTAACCTGAACCAATATACGGGGCAGACAGTTATGTTCCGCTTCAGATTTGGTTCGGACGGAGCCACGAGCGCTGCCGGATGGTTCCTGGATGACTTCGACCTCGCCGGAGTTGACAAGAAGACCGGTTACCTGCATGGTCTGCTGATCCCGACCTCGGAATTCAGCCCTACCCTGGCAACGGTTCATACTTCCAATAACTTCGCCGCTCATCCGAATAACGAAGGACTCTTCCGCGTGTATCTCAAGAACGGGACATATTATGCCAATGCAGATATGAAGAACCATCAGTCCTCATCCTTCGGTCCCTTCACTATCTCTCCCCAGACTCCGCAGAGATATACGGAATTCACGCTGATATACCTGCCGAAGCCCTTTAGCACCTCCTGGGTGGGTGATAACGAGACCGGACTCCTGACCCTTAGCTGGACAGAGCCCTACGATCCCGTTCTCCCTGTCATCGGCTACAAAGTGTACCGCAGATTTGACTCCGGTCCCTTCGTCATGGTGCAGGAGACCACGCAGACACAGTACACCGAGACCTTGAGCCTGGTCGGCATCTATCAATACTACGTCCGGGTCAAGTACATCAACGTAGATGGAAGCCCTTCCGATACTCTGACGATCGCTTATCCCTTTGAAGTGGATAACAACGATCCTCAGACGCCGGGAATGCAGACTCGTCTGGGTGCGAACTACCCCAATCCGTTCAATCCTACGACCACGATCGCCTTTGATCTGGCGCAGAGTAGCCCGATCAGCCTCAGGATCTATAATATCAAGGGGCAATTGGTCCGCACGCTCTTCAGCGGTGACAGATCTGCGGGAACGCACAGGATCGTCTGGAATGGCATGGATGATCACAATCGTCAGGTCGCTACGGGTGTTTACTTCTACCGGTTGGATGCCAATGGATTCAGCCAGACTCGTAAGATGCTGATGGTCAAATAAGCAATCCTACTCAACCCCTAATAAAAGAAGCCGGTCATAATGACCGGCTTTTTTTATCTGTATGGAAGTGGTTTAGCTCAGCAGATCTGATCGCCTATCGCGAGACCTTTTGCCGGATCGATCGAGTGCAGAACGAGCTGGATCTGTTTGCCGGAGTGGGCATAGCCTGCGCCTTTGACGAGGATACGCTTTTGCCAGGGGAGGATCTCGACCACGAGCCCATGTTTATTTGTCTTGATCACCTCAGCCGGGAGTGGGTAATCCAGATAGTCCCGTTGTAAAAAGGTGAGGAACCAATACCGTTCGCTCTTCTGCTGGACTTCTCTCTGGAGCCGGATCGTCTCTTCGATATGTGGTATTAGGTCTGTCAGGTCGGCTTCCGAGAATGGTGGTTCCTGACCCTTTAGGCGGGCAATCAGCTGGTATTGGTTGACCAGGTCGGTAAATCTGCGGATCGGAGAGCTGGCATGGACATAGGCGGAGGAACCGATCCCGGGATGATAGTCAGGTGTGGTCGAAAGGTATGCCTGAGAGGGGCTGTTCCCTTCGGATCGGAGGTCAGGCTCATTGCGAGTAATGTTCCTGAATATCAGAGGGACATGCTCTTTTAGCGCCGTTTCAGCGAATAGGCGATTGAAGAGCACCATCATTTCCTCGACCATCAACCTTGCAGGGCTGTTCAGGTTCAGCTTGCGCATCGAGAGTTGATCGTCCTTTAAACGAAGGTAGTAATGAAAGTCCTTTTCTTGCTTGCTGACGCCTTGTTGCTGCCTCTCGCGGGAGAGAGCCGTACAGAAGGCAAGGATCTCTTTGAAGGGATATTCACTCAGTTTGGCATCGACGTCACGGTAGGAGAAATTGGAGCTGAGGCGGATCGTATTCAGCGAAAACCGATGTCCCGTGATCCGATAGTCCTGATCCGTCTCGACAAAGAGGCTGATCACGGGTCTGTCCTGCCCGGCGATCAGGCTAAGGGTATCATGGGAAAGAGCTTCCGGGAACAAGGGATCTGTCTGGCAAGCCAGATACATGGATGAGACACGGTTCTGCGCCTCATGGAA
The DNA here is from genome assembly GCA_964454815.1 of uncultured Candidatus Cloacimonadota bacterium. Taxonomy (GTDB): domain Bacteria; phylum Cloacimonadota; class Cloacimonadia; order Cloacimonadales; family Cloacimonadaceae; genus PHBP01. The sequence continues at coordinate 38,196 of CAYVXJ010000007.1, read as the reverse complement.
CAGGTCTGCGTCATGCGAAATGACCGATGCGACAGCAGCGATGTGGATCCCGAAACGGTGCCCCCTTTCCATAGATCGATGGCTGAGCGCATCATCAAAGTCCAGACCTTCGAGCTCATCGATACTGAAGATATTGTCGCATGAGTAAGGCTCGAATTCCGGGCGAGAAGTCAACACCCGCAATGCAACCGGGAATCCTATCGGCAGACCCGATTCAGAAAGAGCCGGATCAGTTTTGACGTCAATATCACCAAACTCATGACGTAGTTGCCGGATCTTTCCGTTGAGGCTCTCAAATTGGGAGTATTGCCCCAGAGCGCGCTGCAGATCAGGCAGGTCTTTGCCCAGAAGAAGCTCGCGCAGTTCCAGCACCAGGCGATCTCGGATATCAGGGGCAAGGACAGGAGGCTCGTTTCTCAGGAATACGGCTTGCAGGCAGGGTTGGATCTTGCTCAGAAAGAGCTCGCGTTCTTCCCTCTGGCGTCTGGCATCCCGGTATTCAATGATCTCGGACATAGTTCTGCGCCGGATGGTGTCCTTCTTCCAGACGAAGATCTCCGGATTTCGCCGGATAAAAAAGTAGAGCGCAAAACGCAATACGCTGTCCTGAGGAGCTACCATGTCGGCAATTGAACTAAAGGGGAGTGGATCGGTCTCGGAGACGTCTGCCAAAAGCGGAGAATCCGGGCTCAAGCTTGCGATCCGTTCTTCGGTCTGATGGACAAAATCCTGCAATGCTGCGGCATCCGGATCTTGCTCGGTCCACGGAGTGGCAGAGATCAGGCAGAAGCGGGAAAATGGAAGACGAAGCAGTTCATTTGATAGCGTGATTACATTGGCATGACTTGCATCAGCCTGAGTGATGATGGCAGTCTGAAGGGTGTCACTGATATGAAAGGCAACGACACAACCGACCGGGTAAGAAGTCATAAGATCTCTACTTTATATGATAATGGTGCCCCAGAGATGAATCGAACATCCGACCAACGGTTTAGGAAACCGGCGCTCTATCCCCTGAGCTACTGGGGCACACTGTAGCAAGGATTCTGCGGGGCAGTATTCTGTCAACTGCAAAACCTCCTCCGCATAGAGAGCGATATCGCAAACTGCAGCTTCGCTCGGACTGGATGCAAGGTGAAGCTTGACAATATCTCCCCGTGCGTTCTTTTGTGAAACGGAGTGCTCCTCCTCATCCGGAAAAGGAGCCAATGAAGAAGATAAGGATAGATACATGAATATAGCGATAGTTGGTGCGACCGGCGAAGTCGGCAGAATGATGATCAAGTGTCTGGAGGAATTCGGGATCCCGATCGATGAGCTGGAGCTCTTCGCTTCGGAACGTTCCGCGGGAACCCAGCTCTATTACAATGACAACCCGATCCGTGTCCAAGCATTGACGAGCGAAGCCATGCTCAAGCATCGGGACTACGTACTCTTTTCTGCCGGAGCAGGAATCGCCAAGAGCTTTGCTCCGATAGCTGCGGAAGCCAGCGAACTGGTGATCGATAACTCATCCGGCTTTCGCAAAGAAGAGAGCATCCCCCTCGTTGTCCCCGAAGTAAATGGTGACCTTTTGACGGACTATCAGGGGATAGTCGCAAATCCAAACTGCTCGACCATCCAGATCATTATCCCTCTGGCTGTGCTGGATCGGAAATATGGCTTGAAGAAGGTGATCGCCTCTACCTATCAGTCAGTCTCCGGTAGTGGTAATTCCGGGATCTCAGTGCTTCAGTCCCAAAGAAAGGGTGACACAGACAAGGGCATCTATCCCGAAGTCATCGACCTCAACGTCATCCCTCAGATCGGTGGATTTCTCGATGATGGCTATACTCAGGAAGAAGGAAAGATGCATCATGAAGCCCGCAAGATCCTGCGTCATGAGGAGATAGAGATAAGCTGCACTTGTGTCCGGGTTCCGGTGATCTATGGACATTCGGTCTCAGTCTATGCGGAGTTCGAGCAAGATATCAACCTTACTGACGCTGAACAAGCCCTCAGCAGCAATGAATCCATCGTCTATACGCCCAATACCTATATGACCCCGAGAGAGATCGGTAACTCGAACGACACTTTCGTCTCCCGCTTGCGCTACGGGACGGGGAAGAACAGCCTGAGCTTCTGGAATGTGGGGCATAATGTTCGCATCGGCGCTGCAGCTAATGCAGTTCGAATCCTCAAGATGCATGCGATGATGACCGGAAAGATGTGATGGACCTGATCAAGATTCGCCAAGACCTGCATCGGATCCCTGAACTTGCTTTTGAGGAGAACAAGACACAGCAATACATCCTGAACATTCTTTCCGGCTACGAGGGGATCACTATCCATACTTTTCAAAAGAGTACAGGGATCTTGGTCGAGTATAGCCACGGGGAAGGTGAGTATCTGCTCTTTCGTGCCGATATGGATGCCTTACCGGTAGAGGAACAGACTGCCTGTGCTTATGTCTCAGCTACTCCGGGAATGATGCATGCTTGTGGTCACGATGTGCATATGACCATCCTTTTGGGCTTGATAGACAAGGTGCTGAGCGAAAGCCCGTCTGCAAATCTGCTCTTTCTCTTTCAGCCCGCGGAAGAAGGCAAGGGTGGAGCAGAATCCATCCTCTCAGAGGGAGTGATCCAGCGTTTCCCGATTAAGTACGTCTTTGCTCTTCACGTTGCTGGTGGGATGCCTGTCGGGACTGTAGCCAGCCGAGCTGGGATCTTTTTTGGCATACCCCAGGAATTCGATGTGATCTTTACAGGCAAGGCGGCTCATGCAGCGTTCCCGGAACAGGGATGCAATGCTTTGACCATGGCTTTGACTTTTCTCTCGCTGATGAACACTGATGTCGAGGATCTCAGCGCTGAACACAGGGTGATCTTTCATGTGGGTAAGCTGGAAACCGGCGTAATCCGAAACGTCGTTCCGGAGAAATGCGTAATCGAAGGGACACATCGCAGCTTGGAGAAAGGGATATCCAAGGCATTGAACGTCGCGATAGCCGAGAATACCTCTATCGCTGCCGAGCAGGTCGGCGGTAGCGCTGAAGTAAAGCTTCTGGGGAGTTATGATCCGGTGGTCAATGACGCTGCTCTTGTAGAGAACCTTGTAGCTGTTTGCGATAAGTTAGGCGTTGATTTTCAAAATGCGGACACGGCAATGACGGGGGAGGACTTCGGGTTCTTTACGACTTTGTATCCCGGATTGCTTTTCTGGCTGGGAAGTGGCTGTGATGCACCGCTACATTCAGGAACGTTTCTTCCGAATGAGGATTGCATCGAGACAGGGGTAAGGATATTCTATGGGCTGCTATGCGACCATTTGACGAAACAAGGAAGGATATAGAATGGAAGAAAAACTAAGAGATTTTATTATCGCGGAGTTCCTCGATGATCCGGATCAGGAGATCGACCAAGACACAAAGCTGATCTCAAGCGGTTTGATAGACTCCTTTTCGCTGGTCTCACTCCAGCGTTTCATCGAAACTGAATTCGGTAAAAAGATCCCGGCGCCACGGATCACCGCGAAGAGCTTTGATACCATCCGTCAGATGATCGAGATCATCAACCAGTTTTAACGGATTAGCATCCTAAGGGCGATACACTGTCAATTATTACATTCGCGCAAGGATATTGTCAAACAGAGCTTTGACTGGCAGACATATGTTCCCGGCGTATCAGAAGAGAAACAGAGGATGATCAAAGTTCCTTAACCGAGGCAAAAAAAGATTGACAAACTGTCCAGTCCTCTGATCCTGCAATCATGAGCTTAATGAAGGATACGGATCGATTTATGATATACAATTACAGAGATGATGAGACTTGCCGTTTTTGTAAGTGCGGTCGTTTCCCTCTGTGCTCGATTCTTCAATCCTACAAGCTCACCCAACCGAATAACTCATATTCTTTTCAATCCCTGTCGTTCGATCACTATCTGCTCTAATCCTCTATAAGCGATAGGGATAGTAGCGTTTACGGTTTTACTGTAATCCACGGGGCGAAGCTGTACCAACCGGGCTGATAGGCAAATCCTGGAGGAAAAGTGAAGCAAACAAATATCAGGCAAAAGGTATCTCTTGCGTCAGCGATCTGGATATTGCTACTTATTGCCGGATTGGCACTTAGCGGATGCAACGGCTCCAATACACCCAAGGGGAGCGTGACTGGACGAGTCGTACTGGTGAACGACTCCGGAGATCCGGGTCAGGATCCGGTGGATTATTCCGGGATCACCGTGGCGATATATCGTCCGGCAGTCATTGATTCGACTTTGGTTCGCCTAAATCAGCTGCATCCCAATATCGGCGTGATCTACGACCAAAACACATATTTCGATCACCGGCTTCTGAGCCCTGTAGCCGTCGTGACCTCCGGTCCGACCGGTGAATTTGAGCTAAAGAACATTCCTATCGGGAAATACAACTTGGTGTTTACAAGCGAGGATTGGTCATTGAGATACCTGACCGATCTCGATATCGCTGAGGACAAGTCCACTTCCATAGGGGATGTGGAGCTTCTTCGTAAGCAGGAACTCGCCGGTGCGATCACCCAGGATCAAGTTTTTAAAGCGAACAAACAGTATTTGATCACTGATAACGTGAGCTGCATCGGAAACGTCACTCTGGAGCCCAATTGCCTCATAACCCCTCTTGCCGGCAAGAGCATCAAGTTCTATGGGAACGTCAATTTGGCTTCGAACTTTGGGGAAGGGGACTATTGGAGATATACCAGTGCCTATGGCTTGACCGGTGTAGCGCCTGTCGAGATCGCGCCTGACAAATATGCTGCAGGGATGATGTTCTACGTTCAGCCTCTGGAGCTATCGCATGGCTTGGTGACTTATTCCGATTTTGGCCTTTCTATCGAATGTCCTACCGCGGATCTCTCTGATATCTCCTGTATGAATGTCACTTATGGTATGTTCTTGTCACAATGTCGTCTGACTGCCTCAAATCTGTCTCTGGTAAAAGCCAGCTCATACGGTTTGTCCACCCAGGCGGTCGAGGACTTGATCACGATCAACAGATCGTTGGTAGCAAAGTGTTCGGACGGGATCTCGCTCTCAGGTGGGACCTTCCTCGTGACGAACACCTATTTTCAGGACAACTATGCCGCCTTCCGCCCCTTCGAGAATACCGGTACTGTCCAGAACTGCAATTTTGCTCTGAATTACTACGATATCTATCAGTATCGTTCCTCATGTTACGTGTACTACAATAATTTCTATCATTGCCGTCGTCAATCACTCCAACCCCGCAATTTTGCCCAATCGAACAACAATAATTACTACAAGACAGACGGATATTTCATCGATGTCCGGGGTGTGAGTATGGCGGCAGATCTCGATGCCAAGAACAACTACTGGGGAGTCAGCAACATCGATCAATACCTGAACGATGCTTTGGATAACGACGCTTTCCCGGATGAACCTCCATGCAACCGTTATGTGATCTACCTGCCAAAACGAAGTGTCAGGATCGCGACTGCGGGGATTCAGCCTTAAGCTTCGCTACATGATGAATCGCAAGAGCATTTTCGGGGCTATCAAGAACCTATCCAAGAAGTCAGTGAACTTATCGCTGTACTTCGTAGCCTCCTTAGCCCAGATGGTTGTCGGACTGATCCTATCCCCGATCCTCTCGGTATATCTCAATCACCGGGATTTCGCCATCATCGGTTACTTCAATTCCTTCAACCTGCTCTTCGTCCCGATCATCGGATTTACCTTCGCTTCCTATTACAGCAAGACTTTCTTCAAGATCACGGCTGAACAAAGAGAGAAGCTCCGTAAGACGCTTGTTTCGGCGCAGCTCGGTTTGGGCGCGCTCTGTCTGATCGTGCTCCTGGTCCTGTTCTACTGGTATTCGAGGATCTATCAGGTAGGGTTTGACTTCTATCCGGATGCCATTCTGTGCTATAGTGCGATAGTCTTTTCAAACCTCTTCAGCTTTTACCTTCTTGATCTCAGGCTCACAAAAAAGGCGAAGAGCTTCCTCTGGATGAGCTTACTGCACCACGGGCTCTATTTGGTCGCCATGATCATGTTTTGCGCAGTGTTAAAGTATGGCGCGACAGGGAGTCTGGCGGCAACGTTGGTCGTATCTTTCATCGTAGGTATGTATTGCTATCGCAAGATGACGGATAAGTTCGTCTTGGACAGAGTGATCTTGGTCGATGCTCTGAAGTTTTGCTGGCCCTTGATCATTGCCGGATGCGTCCACTATTTCTCTTCAGGGGTGGACAAGGCAATGCTGGCGGGACTCAAAGATGACTACAACTTTGGACTGTACAACATCGCGTTGCGATTCGTCGGGTATATCACTCTCTTTTACAGTGCGATCACGATGACGATCGAGCCGGATATCTATCAGGCGATCGCCCAGAAGCGCTATAAAAGGCTGATGTTGGTGATCTTCGGTCTGCTTTTTATCAACACCGTGATCGTCTTTGTCTTTATGCTCTTCACGCCTTTGATCCTGAAGATCCTCACTGTAGGTAAATATACCGCTGCCGCGCATCTGACCCGGATCATGTCCCTAAAGAACATCACTGCCAGCTTATTCTTTATCACGGCGATCATCATCAATGCTTTGGGCTATTCCAAAGTGACCTTGGTGAACCGGATCATCTCCGCAGTTGCCGTGACCTTCATGTTTGAGTTTCTGATCAGCAAATACAGCTTTGAGGGCGCTGCCTGGGGGCAATCGATCTCTTACCTCGTGATGACCGCTTTCAGTTTCTTTTTCGTCGTTGTGAAGTACATGCAGCGCAGAAAACGTCTTAATACCAGGGAGAGCGGATGAAGATCGCCTGGATCTGTCATTTTAGCAATCCCGAGATCCAAAAGATGCTCGGGCTTGAGGGTTCGGTACATCACTTCGCCCCCTGGATCACCTATACCATTCCTGTGTTTGAGAATACGCCTGAGCATGAACTGCATATCATATCTCCCCACAGATATCTGAAGCAGCACCGGAGCTTTGTCCTTCGGGGCGTGCACTACCATTTATTCAATCCCGGCATTCCTTTTTGGGGCAGGCACTGGCCTTCATTTTTTCGTTGGGATCTTTTTACTCATTACCGGGGAACCAGGCGCAGTATAGGGAAGATCATCAGGACGATATCACCGGACGTGATCCATCTGCAGGGAGCGGAAAATCCTTACTATTCTGCAAGTATCCTCGACCTGAAGAAGTTTTATCCGATCCTGATCAATCTGCAGAGAATGAACCTCAGTTTCGACTTTGGCAGTTCCCGGGAGGGACGGCTCCGCACTTATTACGAGAAGCGGATCTTGGCTGAGTTTGAGCATTATAGCATCAGAACCTCCACGATGGAGAGAGATCTGAAGCAATACAATCCCCAAGCTGTCACACACAGTGTACGTTATGCGATCCCGATGCTCCAGCCGTATCCGGCTGAGAAAGAGCATGATCTTGTATTCTTCGCCCGTGTGAGCCCGACGAAGGGGATCGAGGATCTTCTCAAGGCTTCCGCGATAGTGGCGAAGCAACTGGGAGAGCTCAGGGTCTTGATCATCGGTGCAGTCGAAGATGCATATCGAGAATATCTAAATAGCACCTACGCCTGTGACAAGCTCATACTCACATGGAAGGGAGTTCTCCCTCAGCTTGAGGATGTGCACCGGGAAGCCTGCCGGGCAAAGATCTCTGTCTTGCCCACGCATCAGGATATCATTCCTGGGACGATCGTAGAGAGCATGATGCTGGGACTCCCGGTCGTCAGCACCAAGGTAGGCAGCATTCCGGAACTGAATGAAACCCGTGAGTCTCTCATATTGGTCGAAAAAGGCGATATCGACGCTTTGTCACAAAGCATCTTGCATTTGCTGCAGAACCCCGAAGAAGCTGCATCCCTGGCGATCAGGGCACGGCAGACCATATCCGAATGGGTGGGGAGTGAAGGAGTCCTGGAGCAGCATATCACGGCATACAGAGCCACAATTGAAACTTACATGAATAAAAGCAAACAGGATAGAGTATGAAAGCAGTAATTCTCTCAGGGGGTCTGGGAACCAGACTCAAACCGTTTACTGAAGTGATACCCAAGCCTTTGCTCCCGGTGGGGGAGAAGGCTGTCATGGAGATCCAGATCGAACACCTGAAAAAGCACGGGGTCACGGAAGTCTTTTTGGCTACGAACTACAAATCTTCCTATATTGAGAACTTTTTTGGTGACGGTTCAAAGTATGGCGTAAAACTGATGATCAGCAAAGAAGAGAAACCTCTGGGTACCGTCGGACCGGTCAAGCTTTTGGAAGATCATCTGGATGAACCGTTTATCGTCATGAACGGAGATATCCTGACCCTTTTGGATTACAGCGCTATGTACGAATTCGGCTGCTCAAGGGATTCCCTGCTGACTATCGGGACTAAGGACATCATCACTCCCTTCCAGTTTGGCAATATCTTCACCGACGGTGACTATGTGACCGGTATCGACGAAAAGCCCGATATCAAGACTACGATCCTTGCCGGGATCTATGTTTTCAAGCCTGAGGTCCTGAAGCTGATCCCAGCTGGCGTTTATTACGGAATGGACATGCTGATCAAGCACATGATCAGTATCGCATCCCCTATCACACATTATCCCATCAAGGAATACTGGCTGGACATCGGCAGGATCGACGACTACGAGAAAGCACAAGAGATCTACAAAGAGAGATTTTCGGGGGAATAATGGAAAAGATCAACACTCTCGTAATTGGTGCCGGGGCGATTGGCTTGGCGATAGCATATGAGCTTTCCAAGACTGATCCGGAACTGGTCTTGGTGGACAAGGAGAACAGCTTTGGCAAGCATACCAGCAGCCGCAACAGCGAAGTCATCCATGCCGGGCACTATTACAACACGGGTTCCCTCAAAGCTCGCTTGTGCGTGGAGGGGAATGAGCTCCTATACCAATATCTGCAAGAGAATTCGATACCCTTTAAAAATACAGGTAAGGTCATCGTTGCCACCAATGACGATGAGCTGCAGAGCTTGCATAAGTACTACGACTTGGGGATCAAGAACGGCTGTGCCCCTTTCCGGATGCTGACTCAGGCGGAAGTGAACGCGATCGAACCGAGGGCAAAGTGTGTTGCCGGTCTTGATATACCTTCGACAGGGATCTTTGATACACACAGCTATATGAAGAGCCTGACCGAGAAGATCGAAGAGAATGATGCCTTCATCGTTTATGGCGCAGAGGTCGTTTCCATCACTTCACAAGACGGTTCCTACCTCGTGCAGTTTTCCGATGGCGAGACTTATCAGTGCAATAGGGTCATCAATTCTGCGGGTCTTTGGGCGGACAATATCGCCGAGATGGCAGGTATTGATACCGAGCAAGCCGGGCTCAAGCTTCATTGGTGCAAAGGTGAATACTACAAGACAACAAAGCTCAAAGGGATCGAAAAATTGATCTACCCGGTTGCAGATCCCAAAGGTATCTTCCTTGGGATACACCTCACCATCAATCTGAACGGTGAAGTACGTTTCGGACCCAATGCCTACTATCTGGACAGGATCGATTACAAGTTCGATGAAGAGTATTTTGAAGATTTTTACAGCTCTGTAAACCGCTATATCGATGTTCCCCGCGAGGATCTGATGCCCGATGATACAGGGATCCGCCCCAAGCTTCAGGGACCCGGTGACGGCTTTAGAGATTTTTATATCAATGAAGAGAGCGAAAGGGGACTGCCCGGTTTTGTAAACCTCATCGGCATGGAATCCCCCGGGCTGACCGCCAGCCTGGCTATTGCCGGGTACGTGGCAAGATTATTACAGAAATAACTACTACTGGAGATATTATGAGAGTATTGGTGACAGGAGCTGCCGGATACATCGGTTCCGTCTTGGTGCGTCAGTTACTTGCTAAGAAACACGAAGTGATCGGGGTCGATGCCCTGATGTTTGGTGGAGAGTCTTTGATCGGGATCTACAATGATCCTCTGTTCAGTTTTGTCAAAGCGGATATCAGAGATATAGATAAGATCCGTCCCCTGCTTGCAAAAGCTGATGCCGTCGTCCATCTCGCGGCGATAGTCGGTGACCCGGCTTGTGCCCAACAACCGGAACTGGCAAGATCGATCAACTGGGAAGGAGCTTGCGGTCTGCTCGAAGCTGCCCATGCAACCCCGAGCATCAAGAGATTCATCTTTGCTTCGACATGCAGCAATTACGGGAAGATGGAAGGTGATGACTACATCACCGAAGAATCTCCTCTCAACCCCGTTTCCTTGTATGCGGAGCTCAAGGTAAAATTTGAAAAGCACCTCCTCGGGGGAACATATCGCGACGATTTCGTCCCGACCGCATTGAGATTTGCTACGGTCTATGGTCTTTCTCCCCGGATCAGATTTGACCTTACTGTCAATGAGTTTACTCGTGATGTGGTCTTGGGACGCGAACTGCTGATCTTTGGCGAACAATTCTGGAGACCATATTGCCATGTGGAAGATCTTGCCGGAGCTTGCGTCCGAGTCCTTGAGAGCGAGCCCGATAAGGTTCGGGGTGACGTATTTAATGTCGGCGACACCACAGAGAACTATCAGAAGAAGATGCTTGCCGAAGAGCTTTTAAAGCTTATCCCGGAGATGAAGGTCAGCTACGTTCAGAGATCCGAGGATCCGCGTGATTATCGCGTAGCCTTCGAGAAGATCGCCTCACGCTTGAATTTCAAGATCACCAAGAAAGTACCAGAAGGCATGCAGGAGATCATCGATATCCTGCGGGACGGGATCATCAGCGATCCGGATAGCCCGAAGTACAAGAATACTTGATAACCGCGGAGAGTCACATGCCATTAACAGGTTTGATCAGATCTCTCTGTTTCCGGCTTTACAATATCGGATTGGTAGAAGCAGGCAAGAGAAGGATCTCTGAATTCCGTAAAGGAACGAACATTCATCCGACAGTTTCGTTCTTTCAACCCTTGGAGACAGTAGTCAAGGGCAATGTGACGATCGGTGAACATACATATTTGAACAGATCAATGGTGCAGACCGGTGCCAATTCCAAGATCGTTATTGGCAAGTGGTGTGCCATCGGATACAACACTTTTATCTTCTCCGCCACTCATGATACAATGATCCCAACGGGTCCTGAGGATCAGCGACCCGCAGTAGAGGGTGATATTATCATCGGCGACAATGTCTGGATCGGGGCAAATTGCTATATCCGCGAAGGCGTCACTATCGGAAATAACGCAGTCGTAGGCGCAAACTCGGTCGTCACAAAAAGTGTTCCCGAGAACGCTATTGTCGGCGGAGTCCCGGCACGAGTGCTGCGGATCAAAGAAACTCCGATTCCCTAAGGATCAATGATGGATCAAGTGAAAAACTACTCAGACGTAATAGAGTTTATCAAGAGGCTCTATCCCGGCAAAGACTTCGTCCCCTTACATGAACCGTTCTTTGGCGGGAATGAATCAATATATACCAATGAATGCATCGAGAGTACTTTCGTTTCCTCGGTCGGTAAGTTCGTAGATCGCTTCGAAGCGATGATCGCCGAGTTCACCGGAGCAAAGTATGCCGTTGCTACTGTGAATGGAACCGCTGCTCTGCATATTGCCCTCAAGCTTGCGGGTGTGATGCCCGGGGATCTCGTGCTTACTCAGCCGATCACCTTCATCGCCACCTGCAATGCTATTTCATACTGCAATGCGGAGCCAGTATTCATCGATATCGATCCCGTTCGTCTTGGCATGTCTCCCACGGCTCTCAAAGTCTGGCTGCGGGAAAATACCGAAGTGAAGCAGACAGCCGAGGGAGAAAAGGAATGCTTGTATCGAATAAGCGGTCGCAAGATCTCTGCCTGCGTTCCCATGCACACGTTCGGTCATCCCTGCGAGATAGACAGGATCGTCACGATCTGCGCCGAGTATGGGATCAAGATAGTCGAAGACGCTGCCGAATCGATCGGAAGCTATTACAAGGGGCAGCATACCGGGACTTTTGCCGATCTGGGGATCCTCAGTTTTAACGGGAACAAGACCATCACCACCGGGGGTGGGGGAATGATCCTCACCAACAACGAGAAAACAGGAAAACTTGCCAAGCATATCACGACTACTGCCAAGATCCCTCATCCGTGGAAGTTTGAGCACGATATGGTCGGGTATAACTACCGCCTGCCAAATATCAATGCCGCGCTTGGCTGTGCTCAAATGGAACAGCTATCTGCCATCCTGGCAAATAAGCGTGATACCGCGATGCAGTATAAAGAGTACCTTTCCACCCAGGATCACATCACATTTGTCGATGAACCGGAATTCTCGATCTCCAATTTCTGGCTGAACGTGATCCTCCTCAGTGACGAGAAAGAAAGGGACAGATTTCTGGAGCAGACCAACGGAAACGGGGTCATGACCCGTCCTGCCTGGATAATGATGAACAAACTCAGGATGTTTTCTCATTGCCTTGCCGGTGAACTGCCAATTGCAGAGGACATCGAAGGCAGATTGGTCAATATCCCCAGCAGTTTTCGCAAAGGATGATATAGTCTTGCTAAGACCTCGTTTTGCCGCAGGGGGTGAGCTACCCTTTGATCCCGGTGCTTTACTAAAAAGGAGGCTGGGTCAATACTCGAACTACGGCAATGCGCATCCGGAATATCACAAGTACTATACGTTCGGCGGTTACTTTTCTTTGATGGCTATCATCAAGGACCTAACGGTAAAAGCCGACGAGACTATCCTGCTCCCATCATATCTCTGCCCGACGATCATCGATGCCGTCAAAGCCTGTGGTTGCCAATACGCCTTCTACCAGCTCAAACCCGGCTTGATCCCGGATCAGGAGAGCATTCTTGCTCGTTTGACCCCCGACGTCCGTGCGGTATTATACATAGATCATTTCGGCTTCCCTTCGGCAATCAGCCGAAATGATGCCGATATGATACCGATAAGACGCCGGGCTGTCATCATTCAGGACACGGTTCAGGCATGGGTAAGTGAAAAGCATCCGCTTTACGGCGATTATTGTTTTAACAGTGTCCGCAAATATACTCCATACGAGGGTAGTGTCATCCTGGCGAAGCAACCAATGTCTTTCGCGGTATCGGGGGAAAAGACCCTTCGGCATGCGCTGACCAAGAGATTGGCACAATTCATCCGCCATTGCTATCTCAATTATGGGGTGTTTACCGAAGAGATGTTTCTGAAACTGATCGAGCGTAGCCACGCCAGCTATCATCAGGATCAGATCAGCAAGGATCTCCCGCTCAATCACTATCTGCTGGACAGATTCGATTTTATCAGCGCCGGCCGCAGACGCAAAAGAGTCTATGATGCTCTCAAGCAAAGTCTTGACCTCGAGGAGATAGTTCAGCATCCGGAGCCATCGGACAGTATCCCTCTGGGCTTGGCGATCAGGATCAATGATCGAGACCGGATCAGGAAAGAACTGGCAGCAAAGGGTGTATTTTGCCCGATCCACTGGAAACTTTCGGATGAGATAGACCGAGATGAATTCTCATACAGTTGGGAAGTTTCCTCATCAGAGCTTACTTTACCACTAAGTGTTGACCTGCAATACTTAGACAGATATATTCAGATCCTCAGGGAGGTAATCAAATGAGAATATTCCTGCGAGCCTTAGAACCCGAAGACCATGTTTTGATCTCATCTTGGAGACAAGACGACGAGATCTCAAAGCTGTATGGGGGGAACTACTTTTTCGTGTCCACTTACAGAGACAAGAACTGGGTCTTGGAAAAGATCAATGACGACCGCACAAACATCTATCTGGCTATCTGCCTCAAGGAAGACAAGCGGATGATCGGGATCACCAGTATAAACAATATCGATCTTCGCAATCAAAAAGCAGAATGGGGTGGCACCACGATCGGTGATAAGACCCTGTGGGGCAAAGGATATGCCAGCGAATCAGCAAAGTTGATGCTGAGTTTCCTGTTTGAACAATACCCGATCCATAAATGCTATGCGTATTGCCTGGAAGAACATGCGGTGACCCAGAAGATGTTCAGGTCGCTGGGGATGTCCCACGACGGTATCATTCGTGACGACGTCTACAAGAATGGCGAGTTCAAGTCCAAAGTACTGTACACAATATTGAGAGACGAGTACGAAAAAGTCGTCAGCAGTTGGGGACTGGATTCATAGATGGGCGATCTGATATACGGCATCAACGATCTCTCGGATCACGGGGTCTGGGATGAGCTCTACCGAGCGCTGAATCCGGATCGCAAGTCACCTTTCTTTTCTTCGGGATACTATCTGGCTTATCAAAAGGTCGAAGATAGCGAAGTTGAATGCTTTTGGGTCCGTGAAGGAGAGAGTTTTCTTTTCTATCCTTATTTGAAGAAGAATATCAATATCCTGGGTTATGATCTGGGGAAAGACTATTTTGATGTATCCGGTGCATACGGATATAGCGGGCCTATCGCCAATACCGATGATCCTCTCTTTTTGCAACGAGCCAATTCCGAGATCGAGAGGCACTTTCGCGATAGTGACATAGTCACGGAGTTTGTCCGCTATTGCCCGGTGGTCGGGAATCGAGCTTTCCATACTTACCCGGATCAGATCGAGGTCTTGGACAATGTCTATGTCGATCTATCCCAAGGAATAGACTGGGTTTGGTCGAATTCCTTCGGGCACAGAGTACGCACTGCCGTTCGCAAGGGTGGCAGCTATGGGCTGAGAACTGTGGTCAAACAAGGTCTTGCCATAGAACAGGCGGATATGGATGCCTTTTATGAGGTATATCTGGCGACCATGCGGAGGAATGAAGCCGAATCATTCTACTATTTTGACAAGAGCTACTTCTATCAGATGCATGAGCATCTCAAGGAGCAGATCATCCTCGCGCTGACCTACTTCGAAGAAAAGGTGATCACGACCGAGCTTGTCCTCTGTGACGGTGAGATCGCTTATGGTTTCCTGGGCGGGACACTGAGTGATTACTACAATCTCAAAGCCAATACTTTTCAAAGATGGGAGCTCCTCAAAGCCTTGGCAGATTATGACGTCAAGAAATACTCCATGGGGGGAGGTTCCGCGAAGAATGACAGCATCTACGCTTTTAAGATGACCTTTGCCGATGGTTGCGATAACCCCTTCTTCATCGGCAGATACGTGTTTTTCCCGGATGTCTATGCCGACTTGCTTCAGCAGTGGCAGATAAAGTACCCGGACCTTTACTCGGCGCATAAGAACCGCGTACAGTGTTATCGAATGACGAGATAGAAGGTTCTTAAGGAGCTCTTATGAAGATAGGGATCACCACTGTCCAGCATGGCACAAGCTTTGGCTCAAACCTCCAGGCGTTTGCCCTGCAGGAATATCTAAAGTCTCGTTTTGGGGCTTATGTCGAGTTTATCGACTATCTGTCCGTAGAAGCCGAAGAACAGATCAAGGGACTCAGCCGGAACAAAGGCTTGAAAGACCTGCTGAAGAATATCCGCGATGCCAAAGCGAGAAAGCTCTATCAAAACAAATTAGCCAAGTTCGAGAGCTTTGCCGCTAAGCACTACAAACGCTCAGAGCGTTTCAGAACCTTAGCCGAAGTTCAAAAGGCTCAGTTTGACTACGATGTATATATGACCGGCAGTGACCAGGTCTTCCGCGTGAACAAACCGGATGAGGCATGGAAAGTGAACTACTTGAGCTTCGCTCCGGCGGGGAAGCCGCGGATAGCTTATGCTGCCAGTTTTGGCGACGAAGTGATCCCCGATGTCCGCAGAGACGAGGTCAGAAAGCTCCTGCGTGAGTTTTCCGCCATCTCTTGCCGGGAAGAAGTGGGGGGCGAACTGATCGCTAAAGAGACAGGGATCGAGCCTCAGGTGGTCTGTGATCCCGTTTTTCTCTTCGACCGGGAGTATTGGCAAGCCCTGGGGCGTTGTCCCGAATCAGTAAAGGGTGAGTATATTCTGGTCTATTCCCTGCTGAGTAAGGAATATATGGGGGAGCTGATCGATAAGGTCGCAGCTTTGACCGGGATGAAGGTTGTCGTCATAGATGCCCATTTTCCAAGCAGCTATAGCAAGTATCAAGTTTTCTATGACATAGATCCTCTGGAGTTCCTGGGTCTCTTTGCCAATGCCTCATTCGTGATCACCAATTCTTTCCATGGAACATCTTTCTCTACTATATTCCGCAAGGACTTCTTTACTTATCGCGTCAAAGCAAAAGGTTTTATCACCCGGGCACAATGTCTCTTGGAGAGATTTGGGCTGGGCGAGAGGATCGTCGATGAAAGCGAACCGATCGACAAGGAAAAGTTGAGGGTGGATTACTTCTCGGCGAACCCGGTCATCGAGAGCTTTGTGTCAGAATCGAAGAAGTTCTTGGAGTTTAGCTTGCAGAGACAGGGAGCCGATAAATGAAAGTAGGAATTGTCACTTTCCATAGATCGCATAATTATGGAGCTCTGCTCCAAGCTTATGCACTTTCTCGCTGGATCAGAGAAAATCACCAGGCAAAAGTGGAATTTCTGAACTACCAACCTGCAGGACGCAAGGGCGGATACCGGATATTTGTCCCAATTCGCTCCCCCCGAGACCTCAAGACTAACCTGCAGAATCTGCTCCGTTATCGGACGATCTCCCGTCGCTACCGAGGTTTCGTCGGTTTTCAAACTAAAGAATTCACTCTGACCCCTGAATACTCCACGTCAGAGGAGATCCGCCGGGCAAAACCTGATCACGATGCCTGGATATCGGGTTCAGATCAGGTCTTTCGCTATTACGGACCGGAGTCGGATGTGTTCTATCTGGATTTCCTGCAGGGATCTCGGGCTAAGAAAATAGCCTATGCTCCCAGCTTTGGCGCTAGTAATGTAGAAGAGCAGCATCAACAAAGAGTAAGTGAATTGCTCCGGGGATTTGATTTTTTAAGCTGCAGAGAGAGTGAAGGAGCAGAGCTGATCCGCAGGATATCTGGCTTGGAAGCTGAATTGGTAGTTGATCCGGTCTTTTTGCTTTCCCGGGAGCAATGGCGGGAGCTGTTTGTAGCTCCGTCCATTTCCGGCAGATACATTCTCGTATATGCACTTGTCGGCTATCAGAAACAACTGGAGATAGCAAAACGGATCAAAGCGCTGACCGGCTTGCCGATCTATGTGATCTATCCTACTCGGATCACAGACGGGGAAGTCGCGCAGACCCTATGCACCACCGATCCTTATCAGTTTGGTGGGTTGATAGATCGCGCAGACTATGTCGTCACGGATTCCTTCCACGGTTTGGCGTTCTCACTCCTGTTTCAGAAAAACTTCTTCTGTCATATCGCGTTGCAGCACTCTGCATCCCGGCATAGAAGCCTTCTGGGGCTCTTGGGACTGACTGCGCGCATGATCGATGATCCGGCTGCGATCAATACCGCGGATATCGGGGTTGATTATAGCATTGCCGCGAGCACCTTGAGCGATATGATCACCGGATCGAAGAAATATTTGGACAATGCTCTGGCATCAATAGGAAAAGATGTATAAACCTCAGACTGCTACCTTGCTGATCACTTTTAACCGTCCGGATTATACGGAGAAGGTGCTTGATCAGCTCAGAATGCTTCAGATACCACGACTGTATATCTTTAAAGACGGACCCCGACCAAATAATAACAAGGATATCGAGGCTCACGGCAGGATCATCGATTTGATCCATAAGATCGATTGGGAATGTGATGTAAGGACATTTATATCTGAAGTCAATCTTGGCTGTGGGATGGGGGTTTCCGGAGCTATTACCTGGGCTTTTGAAACCGAGGATCGCTTGATCATCCTCGAAGATGATTGCATTCCCTCTCCAGCATTTTATCCTTATTGCGATATGATCTTGGACAGATACAGAGATGATAACAGGATCTGGGTAGTATGTGGTGAGAATCATGACTATCCTGTCACAGCGTTTAGCAACAGCGACTATATCTTCTCTCAGTTTGGTTTTAACTGGGGATGGGCGACGTGGAAAAGATGCTGGGACAGATTTGACATCCAGATGAAAGACTTGGATGTTTTTAAGAGAGAGAATCGCATAGAGAGCTCGTTCACGGATCCGGCAATTGCTCAGACCTATAAGCGAATGTATGACAGGTTGACCTTCAACCGGGCAAAACCGGAGTTTTGGACCGCTCAGTTCGGGTTCCAGATCGTCTCAAACCGCGGGTATTTTGTCATTCCGCGATCAAATCTGATCAGAAATATCGGAGAATCAGGCGACCACACTACGAAAGCATCAAGGTATGTCAATGTCGCTACTGATGATAGTTTTCAAGTGAAAATGCACCCCCGGTTCGTTCTTCACGACCATCGAACCGATCTGGAGCAATACAGAATAAGAATCAAACCAATGATAGATGGACTGCCTCTGATCAAGCGTGTTGTTCGAAAGGCAAAGAAAGTAATGGGTAAAAATTAAGGCAGACGAGACAAGGAAGAGGAGAATTTGAAGAAAACGACGCTCTTACTGATGGTGACGCTATTCGTCGCGATGACTTTCATCTTGAAAGTAGTGTCCTATCACTTTGATATAAATATTGGACCTGTAAGTATATTCTCTGTGGAAGCTTGGGTGGCGCTAACCTTTTTTACTGTCTTGATCATGTTTCCTAATAAGCTGATGTCTCGCCCCTTGCTTTGGTCGTATGTATATGCGATCATCATATTCGTGATGCAGGTGAGTGGTCATCTGGTATATAGCGCAGCGGACTGGATGAAAGCGCAGGTGATCCCTTTGCTCCTGGCAATCCTACTCAATCAAGTGTATAATTCAGAAGTGGCGAAAGCCAAGTACTACAATGCGATCATGGGTATCCTGATGATGATCTTCATCTCGGTGATATTGAATATCAACGGTCTGACGAAGTATCCCGGCGCAGTTCGCTTTATCACCGGCGGCGGGATCAGTGACAACATCTATAATCTCTATAGAAGAGCAGGTATTGAGGGTTATGGCTTCTTCTCGGGTCTCCCGCCTTTGATCCCAGCACTGGTATATTTCTATAAGAAGAGCCAAACGAGGATAATGAAATTTACCCTCTTCGCCTTCATTGCGCTCCTCTTTACGTCAATCGTGCTTAGCTCGATCACAACACCGCTGATCCTTGCTTCTATCGCTCTTGTTTTATCGATGATCGGTTCATCAGTGTTTAGAAGGGGATATTCCATTATCCTGATGCTGATCCTCTTTTTGGCGGTGATCATCTTCTCCCCGGAGCAGATGGGATCCGCATTGGTCAAGGGGCTGATCTCGATCTCACCTTCGGAGGAAGTGGACTTGCGGCTTGCTGATATCGACAAAGTCATATCGGGAGAGTTTGAGGTGACCGAAACGAGTGAACGCCTAACCTCGGTTGAAGCGCGGTTCCAGCGTGTTTATTGGAATCTGGGAGTATTCAGTAAATACCCGATCATCGGTTCCTCGCGAGAGAATGAAAAGGGAGCATTCCACCTCTTCTGGCTGTATATGCTGGCAACGATCGGTCTTTTGGGCACTTTACCCCTGATCGTAGCTCTATATCTTGTCGTTAGTGACACATACAGGAGGGTCGGCCCAGATTTTCGCTACTACTATATGATGTCCTTTATCCTGTTCTTCTTGATGGGGGCTGTCAAGAACATAGCCGGATGGTTCATGTATTTTGTCCCGCTTTTCCTTGTTCCGGGGATATACTGGGCAAGCAAAGCCTTGATCGATAAAAGACAACCTGGAGTGACGCTTGAGGCACCTGTTTCTTGATCTGCTGACGGGAAAGAACGTTCGGGGGTATCTGCATACCTATATGCAGACCAGATCGATATCCCGCGCAGAACTCGAGGAGTATCAGCTCGAGAAGCTGAGAAAGCTCTTGCTCCACTGCCATCTAAACGTTCCGTATTATTCAAAAATTCTGAATGAACAGGGGATCGATCCGCTTAAGATCCAAAGCTTGGATGTCTTGTCCAAACTGCCGATCCTGACAAAGGAGATTATCAGGGCGAATTATCAGGACTTTATGCCGCGGAACCTTGCGGAGATCAAGGGAGTCAAGAATAGCTATACCGGTGGAACCACCGGGATGCCCCTGCTAAAACGAACAGATGCCGCTACTCGCAGCTCTACCTGGGCTCTATATGCGCTGTTTCAACAAGAAATGGGGATCGGAGACAGAGATATTCGCCTAATCCTTACGGAAGGTTATGGCAAGAAAAAGAGCTTGAAGAAGCGGATCGGACAGAAAGTCTATTCGCTGCTAAGTTCTTCGATCCCGGTTGATACCTATGCGGACTATCAAGAGAATCTGCGCTTCATAGAGAACTGCCTGCGCAATAAGGACATCAAACTGATCAGATCCTATACTCAGTTTCTTTTCAATATCGCCCGTGACTATGACAAGGCGGGGAAGACATTTCAGGTAAAAGCAATAACCACGACCGCAGAACCGCTATTCGAACCCCATCGGGCGCTATTCCGGAGAGTATTTGGCTGTGAGACCTACGATCAATATGGCTGCGGAGAGATCGGCAGCATTGCCTATGAATGCTCACACCATAAGGGATTGCATGTCTCGATGGAGAGGGTGATCTTCGAAACGGATCCTACAGGCGCTACGATCGTCACGGACTTGGACAATTTTGCGATGCCCTATATTCGCTATATGAACGGAGATGAAGTCGAGATATCTGATGAAATTTGCGGGTGTGGTCGAGAGTCTCAACTGATAAAGGGCATCAAGGGGCGAGTCGTTGATTATCTCTATGGTCTCGAAGGGCAGAAGCTCCATAGCTCATACATTTGGGATATGGTCTTTTCTACTGGGATCGGCCCGAAGATAAATATGCAGAAGTTTCAAGTTCACCAAGTATCAAAAGAGAAGATCATCTTTCGTTTGGTCTCGGATCCTATCCCGATGGAAGACAGAAAGATCCTGGCAGGTCTTCTTCACGATAAACTGGGCAATATTGAGATCGAGTTTGTCAATCAGCCTGATATCGCCAATTCTGCCAGCGGTAAGTTCAGACCGGTCTTAAACGATATTCTGGTATGAAGATACTATTTGTTTGCAGTGGTAATCACGGTTTGTCACCGATAGTCTCGGCACAAGCAGATTCATTGGTCAAAGCCGGGCACGAGGTCCAGATCCACCGGATCGTCGGCAAAGGGATCTGGGGTTATCTATCCAATGTGCCAAAGCTACATAGGGTGATCAAGAGAACAAGATTTGATGCGATTCACGCGCATTATTCATTTTGTGGTATCACGTGCGCTCTGGCTACACGCCGAGGGATAGTCTGTTCTTTGATGGGCAGCGACGTCATCCAGTCCGGGGTGTATCGCAAAGTGATTCGTTTCTTCGTCAAGTACATCTGGGGTGCGACGATCGTCAAGTCCCAGGATATGAAGGACAAGCTGGGGTTATCTACGTTGCAAGTGATCGCCAATGGCATAGACTTGGAGCATTTCCGTCCTATGGACAGAACTGCTTGCAGGGCACAGCTGGGTTGGGATGAGGGGCAGTATGCGCTATTCCTCGCCGATCCGGAGCGACCGGAAAAGAACTATGCGTTGGCAGAAACTGCCGTAAAAATGGTACCCGATTTGCGGATCAAAGTAGTGAGCAAGGTCAAACATAGTGAGGTTCCCGTCGTCCTCAATGCCTCAGACGTAGTGATCTTGAGTTCTCTCTGGGAAGGCTCACCCAACGTCGTCAAGGAAGCCATGGCTTGCGACGTAAAGGCAGTCAGCACGGACGTCGGAGATGTGCGCTACCTCTTTGGAGATACACCTGGCTATTACTTATGCGGGATGGATCCTGCATCAATGGCTGAAGCACTCATCTCGGCTTTATCGTTCACTGAAGCACGCGGTAGAGAGCGGATCATAGAACTTGGATTAAAGAGCGATGATGTGGTTCTGAAGCTGGTCAATATCTACACAAGTGGCAGTAAACGATAATGATAAAAAAGATCGAACAGATAGAAAGATCAAAGTGGGATGAATACGTCCTGCACCACGAGCATGGCTCCGTCTTCCATACTTCTTACATCTACGAAGTATATCAGAATACTCCGGGGTTTCGCGCCATCGCCTTAGCTTCAGTAGATTCTTCAGGGGAGATTCAGGGGATACTGACAGGTTTTGTGCAGACAGTTCGTTCAGGTCTGCTTGCTCGGCTCTCCACACGCGGTGTCCTGATGCAGAGCCCGATATACTCCTCCCCGTCATGTTTGAATGAGCTATTGGAGACTTACAATAAAGAATATGGAAAAGCTCTGGTCTATACTGAGATCAGAGATCACTATCTCTCAGATCTCTTAGACAAGGCTTATGATGGTTGCGGCTCGGTCCGTGAAGGGCACTACAACATCGTCCTTGACCTGCCGGATAGCCATGAAGCGCTGTGGAAGCAGATCGGCAGGAAACGAAAAGATGGCATCAATAAAGGGAAGAGATTTGGGTTCACAATAACGGAACAGCAAGATGCGAAGGATATCCGAGATTTCCATCCTCTGCTCATCAAGCAGTATGGCAATATCGGACTGCCTATTCCCCCGGTAGTCTTTTTCGAAAACTGCCTGAAGTTTGACCGGGATGGCTACTGCAAATTGATCCGTCTTCAGGAAGATGGCAGGACAAGGATATCCCTGCTGGGCTTTGCGTTCAAACAGACTTTTTATGCTTTTTACATTGGGATCGATCAGGATGCCGAGTTTATCAACAAACGTCCGGTCGATTGGTTCTATTATGAGGTCATGAAATGGTGTATCGACAGGGGATTGAAATACTTTGACTGGATGGGAGCGGGGAAACCCGGGGTCGAGTATGGCGTTCGGGATTTTAAGCTGCAGTATGGGGGGGAAGTGGTCGATTTTGGCAGAAGAAATATCATCCATTCAAGGATAAAATTCAAGGTTGCAAATGCAGGTTTCAAGGTTCTGCGTAAAGTTGGGAAAGTATGAAGATATTATTAGACATCGGTCATCCGGCTCACGTTCATTATTTCAGAAATCTATATCATGAGCTGAAGGACAGGCATCAGATATTCGTCACCTGCAAGTCGGTTCCGATCATAATCAGGCTTTTGGAGCACTACCAGATCCCTTATACGACCATGGGAGAAAAAGGGGATGGCTTGCTGAACAAAGCTGTACGGCACGCTTCGCTGATCAAAAAGCTCGTATCGCTGATCAAGGAACAAAACATCGAGCTTGCGATCGGTGTATCGGTGCTTGCCGTTCATGCTGCCAAACTCAGCGGGATCCCGAGCATCTTGTTTGACGACGATGATCAATCTGCCCAACCCCTTACTTCGAGATTTGTCACTCCTTTTGCCACGACCGTCCTCTCACCTGATGCTCTGGCGCATGAGCGATTACCAAGAGCGATCTATTACCCGGGTTATCACGAGCTTGCTTATCTACATCCCTTCCGTTTCACTCCCGATCCCACAATCCCTATAAAATATGGGATCAAACCAACAGAGAGCTATTTCGTGCTGCGTTTTAACGCATTCAAGGCTCATCACGATGTTCGTGAAGGAGGAATGACCAAAGCGCAGAAACGGCAACTCGTCGATACTTTGGCTGAGTTTGGGAAGGTGTTCATCACAACTGAGAACGAGATAGACAAGGACTTTGAGCCTTATCGTTTACCGATCGCTCCGCATGAGATCCACGACTTTTTATCCTATGCCAGAATGCTTGTATCCGATAGCCAAACCATGAGCACCGAAGCTTCGCTCTTGGGCATCCCTGCATTCCGATGTAATTCCTTTGCCGGTCGCTTAGCCGTCTTGGAAGAGGAAGAAAAGAAGTACGACCTTACGTATGCCTATCTGCCTCATCAATTCCACTGGATGATACGCAAGATCGAAGGGCTTCTGCATGGAGACGAATATCGATCCGCATGGGTCGCTAAACGCAACAAGCTCATTGAAGACAAGATCGATGTGACGTCGTTTTGGGTATGGATCATCGAGAACTATCCGGCTTCTCTGCAATTGCTGAGGACACCCAGATTTGAATATGACCGGTTTCGGGTAGCCCCTGAGCCGAGAGATTAGGCGGGGTTATGGATATAATCGTTAAACTACGCAAACTTGCCCATACTTTGCGCGCTGTCCTGAGGGTCAGAATCATCAGAGGATTCGGAGCTCTTGGAGCATTTGGAAGTTTCAGCCTGGGTCGCAAGAGTCTCATCCATGGAAAGCCATTTATCCGGAACTACGGCAAGATCACTATCGGCAATGGCTTTCGGTGCAACTCCGGACGGGATTATAACCCGATCGGTGGAGATACCATATGCCGTTTGGTCGTGTATGGCAATGCAGAACTGACGATCGGCAATAATGTAGGGATATCAAATTCGACTATCGTTTGCCAGCAGAAGGTCAGCATCGAAGACTACGTCCTGATCGGAGGAGGATGCAGGATATGGGATACTGACTTTCATTCACAGGATCCTTTCATTCGGACATCCCCACGGGATACCGATGTCAAGACTTCACCTATCATCATCAGAAAACGCGCTTTCATCGGAGGTGGATCGATAGTTCTTAAAGGGGTCGAGGTCGGTGAGAACAGCATCATCGCTGCAGGCAGCGTAGTCACAAAAAGCGTACCCCCAAACGAGATCTGGGGTGGCAATCCCGCCAAGTTCATCCGAGCCAGAGAATAGAACCAGCGGGCTTTAGATAATTGAAACAGGAGTAGATATGAAAAAAGCTTTGATTACCGGGATCACCGGTCAAGATGGATCCTATTTAGCTGAATTACTTATCGAGAAAGGGTATGAGGTGCACGGCATCATCCGCAGGTCTTCATCGTTCAATACCAAAAGAATTGACCATATATACCAAGACCCGCACAACAAGGACATCAAGCTCTTTCTGCATTATGGGGATCTCTGCGATTCGAGCAATTTGAACCGCCTTCTGGAGAAGATCGTTCCGGATGAGATATACAATCTGGGAGCACAGTCCCACGTTCAGGTTTCATTCGAGGTCCCAGAGTACTCCGCGGAAGTTGATGCGATCGGAACGCTTCGCTTGCTGGATGCCATCAAGGATACCCGGATCCCGTCACGTTTCTACCAGGCATCTACCTCCGAACTCTTTGGAAAAGTCCAGGAAGTTCCCCAGAAGGAGACCACTCCGTTTTATCCCCGTAGTCCGTATGCAGTAGCAAAGCTTTATGCATATTGGATCGTAAAGAACTATCGAGAAGCTTATGATCTCTTTGCCTGTAATGGTATCCTTTTTAACCATGAGTCCCCTCGTCGGGGTGAGACTTTCGTGACTCGCAAGATCGTTCTCGCAGCGGTCAGGATAAAGCTAGGTTTGCAGGATTGCATGTACTTGGGTAATATCGACGCAAAACGCGATTGGGGATACGCTCCCGAGTATGTCGAAGGGATGTGGCGAATGTTGCAATATCATGAACCGGAAGACTTCGTTCTCGCGACCAATGAGACCTATACAGTGAGGGAGTTCATCCAGGAAACGTTCAAATGTCTTGAAATACACATCAGATGGGAAGGAAAGGATGCGGATGAGGTAGGTTATGATGATGCGACAGGTAAAGCTGTCATCAAGATCGATAAGCGCTATTTCCGTCCTACCGAGGTTGATCTGCTCATAGGTGATTATAGCAAGGCAAAGACCTTGCTGGGATGGGAGCCGAAAGTGAAAATGCATGAGTTGGTTCGGATCATGGTCGAGTCCGATCTCCGCACTCTCTCTGCCAAGCAAGGAAGATAAATGGAAAAGCATGCCAAGATATATGTCGCCGGGAATACCGGACTCGTCGGATCAGCAATTGTCCGAAATCTGAACTCCCAAGGCTATCACAATCTTGTATTCACACCATATCCTGAGTATGACCTGCGGGATCAGGCGGTCATGAACCGCTTTTTCGCCGAGAATAAACCGGATTACGTCTTCGTTGCTGCTGCCAAAGTCGGCGGGATATATGCGAACGAGACCTATCCTGCTGAGTTTCTCTATGATAACCTGATCATCGAGGCAAATATCATCCACGCTGCACATGTCTTCGGGGTCAAAAAGCTCCTCTTCCTCGGAAGTTCCTGTATCTATCCCAAGCTCTGTCCCCAACCAATTAAGGAGGAATACCTGCTGACAGGTGAATTGGAACTGACCAACGAACCCTATGCCATCGCAAAGATAGCGGGGATCAAGCTATGTCAATACTACCGAAAACAATATGGCGATGACTTCATATCTGTCATGCCGACCAATCTCTTCGGTCCTGGTGATAACTATCATCTGGCAAATTCACACGTCCTACCAGCGATGATACGCAAGATGTATCTGGCAAAGCTCCTTCAGGCTGGTGACCATCAGCGGATCATCCGCAATTTCGCCTTTCATGAGAAGATCAGCCTTAGCGCGGAGCAGGTGATCCCCGAGCTGCAAAAGATCGGGATTGAAACTATCGATGGGAAGGTGATCCTCAAGCTCTGGGGTACAGGTAGCCCCAAGAGAGAATTTCTCTTCGTTGATGACCTCGCAGATTGCCTGATCTATCTGATGCTTCATTACTCATCCGGTCTGCATATCAATGCCGGGATGGGAAAGGACAGCACGATCCGGGAGATCGCCCAGATGGTGCAGAATTGTGTAGGTTTTGATGGTGATATTGCCTGGGATCACAGTAAACCTGACGGTACCCCGCAGAAGCTTCTCGATGTGTCCCGGCTCAATGCACAAGGATGGCAACCCCGGAACTCATTCAAACAGGCAATGCAACTAACGGTCGATCAATACATAGGACAGTTTGACAAGTAGTGAAAGTATATATCATCACCGATGTAGATATCAATGTCCCGGGAGCAGTTGTCAGCCGTCTGTTATCCTATTCACGCGGTTTGGCAGAGCTCGGTGTCACGGTCGTCAGTTGCTGGCTTGGCAATGAAAGAACCGTTTCCGCTAAGTTTGTTACCCAGTATCCCGGCTTGAACTTCTGGTTTGGTCAATCATCACCGGTGAAAGTCCGAGGACCTCTTCGAATGGTCCGAACATATAGCGCAGCCAGAGAACTTGCTCGTTATATCAATGAAAAGCATATCCCGAAAGACTCGACGGCGATCATCTACTATGGGATGCTGATCCCGGAACGTATGCCGATCCAAACTACTTGTGATCGCTTGAATATCCCTACCTTCGACGAGATCACAGAATTTCCCTATCTGGCAAGGAAGAACAAGATCCTTCGCAGAGTTCAGTATCATGTGTACATGGATAGGTATCTTCCCCGGAATCATGCGGTATTGTGCATTTCCGGAGCTATACGGAGTTTCATTGATGGGCATCTCAAGCGCTTTAATACTCGGACTTTGACGCATATGTTTGGCATCATGGTAGAAGCGGATAAGTTCTTCCCCGAGAACGCCCCGGCAAAGCTGAAAACGGATCCGGAGCGATATCTGGCTTATTGTGGAACAATGTATGGCGATAAAGACGGCATCCCGGATCTGATCAGAGCTTTCGCCATTGCGCGAAAGACCTTCTCAAACCTCAAGCTTGTCTTGATCGGGGATAATAGTGACCGCCAAAGGCTGGAGAACGTTCTCAACCTTATAGATCTGCTCTCTCTGAGTGATGATGTGATCTTTACCGGGAGGATAGATTTCCCTGATATGCACAGACTGCTTTGTGGCGCTGCCGCTTTGGTGCTGTCCAAGCCGGATAATATTCAGAATCAAGGTGCTTTCCCCACCAAGCTGGGCGAATATCTTGCCTGTGGTCGTCCGGTGATCACTACGAAAGTAGGGGATATTCCCTTATTCCTCACCGATGGCGAGACTGCGTTTCTGGCCCCGGGTAGCGACCCCGAAGTGTTTGCTGAAAAGATCAGCGAATGTCTCACGAACGAGAGCCTGTCGAGCGAGATCGCTCAGAACGGGAGGCGTCTCGCTGAGACTATTTTTAACTACCGTGTCAAAGCCCAAGAACTGATGAGTTTCCTATTCGATGAAAACCGATAAACGTACGTTACAGGCAATAAGCCGCACGGTCTTCTTTGGCTATCTCGCTGCATTGCTGTGCCTTAGTCTTATCAAGATATCTTCGACCGATCTGACTAATGACAGTGATCCCGGTCATCTCATCCGGCTTGATCATTTGATCCATTTTGCTTCCTTCCTTGTCCCGGCGTGGATACTGCTCTTCTCAAATAGGATCAAGAGCCCGATATTTACAGCAACACCCCTTGCATATTTGATCATGTTCAGCTTCACGCTGGCTTTCATCTCTGAGATGGTGCAATGCTTGGTTCCATACAGAACCTTCAATCCCAAGGACATGATCGCAAATCTCCTCGGAGCAGGGGTCGGGGCATTTGTTTATTTCATGGGAACCAAGGAGGGTCACACTGCCTGAGCGGGATTTTACCTTTTTCTCATATGAGCGCCTTCTGGATGCGATCACAAAGGTCAATACCGGAGTGAACCAGATTTCGACGTATTGCTCGGATACAAAGGGTGTTATGATCCGTCATGATGTCGATCGCAGACCTCAAAAGGCACTGATTATGGGGAAGATAGAAGCGACCAGAGGCATCGGTGCTACGTATTATTTTCGGGATGTCCCGGAGAGCTTTTCTCCATCGATCATGGATGAGTTGACATCTATGGGGCACGAGATGGGTTTTCACTATGAGAGCCTATCATTGGCGGCAAAAGAGCTTGGATTCTCAAGGACAGTACTAAAGACTATCGATAGACAGCTCAGACCTCATCTGATGATGCGGCTTTCACATCTGGATGACCCAGGTGAAAAGGATATTTTAAGCGCTTTCGACGATGCGACAAAGAAATCAGTCTTGAAGCTATTCAACTACGCTATCAAGTTGTTTGACGCCAGCCTAAAGAAGTTTACTTCCTCTTGGGAGGTTCGTTCGGCGGTGATGCACGGCAGACCGGAAGTCCCGATTGATAACCGTCTGCTTTGGCTGTTGTTTGATTACCGTGAACATGGTGTCAATCTCGAGCCATATTTTGACATAGACTACACAAAGTTCGTTTACATAACCGATGCGGGAAGAGCATGGGGGGATACGAACGCTAACCAGAGAGATAAAGTTCAGGGCATCAAAGCCGAGATTCGCTCGATAGAAGATATTATTGATCTGCTCGGTTCGGGTGATCAAAGCCTGGTTTTGAACATCCATCCTGAACACTGGACGAACGATCCTCTGGAATGGCAGAAGATCAAGTATGTAAGAACTATGAAGAACCACGTTAAAAAGATATTACTATCTAATAAAGGATAAGCCATGAAGTATTTAGTGACAGGTGGTGCCGGGTTTATCGGCTCCAACATTGTAGCCGAATTGCTCCGGCAAGGGCATGAAGTCCGAGTTCTGGATAACTTTGCTACTGGTAAAAGGGAGAATATTCTCCCTTTGCTGAAGAATCACTCCCTTCAGCTCATCGAGGGCGATCTGCGTAGTTTTCACATCGTCCGTACTGCAGTCAAAGGTGTCGATTACATCCTGCATCAGGGTGCTTTGCCTTCCGTTCCGCGGTCGATCAATGACCCGATCACTACTAATGACGTAAATATCCTCGGTATGCTGAACGTCTTGGAAGCGGCTAAGGAATTTGCCGTCAAACGTATTGTGCTTGCATCATCCTCGTCGATCTATGGCAACAGTGAGACTCTTCCCAAGGTGGAAAGTATGCCGGTTAACCCGATGTCGCCCTATGCATTGACCAAGTATGCTCAGGAAAGATACTGCCAGGTATTCTATCAGTTATACGGGGTCGAAACCGTAGCGCTGCGATATTTCAACGTGTTTGGTCCCAATCAAGACCCAACCTCGGAATACAGTGCCGTGATCCCAAAGTTTATCAAGCTCATCCTCGATGACAAGCAACCTCTCATCTTTGGGGACGGAAGCCAATCTCGCGATTTTACCTTTGTGGATAACAACGTCTGGGCAAACATCCGGGCTTGTGAAGCAGAAAAAGCTCCCGGTGAAGTCATCAACATCGCTTGTGGCGAGCGATATACGATGATCGACCTGGTCATGATGATCAATGAGATCCTGGGCAAGAACGTCGAACCACTCTTCGCAGCAGACCGAGCCGGGGACGTCAAGCACTCCCTCGCTTCGATCGATAAGGCGAGGGATATCCTTGGATTCAAAGTCTTGGTTGACTTCAAGACCGGGCTGGAAAAGACAATAGAGTACTATAGCCGCATATTCTCTGATTGATAGGTCTCGGAAGGCAACACAAGGGGTGTGTTTAGCTACCTAATAGGTTATGAAGTATAGGATCACAAAGTACTCCCTTTTCTTACTCGACATAGCGATAGTCCTGTTCTCTTTCTTCTTCGTAGCAAAGCTGAGAACCGGCACAAAAGTGGTCATTGCCCTGTACGGCAGATCGGTAGTCCCCTTTACATTGATCTGGATACTAACCGGTGTCTGGGGGCTAAAATACTCCATCAAGTCGATGGCTACCGGGATGGATCTGTTAAAGAGGATCATCAAGTGTGACGTGATCGCCGTCCTGCTTGTTTTCACTGCGATCCTGATCGGAAAGCTGCACTATCTTCGCGGCTTGGTTTTTGGGACAATTCTGGGTAGTTTTTCCCTTGAGGTTTTCCTCTTTATGGGGATCTATTATGCCTTCAGATTCACGCTTGATAACCGTCCTTTCGCCTCGACGAAAATGGTCACCAGCTCCAAAGCCTTGGAAGAAGCACAGAATCCGATCTTTTTCCCCAAACCGGTACAGGCGATCCCGGCGATCTCGAACAGTGCCTATATCCCACCATTCTCACCGGACATTGAGGCAAATGCTGTCATAGTCCCGTTGTGGGAAAGGTATCTTGCCGGGTATTCCGACCTGTTCTCGTTTATCAATGACTATGTGGATCTAACTCGATTCTCCAAGGATGAGACTCTCGTCCTGAATTCTGAAACCTACTACAATATTCAGATCATCAGCGAAAACAGCCTCCAGATCTTTATCAATCTGCGTAAGATCAACGATCTGCGGAGACTGAACCAGTACTTTATCCGGGTAAATGAGATGCTAAAACCCGGCGGGGTCTTTGTTTGCAGTGGACAGACCGTCCTCGAAAAGCGGGAAGACCTCTATCATAGATTTACTCCATTTCTGGGTAGTATTATCTACTTCTTTGATTTCTTGTTCAAGCGGGTATGCCCCAAGCTCCCTATCCTGCAGGGCTGGTATTTTGCGATTACCAAGGGCAAGAACCGAGCGTTATCGGAGACGGAGATGCTCGGACGCTTCTATTACTGCGGATTTGAGCTTATCCATAAAAGAGAGATCGACGGGCATATGCATTTTATACTAAAGAAAACAGCCCCACCCAGAACAGACCCCAATCCAACCTACGGACCTTTCATCCGCTTAAAGAGAAAGGGTATGGGCGGCAAGATCATTTACATAAAGAAGTTCCGTACGATGCATCCTTATAGTGAATACCTTCAGGATTACGTCTATCAGACAAACGATCTCCAGGAAGGTGGAAAGTTCAAAGATGATTTCAGGGTCACATCTTGGGGGAAGATCCTCCGCAAACTATGGATCGATGAGCTACCCCAGTTCCTTAATTTCTTCAAGGGTGAGGTCTCCCTTGTCGGAGTGAGGGCACTTTCTGAGCACTATTTCAGCCTCTATCCGCCGGAGCTGCAGGAACTGCGTCTTAAGGTCAAACCCGGTTTGCTTCCCCCATTTTATGCCGATATGCCAAAGACCTTTGATGAGATCCTCGATTCGGAAAAGAAGTACTTGGAACGAAAGATCAAGCACCCGTGGAAAACCGACTGTATCTATTTCTGGAAGGGTGTCTGGAATATCGTTGTCAACCGTGCCAGAAGCAACTAGAGTGTTGTCGTGGTGACGTGGGGGGTGCTGGCGTGATCGGATTCAGCGCTTTTCGTTTTGTGATGTTTGAAGTCATCATTACGAGCTCTAACGTCTCGTAAAAAAGCTGTTCCTGTTATTAAGTTGAGTCTATATGAGGTGCACAATTGACATATAAAGATTTGGAAGTCTGGAAGCTAAGTCTGCAATTTGTGGCTGAGATATATAAACTAACACAGACATTTCCAAAACATGAGATTTACGGCCTGTCTTCCCAATTACAAAGAGCATCGGTCTCAATTCCATCTAATATAGCGGAGGGATCTGGTAGGAAATCCACTAAGGACTTTATCCACTTTTTATTCATCGCCAAGGGATCTCTTCTGGAGATCGAGACTCAATTGGAAATCGCCAAGATACTGAACTACACTCAAGATATCTCAGTCTTCAATGAGACGATCAAACGAATTCGCAATATGATAAATGGACTAATTATAAGCCTGGAGAACAAGCATTGAATACCATCCATGATGAAAGCACAGCTACGACCCCACGACCCCACAACCCCACGTCAAAACTTATTCTACACATCGTCGGGGCTCGTCCCCAATTTGTCAAGCTTGCCCCGCTTTCCCGGGCTTTGGAAGGAAAGTGCGACCAGATCATCCTCCATACCGGGCAACATTATGACAAGTCCATGAGCGAGAGCTTTTTCGCAGATCTGGACATCAAAGCACCTGATCACAATCTGGAAGCCGGTTCCGGTTCGCAAGGCGCGCAAACAGCCTCCATGCTCATCGGAATTGAGCGGATATGCGAAGCAGAGAGACCGGATCTCCTGATCATTTACGGAGATACAAATTCGACTTTAGCCGGTGCATTGGTCGGGGCAAAAATGGGAATTAAGACAGCCCATGTCGAAGCTTGTTTGCGCAGTTTCAACCGCACAATGCCGGAAGAGATCAATCGGATAGTCGCTGATCACACCAGCGATATCCTGCTATGCCCGACCCAGACAGCGATTGATAATGCTGCCCAAGAGGGACTATCAGCAAAAGCGTTCCTCGTGGGTGACATCATGACAGACAGTGTCTCTTATGGGCTTGAGAAGGCATTGCGCCGATCTGACGTGATCAACGAGATGAACCTCAGCGGTGAGAGCTATTATCTTCTTACGCTGCATAGACCATACAACGTTGATTCACCCGAGAATCTGGTGCACATACTCAACGGACTTGATTCTCTGGGTGCAAAAGTTATCTTCCCAGTTCATCCAAGGACTCGTAAAGTGATAGAGGAGAAGATCAGCAGCCGGTGGCAAAACATAACACTTGTCGAACCACAAGCCTACCTGGATTTTATGATGCTGCATGCTCATGCAAAAGCGATGATCACCGATTCCGGCGGTGTCCAAAAAGAGGCGTATCTGCTCTCGAAGCCATGTATCACATTACGTTCTGAGACTGAATGGATCGAGACTGTCGAAGTCGGTTGGAACCTTCTTCTCGACCCGCACGATCCGGCATTTCCCAATGCTATTGCTGACTTTTCTCCGCCTGCTGAGCATCCCGAGCTTTACGGAGTCAAAGTTTCTCAAGCGATAACAGACCTGATCTTAGGAGCTTAGGATTATTCTTTGCGCCGGATCCCCGTATGTTGAAAAATTAACTTGCCAGAATACAGCCACCTCAGATAATGGCAAAAGTGAAATTGGATAATATTAGAAATAGATATAATTCGATAATTCTGGGAGGAATTATGAAACGAGCATTGTTAATGTTGATGCTTGGGTTGATATTCACAGCCCTTACAGCACAAACTCCTTTATTGTATGATGATTTTACCGGTCTGAATATCGCCAATCTGTCCGGGCAGTCCAGCTGGACAAAAGGTGGATCAGGTCCGGATTGCACGGTAGCCAATACTACAGCGATGACCTATACAGGTTACAATGGTGGTACAGGTGAGTATGTTCAAATGGGTGCACCCAATGGTACCGCTTCGAGGGTGTATAAGGGATTTACAGCTATTACCCCTGGGACAAACACATTTTATTACTCTTTCATCCTCAGACTGTCCGCAACCACATCAACCGGCGACTATTTCATCTCCCTTGGTGATCAGACCACTGGGACAGCCTACTTCGGAAGACTCTTTGCCAAAACAAGTGGTTCAGGCTTTGTTCTCGGTATTGCGAAGTTCACCACTATAGCGAGTGCAACCTTCGGTACAACGGTTTTAAACTACAACCAGAACTACCTAGTGGTAGCCAGATATACTTTTGCGACAGGCACATCAAACGACTTGATGTATCTGTGGGTGAATCCTTCACTTAGCTCAGAGCCTGCAACGGGTTCGGCCTATGCAACCATCGCTTCTGGTGCAGGCGGTAATGATTCAAGTTCATCAACTGTCGGCAATTTCCACTGGCATAACAGAAGCCTAAACAATCCCACAGGCTCTTTCGACGGTGTTCGGGTTTCCTATGGTTCCGATAGCGCTACAGCTTGGTCAAATCTGAATGCTGCTGTTGCATCAACTCCTACAATCACCGTCGCTCCTTCGACCCTTTCCGGTTTCAGCTATACCTATCTGACCGGACCGTCTTCTGATCAATCCTTCACGATCAGTGGATCGAATTTAACAGACAATATTAGTATAGCAGCACCCGCCAACTACGAGATGTCACTGACATCAGGATCGGGATACACAACCCCCATCGTGCTTACCCAGTCCGGTGGTGTGGTTGCCAATACTACGGTGTACGTTCGATTGAAATCTGGTCTTAATATCGGCACATATAATGGAGAGACCATCACAGCCAGTTCTACTGGTGCCGCAAATCAAACTGTGACTTGTAATGGTTCTGTCCTTTCCCCACCGCCTCCTATGGCTCCTGTTGCAAACGCCGCGACCGCAGTTGCCCAAGATGGCTTTACTGCCAGATGGGGTGGTGTAACAGGTGCTACCAGCTACAAAGTGGATGTCTTCGACTCTGTCACATATGCTTCAGATCTATTCTTTTCCGAGTACATAGAGGGAGCCAGCAATAACAAAGCGATCGAGATCTTTAACGGCACTGGTGCCCCTGTTGATCTTTCCAATTATACAGTTTATTTATACGCTAACGGTGCCACTACGGCTACTTCAACGTTCGCGTTGAGTGGAACTCTTGCTAATAATGATGTGTACGTAATCGCAAACGCAGGTGCCAATACTACGATACTGGCGCTCGCCGACGTTACGAATGCAGTCGCAAACTTCAATGGAGACGATGCCCTTGCTCTTTACAACGAGCTTACTTCTGCGAATGTGGATATATTTGGATGTATCGGTGAAGATCTGGGCACCTCTTGGGGTACCACACCCTTGATCACCCTCGATAAAACTCTGGTTCGTAAGAGTAACATCTCAGCGGGGAATTCTACCGGTGCAGCAGGATTTCCAACCCTCGATACCGAATGGGATAGCTATCCTACAGATACAACAACATATCTTGGCTCCCATACATTTAATGGAGTCAGCTATCTGACAGGTTACCAGGATGTCACGGCAAGTGACACAGCATTCCGCGTTGAAGGTCTTGATCCGTCAACTGATTACTACTATGTGGTTAGAGCTGTTGGTACGTACGGAACAAGCTCAAATTCAAACATGATCAGTGTCTCCACTACCGCTATAATTCCAGGTACCTCTGCTAACTCCTCTATTAATGGAGCGGAGATCACCGTCAATGTTCCGCCTCTCGCGGGATTCATCGATAATTCAGTTGATATTGACACAGCCTCCGGTTACTTTGCGAACGATTTCTATGTGACCGTCACTGGTGACCAGAACTCGCTTGTTTATAGCATTACCACTTATGACGATGCTGCCTTGAATGGTCTCTATCTGATCAATCATGAAGGCTTCACCTCAGTTCCGACAAGTGTGACCCTGAATGCCGGAACATTGGTAAGCTGGAGCTCCAGCCTGACCTCTACGTTTATCGAGGTTTCAGGATTTGCCAGCAAAGGTAATCTCCAGGTCACTATTCAAAGTGATGAGACCTTGCCGGTCGAGCTTTCTTCCTTCACCGCGATCCAGAATGCTCAGAACTACGTCAACCTGATGTGGACGACCCAGTCCGAATCCGGTGTTTCCGGTTACTATATCTATCGTTCGACTCAGGTCGATGCTTCGACGGCATCCCTCGTCAGCCCCTTGATCCCCGCGTCCAATACTTCCACGACCCAGAGCTACGTTTATACTGACTCAGCGCTCACCGAAGACGGGATCTATTACTATTGGCTGCAAAACGTCGATCTCGATGGCTCCGTCGCCTACCATGGTCCGGTTGTTGTCAATTACAGCGCCAACGGTGGAAACAACGGAACCCCTGTGATCCCGACCGTCACCGAACTGAAGCGCGTTTATCCCAATCCCTTCAACCCTTCGGCTTTCATCAGTTATGGGATCGCCACACCGGCTGAAGTCAGCATTTCCATCTACAACAACCGCGGTCAATTGATTCGCACCCTGCGTGACTGCCCTTCAAGCATCGGTAATCACCGCATCGAGTGGAACGGTAAAGCCGATAATGGCTCAGATTGCAGCTCTGGCGTTTATATCTTCAAGATGAATGCCGGGAAGCAGTCCTTCGTCCAGAAAGCCATCCTTGTCAAATAATCGATACTGATCAGTATCAAAGATACAGCCCCGGTTATCAACCGGGGCTTTTTTCATCCCGGTTTTCGATAGTGATCCTCTTCCAGGAATAGTCATTACCGGGGAAACTGCTTGACATCCTGACTTGTTGCCATTATCGTGCAATACTGTTGAAGCACTCACCTTGAGGGTGTCTCAAAAGGAGGAATCATGAATAGAGGCGGCTTTTCCTGGAAAAGACTGCTGGGTATATCAGCGGTAAAAGCAAAGATCAGCCGAGAGATCGGTATCCCGTTAACGCGATCCGGAAGGGAACAGAAGGTCGGCAGATTTATTATAGAAGGACTCTCGCGAGTGCTACTCGGATCAAAGCGGGGACGTCACTCGTAGTATGCGATCCGAACTAATGTTGAGTTCCGGTCTGACAATAGCTCCCGGTTTCTTCCTCTCATGACCCTCAGATGACTCTCTCATCAATCCCAGATCAAATCAAGGAATCATCTGTTTGTCATATGATGATGACAGGCTGATGAAAGTAGGAGTGACAATAGGCTACACATGACGATTCTGAGGGCTTGAAAGGGATCAAGCTTTTGGGAATAGGCTTTCGGCTACAAAGATCGATGGAGCATACTCCAGAGGAACGATAGCAGATTCCGGTTGAGGAGGATTTTCTCTTGACGGAAAATTGGCACTCGAAAATAGTGTTTGCTAATAAAGCAGTCATGCAGTATAATGTATAACGAAGTAATTAATAATAAGATGGAGGTTAAACAATGAAACTGAGACCCATTGAAGATCATGTCGTTGTGAAACTTAACAACGTATCGGAAGAGAAGACCATAGGTGGGATCATCATCCCCGATACCGCAAAGGAAAAACCCCAAATGGCGGAAGTCATTGCCGTGGGCACTGACGAAGAACTGCAAAAGATAGTGAAAGTGGGCGATAAAGTCCTCTATGGCAAGTACGCCGGCACCGAAGTCGAGATCGACGGGGACAAGCTCCTCATCCTCTCCAAGAGCGATATTCTCGCTATCGTCGAGTAGTCTCATGGCGATGATGATAAACTCTCAGAACTTTGAAGTAGAAGTACTGCAAAGCGAATTACCCGTCGTAGTCGATTTTTGGGCTCCCTGGTGCGGTCCCTGCAAAGCTCTGAATCCGATTCTTGAGAAGGTTGAAGCAGAAGTTGCAGATAAGGTCAAGATCGTCAAAGTCAATATCGATGAGTCTCCGGATATCGCATCTCGCTATTCGATCATGTCTATCCCCACTTTGCTCATCTTCAAAGATGGTCAGATCCGGGATCAGCTCGTTGGCTTGGTGCAAAAGGAAAAGATTCTCGATAAGCTCAAATTCTGATCAGCGCCAGAGAAATCCTATTATAAACCACCGGTCTATGATCGGTGGTTTTTGTATTCTCATGGTGATTTGGGGTGATCAAGGGAGGGTTAGTGGGCTGTATCTGACCGCTGCTGGTTGTCCTGTCACGCCCTGTCAATTGCCGTTCTAATGCCACATTGATGAGCTGGAGCTGTGGTGTGGGGATTTTTCGCGGACATGTATATTGCGATTTATGTAGTATTTACAAAACGACGCAAAAGAAATGTCGAAAAAAGATGAAAAAACCTATTGACAAAAAAACCGCCCCAAAGAGTATGACACAACCTGCTCGACGTGAGCAGCAAACAAGAGATCTTTAACAGTATATAGAGTGCCATAGATGTTTGTGAGAGTCCTAACAAGTT